>NZ_VOQU01000003.1:0-788171 GCF_008121565.1 Comamonas sp. Z3
TTTTTGTGAGCGTTTGATAACTCCGAAGAGTTTGTTCCGAAGAACTGGCTGCTTGCCCTCAAACGCCCACGCTTATCGGCTGTATTTTTTTAAGGAGCCGAGTGCAAAATCAAGAAGCTTGACTTTGGATCTCGTTGCTTGCTGCGATCAGCGAAGCCTTGAATTCTATCACAACTTTACCGACTGATTTCTTTCAGGCCGGCTAGCAAAAATTTGCATTTCGCTCAGTGCAGCCTTGCATTGTACACAGATTTTTGCTGTCCAGACAACACTCGCACGGACATCCAGACAAAGAACCCCGGCAGGCCTTGCCTGCCGGGGTTCTTTGTCGCTTCCTCAGACGCGAGCGGCCTGCTCCAGTGCGTCGACAAACAGCGACGCCACATCGCAGCCGGTCTGATCAAAGATCTCCTGGAAGCAGGTGGGACTGGTCACATTGATCTCGGTGACGTTATGGCCGATGACATCCAGCCCGATCAAGAGCAAGCCACGCTGCACCAGACGCTCCCCAATGAACTCGGCAATTGCCTTGTCCTGCTCTGCCAACGGCTGTGCAACCCCTTTGCCGCCGGCCGCCAGATTGCCGCGCACCTCATTGCCCTGCGGAATGCGAGCCAGACAGAACGGCACGGGCTTGCCGCCGATGATGAGCACCCGTTTGTCGCCATGAACGATGTCGGGCAGGAACTTCTGCACCATGACACTGGTGGAGCCGCCCTGATTCAGGGTTTCGATGATGCTGCCTAGATTGCGACCGTCTTCGCCGACTCGGAAGATGCCCATCCCCCCCATGCCGTCCAGCGGCTTGAGGATGATGTCCTGGTGCTCTGCATGAAAGGCACGGATGTCCTCGGCACTGCGCGTGACCAGCGTCGGCGAGATGAATTGCGCAAACTCCATGATGGCAAGCTTCTCGGGATGCTCGCGCAGGGCACCGGGCTTGTTGAAGACCTTGGCTCCCTCACGCTCGGCCTGGCCGAGCATGTGCGTGGCATAGAAGAACTCGGAATCGAACGGAGGGTCCTTGCGCATGACGATGGCGCCAAAGTCCGCCAGCACCGCCCGCGTAGACTGGGTTTCCTCGAACCAGCGATCCTTGACCCCGGTCAGGGTGATATGCCGCACCCGAGCCTTGACCTTGCCACCGCTTTGCCAGGAGATATGGCAAGGCTCGCAGGCCACGATCTGGTGACCTCGGCGCTGGGCCTCACGCATCATGGCAAAGGTGGAATCCTTGTAGATGACAAAAGATTCCAGCGGATCGGCGACAAACAGTATTTGCATGGTGAAGAACTCTAGCGGTTGATACAGGCATCATGCCGAGCCGGACATAACACCACAATATGACGGCTGATACTCAGGCCTTGCGAGCCCGCAGACTCTGGACAAGCAGGGCAAGGCTACCCGCGACCACACCCCAGAAGGCAGAGCCCACACCCGCGATGACGACACCGCTGAGCGTCACCAGAAAAGTGATGAGCGCGGCCTCTCTGTGCTTTTCCTCCTTGAAGGCCGTAGCCATGCCGCCGCCTATGGAGCCCAGCAAGGCCAATCCGGCGATGCAGGCCACCAGCTCCTTGGGAAAAGCCGTCAGCAGACCGGTGACCACCGCGCCAAAGATAGCTATCAATATATATAGCAGTCCACACACGGCAGCAGCGGTATAGCGCTTGTTTCTGTCCTCATGCGCCTCGTCTCCCATGCAGATCGCCGCCGTGATGGCGCTGAGGTTGAGGGCATAGCCGCCAAAAGGCGCCAGCAGCAAGGTCGCCACGCCGGTCATGCTGATGACCTTGGACACCGGTATCGGATAGCCCGTGGCGCGAATCACCGCCACGCCCGGCAGATTCTGGGAAGCCATGGTCACGACAAACAGGGGTAACGCCAGACTGATGAGCGCCTGCAGCGAGAACTCGGGGGCCGTATAGACGGGCATGGCCAGCCCGCCATGCACGGCCGACCATTGCATCTGCCCGCGCAGCGCCGCCCAGGCGGTTCCGGCCAGCAGGGTGATGATGACCGCATAGCGCGCAGCCATACGCCGCGAAAGCAGATAGGCAAGCAGCATGACCAGTACCAGCGACAGATTGGTCTCGGCCGCAGAGAAAGCCTGCATGCCGAACTTGGCCAGAACGCCGGCCAGCAGGGCCGACGCAATTTCCATGGGGATGCGGTTCATGATGCGCTCGAACCAGCCAGTCACCCCCACCAGGATGATGAGGGCCGCACTGACGATGAAGGCACCGATCGCCTCCCCCATGGAGAAACCGCCCGCCAGCCCGGCGGTCGCCAGCACCGCCGCCCCTGGGGTGGACCAGGCCACCATGACCGGCATGCGCAGAATCAGCGATGGGACCAGCGAACACAGACCCATGCCCAGGCCCAGCGCCCAGATCCAGGAAGTGATCTGCTCAGGCGTGGCATGAAACGCCTGTGCCGCCTGAAACACAAGGGCTACCGAACTGGTAAAGCCCACAAGCACGGCCACAAAGCCTGCGGCCACGGCGGCAGGACTCAAGTCTTTGAAAAAGCGCATCCGTGCATTCTGGCACCAGCCCCGCCAAAAATGATGCAGCCCGCGGAAGCGCGAATGGCGAAGCCGATCATCACTTCAAGATCAATAGCTATCAGCGCTTGCTGGTAAAGCGCCAAAGGCCTATTTGACTCAAAGTATCTACAGCTCGATCTTGGAGCCCAGCTCCACCACCGAGTTGCTCGGCAGGTGCAGGAAGTCCGCCACACGGCTCGCGTTCTTGTGCATCTGAGCGAACAGCTTTTCGCGCCAGTGTGCCATGGAGTTGTTCATGCGCGGAATGATCACGTCGCGCGACAGGAAATAGCTGGTGGCCATGGAATCCAGCTTGCAGCCCTGGGTGCGCAGCTGCGCCAGCGCTGCCGGCACGTCGGGTTCGTTCTTGAAGCCGTAGTGGATGATGACTTCCCAGCAGTCGCCCCCCAGAGACTCGGACTCCACCCGCTTGTCCATCCCCACCCAGGGCACTTCGTGGTTACGCACGGTCACAAAGAGATTGCGCTCGTGCAGCACCTTGTTGTGCTTGAGGTTGTGAAGCAGCGCATGCGGCACGGTACCGGGCTCGCCCGAGAGAAAGACTGCCGTGCCGGGGACTCGCATGGGCGGATGGCGCCAGGTGGCTTCCAGGAACTGGCGCAGATCCAGCGCATCCGCCTGCAGCTTCTGATGCAGCAATTCACGCCCTCGGCGCCAGGTCAACATCAGCGTGAAGACCGTGCCACCGATGAGCAGCGGGAACCAGCCACCTTCAAACAGCTTGAGCAGGTTGGAGGCAAAGAACGCCAGATCCACGACGAAGAAGAAGCCCGTCGCCAGCAGGCACAGGGCCAGCGGATAGTTCCAGCGGTAGCGGATGACAAAGAAGGTCAGCATGGTGGTGATCAGCATGTCCAGCGTCACCGCGATACCGTAGGCCGCCGCCAGATTGCCGCTGCTGCGAAACAGCAGCACGGCCAGAGCAATCGCCACAAACAGGCCCCAGTTCACCAGAGGCATATAGATCTGGCCGGTTTCCTTCACGCTGGTGTGGCGCACTTCAAGACGCGGGAAGTAGCCCAGCTGTATGACCTGGCGCGTCACGCTGAAGGCCCCGGTGATCAGCGCCTGCGAGGCGATCACCGTGGCCATGGTGGCCATGATGACCAGCGGCAGCAGCGCCCAGCTGGGTGCCATCATGAAAAACGGGTTCTTGACGGCCTCGGGATTGGCCAGCAGCAAGGCGCCCTGCCCGAAGTAGTTCAAGGTCAGCGCCGGCATGGCAATGCTGAACCAGGCCAGGCGGATCGGCTTCTTGCCAAAATGCCCGAGATCGGCATACAGCGCCTCGGCGCCGGTCACGCAGAGCACGACCGAGCCCAGAATGATGAAGCTGATGCCCGGACTGCCCCACATGAAGCGGACCGCGTAATGCGGGCTCAGCGCGGCCAGGATTTCCGGATGCCCCATGATCTGGTGCACGCCGAGCAAGGCGATGCAGGCAAACCAGGTCACGGTGACGGGACCAAAGAACTTGCCTATGCCTGCGGTACCGCGCTTTTGCACGAAGAACAGCAGAAACAGGATCACCAGCGTCAGTGGAATCACGGCCTTGGTGAAATGCGGCGAGATGACCTCCAGCCCCTCGACCGCCGAGAGCACGGAAATCGCCGGCGTGATCACGCCGTCGCCATAAAACAGCGAGGTGCCGAACATGCCCACCAGAAACAGCGTGCTGGACAGACGCGGCTTGTCCTTGACCGTCTGCGAGGCCAGGGCCAGCATGGCCACCAGTCCGCCCTCGCCGTTGTTGTCGGCGCGCAGCACCAGGACCACATACTTGAGGGAGACGATGACCGTGAGCGTCCAGAACAGCACCGACAGCACGCCATAGACGTTGTCCGGCGTGAACGGCACATAGCCCGAGCCGAAAACCTCCTTGACCGAGTACAAGACACTGGTGCCGATGTCTCCATACACGACACCGATCGCGCCCAAGGTCAGGGCGCCTAGCGAGGATTTCGAATTTTGCACAGGTCAGGAGCGACTCGTAAGGCAGTCACCGAGTGGGGAAATTGTCGGCATTGTGCGCTGTCCTCAGCGTCCGTGAAATCAGTCGTAGATTTCTGCGTCGGGATTAGTGGCTTCCAGCTCGTAGCTGGCAGCCAACATGGCCAAACGTGCTATCACGCCATACATATAGAAGCGGTTCGGTGCGCTGGCGCCCGGACGCGCGCTGACCTGAGGCAGGTGATTGCTCTGCTGGAAAGCCAGGGGCACATAGCCCGCACCGGGGGCGTTGAGGTTCTCGTCCTCGCCGCGCTCGGGGTGCATGCGGTAGAAACCACCCACCACGTAACGGTCCATCATGTAGACCACAGGCTCGGCCACGGCGTTGTGCATGCGCTCATAGGTCAGCACGCCCTCCTGCACGATGACGTCATGCACGGTCTGGCCATCCTTGATGACACCCATCTTGTTGCGGCTCTTGCGCGGCAGCGCGGCCAGTTCCTTGGCGTCGCGCACAGTCATCACGCCCATGCCGTAGGTGCCGTTGTCGGCCTTGACCACGGCAAACGGCTTCTCCTTGATGCCGTATTCCTTGTATTTGCGGCGCACCTTGGCCAGGATCACGTCCACCTGCTCGGCCAGGGCTTCCATGCCCGTGCCTTCGGCAAAATCGATGTTCTCCACATGCCCGAACAAGGGATTGATCAGCCAGGGATCGATGCCCAGCAGCTTGCCGAAGCGCTTGCCGACTTCCTCGTAGCTCTGGAAGTGGCGACTCTTGCGACGCACATTCCAGCCCGCATGCAATGGCGGCAGCAGGTATTGCTCGTAGAGCTCCTCGATGATGCCGGGCACGCCGGTCGAGAGATCGTTGTTGAGCAAAATCGTGCAGGGGTCGAAATCCTTGAGGCCCAGGCGACGCTTGCTGCGGATCACCGGCTCCAGCTTGATCTCGTCGCCCAGCGGCAGCGTGATGGACAGCGTCTTCTTGATCTCGGGGCTGATGGAGCCGATACGCACATTGAGACCCGCCATGCTGAAGATGCGCTTGAGCTGCAGCACGCTGGCCAGATAGTGGGTGTTGCGCGTGTGGTTCTCGGGGATGATGAGCAGATTGCGCGCCTCGGGACATATCTTTTCGATAGCAGCCATCGCAGCCTGCACGGCCAGCGGCAGCATTTCATCGGTCAGATTGTTCCAGCCACCTGGAAACAGGTTGGTATCCACCGGCGCCAGCTTGAAACCCGCATTACGAATGTCCACCGAGCAGTAGAACGGAGGCGTGTGCTCCATCCATTCCAGGCGGAACCAACGCTCAATGGCAGGCATGGAGTCGAGAATGCGCTGCTCAAGTTCGTTAATGGGGCCGGTCAAAGCCGTGACGAGATGTGGAACCATAAATACCCTCAGGAGACGGTGGTGGGGGGCAATTGTAGAGATTGAAGCATGAGATAGGTGTTTTCCCCAGCCTTTGTCTCAACGACGCCAAAATGCCGGCGAAAGCAAAGCCATGAAACTCAGTATCTCGAGCCGCCCCAACAGCATGCCCAGAGTACACACCCAGATCTGGAAATCCGTCAACACCGTGTAGTTGGATGCGGGCCCAACGGCCCCCAGGCCCGGCCCCATGCAGTGCACGCTGGCCAGCACGGCGGAGAAGGCGGTCAGAGGGTCGAGATCGGTCAGCAGCAGCACCATGCTCAGCACAATGACGGTGGCACCGTAGACCAGCATGTAGGCCAGCACCGAAAAAATCATCGGGTTATCTACCACCGCATCGCCCAGCCGCACCGGCTGCACAGCGCGTGGATGCACCAGACGCGTCATCTCGCGCCTGGCCTGCTTGACCAGAATCAGCATGCGCACCATCTTGATGCCGCCGCCTGTCGAGCCCGCGCTGGTGGCAACCCCCGACAGCAGCAGCAACAGAACGGGAATGAACACCGGCCAGGACAGATAGTCCGTGGTGGAAAAGCCGGTGGTCGTGGCGACCGAAACCGTATGGAACATGCCGTTGCGCAAGGCATCCAGCGGCCCGTAGACCCCCTTGACCCAGAGCAGCAGCGCCACCAGCAGGCCCGAGCCCAGCAGCACGCCGATCGTGGCGCGCATTTCGGGGTCACGCATAAAGCTATCGATGCGCCCCTTGCGCATGGCCACGAAGTACAGCGCAAAGTTGCAGCTGGCCAACAGCATGAACAGCAGGGCCGCGGCCTCCAGCAGCGGCGAATTGAAATAGGCAAAACTGGCATCGTGCGACGACAGCCCACCCAGACTCACCGTGGCGAACATATGCATCAGCGCATCCAGCGGCTGCATTCCGCAGACCCAGAAGGCCAGGAAACAGCCAATGGAGAACAGCGCGTACACGCCCCACAGGCCCTTGGCCGTTTCGGTAATACGCGGTGTCAGCTTGGTGTCCTTGACCGGGCCGGCGGCCTCCGCCCTGAAAAGCTGAGCACCACCGACCCCCAGCAGCGGCAGCACGGCCACGGCCAGAATCAGAATCCCCATGCCCCCCATCCACTGCATGAAGGTACGCCAGACATTGATGGACACCGGCAGCTGATCCAGACCGCTGAGCACCGTGGCCCCGGTTGTGGTCAGGCCCGAGACGGCCTCGAAGTAGGCATGGGTGAAACTGATGGAAATGCCCACCCGGTTCAGCCCCATCACCAGCGGCACCATGGCGCACAGCGGCAGCACCACCCAGACCAGCGTCACCAGGATCACGCCATGGCGCGGCTGCAGGTCCTGCTTGTGGCGGTGCAGGCCACCCCATAGCAGCAGACCCACGCCAACCGTCAGTCCGATTGACCAGGGGTAGATGCGCCAAATGCCATCCTGCGTGAACCAGGAGATGCCGAAGGGCAGCAACATGGCGCCGGCAAACATGATCATCAGCATGCCCAGCACACGCAGGACAGGAAGCAGGTCTTTCATGTACGCAGCTTAGAAAAAGGTGGCGCTGACACGGAACAGGTTTTCCACGTTGCGCACCAGTCGCTTGTTGGGCAGAAAGAACACCACATGGTCGCCGGATTCAATCACGGTATGGCTGCGTGGAATGATGACCTCGGTCTCCAATGCCGTGCCCGCCACCTCCTCGCAGGTCTTGCCCTCGGGAATGCCGCGCACGATGAGGCCGATGTGTACCTCCTCGGGCAGACGCAGCTCCTCCACCTTGCGCCCCACCACGCGTGAGCTTTTGCGGTCGCCGCGCGCCACGATCTCCAGGGCCTCGGCCACGCCACGGCGCAGACTGTGCACGGCCTGCACGTCGCCGCGGCGCACATAGGCCAGGAACTCGCCCAGCATGGCCTGCGCCGGCGACAGCGCGATATCGATCTGCGTGCCGTGCATCAGATCGGCATAGGCGCGGCGATTGATCAGCGACAGCACGCGGCGCGCGCCCATGCGCTTGGCCAGCAGGCTGGACATGATGTTGTCCTCGTCGTCGTCCGTCAGCGCGAGGAACAGATCCACCTCTTCGATGCCCTCTTCCTCCAGCAAGGCCTCATCGGTGGCATCGCCTTCCAGCACCAGCACTTCGGCAGGCAGCACCGACGACAGGCTCAGACATTGCTGGGCATTGGACTCGACGATCTTGACGTGAAAGCGCCCCGGGGTCTGCGCCAGCTTTCTGGCCAGCCGCAGGCTGACCTGGCCGCCGCCTGCAATCATGATGCGGAACACCGGGCGACTCGGACGCCCCTCGGGCAGGTTGATGGCCTTGAGAGCCTCGGATACATGTTCGGTCGCGGCCAGCATGAAGACTTCGTCACCTGGCTCTATGCGCGTGACACCGTCGCAGCGCACAAACCGGTCGGGCTCGTCCATGAAGCGGCGGTAGATCGCCACGATACGCATGGCCAGTTCCGGCATGCGCTCTCGCACCTGGCCAATCTGCAGGCCCACGGCAGGCGCGCCGGCGCGCGCGCGCACCGAGGCCAGGGCGGCCCGGCCGCCCGCAAAGGCGCGCACCTGCATGGCTTCCGGGTATTCGATGAGCTTGCGGATGTAATGGGTGACCGATTCCTCGGGACAGATGATGCGATCGACCGCAAAACCCTCCTTGCCCAGCACCGGGTCATCCACCGCAAAGCTGGACGAGCGCACCCGCGCAATGCGGGTCGGAATGTCGAACACGGCCTGGGCAATCTTGCAGCAGACCAGGTTGGTCTCGTCCATGGAGGCGCAGGCGATCAGCAGGTCGGTATCCTTGGCGCCAGCCTCGGCCAGGACCTGGGGATCGATGCCGTTGCCGACCACGCCGCGCAGGTCGAAGCGCGACTCCAGCTCACGCAATGCTCGCGCATCCGTGTCGATGACGGTGATTCCGTTTTGCTCGGACACCAGACTTTCGGCCACACTCTGGCCTACGCGCCCGGCACCCAGAATAATGATTTTCATGGTGTTATGGAAAGGGATCCAAGCTGCGGCATCAATTCAGACCGATGAGGGCCGCAAGCAGCCCCCTTCGGCGGGTGGATCTCAGGAACGGACTTCGCCGTCGCCCAGGACCACGTATTTGAGCGAAGTCAGGCCCTCGATGCCTACCGGCCCGCGCGCATGGAACTTGTCGGTGCTGATGCCGATCTCGGCACCCAGCCCGAACTCGAAACCATCGGCAAAGCGGGTGCTGGTATTGACCATGACGCTGGCCGAATCGACCTCGCGCAGGAATTTCTGTGCGTGCAGGTGATTGGTCGTCAGAATCGACTCCGTATGGTGGCTGGAGTACTTGTTGATGTGGGCAATGGCCTCGTCCACACCGTCCACCAGCTTCACGCTGATGATGGGCGCCAGGTATTCCTCGTACCAGTCCTGCTCCACCGCCTGGGCCAGCTTGGCATCCTTGACGGTCTGCAAAATGGCCAGCGCCTCGGCATCGCAGCGCATCTCCACGCCCTTGGCGGCATAGACGGCACCGATCCTGGGCAGGAAGTCCGCTGCCACGGCGCGTGCCACCAGCAGGCTTTCGCTGGCGTTGCAGGGGCTGTACTTGTTGGTCTTGGCATTGTCGGCCACTTTCACGGCCATGGCGATGTCGCAGGGGTCATCCACATAGGTGTGGCAATTGCCGTCCAGATGCTTGATGACGGGCACCTTGGCCTCGCGGCTGATGCGCTCGATCAGGCCCTTGCCGCCACGGGGGATGATGACGTCCACATAGTCGGGCATGGCGATGAGTTGGCCCACGGCGTCGCGGTCGGTGGTCTCCACCAGCTTGACACCGTCTTCAGGCAGCCCGGCCTCGGCCAGCGCCTGGGCCACCAGCTTGGCCAGCGCCTTGTTCGAGTCAATCGCCTCCGAGCCACCGCGCAAAATGCAGGCATTGCCGCTCTTGATCGAGAGGCTGGCCGCTTCGATGGTCACATTCGGGCGGCTTTCATAAATCATGCCGAACACGCCCAGGGGTACACGCATCTGGCCCACGCGGATGCCGCTGGGCATCTGCTTGAGGCCGCTGATCTCGCCGATGACATCGGGCATGGAGGCGAGTTGCTCGCAACCTTCGGCACAGGTCTCCAGCACCTTGGGCGTCAGACGCAGCCTGTCGACCATGGGGGCCGACAGACCATTGGCCACGGCACGCTCCAGATCGCGGGCATTGTCGATCTGCAGCGGCTCGACGTTCTCGCGCAGCAGACGGGCCAGCGCCTTGAGTGCTTTGTTTTTAGTAGCTGCAGACGCACGCGCCATCAGTGCAGAGGCGGCTTTTGCCTGTACACCGAGGTTGTGCATGTATTCGACGGTATTGAGCGCGTTCATGGCGTGATTTTCGCCGAGATAAGCAAGTTGCGCAGACAAGCCCGACCATGAGGGGGTTTATGGCCCTGCTGACACCTACACTCGGCCTCTGAATCGCAAGGAGACCTATGAGCCACAACACCACAGCGCTGCAGGAAAGCGCCCGCCAGCTTCAGCAGCTGCGCAGCGGATTCGAGCAGCTCGCCCACTCGCAGATCAGCGCCAGCGCCCTCGGCCAGCAGGCACGCGCAGCGACCAACTTGCTTGCGGCACTGCCGCCACGCTATGGCGAGGTGCTGCTCAATCTGCTGGACCGGCTCGAATCCAGCGCGCTGTTCACCGAGGAAAGCTGCTCCTTCAGCCAGAAGGACCTGCTGGACAACCTCCGAGCTTGGGCGGACAAAGCGCAGATACAACTGGAGAAGGTGCACTGAGCCGAGCACAACGAAAAAAAGACTCAGCTCTAGCGCGAGGGACACCGAGGAAGGGCCTACGCCGGCCGCGCCGCCCCGCACCGAAGGTGTCGTCCCCCTCCCGAAGAGAGAGGGGGAAGGCGGGGCCGCCCAGGCGCGCAGCACCTCAGGGGGTGTTCCCTATTGTCGCCAGCTGCATGGCCAGCTGTCGCAGGGCCTGCCAGCTGTCGCGCGGCCAGCCCTCGCTGGGCAGGCCTTTGACAATGCCGTCCACGGAATGGGCTGCCTGCAGCAACTCGGCCGCGCGTGCATCGCTGACACGTGGCAGCAGCCGCTCCATCAGCCTCTCCTTGGGGCCCCAGATGCGATTTTCGCGCAGCGCCATGGGCAGAGGCTTGCCGCCCGCCATGGCATCTTTCACGCGCTTGATGTTGCGAATGTCCTCGGCCAGCGCCCAATGCACCAGCACCTCGGCCTCGCCTTCGGCCTGCAGGCCGTCCAGCATGCGCATGCTGCGCGCCACCTGGCCCGAGAGCACGGCCTCGGACAGTTTGAACACGTCATAGCGCGCCACATTGAGCACCGCCTGCTCCACCTGCGCCAGGCTCAGCTCGCCCTCGGGGTGGAGCAAGGCCAGTTTCTGAATCTCTTGGTGCGCGGCCAGCAGATTGCCTTCCACGCGGTCGGCAAAGAACTGTAGCGTGCGCTGACCTTCTTCCCCGGCCGCCACGCGCTGGTTCTGCAGCGCCAGACGCTGGGCAATCCAGTGCGGCAGCGCACCGCGCTCCACCGGGTCGACCTGGATGGAGACACCGTTGCCGTCCAGCGCCCCAAACCAGGCCCCGGTCTTGGTGGCCTTGTCCAGACGCGGCAGACTGATCAGGGTCAGCGTGCTGTCGTTGCCCTGGGCGCTGCTGGCCAGCTGCTGCAGCGCAGCACTGCCATCCTTGCCGGGTTTGCCACTGGGAATGCGAATTTCCAGAATCTGCTTGTCCGCAAACAGGCTCAGGCTGCCGCCGGCCGCCAGCACGCCGCTCCAGTCAAAGTGCGCCCCCATGACGGTATAGCTGCTGCGCTCGGTATAGCCCCGAGCACGCGCCGCTGCACGAATCGCGTCGGCCGCTTCCTGCTGCTGCAAGGGCTCGTCGCCATGCAGCACATAGAGCGAGCGCAAGCCCTTGGCCAGATGGGAGGGAAGCTGGTTCAGCGCAAGCTGCATGGAGAAAAATTTTCTATAAAAAGCATCTGAAACGCCTTTATTTCGAGCGTCAGCAGCTATCAAATTTACCGAACCAGCAGTGGCGACTCGCTGGCCCGGGGGGGGAGCCGCTCAACAACTCAAAGAGGGTTCACGACACTTGCAGGCTCTTGACTGCAGCCAGACGGCGAATGATCTGCTGCACGATGTCGTTGCGCATGTCCTTGTTCAGCATTTCCTCTTCCGAGGCCTTGGACAAGGCATTGGTTTCGTTATAGGTCACGTTGCGGATCTGGCGAATCTCGACAGGCTCGATCAGCTCGTCGCCACCGGGCGTACGCAACGAGAAGCGCACGATCAGGCGCAACTCGATTTCACGGACCTGACCA
The DNA here is from genome assembly GCF_008121565.1 of Comamonas sp. Z3. Taxonomy (NCBI): domain Bacteria; kingdom Pseudomonadati; phylum Pseudomonadota; class Betaproteobacteria; order Burkholderiales; family Comamonadaceae; genus Comamonas; species Comamonas sp. Z3. The sequence goes on from NZ_VOQU01000003.1 coordinate 12,274, forward strand.
GCCACGTTGGAGCCAATGATCACGCGCTGGGCCTGCTCGCTGATGATCTGGCAGATCACTTCGGCGGTATCGGGCGAAGCCGGGTCTTTGATCACGGTCAGCTTGTCGCTGGCCGACTCCAGACTGCGACGCAGCAGCACGCCCACGGGCGCACCGCGCCCCGCCTGTACGTAAATGGAGCGAAACACAAAATTCGGCGCACCGCGCAGGCGAAAGCCGCAGGCTCCCAGCAAAGGCGTCAGGGCCATCGCGGCCAGCAGCGTACGTTTTTGCATCAACTGTCCTTTTATCTTCAACCCGAGCAGCGAATTCGCCGCCCTGCCGCGAGGACCGCCTCTTGCGCCAGGGATAGCAAGCAAGGGCAGCCCCGCAGCGAGGCTATCGTCCCCCCTGGGAAGAAGGCGCGAAGCGCCTCAGGGGGAGTCATTTACACAACGATATTCACCAGGCGGCCCGGCACCACGATGATCTTCTTGGGTGCACGGCCTTCGGCAAACTTCTGATACTCCTCGTTGGCCAGTGCAGCCGCCTCGATGGCAGCCTTGTCGGCAGTGGCGGACACCAGGATCGCACCGCGCAGCTTGCCGTTGACCTGCAGCACCAGCGAGATCTCGTCCTGGACCAGGGCCTTGGGATCGACCTGCGGCCAGGGGGCATCGAGCAGATCGCCCAGGTGGTTGGCATAGCCCAGCTCGCTCCACAGCACATGGGCCAGATGGGGCGTAGCGGGGTAGAGCACGCGCAGCAGAATGCCGAAGCCTTCGATCAGCGCCACCTTGGCACCGGTGTCATCCAGGGCCTTGAAGTCTTCCAGCGCATTGATCATCTTCATCGCGCCGGACACCACGGTGTTGTACTGCATGCGCGAGTAGTCGTACTCGACCTGCTTGAGCACGTTGTGGATTTCCAGACGCAGGGCCTTGGCCGCCTTGCCGAATTCCACATCGTCCAGCGACTTGGCACCGGCCACGCCCTGCACGGCGGAAGCCATGTCCATGGCTGTCAGCTTGCTGCCGAAGTTGTAGACGCGGCGCAGGAAGCGATAGCTGCCTTCCACGGCGGCGTCGTTCCACTCCAGCGTCAGCTCGGGGGGCGAGGTGAACATGGTGTACAGACGTGCGGTGTCGGCGCCGTACTTCTCGATCAGATCCTGCGGGTCCACACCGTTGTTCTTGGACTTGGACATGGTGCCCACGCCCTCGTAGTCGATGGCGGTGCCCACGGGCAGCAGGCCGTCGGCGCTATCCACTTCGACCTTCAGCTTGGCGCCGATGATCTTGCCGGACTCGTCGAACACATGCTCCACATCCTTGGGCCAGAAGTATTCCTTGGCGCCCTTGACCGTGCGACGGCTATAGATGTGATTGAGCACCATGCCCTGGGTCAGCAGCTTGGTGAAGGGCTCGTCGATCTTGACCAGACCCAGGTCGCGCATGACCTTGGTCCAGAAGCGCGCATACAGCAGGTGCAGGATGGCATGTTCCACGCCGCCGATGTACTGGTCCATGGGCATCCAGTAGTCGGCGCCGTCGGCCACCATCTGTTCGCCGTTCTTGGCGTCGCAATAGCGCATGAAGTACCAGGACGAATCCACAAAGGTGTCCATGGTGTCGGTTTCACGGCGGGCGGGCTTGCCGCAGCAGGGGCAGACCACGCCGGCGTGGAAGGCCTCTGACTTGACCAGCGGATTGCCGGAGCCATCGGGCACCAGATCCTGGGGCAGGACCACGGGCAGGTCCTTCTCGGGCACGGGCTGAGGGCCGCAATCGGCGCAATGAATGATGGGGATGGGTGTGCCCCAGTAGCGCTGACGGCTGATGCCCCAGTCGCGCAGACGCCAGGTGGTCTTGAGCTCGCCCAGGCCGTTGTCGCCCAGGATCTTGGCCACGGCCTGCACCGCATCCTTGTGGTTCAGACCGTCGAGATCGCCGGAGTTGATCAGTACGCCGCGCTCCTTGTCGCCATACCAGTCGTTCCACTGCTTGTCGTCATAAGCGGCCTGGCCTTCCACGGCCACCACCTGCTTGATGGGCAGGCCGTATTTGTTGGCAAAGGCGAAGTCGCGCTCGTCGTGGGCGGGAACACCCATCACGGCGCCGTCGCCATAGCTCATCAGCACATAGTTGCCGATCCAGACCTCGACCTGTGCACCGGTGATGGGGTGGGTGACGAACAGGCCCGTGGGCTTGCCTTCCTTTTCCTTGACGGCCAGCTCGGCTTCGGTCGTTCCGCCCTTTTTGCACTCCTCGATGAAGGCTGCCAGCTCGGGGCTGGAGGCCGCGGCATGCAGCGCCAGCGGGTGCTCGGGGGCAACCGCGCAGAAGGTCACGCCCATGATGGTGTCGGCACGCGTGGTGAAGACATACATCCTGCCGTCCTGGATCAGCTGGCCGTCAGCGCCCTTGATGTCATGGGTGAACGCAAAGCGCACGCCTGCGGACTTGCCAATCCAGTTTTCCTGCATCAGGCGCACCTTGTCGGGCCAGCCGTTCAGAGTGGCCTTCTCGTTGCCGACCTGTACATGGTCCAGCAGTTCCTGAGCGTAGTTGGTGATGGCCAGGTAGTAGCCGGGAATCTCACGCTTTTCCACCAGCGCACCGGTACGCCAGCCGCGGCCATCGATGACCTGCTCGTTGGCCAGCACGGTCTGATCCACCGGGTCCCAGTTCACCACCTGGGTCTTGCGGTAGGCAATGCCTTTTTCCAGCATCTTGAGGAACAGCCACTGGTTCCACTTGTAGTACTCGGGGTCGCAGGTGGCGACCTCGCGGCTCCAGTCGATGGCCAGGCCCATGGCCTGCATCTGCTTCTTCATGTACGCGATGTTCTCGTACGTCCACTTGGCAGGCGGCACCTTGTTCTTCAGCGCAGCGTTCTCGGCAGGCAGGCCGAAGGCGTCCCAGCCCATGGGCATGAGGACGTTGTAGCCCTTCATGCGCAGCTGGCGCGTGAGCATGTCGTTGATGGTGTAGTTGCGCACATGCCCCATGTGCAGCTTGCCGCTGGGATAGGGCAGCATGGAGCAGGCGTAGTACTTGGGCTTGCTGCCGTCTTCGGTGACGCGGTAGGCGTCCTTGGCTTGCCAGTGATCTTGCGCGGCGCGCTCGACCTCGATGTGGTTGAATTTTTCTTGCATGGTGCAGTGCAGTGGCCGCCAGCCCCACTTGGGACCCGGCAAGGTAGAAATCTGAAATCAGCAGGGATTTTAGGCTGCCCGACCGCTTGCGCCGTTTTAGCCCTGCATGACCGCAGAACCCGCTGCGCCATCCCAGCGGCCTTCCTGCACGCCACGCTGGGAAATACGGCTTTGCGTAAGCTAGTGGCTGTTCACACATTGCTGAACTTTTTGCACGCCTGCCGGTCTGAACGGCCTGCTTCCGTGCCCGACGCCATCGCCTGCCTTCTGCCCGAAGTTGCCAGACTTGCGCTCCTGCCCCGGTCCATTCTTCTGAGGAGCTGCTCTTGCTTTCCCGCTGGTCTTTTGTTTCTGACTGGAATCCCGCCATGCAAATGCTGGCCTCGCTCTGCGTCCTGGCCCTGACCGCTCTTGTGGCCGGCTGGCTGACCCAGTGGCTGGGGCTCAAGGTCTTTCGCCGTATGCGCGACACCCTCAGGACCGGCTGGGCCCAGATCCTCATGCACGACAAGGTGCTGCGCCGCCTGGCCAAGGTCGTGCCCTCGCTGATCGTGCAGTTCGGCGTCCAGGGCGTGCCGCATCTGGAGCCGCGCTGGACCACGCTGATCACCAATGTGGCGGTTGCCTTCACGCTCTACCACCTGGCGCGCGTGCTGTGCGATCTGCTCAATGCCACGAACGAGGCCCATGAACGCGACGAGGCACGCAAGGCCGCCGTCCAGACCCATTCCATCAAGAGCTATGTACAGCTGGGCAAGCTGCTGGTCTGCAGCTTTGCCGTGGTGCTCATCGTGGCCACGCTGATGGACCGCTCGCCGCTGCTGCTGCTCTCGGGCCTGGGCGCCATGTCGGCCGTGCTGATGCTGGTGTTCAAGGACACCATCCTCTCCTTTGTCGCCGGCGTTCAGCTCGGCAGCAACGACATGCTGCGCGTGGGCGACTGGATAGAGATGCCCCAGGTCGGCGCCGACGGCTTTGTGACCGATATCGCGCTCAATACCGTCAAGGTGCAGAACTGGGACAAGACCATCACCACCATTCCCACCTGGCGGCTGATGACGGACAGCTTCAAGAACTGGCGCGGCATGTTCGACTCGGGTGGACGCCGCATCATGCGCTCGCTGAACCTGGACGCCAACACCGTGCATCTGCTCTCGCCCGAGGAACGCGCAGGCATGGGCCATATCGCGCTGCTGCAACCCTACTGGAGCGAGCGCGACGGCCTGCAGGCCATGCCGGGCGCAGCCGAGGCCGCCATGCCAACCCAGGCCATCGCCGCCCACCAGGTGACGAATCTGGCCGCCTTCAAGGCCTATGCCTACGCCTATCTGATGGGCCATCCGCGCATTGGCAAAGGCCCGGGCATGTTCCTCATGGTACGCACCATGGAGACATCGCCCACGGGGCTGCCGCTGCAGCTGTTCTGCTACACCAACACCACCGTCTGGGTGGAGTACGAAGGCATACAGGGCGAAATCTTCGACCATCTGATCGGCGTGCTGCCGCAGTTCGGGCTGACGCTGTACCAGCGCTCGTCGGACTACGGCACCCACTATCCGCCCTCCCGTCCCGATGTAGTAGCCCGTTAATACCCGCCGCGTGCCCTGACTGCCCACAATGGCCTGACCCAACCACAAGGAGACAGACCATGGCAGGCAAGAAGATTTTGATGATTTGCGGCGATTACTGCGAGGACTATGAAACCATGGTCCCGTTCCAGGCCCTGCTGGCCGTGGGCCATACGGTGCACGCGGTCTGCCCCGACAAAAAGGCCGGCGACCAGATCAAGACCGCCATCCACGACTTCGAAGGCGCACAGACCTATAGCGAAAAGCCAGGCCACAACTTCACGCTCAACGCCACATTCGCCGACGTGAAGCCCGAGCAGTACGACGCCCTGGTCATACCCGGCGGCCGCGGCCCCGAGTATCTGCGTGGCTATGAAAGCGTGCGCGCGGCCGTACGTCACTTCTTCGACACCAACAAACCCGTGGCCGCCGTCTGCCACGGCGCGCAGTTGCTCGCCGGGGCCGGAGTGCTCAAGGGCCGCACCTGCTCGGCCTACCCCGCCTGCCGCGCCGAGGTGGAACTGGCCGGAGGCAGCTATGCCGACATTCCCGTCGACCAGGCCCATACCGAGGGCAACCTGGTCAGCGCCCCGGCATGGCCCGCCCACCCGGCCTGGATCGCCCAGTTTCTCGCTCTGCTGGGCACGAAGATTTCGCACTGAAATCAGCCTCCAGAGCTTTCCCATCAAGCGCAGCAGGCTATCAATTCAAGAGTTCTCCTCTTGACGCCGCAGTCACCGGGCCACACCATGGCCCGGTTTTGTTTTTGGAGAGTCGCGCCATGTGCCAGGTCTTTGTCAGCGCCGATCCCCAGCTCTGGGCCCACCGGGCCCGCTCCATCCGGCTGCATGGAGTCGCCACCAGCATCCGGCTGGAAAACCTGTTCTGGCAGGTACTCGAAGAGATTGCCGCGCGGGACGGCTATACCGTGCCCCAGCTCTGCACCAAGCTCTATGACGAACTGCTGGCCGAGCGCAAAGCGGTGGACAACTTCAGCTCTTTTCTGCGCGTCTGCTGCACCCGCTATCTGGCGCTGCAGCTGTCGGGGGAGATTGCGCAGGACATGGGCATACCGATTCGCTCGCTGGGCAATGCCTCGTCACCCCAGTCCGCCAGCCCGCAACTGACACACTGAGGCTCAGCGCAGATACACGGCCTCGAACCGCAGCAGCACACGCCCCTCGGCATCGCTGAGCACCAGTTTCTGCCCCTGCACGGCGTAGCTGCTGACCTGAGCCAGAGTGGCCAGCAGCTGCTGCTCCCGGCGCATGCCCTGCACACAGGCCATGCGGGTGCCGCCCACGGCCGAAAAACGCAGCCAGCGCCCGTCCAGGCTGTAGTTGCCGCGCAGGCGATTGCAGCCGCCCGCGCCATGAAAACGGCCGCTGCCGGTCTCCAGCACCAGATGCGGCTCGGGCTGATTGTCATAGGCGCTGACATGCGGGCCGTCACCCAGCTGGACCAGCTTCCAATAGGTATTGAGCAGCGGTGCCGGCACGGCGGCCATGGCTTCGCCCTCGGACGCCACGCTCCCTGCATCTGCAGCGGCGCCAGCCGGGACTCCCAACAGCAAGAGCACCCCCAGTGCTGGGCCAAGCAGGGCGCGCAGGTTCGAGAAAGCAGTCATTACAAACACCTCTCTGGCCATCGACACACACAGACAAAGCGCTGGCAGCTCATATTTCAGGAGTATCAGACGTGCCCGCGCACAAAGCTGCAGGCCGCCGCATTGGTACAGCGCCAGATGGCCTGCCCCGCCAGCGGCCCGCGCTGCATCAGCAACTTGCGCAGCGGCCATTCGCATTGCGGGCAGACCGGCACATCATTGATCCGTTCGGGCTGCACCGGCTCTGCAACCTCTGCCGCAGTGTCAGCTACCGCAGCCGAAGCCGCAACCGCTGACTGGGCACGCGGTACCGGAATGACAGGCTCCGGCAGAATATCCACGGTCTCGGGCGCGGGCGGCTTGACCAGCTGTGCCGCGGCTTCCGCCACCGGCTCCCGCCTGGGTTTGCGTGCCTTGCTGGCCGCCTGCAGCTGGCGGACATGCGCCACATGCCGCCTGTCGGTGGCACGACCGGGCTGCAGCCGAAGTGCATCGAGCTTGTCCAGCAGCGCCTGCATTTGCTCGGGGCTCCACACGGGCTGGGTAAAGCTCTGGATATGGTCGACAAAGCCGAGGCCGCGCGTGACATGGGCCGGCATCTCGGTCTTGAACTCGCAGTCGCCCACAAAGGCGATCACCGAGTGCAGATGCTCGGGCGCAATGTCCAGCAGCGACTGCAAGGTCTTGACGTGCTTGTAGTTCTGGCGCAGCGGGTTCTGGAAGCGGCTGCGCTTTCTGAAAATCTGCTGCGTCCATTCGCGCTGCTTTTCGGTGCCGAAAATCCAGCCCTGGTAGTTCTTGGTTTCCAGCACGAACAGGCCGTAGGGCGAAAAGATCAGATGGTCGATCTGCGTGCTGCCGCCATCCGCCGTGGGCAGGGTGACGTTGTGCATGTCCACATAGATCAGCGGATTGAGCTGCCGGCGAATCGCCCCCTGCACGGCCCGCTCGCCGCGCCAACCCTTGAAGCGTGGCGAGCGCAGCAGTCCCGCCAGCACCACGAATGCCAGCGCCAGTCCCAGATAAACAAAGAGGCCCTGAAAGGCCACTGAAAAGATCTGATCCATCGCGAGTCTCATTCAACGCAAGCAGCAAAAACTGGCATACCCCAAGGCAAGGGACAGCGAGCAAGCGCCGCCGCGCAGCGAAGCTGTCGTCCCCCTCCCATAGCGCGAAGCGCGTAGAGAGAGGGGGAAGGCGCAAGCGCCTCAGGGGGAGCCTTCAATTCAACGCCATGCTCAGCCTGCGGCGATAGCTGTTGACCAGCGCCGTGGCCTCGTCCTGCTCGGCACTGCTCTTGCCCAGCAGCTCGATGCCGCCGCTGGTCTTGCCGGGCACGGCGTCCTGCTTCTTGGGCTTGGGCGGGGTCAGCAGCTCCAGCACGCCGACGATGAGCTTGCGCGCCGCCTGATCGTTCCAGGTCTTGTCGCGCATGATGATTTCGAGCATTTCGTCCATGGCATCAGTCCACTGGCTGTGGGCCAGCAGGGCACGGGCGCGGCCAAAGCGGGCGTCGAAGTCGCGCTTGTTGGCCGCGATGGCGGCGTCGTACTTGGCCACGTCGGCATTGTCGCCCTGCACGGCGAATTCCAGCGCCTTGAGCCACTGGTTCAGCGCTTCGAAGCGCAGCGGCTGGGGAATGCGCTTGACGGGCTCGGCCAGCAGTGCCGCAGCCTCCTCGAAGCTGCCGGTGGCGATCAGCAGGCGCACATAGTCAAAGCGCGCATCGTCATTGGCCGGGTCGGCCGCCAGCGCATCGGCCAGCTTCTGCAGCGCCGCCTGGGTGTCGCCGGACTCCAGCAGGGCCTGGGCTTCGTCGGCATCGGCCTCGGCCGCCAGCTCGCCTTCGGAGGGCAGATGCTTGTCCAGGAACTCGCGCAGCTTGCCTTCGGGCTGGGCGCCCATGAAGCCGTCCACGGGCTTGCCGCCGATCATCAGCACGCAGGTCGGGATGGAGCGAATGCCGAACATGCTGGCCAGTTGCTGCTCCTGATCGGAGTCGATCTTGACCAGCTTGAAGCGGCCCTCATAGGCGACTTCCAGCTTTTCCAGCACCGGACCCAGCGTCTTGCAGGGGCCGCACCAAGGCGCCCAGAAGTCCACCAGCACGGGCACTGCCATGGAGGCGGCTACGACTTCGGCTTCAAAATTCTCGAGGGTGACGTCAATCATGTGATTCCCAATGCTGCTTGTGCGCTGCCACGCGGGCAGCGGCGCTGAAAAGTCTGCGAGCCGGCCACTCCAGCAGAGTGCCCACCGCGCGATGCTGCGATTCTCCACGCAAATGCGCGAGCGCAAGCCATAGACCAGGCCGAACCGGGTCTTTGCTACTCAGATGGGAGCAGCTTGCGCATGTTTCAAGGTCGATTCGAGGTGTTTTATGCCGAAAACCAATGGAATGCATGCGCAAGCAGCTACGGTTTCAAGAGTAACCGCACCGCAACCGTGCTCGCCCCTGGGCTATATTGCTTGCGAACCAAGGAGCGCAGACTTGATTGAAGTTTCACAACTGGTGTTTGAATATCCGGGCCACCGCGCCCTCGACGGCGTGAGCCTGTCCATCGCTGCGGGCAGCGTGACGGCACTCGTCGGGCCCAACGGCGCCGGCAAGTCCACGCTGATGCGCTGCATCGCCGGACTCGAGCAGCCGCTGTCGGGCCAGGTGCGCGTCAAGGGCCTGTCGGTCGAGCAGCAGCCGCGCGAGGTGCATCGCCACCTGGGCTATCTCTCGGATTTCTACGGCCTGTACGACCGGCTCAGCGTGACGCGCTGCCTGCAGTACTCGGCCCTGTCCATGGGCGTGGCACCCGACGGCGTGGAGGCCCGCGTGCAGCAGGTGGCCCAGCAACTGGGCCTGACGCAGCTGCTGCACCGCCACCCGACCGAACTCTCGCGCGGCCAGCGCCAGCGCGTGGCGATCGGCCAGGCCATCGTCCACCAGCCCAGCGTGCTGCTGCTTGACGAGCCGGCCAGCGGCCTCGACCCCGATGCGCGCAGCAGCCTCTCGACGCTGTTCCGCCAGCTGCAGGCCCAGGGCATGACGCTGATCGTCTCCAGCCACATCCTCAGCGAGCTGGACGAGTACTGCACCCACATCCTGAGCATCCGCGACGGCCGCATCGAAAGCCACGAGGCGCTGCAGAACGCCCATGGCGAGGGCCAGCCCGCCGTCGCCGGCCAGCAGCCCCAGCTCTATGCGCTGGAAGTGGCCATGGAGCCGGACGAAGGGCTGGAGACGCGCCTGCGTCAGGCCTTGCTGAGCACCTCGGTGCAGGACTTCGACACCACGGGCCGCCGTCCGATTCAGCTGTGGCTGCCTGCAGCCGCCGGTGCACGCGCCCAATGGCTGGCCCAGCTGGTGCAAGCCGGCATTCCGGTCGCCGCGCTGTACCCGGTGCGCGAGCGGCTGCAGGACCGCTATGCGCGCACGGCCCAGTCCCGCGATACCGAAAGTCAGGAGCAAGCATGAGCCAACGCAATCCCGAATTCCAGCGCCAACTCTGGCTGAACTGGCGCCCGTCGCTGCTGGCCTGGAGCCTGGGCCTGAGCCTGCTCATCCTGGCCCTGCCCTTCGCCCTGTCCTCTGCCAAGGGTCTGCCCGGCACGCTGAGCATGACCGCCATCGCCGGCCTGTACCTGGCGGCCATCATCTACGGCAGCGTGCTGGCCGGGCGCAGCCTGGCCGAGGAAGCCAGCCAGAACACCTGGGACTGGCAACGCCTGTCCGTGCTCACGCCCTGGCAGATGGCCTGGGGCAAGCTGCTGGGCGCCACCTTGCCGGCCTGGCTGTATGTGCTGTGGTTTGCGCTGGCCGTGGTGGGCGTGACCCACTTCTGGGCACTGGAGCCCCTGAAGCTGCAGCACACGATTGGCCTGGCCGTGCTCTGGGGCCTGGGCCTGCAGACCTGGGCCATGAACTCCGTGCTCATGAGCTGGGGACTGAGGGACAGGCCCGTCAATCGCCGGCGTGCGGCCCTGCTGCCCCTGCTGCTGCTGTTCTTCGCCCCCGGCCCCTTTATCGACCATGTCTACAAAGGCATGGTGGACAGCGATGCCGCGCCGGTGTTCTGGTGGGGCCTGGACGTGGGCGGCCTGGGCCTGGCCTATCTGGCCGGTGCGCTGATACTGGGCCTGGGCCTGCTGGCCCTGTGGCGCCAGCTCTGCACCCGACTCGATGTACATACCTTGCCCTGGGCCTGGCCGCTGGGCCTGGCACTGACGGGATTTTTCGCGGCCGGCACGCTCAACCTGGGCATTGCCGCATTTTTCAGCAGCACCGCCTGGATCGCGCTGATCGGCACCGCCTATGTCGCCCTGCAGCACATGGACCAGCATCTGCGCGCCTGGCGCCAGGTGCAATGGTCGGTCAGCCGCCAGCGCTGGCGTGAGGCACTCGAGGCGCTGCCGCTGTGGCCGGTCAGCCTGCTGCTGGGCTTTGCCATGGCCTTGCTGCTGCTGTTCGCCCCCCAAAGCCTGGAGGCGGCCATCAGCGGCGAACTCAACAGCTTCACCCTCTATCTGTGCCTGCATCTGCTGCGCGACTGCCTGCTGCTGACCGGCTTCGCCCTGCTGGCAGGCAAGCTCAAGTCCCCGCTGGCCTCGTTTGTCGTCGCCTGGCTGATCCTCAACATCGCCGCGCCGCTGCTGGCCTATGGCGCAGGCGGCCATAGGGGCGCCATGCTGGTCCAGCCGGTCGTGGCCATGTGGATGGCTCCTTCGGATGCGGCAACGCAGGCCGGTTCCTGGCTGAGCTATCTGCCCTGGGCCTCTCTGAGCCTGCAGACCCTGGCTGCGCTGGCCTGGGTCGTCCATGTCTTCAGGGACCGCGTGCTGGGCTTTGCACGCGACAACGCGGCCGCCCGCATCCGGGGGTCATAGATGCTTTGACCGGGTGGCTTTGCCCCACAGCTGCCCGGCAATGCAGCGAAAACGTAAAATCAGGGGTTCCACTAGGCCGGGCGGCAGCGCCCTGAAGAACATGAACCCCATCCAAGTTGGCGTGGTCATGGGTTCCAGCAGCGACTGGGACACCATGCAACACGCAGTTGCCATCCTCCAGCAATTCGGTATCGCTTTTGAAGCCCAGGTCGTATCGGCCCACCGCATGCCGGACGACATGTTCCGCTTTGCCGAAGCCGCAGCCGACCGTGGCCTCAAGGCCATCATCGCCGGCGCCGGCGGTGCTGCCCACCTGCCCGGCATGATTGCCGCCAAGACCACCGTGCCCGTGCTCGGCGTGCCCGTGGCCAGCCGCCACCTGCAAGGCGTGGACTCGCTGCACTCCATCGTGCAGATGCCCAAGGGCGTGCCCGTGGCCACCTTTGCCATCGGCAATGCCGGTGCGGCCAATGCGGCCCTGTTTGCCGTGGCCCTGCTGGCCAGCGAAGACGCCGAGCTGCGCAAAAAGCTCGAAGCCTTCCGTGCCGAGCAGACCGAGGCGGCCCGCAACATGACCCTGCCGGTGAACGCATGAGCGCCCGCGACATGCAAGTGATACTGCCGGGTGCGACCCTCGGCGTGCTGGGCGGCGGTCAGCTGGGCCGCATGTTTGCCCATGCCGCTCAGGCCATGGGCTATTTCACCGCCGTGCTGGACAAGGACGAGACCAGCCCCGCCGGTCTGGTCAGCCACCAGCATGTGCGCACCGGCTACGAAGACGCCAAGGGCCTGGCCGAGCTGGCCGGACTCTGCGCGGCCGTGACCACCGAATTCGAAAACGTGCCCGCCGGCTCGCTGAACAAGCTGGCCGAGAGCCTGCCCGTATCGCCCGCCGGTTCGGCCGTGGCGATCGCCCAGGACCGCGCAGCCGAAAAAGCCCACTTCGTGAAGTGCGGCGTGCCCTGCGCCCCCTATGCCGTGATCGAGACGGCCGAGCAGCTGGCGGCCGTCAACGACGCGCTGCTGCCCGGCATCCTCAAGACCGCACGCATGGGCTATGACGGCAAGGGGCAGATCCGCGTCAAGACCCGCGACGAGCTGATCAAGGCCTGGAGCGAGCTCAAGCAGGTGGCCTGCGTGCTCGAAAAAATGCTGCCGCTGGCGCATGAATGCTCGGTCATCGTGGCCCGTGGCCGCAATGGCGACATCGTCAACCTGCCCGTGCAGCGCAATCTGCACCGCGACGGCATTCTGGCCGTGACCGAGGTCTACGAAGGCAACGTGCCCGCAGCACAGGCCGAGCAAGCGGTAGCCGCTGCGAAGTCCGTAGCTATCGGCCTCGACTACGTGGGCGTGCTCTGCGTGGAATTCTTTGTGCTGGACAACGGCCAGCTGGTGGTCAACGAGATCGCACCGCGCCCGCACAACAGCGGCCACTACAGCCAGAACGCGATGGATGTGTCGCAGTTCGAGCTGCAAGTGCGCTGCATGACCAATCTGCCCCTGGTGCAGCCGCGCCAGCACAGCGCCACCGTCATGCTCAACCTGCTGGGCGATCTGTGGTTCAAGGACGGCGAAACCGCCAAGGCCCCGGCCTGGGATCAGATCCTGGCCCTGCCAGGCGCCCACCTGCATCTGTACGGCAAGGTCGATGCCAAGCCAGCCCGCAAGATGGGCCACTTGAACATCACTGCGGCCAGCCCCGAAAAAGCGCGTGAAACCGCTTTGAAGGCGGCCGAGATCCTGGGCATTGACGCGTTCTGATAACACCCCCTGAGCGGCTTTGCCTAGGCGGCCCCGCCGCTTCCCCCTCTCTCGCTACGCGGGAGGGGGACGACGCCCTCGCTGCGGGGCGGCCCTTGCTCGGCGTCCTTCGCTGATGCTCTGCAAGCGCAAAAGCACCGCACATACGGCGGCGCAGTGCATGAAAGAGGAATTGAAATGATCTTGGATGGAACGCTGGAAGCCTCGGTGCAAGCCGCTGCGCTCGCCCTGCAGCAAGGCCGGCTGCTGGGCCTGCCCACCGAGACGGTCTACGGTCTGGCCGCAGACAGCGACAACGATGCCGCCGTGGCGCAGATCTTTGCAGCCAAGGGGCGCCCGGCCAACCATCCGCTGATCGTGCATGTGGCCGATGCCGCCGCCATCACCCGCTATGCCAAGGAAGTCCCGGTCTTTGCCCAGCAGCTGATCGATGCGTTCTGGCCCGGCCCGCTGACCCTGATCCTGCCGCGCCTGCCGCATGCTGCCAAGGCATCGACCGGGGGCCAGGACAGCGTGGGCCTGCGCTGCCCGTCCCACCCCGTGGCCCATGCGGTGCTGCAGGCCTGCCAGCAGCTCGATCCGCCGGTCTGGGGCGTCTCGGCCCCCAGCGCCAACAAGTTCGGCCGCGTCAGCCCCACCACGGCCGAGCATGTGGCCACCGAGTTTGGCGAAGCACTGCTGGTGCTCGATGGCGGTGCCTGCGAAGTGGGCATTGAATCGACAATAGTCGACTGCACGCGGGGCGTGCCCGTGCTGCTGCGCCCCGGCGCCATCACGCGTGACGATATCGAGCGTGCCTGCGGCCTGCGACCGCTCTCGAAAGAAGAGCTGACTGCTGATACCCCGCGTGCATCGGGAACTCTTTTGGCGCATTACGCGCCCAACGCCAAGGTGCGGCTCATGGATGCCGGACAGCTGCAATCGGCGCTGGACATCCTGGGCAAGGATGGCAGGAATATTGCCATCTATCACCGCGGTCCCCTCAATGTCACCACAGCCCAGCTGCTGCTGCGCCGCATGTCCGACGAGCCGCGCGACGTGGCCCGTGAGCTGTTCGGCATGCTGCGCAATTTCGACGACTGGGGCGCCAAGCTGATCTGGATCGAGACCCCGCCCGACACCGCCGACTGGGAAGGCGTGCGCGACCGCCTGCAGCGTGCGGCGGCTGCGGGCTGAGCGACCCCTTAGCTGATTTTCAAGTAAAGATACAAATTTTTATTCGTTTTCTTTATTAAACGCCTTCTCTAACCTCGCTTGCTTCAACAGCAACTTCAAAGGTTAGAACCATGGGAACCCGTCGCGACGCGCTTGGCAAGCTTCTGTCCATCAGTGCTGCATCCCTGGGCTTGGCGGCTTGCTCGCGCTCCGACAACCAGGCCAGCAGCGAAACGAGCCGCACGGCACAAAATGGCAAGGTCGTTCCCTTCAACTACCCCGACAACCCCTCTTTCGACCTGATCTATCTCGCCGACAGACTGGGCTACTTCGACGGGACCTCCACCCGCCCCAACTACGTGGGCAAGATTGCCGCCCCCCAGATCATTCCGCTGGTCGGCACGGGCGACATCCATTTCGGCTCGCGCATGGTGCCGCTGGTGATTTCGGCCATTGCGGCCGGGGCCGACATGAAGGTGATTGCCGCCGGCAGCAAGACGCTGCAGGAGGCACCGCATATGAAGTACTTCGTGCGCAAGGATTCGGGCATCCGCACGCCCAGGGATCTGGAAGGCAAGACCATAGGCTTCAACAGCTTCGGCGCCTGCGCCGAGTTTGTCTCCAAGACCTATTTCCGCGAGCACGGCGCCGACGTCGACAAGATCAACTTCCTGGTCGTTCCCGACAACCAGGGCGAGCAGGCCGTGATCGGCCGCAATGTGGATCTGGCCATCATCCACCCACCCCATTCCGGCGGAGCCGAGGCCAACCCCGAGCTGCAGCGCCTGTGGACCGACTACGACCTGGACCGCGGCCTGGGCGGCATGGCGCCCTACAGCGTCAACGGCAAGTTTGCGCGCGAGAACCCGCAGGCCGTGCGCGATGTGGTCACGGCCATCGCCAAGGCCGGCAACTGGGTCAACGCCAACACCGACGAGGCGCGCCGCTACACGGCCGAGCGTCTGGGCATGGAGCTCAAGCATGTGGAGCGCTATGCCTATGTGGACGACCAGATCATCACTGAGCCGCCCATCCAGTACTACATTGACGTGCTGGAGCGTGAAGGCAAGCTGCAGCCGGGCAAGGTGGCAGTCAAGGATGTGTACACCAACGAATTCAACCTCTTTGCCAAGGGAGCGGCGACATGAGCACGGCCCTCGACGACTCTGGCTCCGCCATCAAGATCCGGGCACGCGATGTCCGCATGGATTTCGCCATTGCCGACGAGCGCGGCCGCAAGCAGCAGATCGCCGCCCTGCAGGACTTCAATCTCGATATCCGAGAAGGCGAGTTCTTCACCCTCCTCGGGCCCTCGGGCTGCGGCAAGTCCACGTTTCTCAATGTGCTGGCCGGGCTGGCGCGCAAGACAGGTGGCAGCATCAGCATCGACGGCCAGCCGGCCAGCGGCATCAACCGCGAGCAGGGCGTGGTGTTCCAGGGCTATGCGCTGTTTCCGTGGCGCACCGTGCTGGAGAACATCGAGGTCGGGCTGGAGATCCGCAAGATTCCCAAACGCGAGCGCCGGGAGACTGCCGAGCAGTTTCTGCACCTGGTGGGCCTGGCCGGCTTCGGCCAGCGCTACCCGCACGAACTCTCGGGCGGGATGCGTCAGCGCGTGGCCATCGCCCGCTCCCTGGCCTATTCGCCCAGCCTGCTGCTGATGGACGAACCGTTTGCCGCCCTGGATGCCCAGACACGAGAAATCCTGCAGTCCGAGCTGCTGCGCATCTGGGAGCAGCACAAGACCACCATCGTCTTCATCACCCACAGCCTCGATGAAGCCATCTATCTGTCGGATCGCATCGCCGTCATGACGCACCGGCCCGGTCGCATCAAATCCGTTCTGGACATAGCGCTGCCGCGTCCGCGCCCAGCCGGGATACGCCATGCCCCGGCCTTTGTGCAGCTGCGCGAACAGGCCTGGGATGTGCTGCGCGACGAAGTCGCCTTTGCCAGCGGCCACCGCCAGCAACCGCTGGCACCGCTGCTGCCCACCGCCCCTGATTTCAGCCTGGCCTTGCGAGGATTTGCCATATGAGCCAACTGGCCGCATCCCCATCCCGGCGCCCCGCCAAGCCGGTGTCGCTGCTTTCCTCCCGGCAACTCGGGCTGCAATGGCTGGAGCGCTCAGCCTGCGTGCTGCTGTTCTTTGCCATCTGGGAATTGCTGCCGCGCGCGGGTCTGGTCAATTCGGCCTTTCTCAGCCCGCCATCCGCGGTTCTGGCGGCCATCGTCCAGCTGGCGCAGACCGGCCAGCTGGGCAAGCATATGGCGGCCAGCCTGCAACGCTCGCTGGCAGGCCTGATTCTGGCCGTCGTGGCAGGCGTGGCGCTGGGGCTGCTGATGGGCGTGGTGCGCCGCTTCGAAGCCTTTGTCGATCCCTTGCTGCAGCTGTTCCGTCAGGTCTCGGCCCTGGCGCTGTTTCCGGTCTTTCTGCTGTTCTTCGGCATCGGTGAAGCCTCCAAGATCGCCATCATCTTCTGGGCCGCCTTCTGGCCGGTGCTGCTCAACACCATCAGCGGCGTCAAGCAGGTGGAAAAGCTGCTGATTCATTCGGCGCTGTCCATGGGGGCCTCGCGCGGCTTCATCTTCTTCAAAGTCATCCTGCCGGCGGCGGCACCGTCCATCTTCACCGGCATCCGACTGGCGGGTGCCTATTCGATCACCGCGCTGGTCGCCGCCGAGATGATCGGCTCGCATGCGGGCCTGGGCTTTCTCACGCTGAACTCTCAGGAGATCTTCCAGATCCCCAGCATGTATGCCGGCATCGTGCTGCTGGCCGTTCTGGGCCTGGCCCTCAACTATGGGCTGGCCTTGCTGGAAAAGCGCCTGACACGCTGGCGCAGCGGACTGGAATTTCATGAGTAGCGCCGCGCAATCCTGGCGGCGTTTGGTCCTGGCCGGCACCGCGCTGGCAGCCGCTGCCGCGGGAGCCGGCGTGCTGTGGCCGGCACTGCCGGATCTCGGCGGCACGCAGGCTGCAGGCCCGGTGCTGCAGCAGGCGCAGCGCCATGGCGTGCTCCATGTGGCCCTGCGCAGCTATGCGCGCCCTTCCCTGCCCGGCGAACCCTTGCCGCCAGAGCCGGATGTCTACGATCAGGCCCTGGCGGACTGGCTGGGCCGGCAACTGGGCACCAGTGTCAAAATCACCCCCGCAAGCGATGCCGACCTGGTGCTCGAAGGCGTGGCGCTGCAGGACGGCCCGGTCGCTGCTGATCGACAGACCGGCGGCAGCTATATGCCGCAGAGCCTGCAACTGCTGGTGCTCAAGCAGCAGGCCTCCCTCTGGAGCCGCCATGCCCCTGGTCACTGGAGCTCCTGGCTGCCGCATGTGGGGCAGAAGGCCGCCCCCAGACCCACGGCCTGCGTCGCCACGGGTCAGGCCTCTGCCAGCACCTTGCAGGCCCAGGGCCTGCAGCCTCTTTTCGCGCCATCCAGCATTCATGCAGTCAGCGATTTCCTGGCCGGCAAATGCCATGTTCTGGCCGAGTCTCCAGAGGTCATCGCGCGCCTGCTGCAACAGGACAACTGGCGCTTCTACACCCGTCTGGGCAACCGCTTTCGCACCACGGATCAGGCCCATGTCCGTCTGACCAAGGCCGATGCGCAGTCCACCCGCTGGCTGCAGCACGCCATCCAGCAATGGCAGCGCAGCGGTCTGCAGCAACGTGCGCAGGATAACCGTGTCAGCACGATTGCTCTGGAAGCTTCCTTGCTGGAAGACGGAGCCATCTGCCACTGACCACCCGCCTCTTTTCCGCTCTCCACCTTTTTCACCATGTTCTCCAGCCACTTCAACGATGTACTCGGCACCCTGGAAAAAACTGCCGTCGCACGCGACCGCCAGGGCGGCCATGCGGCAGCGGAAAAAGCCTTGCTGCGCGATGCCGGCCTGCTGCGCCTGGCGATCCCCCGCGAACATGGCGGCGATGCGCTGAGCTGGCCCGACATCTACCGCCATGTCCGGGCCCTGGCCGCAGTCGACAGCGCCCTGGCCCATGTGCTGGCGTTTCACCAGCTCCAGGTCGCCACCGTGCTGATCTATGGCTCGCGCCAGCAGCAGCGCCTCTGGCTGCGCCGCACCATCGATGAGAACGGCTGGTGGGGCAATGCGCTGAACCCGCGCGACACGCGTCTGCAGGCTCTGCCCCGCAGCTCGGAGCTGGCCGGCGGTTATGTGCTCGACGGTCTGAAAGGTTTTTGCTCGGGCACACGCGGCTCTCACTACCTGACGGTATCGGCCAGCGTGGCAGGCCATGCGCAGCCCGTTCTGGGCCTGCTTGAGACCGCTTCGCCCGGCATTGCCGTCAAGGACGACTGGAACCCCATGGGCCAGCGTCAGACCGACAGCGGCTCGGTGCAGTTCAATCGCGTCCAGCTTCCCGCCAGCGCCGTCATGCGCGACGAGAATGCCGAAGTCACGGCCTTTCATACGCTGCGCAACTGCCTGGCGCAGCTGGTGCTGGTGAATCTGTTTGTCGGCGTGGCCCAGGGCGCGCGCCGGCAGGCACGCGACTACGCGCGCGAACATGGCCGGCCCTGGCTGGGCTCGGCGGTGGAGCGCGCCACCGACGATCCCTATCTGCTGCGCCGCATGGGCGAGATGCAGGCCCAGATTTCGGGGGCCGCCCTGATGGCCGACCACGGCGCAGCGCTGCTGCAAAAAGCCTGGGAGCGCGGCCCTGGGCTGAGCGCGGCGGAACGTGCCGAGGTGGCCATCGCCGTCTTCGAAGCCAAGGTCATGGCGCATCGCTGCACCCTGTTCGCCACCCAGGAAATGTTTGATGTGGTGGGCTCACGCGGCACCCATGCCGACCTCGGCTTCGACCGCTTCTGGCGCAATGTGCGCACCCATACCCTGCACGATCCGCTGGACTACAAGCTCCAGGCCCTGGGCCGCTGGGCCGTGCATGGCGAGGAGCCTTCGGCGCAGCACTACAACTGAAGCCGCAGCCAAAAAGAAAAATCCGGGACCAGCCCGGATTTTTCGTATCGGCCGCGCAGCCTCAGAAGCGGTAGCCTATGGCCATGGAAAACACATCGGGATTGAGCCTGACGCTGATGCTCTGGCCCGAAGACAGGTGG
Organism: Comamonas sp. Z3; assembly: GCF_008121565.1. Taxonomy (NCBI): domain Bacteria; kingdom Pseudomonadati; phylum Pseudomonadota; class Betaproteobacteria; order Burkholderiales; family Comamonadaceae; genus Comamonas; species Comamonas sp. Z3. Next base: position 31,466 of record NZ_VOQU01000003.1, read on the forward strand.
ATCTTGGTCTTCAGAAAGCTCTTGGAGTAGGACGCATCCACAAACCAGCGCTCGTTGAACTGGTAGACAAAGCCCAGCTGCGCCAGCGCACCGAACTTGTCGTCGAGCTCGGCCGTGGTCGGATTGGCCAGCGTGCCGCCGCTCAGACCGTTGAGCGTGGCCGTGGTCTTTTCGCCATAGAAATGGGCATAGGTCACGCCGGCTCCCACATAGGGGCGAAACGCCGCCTTGGCCTCGTTGAAGCGGTACTGCAGCATCAGCGTCGCCGGTATCGCCTTGGTGCTGCCCAGCTTGCCCACGCCGGCAATCGCGCCGGCTCCCGTCAGGTCATGCTTGAAGGGCGTCGCCAGAGGCACGTCCAGCGCCAGATTGTCGGTCACCATATAGGTGATGCCGCCACCCAGCTGGGTGTTGCTGCCTGCGTCGACCTTGGTGTTGGGAAAGGATGGGGCCGACAGATTGCCGCTGCTCACATCGGGCGACAGATGGGTGATGCCCACACGTGCCGACCAGGTGCCCGCAGATTGGGCGCCGGCCAGGCCGCAGGCCGTCAGGGCCAGAACGGCGGCAGAAATCCGCATAGGTTTCTTCATTGTTGTCTCTCCTGATTCTTGCTGCGGATGGGCTTAGAGCCAGCCGGCCTGTGCCAGCGAACGCGACACCAGCTGACCCATCTGCTGGTAGCCGTAAGGGGTGGGGTGGAAGCTGTTGGCGAAGACATAGCTCTTCCACCAGTCGGGGCTGGTTTCGCCCTGAGGAATGTTGGCGGCCAGCTTGTCGGCACTGCAGGTGGACAGCTCATCGGTACCGATCTTGGAGCAGACTGCCACCGTGGCATTGGTGAAGTTGTAGGCCGCAGGGTTGGAGATCTGGCTCTTGAACTCGGTATAGAAATCCACCACGGCAATGCGGCTGTCATTGCCTGCGGCGGTCTTCAGGGTGGCGTTGAACGCGCTCACCCAGCCGTCCAGCAGGGCTTCGGCCTGCTTGGAGGCAGCCGTGCCCTGGGCCTGGGCGATCTGGGCCAGCACGGTGGTGAACTTGGGGGTCATCTGGATGGCCGGGATGTTCAGCACGGCGATGCGCGTGGCGCCCTTGGCCAGCAGATCCGTCTGCATGCTGGTCGCCAGGTTCTGGGCCAGCGTCTGCATGTACAGGCCGCCGGCCTTGACGATGCCGTCCGAGCCCTGGGACAGCAGGGCCGTCAGCGTTGCCGTATCGATCTTGGAAGCCAGGAAGGCCTGCAGGTACTTCTGCGCCGCCAGCGCCTTGGCGCCATCGGCAGGCGAACCCGTCACGGCATAGGTTGCAGCCGCCGACTGATAGGTCAGCACGGCCGTGATCAGCGCGGCTGCGTCATTGGCGCCGCCATCGATGAGGATCAGGTCGTTGGAGGACACACCGGCCGCGCCCGCATCCTTGATCTGCTGCAGCACGGAGATGGGCGAGTTCACCACCTGGCCGGAGGCATCGACATAGTTGATCTGCGCGCCGCCGATGGCGTAGTTGGTGCAGCCGGCATTGGCGGTCACAAACGTGGTCTGGCTGGTGGGCTTGTAATGCGCGCACAGCGAGGTGCTGTAGAGATCGGCAATGCGCTCAGGCCAGACCAGATAGGGCTTGCCGGTCGTCGGATCGTTGCCCTGCACGGTGAACTTGTAGCCGAAGGTGCCGCTGTCCGAGAGGCTGTCGCCCATGACCTTGACCGAAGTGACCTTGGCCTTGGGGGTGGTATCGGCTCCGCCTCCGCCGCCGCAGGCCGCCAGCAGGCCCACCGTTGCCATTGCCGCCGCCAAGAGTTTGAGTTTGCTTGCCAAGATGATGTTCTCCTGAGGTGTTGTGAATCGCACGGTCGTGCTTTTTTCCTCAGCGTCATCCTAGCGACACTCATCCAGGCGTTGTTATCGGGCAATTACCGATGGTCGGACAAAAATCCAACGCCCAAGAAACTGGTCATCAGGCTGTCACGCAACAAAAAAACCGGACCTGGGTCCGGTTTGTCGAGGCTGGCAAAGGGGGGCAATTGGGCAGGGATAGAGCGGCCGCCCCCGGGCGGCTACTGTGCCGCCGTCCAGTCCACCAGTGCATCCCAGGCCGTACGCGCCGCGGCCGCATTGGCATGGTTGGCCATGGCTACCAGCACATAGCGCTGGCCGCTGGCACCGTCGACATAGCCGGCCAGTGCCGCCGAGTCGCGCAGGCTGCCGGTCTTGAGGTGGGCCGCGCCCGCAAAGCGGCTCTTGCTGCGGCGCAGCGTACCGTCCACGCCGACGATGGGCATGGAGGAGACGAACTCGGGCATCACGGGCGAGACCCAGGCGTTCTGCAGCATCTGCCCCAGTCCGCTGGCCGTGATGCTGGCATTGCGGCTCAGGCCTGCACCGTTGTCCACCACGGGCTGCTCGGCATTGCCCCAGCGCGCGGCCCACCACTGGGCCAGCGACTGCCTGGCAGAGTCGAAGCTGGCCACGCCGGTGCGCTGCATGCCCAGGGTGAGCAGCACATGCTGGGCCATGATGTTGTTGCTGTATTTGTTGATGTCGCGCACCACTTCGGACAGTGCCGGAGATTCCAGCTGGAACGCCGGCTGCAGGCCCTGGGGCACGCTGCCGTCGCGCACGGCGCCGGTGAGCTTGCCGCCCAGCTCGCGCCACATGCCTTCTATGGCCTTGGCCGCAAAGCGCTCGGGCTGCGCCGGTGCGATGGACCAGCTCTTGTCGCCGCAGCTTGCCGGATAGCTGCCGTTGAAGGCGATGCGCTGCGGATTGTTCATGTCCAGCTGCATTTTGCTGCGCCAGTCGCCGCAATCAGAAGCAGGAGCAGCCAGCGCAACTGTTTGCTGGTTTTCCATGCCAAACATTGGTGGATCGTACTGAATACGAGCGACACCAGCTCCTGCATCGGGAGCAATATTCAGCGCCACGGCCTTGTAGTTGATCAGCAGCGCATCGGGCGAGGCGTTGTAGGGCCGCCAGGGCTCGTTGTCGAAGACCGCCGCATCATGCGCGGGCAGCTGAAAGGCGCTGCGGTCCAGCACGATATCGCCCACGATGACCTTGATGCCCATGCCTTGCAGGCGGCGCAGCATCAGCCACAGGCGCTCCAGCACCAGCTTGGGGTCGCCCTGGCCCTGGATGTAGAGGTTGCCGCGCAGGGCACCATCGACCACCGGGCCGCCCAGATAGACGGGCGTGCGCCAGACATAGGCCGGGCCGAGCTGGTCGAGCGCCGCATAGGTGGTGACCAGCTTCATGACCGAGGCCGGATTCATGGCCTGGTGCGTGCGCCAGGCCAGGTTCGGTGGCGATCTGCCATCCACATTCATCACCAGCAGCGATACGGCATCGCGCGGAATCTTGGCGCGTTGCAGCGCCGCGTCCACGACAGCGGGAATGCGGGTGTCGGCAGGCAGGGACTGCGCCAGCGCGGGCTGGGCCAGCAGCGCCAGCAACGATGCGCCCAGCGCGCTCAGGGTCTTGCGAAGAAAGAAGGGGGTCTGCAGCATGGGGCCAGAGTCTACGCCGGGCTTCGCCCATGCCGGGCATTGGCAGCGCCCGCGGCAAGCTGGCGGCGGGCGTCCGATAATGCAGGGCTACGCTGCCCTCTCCCGCAGCCCAGTGCAGCCCAGTGCAGCCCTTATTGCGCTCCAGCCCGCCTGCGGCTGACGCCCCGCCGAACATGAATCTTCTCGCCATCGACACCAGTACCGATACCTTGTTTGTTGCCGTCCAGCGTGGCGATGCCATCTGGCAGCACAGCGGTCCGGGCGCGCAACAGTCGTCGGCCCAGTTGCTGCCGGCCATCCGCCAGCTCATGAAGGAGGCCGGGCTGAGCTTTGCGCAACTGGACGCCATTGCCTTCGGGCGCGGTCCCGGCTCCTTCACGGGCCTGCGTACGGCCTGCGCCATCACCCAGGGTCTGGCGTTTGCCGCCAAGGTTCCCGTGCTGCCCGTGGACTCGCTGCTCACCGTGGCCGAAGAGGCCCGTCATCTGCATGGCTGCACCGAGGTAGAGGCCGTGCTCGATGCGCGCATGCACGAGGTCTATCACGCCGCGTTCCGCTATGTGGACGGCCAGTGGATCGAGCCCGAGGACTTCGGCCTGTGCGCCCCCGAAGCTCTGCAGGCTGCAGCCGGCCATGCCGTGGCGGGCAATGCCCAGCCCGTCTACCCCGAGCTGCTGGCGCCCGCCGCCCGCCATGTGCACGCCATGCCCACGGCCACGGCCATGCTGCGCCTGGCTCCGGCACTGTTGGCAAAAGGCTGCGCGGTGCCGGCCGAAGAGGCGCTGCCGCGCTATATCCGCGATAAAGTGGCAAAAACCACGGCCGAGCGCGAAGCCGAGAAGGCCGCCGCTGCTGCTGCCTCCGACGCCGCCTCCCGATAAGCACCTCATGACCTTGCCCAGCAGCTCCACACTCGCCACTGACGCCAGCACCCAGGATGCGGCATCCCTGGTGCATTTCGAGCCGCTGTCCGCGCTCTGGCTGGACACCCTGCTGCCGATCGAGGAGCAGGCCTATGTCCACCCATGGACGCGCGGCAACTTCCAGGATGCCATGGTGGCCGGCTACCAGATACAGCTGCTGGTCGATGCCGATCACCAGTTGCTGGGCTACTTTGTCGCCATGCAGGCGCTGGACGAGGTACATTTGCTCAATATCACCGTCAATCCGGCCTGCCAGCGCCAGGGCTGGGCGCGCGTGCTGCTCGATGCGCTGGCGCTTTGGTCGCGACAGCAGAATGCCCAATGGATCTGGCTGGAAGTGCGCGAAAGCAATGCCCGCGCCCGCGAGGTCTATCTCAGGCACGGCTTTGCCGAAGTCGGTCTGCGCAAGAACTACTACCCCAACCCCAACGGCCCGCGCGAACATGCGGTGCTCATGAGTCTGAAACTATGGCCCTGAACCTGGACGCCCGCCAGCGGGCCATGCTGGAAGCCATGGGCATCACCGTCTGGTTGCCCGAGCCCGTGGAACCCGCGGCAGTGTCTGCTGTCACTGCAGTCGCCGCCGCACCGTTACCGGTCGCCGAGCCCCTGCCCGTCGCGGCACCGGCAATGCGCGTGGCGCCGCCGGACCCCGTAAGCCCGCCCGTGGCGCAGGCCGCCGCGCCCGCAGCCGAGGCATCGCCGGCACCGGTTCAGCCGCCTGCCCAGACCGCCAGACCCGTCAGTCCACCGCCCCAGCATCTGTCCGGCCACCGGGCGCACGAACCGCGCCAGTTCGTGCAGCAACCCGCCGCAGGCCCGGCCGGCGAGCCTGGCCTAGGCTGGACCATCAGCCCGGCCCAGCTGGTCTACCCCCATGCGCCTCAGCATGTGCAAAGCACCGAGCAAGGCGGCTGGCTGATCCTGCTGGAGCCTGCCGCCAACCCGCCCCTGCTGAGCCCCGCGCAAAGGCCTGCGGCCGACTGCGCCCAGACGGCGCTGCAGGGCGATGCCGCCAGGCTGCTGGACAATATGCTGCGCGCCCTCGGACTGCAGGAAAAGCCGCGCGTCTTCAGCGCCGCCCTGCACCGCGCGCCGCCCGATGCCGATCTCAGCCATGCCCAGGCACTGCAACCTGCACTGGAGACGCTGCTGCGCGAACTGCGCCCCGACTGCGTGCTGGTCCTGGGCCTGGCCAGTGCACGCGCGGTGCTGGGCCGCCATGATGCGCTGGGCCGGCTGCGGGCCGAACCGCACCACATTGCAGGCGTGCCCACGGTGGTGACCTACGACCCCAACTATCTGCTGCGTGCGCCGCAGGCCAAGGCCGGAGCCTGGGCCGACCTGGTGCAGGCCGACGCGTTTACCAAGGGGCTGTGACAGGCGGGCGACAAGCCCCGCTTACCCACTCCCCCAACTATGACGCACGCGACATGCTGCAGTGCAACGTAGCATAATCACTGGCTTCGAATTATTGAAAGACATCCGTGGAAACCTACCCTAGTTGGTAGCTTTCAGCTCCCGGTGAAGACTGCGGGGGTTGAAAGCGCCCTGATCCCTGCAGAACCTCAAGAACAATCGGGAGTGAGCTGATGCTCAACATCTTTACGCTGGCCAATGGTCGACTCGCTCAGGAAGAAATCGAGTCCCTGGCAGACCTCGAACGCTTTCGCCCCATCTGGGTCGACCTGGAGTCGCCCACCCTCGAAGAAAAGCGCTGGATCAAGCAGCACTACGAGCTGTCCATCCCCGAAGACGCGATGGACGAGGACATCGAGGAGTCGGCGCGCTTCTACGAAGAAGACAACGGCGAGCTGCATATTCGCAGCGACTTTCTGATCGACGATGACGAAGACCCCCGCTCGGTGCGTGTGGCCTTCATCCTCAACCAGCACAACGCCGCGCTGCGCAGCCACGGCGTGCTGTTCTCCATCCACGACGAGGATGTGCCGGTGTTTCGCCTGCTGCGCATGCGCGCGCGCCGCGCACCGGGTCTGATCGATGCGGCCGAGGACGTGCTGCTCAAGCTGTTTGACGCGGACGCCGAATACTCGGCCGATACGCTGGAGCGCATCTACGACGACCTGGAAAAAGCCAGCAAGATGGTACTGTCCGGCGATGTGACCGACGAGATGGCCAAGGAAGTGCTGGGTGCGATCGCCCGCCAGGAAGACTTGAACGGCCGCATCCGCCGCAACGTCATGGATACGCGCCGCGCCGTGAGCTTTCTGATGCGCTCCAAGATGCTCAACGCCGAACAGTTCGAGGAAGCGCGCCAGATCCTGCGCGACATCGAGTCGCTGGACAGCCACACGGCCTTTCTGTTCGACAAGATCAACTTCCTGATGGACGCCACGGTCGGCTTCATCAACATCAACCAGAACAAGATCATCAAGATCTTCTCGGTGGCCAGCGTGGCCCTGCTGCCGCCCACGCTGATCGCCAGTGTCTACGGCATGAACTTCAAGTTCATGCCCGAGCTGGACTGGGAGTTCGGCTACGGCTATGTGGTGTTGCTGATGATTCTGAGCGCCGTCGGCCCCATGCTGTATTTCCGCAAGCGCGGCTGGCTGAAATAGCCCCCCTGTGGCGCTGCGCGCCTTCCCACCGAGGGGGGCGACACCTTTGCTGGGGGCAGCCTTGCTGGGGCAGCCCTTGCTGGGGGCAGCCCTTGCCCGGTGTCTGCTCACATACGCTGCACCAGAGCCAAGGCGTTATCCATAAAAAGAGGAGCTGTTTACGCCTGACCGATGGTCATCTCAGACTCAAAAGATGCTGAAACCCCTACAAAATGAGCGCTAGGCGCTCCTTTTTTTGCTTGCGCATCACGATGACTGCGCTTCGGCACCGCGCTCGCGCACCCAGAGCACGATGCCGCAGAGCATCACGATCACCTGCGTGCCAATCAGCGCTGAAAAGCCTGCGAAGAATCCAGCAGCCACGCCGCCGCGTGCCGACAGCGCGCCGATCACCGCACCCATGATGGCCGGCATGAAGCCCGCGACCAGACTGCCCGCACCGTTGACCACGCCATAGGCGCTGGCCACATGCTCGGGCCGCGCGCAATGCTGCACGGTGCTCGGAATGGCCGGGCTCATCAGCCCCCAGCAGAAGTTGGCGGCAATCAGGCAATAGGCCGCCGCATAGCGGTCTTCCATATGGATGGCCAGCCACACGGCAATCGCCACGCCCATGCTGCCGAAGACAAAGATCAGCGGCACCTGCCTGCGCGCGATGCGGTCGATGATCATGCCGCCCACGAAGACCGCCGCCACGCTCGCGTATTGCGGCAGCGAAGCCAGCCAGCCCATCTCGCGCATGGAAAAGCCGCGCGACTCCTTGAGATAGGCGGGCAGCCAGTTGCTGCTGCCCCAGAGATAGGACAGAAAGGCCGCCGTGAGAATGGTGATCAGCCACAGATAGCGCGTGTGCATGGCGCCGCGCACGATCTGGCCAACCTGGCCCACGGCCTGGCCCAGCGACTGGGGCTTGGGCATGCCGGTCTCCACCTTGGGCATGCGCACAAAGGCCCAGACCAGCGGAACGCCCAGCAGCACGTTGATCAGGCCCAGCACATGGAACGAGGTCTCCCAGTTGTGGCCCACGACCAGGTAGCCGACGAAGGGATAGCCCACCGCCAGGCCCAGTCCGGTGCCCATATTGACCAGGGAGTTGGGTTTGCCGTTCTCGCGGCTCTCGAAATGCGCCTTGATGTAGCTGCCAGCCAGCGAGAACAGCGGCCCCTCGGACACGCCCAGCAGAATGCGCGATGCCAGCAGCAGCCCGTAGCTGTTCATGGCCGGCGACAGAAAGGTCACCACACCCCACAGCAGCAGCCCCGCGAAGAGGCTGCGGCGCACGCCGAACAGCGCCGCGCAGAACGGCGTGAGCACAAAGGACGAAACACCGTAACCGACCATGAAGGCCGTGGCCAGCAGACCCTGACGCGTTCGGTCGTCAGGGGTGAGGCCGATGTGCGACAGAAAGTCCTGATCGGTGATGAGGACCGAGATATTGATCCGGTCCACGTAGGAAATGGCGACGATCACGAACAGCGTGACCACGCCCCACCAGCGCAACGAGCGTGAGTCTTTCATGACAGGAGTCCGGCTAGCGTTGAGAGAGAAAAAAGCCGGGACCGGCACCCGCCGGCCCCGCCAGGGCGCACGTCCTGGCGGGCGCGCGGTACGGCAGCCGTGCTGCCGCCGAAACCCCGGGGCCGGCCCATGCCGGCCCGACGGGGCAGGATCAGAAGAAGTGGCGGATGCCCAGTTCCAGGCCGCTCGCGTTGCCGCCCGGCGTGGTGCCGGGAGCGCTCAGCCCCTGCACGCCGATGGACTTCGCCGCCGAGCCCTTGTTCTTCAGGAAGGCATAAGTGCCGTAGACCTGGGTGCGCTTGGAGAGGTTGTAGCCATAGCCCACGCTGATCTTGTTCCAGTCCGCATTGCTGCCGGACAGGTTGTAGTGGCCGAAGGAGGCACGGGCCTCGCCATTGCCCAGGGGAGCAGTCACGCCCAGCTGCACGGCCGTGATCTTGGTGCCGCCGCGCTTTTCCGAGGCCCACAGCAGCATGGGCTTGGCCACTCCGAAGTCGTAGGACAGGCCGACATTGTTCGCCGTCAGATTGGTGTCGCTGGTGTTGCCGTAGAGCCGGCCCGTGGCCAGCGCGCCGTTGAACGCCCCCTGGCGATAACCCAGGCGCAGGCCGCGATAGTCGCCCTCGCGCTTGTTGGGTGCGCCGCTGGGCTGCTCGCCGAATGCCAGCTGGACCTGGCCGTAGAAGCCGCCCAGGTTCTGGGGCAGGAAATAGCTCACCGCATTGCTGATCTGTATGGGCGCACCGCCGGTCGATGGAACGCCCGGAACGCCCAGCATGGTGAAGGCACCGGTGCCGCCCACGCCGTTGGTCAGGAAGGGATCGAAGATCAGCGTGTTCAGAAAGGTCGCCGAATCGTCGCGCCCCAGGCGCACCTCGCCCCAGTTGCCCATCAGGCTGACGGTGGAGCGGCGGTTGAAGTTCAGGCCGCCGCCCGTGGCCTTGCCCGCGCCGCTGTCCACGTCCAGGCCGGCCTCGAGCCAGAAGCCCGCCTTCAGGCCGCCGCCCAGATCCTCGGTGCCGCGAAAGCCCAGGCGGCTGATGTTGGCGCCGCCTGTGGAAAGGCCGGTCTTGGAGGCTCCCGAGCCGCCCAGATGAGCCACGCCGACGTCGACGACGCCGAACAGCTCGACCTTGGATTGCGCAAAAGCCGCGCCGGGCAAAGACGCCAGGCAGGCTAGCGCCACGCCGAGAGCCGGCGTATGGATGGATTTCATGGTTGCTCTCCTCTAGGGGTGGTGGGTTGTCTTCAGTTGCTGGCCCAGGGCCTCACTCGTCAATTCGGCATGGTCCAACCAAGGGATGCCGAGGAAGGGCCCGGGCCGGCCGCGCAGCCCCGCACCGAGGGTGTCGCCCCCCTCTCCCGCAAAGCGGATACAGAGCGGGGGAAGGCGCGCAGCGACTCAGGGGGTGTCATATATCCAGGACCAGGCGCTCGCTCTTGCAGCCGGAGACGCAGACCATCATGACCTTGTTGCCGGCGCGCTCCTTGGGGCTGAGCACCGAGTCGCGGTGGTCGGGCACACCTTCCAGCACGCGGGTCTCGCAGGAGCCGCAGACCCCTTCGCAGCAGCTGTGGTCCACATCGACACCGGCGTCCAGCAGCGTGTCCAGCAGGGACTTGTCGGGCGTGATCTCGATGAAGCGGCCGCTGCGCTTGAGCTCCACCGTGTAGTTGCTGCGCGCATCGGACGACGCCTTGACTTCCACCGGTGTGAAGCGCTCGATGTGGGCGTTGACATGGCCGAGCTCGGCGCAGAACTTCTCGAAGGCGTCGAGCATGGGCGTCGGGCCGCAGGAATAGTGGTGCAGGCCCGCATCGGGTGCGCGCTGCGCCAGCAATGCCCGCAGGTCGGGCGGGCCGCCCTCCTCTGCATCGAAGTGCAGATGCAGCGGCATGCCCAGGGCCTGCAGCTCGGCCAGAAAGGCCGCGCTCTTGCGCTCGCGCGCAAAGTACAGCATCTCGAATGAATGCCCCAGGCTCTTCAAGCGGCGTGCCATGCACAGCATGGGCGTGATGCCGATGCCGCCGGCCACCAGCACCGAATGCGTCGCCGCCTCGTCAAGCGCGAAGTGGTTGCGCGGCTCGGAGATGGTGATGGGCATGCCCACGCGCAGCGACTCGTGCACGCAGCGCGAGCCGCCGCGGCTGGCGCGGTCGCGCAGCACGCCAACCACGTAACGATGGCGCTCGCTGCTGTCGTTGGACAGGGAATAGCTGCGCACCAGCCCGTTGGGCAGGTGCAGGTCGATATGCGAGCCGGCCGTGAAGGCCGGGAACTCGCCGCCATCGACCGGGCGCAGTTCCACGCTGATGGTGTCCTGGGCCTCGAAGCGCAGCGTGTGCACAAAGGCCTGCAAGCTGTTGCTCATGATGCGATGCCTTCGTCGATCTGTTCCTGGGCCTGGCGACGCAGATGGCGGCGCAGGCGCACCAGGCCGATGTCGTGCTGGTAGAGGTTCTCGCGCTCGTTGGCGTCGGCTTCCATCTGCTCCATCATGATGCGGTCCTGCTCCAGCACGGCCCAGTGGCGTGCCTCGAGGCGGTTGCGGTAGAGGAAGCGCCAGGTGTCGCGCATCCAGCCCTGCACCTTGCGCGCGCGCCAGAAGAAGACGGCGCACAGATCGGCGCTGATGGGCGTGACGCAGGCCACGATGGCGAAGTTGCCGCCGGGGCCGCCGGTCTTGGGATAGGGAATCTCCAGGCGCATCCACTGCGCGCCGGTTTCGCCGTATTCGGTCCAGTCGAAGTTCACGCCGCGCTGGCCGACCTTCTCGAACACAAAACCGTGATCGGTGTCACGCACCTGGAAGCTGGCCTTGCTGTCGCCCTCGGCCATGGAGTGCGACTGCTTGTGCAGGAAGGTGCCGTGCATGGGGTCCATGACGTTGTCCAGCGCGTAGCGGTAGTCGCTGCGCCACTCGGCATAGCACAGGAAGTTCGAGTACTCGGGCGAGCTCAGCTCCTCGGGCAGGCTGAAATCGGGAGCCTCGTCCACATGCTTGTCGCTGTTGTAGAGGAAGATCGCGCCATGCATCTCGCGCACATGGAAGGCCAGCGCAGCGCGCGAGCCTTCGAGCTTGCAGCCGGGGCTGCCGGGCACCTTGGTCACCGTGCCGTCGCAGCGCACTTCCACGCCGTGGTAGGGGCAGGCCAGGCGGTCGCCCAGGATCACACCCTGGGACAGCGGCGCACCGCGATGCGGGCAATGGTCTTCCAGCGCATGGACCTGACCGGCAGCATCGCGCCACAGCGCGATCTTGCGGCCGAAGCGGCGCAGCGAGACGGGCTCGCTCTTGACGAAATCCGAAGGGCAGACTGCATACCAGAGGTTCTTCAGACCCGTATTGAGCAGACGGTCCACCGGATCGATGGTGATGGTTTGTACGTTCATGGGGTACTCCTGTCCTGTGCTGTCTCAATAGCCCAGACGGGCCATCAGCGCCTGAAAGCTGTCTTCGGTCCAGGGCTCGCCGTTCTCGCCGGCGGGGCCGCTGCGGTTGATGTAGGCCACCAGCTCGGGCAGCGTCTGCACGCCCTCGCCGAAGGCGCGCTCAATGGAGTCGCCCAGCAGGTCCTCAAACAGGGTGGAGGCGCGCTCGCGCGCCTGATGCGGCTCGAGATATCGATCAGCGGCCATGGTTCTCTCCTTCGAAAACTGTCTTGAATCGTGGTTCGGTTTCATTGCCCGAAGCGCTGCGTGCCACCCGTATCGCGTGAAACTGGCGCGGCCCAACCTCAGGGACACCGTGGAAGGGCCTGGGCCGGCCGCGCCGCCCCACACCGAGGGTGCCATCCCCCTTGGGGGCGCCGTGCAACGGGAAGGCGCGAAGCGACTCAGGGGGTTGGTCATTTAGTCGGCCCGGATATCCAGGTCCTTGATGAGCTTGCCGAAGCGGTTGTAGTCGGCAGCATTGGTCTTTTCCAGACGTGCCGGCTCGCCGCCCGCAGGCAGGGCGCCGAAGGCCGCCATCTTGCTGACCACATCGGGCATCTTCAGAATTTCATTGAGGTGGGTGTTCAGCAGCTTGACGGTCTCGGGCTTCATGCCCTTGGGGCCGAACAGGCCTTGCCAGGCCGACACTTCCACATCCTTGACGCCCTGCTCGGCCAGCGTGGGCACATTCGGGGCCAGCGGGCTGCGCTGGGCATCGGCCACGGCCAGCACGTTGACCTTGCCGCCCGCATAAGGTGCGATGGGGCCCCAGGTCATGAAGGTCGTGGGCACATGGCCACCGATCAGATCGTTGACTGCGGGCGCCACGCCCTTGTAGGGAATGTGGGACAGCTTGGTGCCCGCCGCCTTGTTGAACATCTCGCCCAGGATGTGCATGGGCGAGCCGCTGCCGGGGCTGGCATAGGTCAGGCCATCGCGCTTGCCCTGGCTCGCCAGGGTCTTGATGTCCTTGATGCCCGAGCCCTGGCTGGCGGCCACGAACATGGGCTGCACGCTGGTCTGCACGATGGGCGTGAAGCCGCCGAGCACGTCGTAGCTCGAACCCGCATTGGTCTTGAGCACGAACTGGGCGATGGCAAAGGTATTGGGCGCCAGCAGCAAGGTGTAACCGTCGGGTGCGGCCTTGGCCACATGCACGGTGCCGATGGTGCCGCTGGCACCGGGCCGGTTGTCCACCACCACGGGCTGGCCCAGTCGCTGGCCCAGCTTCTCGGCATACAGGCGCGCCATGGCATCGGTATCGCCGCCGGCCGGATAGGCCACGACGATGGTGATGGGCTTGCTCGGATAGGCTTGCGCCAGCGCGGAACCGGACATCTGGGCTGCAGCCAGCAATGCAGCAGCGATAACTACCTGGCGACGAATGTTTTTCATGAAATAGCCCGTGGGGTTGTGGAATCGTGGTGGGAGGGATACCGGCCAGCCGACGCTGCCAATGCCTCTTAATGCTTCTTGTCGGTCAGGAACTTGCCGTCGGCAGCGCCCACGCCCTTCTGGCGCCGGGTGTTGCCGTCCAGGCCGCCGTCGATGGCCCACTCGGCGAACACCGTCGGGCCGGGCTCGAACTCGCGTGGCTGCCAGTCGGCAGTCAGCTGGTCCTCGTCGGCGTAGTACTCGACCAGCGCGCCGGCCGGGTTCTTGAAGTACCAGAAATAGGCCGAGGACACGGGGTGGCGACCCGGGCCGAGCTGGGTGTCCCAGCCGCAGCGCGAGATATGCATGCCGCCGCCGAAGACCTCGTGGATGTCGCGCACGGTGAAGGCCACATGGTTCAGGCCGGCATGCTTGTCGGGGCGCTGCAGCAAAAAGATGTCGTGGTGGCCGCCGTCGGGCGCGGTGCGCAGAAAAGCGCCGCGCTCGGGATAGCGGTCCGAGGCCGCAAAGCCGAAGTTCTCCACATAGAAGCGCTCGCAGGCCTGCACGTCCTTGACGAAGAACACCACATGGCCGACCTCGATGGGCTGGGCGCGCTCATAGGCCGGGCTGGCCTGGTTGATGCGGCCCTTGCGGTCCCAGGTGTTGTACTCGGCGCTTTGCATCTGCACATCGCGCTTTTGCGTGAGCTGCAGGCGCACGGCCAGGCCATTGGGGTCGGTGCAGCCAATACGTCCGCCGTTCGGGCCGCCCTGCTTCACAAAGCCCGGCAGCTGTGCAATACGGGCTTCATAGAGCGCGAGATCGGCTGCACTTTCCACGCCCCAGACCACTTCGCGCAGCGTGGGGCCGGCTTCGATGGCGGACGGCAGATCGGGGTGATTGGTGGCGGCCACGATCACGCGGCAGCCGTTGAGTGTCTCGAACACCAGCCGGTCGGCCTGCTCCTCGGCCAGGCTCAGGCCCCAGTCGAGGAAGAACTGGCGGCAGGCCGCCAGGTCGTCGGCGCCGTAGCTGATTTCGTCAATGCCCAGTACGCTCATGATCTTTCCTTAATTTGCCCAGCCCAAGGGGTTGGCGTTCAGGCCCCAGTACAGGCTTTTCTGCTCCATGTACTGCTGTATGCCCAGACGGCCTTTTTCGCGGCCCAGGCCGCTGTCGCGCCAGCCGCCGAAGGGCGTGGAGATGGAGAACTGCTTGTAGGTGTTGATCCAGACAGTGCCGGCCTGCACGGCGCGGCCTATGCGCCATGCGGCCTTGTAATCGCGCGTCCAGATGCCGGCGGCCAGCGCGTAGACGCTGTCGTTGGCCTGCTCCAGCAATGCCTCTTCGTCATCGAAGGGCATGGCCACGAGCACGGGGCCGAAGATCTCCTGCTGGCAGATCTGGTCGTTGTTGGTCACGCCTTCGAGGATGGTTGGGCGGTAGTAGTAGCCGCGCTCGTACAGCGCACCCTCGGGGCGATGGCCGCCGGTGCGCAGCCGGCCCCCTTCAGACAGGCCCAGCTGCACATAGCTCTCGATGGATTCGCGGTGCTTGGCGGTGATCAGCGGGCCCATCTGGGTGCATTCGTCGGCCGGATCGCCCACACGCAAGGCGGCGGCCTTCGCTGTGAGGCGTTCCATGAAGTCGCCGTAGAGCTTCCTCGCCACGAACAGGCGCGAACCGGCGATGCAGGATTCGCCCGAGGAGCTGAAGATGCCGTAGAGCACGCCATTGACGGCGTGATCGAGGTCGGCATCCTCCAGCACCATGGTGGCCGACTTGCCGCCCAGCTCCAGCGAGACGGGCATCATCTTGTCGGCCGCGATGCGGGCGATGTGCTTGCCGGTGGAAGTGCCGCCCGTGAAGGACACGCGCTTGACCAGCGGGTGCTTGGTGATGGCGTCGCCGATCACCGAGCCGCGGCCGGGCAGCACGCTGACGATGCCCTTGGGCACGCCTGCCTCTTCGCAGATGCGGGCCAGTTCCAGTGCCAGGAGCGGCGTGGCTTCGGCAGGCTTGACGACCACGGCATTGCCGGCGGCCAGCGCCGGTGCGAGCTTTTGCGCCTCGCTGGCGATGGGCGAGTTCCACGGCGTGATGGCCGCGACCACGCCCATGGGCTCATAGACGCTCATGGTCATGAAGTCGCCACGCGAGGGCGTGATGGTCTCTTCCATGGTCTCGCAGGCCGCCGCGAAGAACTGGAAGGTGCCGGCAGCGCTGGCCACCAGGGCGCGCGTCTCGCTGATGGGCTTGCCGTTGTCCAGGCGCTGCAGCTGGGCCAGAGGCTCGGCGCGCTCGCGGATCAGCTGGGCCACGCGGTGCAGCACGGCGGCGCGCTCATGGGGCTTTTTCTGGGCCCAGCCGCTGGTGCGGAAGGCATGGTCGGCCTTCTCTATGGCCTCTTGCACATCGGCCAGGCTGGGGGCGCGCAGGCGGCCCACCACCTCGCCGGTCGCGGGGTAGAGCGTGGCAGACTCGTCGCCGCCGCCAAGACGCCATTCGCCGCCGATATTGATGGGGAGCAGTTCTAGGTTCGACATCGTGAAGCTCTTTCGTTCTTGCTGGTCGTGCTGGCTCACTGGCCCTTGGTGGTGGCCGGGATCTGATCGAGCTTGTTCACCGGCGGGCCCGAGAACGTGGTCTTGAAGCTGCCGATGGCGCGCATGTCGATCTCGAGCAGGAAGGGTCCCTTCTTGCCCCAGGCGCCTTCCAGCACCGCAGGCAGCTCGTCGAGATGGCTCACGCGGGCATGGGGCAGCTTGATGGACGCGCACAGCTGGGCGTAGTCGGGGGTGTGCAGCTCCACATAGCAGCGGCGGCCGCCGTAGGACGCATCCTGGATGTTCTGGATCACGCCATAGCGCTGGTCGTTCATCAACACGATCATGGTGTCGCACTCCTCCTGCACCAGGGTGGCGAGCTCGCCCAGGTTCAGGATGAAGCCGCCGTCGCCGGCCAGGCCCAGGGTCTTGCGGCCCGAGCCGCTTTCGGCCGCGCCGATGGCCGCACCGATGGCCATGGGCATGCCCATGCCGATGCCGCCGCCCGTGGCGTGCACGCCCGCGTTGGACTCGAAGAAGCGCAGCTCGCGGTTGCCCCAGGTGCTGTTGGAGACAGTCACGTCACGCACCCAGTTGAAGTTGCGGCCCACGGCCTGCTGCAGCTGCTGCACCAGGGCGCTGTACGGACCCAGGCCGTCGCGCATGGTGGCCACGACTTCGTCGTGCACCTGGCGCAGGTCGGCCAGCAGCTCGGGATCAGCCTTGTAACCGCGTGCTTCAAGGCGGTCGGCCAGGCCGCTCAGGGCCAGGGCCGAGTCGCCGCAGACAAAGCCGTCATCCATATAGCAGCGGCCCTGCTGGGCAGCGTCCACATCGATGCGCAGCAGCGGGCGCGGCAGCTTGAGTTCGTACTTCAGCGTCTCGTTGCTGCGCAGGCGCGTGCCCACGGCCAGCATGGCGTCGCAGCGCTGGTAGAAGGCCTCGACGGGCTTCTGGATGTTGTAGGCGCCTAGGGAGGCTGGATCGTCCTCGGGCACGATGCCGCGGCCCTGGCCGGTGCTCACGATGCCGAAGCCCAGGGCCTTCAGACGCTGCACGGCAGCGCCGGCATGGCGGGCACCACCGCCCAGCCACAGCAGCGGGCGCCTGGCCTTGGCCAGCTGCTCGGCCAGCGCGTCGAGCGCGGCTTCGCTGGGAGCCAGCACCGCCACCGGCAGCGGCGACAGGTCGGCCGGCATGTCGATCAGCGCCTGCTGGATGTCGATCGGGATCTCCACGCTGACCGGGCCCGTGGGAGCGGTCATCGCGGTCTGCACCGCAGCCTTGAGCGTGGACAGGCAGGTCTCGGCGCTCAGCACGCGGAAGGCAGCCTTGGAGACGGACTTCAGCATGGTCAGCTGATCCGGCGCCTCATGGATATAGGACAGCTTCTTGTCCAGGTACTGGGTCTCGATCTGACCCGTGATGTGCAGCAGCGGCGTGCCGGCCGTATAGGCTTCCACCAGGCTGCCGGCGATGTTGCCCGAAGCCGGGCCGGTGCTGGTGATGCACACGCCCAGGCTGGAAGTGGAACGCGCGCAGGCATCGGCCATATTGCCTGCGCCGGCCTCGCCGCGCGCCATCACGAAGCGCAGCTTGCCGCGAGCAAACATCGCGTCGAGGATGGGCATGTTGTGGATGGAGATCACCCCGAAGGCGGCCTTCACGTCGCAATGCTCGAGGAATTCGGCAACGACGGCGCCGACGGTGATTTGGTTTGCGGTGGATGTCATGTTCTGGTCTGAATTTCGTTGGTGGTCGAAGCCGGCGCGGGACGCCAAGCAAGGGCCCAGGCGACACCGCCCGCCCCCAGCCGCGAAGCGAGAGAGGGGGAGGCGGTGCAAGCAGCGCAGGGGGTGCTACGCATATCTCGAAAGGCCTCCGGAAACATCGATATGGCTGCCGGTCGTGTATGAAGACAGGGGCGTGGCAAGGTAGAAGATGGCGCGTGCGGCTTCGGCGGGCGAGCCCAGGCGGCCCAGCGGAATGGACTTCTTGCGGGCCAGCTCGGCGCTCCACTGCTCCCAGGTCTGGCTGCGGTCCTCTCGGGCATCGAAGCGGCGGCGCCACTGGCCGGACTCGATCAGGCCCACCAGGATGCCGTTGACGCGCACGCCCTTGGGCGCGAACTCGGTGGCCATGGAGCGCACCAGGTTCTTGAGGCCGGCGCGCGCCGCCGAGGTCGCGACCATGTGGGGCTCGGGCTGGGAGGCCAGCAGCGAGTTCACGCAGACAATCGCCGACTCCGTGCCGCGCTCGAGCTGGGGCAGAAAGGCGCGCGTGGGATGCAGCACCGAGAAGAACTTCAGGTGCAGCTCCTCGGTCCAGGCTTCGTCGCTGGTGTTCTCGAAGGTCGAGACACGGCCCTGACCGGCGTTGTTGATAAGAATGGAAGCCGGGCCCAGCGCCGCTTCGCTGGCGCGCGCGAACTGCTGCACCTGCTCGGCATTGAGCACGTCGCAGGCCTGGGCGAACAGGCGCTCGCGGGCCTCGGGGTGGCGCTCCAGCAGCTGCTTGACGGCCTGCTCCAGACGCTCGGGGTTGCGGCCGCACAGGGCCACGCGGGCTCCCTGGGCCAGCAGCAGCTCCACGGTGGCCAGGCCTATGCCCGAAGAGCCGCCGGTGACGACGGCCGTGGCGTCGAGTTTGAAATCATGCATGGCCGCCTCCTGCGCGCCTTGAAGTGATGGACAGAACCTGCGCGCTGGACTGCGGCCGGTAGTTGAGCAGCTCCGACAGTTCGTCGGCAGCCGCGCAGACGCACGGCACCAGCTCCGTCTGGCGCTCGGGATCGATCTGCGCCGAGGCCAGGGTCACGCCCAGGGCCGCGATGACGCGGCCGCTGTGGTCGCGCACGGGCGCGGCGATGGTGGAGATCGAGCTTTCGTAGAAACCGGCACCGGCCACATGGCCGCGCTCGCGATCGGACTGAACCAGATCGAAGAGCTCGATCACGGTCCTGGGCGTATTGGGCGAATGGCCTTCCAGGTGCTCTTCGGGATAGATGGCACGCAGCTCGGGCAGCGAGAGGTCGGCCAGCAGGATGCGACCCAGCAGCGTGGCATGGGCAGGCAGCCGCGTGCCCACGCGTACCGAGCTGGTCAGCGGCGTCGGCGGCGTGACCTTGGCCACATAGACGATGGAGCGGCCGTCGCGCACCACGATGTTGCAGGGGAAGCGGATTTCCTCGCACAGCCGCGCGATCACGGGCTGGCCCAGCTCGGTCAGGTCCATGGAGGACAGGAACTCGAAGCCCAGACGCAGCACGGACAGGCCCAGCCGGTAGTCGTTGCCGCCCTCGGCGCGCTGCAGAAAGCCCATGCACTCCAGCGTGTTGAGCATGCGGAACACCGTGGCACGCGGCAGCTGCAGGCGACGCGCCAGCTCGGGCGCGCCCAGCGCGGCGTTGTCGCGGCCGAACTCCTGCAGCAGGCGCAGACCGCGCTCCAGCGCAGGCACCATGTACTTTTCGGAGCCGCCGTCCGGCGCGCCACCAACATCTTCAGGAATAGTGGAAGCAGACATATCCAACTTTCGGTTCATTCCAGCTTGTTGCACCCGAGCTTGAAGCGCCCCCGCTGCATGCACCGTTTCCGTCGCCAGAGACAGCAAGCAAGGGCCGCCCCGCAGCGAGGCTGTCGTCCCCCTGGGGGGAAGGCGCGCAGCGACTCAGGGGGCAATTCATGTCAGTTCATGACGAAGCCGCCGTTGACGGGCAGCACCTGGCCCGTCACAAAGCGCGCACCGTCGGACAGCAGATAGGACACGGCACCCGAGACATCCTCGGGCCCCTGCTCGCGCTGCAGTGCGCGCTGGTCGATATAGAGGCGATGGCGGTGCTCGGGCACGTACTCGGTGGCCTCGACCAGCACCAGGCCGGGGGCCACGGCATTGATGGTGATGGCATCCGCGCCCAGCTCGCGAGCCATGGAACGCGTCATGGCCATCACGGCGCCCTTGCTGGCCACATAGGCCATCAGGTTGGGAGCGCCCCACATGGCAGTGTCGGAAGCCAGATTGACGATGGCACCGCGACCGCTGTCCTTGAGAGCCGCGCGGCAGGCACGGGTCATCAGCCAGACGCCGCGCACATTGACGTTCATCACCTGGTCCCATTTGTCCAGGGCAATGTCGTCCATGCCCTTGCCGCCAGAGTCCGTCACGGCCGCGTTGTTGACCAGGCCATCCAGACCGCCGAGGGTCTGCACGGCCTGCTGTGCGCACTGTTCTATGGAAGCCGGGTTGCTGGCATCAAAGGCGACGCCGTGAGCCTCGAAGCCCATGGCGCGCAGCTTGGCAACGGCTTCGTTCAGCAATTCGGCGCGCAGATCGGCCATCACAAGCTGCGCCCCCTGCTGGCACAGCGTCTGCGCAAAAGCAAAACCCAGGCCGCGCGCAGCGCCGGTCACAAGGATCCGGCGCCCAGCGAGCTGACCGGTGGAAGGCATGGTGTTGAGGGTCATCTTAAACCTTGTTTGTTTCAAATATGAAATGACACTTTTTTCTTGAAACAAGCCTGCAGTTTAGTGAGCCTTCTTTTGAGTCAATACCCGGAGAAACCCGTAGTTCCACCCCACAGCGACACACGGGCGTAAAAAAACCGCGACAAGCGCGGTTGAAAGGAAAACGAGGCAACAAAAGGTATCCGGCCTGCAGCTGCGTACAGGCCGGATCGGTTTCATCAATACTGATAGCTTCTAGTGCCTGTCAATAAAGAAACACAGAATCAGAACAGTATGAAAATACTGTGTATAAAGCGATACAAGCTACTAAATAGCTAGCAAACCCTCTGATCCTTCGCAGGCGTCAGGCGCAGAAAATCCAGCACCACGCGTTGCGCGTAGCGGCTTGCCACAGTGCGCACGAAATCCGAGAAGTCCACATGGGCGCTGTCGTCCGCCCGATCCGAGATGGTGCGCATCGCGGCAAAAGGCGTGTCGTAATCCCGGCAGGTCTGGGCCACGGCAGCCCCCTCCATCTCCACCGCCAGCACGGCGTGGCCGGCAGCCTCCAGATCGGCCCTGAGCTGCGCGCTGGCCTGGCGCGAGCTGACAAACTGATCGCCGCTGGCAATCAGGCCCTGATGCACACGGGCCGAAGCATACGAAGCCACGATGCCCGAGCGCAGCGCCGAGTCGGCAGCCTGCATCAGTCGGTCCGCCGCCGGCTCGTCGCAGGCCAGGGTGCTGCAGCCGTAACCGGGCAACTGCCAGCGCGGAAAGATCGGCGAGGCATCCATGTCATGCTGCAGGAAAGTCCGCGCGATCACCACATCGCCCACATTCACATCCGTGCCGATGCCTCCCGCCACGCCGGTGAACAGAATGCCGCGCACGCCAAAGCGCTCGATCAGCGCCGCAGTGGTGGTGGCGGCGGCCACCTTGCCTATGCCCGACAGCGCACACACCACCTGATGCCCGTGCAGCCGGCCCAGCCAGAAGTCGCGTCCGGCATGGCGCAGGCATTGCATGTCCTGCATGGCGTCGACCAGGCCGTGTTGCTCTTCGGCAAGAGCGCTGAGAATGGCGAGCGTCATGGATGGGGGTACTCCGGAACAGGGGCCAGGCGGCCCTGGTGAAAGCTCAAAAGAAAGCACAAAAGCGGCACCGGGCCGCTTTGGTGGGATGCGCAAGAGGCGCGATTAGAGCACGAGGGCTTATTGCGCCTCGATGTCATGACTTTTGATGATGGGCGCCCAGAGCCCGGTTTCCTTGCGGATCAGCTCGCCGAAGGCCTCGCCCTTGACCACCCAGGGCGTCATCCCCTGTGCCTTGAGCTGATTGAGCGCCGCCGGGGTCTTCAGAATCTTGTCGATATCCTCGCCCAGCTGCTTGACCACCTCAGCAGGCGTGTTCTTCGGAGCCAGCACGCCATACCAGGAGGAAATGGCAATCCCTGGCACGCCGGCTTCGGCCAGGGTCGGCACATTGGGCAAAAAGCCCGAGCGCGCGCCGTCGGTCACGGCCAGCGCGCGCAGCTTGCCCGACTGCACATGGGGCAGCACGGTGGGCAGATTGGCCACGATCATGGGAATGGTGCCGCCCAGCACATCGGTCACACCCTGGGTCGAGCCCTTGTAGGCCACATGCATGATGTCCGCGCCCGACTTGTCCTTGAACAGCTCGCCGGCCAGATGCAGGCTGGAGCCCACGCCGGGCGAAGCGTAGCTGATGGAGTTGGGCTTGGCCTTGGACAGCGCCACCAGTTCCTGAACCGACTTGGCCGGCACCTGCGGATTGACCGCAATGACATTGGCCGTGCGCCCCATGGAAGCCACGGGCACGAAGTCGCCGAACACGCTGTAGGGCAGCTTGGGCATCAGCGTCGGGTTGATGGTCAGATTGCCCTGAGGCACGACCAGCAGCGTATGGCCGTCGGGCTTGGCACGCTTGACCATGTCGATGCCGATATTGCCGCTGGCTCCGGGACGGTTATCGACGATGGCGGCCTGCTTGTAATGCTCGGTCAGGCCGGTTGCCAGAATGCGCGCCAGGATGTCCACAGGGCCGCCGGCAGGGAAAGGCGCAATGACGGTGAACTGCCCGGCGGAAAGCTGCTCGGTGGCGGTCGCCGCTTGAGCGACGGGCAGGGCCAGGACGCTGGCCAGAGCCAGGCAGGATTTGAGAAATTCGGAGCGTTGCATGAGGGTTCCAGAAGGTGGAGATGTCAAGCCGGCCGAGGTTCGATGCACGCCCTGTTTGACGACGCGCAAGGAAATATTCGCACAGGCCTGACACCATGCTGAAGTGGGGAGATCTGCTTGCAGGTTTCAGCAACAAGCAAGAGAGGTGCCAAGCCCATGGCGCGCATGAAGCCACAGGCCTGGCTCCGGATCAGATGGCCAGCGGCGCCACGTTGTTGAGCACCGAGCGCACAACGCTGTACACCGTCAGCGCCGATGTCTTGGGGTTGGCCGCCAGCGGCTTGCCGCGCATGGTCAGCTCCATGGCGCCGAAAGCACCCCGCGCCTCGACCTGGTGCACGTTCTCGTGGACGCCAGGATCGGCAAACAGACGCACCATGGTCTTGTCCAGCCCCAGTCCGGCCAGCGACAAGGTGGCCGCCACATTGGCATTCTTGGGATAGAGCTGTGCGGCCTCACGCGCCGAGCCCTCGAAAATGCAGAAGGCCTCGGTCAGGCCGTCCAGATCACAGACCTGCTCGGCCGGAGTGCCGCTCCAGGCCTTGGGCGGCTTGCGCCCCGTGTAGACCACCGTCCCCAGTCCGCCGACACGCGCCGCCGCCAGGGCATCTATGCCGCCGATGGCGCCCGACAACAGCTGGGCCTGAGTCTTGCCGGCCTCGGCCGCGGCCTGTACGCGCTCGGCCATGCCCGGGGCACTCAAGGCGCCTATGGATGCGATGACCGCCGGAATGCCGCGCGTCAGGGCCGGCAGCACATGCTCTTCAATGGCGGCGTGACCCGCACATTCCACCAGCAGATCCGGCACCGCATCGCCGGGCAGGGCCTGCAGCAGCTGCGCCTGTGGTGCCAGGCGGGCAACCGTCTCGCGCACTGCTGGCGTGATCTCGGGAACCAGTATCCAACCCACCTGCAGGCGGGTATCTCCGCTCAAAAGCTCCAGCACACTGGAGCCGATCGCGCCGCAGCCAATCAAAGCAATATTTTTCATCTCTAGCCTCCTGAAAAATGCGCTGGCCCGGCGTGATCGGGGTCAGCGCAAATGGTCCGGGTGCTGCTGGCGCAAATGAGCGGACAGGGCTTCTGCCGCCTCTTGCACCTTCTGCACCCAGAGCTGGGTTTTCTCGGGCACCAGCTCGGTAAACGGAATGGCCATGGCCAGTCCCGCAACCACCCGCCCGTCTGCGGCGCGCACCGGCGCTGCAATACTGGAAACACCTGGCTCGTAAAAGCCCTCGCCCATGGCGTAGCCACGCTCACGGTCCTGGGCCAGCAGGCCCAGCAGCTCGTCGATGTTGCGCGGCGTGCTCTCGGAGAACTGGGGCAATTCCTCGCCGCCAAACACCGAGCGCAGTTGCGCGGCATCCATGTCATGCAGCAGGGCTCGCCCCAGCACCGTCGCATGTGCAGGCAAGCGCGAGCCCACGCGCACAGCGCCCTGGAACGCTCCGGCCGGAGTGACGCGTGCCACATAGACCACGGAGGTGCCGTCACGCAATGCAAGATTGCTGGTCATGCCCAGCTCATCACACAAGGCCTGCAGAGCAGGCTCGGCCAGTTGCGCCAGCGGCTGGGTGGACAGGTAGTCGTAGCCCAGACGCAGCACGGCCAGACCGAGTCGGTATTCGGTACCGCTGCGCTGCAGATACCCCGAGTTTTCAAGCGTGGTCAACATCCGAAACACCGTGGAACGCGGCAGCTCGAGGTTGCGCGCCAGCTCGGGCGCGCTCCAGACAGGTTGCTCCGGGCCAAAGCAGGCCAGCAGGCGCAGTCCTCGCTCGAGGGCGGGCACGGTGTAACGGTCTTGGTCGTTGGTTGAAATCTCTGGGGTTTCGCTCATGGCAATCAGCTGGTGTTGGGCAAATAACTTTGGTTCAACAAAGATGCCAGCCTATGCGCAACCTCCACAGGTTGTTCCACGGGTGAAGCATGACCGGCAGCCGCAAGCGTACCGTAGTGCGCGCCCAGCAACTCGGACCAGGCTTTGCAAGCTGCAGGCGGAGTCACCACATCGTGCTCGCCGACCCAGACCTGAACCGGCATGCCCAGCCTGCCCTGTGCCTGCGCCAGATCACTGCCGCAGAGCAGCTCGACCGCCTGCGCATAGCCCTGCGGCTGCATGCGCGCCGTATTCCAGCGCACCCATGCACGCACGGCTTCAGGGGCTTCGGAAGACACCAGACGCTGGTCGATGACGGCCGCCAGGCCGGCGACACCTTTCTCGGCCAGCGCAGCCAGACGTCCTTCGCGCACCTTGGCTTGCTGCTCGGCCTTGGCCGCTGCGCCGTAACCGCCGGCCGGGCTGATGAACACCAGTTGCTCGACCAGTCCGGGGGCCGCCGTGACTGCCAGCCTGGCAGCCATCAGGGCGCCCAGGGAATGGCCGACCAGCAGACAGCGCCGCACGCCCAGCACCAGCAGTGACTGGGCCAGCGCCTGCGCATAGTCGGCATCGGCAGGCGCGGCTGGCGCCAGCGGCGTCGACACGCCATAGCCGGGTGCATCCCAGGCCAGAACGCGCGCCTTGTCACCCAGCTGCAGCGCCACATCCAGCCAGGAGGCAGCCCCGGAGCTGATGCCATGCAGCAGCACCACCGCAAAATCGGAGCTGGCATCGCCAGCCTCGCGCCAGGCAACCTGAGCGTTCTGCGGGAGCTTTACCAGTCGCTCGGGAAATCCGGTCTGCAGCAGCTGCAGCTTCGGCGACAGCAAATCCTCGTGCATGACGAAGCTCAGCGCTTGATCTTGGCCAGAGGATGCTCTGGCGGATAGGTCGGCGTGACGGGTTTCTTGGCGCCCAGCATCACGCACATCAGCGCATCTTCGTCACCGACGTTGATCTCTTCGCGGTAGACGCCGGGCGGCACCGACACCACATCGCGATCGGTCAGGATGGTCTCGAAACGCTCGCCATCCTTTTCCAGCACCAGCTTGAGCTTGCCGCGCATCACGAAGAACACCTCTTCGACATCGGTGTGCAGATGCGAAGGGCCTTCATGGCCGGCAGGAATCACCATGGTGGAGAAGGTGAAGTTCTCCGACGGAATGGTGTTGCTGTCGGAGGCCACACCCGTGCCGCCGGTGCCGATGTAGCGCATCTGGCCGCGGCGGTACTTGGGGTCGAAATCGGCCTGGAACTTCAGGGCATCGAAGTCGTACTTGCGCGTGGCAAAACGCGCAATGCGTGTGTTCATCCAGTCTTCAAAGCTGGAGCCCTCGGGGCGATCCCAAGTGCGGGCATTGTTGTCCTGTGCGATATCGCTCATATGTCTCTCCTGAAACCGTTGGTGAACACAAAAAGCGATCTGCTTTTTGTTTTACTAATAAAACCAGGTTCATTTGGCGAAACAATTATAAGAAGACTTGCCTGATCGCAACAAGCACATTTCTTTGCCAGCGAGGTCTTGTCGCCTTTTCATCGAGGCAAACGCCAGATTTCAGACGCAAAAAAGGAGCGCCAAGCGCTCCTGTGAACTCGCCTTGAAGGACAAGATGAAAACTCTCAGGCGTCGCGCAGCTCCCTGCGCAGGATCTTGCCCACGGGTGTCTTGGGCAGATCGGCGCGGAAGACGATGTGGCGCGGACGCTTGTAGCCGGTCAGATTGGCTTGGCAGTAATCGCGGATGGCCTGCTCGGTCAATGCCGGATCCTTTTTGACGACGATGAGCTTGATGGCCTCGCCGGACTTCTCGTCGGGCACACCGACCACCGCGCACTCGAGCACGCCGGGACAGTTGGAGACCACGTCCTCCACCTCGTTGGGATAGACGTTGAAGCCGCTGACGATGACCATGTCCTTTTTACGATCCACGATCTTCACAAAGCCGCGCTCGTCCATGGTGCCGATGTCACCGGTCAGGAAGTAGCCGTCCGCTGTCATGACCTTGGCGGTTTCGTCGGGACGCTGCCAGTAGCCGGCCATGACCTGCGGGCCCAGCACCGCGACTTCGCCGGGCTGGCCGAGTTCGTTCACATCCCGGCCATCGTTGCCGACCAGCTTCACATAGGTGCTGGGCAGGGGCACGCCTATGGTGCCCGAGTAAGCCGTGGCCGTGACCGGGTTGCAGGTCACCGAGGGACTGGTTTCCGAGAGGCCGTAGCCCTCGCAGATGGGGCAGCCGGTCTTCTTGAGCCACAACTCGGCCACGGCGCTCTGCACGGCCATGCCGCCGCCCACCGACACCTTGAGATGGCTCCAGTCCACGGTGTCGAAGTCGGGGTGGTTGGCCAGCCCGTTGAACAAGGTGTTCACGGCCGGAAAGCTGTGGAAACGGTGCCTGGACAGCTCCTTGAGCGTGGCCTTGAGATCGCGCGGATTGGGGATCAGCACGGTCTTGCCGCCGGTACGCATGGCCAGCATCATGTTCACCGTGAACGCGAAGATGTGATAGAGCGGCAGCGCGCAGATGCTGGTGGGCTGCTCGCCTGCCGGCACCTTCTTCATGGCGGGCTCGTTCCAGGCTTCGGACTGCAGCACATTGGCAATGATGTTCCTGTGCAGCAGCACGGCACCCTTGCTCACGCCCGTGGTGCCGCCCGTGTACTGCAGCAGCGCCATGTCGTCGGCCTTGAGCACCGGCGCCTTCAGGCTGGCGCCACGCCCCTTGGCCAGCGCATCGTTGAAGCGCACGGCACCGGGCAGGCTGAAGGCCGGCACCAGCTTCTTGACGGAGCGCACCACGTAATTGACCAGCATGCCCTTCAAAAGGCCCAGCTCGTCGCCCATGGCGCAGAGCACGATATGCTGCACGGCGCTGCCATGCATGCCATCCTGCAGCGTCCTGGCGAAGTTCTCGATGATGACGATGGCCTTGGCGCCCGAGTCCTTGAGCTGATGCTCGAGCTCGCGTGCCGTGTAGAGCGGGTTGACGTTGACCAGCACATAGCCGGCACGCAGCACCCCGGCCACCGCCACCGGGTACTGGGGAATATTGGGCATCATCAGCGCCACGCGGTCGCCGCGCTGCAGCCCCAGGCTTTGCAGATAGGCGGCAAAGACCTTGCTCTGGGCATCGACCTGGGCGAAGGTCAGCTCCTTGCCCATGAAGGAATAGGCCACCTTGTCGGCATGCTTGGCAAATGCCTCCTCCATCAAGGCCACCAGCGATGGATACCGGGACGCGTCAATGTCCGCAGGAACTCCCTCTGGATATGCATTCAGCCAAGGACGGTCACTCATTCTTCTGTCTCCGTGTCTTATCGTCTGATCCGGCCATTGTGATAAAAAGCACGGTCGTTCGATACTGTAGTAACCCTAGGAAACAAGCGGGGACACCTTGGTAACAGAAGTCAAACCCCATGAAAAAAGCCCGCAGGCAAAAGACTGCGGGCTTTGAGTGTTTTCAGCTTTCAGCGCTTACTGGTAAAGCGCTGAAAGCTATCAAACTTGAGTTTACTTGACCAACTGGGCCAGATCGCCGGCGGCGTACCTCTTGGCCATTTGCTCCAGGCTGTAGCCCTTGATCTTGGCGCCCTGGCCTTCGCAGCCGAACTCGATGTAGCGGGCCTTGCAGACTTGCTTGGCCGCTTCGCGAGCAGGCTTGAGCCATTCGCGGGCGTCGAATTTGTCGGGGTTCTCGGCCAGGAACTTGCGCACCGCGCCGGTCATCGCCAGACGGATGTCGGTGTCGATATTGATCTTGCGCACGCCGTACTTGATGGCTTCCTGGATTTCTTCCACGGGCACGCCGTAGGTTTCCTTCATCTTGCCGCCGTACTGGTTGATGATGGCCAGCAGTTCCTGAGGCACGGAGGAGGAGCCATGCATCACCAGGTGGGTGTTGGGGATGCGGGCGTGGATTTCCTTGACGCGGGAGATGGCCAGGATGTCGCCTGTGGGCTTGCGGCTGAACTTGTAGGCGCCGTGGCTGGTGCCGATGGCGATCGCCAGTGCGTCCAGCTGGGTGGCCTTGACGAACACGGCAGCTTCTTCGGGGTCGGTCAGCATCTGGCTGTGGTCCAGCTTGCCTTCGGCGCCGATGCCGTCTTCTTCGCCGGCTTCGCCGGTTTCCAGGTTGCCCAGGCAGCCCAGCTCGCCTTCCACGGTCGCGCCGATCTGGTGGGCCATGGCCACCACCTTCTGGGTCACGTCCACGTTGTAGTCAAAGGACGAAGGCGTCTTGCCGTCGCTCATCAGCGAGCCGTCCATCATCACCGAGCCGAAGCCCAGGTTCAGCGCGCCCTGGCAGACTTCAGGCGTGGTGCCGTGGTCCTGGTGCATCACCAGGGGAATGTGGGGATACATCTCGGCGGCCGCCTGGATCAGGTGCTTGATGAAGGGCTCACCGGCGTACTTGCGGGCGCCAGCGCTGGCCTGCAGGATCACGGGCGCGCCGACTTCGTCAGCCGCCGACATCACGGCCTGGACCTGTTCCAGGTTGTTCACGTTGAAGGCGGGGATGCCATAGCCGTTTTCAGCAGCATGGTCCAGCATTTCGCGCATCGAGATCAAAGGCATGGTGGGTTCCGTTCAAAGTTTTGAGAGGCAACGCCCCCGGCGATGAATCACTGCAGTGCGCCGCACGACAGCTGTGGCCCGGGGAAAGACCAGCGGCCACGCTTCGGTAACCGCTTAGTAACCGGTTATTTTAACCGGCTAGCGGTATTTCCATGCGATAGCAGGTGGTGAAGCCTTGTGGTGCCTCGGCCACCGTGAAGCTGCCGCCATGGGCCTGCATGACGCGGCTGACGATTTCATGGCCCAGGTGCAGACTGTCCGCGGGCGGCACATGGGCCGGCGCCGCATCGCGCCGTCCATCGTCGCAGACCTGCACCCAGGCCAGCGCCCGGGTCGAATCGAGGCCGGCCTGCACCTCGATCTGCGTGCCCGCCGGCGTATGGCGCACGGCGTTCTCGACCAGATTGCGCAGCGCCGAATCGAGCAGCAGCGCATTGCCGCGCACAGGCAGCTCCTGCGGGGCGTCCACGGAAATCATGTCCTCGCGCTGCCAGGCATGCTGAGCCTGCGCCGCCGCCACATTGCGCGCCACATCGGCCCAGTTCACGGTCTGCAAAGGCGCATCCAGCATGCCGCGCCCGGCCCTGGCCAGGGTCAGCAGCTGATCGAGCACATGGCCGGCATGCAGGGCGTCCCGGCCTATGCGCTGCAGCGCGGCCTGCAGGGTTGCGCTGTCGGTCTGCGCCGGCGACTTCAGCGCCTGGGCCTGAAGAGCGATGGAGGCCAGCGGCGTGCGCAGCTCATGGGCCACTTCGTTGGCCAGATTGCGCTCGCGCTCCAGCGCCTCCTGCTGGCGGTCGAGCAAGGTGTTGATGGAGCTGACCATGGGCGCGAGCTCGCGCGGCACATGGGCATCGGAGAGCCGCTGGTCGCGGCTCAGATCCAGCGCCTCCACGCGCTGCGTGAGCTGATTGAGCGGGCGCATGCCGCGGCGCATGGCCACGCCCAGCGCAATCACGATCACGGGCAGCAGCCAGAAGCCCGGCTCTATCATCTGCATGGCGATATCGTCTGCCAGACTGTCGCGTTCGGCCAGGTCAATCATCACCGTGACCTTGGCTGTCCTGTCATGGCTCCACTGCGTGTAGCTGCGCCAGGCCTGGCGTTCATGCACGCCAATCGTGGCAAAGCCCTGTTCGATGTCGAAGTCCGGCAAGGGCGCCTGACCGGTGCGCGAGATCAGCAGACCTTGCGCATTCCAGAGCACCACGCTCAGCGACTCCTGATAGTCGTGGGCGTGCAGGCCTGCAGGCGGCTGGACCGCCGTGGCCTCCCCGGCCGGCACATCGTCCTGCACATGCCAGTTCAAGGTCAGCGCGGCCACTCCAGCCAGATGCCCGTCGGTCAGCTCGTCGGCCTCGTGGACTCCGGTCTGATAGCCCCAGATGACGAAGCTGCACCAGACCAGCACCAGTCCCCCCAGCATCCAGGCCAGCAAATTCAGCTGCAGCGAGCTGCGGCGCTTGCCGGTCGATGCAAGGGTCGTCATTCCTGCTCCTGCGGCATGAAGTAGCCCACGCCGCGCATGGTCACAATGATCTTCTGGCCCAGCTTCTTGCGCAGATGGTGGACATAGACCTCCACGGCATTGCTCTCCACCGTATCGCCCCAGCTGTAGAGGTGCTCTTCGATCTGCGGGCGCGACAGCACGCGCCCGCGTGCCAGCAGCAAGGCCCAGAGCACGGCGAACTCGCGCGGTGAAACCTCCACCTTCTGCCCTGCCTGCCTGATGGTGCGCGCTGCCGGGTCCACCTCCAGATCCGCATGGCGGATCACCGGCGATGCCTGACCGGCGGCGCGGCGCATCATGGCGCGCAAACGGGCCTCCAGCTCGTCCATGTCAAAGGGCTTGACCAGGTAATCATCGGCACCCAGATTGAGCCCCGCCACCCTATCCTGTACCTGATCGCGTGCCGTGAGAATCAGCACCGGTGTTGCCGGATCGGGCAGCTGCGGCACACCGGGCCGGCCGGTCTGCAGGCGCAGGCGACGCACCACCTCGCTGCCATCGCCATCGGACAGCCCCAGGTCCAGCAGCACGGCATCGAAGCGCTCGGTGCTCAGGGCATGCCAAGCCTCGGCCACGCTGGCGCACACATCCACCGCATAGCTGCGCTGCATGAGATTGGCTCGCAGCCCTGCTGCAATGCCTTCGTTGTCTTCGACCACCAGAATTCGCATGACCGCATTGTGCGGGCCAATGCCGAATCCGCTCAACTGGCCGGTCAACGCCGGAGCCCGCTTCCCCTGCTCCCGCATGGACTTGACATCCGCAAGCCCGGATTTCGCCTTAACATCGGCCACCTTTCATTGCCGCAATCCGCCGCAGCGCCTTCATGTTCTTCTTCGATCCGTTTCTGTTTGCGCTGTTCAATGCCGATGCCCAGACGCACTGGTTCAGCATCCAGCTGGCACGTTCGCTCTCGGCCTGGTTGCCCAATCTGAGCGGCGTTCTGGTCCTGCTGGCCCTGGTGTTCGGCTCACCGGCAACACGCCGCACCATGCTGATGCTGCTGCTGTCCATGGCGACGGCCTGGCTGATCGCCAGACTCATACGCTGGGGCTTTCCGGCGCCGCGCCCGTTCCAGCTCAATCTGGGCACGCTATGGATTCAGCATGGCGGACGTGCGGGCTTTCCCAGCCTGCATGCCAGCGGTGCCTTTGCCCTGGCCATGGCCATCAGCCTGGGTACGACCCGCCATCGCAAGCCGCTGGTCTGGCTGGCCTGGCTGGCGGCCATCGGCATTGCCTGGAGCCGCGTCCATCTGGGCGTGCACTTTGCCTCCGACCTGCTGGCCGGCGCGCTGGTAGGCATCAGCGGCGCCGTCATCGTCTGGAATATCGCCTCGCGGCTGCGCCGCCGCCGCCATCTGCGCGTCGTGCCGCATCTCAAACGCCTGCGCAGCGCATGGACGGCCCAGGGCTGAGCAAGACCTCAGAACATGTCTGCGATCTCTACGCAGCCGCGTTGGAGCGCAATCGGGATGAGTTCGAAGCGATGCCTCGCCGGCCGCGCGAATCCTCGCAATAGCACGGCTATTGCTGCGGTATCGCGCGCGGGGCCCCTCCCCCTTGCATCCCATCCCGCAAAGCCTCTGTCGCGGCGCGAGGAGATCGTGAGCACGTTCTTAAGCGCTTGTTAAGAAGCGCTTTCTATCGTGGCGGCCATGAAGTCGTCCGCCCCCTCGCTCCCTCTCCCTTTTCTTCACCAAGCCTCCGCCCCGGCCCTGCTGAGCTGGACCGTCGTCGCCCTGGCCTGCGTACTGGCCTGGGACATGAGCGGCCTGGACATGGCCATGGCGCACTGGTTTGGCAGCAGCCAGGGCTTTGCGCTGCAAAACGACTGGTTCATGGTCAATATTGCCCATGAAGGCGCGCGCAAGCTGGCCTGGATCATCGTGATGGGACTGAGCCTGATGATCTGGTGGCCCGCCGGCTGGATGCGCCAGCTTCCCTATGCACGGCGCATACAGCTGGTCGTCGGTGCACTGCTGTCGCTGGTCATCATGGCCGTCATGAAGCGCATCAGCGCCACGAGCTGCCCCTGGGACATCGCCGACTTCGGCGGCGTGGGCCACTATGTCTCGCACTGGGCCTGGGGCGTCACGGATGGCGGCAGCGGCCACTGCTTTCCGGCCGGCCACGCCTCGGCGGGCTTTGCCTTCATCAGCGGCTACTTTGCGCTGCGCCACGATCTGTCGCGCGCAGCACGCCTGTGGCTGGCCGCAGCTCTGGTAGCCGGTTTTGCCCTGGGCCTGGCGCAGCAGATGCGCGGCGCCCACTTCATGAGCCACACCCTGTGGACCGCCTGGCTGTGCTGGGCGGCCAGCGGCTTGTGCGATCTGTTCACCACCCGTCGCCTGGCGCACCAGCCACCTGCGGATGCGGCCCTGTCTCCTGACGAGCTGCTTGCCTCGGACTAGGCGCTGCGCACACGCAAAGGTCATTCATGCTGTTCTTCGATGCCCCTGTCTTTCAATTTCTGAATGCCAACACCCAGAGCCCGCTGTGGTGGATCCAGGCCTCGCGCTTTGCCTCCGCCGGGCTACCCGGACTCTGTGCCCTGCCCGTGATCGCCGCCATGCTGGCGCTTGGCAAAGGCTGGCGGCGCAGCCTGCAGCTGGCCCTGCTGTCCATGGCCTGCGCCTGGGTGGCCTGCCGTCTGATTCGCTGGGGCCTGCCCATGCCCAGGCCGGCGCAGCTGAGCCTGGGCATGCAGTGGATAGCGCATGGGGCCAGCGCCAGCTTTCCCAGCATGCATGCCGCCGGCGCCTTTGCCCTGGCGCAGGGCATCCATCTGGGCGTGGGCAGACACCAGCGCTGGCTGGTTGTCGTCGCATGGTTTCTCGCCACCAGCGTGGCACTCAGCCGCGTGGTGCTGGGCGTGCATTTCCCCTCAGATATTCTGGCCGGCATGCTGGTCGGTACCGCCAGCGCCGTGCTGGTCTGGCGCAGCGCCCTGCAGATCCAGCAAGCCCGGCGTCGCAAACAGCTCAAGCGCCGCCTGCAGCCCCGGATCGCCTGATGCACGCTACAAAAACAAAGCTGCCAGCGCTTTATTCATAAGCACTGGCAGCTTTTTTGATGAGGCATGCTTCAAGTCAGAGGCATCGAGCAAGAGCCGCCTCGCAGCGAAGATGCCGTCCCCCTCGGGGGGAAGCGGCATAGCCGCTCAGGGGGCTCACTCCACCCTGCAAATCTTGAGCATATTGGTACCGCCTGGCTGGCCCATGGGCTCGCCGCAGGTGATGGCGTAGACATCGCCGGACTGCACGATGCCGCGGGCCAGCAAGTGACCCTTGGCCTGGTCCAGCGCCATGTCGCGCTCGGCGCTGGTGTCCATCAGCAGAGGACGCACGTTGCGGTACAGCGCCATCTTGCGCTGCGTGGCCAGCTTGGGCGTCAGCGCGTAGATGGGGATATGGATGCGATGACGGCTCATCCACAGCGCGGTCGAGCCGGAGTCCGTCAGCGCCACGATGGCCTTGGCACCCAGGTGATGCGCGGTGAACAGCGCGCCGATGGCGATGGCCTGGTCGGTACGCTTGAACTGGCTGTTGCTGAAGTCGGCGTCCTTGACGCGGTCTTCGGCCGCTTCCGCAGCGGCGCAGATGGCCGCCATTTCACGCACGGTCTCCAGCGGGTACTTGCCGGCAGCGGTTTCGGCGCTGAGCATCACGGCATCGGTGCCGTCCAGCACGGCATTGGCCACGTCGCTCACTTCGGCACGGGTGGGCACGGGGTTGGTGATCATGGACTCCATCATCTGGGTCGCAGTGATCACCACCTTGTCCATGTCGCGCGCCATGCGGATCATCTTCTTTTGCAGCGCGGGCACGGCGGCATTGCCCACTTCCACGGCCAGATCGCCACGGGCGACCATGATGCCGTCGGAGACCTTGAGAATCTCTTCCAGGCGCGGAATGGCTTCGGCGCGCTCGATCTTGGCGATCAGGCCGGGCTTGTGGCCGTACTGGGCAGCGGCCACATTGCACAGCTGGCGCGCCATTTCCATGTCGGTGGCGTTCTTGGGGAAGCTCACGGCCACATAGTCGGCCTGGAAGGACATCGCGGTCTTGATGTCTTCCATGTCCTTGGCGGTCAGCGCGGGAGCCGTCAGGCCGCCGCCTTGCTTGTTGATGCCCTTGTTGTTGGACAGCTCGCCGCCCAGCTTGACGATGGTGTGCACCTCTTCACCGCGCACGGCGTCCACGGTCAGCACGATCAGGCCGTCGTTGAGCAGCAGCACGTCGCCGGCCTTCACATCACGGGGCAGCTCCTTGTAATCCAGGCCCACGCCGTTGATGTCGCCCAGTTCGGTGCGCGACGCATCCAGCACGAAACGCTCGCCGGGCTCGAGCATGACCTTGCCCTCGGCAAACTTGCCGACGCGGATCTTGGGACCCTGCAGGTCGGCCATGATGGCCACTTCGCGGCCCGCGCGCTGGGCGGCCTCGCGCACCATGGTGGCACGGTCGATATGGTCTTGCGCCTTGCCATGGCTGAAGTTCAGGCGCACGACGTTCACGCCTTCGCGCACCATTTGTTCAAGCAGTTGCGGATCGCTGGAAGCGGGGCCCAGTGTGGCGACGATCTTGGTAGCACGACTCACTTGCATGAAATGTCTCTCTCGCGATGGAATGTAATCGGGTTTCAATTCTGGCACGAATGCGGTTACATGACTGCATCTTGCACAGTGCTGCAGCACCAGGACAGCGAGCCGCAGAACAGAAAAAACAGTAGCTGCTTGCGCCTGTCCATTCTCGAAATCAGATTAAATAATGCAGGAAATGTCGATATTTCAAGTGCTTGCAGCTACTGATTCGGAAGCATAAGAGGGAAACTTGCGCCGGAACCGACAGGCCTTGTGCAGCGCATCAATGAGCGCGTCGAAACAGTTTTGCCCGGCAGGTTCAAATGTGCTGGCGTGCTGCCCTCAGATCAGGCCGTGCGAGAGCAGATAGGTCACCACATGCGTGAGCATGGCGGCCTCAAGCCCGTAGCGCCAGAACATGATGCCGGCCAGCAGCCCATAGACACTTTCGCACATCAGCAGCTGCAGCACGGCAGGCGCCGGCAGCTCGCCGACCACGCCCCAGTTCAGAAACACCGGAATGCAGCCCGACAGCAGGGCAGCCAGCGCGATGGCCGACCAGCCCAGCCGCCAGTCCGGGCGCTGCCTGGAGCTGCCGAAGAGCAGCCACAGCAGCCACATCACGCCCGTCAGCATGCCCAGCCTCAGCAGCAGCTCTTCGGTGATCGCACCATAGAGCAGCTTGGGCCATAGCGGCAGGCCGTAGACCGGGTCCACGAAAGGCATGCTTTCGGGCCAGACCACGGCCAGCGTCACCAGCCAGGCCGCGCCGATCACGCCGCCTGCCACGCCGGGCAGGCTCAGCACACGAATGCCGCGCCAGGGCACGCGCCCCTCTGCCAGGGCATGGATCAAGGGCGCACTCAGGCCCAGCTTCGGGCCCAGCCGGACCCCGAGGCACACGCTCAGCGCCAGCAGGGCGCTCAGCCCTGCCGTCACGGCCCAGCTGCCCGCGACCTCCAGACCGTCTCCGGTCAGAAAGCCCAGCCAGGCCGGCGGCACCGTCCAGGCCAGCGCCACCACCCCGGGCAGACCCAGCAGCCACAGCAGCAAGCCCATGCGCGCGGCGGGCAGAGGCCTGACTGCAGCGCCATGGGACAGGTGATTGAAGGTCTGCGGCATGCTGAACTCTGGCGCCCGTCGCTCAATCACGCATCAGAGCTTCGATCTCGTCGGGCTTGACGGGCACGCCGCGGGTGATGAGCTCGCAGCCGGTCTCGGTGACGATGGCATCGTCCTCGATGCGGATACCGATGTTGTGGAACCTCTCGGGCACGCCGGGTGCCGGTCGCACATAGATGCCCGGCTCTATCGTCGTGACCATGCCGGGGCGCAGGATGCGGCTGGGGCGATTGGCAATGGTTTCGCCCGAGATCGGGTCCTTGCGCTCACTGACCACGCCCAGCTCGCTGGGCTCCACATAGCTGCCACAGTCATGCACATCCATGCCCAGCCAGTGGCCGGTGCGGTGCATATAGAACTGGAAGTAGGCGCGCGACTCGATCACATCCTCGGCCGTGCCGTACTTGGTACGGTCCAGCAGCCCGAGGTCCAGCATGCCCTGGGCCAGCACGGCCACGGTGGCGTCATGCGGGTCGTTGAAACGCTTGCCGGCCCTGGTGACGGCAACCGCAGCCTCCTGGCTGGCCAGCACCAGCTCGTACAGCGCGCGCTGCGCCCCGCTGAACTTGCCGTCGGCCGGGAAAGTGCGCGTGATGTCGCTGGCGTAGCCATCCAGCTCGCAGCCTGCATCGATGAGCACCAGCTCGCCCGCGCGTACCGGCGCCTTGTCGGCCTGATAGTGCAGCACGCAGGCATTGGCGCCGGCAGCCACGATGGAGCCATAGGCCACGTACTGCGAGCCATGCTGGCGGAACTCGTGCAGCAGCTCGGCGTCCAGATGGTATTCGCGCACCTCCTCGCCATTGCGCAGCATGCGGGCCGAGCGCTGCATGGCGCGCACATGGGCCTGGGCACTGATCTGCGCGGCACGGCGCATG
The DNA here is from genome assembly GCF_008121565.1 of Comamonas sp. Z3. Classification (NCBI taxonomy): domain Bacteria; kingdom Pseudomonadati; phylum Pseudomonadota; class Betaproteobacteria; order Burkholderiales; family Comamonadaceae; genus Comamonas; species Comamonas sp. Z3. The sequence continues at coordinate 68,544 of NZ_VOQU01000003.1, forward strand.
ATGTCCTGCTCGTGCGCGTCCTTGACCAGACGCATCTCGTCCAGCAGCGCACAGGCATCGCCCTGCTGCGTGGGGCAGATCACGCCAAAGCGCGAGCGGGCGCGCACCTGACCCAGCCAGCCTTCGACCTGTTCGGCCAGGCCCTTGTGCGTGGCGAAGGGGAACCAGACACGCTCGCGGTTTTCCAGCAGGCGCGGCAGGCGGGAATCGATCTCGTCGCTGGAGAAGGCCTGAGCCACGCCCAGCTTGGCCTTGGCCGCCTCGGGGCCGAGGCGATAGCCGGTCCAGACCTCGCGCTCCAGATCCTTGGGCTGGCAGAACAGCACGCTCTTGCCATCGCTGGTCAGCACCAGGCAGGCATTGGGCTCGGAAAAGCCCGTGAGGTAGTAGAAATAGCTGTCGTGGCGGTACAGATACTCGGTATCGCGGTTGCGATGCAGCTCGGGAGCCGTGGGAATGATGGCGACACCGCCGTCGCCCAACTGGGCGGCCAAGCGTGCGCGGCGTTGGGCATATACAGAAGTCATGGGCATATCGTAATGCTGGCCGGACATCTGTACATCAGCTTACATCTGCAGATGTCAGCTATTTCGACACAGCCCTGTTTCCGCACCGCCCCAAAGCGGGGTCATCAGCAGCGCCGTCGCATCGTCGGGCACCAGGGCCTCGGGCTGGCTCGCGCGCCAACCCGACCAGAGCAGGCTTGCGCCCGACAGGATCAGCAGACCGCAGACCAGCCATTCCACCAGTCTTCTGGGCCAGGCAGGCGGATGTCTGACACTCCACCAGGTCACGCCCGTGACGACAGGAAAAGCCAGCGCCGTCCAGCCCATGACGGCCCAGTTCAGCTGGCCCTCCACCGCCACCATGGCAGCGCGCAGCAAGGAGCAGGAGACAAACATGGCAAACAGGCAGTGGCGCACCAGCAGGCGATCCAGCGGCTGGCGGTAGAGGTGATAGACCATGGGCGGGCCGGGCGTGGCAAACAAACCACCGAGCAGACCCGACGACACGCCGGCCACCCAGAGGGAAGCAGGGCCCGAAGGCCGGTCCAGCGCCTTCTTCTGCATCAGCAGCAGCATGGCGCAAAGCACGATCACCAGTCCCAGCAGCATGCGCAGGCCATTGAGCGTATTGCCGCTGAGCCAGTGCAGCAGCAGCACCCCGCCGACCACGCCCAGCACGCTGCTGATGAGCATGGGCTTGAGCATGGCCCAGTCAGGCTCGAAGCGGTAGGCGCGCATATAGCTGACGCCGTTGATGATGGACAGCAGACAGGCCACATTGGCCGCATCGGCAATATTCATCAGGCCCGTGGCGCCTGCGACGCCCACAAGGATCAGCCCGAACGCGAAGCCCGTGAGGTTCTGACAGAACGCGGCCAGCCCCACCAGAGCCATGAAGAAAACGATTTGCATGCACTCATCCGATGACGGCCCCAGGAGAATGCGCAAAGATGCATCCGGTAGTGCCTGTCTGAAGAGCGAAGGAGCTTAGCAGACGCTGGCGATGAACTTGCGATGACAAATAATCTGGCGCTGCAGCGCAGTTGACGCAGGCATCAGTGCCAAGCCCGTGCGACGGCGCCCCAGCTTAGCGCTGATTGAGCTGGGCCAGTCGCTCGGGCGTTCCGACATCGACCCAGCGGCCGGTGTAGAGCGATGCACCCACCCGGCCTTGCTGCATGGCGCGGCGCAGCAGCGGGGCCAGTGGGGCACGCAGGCCTTCTGGGTTTCCGGGCTGCACATCGAACCACGGTGATGCAAACAGCTCGGCTTTCAACAGCGCAATCGTGCTGTAGGTGTAGCGCGGTCGCTCGTCATCGGCAGGCAAATCCAGTGCCTTGCCGTCCTCGCTCAGGCCGAAGTCGCCACGCGGATTGTGCGCAGGATTGGGCACCAGCCACAGGTGAGCGAGTTCATCGCTTTGGGCAAACGCCTGGGCATCCTGCAACGCAAAGCTGAAATCCGGCGCATAGACATCACCTGCGGCCAGCCAGAAAACCCGGTCCAGCTGCGGCAAGGCGCGGCTGATACCGCCCGCGGTTTCAAAGGCTTTCTCGGGTTCCTCCGAATAGGCAAGCGATAGCTTCGCGCTTGCGCCTCCATCCGGCTGCGGCACGAATTCATCGCCGAAATACGCGGGAATCTGCGCCCCGAGCCAGCCGGTATTGATGACGGCTTGCGACACGCCGGCAGCCAGCAGCGCCTGCAGGTGCAACTGCAGCAGCGGCACGCCCTGCACCTTGAGCAGCGGCTTGGGCGTGACATCGGTCAGCGGCCTCATGCGCTCGCCCCGGCCTGCGGCCAGCAGCATTGCAGGGGGTTGCACCAGGAAGGAAGCAGCGTTTTCTACAGTCATTGCAATCAGCTTTTCAACATGGTTTGGGGTGTGCAAGACACCTGTTTCTGGGGTTGCACTGTAGAGCATTGACCCGCATCCCGCCTGCGAAAATTGGGCCTCCATTAAAATGACGGGCTTAGCAGAATTACCCCTCCTTTTCGGAGCGCCCTGATGGCCAACACTCAAAATATGGCGAATGCAATCCGTGCACTCGCAATGGATGCCGTTCAACAAGCCAATTCCGGCCACCCCGGTGCCCCCATGGGCATGGCCGACATGGCCGTAGCGCTGTGGAGCCGCCACCTCCAGCACAACCCCGTGAACCCTCACTGGGCCAATCGCGACCGCTTCATTCTGTCGAACGGTCACGGCTCCATGCTGATCTATGCGCTGCTGCACCTGAGCGGCTACGACCTGCCCATCGAAGAGCTGAAGAACTTCCGTCAGCTGCACAGCAAGACTGCCGGCCACCCCGAAGTGGGCATCACCCCCGGCGTGGAAACCACCACCGGCCCTCTGGGCCAGGGCATCACCAATGCCGTGGGCTTCGCACTGGCTGAAAAGCTGCTGGCTGCCGAGTTCAACAAGGACAAGCACGAGATCGTCGACCACCACACCTATGTGTTCCTGGGCGATGGCTGCCTGATGGAAGGCATCTCGCATGAAGCCGCCGCCCTGGCCGGTGCCTGGAAGCTGAACAAGCTGATCGCCCTGTATGACGACAACGGCATTTCCATCGACGGCAAGGTGACCCCCTGGTTCATCGACAACACGCCCGAGCGCTTCGAAGCCTACGGCTGGAACGTGATCCGCGCCGTGGACGGCCACAATGTGGACGCCCTGGACAAGGCCATCGCCGCTGCCAAGAAGAGCGCCGACAAGCCCACGCTGATCTGCTGCAAGACCCATATCGGCAAGGGCTCGCCCAACCGTCAGGACACGGCCAAGGCCCACGGCGAACCTCTGGGCGCCGAGGAAATTGCACTGACCCGCGCGGCTCTGGGCTGGACTTACGGCCCCTTCGAGATCCCTGCCGACGTCTACACCGACTGGAACGCCAAGGATCTGGGCGCCAGGGCCGAAGCCGCCTGGAACGAAAAGTTCGCCGCCTACACGGCCGCCTTCCCCGAGCAAGCCGCCGAGTTCACGCGCCGCATGGCTGGTGACCTGCCCGCCAACTTCGGTGAAATCGCCGCCAAGATCGCATCCGACGCCCATGACGCCGGCGCCACCGTGGCCAGCCGCAAGGCCAGCCAGCTGGCCCTGGAAGGCCTGACAGCCGCTCTGCCCGAGCTGCTGGGCGGCTCTGCCGACCTGACCGGCTCCAACCTGACCAACACCAAGTCCACTCCCTCTTTCCGCGTGGATGACAAGGGTGCCGTGGTCAAGACCGAAGAAGGCCAGATCGGCCGCCACATCAACTACGGTGTGCGCGAGTTCGGCATGGCAGCCATCATGAACGGTGTGGCGCTGCACGGCGGCTTCATCCCCTACGGCGGCACCTTCCTGACCTTCTCCGACTACAGCCGCAACGCCATCCGCATGGCGGCCCTGATGAAGCAGCGCGTGATCCACGTCTTCACGCACGACTCCATCGGCCTGGGCGAAGACGGCCCCACCCACCAGTCCATCGAGCACGCAGCCTCCCTGCGCCTGATCCCCGGTCTGGACGTGTGGCGCCCCGCCGACACCACCGAGACCGCCGTGGCCTGGACCGTGGCCCTGAGCCAGAAGAACAAGCCCACAGCCATGCTGCTGAGCCGCCAGAACCTGGCTTACTCGCCCAAGAGCGAAGACGCGCTGGACGACATCGCCTGCGGCGCCTATGTGCTCTCCGAGCCCAAGGATGTGGGCCTGAAGGGCAAGAAGGCCCAGGCCGTGATCATCGCCACCGGCTCCGAAGTGCAACTGGCTCTGGCTGCCCAGAAGCAGCTGGCCGAACGCAAGATCGCCGTGCGCGTGGTCTCCATGCCCAGCACCACGACCTTCGACAAGCAGGATGTGAAGTACAAGAAGGCCGTGCTGCCCGCCGGCCTGCCCCGCATCGCTGTGGAAATGGGCGTGACCGACTTCTGGTGGAAGTACGGCTGCGCCGCCGTGGTCGGCATCGACAGCTACGGTGAGTCCGCTCCTGCAGGCGTGCTGTTCAAGCACTTCGGCTTCACCGCCGAGAATGTGGCCGACACCGTGCAGGTCGCCCTGCAGAACGCTGGCAAGTAAGCGCAAAAGGGGCCTCGTGCCCCTTTTTTCCGGCTGAAGTTTGCTCACCCGCAGTCCTCAGCCCTCCGGACCAGGCCTCAGGGTGCCGAGTCCGGGCACAATCCGCTCCGGTTTTTCACTACTCACTATCTACGAGGCAACTATGACGATCAAGGTTGGTATCAACGGCTTCGGCCGCATTGGCCGCAACGTGCTGCGTTCCGCAGTGCAAAACTTCTCCGACATCGAAATCGTCGGCATCAACGACCTGCTGGAGCCCGACTACCTGGCTTACATGCTGAAGTACGACAGCGTGCACGGTCGTTTCGACGGTGAAGTTTCTGTCGAAGGCAACACCCTGGTCGTCAACGGCAAGAAGATCCGCCTGACGCAAGAGCGCGATCCCGCCAACCTGAAGTGGAACGAAGTCGGTGCCGACATCGTGATCGAGTCCACCGGCCTGTTCCTGACCAAGGAAACCGCCCAGAAGCACATCGACGCAGGTGCCAAGAAGGTCATCCTGTCCGCTCCCTCCAAGGACGACACGCCCATGTTCGTGTTCGGCGTGAACCACGGCACCTACAAGGGCGAAGCCATCATCTCCAATGCTTCGTGCACCACCAACTGCCTGGCTCCCGTGGCCAAGGTGCTGAACGACAAGTGGGGCATCAAGCGCGGCCTGATGACCACCGTGCACGCAGCGACCGCCACGCAAAAGACCGTGGACGGCCCTTCCAACAAGGACTGGCGCGGCGGCCGCGGCATTCTGGAAAACATCATTCCCTCCAGCACTGGCGCAGCCAAGGCTGTGGGCGTGGTGATCCCCGAGCTGAACAAGAAGCTGACCGGCATGTCCTTCCGCGTGCCCACTTCCGACGTGTCCGTGGTTGACCTGACCGTGGAGCTGAACAGCGAAGCCACCTACGAAGAAATCTGCGCCGAAATGAAGGCCCAATCCCAAGGCGCCCTGAAGGGCGTGCTGGGTTACACCGAAGACAAGGTCGTTGCCACCGACTTCCGCGGCGAGACCTGCACCTCCGTGTTCGATGCCGAAGCCGGTATCGCCCTGGACAAGACCTTTGTGAAGGTCGTGTCCTGGTACGACAACGAGTGGGGCTATTCCAACAAGTGCCTGGAAATGGTGCGCGTGGTGGCCAAGTAATCCTCAAGGATTAGCTACCGAAACAAGCTCAATCGCTTATCAGATAAGCGCTGACAGCTATCAAAAAGCCAGCATGGGACGCCATGCTGGCTTTTTTTCATCCCGCAAGACCGGAGCCGGCCGGAGCATGTCTCGGATACATTTGTAACACGCAGCTGCCACCGGCGCCCAAGAGCGTGAAGCACTGCCACTTCCTCGGACAAGGCCGCCATGTTTATTGCGATTCCTCTTGAGAACAAGCCTTCCTGGCGCTCGCCGCCCTGGATGACGGTGCTGCTCATCATCATCAACTGCATGATCTTCTGGGGCTGGCAGGCCCCCGAGGAACATGCCGTCGAAAAAGCGGCCCAGCAATATGCCCAGACCGCTTTGCCGACGCTGGAGCTGCCACCGTTCCTGACCTATCTGGAGGAACAAGCCGCCCAGGGCAGCAAGCGCTTCGACCAGCACACGCTGCAGACCGTGCGAAAGCTCTATCAGCACAAGGCCTATGCCCAGCTCTATGCGCTGCTGTGGCAGGAGAAGAAATTCCGCCAGCGCCTGCTGGACGGCCAGGTCATTACCGCCAGCCACCCGCGCCATGCACAGTGGCAGGCGGCACGTGCCGCCTTCGCGCCCCACGAGCCGCGCGGCAGCTTTACCGAGCGCTGGTCCATCAGCTATGCGAATGGCGCCGGCTGGCAGCCCCTGCAGGCCTTAACCTCCATCTTTCTGCATGGCAGCACCAGTCATCTGCTGGGCAATATGGTGTTTCTGTTCCTGTTCGGCTTCACCCTGGAGCTGGCTTTGGGGGCCTTCACCTATCTGGCCTTCTACGTGATCGGCGGCATCGGTGCCTCGCTGTTCGCGCTGATGTTCTATGCCGGCATGGGCGGTTACGGCCTGGGGGCATCGGGTGCGATTTCGGCCCTCATGGCCATGTATGCGGTGATGTACCGCATGCGGCGCATCCGCTTCTTCTACATGCTGCTGTTCTACTTCAACTACGCGAGCTGGCCGGCCCTGATCATGCTGCCGGTCTGGATGGGCGTGGAGTTGCTGCAGCATCTGCTGGGTGGCAAGCAGGTTGCCTATATGGCCCACTTTGGCGGTCTGCTGGCGGGCAGCCTGCTGATGTGGATCTATATGCGACTGCAGACCGTTGCTGCGCCGGTCAACGAAGAAGAGCAGGCCCAGGCCGCCGCCCGGCCGCTGGCCGAGGCCGTGGCCCGGGCCCAGCGGCATACCGATGCGCTGGAATTTGGCCGTGCCGCTCCGGCCTGGCGCGAAGCGGCACGTCTGGCCCCCTCGGACCCGGCCATTCTGCGGGCCTGGTTTGAAAGCTCGCGCCATCAGCCCGCCAGCGAGGACTTTCATGCTGCGGCGCGACGCATCTTCAAGCTGCCGGCCACCACGGACGCCGAACGCCAGCTGCAGCTGGCCAGCTATCGCAGCTATCAGCAGCGCGCCCAGCCCGGCATGCGCATGAGCGCGGACACCATGCATGGCCTGGTGCGCAGTTTCGTACGCCTGGGAGCCCTGCCCGAGGCAGAAAAACTATGCCGCTCCCTGCACAAGCTGGCAGACCATCCCCAATGGCCGGCAAGCTTGCTGCTGCTGGTCAACGGCATGGCCCAGGCCGGACGCATTCAGGATGCCAAGGTCTGGCTGCCCGTGCTGCAGCAATCGGCACCCGAGGAAGCTCTCACCCGCTGGCTGGCACAGCAGCGCTAGCCAACGCCTTGCCGCGCTCAGGTCTTGGCCTCCAGCTCCTGCAGCTCATCACGCAACACCCACTGCGCTTCCTGGGTGCTCGCGTGCTCGGGAAAGTGCTGCTTCATGCGCATGTACACCGACACCCCCTGCATGGGCTGCTCCAAGCCCTGCTTGTAAGCGCGCACCAGCAGCTCCAGCATGGGCGGGATCCAAGTACTGCCGGCAAAGCGCTTTTCAAAATCCTTGGCCAGTATCAACACATACCTGGGCTTGCCGGCCTTCCAGGCCTGCTGTGCCAGCTCGTAACTGGGCCGGGCCGCGTCGGGCTTGAAGTCCGGCTTGCGCTTGACGCAGCTCACCCAGGCCTCCAGGGCCTCGCTGGCGCGCTGCTGGGCGAGCAGCATGGGAATGAAACGCTGGCCCAGCTCCGCCAGTGCGTCCGCGCGTTCGGTCAGCTTGAGCACCCGGAAGTAACGGCGGCAATCGGGCAGGCTCTCATAGTCCTCCCGCTGCCATTCGCGGGCCTGGTTCACAGCCTCGTCCATCTTGTTGTCCTGCACCAGTCTGGCCACCAGCGCATCGCGACGCTTGGCCTCCAGGGCCGCAGGGTCGATCTGCACGGTCGCAGGCCCCTCGGGCGCTTGTACGGGATCGATATCCAGAGCCGCATGGTGCTGGTACATGACATAGCCGATCATGGCCGCCATCACCCAGCTGAAATAAATCATCACGAAGCTCACCAGGGGCAGCACCAATCCGGGCGCCGCAACCTTGAGCAGCATCGCCAGGACCATGGGCGAGCCCTGCTGCAGCAGAAACAGAAAAAAGCACAGCAGCAGATAGGACTTGCCGATACCAAAAATCGTCGCCAGCAGCTCGAACGGATTAACGGCCGAGCTCAGGCTGTTGGTATTGATCAGCACCATCCAGGTCGCAGGAATCAGGAAGGCCACCAGCAGATTGGCAATCACTCCCAAGGTCAGGCTGCGGGTTGCCATAAAGCCCACAAAGATTCCGAAAACGACGAGTACCCCGAAAAACTTCCAGGGTAGCCATTTCCAGTCTTCATCGACCTGACTGGACCGGAAATCGGAACTATGGGTAATTCCACGCGAGGCGAGCGCCGAAACCTTGAATGCATAGCGGCTGACGGCCAGCATCAAGCCCAGGCCCACGAACAGAACCCCCACCCACCCGAACATCAGCCCGTAACTGCATGCCGACAGCAGCAATGCATAGAGCAAAGGCTCGGTCTGCAGGGGAAACAAGAAGAAGCTATTGAGCTTTTGCCAGAACGGAGGGATTTTCCACTCGGAAGAATCACCTTTTTGGTGAACACCACGTATCGAAGTCAATGCCTGTTCTCCCACTCTCGGTTTGATGAATCATTTGCAAGCCTGCTTGCAATGACCGAATCCGCTCTGGTATTGCCCGATTTTTCTTTGAAATCGGGTCATTGCGGAATTCTGCGGTAGAAACTCGCCCTGAATTCAAATACCGATAGACCACCGGCATATTGTTTTTTTCTCTTGCCAGAAACCCCGTAAATGCTTTTGCAGCCAAGCCGGCCTGCCAAACCGCCTTGAACCGATAACGGATACGACTGCAAGGATTGCAGGCAGCGCTTAAAGTGGTCCAGGTTTTATGGAGAAGCAGCGAATGATTCACAGCGCACACGCACAAAGCAGCCCCACCCCGTACCGCATCACCCTGACAGATGCCCAAGGCCATGTCTGGCATGCCGATGAACCCGTGAATGATGGCGGCACCGATTCCGCCCCCAACCCCATGCAGCTGATGCTCTCGGCCCTGGGAGCTTGCACGGCCATCACCCTGCATATGTACGCGGGTCGCAAGCAGTGGCCGCTGAGCCATGTCGATGTGGACCTGCAGCTCAACCCCGACGGCAAGCCTGCGGATGCCAACCAGATCACGCGCAGCATCACCCTGCATGGCGAGCTGGACGATGAGCAGCGTCAGCGCCTGCTGCAGATTGCCAATGCCTGCCCCGTGCACAAGCTGCTGGAAGGCAAGGTTTCCATTCCCACCGCCTTGACCGAAGCCGCGCAGGCATGAAAAAAGCCCTGCAGTCACCTGCAGGGCCTTGGTCGCTGGCGCGTGTAACTTGATTACACCGATACTTCCAGCGCGCCCACTTCCACATAGTGCTCGAACTCGCGTTTGGCCAGCGATGCGGTTTCGGGCTGCTGGTCCTCAGGATCGACCCAGGACAGCACGTAGCTGGCGATGGCGGTATCGACCTTCATCTCTATGCCCATGGGAATCTGCTCGGACGGGCCATCTCCGACACGGTGCTCCACCTTGCCGGTGACACGGGCGGCAAAGTGTTCGGGATACAGCTGGATCTCGACTGCCGAGATCTGGTTGCCTTGAGTGCTGTGTTCGTTCATGTTGATTCCTCCTGCAGTTGTTAGGTCGCTGCGCACGAAAGCGCCGCGTGAAAGCCACTGCTAGCGGCCTACGCCTTTAAATTAGCCGACTCCGGGCGGAGTCCTTGTCAGCCGATTGGCTGAATCCTCACAGTGATGTAACTGCGTGCAAGGCGCTGCTGCATTCTGCCGTCGGATTGCGCGAATACTGCATATCCCTGACACTCGAAACTCCTCGCCGTCAGGATTTGTCATGAGTGAATCAAAGAACTTACAACGTCTGCCCACGCGCATAGCCGATGTCGGCGGCATCCCCATCCACCGTGCCATTCCGCAGACGGCATTGCGCAAGGTAGGGGCCTGGTGCTTCCTCGACCACGCCGGCCCGGCCCTCCCACCTCCTCCCGGCATGCAGGTCGGCCCCCATCCCCATATCGGCCTGCAGACTTTCACCTGGATGATCGAGGGCGAGGTGTTGCACCGCGACAGCCTGGGCAGCGAGCAGATCATCCGCCCCGGCCAGGTCAATCTGATGACGGCCGGCCACGGCATTGCCCATTCCGAAGAGGCCCAGACACTGGGCGTGCATGCGGCCCAGTTGTGGATTGCACTGCCCGACAGCCATCGCGATATAGCGCCCCGCTTCCAGCATTACCCCGACCTGCCCAGGACCGAGATCGGCGACTTTGCCGTGACCGTGCTGGCCGGCGAAGCTCTTGGCCTGACGGCGCCCGCAGAAGTCCATTCCCCGCTGATGGGCGTGGACCTGCTGGCCTGCGGCACGGCCAGCCAGTCGCTCGCGACCATGCCCCTGCGCGCCGACTTTGAACATGCGGTGATGAGCCTGTCAGGCGAGGTCAAGGTGGAAGGCCAGGTGCTGCCCTCGCAAGAGCTGATCTATCTGCCCGTCGGCACCCGGGAGGTGCAGCTGGAGTGCACGCCCGGCAGCCGCCTCATCATCATCGGCGGCGAACCCATGGATGAGGCCATCTTGCTCTGGTGGAACTTTGTGGCACGCACCACCGAAGAGATGCAACAGGCCCAGAAGCAGTGGGAGGCCGAGGCCGCCACCGATGCAGAACTCGTCAACGGCCAGCCACGCCGTTTCGGCAGGCCCGTGGCCTCGGCACTGAAGTCCCTGCACTCTCCGTCGCTGGCTGGCGTCAGCCTGCGCGCTTCCAGATAGGTCTCTGACCCCCGATTCAATTCGCACCAAATTGGTGCGAATTGAATTTCTTGGGCAGGTGAATAGAAGCACCTTTGCGAATTTTGATGGCTTTTGAAAGCATTTAGGCGCATCAAATCTTCTGCAAGAGATCACAGCCCCGATGTTATGCATGAAACGTTTGGACTCATGCACACCTAGCTTTCATAATCCATCCAACGCCCTGGCCACGAGATTGCGACCGCCGCTTTTTCATCCAGGGCGTTGCCACGTCCTGTCCGTGGGGCGGTGGCCAATTCAACTTTGCAAAGAAAGCAGATCGATGCGTCAAGAACATGACTTCATTGGCATCAAAACCATCCCTCCCGACGCGTACTGGGGCGTTCATTCCGCACGCGCAGTGGAGAACTTCCCCATCACCGGTCACTCGGTCGCGCACATGCCCGAGCTGATCCGCGCATTTGCCTTTGTCAAAAAGGCAGCGGCCCAGGCCAATCTGCAGTTTGGCGCCATCAATCTCAAACAAGCCACCGCCATCTCCCAAGCCTGTGATGATCTGATTTCCGGCCAGCTGCACGAGCAGTTTGTGGTCGATGTGATCCAGGGCGGCGCCGGCACCTCCACGAATATGAACGCCAATGAGGTGATCGCCAACCGTGCACTCGAGCACCTGGGATTGCCCAAAGGCAGCTACGACGCGATCCACCCCAACGATCATGTCAATGCGTCGCAGTCCACCAACGACTCCTACCCCACAGCCGTCAAGCTTGCCACCTACGCTGGCATCCAGAAGCTGCTGATCGCCCTGGCCGGGTTGCGCTCTGCTTTCGAAGCCAAAGCCGGCGAATTCGCCCACATCCTGAAAATCGGCCGCACACAATTACAAGACGCCGTCCCCATGACTCTGGGGCAGGAATTCTCGGCTTTTGCGGCCATGATCGCCGACGATGAGAAGCGTTTGCGCGAATCCGCCTATCTGATGACCGAGGTGAACATGGGGGGCACTGCCATCGGCACCGGCATCAATGCCCCCGTGGGCTACACCGACGCCGTGATCAAGGCTCTCGCTGAAATCTCGGGCGTGCCCGTGGTCAAGGCGGCAGATCTGATCGCCGCCACCGGCGACACCGGCGCCTTTGCCGACATTTCCGGCATCTTGAAGCGTATTGCCGTCAAGCTGTCCAAGATCAGCAACGACCTGCGTCTGCTCTCTTCCGGCCCTCAAGCGGGTGTGGCAGACATCAAGCTGCCGGCACGCCAGGCCGGCTCGTCCATCATGCCCGGCAAGGTGAACCCCGTAATCCCCGAGGTGATGAACCAGGTCTGCTTTGAGGTGATCGGCAACGATGCCGCCATCACCATGGCCGTGGAGGCCGGTCAGTTGCAGCTCAACGCTTTCGAGCCGCTGATGGCCTGGGCCCTGCACAAGAGCCTGAACCACCTGAGCAGCGCCTGCAAGACGCTGCAGACCAACTGTGTGGAAGGCATTGTGGCCAACGAGGCCCTGCTGGATGCCCGCATTGCCGAGTCGGTGACGCTGGTGACGGCGCTGAACCCGCTGATCGGCTATGAAAAGGCTGCCAGAATTGCCAAGACCGCCATCGCCAACGGCAAACAGATTGCCGTGGTGGCGGAGGAGCTGGGCATCATGAGCCAGCTCGACATGAACAAGCTGCTGGTCGCCGACAAGCTGACCCGGGCTGGCGCCTTGACTGCCGCCTAAGCAGGCGGCCGAGCAGCAAAAAGGGCATGTTCATGATGAACATGCCCTTTTTGATTGACGGGTGTCACGCGCCTGGGGCGCCTGCATTCAAGGTGCGCCAAGCCCCAAACACCTCATTCAAGCCACGGCGGCATTCTCGTCACTGGGATCATCCACGCCGCGCACGCTTTCCCGCAGATTCTTGTCCTTGAGCTTGCCCAGATCGGTTTCCACCGCGCGTTTGAGCTTTTCAATCGCGGCGCTGAAGGCTTCCTTGACCTTTTCGGCTTCCGCGTTCACTGCGATGGGAGGACGTCCTGTGGCCCGGGTCTCGAGAACACAGCGTTTGCCTGGGCCGCCCGTGGTCTTCAGGGCATCAACGCCCGTGAGAAAGACCTCCACACGCACCACATACTCCTTCAGGCGGGCCAGCTTGGCATTGATCTCCTCCTGCGCCCATTGAGCCAGAGACTCTCCACCCTGGATGGAATCGTCGGCATGAACCTGTACTTGCATGCAAATCCTCCTAGTCACCAAATGCCGCAACCGCTGCGGCGAAATCTGTAGGGGTGCCCTAAAGGCAGGCGAAAACATCGTAACGCCAGAACCTTGTTCTGCCCATCAGGGCTTTTTACGCCAGCCATGGACAGGGGCTTTGACCATTGTGGAGGCAGCTTCGCAGCGATTTGAAAGAGATAGCAACAAGGGTATGTTCGGCGAGCTTTGCCCTTGCGCCAGAGCAAGAAATCCTGGTCCGTGACTTGCAAAAAGTAGGCGTTTTTACGCCTTGGGTCGTCAGTTACTGCCAGCCTTCGATTCAGGTTCGGCCACAAAGCCGATCCGCGTCAGACCTGCCGCGTGGGCCCATCCCATGACCTGCACCACGCGACCATAAGGCACGCTGGTGTCTGCGCGCAGCTGCACCTCGGCCTGAGGATTGCGGCGTCCCAGCGCCTCGAGTTGCTGCTGCACTGCAACATCATCCGCCACGACTCCCCGAATCCAGATTTCGCCGGCAGGGCTGACCTCGACCATCAAGGCATCGCTCTTGCTCACCGCGGGCGGCTTCACTGCTGCCTGCGCCTTGGGCAGTTGCACGCGCAAGCTGGCGGCCAGCATGGGGGCGGCCAAGATGAAGATCACCACCAGCACCAGCATCACATCGACCAGTGGCGTGACGTTGATGGTGTTGATCGGGGTTTGTGCCCCCTCACGGTGGCTCATGCGACCGAATGCCATGGCGCTGCCCCTCAGGAAGCCTGCGCCCCGAACTGGGCATGCAGGTCATGGGCAAACCCTTCCAGGACAGCCTCCAGCTGGCTGGCCGAGCGGCCCAGCAGGTTATAGGCCAGCACGGCCGGCAAGGCGACGGCCAGGCCGGCAGCCGTCATGACCAGGGCTTCACCCACGGGCCCGGCGAGCTGGGCGATGTCGACCTGACCACTGCCCGCCAGCGTGCCCAGCGCATGATGAATGCCCCATACCGTGCCCAGCAGGCCCACAAACGGCGCTGTCGCGCCGATGGTGGCCAGCAAGGTCTGCCCCCATTGCAACTGGGTCGATGCCTGGCCCAGGGCCTCGCGCAGCCTGCGCATCAGGCGCTGGTCCGGTGCAGCGCGCTGCTCCAGAGAGCCTTGATCGGCACCGCTGCCCTGCTCCACGGCCACAGCCATGGGCTGCACCAGACCTTGCCTGTCGCGCGCCCTGACCTGCGCCAGTGCCTGGGTCAGATCAGGCATCTGCCAGAACACGGCCACGGCCTGCGGCACGCTGCGGCGGGCTGCCGCCATGAACCAGAGCTTGTAGAGAATGACCACCCAGCTGAGCACGGACATCAGCAGCATCAGGGCCGCCGTGGCCCATGTGACCGCATCGCCCTCTGCCAGCCATTGCCACATTCCTGCAGACATCTCTCACCTCGCTCCCAGAAACAGCAAGGGGCCGTCACGGCCCCTTTGCAAATTGCGCGATCAGCGCAGCTTCAGCACATCGTACATATCGTACTGGCCGGTCTTCTTGTCGGCCAGGTAGGCCACGGCACGCAGGCTGCCATTGGCATAGCCGGCACGGCTGCTGGACTTGTGCGAAATCTCGATGCGCTCGCCGGTACCGGCAAACAGCACGGTGTGATCGCCCACGATATCGCCGCCGCGCACGGTGGCAAAGCCAATGCTGTCGGCCTTGCGTTCGCCGGTGTGGCCGAAGCGCTCATACACGGCGCGGTCGGCCAGCTTGGTGCCCTGGGCTTCGGCAATCACTTCGCCCATCTTCAGGGCCGTTCCAGAAGGTGCATCGACCTTGTGCTTGTGGTGCGCTTCGACGATTTCGATGTCGTAGCCGCCTTGCTGCAAGGCCTTGGCGGCCATCTCCAGCAGCTTGAAGGTCACGTTCACGCCCACGCTCATATTGGGGGCAAAAACGATGGAGGTCTTCTGGGCAAACTCGGCGATCTGCGCCTTTTGCTCTTCCGAGAAGCCGGTGGTGCCGATGACCACACCCACGCCCAGATCGGCCGCCACGGCCAGATGCTCCAGCGTGCCTTCGGGGCGCGTGAAGTCGATCAGGCAGTCGGCCTTGGACAGGGCCTCGCGCACATCGCTTTCGATCTTCAGGCCGCTGGGTCTGCCCAGAAAGGCCGAGGGATCGGTCCCGATGGCAGGGCTGTCCGCACGGTCCAGCGCCGCAGCCAGCACGCAGTCGCTGCTGTTCAGAATCGCTTCGATCAGCATATGGCCCATGCGGCCGGAGGCTCCCGCCACGGCAACGCGCTGGGGAGTGGAGGAATGGGTGGTGGATGCGGTCATGGCGCTATCACTCGGTCAAATGAACAGACGGCAGGAGTGCATCCGGGCCGTCATAAAAAGAGAGCATCCACCGCTTTGTACAAGCGGGGAACAGCCTGTTTTGTGCTTAACGCGATTCCAGCGGTGGATAGCTGGCGGCAGCAGGCGGCAGATTGGCCGCAGCCTGCTCGGCTTCGCTGTTGGTGCGGGCAGGATATTTGGCCAGCTGGGCTTCGCTGGCTTCCAGCTGCGGAACCTTGGGCGTGCCCTTCATGCCCTTGAGGCTGGCCACGAAGTCGGACTCGGAAGGCATCTCGTCACCTTCGGCGCGGGCAAAGACATCGCCATTGAAGAAGACGGTGAGCTTGCGGATCTGCGACTCCACGCCTGGGCGATTGATGGTGAACACGTATTCCCAGCGATCGCCGTGGAAGACGCTGGTCACGAGGGGTGTGCCCAGAATGTCGCGAATCTGCTGACGGCTCATGCCGGGCTGCAAGGCCTCGACCTGCTCCTTGGACACGAAGTTGCCCTGCACGACATCGACCTTGTAGGGAGTGACGGCATTGGCGACACGGTGCGCGGCACCGTCGATACTGTTGCAGCCGGCCAGTGCCGCTGCGATTGCCAACGTCAGGGCCAGACCTGCGCGGCTACGGGCTTGAACATGCATGGGTAATGGCATAGGGATATGATCGGGTTCATTGTAGCGGCAGGCCCCGGAGGCACTTGGAGATTCCCTTTATCCCCGTGTAAAGCTTCTTCCAACCAGTGATTCCAGCCTTCCATGTGCCCGTAGTCCACCAAGAGATACCGACATGAAAAATATTGATGAACTCAAAAGCACGGGCCTCAAAGCCACTTTGCCGCGTCTGAAGATCCTGGAAATCTTCCAGAAGGGCGCCCAGCGCCACATGACGGCCGAAGACGTGTTCCGCGTGCTGCTGGACGAGCGCTCGGATATTGGCCTGGCCACCGTTTACCGCGTGCTGACCCAGTTCGAGCAGGCCGGCATCCTGATCCGCAGCAACTTCGAAAGCGGCAAGGCCGTCTATGAGCTCAACGAAGGCCAGCACCACGACCACTTCGTCTGCACCAGCTGCGGCAAGGTCGAGGAGTTCTATGACGCCGAGATCGAGAAGCGCCAGAACCTGATCGCCAAGGAAAAGGGCTGGGTGATTCAGGATCACTCCATGGCGCTCTATGGCCAGTGCGCCGAGTGCGCCACACGCGCCGCCAAGTAGGGACGCGAGCGTGAATCCCGGGGCAAGACATGCAGATGTCTTGCCCTTTTTACATTTGGAGAGAACTTCTTTACATAGCTCCACCAGGCCTCAAACCACTATCGGGCCGGACTGCTTATGCTGCAGTCATTCCCGCGTTCGAGGAGACCTGATCCATGCGGCTGCTGCACTTTTCACCTACCAGGACCCTGCTCTGTCTGGCTGCCGTCGCCCTGGCCGCGTGCGCCCCGCTGTCGCCATCATCAGGCCGCGCCAGTCCGGAGGTATTGCAGGTGCTGAGCAGCAGCTCCTTGCCCGACAAGACCAGCGCGCTGCAAAGCCAGCAATGGCTGGACCGGGTCACCTGGGGGGCAACCGACCATGATGCCGCCCAGTTGCAGCAGCAAGGCCTCAAGCGCTGGCTGGCCGCTCAGTTCAGCCCCTCCTCAGCGCCCATGCCGGCCGAGGTGCAGCAGCACATCGATGCCTTGAGCATCACTCAGAAGCCCATGGCGCAGATCCAGCGCGAGATTGCCGACCAGCGTCTGGCCATTCGCAACAGCCAGGATCCCGAAGAGGCCGCCAAACTGCGCAGCGAGCTGCAACGCCAGCTCAACCAGCTGGGTGCCGAAGCCCAGAAGCGCCAGATCTGGCGCGCGCTCTACTCGCCCCACCAGTTGCAGGAGCAAATGACCTGGTTCTGGATGAATCACTTCAATGTCAGTACCCGCAAGGGCGATGTACGCATGTGGGTGGGCGACTATGAGGAGCAGGCCATTCGCCCCCATGCGCTGGGCAAGTTCCGCGAGCTGCTGGCCGCCAGCATGCGTCATCCGGCCATGCTGCTGTATCTGGACAACGCCAGCAATGCTGCCGGCCGCATCAACGAGAACTACGCGCGTGAACTGCTGGAGCTGCACACCATGGGCGTGGGCAGCGGCTACACCCAGGCCGATGTGCAAGCCATGGCCCATGTGCTGACCGGTGTGGGCTTCAGCACCAGGGAGGCCGATGCTCCTCCGCCCAAGCTGCGCCCCGAACGCCAGGGGGACTATGTGCGCCATGGCTTCTTCGAATTCAACCCCAACCGCCACGACTACACACCCCAGGTCTTACTAGGCAGGCCGCTGGAAAAAAGCGGCCTGGCCCAGGTCAACGAGGCGATAGACCGCATAGCGGCTTCGCCAGTCACCGCAAAGTTCATAGCGCGCAAGCTGTCGGTCTATTTTCTGGGAGACAACCCGGCCCCGGCCGTGATCGACCACGCAGCACTGGCCTTCGAGCGCAGCCATGGTGATATTGCCGTCACGCTGGCGACCCTGCTGAGCGACCCGCAGGCTCAGCAATTCGGCCAACGCTTCAAGGACCCGGTCCACTATGTGCTGGGTGCCACACGCCTGGCCTATGACCAGCGCGTGGCCAGCGATGTGTCCCCGGTACAGAACTGGCTGAACCAGCTGGGACAGCCGCTGTACGGCCACGAAACGCCGGATGGCTACCCCCTGGCCCAGTCGGGTTGGTCCAGCTCCGGCCAGATGAATGCCCGCTTCGATGTGGCCAGACAGATCGGCAGCCGGGGTGCCCTGCTGTTTCGCAGCGGCCCCCAGCAGCCCCTGGAAAAGCCACCTTATCCCGAACTCGGCAAACGCAGCAGTGTCCAGGCTCGCGTGCAGGCGCTTGGTGCAGCCACACGCACCGCGCTGGCCCAGGCCAGGAACCCGGCGGACTGGAACAGCTTTTTCCTCTCCGCCCCCGAAATGATGTACCGCTAAGGATGGCAGCCATGCATAGACGTCAATTTCTCAGCCTCGGCGCGGCCCTGCCGCTGGTCTGTCATCTGGGCCAAGGCCTGGCCACACCCTTGCAGAGCAGCTCGCCGCGCTTTCTGCTGATCTTCCTGCGCGGCGCCTACGACTGCAACAGCCTGCTGGTGCCTACTCATAGCGACTTCTACTATCAGGCCAGGCCCAGCATCGCCATAGCGCGCCCGGGATCGGCCGACGGCGCACTGGCCCTGAACCCTCAATGGGGGCTGCATCCTGCATTGCAAAGCACTCTGCTGCCTTTGTATGAGCAGGGCCAGGCCTGCTTTGTGCCATTTGCGGGCAGCAACGACCTCTCCCGCAGCCATTTCGAAACCCAGGACTCGATCGAGCTGGGACAGCCACAAGAGGGTGGCAAGAGCTTTCAGAGCGGCTTTTTGAACCGGCTGACCCGGGTGCTGCAAGCCGACAGCCAGAGCCGGACCAGTCTCAGCCCCATGGCGTTTACTGCCCAGTTGCCGCTATGTCTGCGCGGCAGCGCCCAGGTGGCGAACATGGCGCTGGCCTCCGTACGCAAGACGGCCGTGGACGAGCAGCGCAGCCAGATCATTGCCTCCATGTACCAGGGCTCGGCCTTGGAAGTCCCGGTGCGCGAAGGCTTTGCGGTACAGCGTGCCGTGCAGCGCAGCGTGCAGGAGGAAATGGACCAGGCCGGGCGCAATGCCATCAGCGCCAAGGGTTTCAGCCTGGTAGCCCAGCGCATGGCCCACCTGATGCGCGAGCAGTTCGACCTGGGCTTTGTCGATATCGGAGGCTGGGACACCCATGTCAACCAGGGAGCCGCCAGTGGCAATCTGGCCAACCGGCTCAGCGATCTGAGCCAGGGCCTGGCGACGTTCGCCGGATCCATGGGAGCCGAGGCTTGGCGCCATACGGTGGTGGCGGTGATCAGCGAGTTCGGCCGCACTTTCCGCGAAAACGGCAACAAGGGCACAGACCACGGCCATGGCACGGCTTACTGGTTTCTCGGCGGCGGCCTGTCTGCCCAGGCCGGCGGCAAGGTGCTGGGCGAGCAGATCGAAGTGACCGAAAAAGCGTTGTTCCAGAACCGCGACTACCCCGTACTCAACGAATACCGCTCCCTGCTGGGCGGCCTGTTCGCGCGCATGTACGGCCTGAACGCATCGCAGCTGCAGCAGATCTTTCCGGCCTCGCAGCCCGGCAGGCTGCAGCTGGTCTAGAACGACTCGCCGCTCTCCATGGCGCGGCGGTGGCGCATCACGAACTCCTGGTAGGTGTCGATGCCGCGCAGCTGCAGGATGGCATTGCGCACCGCAGCTTCCACCAGCACGGCGATGTTTCGGCCCGCCACCACCTGAATCACCACCTTGCGCACGGGCACGCCCAGCACGTCCTGGGTCAGCGGCTCGGCGGGCAGGCGCTCGTATTCGCGCTCCATGGTTTCCTTGCGCACCAGATGCACGATGAGCTTGAGGCGCATCTTGCGGCGCACCGCCGTCTCGCCAAAGATGGCGCGAATATCGAGCAGGCCGATGCCGCGCACCTCGAGCAGGTTCTGCAGCAGCTCGGGGCATTTGCCTTCGACCGTGGTCTGGTTGATGCGGTACAGATCCACCGCATCGTCGGCCACCAGGCCATTGCCGCGTGTGACCAGCTCCAGCCCCAACTCGCTCTTGCCCAGGCCCGATTCGCCCGTGATCAGCACGCCCATGCCCAGGATATCCATGAACACGCCGTGCATGGTGATGCGATCGGCGAAATGCTTGGACAGATAGGCACGCAGCACGTCGATGACGAAGGCCGACTGCTCCTTGGTGGAGAACAGCGGGATGTGCGCGCGCTCGCACATGGAGATCAGTTCGTCGGGCGCGTCCTGACCATCGGCCAGCACCAGCACCGGCGGCTCCAGCGTGACGATGCGGGCGATGCGGCGCAGGCAGTCCTGTGAGGTGGCATTGGTCAGGTAGGCGATTTCACGCTCGCCCAGCACCTGCAGCCGGTAGGGGTGGATGTAGTTGAGGTAGCCCACCAGATCGGCGCCCGAGCGGGCCGAGCGCACGGCCATTTCGTCGAAGCGGCGCTCGGAAGCACCCAGCCCCGCTATCCACTGCCAGCGCAGGCTGGAGTTGCGAAATGCCTCGAACAATACGTCGGCACTGATGGCGCTGGGTCTCATGGCAAGGCCCTGTCAGTCAAAAAAGAAGCCAGAACTCAGGCCTGGGAGGTGATGGAGGACTGCCAGCTGTCGATCATGCCGTGCAGCTGCTGCGCATCGGTGGAGGACTTCAGGCGCTCGCGCAACTGGCTGTCGCTGAGCAGCTCGGCGATCTCGGACAGGATTTCCAGATGCTTTTGCGTCGCCGCTTCGGGCACCAGCAGGAAAATCAGCAGGCCGACCGGCTGCTCGTCGGGCGCATCGAAGCCGATCGGGCTGGCCAGCTGGAACACTGCCGCCATGGGAGCCGTCAGGCCCTTGATGCGGCCATGGGGAATGGCAACTCCATGCCCCAGACCGGTAGAGCCCAGGCGTTCGCGTGCGAACAGGCTATCGGTGATCAGGGCACGAGACAGACCATGCAAGCTCTCAAAGAGCAAACCCGCTTCCTCGAAAGCGCGTTTCTTGCTGGTGACATCAACGCTCACAAGCACTTGAGCGGCGGGAAGGATAGAAGCTAGGCGATTCATGGTGTGATCAACAATTATGCACCGCAGCGCTGAAAACCGTGGGGAAACCCTGATCACCATCAAAAACCGCCCCGTAGGGCGGCACTTTTAGCGTTGTAACAAGGCGACAGCCCTGCAACAAACCGGCGCAAACGCTGGGCTTGCGCCTCGCTTTCATCAACCTGACACCTGCACCAGCTGCAAGCCGCCGGAATCCAGTCGCTTGGCTGTGGCACGCGGGCCTTGTTGACGAGTCTTGTAGCGCATCACCACACGGTCGAGTTTGTCGGCCAGGGCGTCCACGGCGGCATAGAGGTCGAAATGCTGCGTCTCCACGAACAAGTCTTGCCCTTTCACGCGTACGGTGCAACCGGCGCGCTGTCGTTTGTCTTTTTCCTTTTGCTTGTGGACTGTGAGCAGCACCTTCACGTCCACGACCTGATCGAAGTGCCTGAGAATGCGTTCCAGCTTGGCCATGACATAGCTGCGCAGCGAGGGAGTGACCTCCAGGTGATGCCCGCTAATCGTCAAATTCATAACAAAACACTCCTTAGCTCTCGGTGAAATCACTGCGGTTTCACAGCACCTGATGGCTGTGCCGCAGCCTGGCAGTTCGGAATGCGCATTCGTCTTTGCTGTGAATCCACTATGCGCCCGCCCCACGCCAAAGGCAACGAAATGACCGGGATAGCGCAGGCTCGCCAGGGGCCTTGTTTGACGGTTTGATGACAGCCGGTTTTGACGCCACAATGAGTGGCTTTGGCCCGCATGCAAAGGATACGCCTGCATGCCCCAGGGCCTCGATCGCGGCAGGCGCGCGCTGGCAAAGACCGTGACCGTCCAAACCCCTGCCTGCGCCATTAAAATCGCGTTTTTACGCAGCCGCCTCTCGGGCCTGCGACGCTGGCAGCCCCTTGGGCTTTCAGGCGCCTGCTGACCGACTGCACGCCTGAATTGCCTGACAGCCCCTATCTCGACCATGACCACCCAGCCCTCCGCCCTGCATACCTCCAACATTGCCTCGCTGCCCCTGCTCGCGCGCGGCAAGGTCCGCGACAACTACGCCGTGGGCGATGACCGCATCCTGATGGTGGCCTCGGACCGCCTGTCCGCCTTTGACGTGATCATGGGCGAGCCCATTCCCGGCAAGGGCGTGCTGCTGACGCAGATGGCGCTGTTCTGGTTCGACAAACTGGGCCATATCTGTCCCAACCACCTGACCGGCGAAGCGCCCGAATCCGTGGTCAAGCCCGAGGAAGTCAAGCAGGTCGAAGGCCGCTCCATGCTGGTCAAGCGCCTCAAGCCCGTGCTGATCGAAGCCGTGGTGCGCGGCTATCTGGCCGGCAGCGGCTGGAAGGAATACCAGGAATCGCAATCGGTCTGCGGCGTGAAGCTGCCTGCCGGCCTGACCAATGCCGCCAAGCTGCCCGAGCCCATCTACACCCCCGCGGCCAAGGCCGAAATGGGTGACCACGACGAAAACATCACCTACGAGCGCACCGTGGAAATGGTGGGCGAGCAACTCGCTGCCCAGATCCGCGACACCGCCATCCGCATCTACAAGGAAGCGGCCGAGATCGCGCTGACCAAGGGCATGATCATTGCCGACACCAAGTTCGAGTTCGGCCTGACCGAAGACGGCACCCTGGTGCTGATGGACGAGGTGCTGACCCCCGACAGCTCGCGCTACTGGCCCGTGGAAGGCTACGAGGACGCGCTGGCCAAGGGCGAGAACCCTCCCAGCTACGACAAGCAGTTCGTGCGCGACTGGCTGGAGCAGGCGCAGGTCAACGGCAAGGCCTGGGACAAGAAGGCTCCCGCGCCCCGCCTGCCCAAGGAAGTGATCGACAGGACGGCGGCCAAGTACCGCGAAGCGCTGGATCGCCTGACCGCCTGAGCGATCAGCCCCAAGCAAACAAAAGGCCCCTGGACAAAAATCCGGGGGCCTTTTGTTTTGATAGCTGCTTGCGCTTTCAGGCAAAGGATTTCAGCTAGAAATAATGCTGAAATCCTTTATTTGCATACGCTTGCAGCTATGTTTTTTAGTGGTGATGACCGTGGCCGCCGTGCACGTGCTTGTGGGCAATTTCTTCTTCGGAGGCCTCACGCACCTCGTTGACCACCGCGCTGAAGCGCAGCGCGAAGCCGGCCAGAGGGTGGTTGCCGTCCAGCAGCACCACGGGGCCCTTGATCTTCACCACGTTGTAGATCTGGGGCAGGCCCTGGTCATTGGTGCCGCGCAACTGGCCGCCCACCTTCACGCCCGCAGGGAATTCACCCTTGGGAATGGTGCGCTTGAGGCTTTCGTCGCGCTCGCCGAAGGCGTCTGCCACGGCCAGGTCCACGGTCACGGCATCGCCTTTTTGCTTGCCGTCCAGAGCGGCTTCGACCTTGGCGAAGATGTTGTCATAGCCGCCGTGCAGATAGGCCACATCGCCCTTGTCCAGCAGTTTGACGGCCACGCCGCCCGCGAGCAGCTCGTGAATCTTGTAGTTGATGGTGACGGCAGTGTCTTTGGTGATGTTCATGACGATGGATTTCGAGTGGGGCGGTGCCTGAACCCGAGTCAGGCATCGCGCAAAGCTGCCATTGTCGGCGACTCGGGCTATTCCAGCGTCACGCCCGTGGCCTTAACCACGCCGCGCCATTTGTCCACGTCGGCACGGATCTGCTGCGCAAAGACCTCGGGCCTGCTGGCCACGGGCTCGGCGCCCAGGCTGCGTAGCTGCCGTGTCACCTCGGGGTCGCGCACGGCCTGGGCGACTGCGGTCTGCAGCGTGTCGAGCACCGCCTTGGGCGTTCCCGCCGGCGCCAGCAGGCCGAACCAGCCCGAGACCTCGTAGCCGGGCACGCTTTCGGCGACGGTGGGAATGTCTGCCGCCCCGGGCCAGCGCTGCGGCGTGGTCACGGCCAGCGCCCGCAGCTTGCCGCTGCGCACGAAGGCGATGGTGGACGGCAGGTTGTCGAAGCCGGCCTGTATCTGCCCGCCCATGAGATCGGTGAGCATGGGCGATGCGCCCTTGTAAGGCACATGGGCCATGTCCACGCCGGCCATCATCTTGAGCAGCTCGGCGCTCATGTGCGGAGAGCCGCCGGGGCTGGTCGAGCCGAAGTTGATCTGCCCGGGCCTGGCCTTGGCCAGCGCCAGCAACTCGCCCAGGGTGCGCGCGGGGACGCTGGGATGGACCACGATGATGTTCGGCGTGCTCGCCACCACGGTGACGGGCGCGAAGTCCTTGACGGCGTCATAGGGCAGGTTCTTCTGCAGCGCTGAATTGATGCCGTGCGAGCTGGCCGTTCCCATGACCAGCGTGTAGCCGTCAGCGGCGGCCTGGGCCACGGCCACCGAGCCTATGGCACCGCTGGCGCCGGCCCGGTTTTCGACGACGAAGGGCTGGCGCAGCCGCTCGGACAGCTGGGCCGCCGCCAGCCGCGCGATGATGTCCGTGGTGCCTCCTGCCGGATAGGGCACGATGATGCGCACGGGCTTGGCGGGGTAGGACGGGGCCTGCGCGAAGGCCACGGCCGTGCAGGCCGCCATGGCCAGCGCGGCAGCCAGGGCGCGAAACAGATGCGAGGTCATTGCGGTGTCTCCTGGTGGTGTTTTATGGAATATGCGGCGGATGCCCGCACTGGATGTCGGTGCCGGCTCAGCCCGGCTCAGCCCGGTGCACGGCGGCGCAGCAGCGGCACCAGCGCAGCGGGCACGAGCAGCTCGAAGCCCAGGATGGCTGCCGACAACGCCTTGCCGTAGTTGTCCACCGACAGGCTGCGCGAGACGCCGCCGCCCAGTGCACCGTGCGCCACGAAGTTCAGCGCGTGCAGGTTATCGGCCTCGTAGCGCAGCACCTCGCCGGTGATGGCCGGGCCATGAAAGGCCTTGAAGCGTTCGGCGCTCAGCTGCTGCTTGAGCAGCGCATAGAGCTCGGGCTCGTAGGCAAACACGGCGATGTTGGAAGTATTGCCCTTGTCGCCCGAGCGCGTATGCGCCACCTGCTCCAGCGGCACCCGGATGTCCTGGTTCATGTCCTGCATGCTTTGCTCCCCTGCTCAGCTCGTGAAGTAGTCGATATGCGCCGTCACCTGCTCGCGCGGCACCAGAGCGGACCACACGCCTATCACCTCGCGCGTGCGCTCCTGGTGCGGCACGCGCTTGCCGGTGTGGGCAATCCCCGAGACCGCCATGCCGTCCACTTCGCGCCCCACCTTGACGGCCTCCTCGCGCGACCGGGTGCGTGCCGCCACGCGCACGGCCACTTCATAGGGCTCGGGCACGTCCACTGGCGTGGCAGCGCCATGCACGGCGTTCAGACCCAGGAAGTCGATGCGCACTTCCTCGGCATCGAGCTTCACGATGCGCAATCGCTCCTCCAGGATGCGCCTGGCCAGCTGGGCACGGCGCAGCGCGCCGGGGCCGGCATAGAAGAACATGTCCTCGCCGATGAAGCCCTCGGTGCACCCCATGGAAACCTTGAGCGTGGGTGTGCGCGGCTTGCCCGTAAGACCCGTCACGCGCACGCGGTCCGGCGCCAGCTGCTCGATGTGGGCCTGCGTGAAGTCGACCACCACATCGGGCGTGATGTAGTTCTCCGGGTCGTGCACCTCGTAGAGCATCTGCTCCTTGACGGTCTGCAGGCTGATCATGCCGCCCGTGCCTTCCACCTTGGACAGGGTCACGCCGCCTTCGGCATCGACCTCGGCGATGGGAAAGGCCAGGTTCCAGGGCTCGGGCACGTCCTTGAGGCCCGGGTCTGCAAAATATCCCCCGGTGACCTGGGCCCCGCACTCCATCAGATGGCCTATCGCGCTGCCGGCTCCCACGCGCTCGTGGTCCAGCAGGTCCCAGCCGAACTCATGCACCATGGGAGCCAGGAACAGCGAAGGGTCGGCGACGCGGCCCGTGACCACGATCTGCGCACCTTCCGCCAGAGCGTCAACGATGGGAGCGGCCCCGAGATAGGCTTCGGCCGAGATCAGCGAGTGGGCAATGCTCTGCGTGGGGGCACCGGTCTCCAGGATGGTGGGGGCCAGCGACAGCACGCGGTCAGTGATCAGACTGCCGCCCACGGCCGCCACCTTGACGCCGGTGATGTCCAGCTCGCGCAGCAGCTCGACGATGCGCCGGGCCGCACCCTGCGGATTGATCCACCCCTGGTTGGAGATGATGCGCGTGCCCTGGCGCATGCAGGCAGGCAGCACGGCGCGCATGCGGTCGTCGAGATAGGTGTCGTAGCCCGGGAAGGAGGGGTCCCGTCGGATCCTGACCTGTGCGGCGCAGACCGTGGCCTCGGCCATGGTCTCGAAGCACAGGTAGTCGAGCCGGCCACGCTCGGCATTGAGGGCGGCGGGCTCGATCCGGTCGCCCCACCAGGCGGCTCCCGCGCCTATGCGCAGGATCTTGCTGTCATTCATTGCGCTTGTCTCCGTTGTTCCCCCAGACCCGGGGGCTGGAGCCATTCTGTACAGTCGTTTTTGAAGAGACAACGCATGCGCGCGCACAGCGCATGTGAATCAATTTCACAGGGGGCGAAGACCTTAGATGGACCAGTTCGGCGAGATGACGGTATTCCTGCGCGTGATCGAGGAAGGTAGTTTTTCCGGTGCCGGCAGAAGGCTTGGGCTGTCGCCTTCGGCGGTGAGCAAGCTCATCGCGCGCATGGAGGCACGCCTTGGCGTGCGACTGTTCGAACGGATTGCCGCAGCCATACGCCTGACGCAGGAAGGCGAGCGCTTTCGCATCGCCAGCCAGCGCGTGGTGCAGGCCATGGAGCAGGCAGAGGCCTGTGTGCGCGTGACCGATGCCGAAATCTCGGGCACGGTGCGCATCCATACGGCGCTGACCACGGCCAAATACCTGGTGGCACCGCGCCTGCACCTGCTGCTGGACCGGCACCCACGCCTGCACCTGGACTTCGTCCTCGGCACGGAGCGCGGCGACTTCGTGCGTCAGGGCATAGACGTCGCCATCCACAGCGGCAGGCCTACGGAGCAGACGCTGATCGGCCGCCCGCTGATGCTCAGGCCCTGGGTGATAGCCGCGTCGCCGCAGTACCTCCAGCGTTTCGGCCACCCCGAGCAGCCCGAGGATCTGCTGCAGCACCGCTGCCTGAACTTCACCATACGCACGCAGTGGAACCGCTGGACCTTCCATGAGGAAGGCGGACTCAAGACCATAGACATTCCCAGCCACATCGGCGCCAACCAGGGTGAGCTGTTGCGCAGCCTGGCGTTGCTGGGCCACGGCGTGGTGCGGCTGGCGCACTTCCATATCGCCGCCGACCTGGAGCGCGGAACCCTGGTGCCGCTGCTGCCGCAGTTCCAGGAACGCAGCGAGGACGACCGCTTCTACCTGCTGTATCCACGCGGCAGATCCCTGGCGCCGCGCGTGCGCGCCGTGGTGGACTTTCTCGCAGGGGAGTTCGGCTGAGCGGGCTTCACGCCAGGCATTGCCGCGCGCAGTCGAGCAGGCTGCGCGCCCAGCGCGCGCGCGCCGAGGTATTGAGCCACAGCAGGCCGACCTTGCGTGCGTCCGGGGCGCGGTCGCCGGTGCCGCCAGACCCGTTGCCCGCTCCTGGCAGCGCCAGCGCGCACACCTCGCGCCCCTGGGCAAGCACGCTGCCAATGTCGGGCACCAGGCCTACGCCCAGGCCCTGGTCGACCATCATGGCCACGGCCAGTACCGAGTTGAGCTCCATGCGCTCCACGGGGACTATGCCCTGGGCCTTGAGGTAGCGGTCGGCCAGGCGCCCGCCGGCCAGCGCACGGTCATAGCGCACCAGGGGACGGCTGCGCAGCAACTCCAGCGGGTCCTGACGTGCGTCCTCGCGGCGGCACAGCACGACCAGGGGTTCCTCGCGCAGTTCGGCCCAGCAGACGGTCTTGGGCAGGTCGAAGGAGGGCTTGAGGCAGATCAGTACGTCGAGCTCGGACTGCACCAGGGCGGTGTACAGCTCGGGCGTGAGCCCGGCACGCACGCTGATGCGCACCTGCTCATGGCGGGCCACGAAGGCCTGCAGGACGGCAGGCAGAAAACCGTGCAGGGCCGTGTTCACCGTGCCCAGGCGCAGCTCGCCGCCGTCGGCGTCGCCCAGCACCCATTCGCGCAGGCCGTCGAAGTCCTGCAGCAGCCGCTGCCCGCGCTCGAACAGGCGCTCGCCGGCTGCAGTGGCACGCACGCTGCGGCCATGGCGCACCAGCAAGGGGGCACCCAGCGCAGCTTCAAGCACGCGCATCTGCTGGGCGATGGCCGAGGGACTGAGGTCGAGCTGGCGCGCGGCTTAGGACATGGAGCCGGTCTGCACGACGCGCAAGAAATTGTGTATGTACTTGACATCCATCTCGCACATTTTCTTCAAACAAATGCCAGCCGCAAGCCCTGTTTTCGAGAGCGTGCCTGGACCACACTGCGGACAACGAACTGACAAGGAGACAAAAATGCGTGAGTCCGATTTCCTCAGCCGCCGCCGGTGGCTGTCCACCGCAGCGGCCGGCCTGGGCGCTGCCGCCCTGCCCGCCTTCGCCCAGCGTCGCAGCACGCGCATCGTCGTGCCTTTTGCGCCCGGCGGCGGCAACGATGTGCTGGCGCGGCAGATGGCGTACGGCCTCAACGACTCCCTGGGCTACGGCATGATCGTGGAGAACAAGGCCGGCGCGGGCGGCAATCTGGGCACGGAGATGGTGGTTCGCGCTCCCGCCGACGGCAGTATCTTCCTGCTCGGCCATACGGGAACGGTGTCCATCAATCCCTCGCTCTACCCGGGCCTCAAGTTCAATGCCTCCACCGATCTGCAGCCGGTGGCCATGTTCGCCTCCTCGGCCTTGCTGCTGGTGGTGCCGGCCGCGTCGCCCGCCCGGAACGTGGCCCAACTGGCCGAGCTGCTGCGCCGCCGCAGCGGCGAGCTCAACTACGCGTCCAGCGGCTCGGGCACGGGCGGCCACCTCACGGGCGAGATGTTCGCCCATGCCCTGGGCGCCAAGGCCATCCACGTGCCGTACAAGGGCACCGCACCATCGCTGACCGATCTGGTCGGCGGCAATGTGGACTTCAGCTTCGGGGTGATCCCGGCAGCCATGGCCCTGGTCAAGGCCGGCAAGCTGCGCGCCCTGGCAGTGACCGGGGCCAAGCGCCAGCCCCAGCTGCCCGACGTCCCCACGGTGGCCGAGTCCGGCGTGCCGGCCCTGGCGGATTTCGAGAGCTCGCTGACCTATGGCGTGCTGGCCCCCAAGGGCACGACGCAGGAGACCGTCGCCACGCTGGGACGCGACATCCTCAAGGTGGCAGCCTCCAGCAGCTTCCAGTCCCGCCTGGAGGTGGAAGGGGCCGTGCCGCTGCTGGGCGACAGCAGGCAGTACGCAGCCCGCATCCGCCAGGAAAGCAGCAAGTGGGCAGCGGTGATCAAGGCATCGGGAGCCACGGCCTGAGGCCGGCGCAAACATCATGACTCTGGTGAACGACTATCTGGGCCCGGCCGGCGGTGGCGCCTGGTTTTCCGATGCGCAGTGGCTGCAGGCACTGCTTCGCTTCGAGTCCGGCCTGGCCCGGGCACAAGCCGATTGCGGACTGATTCCGGAGCCTGCGGCCCAGGCCATTGCCAGCGCCTGCGAGCAGGCGCCCCTGGACCGCGACCGCATTGCAGAACAGGCACGCGCCAGCGGTGCGCTGGGCCTGGCCCTGGTCAAGCCGCTGCAACAGTGGCTGCAGGCGCATGGCCCCCAGGGCCTGCCCTGGCTGCACTGGGGCGCGACCACGCAGGATGCCGTGGACACGGCCAGCGCCCTGCTCACGCAACAGGCGCTGCAGGCCCTGCTGGCCGAGTTGCAGGCCCTGGTCGACGCATTGCTGAATCTGGCCGCTCGGCATGCTGCCACGCCCATGCTGGCGCGCAGCCTGCTGCAGCCCGCGCAGATCACGAGCTTCGGCCTCAAATGCGCACAGTCGGCCGCTGCCCTGCAACGCAGCATCGACCAGCTCTCGCAGCTGGCGCCCCGGGCCTTGTGCGTGCAGCTGGGCGGCGCCGTGGGCAATGGCGCGACCCTGGGCACGCACAGGCTGGCGGTGGAGCAGGCGCTGGCGCAGCACCTGGGCCTGGAGGCCTGCGGCCACAGCTGGCATACGCAGCGCGACAGCTGGATGCGCCTGGCCATGGAAGTGGCCGTGTGCTGCGGCAGCCTGTCCAAGCTCGCGCGCGACTGGTCGCTGATGTCGCAGTATGAGGTCGCAGAGATCAGCGAGGCAGCGCGCGGCAGCACTTCCAGCGCCATGCCGCACAAGCGCAATCCCGTGCACTGCATGCAGGCCGTGGCCCAGACCCAGGCCGTACCGCCGCTGGCCGCCCTGCTGCTGGGCTGCATGGCCCAGGCCCATGAGCGCGCGCTGGGTGAATGGCAGGCGGAAGTCGCCCACTGGCCCGAGCTGTGGCGCCACGCTCATGGCGCGGCCGCTGCACTGCGCCAGGCCGCGCAGACGCTGCAGGTCCACCCGCAGCGCATGCTGGCGCATGTGGCCGGTCTGCGGGGCCTGGTATTTTCGGAGGCCTGCGTGCATGCCCTGGCGCCCTTCACCGGCAAACATGAAGCCCTGGCCGCCGTGGAGCAGCTCGCCCCCCTGGCGCTGGAGCAGCAGCGCGAGCTGCAGGAGCTGCTCATGCAATGGGCTGCCAGCCGCACCGCACCCGAACTCCCCCCCGAACAACTGCCAGCGCTGCGCCGCGCGTTGTCCCAGGCCTGCGACCCGCAGCAGGCCGTACAGGCTTCGCAGCGCGAATGCCTGGCCCTTCTGGCCAGCCGTTCGCCAACCCCAATGGAAGAAAGCCCTGCCCATGCAGAACAAGACCCACCCTGCCTCTGAAGCCGCCGACAGCCTGCAGCGCGGCTTGGCCAATCGCCGCCGCGTGCTGGGCAATGCCTGGGTGGACCGGTCCGTGGAGAGCGCGAATGTGCTCAATGTGGAGTTCCAGCGCATGATCACCGCCTATGCCTGGGACGGCATCTGGAGCCGCCCGGGCCTGGAGCGCCGAACGCGCCGCATCATGGTGCTGGCCATCACGGCGGCCATGGGGCGCTGGGAGGAGTTCGAGCTGCACATACGCACGGGACTGCAGGCCGACCCGGCCGACAGCGAGGCCGCGCCGCTGGACCTGGACACCATCCGCGAGGTGCTGTTGCAGACCGCCGTCTATGCCGGCGTGCCTGCGGGCAACACGGGCATGGCGGTCACGCTCAAGGTGCTCGGGGAACTGGGGCGCATGCCGGAGGCCGCGAGCTTCGCCCCCTGAGCCTGGTCTTATCGGGCCAGTGGCGGCTGCTCGTCGATGTCCGAGCCCGGGTAGCGTGCAAAGCGGCGGTTCTCGGCGCCATGTACCGGGTCGTTGTCCTTCCAGGGCCAGCCGCCGAACTGGGTTCGGCGATAGTCCTGCATGGCCTGCATGATCTCCTCCTGCGTGTTCATCACAAAGGGGCCGTACTGCGCCACCTTCTCGCCAATCGGCTTGCCCTGCAGCAGCAGCAGCTCTGCGCTGATATCGCCGGTGTTGACCAGCTCCAGATCGCTCTGCGCATCGACATGCATGGCCAGATGTCCATTCACGGCTTCGCCACCCACAGTCATGCTCTTGCCCACAAAGAAGTAGAGCATGCGATGGGTTTCAGGGCCTGTGGCCCTGGGCATGGTCCAGCGGGCGCCGGGCTCGAGCTCGAGCGTCCAGATGGCCACGTCGCTGTTGGCCTGGGAGGCCCAGGACTCGGGCGGTGGCGGCAAGGCCGGGTCCGCACCGTCCAGGGCTCCCGCCACCACGGTGACGGTGGTTTTGCGGCCCGCCGCATCGCTGAAGCTCAGGCGCGGAATCTGCTCGTTCCAGAACATGGTGAAGTGGGGCTCCACCATCTTGTTCCTCGCAGGCAGGTTCAGCCAGATCTGGAAAAGCTCCAGCGGATTGGGCTGGTCGCTGCTCAGCAGCGGAAACATCTCCGAGTGCTGGATGCCCTTGCCGGCCGTGAGCCACTGCACATCGCCGCCGCCGAAGCGCGCTGCCGCACCCAGCGAGTCCGCATGGTCGATGCGGCCCTTGCGCACCAGGGTCACGGTCTCGAAGCCGCGATGCGGGTGGCCCGGGAAGCCCGGAATCGGCTCGCCGTGGTACATCGAAAAGCCATTCCGCGCGCTGAAGTCGCTGCCCATCTCGCGGCCCTCGAACTCCACGGCCTGCACGCCCATCTTGCCGTTGCTGGCCGGATAGCTGTCATCGTGGTGAGCGCAGAACAGAAACGGATCCAGGCAGGGCCAGCGCGCCCCCAGCGGGGCGCTTTCCAGAATGGGGGGGCGATTCGTGGTCATGGAATTCTCCTCTTGAGAGGCCGCTGCCAGCTGCAGTGCCTGAAGTCTCGAAGATAAGGCCGACCCACGGGCTTGAAAGACATCACCGCTGGGACAGTACTTGCCGCTTTTGCAACAACGGCCAGCCTGTCTGCCCGTGCCGGCGCTCAGCCGCGCTGCGGAACGTTCAGCCCTTTTTGCGTCGCCGGGCGGGCCACGAAGGCCTTGAGCACGCGCTGCAGCTCGGGAAACTCGCTCCAGCCCACCAGCTCGGCGGCGTTGTAGCCGTTCTCGTCGACCATATTGCGCACCCAGGGCCAGATGGCGATGTCGGCAATCGTAATCTGCTCACCCATGATCCACTCGCGGCCCTGCATGCGCTGTTCCAGCACGCCCAGCAGACGTTTGGATTCGTTGATATAGCGGTCACGCGGGCGCTTGTCCTCGAAGTCCTTGCCCGCGAACTTGTGGAAGAAGCCGACCTGACCGAACATGGGCCCCACGCCGCCCATCTGGAACATCAGCCACTGCAGCGTCTCGTAGCGCGCTGCAGGGTCTGCGGGCAGCAGCGGGCTGCCGCTCTTGTCGGCCAGATAGATCAGGATGGCCGCCGACTCGAACAGCGCCAGCGGCTTTGCGCCCGGGCCCTGCGGGTCGATGATGGCGGGAATCTTGTTGTTGGGGAAAGTGCCGACAAACTCTGGTGTGAGCTGGTCATTGGTCTGGAAGCTGACCAGATGCGCCTCGTAGGGCAGCTGCATTTCCTCCAGCGCAATCGATACCTTCACGCCGTTGGGGGTGGGCAGCGAGTACAGCTGGATGCGCTCGGGGTGCTGCGCGGGCCATTTGCGGGTCACGGAAAAATCGGCGAGGACTTGGGGTTGCGTCATGGGTTTCCTTCGGAGCGTGTTGGCAATCTCTGCGGCCCCGCAAGGGGCTGTCGGCGTGGCCTGGCAAGCCACGACACAGAGCTCCCGAGCATCCTAACGGTTGTCATGCGGCCTTGCAGGCAGCGCTGCCGATGGCTGGGATGGCCAGATGCGGGTACGCAGATTCCCTCATCGAAGACGGCGCTTCAGCGGGTGATATTGAGTGTTTACAAGAACTGAACACGGAGATATGACATGCATCAGCTTCCAGGCAGGCCCGATTCTTTTTTCACCGGCGCAAAGACGCCTGCTTGCGCTTTGCTGAGCCGGCGGCAAGTGCTGGGCCTGGGCGCTACCGCGCTGGCTGCAGGGCTGATGCTGGCCAGCGGTGCGACCGCTGCCGCAGGCTTTCCGGAGCGCGCCGTGACGGTCGTCGTGCCGTATTCGCCGGCCGGAGGCGTGGACATCGTGACCAGGCTGGTCACCACGCCCATGGCGGAGTTTCTGGGTCAGTCCATCGTGGTGGAAAACAAGCCCGGAGGCGGCACGAATATCGGCATGGCGACAGTGGCACGCTCCGCGCCCAATGGCTATACGCTGCTGACGGCCTCGAACACGCTGACCACCAACAAGGCGCTGTACTCCAAGCTCAGCTTCGACCCCGCGACCGACCTGGTTCCGGTGGGGCGCATCGGCGAGGCCCCGCTGGTGGTCGTGGTCAACGCCAAGTCACCGTACAAAAGCCTGGCCGAACTGATTGCAGCGGGCAAGGCCAAGCCCGGCGCCCTGTCCTATGGCACGGCAGGCGTGGGCAGTTCGGGCCATATGGCGAGTGCCTTGCTGGAAACAGCCGGGCAGTTCAAGGGCGTCCATATTCCCTACAAGGGTGGCTCCACCGCCGTGACGGATCTGCTGGGCGGACGTCTGGACTTCATGGCGATCAATCCGCTGGAAGTCGCGGGTCATGTGAACAGCGGCAACCTGCGCGCACTGGCGGTGCTCAACAAGAATGGCTCGCGCCTGCTGCCCCAGGTGCCTACCGCGCGTTCCCTGGGTGTGGATGTACAGGCCACCGTATGGTGGGGCCTGGTAGCCCCCAAGGGAACGCCTGAGGCCGTGATCCAGACGCTGAACGCTGCACTCAACAAGGCGCTGACCACGCCTGCGGTCACCCAGACGCTGGCTGACATGGGTGCCACGCCCCTGGGAGGAACCCCGGTTCAGTTCGGCAGCTTCATCCAGGCCGAAACCCGGGAACTCGGCGACGTCATCCGAGCCGCCGATATTCGCGCGGACTGATGCCGGCGAAGGCCGCCCTAGCGCAGCAACTGCCAGAACATCTGCACGCAGGGTGATGGCGCCTGCTGCATGCTGACCAGTGCAATGCGCGAATGGCGCGCGGCGTCGGCCAGCGGCTGCAGCACCACGCCGGGCGGGCAGATGCGCTCATAGACGCTGGGCACGATGGACAGCCCCAGGCCGGCGGCCACCAGTGCCAGCATGGTCGAGGTCTCACGCGCTGGCTGGGCGATGCGCGGCACAAAGCCGGCCTCGCTGCACAGCGCCAGAATATGTTCGTGCAGACCGCCACCCAGCACGGCCGGATGCAGCACAAAAGGCTGATCGGCCAGGCTGCTCAGTGCCAGTGGCTCGTTCGCCGCCGAGGCCGCATGCGCCACGGGAAGGGCCAGCCTCAGCTCGTCGCGCCACAGCGTCTGCTCGCGTATCGGCACGGGGATGCGGAAGGTCGGCGAAGGCCGCATAAAGCCGATGTCGATCTGACCGGCCGTCAATGCCGCGATCTGCTCGCCCGTGGTCATATGCTGCAGATCCAGCTCCACCTGCGGGTGGCGGCTGCGAAAGTCGCGCAGCATGGCCGAGAACTCGTCAAACAGCGGCACCGATGCCGTGAAGGCGATGCGCAACCGCCCCGCCAGGCCATGGGCTGCCATGCGCACCAGCTCGCCCGCCTGCTGATGCAGTTCCACGATCTGCCGCGCCTTGTCCTGCAGCAGCAGGCCTGCCGGCGTCAGCGCCACGGCGCGGCGCGAGCGTTCGAACAATTGCGCCCCCATCTCCTGCTCCAGCAGACGGATCTGCTGGCTCAGCGGGGGCTGGCTCATATGCAAACGCTGGGCCGCACGGCTGAAATTCAGCTCCTCGGCCACAGCCAGAAAACAGGTCAGACGGCGCAAATCCATAGGACGATTTTCGTATCAAGTCCAGACGCAAACGGTATTGGACGCAAAGGCCGCAACTTTTCACAATCCGCTCAGCCGCAGAAGCGATGACAACCGTAGCTGTCTGCGTCGATTCAATAAGGGTTCAAGGCCTATCCAGACCCGCCCAATACAGAGAGACATTGATGAAGCCGTTTCCCCTTTTCACCGTTCGCCGAGCCCTTCTGATCAGCGCTGTGGCCCTGGCTGCAGGCTGTGCCCAGCAACCGGGCAGCACGCCCAAGGAGCCCGTGCGCCTCATGACTTCGGGCGGCTTCACTGCAGCACACAAGCTGCTGGCACCGCAGTTCACGGCCCAGACCGGCCTGGCAGTGGAGTCGGCCTATGGCTCGTCCATGGGTGCCTCGCCCACCTCCATTCCCAACCGCCTGAGCAAGGGTGAAAAGGCCGACGTGGTGATTCTGGCGCGTGGCGCGCTCGACGATCTGGCCGCCAAGGGCCTGGTGCGCAACGGCACCCAGATCGACCTGGTGCGCTCTGCCGTGGGCGTGGCCGTGAAGAAGGGTGCCCCCATCCCCGACATCAGCAGCGAGGACAAGCTGCGTCAGGTGCTGCTCAATGCCAAGAGCATTGCCTACTCGGCCAGCGCCAGCGGTACCTACTACGAAACCCAGATGCTCAAGAAGCTGGGCATTCACGACCAGGTCATGCCCAAGAGCAGGAAGATCGTGACCGAGCGTGTGGGCACCATCGTGGCGCGGGGCGAGGCCGAAATCGGCCTGCAGCAGGTCAGCGAACTGCTGCCCATCGAGGGCATCAGCTATGTCGGCACCCTGCCCGATTCGGTGCAGCACTACACCATCTTCTCGGCCGGCACGGCCGGCACTTCCACCAACCCCCAGGGGCTGGAGCAGCTGCTCAAGTTCTACACCTCGCCAGCCGCCGCCAAGACTATCCGGGAAACAGGCCTGGAGCCCGTCGCCCAGCCGCGCTGAGCAGCGCGGACCCGCAAAAAAAGCCCGTCAGGCACAGCCTGCGGGCTTTTTTTGGCGCCAGGCAGCTCAGCGCTTGCTGCCCGGTCCGGCTTTCTGCACCAGGGCCACGGTCAGCCCCTGGGCGGTGACGGTAATGGCGCCAGGCTCCATCGCCAGCGCATCGACCAGGGCCAGATCCTGGTCCTGCAGCTGATAGAGCACCAACTGGCCCATGGCCTGCTCGGCCAGGGCCGTGGCATAAGTACCCAGCATATCGCTGAGCGCGGGCGACAGCCCGTCCATGCTGAGCTGGTTGACCTTGATCTGGTAGGCACGCAAGGTGCGGTCGGTGGGTTCATAGCGCAGGGCGAAATCGACATTGAGCAGGCCGCTGTACTGCTCCTTGAGCACCTTGCCGCTGAGCTCGGCCGGAATCACGGCGTTGAGCATATTGCGCTCGGGCACCATGCTCAGCTGCGGTGCCTTCAGATCCAGCTGCAGCAAACCCGCCACCGGGAACTGCCTGGGGAAACGCCTGGCCAGCATCTCCTGCAGCTTCTGCTGGCTCACGCTCACGCTGCTGGGCACTGACTTGCCCGAGCAGCCCGTGGCAGCCATTCCCAATCCCAATACTGTCACCGCCAACCATGAGCGCCGATTCATCACGACCACCGAACTCCGTAAAACCTGATTCAAAACCCGTGCAAACGCTTGATAAACCAACGCTATCAGCTATGGTTTTTGAGTACTCCATTGTCTCCGAGCCTGCTATTCCACAGAGTCTCGATGGATGTTGGCAGTTCCCTATCTGATGCAATCTGCAGGTAAAAGACTGTTATCTAACGTCCGAGGCCACCAGGGGTTGACCGAAGGCACACGGCAGCAGTGCATGCACAATGATTTGCATGACTGCATATCCCTCTTCCCTCAGCCATGAGGCACTGACTGCCGCCGCCCAGGACACCAGCCTGCCCGACCAGATCCTGGCCCAGTGGTTCGGCAGCCCCAGGCCCGGCAATGCCGATGCCCTCAAGCACAAGACGCAGTGGTTCACCAAATCGGCGGCCTTCGACGAGGAGCTGCGCCAGCGCTTTGGCACTGCGGTAGAGGCCGCTCTGGGCGGTGCCCTGCAGCACTGGGCAAGCCAGGGTCCATGGCAGCAGCTGGCATTGGTGATCCTGCTGGACCAGTTCACGCGCAATATCCACCGCAACACCCCCAAGAGCTTTGCCGGCGACGCACAGGCCCTGGCACTGGCGCTGCAAGCAATGGACTCCGGCAGCGACCGGCTGCTGCCCGAGGTGGCCCGCGTCTTCATGTACCTGCCACTGGAACATGCCGAGGACCCGGCCATGCAGCAACGCAGCGTGGCCGCCTTCGACGCATTGCAGCAGAGCGCCACGGACGCCGAACTGCGCGAATATCTGGCCGGAACGCTGGACTACGCCCATCGCCATCAGGTGGTGATAGAGCGCTTTGGCCGCTTCCCGCACCGCAACCACATTCTGGGCCGCGCCAGCACCGCCGAAGAGGCCGAGTACCTGGCTCAGCCCGGCTCAGGCTTCTAGGGCGATCACGAGCCGCGCGTAGCCTCGCGCAGCGCGGGCTCCTGGCGCGGCTTGTGCTGGCGCATGGGCTTTTTGCCCGCCCCCAGGTCGCGGTGGCGCATGGCCCAGCGCTCCACCGTGTAGAACGACAGGGCCGACAGCGCAGTCGAGATCAGCAGGCCCGCGACCACAGTCACGGGCCAGGAGTAATCGGCACGCAGATAGCGCACCACCGGGTAATGCCAGAGGTAGATGCCGTAGGACAGCTGGCCCAGCTTGATGAGCATTGGCGCCGTCAGCATTTCATAGACCAGACCCGTGGGCTTTTGCACGGCCAGCAGCACGACCAGGGCGGCGCACTCCACCACCGTGACACCCCAGACCATGGCGTGCTGGTTGTCCCATTCCAGCTCCATGATCAAGGGCACGGCCAGCACAAACCACATGGTGTAGGCGCGCAACGACTGCAGACGCTCTATCCATTGGGGGCGCTCCATCATCAGCGCCGCCAGCAGGGCACCGGCCAGCAAACCCGAGGCCCGCGTATCGAATCGGAAGAAGATTTCGTAGAACTGCTGGCCCTGCACCACCCAGAAGATACGCCACAGCGTGCTCAACAGCCACAGCGCCGCAAGCGGCGCCCAGACCCGGCCCGGCGTGGCCTTGCGTAGCAGCAGGACCAGCAGCGGCGGCCAGATCAGATAGAAATGCTCCTCCACCGACAGCGACCACATATGCAGCAGCGTGTCCGGACTGTCGAAGAAGGCAATGCCGTAGTCAGCCAGGTAGAGGATGGAGACCAGGGCGTCCGAATAGATATCCGTGAGGTCTGGCCAGATGAACGGCGCGAACACGCAGTACGCGAGCAGAAACAGCGCCAGCGCAGGCATGAGCCGGAAGAAGCGGCGACGGTAAAAGCGCCAGTAATCGAGCTTGCCATGCTGCTGATATTCCATCAGCAGCAGCGAGGTGATCAGAAAGCCGCTGAGCACGAAGAACAGATCGACGCCGAAGAAGGCGCCGTCGAACATCGGGGCATGTGCGTGCGAGAGCAGCACCAGCACAATGGCTATGCCTCTCAATCCATCGAGCGCTGGGTTGTAGCGCAGCTTGAACGCCGACTCCACCAAAACCGGACACCTTTCCTTTCGCCCAGGCACGGGCCGGGCTTGCAGACAAACGATCACAGCCACGCATGAGACATGGCTGAAGCAGTATTCAGAATTTGAGCAAAGAGGCAGTAACAGCTCTTTGCAGCGACCCGGGGGTCGCAGAGCGCATGGAAACACGCTCGGGGGTGCCGGAACCTGGCAGGCGATTTGTCTGTTGCAGCTCACCGGTGGTGAGGCCACAGAATGTTATGAATGCCCGCAGCCAGACGGCTTGGCGTCTGTTGACAGGTGAACAGACCGGGGCAATTTGAACAGATTTTTGCCACCCGCCCAAGCAGGGGACGGAGCTTGCCGAGCTCTGGCAGGGTCTTGGCAATCCGTGTTAACAATTAAGAACAAAAACAGCAGGCTGTGCCCCACCCACCAGCACCATCAGCTATCAATTTCGAAGCTTCAGGATGACTTGCGGCGCCCGCAAGCGGGCGCACTCTGGTGCACATCGCGCCACAGCAGCATCTCGGCCACGCGTTCGGACTTGTCGTCATCAAAGCCCAGTTGCTGCGCACGCTCGGCGGGGTTGGTCCAGGTGCCGAACAGCATGTCCCACAGCGGCAGGCCGTAGTTCTGCGCATGGTGGCCATGCTGATGGTGCACGGTATGCATTTCCGGGCGCTGCAGCACATAGCCGAGCCAGCGCGGCGTGCGCAGATCGGCATGGGTGAACAGATCGAAGGCCGCCGTCAGCCCCAGGGCCACGGCTGCCGCCGCCGGGCTGGCGCCCAGCACCCAGTAGCTGGAGATCACGCTCAGCAGCATGGCGGCGCAGGAGTCCAACGGATGGGCATAGAACGAGGTCAGCACCTCGATGCGCCGCGCGCTGTGATGCAACTGGTGGAACACGCGCCACAGCAGATCCGAGGCGTGGGTGGCGCGGTGCCACCAGTAAAAGACAAAGCTGGTGATGAAAAAGCTCAACAAGCCCACCAGCAGCGGGTTCCAGCGTGCGCCCACATCCAGCAGCGCATGCTGGCGAATCCGGTCTTCCAGCAACCAGCCCAGCGCCAGCGTGCAGACCAGCGTCAGCGCGCCCAGGGCGCTGCTGTAGATCAGCCAGCGCCGGTCACAGAGATTGCGCGAGGCGGGCGCAATCACCTCGCGCGTGAAGACCGCCACGAACAGCAGCGCAATCAGCGGATAGACCAGGTACTCCAGCACGGCAATCATTTCCCTTGAGGTTTGCCTTGCAGTCTATCGGCTGATGTGGGCCTGCCGCTTTATTGGGGCAATACGAACTGCTCCAGCGGCGTGTCGTTGGGTGCGGCCAGCTGCTTCTTGAGCATCTCGCCCATGGGCAGGTTCAGGTTCACGTTCTTGGGCGCAATGGGCTGCATGAACCATTTGTTGTAGAGCTTGTGCAACTCGCCCGAGCGGATCATCTGCAAAATGGCGCCGTCCACGGCCTTCTTGATCTGCGGGTCGTTCTTGCTGAACTGGATGGCAATCGGCTCGGCACCGATCACCTCGCCCACAATCTTGTAGCCCTTGGGGTTCTTGCTCTGGCCGATCACGCCGGCCAGCATGTTGTCGTCCAGCACAAAGGCATCGACTCGACCCGACTCCAGCATCAGAAAGCTCTCGAACTGGTCCTTGCTCATCAGCGTCTTGAAGTTCAGTTCGTTGTCGCTGGCGTATTTGCGCAGAATCTGTACTGCCGTCGTGCCGGTGATAGCGCCCACATTGCGCCCCTGCAGCTGCTTGAACGAGGTGATGCCCGAATCGGCACGCACGGCCATGCGCACCTCGCTGACATAGGTGGTCAGGCCGAACGCAACCTGCTTCTGGCGCGTGAGGTTGTTTGTCATGCTGGCGCAGTTGAAATCGGCCGTGCCGTTGTTGATCAGCGGCATGGTGTTCTGCGGCGTCAGCACCATGTACTTGATCTGGGCCCTGGGCGCGATCGCATGCACCACGCGCTCGCAGAGGTCCATGTGATAGCCGACGAACTTCTCGTTGGCACCGATCGCGTAGGACATGGGAACCGCAGCCTCCCGCACCCCCAGCACCACGGCGCCGCCTGCCTGCCAGCGCTGCAGCGTGGGCGATGCGGACAGTTCCACCGCCGTGTCGATATTGGCACTGATAGTGGAGCTCGCCGCCTCGGTCTTGCCCGCAGCCATGGCAGAACCCGCACATACCAGCGCTGCTGCCAGCCCGGCCCATTTCAACGACTTGCCCATCATCCACTCCCGAAAAACAAAAGCGCCGAGACCCCTGGTCATCGGCGCTCATCACCCACCCGATCCGGCACGCACCCCATGCCCTCATGAGGCCCTGGCCCGATTGTCGTTGCTCGCTTATCGCTTTGAGTGGAATGCTTATGCCTGCGCGTCGCCTCACACGTCGCGTTTGGCGGGGGCCGCCCCCGTCAGTTCACGCAGGCGCTGATGGACGCTGCTGGCTTCATCGACCGGCTGCTGGTGCTTGGCCCGCAGATAGCGCTCGGTGAACACGCCCAGATAGCTCTCCAGCACCTGGCCAGCCTGCACATCGCCGGCATCGCCCACCAGCTCCAGACACAGGGCCGCCACCTCGCTGGTGCAGAAATGGTCGTCGCGCTTGGATCTGCGCAGCTGGTAGCGGGAGATCAGGTCCGGGTTCAGGCTGAGCACGGGAAAGCCATCGAGATACGGGCTTTTGCGGAACATCTTGCGCGCCTCCGACCAGGTCGCGTCCAGCAGGATGAACAGCGGGCGTCTGCCGGGCTGCAGCGCACGGCTGTCGCCGCCGTCCAGCGTCTCCAGCACACGCTCGGCAGGCTCCGCATATTCGCCGGGAAACACCACATAGGGCTGCCATTGCGGATCGGCCAGCAAGACCTCCAGCTGCGGATCCTGCTCGGTGCGCGACCAGCCGAAGGCATGGGTGTCCTTCACCACATCGGCAATCAGCCAGCCCGTGTTGCTGGGCTTGAGCGGCTCGGCATCATGCATCAGCAGGCAGAAGGCCGCGCGCGTGGCCAGCTCGGGGCGCAGCGCGCACATGCAGTGGGAAGGGCGCAAGCGGCAGCCCTCGCAGCGCTCGCCCTTGGGGCCGCCACGCGCCAGAAACGGACGCGTGCTGCGCGCCAGCCGTGCCTGGCGCAAGCGCGAGACGGCATGCGGGGGCAGCGTGGAGGCAACGGTTTTCTGCGGAGTCAGAGCGGCAGGGGACAAAGGCGTGGAAGCAGGCAAGACGGACACCAGCGGGTTCGGGCAGATGCCCGGATTGTCCCGCCTTTGCCAAACCCAGTGCTGATGCTGCAGGAGCGCCGCTTACTCGCAGCCCCCCTGTTCGAAGGTCGGACCACGGCCAAAACTGAACACCGTGGGCCTGGCATTCCTGAGTCCTGCGGAAATCACATTCCTGAAGCGATCCGGCTCGCAGTTGAAACGCGTGTCCAGCACATAGTCGTCGGACTCGGCCTTGACCATGGCGTCGCGCCAGGCGGCCGTCGCATCCAGCACCTTGCCGTCAACCATGGGGGCCTGCACCGAGTAATTGATGAAGTTGGTCAGGCGCGAGCCCTTGGCCTCCAGATACACCACGGGGTCGGCGGCATTGCCGCACAGCGTCAGGCAGTCGGCGTAATAACGGCTGTCCAGCAAGGGCTCGAAGCCGCCAAAAGTCAGGTCGCCGAGCTTGATATCGGGCTGGCCCTCGGACACATTCAGCACGCTCTTGAGCGAGAGATTGCAGCTGGGTGCGATATCGATCTCGACCGACTCGATCACCTTGTCGGCCTCGTCGCTGACCAGGGTGATATCGCAGCCATCGGTGCGGAACTGGTGGCGGTGGAACTCCGAGCGCATGGCCGGGCCGGCAATCTTTTGCGCATAGGCCAGATTCATGCCTATGGTTTCGGTGCTGAACAGCTGGTCGATCACGCGCCTGGCTTCTGCGGCAGGCGCTGCGGGCGCAGGGGCTGGCGCAGTTGCGGGGGCCTGTGCCGGGGGCGCGGCGCCCTCGGTCTTGGAATCCGAGCAGGCCAGCAGCAATGCCGCTGCCGCCATGGCGCCCGTCCAGACTCCGCAGCGTTTGATCCAGCGATGAGGCATCTCCATATCCTTGTGAGTTCGCAAGCCCCGCAATATAGGTGCAGGCCCCGAAATCACCAAGAACCAGAGGTTTCAGCCTCCCACGCACTCCAGCTCGAACAGCGGCATATCGCCGCTTCGGCTGAGCCAGACACCGCCGCCCAGCTCCTTGAAGTGAGGCTGCAGGCCGCGGCGGTACAGCTCGGCGCGGTGGCGATACAGGCGCGGGTCGGTCAGCTCCTCGTCGATAATGTCGCGCTCGTAGTCCTCACGTGCCACGGCCTCGATGTAGAGACCGCCACGCGACAGCCGGCCCAGATTGGCCAGCGCCTTTTTCAGGTCGGCAGGGCTCAGATAGGGCAGCACGCCCTGGCAGATCACCAGATCGAAAGGCTGACCATCTTTGGGCTGCCAATCCACCACCGAGCCCTGCTCCCAGCCATAGCGCTCGCAGAGATAGGGACTGAACTCCACGCCCTGATACTGCACGCCCGGAAAGTGCTTTTGCACCGCCTCGCGCCACAGGCCTATGCCGCAGCCCACATCAAGCACCCGCTGCACGGGCACGCGCAGATACGCAAGATACGAGCAGACAAACGCACCCAGCCGCCGCGCGTGCTCGGGATCGATCACGCTGGTCTTTTTGTCAAAGTAAAAGCGCTGGTAATACGCCTCGTCAAACCACTCGTTGCTTGCTGATTGCACGCAGCTTCCTTCAAAAAACAAACGGCGCCCGAAGACGCCGAAACTTCAAAAAACCGACGCTGACTCAGGAAAGAGACAGCCAGCAAGGGCCTGAGCGGCCCCGCAGCGTGGCCGTCGTCCCCTACCGGGGGAAGGCGCGCAACGCCTCAGGGAGTTAGATTCTGCCGACCACGGACCAGCCCTTGCGCTGGTCCTGCTTGTTGTTCTCGTAGTCCCATACCGTGCCGCAGCGCTCGCAGACATAGCGGGTCACCGTCGCCGTGGTCGAGCCGCGCTCCTCCTTGCGGTTGCCGCGCTGCATCAGTTCGGCATGGCCGGGGGCTTTGCGCCAGTTGCGCTGAATGCCGGCACAGGCGTCGCACAGATGGTCTTCGGCAGGAGTGGTGGTGTTGGTCATGAAAAAACTACTGAATGTGGTGCAGGCCCCGGACATCCGCCCGCGCTGCAAAGCAGCCATTGTGCCGCCTGCCCCGGTTTTGCACCTGAGGCGGGCACAGCATCACCGCTTGCAGGTCGGGCATGACCGCGTTCG
This sequence comes from Comamonas sp. Z3, assembly GCF_008121565.1. Classification (NCBI taxonomy): domain Bacteria; kingdom Pseudomonadati; phylum Pseudomonadota; class Betaproteobacteria; order Burkholderiales; family Comamonadaceae; genus Comamonas; species Comamonas sp. Z3. The sequence goes on from NZ_VOQU01000003.1 coordinate 112,957, forward strand.
CTGTTGCCGCTCGAAGCTCAAGACCTTGCCAGACAAGCGCAGACAGCTACTGTTTTTGATCCCCACCGCTGAAGACAAAAAAAGGCCGCTTGCGCGGCCCTGGTTCAATCAGCCTCGATCATGCCTTCGCGGGGCGATAGGCCAGACAGATCTTGTTGCCGTCAGGGTCGCGCAGATAGGCCAGATACATGGAATCGCCACGCCAGCCCGGCGCGTCCTCGATAGATACACCGCCCGCTGCCAGGCCCGCCGCATGGGCCGCGTTCACCTGATCGGTGGACTGGGCCAGAAAGCCCGTGGTCGCGCCATTGCCCGAGCTGGCCGTTTCGCCGTTGATGGGCGTGGAGATGGCAAACACGCCCGTGGGGCTGCGGTAGAAGAAGCGGTTCTTGTTGGCAACGCCGGGCGCAATGCCCAGCTGGCCCAGCAGCGCGTCGTAAAAGCGCTTGCTGGACTCCAGATCATTTACACCCAGCATGATGTGGCTAAACATGGTTGTCTCCTGGAAAGGCCCTGTTTCGGGCGAAGATGGGAAATCGGCAAGCCATCGTAACGGGAGCTTGCCGCCCTCTTCTGTCACCCATTTTCAGCCCACCATGCTGCCAGACCATTTCACCCCGGTTCCCCTGGACAAGTCCTACCGCCTGCTCAATCACGGCCCCACGGTCATCGTCTCGGCCCAGCACGCGGGCGAGCGCAATGCCATGAGCGCGGCCTGGGCCTGCGCGCTCGATTTCGCGCCGCCCAAGATCAGCGTGGTGCTCGACAAGGCCACGCGCACGCGTGCGCTGGTCGAGGGCAGCGGCCTCTTTGCCGTGCAACTGCCCACCGTGCCCCAGGCCGCGCTGACGGTGGGCATAGGCACGGACAGCGCCGTCACGGAACCGCGCAAGCTCGTCAAACATGGCGTGCAGCTTTTCGACGCACCGGGCTTCGATGTACCGCTGGTGGCTGGCTGCGCCGCCTGGCTGGTCTGCAAGCTGATTCACGAGCCGCACAACCAGCAGAGCTATGACCTGTTCATCGCCGAAGTCGTGGGCGCCTGGGCCGACGAGCGCGTGTTCCGCAACGGACACTGGGAGTTCGGCTCCGCCCCCGCCGAGCTGCGCACCCTGCACTATGTGGCCGGGGGGCAGTTCTTTGCGATCGGCGAATCGGTGCTGGTGAAGTAGAAGCTTTCATGGCAGAAGCGCTTATGCATCAAGCGCTGGCAGCTATCAAAATCATGGGCACTTTGCCGTGACGGCCACTGACACCCTCAGGCGCCCTGACCCGCAGCGCCAGCGCACCCGGGTATTTGTAACCGCCTTGATTTAGACTGCATCACTGACTGACATATCAATCAACCCATGACTGCAGGTGCCGTACCGCCGCACAGGGCAGCGATCTCTGCTATCAATCACCGCGAAGTGACAGGCCATGGCGCAAGAGTTTTTCGATCCCGTGCTGTTCATCAAGGAGGATGCGCCGACTGTGGTCGATCTGTCGCAGACACCGTTCTTCTGCAATCTCCACGGCTACCCGCACTACTGCGCAGAGCCGCCCGCAGGCTTGACGGTGCTGGAGCCGGCCATCAGCAATCCCGAGGTCGCCATCGGCAACGCATACCGCGTCCTTTCGGCAACCACCACGCATCCGCAGCCCGAATACGGCAGCCAGACCCAGCTGGTGTTCCAGGCCGAACGGATCGAGTACCAGGCCCTGGCCGCAACCCCTGAAACAGCAGCGGCTTTCGGCATGACGCTGATCGAGTCGGGACAGGGCATACGCATCACCAGCCCGCAGCCGCATCTTTCGCTGGTCGACTATGAATACGGCATGTTTGCCGGGCACCGCTCGCCCTATGAGGGTACGGGCTATCGCCTGCTGGGCAAGGTCTGCACCGATCTCGAGCATCACGATTTCCCGCATGTCTTCACCTCCATCGATCCGCATCTGCCGCTGGTGATTTCGGTGGGAAAGTACTGGCCACAGCAGCAGAAAATCTGTCTCGCCGACCTCTGGCTGCCGCGCGGCAAGGCCTTGTATGTGCCGCCCCGGCCGAGCCTGCCCGGCCAGACCTGCCTGGATCTGCACGGCAACCGCAACTCGGCCCTGGCCTGCTGGCGCGGGATAGCGCGCTCCAGCGTCAGAACCCAGACCCTGCTGCAGACCGAAGGCGGCTATTTCTACTGGTTCTGGAACGAGCTGCCCACCACCCATCCCCTTCTGGACATGACAGGAGCGCTCCATGCTTGAAGTCCGACCCCGCCTGCGCACACTCGAACCCGACACCGGCAACCGCCTCTACCAGACGCTGCTGGAGTCCACCCTGGCGATCCCCTTCAAGATCGACTGGGCCAGCCAGAAATACAGCTATATCGGGCCGCAGATCGCCGATCTGCTGGGCTGGAGCCCCGAGAGCTGGGAGACCGTGAACGACTGGGCCGAACGCATTCACCCCGACGAGCGCGAGCAAACCGTCTCGCGCTGCGTGGAGCTGTGCCTGGCCGGCGTGGACCACGAGGCCGAGTACCGCGCGCTGACCAGCGACAACCGCTTTGTCTGGGTCAGGGAAGTCGTGCATGTGCTCTGCGACGAGCAAGGCCAGACCACGGCCCTGATCGGCTTCACCTTCGACATCACCGAGCAGAAGAAATCCGAGCAGCTGCGCGCCGAGCTGGAAGCCCAGAAGCTCTCCAACGCACGCCTGCAGGAGCGCCTGCGCCTGACCCACGATCTGCACGACGGCCTGGGCGCCGAGCTGGTCCACATGATTGCCTCGGTCGAGCAGGGCAGCGAAGCCCTGACCCGGCCCCAGGTGCTGTCCATGCTCAAGCTCATCCGCAACGACCTGCGCCAGAGCATAGACAACAATGCCTCGGCCCAGGTGCGCGTGCCCGCCACTCCGCAGGAATGGCTGGCACCCTTGCGCCGCCGCTTCAACGATCTTTTCGAGGCCCTGGGCATACGCTGCGACTGGCAGTTTCCGCAAAGCTGGAGCCAGCCGCCCAACGCGCTGCAATATCTGGCGCTGACCCGGCTCATCGAAGAGGCGCTGACCAACGTCATCAAGCACAGCCAGGCGCGCCATGTGCGACTGTCCCTGCGGCAACCCCAGGCGCAGGAGCTGCTGCTGGAGATCGAGGACGACGGCGTCGGCTTTGATGTGCAGGCCGTGGAGGCATCGGGTCTGGGCGTGGGCATGCGCTCCATGGCAGTGCGCATTGCACGGGTCGGTGGACTGCTGGAGATTGAGTCCTCGCCGGGGCGGACGGCTTTGACGGCGAGGGTGGTGTTGGGGGCTGAGGACTGAGCTTTTGGGGCTGTGGGGCCTGTGTAATAAGCGCTGGCAGCTATCGGGTTTAGTGCTTTGCCAAATTTGAGTTCAGAGGGCGGGTCTCGGCCCGCCTTGCCGACTTACTTTCTTGCTTGTGCAAGAAAGTAAGCAAAGAACACAGCCCGACTGTCTGCGTCCCTGCGCTTCGCTACGGGCAAACCTGCGTCACGCCATTCAGGCTGCGGTGCGGCAAAACTCGCTTTGCGCTACGCGCGCCGCTCAAACAGGTTGCCGCAAATTTGTTCACGATGCAACGCTGTCCTGCGGCAGCGTTGCCCGCAGCCCGAACCGCGTGCCGCAGGCGCAGACACACGGGTGGGAGCGGGTACGGACGGCCTGCCCGAGTTGTGACGAAACTGGCTTCAAGCCCGATTGCTGATTGCGGTAGCAGCTATTAATTTCACAAAGAAGCTATCTGGCTGTCCGCATTCGGTATCGCCCCTTTTGCCCACGCCTGCGACGGCAAGTTCTTGGGGCTGGCTGCTGCACCACAGAGTGCAGCAGCTTCGTGCTCTAACTTGCGGCCGTTTGTTTGAACGTAGCGGCTTGCCGCGAAGTGAGTTGGGCCGCACAGCCCCAAGAGCTTGACGGCGCAGGTTGCCCCGTAGCGTAGCGAAGGGGACGCGGGCGGCAGGGGCTGTGTTCTTTGCTTACTTTCTTGCACAAGCAAGAAAGTAAGGCGGCTGGCGGGCCGAGACCCGCCCTCTGTCCATCAATCGGGCATGTCGTTAAAAGAAAAAATTCAAGCCAAATCAGCCTTTCCCCAAGGCAGACCAGGCGCTAACAGCTATCAAAAAAGAAAGGCATGTGGCCCCGCAGGAACCACATGCCCCATCAGCCTCAAACCCAGGCGCACAAAGCGCCATCAGCCATCAATATTCGAGGCAGATCTTGCCGAAATGCCTGCCAGCGGCCTGATGCTCGAAGGCCGCCACCATCTGCTCCAGCGGATAACGGCTGTCGATCACGGGCTTCCAGCCGAAGTTCTCCAGCGCGCGCACCATGTCCTGCTGCTGCTCGCGGCTGCCGACAATCAGGCCCTTGAGGGTTTGCTGCTTGCGCATCATCTCCACCGTGGGCACGGCGCCCGCAAAACCGGTGAGCACGCCGATCAGCGCGATATGGCCGCCCACGGCGCAGGCGCGAATCGACTGGGGCAGAGTGCCAGGGCCGCCGACCTCGACCACGATGTCGGCACCGCGACCGCCGGTGGCGGCCAGCACGGCGTCGCCCCATTCGGGCTGCTCCTTGTAGTTGATCACCAGATCGGCCCCCAATGCCTTGAGCTGCTCGGCCTTGGCCGCGCTCGAGGTGGTGGCGATGACGGTGGCGCCCATGCTCCTGGCCATCTGCAGCGCAAAGATGGAGACGCCGCCCGTGCCCAGCACCAGCACGGTGTCGCCGGCCTTGAGATGGCCGTCCACTACCAGCGCGCGCCAGGCCGTGAGGCCGGCCGTGGTCAGCGTGGCGGCCTCGGCATGGCTCCAGCCCTTGGGGGCATGGGTAAAGCTGGTGGCGGGCAGGTTCACGAACTCGCGTGCAAAGCCGTCCACGCCGTCGCCGGGCACGAGCTGGAAGTCGGACGGCACATGGCGGCCCGACAGCCATTGCGGAAAGAAGGTCGAGACCACGGCATCGCCCGCGGCAAATTCCTTCACGCCTGCGCCCACTGCCGTGACCAGGCCTGCGCCGTCGGCCATGGGAATGCGGCCGTCGGCCGCCGCGCCGGGACGGCGCACCACGCCCAGGTCGTGGTAGTTGAGCGAGCTGGCGTGAATACGCACCTGGATCTCGCCCGCAGCAGGCGCCGCAGGTGCGGGCAGCTCGACAAGCTTCAGGTTTTCGAAACCGCCGGGCGCGGCCAGTTGCATGACTTTCATGGAGTGCTCCTCAAGAGGTGAAACAGATGCTGCGCATGGTGCCGTCAATGCGCAGCCACCACCAGTACCAACATATTTGTTGGGTAGTATTAAAAATGTAAGCAATGCATGAATGCCGACCGGCGCTACGATCTTGGCGTCCAGAACTGCAGCGAGGTGCCCATGAAACGATTGAACAGCAAGAGCGGCTGCGCCGTGGAGGTGACGCTGTCGGTCATGGGCGGCACCTGGAAGCCCATCATCCTGTTCCAGCTGCTGCATGGCAAAAAGCGCTTTGGCGAGCTGAGCCGTGCCATCCCCGGCATTACCCAGCGCATGCTGACACTGCAGCTGCGCGAGCTTGAAGAAGCCGGCATCGTCGAGCGCACGGTGTATGCCGAGGTGCCGCCGCGCGTGGACTATGCGCTGACCGAGCTGGGCCGCAGCCTGCAGCCGGTGCTGATCGCCATGCGCAACTGGGGCATCGCCTACAGCCAGAACTTTGCTCAGTCCGAGCCGGTGCATGACGCGGATCAAAACGGCGCAAGCTGCCTGCCTGAATTGAAGCAAAAACAGGCTTGAACGCTTTTCCATCAAGCGTCTAAAGCTATCAATTTCAATAAGTCGACAGCAGAAAGCCCACAGGCTGGAAAAGCCCGCGGGCTTGGGTCTGAAACCGCCGCGCTTACTTGCCGGCGGTCAGCGTGGTGTAGCTGTTGATCAGATTGCGATAGTCGGGGATATGGTTGGAGAACAGAGTCCCCAGCCCCTCGATGTCGTTGCGCCAGTCGCGGTGCAGCTCGCAGGCCGCGCCGAACCAGGTCATGAGCTGGGCGCCGGCCTGCTCCATGCGGCTCCAGGCGGCCTGCTGGGTCATGCTGTTGAAGGTGCCCGAGGCATCGGCGATGACGAATACCTCGAAGCCTTCCGCCAGCGCCGAGAGCACGGGGAAAGCCACGCAGACCTCGGTCACCACGCCGGCCACGATGAGCTGCTTCTTGCCCGTGGCCTTGACGGCCTTGACGAAGTCCTCGTTGTCCCAGGCATTGATCTGGCCGGGGCGTGCGATATAGGGGGCGGCGGGGAATTTTTCCTTGAGTTCTGGCACCAGCGGGCCGTTGGGGCCGGTCTCGAAGCTGGTGGTCAGAATCGTGGGCAGCTTGAAGTACTCTGCCATGTCGGCCAGGGCCAGCACATTGTTCTTGAACTTGTCGGGGTCGATATCGCGCACCAGGGACAGCAGGCCGGTCTGGTGATCCACCAGCAGCACGGCGGCATTGTCTTTGTCGAGGCGAACGTAAGGCTTTGGGCTCATGGGAATCTCCTTCAAGAGTGGAGGGGGTGAAAGCCGGCGGGCTTGCCCGCCGGTGGGAAAACGCGATACCAGGCAACCTGCTCAGGCGGCTGCGCCAGGGCGCTCGGCCGCCGGAATACGGCCGAACTGGCCGCTGCGGAAGTCCTCCAGCGCCTGCTGGATTTCCCCGTCGCTGTTCATGACGAAGGGGCCGTAGCCGACCACGGGCTCGTCAATCGGCTCGCCGGACAGCCATAGCAGCGTGACGTCGCTATTGGCTTCCAGATGCACGCTGTCCGCAGCGCGGTCCATGTGCACCAGTTGCCCGGCGCGCGCAATCTCCTGGCCGTTGACCAGCAGCGTGCCGTGCAACACCACCAGCGCCAGCGTGTGGCCGGCCCGGGCCTGCAGCTCGGTGGAGGCTCCGGCATTCAGCCTCACATCCCAGACATCGATGGGCGTGAAGGTTCTTGCCGGGCCACGATAGGCGGGCCCTTTGCTGCCCAGGTAGTCACCGGCAATGACACGCAGATGACCCGCGCCATCGGGCAGCGCGACCTGCGGAATGTCGGAGTTCAGCAGGGTCTGGTAGCCGGGAGCGGACATCTTGTCCCTGGCCGGCAGATTGACCCACAGCTGCACCATCTCCAGGGGGCCGCCGCTCTTGGCAAAGGCTTCGGAGTGGTATTCCTCGTGCAGGATGCCCGAGGCCGCCGTCATCCACTGCACGTCGCCGGGGCCGATGGTGCCGCCGGCACCCGTGGAGTCGCGGTGGGCCACTTCACCCTCGTAGACGATGGTCACGGTCTCGAAGCCGCGGTGCGGATGCGTGCCCACGCCGCGCCGCGCCGTGGTGGGCGTGAAGCTCTGGGGACCGGCGTGATCGAGCAGCAAGAATGGGCTCAGTGCCTTGCCGTGGTCGCCATAGCTGAACAGCGAACGCACGGGAAAGCCATTGCCCACCCAGTGGGGACGGGGGGCTTCGTAGACACCCAGAATTTTCTTGAGCATGACATTTCTCCTTGCGGCAGGCCTGCAGTCCCGGTGGTCACTGCAGGTGTTGAACATGGGATAAGTATGAATTTGGAACGATGACTTGAGTAGTCCACAATATTTAGCCTCAGAGTTCTATTTTTAAAACGATGAAGCTGCCCGATCTCAACGAGCTTTACTACTTCGCCCAGGTGGTGGAGCACGGCGGATTCGCGCCCGCAGGCCGCGCACTGGGACTGCCCAAGTCCAAGCTCAGCCGCCGCGTGGCCCTGCTCGAGGACCGCCTGGGCGCGCAGTTGCTGCTGCGTTCCACGCGCAGCTTTGCCGTGACCGAGGTGGGCAAGCGCTACTACCAGCACTGCCGCGCCATGCTGACCGAGGCCGAGGCCGCCGAAGAGTCGGTGGCGTTGGTGCATTCCGAGCCCTGCGGCAAGGTGCGCATGAGCTGCCCCGTGGCGCTGCTGGCCTCACGCGTGGGCCACATGCTGGGCGAATTCATGCGCCAGTACCCACGCGTGGAGCTGCAGGTGGACGAGACCAACCGGCGCGTTGACGTGATCGGCGAGGGGCTGGATCTGGCCCTGCGCGTGCGCCCGCCGCCGCTGCAGGACAGCGATCTGGTGCTGCGCACGCTGGCCGAGCGCCGGCAATGCCTGGTGGCCGCACCCGAGCTGCTGCAGCGCCTGGGCCCGCCCGGCGGGCCCATGGATCTGTCGGCCTGGCCCAGCCTGGATACGGGTGGCGTGCAGGAAACCCACCGCTGGGTGCTGCACGGCCCCGACGCCGTGCGCGCCGAGGTCAGGCACCAGCCAAGGCTGGTGACGCAGTCCATGCTGGCCCTGCGCGACGCGGCCGTGCTGGGTGCCGGCGTGGTGCAGCTGCCCAATATGTTTGTGCGCGAGGAACTGCGCAGCGGCACACTGGTGCAGGTGTTGCCGGGCTGGCAGCCGCGGCCTGAGATCATCCACGCCGTCTATGCCTCGCGCCGCGGGCAGCTGCCTGCCGTGCGCACGCTGCTTGACCATCTGGCCCAATCCTTCAGGACCTTGTCGGAAGACTGAGCATCAAAACCGCCTCCAGCATTTACTGGGAAAGCTCTTTCAGCTATCGAAACGACAACTGCAGCATCAGCCCAGAGCCGCCTGGATATCGTCCGCCAGCTTCTCGGGCTTGTCCTGGGGTGCATAGCGGCGTATTACCTGTCCGTCGCGGCCCACCAGGAATTTGGTGAAATTCCATTTGATGGACTTGGTGCCCAGCACGCCCGGCGCTTCGGAGGTCAGCCAGCGGTACAGCGGATGCGCACCGTCGCCATTGACCTCGATCTTGTGCATGAGCGGGAAGCTGACGCCGAAGTTCAGCTCGCAAAAGCTCGCGATCTCGTCATCCGAGCCTTTCTCCTGGGCACCGAACTGGTTGCAGGGAAAGCCCAGCACCACCAGGCCCCGGTCCGCATATTGCTCGTGCAGGGCCTGTAGCCCCTTGTACTGGGGCGTGAAGCCGCAGGCGCTGGCGGTATTCACGATCAGCAACACCTTGCCCTGGTACTGCGACAGAGGGACACTGCGCCCGTGGATGTCGGTGGCTTCAAAGTCATAAACGCTGTTTGCCATGCTGCTCTCCCGCCAATGCGAAGCCGCAAGCTTAAGGCAGTCGGCAACTTGTCTCACAGCTAGAAACAACCCTGCATAGCCGCGCCACGGAGACAATACCGGGGCTGCGACCATAGAAAAACCAATCCCCGCAAGCAGAGCGCCTGTTTTTTGGGCATTCTTCGCAGTCTTGCCTTCTTGCGGCCCTTGGCGGGCTGCCTTGCCACGTGCGTTTGTCCTTGAACGAATTGAAAGAAAAATGGGTAGCTCGGGCCACAGCTCTGTGGATGCGCGCTCGCGCCAGCACTGCCGGCCAGCGCATTGCGGCCCTGCCCTGGTGGCGTCGCTGGCCGACGCAGCGTGAATGGCTGTGGTTTGCCGCAGCCTTGCCGGTACTGTTTGTCGTCTATGCGCTGCTGCTGATTCCGTTCACGCCCAGCATCAGCGACATCCGCAAGGCCAAGCTAGAGCAGCCCGCGCAGATCCTGAGCGCCGACGGCAAGCTGCTCGGCGAGTTCAAGCGCAGCAACCGCCAGTGGGTGCCACTGGAGCAGATTTCGCCTGCCGTGGTCAAGGCCCTCGTGGCCACCGAGGACCACCGCTTCTACGAACACCACGGCATGGACTTCACGCGCACCGTGGGGTCGGTCATCCATACGCTGGGCGGCAACCCCCAGGGCGGCTCCACCATCACCCAGCAGCTGGCGCGCAATCTCTACCCCACGGAAATCGGCCGCGCCCGCAATGTGAACCGCAAGCTCAAGGAGGCGATCACGGCCTTCAAGATCGAAGCGCTCTACACCAAGGACGAGATTCTCGAGACCTATCTGAACACCGTGCCCTTTCTCTACAACGCCTATGGGATAGAGATGGCGGCGCGCACCTATTTCGACAAACCTGCGGCCAAGCTCACGGTGCTGGAAAGCGCCACGCTGGTGGGCATGCTCAAGGGCAATGCCTATTACAACCCGGTGATCAATCCCGACCGCGCGATTGCCCGGCGCAACACCGTGCTGAGCCAGATGGTCAAGCGCGGCGAGCTCAAGGACGATGAGTTCGAACGCCTCAAGAAGCGCCCCATGCGTCTGGACTTCGAGCGCCAGGAGGAGCCCACGGGCATGGCGCCGCATTTTTCCCAGCAGTTGCGCAAATGGCTGATCGCCTGGGCGGACAAGCACGACTACAACATCTATACCGACGGTCTGGTAGTGCGCACCACCCTGGATTCGCGCCTGCAAAACTGGGCGCAGCAGGCCGTGAACCGCCAGATGCAAACGCTGCAGGGCATTGCCAACAACAACTGGAGCCACCGGGACGGCTGGAGTGCCGACAATGCGCTGGTGCTGCAGCTGGTGCGCGAGACGGAGGCCTTCCGCAAGCTCGCCAGAAGCGGCAGGCCTTCCGATATCAGCGAAGAAGAGGCGCTCAAGAAGCTGCTGGCCGACAAGGCCTTCATGAGACAGCTGCGCGAGGACAAGACCCGCGTGCAGGCCGGCTTTCTGGCCATTGACCCGCGCACCTCGGCCGTGCTGGCCTGGGTGGGCAGCCGCGACTATGCCCAGGATGCTTTCGACCATGTGGCCCAGGCGCGTCGCCAGCCCGGCTCCACCTTCAAGCCCTTTGTCTATGGCGCAGCCCTGCAGCGCGGCGCCAGGCCTGACGACACGCGCAAGGACGAAGCCGTGGAAATCCAGTTGCCCGGCGGCGAGGTCTGGCGTCCCAGCGATGCCGTCGAGCCCACGGGCGTGCCCATGAAGCTCAGCGATGCGCTGGCCTATTCCAAGAACACCATCACGGCCGAGCTGGGTCAGGAAGTGGGCATGGACCGCGTCATCAAGCTGGCACGCGCTCTGGGCGTGCGCCAGAGCCCGCTGGAGCCCGTGCCTTCGCTGGCGCTGGGCTCCAGCCCCGTCACGCTGCTGGAAATGGTCAATGCCTACGGCAGCATTGCCAACTCCGGCCACTACATTCCGCCCCAGCTGGTCACCCGTATCGAGAATGCCGACGGCGAGCTGCTGGCCGAATTCACCCCGCCCAAGCCCGATCAGGTCTGGGACGAGGAAGAGAACTACGGTCTGCTGGAGATGATGCGCGCCGTGATCGACAAGGGCACGGGCCGCGCGATTCGCAAGCAATACGGCATTCGCGCCGATGTGGCCGGCAAGACTGGCACCACCCAGGGCAATGCGGACGGCTGGTTCATCCTCATGCACCCGCAGATCGTGGCCGGCGCCTGGGCCGGCTTCAACGATGCGCGCATCACGCTCAAGAGCGACCAGTGGGGCCAGGGTTCGCGCAGCGCGCTGCCCATGGTGGGCGACTTCATGTCGCGCGCCCTGCGCAGCCCGTTGCTCAATGCCAAGGCCAGATTCACCGAGCCCAACACCAGCCACTGGTGGAGCGATCTGGTGGGCCGTCTGCGCGACAAGCTGCAGCAATGGAGCGGGCCGGCAGACGAGGGCCATTCAGCGCCGACGACTCCCGCACATCCAGCACCCAACAGGAGCAATGGCAGCGAAGTCGACATCATCGAGAGCACGCCCGCAGCGCCGCCCTCGACCGCCGTCCAGCCGACGCCTGCCGACAGCAACGCCCAGCCGCCCGATCTGGACAGCAGCCCCGGGTTGGCGCCCGGCGAGATGATGCCGGCACCGGCCAGAACCCCCGCGCCTTCAAGCTGGAGCGATATAGGCACACCGCTGCCGCCAGCGGCGCCACTGAATGCACCGCAGGACAACCAGTAGCGCGGTTTTCAGCCACATGCCCCACTGGGCTGTCGAATAACTGGTCCAATTGCAGACTGATACCCGCCAGCAGGTCTCCCACCAGGAGGCCGCTGGCGGATTTGTTTTCGCCGGGCATGAAACCCACATGCCGAAAGCGCTGCGCCGACCCGAAGCCGACATGACCGCCAATACGCCAACCATCGTCACCTTTGCCATCTACCTGCTGGGCATGCTGCTCATAGGCTGGGCGGGATACAAAGCCACGTCCAACCTGTCCGACTACATTCTGGGCGGGCGCAGTCTGGGCTCGGTGGTCACGGCCCTGTCGGCCGGGGCATCGGACATGAGCGGCTGGCTGCTCATGGGCCTGCCCGGGGCGGTGTTTGCCACCGGCCTGTCGGCCTCGTGGATTGCCATCGGCCTGTGCATCGGTGCCTGGCTCAACTGGCGCTTTGTCGCGGCGCGCCTGCGCGTCTACACAGAGAAGGTGGGCAATGCGCTGACCCTTCCCGACTACTTCACCAATCGCTTCGAGGACGGCAGCAGCCTGCTGCGCATCGTCACTGCGCTGGTGATTCTGGTGTTCTTCACCGTCTACTGCGCCTCCGGCGTGGTCGCCGGCGCCCGCTTGTTCGAATCCATGTTCGGCATGGACTACCAGACCGCCCTGTGGGTGGGTGCCGTGGCCACCATGGCCTATGTGTTCATCGGCGGCTTTCTGGCTGTGAGCTGGACCGACACGATCCAGGCTTCGCTGATGATCACCGCACTGATCCTCGCGCCGCTGATGGTGATCTATGCCGACGGCGGCGTGGGTGCCAGCGCGGCCATCATAGAAACCGCTCGCAGCGGCGCCTTCGACATGTTCAAGGGCCAGGGGACGATTGCCATCATCTCCTTGCTGGCCTGGGGTCTGGGCTACTTCGGCCAGCCCCACATTCTGGTGCGCTTCATGGCAGCCGAGTCAATCAAGACCATTCCCAACGCACGCCGCATCGGCATGACCTGGATGGTGCTGTGCCTGGGCGGCGCCGTGGCCGTGGGCTTCTTCGGCATTGCGTTCTTTGCCAGCCGCCCCGATATCGCGGTGAACGTCAATGGCAACCACGAGCTGGTGTTCCTGGAAGTCGCCAAGCTGCTGTTCAACCCCTGGATCAGCGGCGTGCTGCTGGCCGCCGTGCTGGCCGCCGTGATGAGCACACTGTCCTGCCAGTTGCTGGTCTGCTCCAGCGCCCTCACCCAGGATATCTACAAGACCTTTCTGCACAGGAACGCCAGCCAGAAGCAGCTGGTCTGGTTTGGCCGCGCCATGGTGTTCGCGATTGCCGTGATTGCCATCCTCATCGCGCAGGACCCCAAGGCCAAGGTGCTGGGCATGGTCAGCAATGCCTGGGCCGGCTTCGGCGCAGCCTTCGGCCCGCTGGTGCTGATCTCGCTGCTCTGGGCCCGCATGACACGCAACGGCGCCCTGGCCGGCATGGTCGTGGGGGCGGTCACGGTGCTGGTCTGGCTGCATTGCCAGTGGTTCAAGCTCTATGAAATCGTTCCCGGGTTTGCGTTGTCTGCTATTGCTATCGTAGTAGTCAGCCTGCTGGACAAAGCGCCTTCGGCCACGATCGCAGCCAAGCACCGCGAGGTGGAAGCAGAAATCGCCGCCCACGGTGAATAAGCAGCTTGGGCTGCTGCGCCAAGGCCCTGCCCGGCCATGCCGGCAGGGCCTTTTTGTTGCCGAAACAGCCGGGACGAGGGAGCCGGAACAGCCCAGGCAGCGGCCCCGGCAACTGCACAAAAAATAGGCGCAACTTGCATTTTCAAGGCCTATCCGTCACACTTACGGGTCGAAATTTCAGGCATTACCTGAGATTCTGAAAGGTTTAGTGAATGCTCAAGGCCGCTGCAGCCAAGGTATATCAGACGGGTTTAGCGTTGATGCTGGGTGCCGCTTTTGCGCTGGCACCCCCTGCGGCTTTGGCGCGCAAAGCGCCCGAAGTCGGTGCCACCGTTCCCGGCTTTGAGACCGTGAGCCTGGCCGAACTGCCGCGCGAAGGCCGCACCACCTATGGTCGTATCCTTCAGGGCGGTCCGTTTTCCAGCGACAAGGACGGCACTGTATTCGGCAACCGTGAGCGCATACTTCCGCGCCAGGCCAGAGGCTATTACCGCGAATACACCGTGCGCACGCCAGGCGCGAAAAACCGGGGTGCGCGGCGCATAGTCTGTGGCGGCTTGCAGCCCCAGGTGCCCGATGCCTGCTTCTACACCGGCGACCACTACAACAGCTTTCAGCAAATCGTCCAATGAAGTTAAAAGACGCCCTCCAGGCCCGCCATAAAGCGGCTTTTGACCTCTTGAATTCCGCAGCGGCGGTTTGCGCAGACAGCCTACAGCGCTGTCAGTACCGACTCTGCCACCAGTTTTGATGTTTTTAGAAAGAATCACGGAGATGGACACGCCACTTCGTAAGCCCTCGGAAACACCGTTGCGCAATGTTCGCCCGAACATCGTGCAATCCATTCGCGCCTATCGCATTCCTGATCTTCAGGCGGCAGCAGAGGCGCTGGGCTCCCATTTCCTCTATGCCAATCTGGCCCATGCCCAGACCAAGGCCGATGTTTTCGAGCTGCTGTCCACCCAGTTCTACCTGCCGGCACACTTTGGCAAGAACTGGGATGCGCTGTATGACTGCATGACCGACCCGATCAACAAATCCGGCCCGCAACCCGGTTTTGTGGTGGTGCTCGACCAGATTCCGACCACTCCCAAGTTCGACAAGGAAGTGCGCGAGCAGTTGCTGGACGTGTTCCGCGATACTGCGGACTTCTGGGCAGAGCGCAAGATTCCCTTCCGCTGCTTTTACTCATTCCTGTAGGCCGGCTGCTGCGGCGCACACAACACAAAATGCCCGCCTTGAATGCGGGCATTTTTGCTTTCAGCAACCCCAGGCTCAGGCAGTGCCGCCCTGCGCGGCAGCCTTGAGCTGCATCCACTTGCCCATTGCAATCACCAGCACGGCGCCGCAGGCGGCCGCTGCGTAATGCGCCCAGGGATTGATCCGTACAAAACCTTCGAGCATATGGTCGCTGGTGATGGTTTCGCCGGCCACCCAGCCAATCAGTGCCGCGCCCAGAGTGACGATGACTGGAAAACGCTCCATCAGCTTGATCATCAGCGTGGAGCCAAAGATGACCAGCGGAATGCTGATGGCCAGGCCCAGGACCAGCAGCAGCATGTCGCCGCCCGCCGCCGCCGCCACGGCAATCACATTGTCCAGGCTCATGACCAGATCGGCGAGCAAGATGGTGCGAACAGCAGCCATCATGCCCTGCCTGGCCACGCTGCCGGAATCCTCCGCTTCATCTTCGCCCTTGAGCAGGCCCACACCGATCCACAACAGCAGCAGGCCGCCGATGACTTCCACAAACGGCAGCTGCATCAGCTTGGCCGCGACTACCGTCAGGGCAATCCGCAGCACCACGGCAGCGCCGGAGCCGAGCATGACCGCTTTTTTCTGCTGCTCGGGCGGCAGTCCGCGTGCGGCCAGGGCGATGACCACCGCGTTGTCGCCCGAGAGAATGATGTTGATCCAGACAATCTTGAACAAGCCGATCCAGAAATCGGCACCGAGCATGACATCCATGGGGAGAGTTTCCTGAGTTCTTTGTCCGTTGCCACTTGAACGGACGAACGCCCCGCGCTGCACAGCCGGGAGCTATCCATGCAGGAAAGTTTAGCCAACTGGCTCTGGCGGCCGCTGCCGGCGTATTGCTTCTGGCGTCATGGGAATTGCGGACCTGGCAAGCCACTGCAAGCGCTTCAAATTACCAGTTTTCAGTGATAGGCAAACCACTGGATCTCGGTGACAGTACGCCACAATATCAGCGGTACCCCACACAATATGGCAGAGACATTCTCCCTACCCACCGAGTCCATCCTCCCCAGCCCCTTGCTCGTGGTGGAGGATGAGCCGCTGATCCGCAACAGGCTGGAAAGCATTTTGCGCGGCCTCGGGTATGCGGATGATGCTCTCATTTTTTGCGCAACCCTGAAACAGGCACGAGCGCAGCTGGCGGAGCATCCGGTGGCCATGGCGCTGGTGGACCTGGGGCTTCCCGACGGCAGCGGCATCGACCTGATCAGCCAGCTGCGTGCCGCAGACCCCGGCATGGGCATTCTGGTCATCTCGGCCTGGAGCACCGAGGACGCCATTCTGTCGGCGCTGCGTGCCGGGGCCAACGGCTATGTGCTCAAGGAGCGCGACGACCTGGAAGTCACGCTGTCCATCCGCAGCGTGCTGCGCGGCGGCGCCCCCATCGACCCGTTCATTGCACGGCGCATCATTGCCGAGCTGCAGCCGGCCCAGCCCACGGAAGCGCACAAGGCGATGCCGCCCGAGGCCGTACTCAGCACCCGCGAACTCCAGATCCTCAAGTTGGTGGCCGATGGCATGACCAACAGGGAGATCGCAGAGTCGCTCTTTCTCTCGCGGTACACGGTGGAATGCCATGTGAAAAACATCTACCGCAAGCTGGCCGTGCCTTCCCGCACCAAGGCGGTCAGCGAGGCCCGTGCGCGCGGTTTGCTGATCTGAATGCCCGAGCGGACGGCTCTCATGCTCCGCCTGATATTTGCGCTCATCCTGGGATGGAGCTGCAGCATGGCCTGGGCACAGGAGGCCAAGCCTCAAGACCTGCGCTGCGAGCCCCGCATCGTGGCCCGCCAATCGGCCAAGGCTTTTCCCGAAGGGCCTGTGCCCGATGCAGCCCTGCTGCAGTGGGTGGATGTGCCGCCGCTGGACGATTGGAGTCAGCGCTGGCCCGGGTATGACGGCGCCGCCTGGTACCGCATCGACTGGGAAAGCCGCTGCGGGCACGACCAACCTGTGGCTCTGGCCATCATCAATATGGTGATGGCAGGCGAGGTGTTCGTGAATTCGGAGCTGATCTGGCGCGACCAGTCGCTGGTGGAGCCCCTGAGCCGCAGCTGGAACATGCCGCGCTACTGGCTGCTGCCCAAGGCACTGCTCAAGGAGCAAGGCAATAGCATCTGGGTGCGCATCCATGGAATCAGCAGCCAAACGCCGGGCCTGGGACGGCTGCGCCTGGGAGACCCCGCCGAGCTGGAGCAATGGACGGCACAGGCCACCTGGAGCCTGCGCACCATCTATGTGGTCTGCATCACGGTCAGCCTGGTGCTGTGCCTGCTGTTTGCATTTGCCTGGCTACACCATCGCTACCAGAAACTCTATGGCTGGTACGCACTCAATCTGCTGTGCTGGGCACTGATGCTGTGCTTCATCGTCATGACGGATCCCTGGCCCTTTGCCAGCACGCAGGCCTTCGCCCGAGGCAATTTGCTGATTTTCATCGCCTTTACCTACACGTTCTGCATTTTTGCGCTGCGTTTTGCCGATTTAAGCCTGAGAAAACTGGAGCGCACGCTGACCGGACTGTGCAGCCTGTGCGCCGTGTTCGCCCTGACCGTGCCCGAGGCACAGATGGCGCTGAGCCAGGCCATCTGGCTGCTGATGTTCTGTCTTTGCGCTCTGGTCTGCCTGCTGTTTCCGCTGCGTGCGCTGCAGACGCGCACGCCGGCCCACATCATTTTCAGTCTCTGCTTCGTGCTCTACCTGGCCATCGGCGTGCACGACCTGCTGCTGCTGACCAAGGCCCTGGATCACAATCTGACGCTGATTCCCTACACCACCTTGATGAGCATGCTGGTGATCGCCTGGTTGCTGGGGCGACAGATCGTCAAGAACATGCGCCACATCGAGCGCTTCAATCACGAGCTCAGCCTCACGGTCACCCAGGCCTGCGATGACCTGAGCCAGACTCTGGAGAGAGAGCACCACCTGGCTCTGAGCCACTCGCGCCTGCAGGAGCGGCTGCGCATTTCCCAGGATCTGCACGATGGGCTGGGAGGCTCTCTGGTGCGCTCCATTGCGCTGGTCGAGCAAAGCAGCTCTCCTTTGCCCAATGCCCAGGTGCTGTCCATGCTCAAGCTCATGCGTGACGACCTGCGCCAGATGATTGATACCGGCACCAGCGCCGCCATCCAGGTTCCCGAGACACCCGTGCAATGGCTTGCACCGCTGCGCCACCGCTTTGCAAGGCTGTTCGAGGAGCTGGACATACAGGTCAAATGGAGCCTGCCCACCTACTGGGCTCACGCGCCCAGCCCCATCCAGTGTCTGACGCTGACCCGTGTGCTGGAAGAGGCTTTGACCAATGTCGTCAAGCACAGCCGCGCCAGCCAGGTAGAAGTTCGGCTGGAGATTCCTGATTCCAGGGAGTTGCAGTTGCAGATCGAGGACAACGGCACAGGCTTTGACCTCGACAGCACCCAGATCAACAGCATGGGCGTGGGCATGCGCAGCATGCTGGCGCGCTTGGAGCGCCTGCAGGGCACTCTGGTCATACAGTCCCGCCCCGGTCGCACCGAGCTGCGCGCCAGCCTGCCGCTGCTCGGCAAGGTGCAACGCCACACCGAGGTACAGAGCGCCATGCAGACGGCGCAGAGCGTGCTGTAACTGCGCTAAGCTTTCTGCATGCCCCTGCTTATCGACGGAACACCGCATGAAGACGGCATCTTCACCCTTCAACTGACGTCAGGTGCACCGCACAGACTCAAAACCAGCCCCGGTCAAGGCAGTCTGAGCCTGGGTCCCGAGAAGCTGCTGAAAACCGCCGACCTGCGGCTGCCGGTCGACGCCTGCGTGCTCTGGCACTGCTTTGACCCGTTTGCCACGCCTGCCGGCTCGCCCTGGCCGCGCAGCTTCTACTACACGGGCAATGACCACGGTTTTTTCACATGGGCGCAGTTGCGCCCTATCGAAAACTTCAGCTGGTACCCGCAGCTGCAGCAAGACGTGCATATCGACGCGAGTCAGTCACAGATTCGCGAGCTGAGCATTCATCTGCAGGCCGGCCATCAAGGCCATATCCACCTGAAGCTGCCGCAGCAGGGCATGCACCTTCATCTGCAGGGCAATCTGGAGCAAATCACCGTCACAGCAGGCCTGCCTGAAAGCCTGAGTTTGAGCCCGGCCACCAGCAAGAACCCGGCCGACAAAGCCTTCCAGCTGCCCGACATGGGCAGCCTGAAACAGGTCGGTACGCTGGAGCTGCGCAACGGTGCGGGTAAGCAAGCTGTTTCGCTGCAGAATCTGCTGCAATTTTCGAAGCTGGATTCGCTTTCCCTGTGGGGGAATCACAGCGACCTGGCCCAGCTTTCTTCATGCACGCAGCTCAGGACGCTATCACTGCGTTTTATGCGCCATCTGTCGGAGCTTCCAGCGCTGCAAGTCTGGCCGCAACTGGACTCCTTCATCGCCTACAACGTTGAAGAAGCTGCCGGAAAACGCCTGCGCCAGCAGCTCAAGGAGCGCACCAAGTCACGACCCTGGGCCGACTACACATCCGTCAGCCAGCTACGCAAGCCCGAATGGTGGACCAAGGAATATGGGCGGCCATTTGCAGGCTGGGCCGCAGCCCGCGCCAGGATCGCGCATGCAGCTTACGACCTGGCCGAACAGGAGATCGGCGCGGCCAGCAGCCTTGCCCATGTACAAGCTGCACTGACGACCTTTACCGCCCGCTTCAACACGGTCAAAGGCATTGAGACCAGCGAACGTGAAGACCTGGGACTGGCCGTGCAGCAGCTGGCACAACTGCCTGCGGCGCTGGCCCTGAAGCTGACGCATGAGCAGGCCGGGCAATGGTTTGACCAGAACCGCGATTACTAGCGTTACCGAGCGGCTGCGGGATCGACCTGCGCAATGATGCCGCCTCCCAGGCAGACATCGCCGTCATAGAGCACGGCGGACTGACCAGGGGTGACAGCCCATTGCGCTTCGGGAAAGTCCAGGCGGAAGCCCGCCTCGGAAGCCTGGGAAATCAGCGCCGGGGAATCCGGCTGGCGGTAGCGGGTCTTGGAGCCGTAGGCCTTGCCCTGTGCCGGGGCATGGCCGGCCACCCAGCTGACCTGATCGGCCAGCAGCGCATGCGACAGCAGCAGCGGATGGTCATGACCCTGCACCACGCGCAGAATGTTCTTGTCCATTTCCTTGCGCGCCACAAACCAGGGCGCATGGTCGCCCGCACCACGGGCTGCACCCTTTTCCTTGACGCCGCCAATGCCCAGACCCGAACGCTGCCCCAGCGTGTAGAAGGACAGGCCCACATGCTTGCCCAGCTTGCGGTTGCGGTCGTCCAGGATCGGTCCCGGCTCCTTGCTGATGTAGCGGTTCAGGAAGTCGCGGAACGGGCGCTCGCCGATGAAGCAGATGCCCGTCGAGTCCTTCTTCCTGGCATTGGGCAGGCCGATCTCCTCGGCAATGCGGCGCACCTCGGTCTTGTGCAGCTCGCCCACGGGAAACATGGCCTTGGACAACTGGGCCTGGTTCAGCCGATGCAGAAAATAGCTCTGATCCTTGCTGTTATCCAGGCCCTTGAGCAGCTCGAACAGCTGGGTGGACGGATTCTGGCGCACACGTGCGTAGTGGCCGGTGGCTATCTTCTCGGCGCCCAGACGCATGGCGTGGTCGAGGAAGGCCTTGAACTTGATCTCCGCATTGCACAACACGTCCGGATTGGGCGTGCGACCGGCCTGGTACTCGCGCAGGAACTCGGCAAACACCCGATCCTTGTAGTCGGCGGCGAAGTTCACGTGCTCGATCTCGATGCCAATCACGTCGGCCACGGCCGCCGCATCGACGAAATCGATATTCGACGAGCAGTATTCGCTGTCGTCGTCATCCTCCCAGTTCTTCATGAAGATGCCGACGACCTCGTGGCCCTGCTGTTTGAGAAGATAGGCGGTGACGGCGGAATCCACACCGCCCGACAAACCCACCACGACACGCTGCTTGTTGCTCATAGGTATGCGATTATCCCAGCGCCCGTCAACTGCTGCGGGCGTGAGGATTTGCCATGGAACTGCGCCAGCTGCGCTACTTTGTACGAATTGTTGAACTGGGCTCCATGAGCCGGGCAGCGCTGGATCTGGACATGGTGCAGTCGGCTCTGAGCCAGCAGATCAGCCGCCTGGAGTCCGAACTCTCGACCCGGCTGCTGCAGCGCACACCGCGCGGCGTCATCCCTACCGAAGCCGGCCAGGCCTTTTTCCACCAGGCCCAGCTCACCCTGCGCCATGCCCAGCAGGCCATTCACGCGGCCCAGCAGGCGCGGCTGTCGGGCGCCGTCAGCATGGGCCTGTCGCCCACGATTGCGAATGTGCTGGGCCTGCCGCTGATGCGCGCCATGCGCGAGCGCTACCCCGAAGTGCGTCTGCACATCGTGTCTGCGCTGTCAGGACATCTGACCAGTCTTCTCAACGCCCGACAGCTGGACCTTGCCATTCTCTTTGATACACAGAATGCACGGCGCTGGAGCGTGATGCCGCTGCTCGAGGAGCAGCTGTTTCTGATCCAGTCTCGCCAGCAGCCTGTGGCGCCGCAAATCCAGCATGCCGCACCCATCAGCCTGGAGCTGCTGCAGCAAGTGCCGCTGATCCTGCCCTCGGGCAGCCACGGCCTGCGCAGCTCCATCATGGCCTCGTTCACCAGTGCCGGTTTCCAGTCGCAGATGGCCATGGAAATCGACTCGCTGTCCCTGCTGATGGAAGCGGTCGCAGCCGGCATGGGGGCCACGGTCCAGCCCTGGTCGGCCATGGGCATGTACCGCGATGCGGCCGAGCGTTTCCAGTGGTCACAGATCGCCGATGACTCGGTGCGGCGCAAGGCCGCGCTGTGCAGCCTGTCGGACGACGAGCTCTCGCCCGCTGCCCTGGCCGCACGCGTGGTGCTGATGGACTGCGCGCGGCAGCTGGTGCATTCCGGAGTCTGGCGGGGAGCATCGCTGACGGACTGAGTCCTCATCTTCCGGGCAGGGGATGAATGCGAAGCTGGCCGGCCATAGGCGATGCCGGGACATCAAGGCTCAGGCCTTACGTAATTTCCACAGCAACTTTGTTGCCATGTGAAGCTCATACCTCATGGCAAACCTAGATCTTCATTACAACATTGCTGTTGCGCCCCCTGGGCCGCATCTCGACATCCAACTTGCACCACGCCGACGGCGCCAGCCTACAGCGGGTGCGAGTGCGCTTTTTTAATATGAGCCTTGCCTCGTGCTGGATGTGAAGTGCGCTTCAGGACAGCCAGCCAAAACCAAGGTTCATTTATGACATCTCTAGATATTCAGCTGCTGCTGACCGCACTGGTCAGCGTGTTGGTGCTGGTCGCCTTGATTGTTTCGCGCATCAAGCTGCATCCGCTGCTGGCCCTGCTCATCGTCTCGGTCGGCGTCGGCTTTGCCACCGGCATGGATCCGGAAACCATCGTCAAGCAACTGACCAACGGCGCGGGCAAAACGCTGGGCGCCGTAGGCGTCGTGATCGCGCTGGGCGCCATGCTGGGCAAGATCCTGGCCGATGCCGGCATCACCGAGCAGATCGCCGAAGCCATTCTCAGGCACTCCTCCGATCGCATGATCCCCTGGGCCATGACCCTGGTGGCCTTCATCGTCGGCATCCCGATGTTCTTCGAAGTCGGCCTGGTGGTCATGCTGCCGCTGATCTTCAGCGTGGCGCGCAAGCTGGAGGGCCAGGCACGCTTCAAGGGCTCGGCCTATGTCTACGTCGGCGTGCCCGTGATCTCGGCACTGGCGGCCATGCACGGCATGGTTCCGCCCCACCCCGGCCCCCTGACCGCCATCGCCACCCTCAAGACCACGGTCGGCCCGACCATGCTGTACGGCTTTCTGGCCGCCATACCGGCCATGGTTCTCGGCGGCCCGCTCTATGGCGCCTTCATCGCCCCGCGCATGAGCACCAAGCCCGACCAGGCCTTGCTCGACCAGTTCACCATCACCGAGAAAGCCGCTGCCGGCCCGCAGCCCAGCATCGCCCTGGGCGTGCTGGCGGCCCTGCTGCCCGCCATTCTGATGCTGATCCATGCCGTCGCCGAAATGCTGCTGCCCAAGGACGCGGCAGCCATGCATGTGGCCAGCTTTCTGGGCAATCCCCTGATCGCCATGCTGCTGGGCGTGCTGTTCGCCATCGTGGCCCTCGTCATGGTCCGTGGCGGCGACACCGAAAAGCTGCGCGACGCGCTGGGCAAGAGCCTCAAGCCGATTGCCTCCATCATCATGATCATTGCCGGCGGCGGCGCCTTCCAGCAGATGCTGACCAGCGCCAAGGTCGGTGATGCCATCGTCCATCTGACCCAGCAGTTCGCCTTCCCGCCGCTGATCCTGGGCTGGCTGATCGCCATGCTGCTGTCCGTCTCCACCGGCAGCGCCACCG
Organism: Comamonas sp. Z3; assembly: GCF_008121565.1. Lineage (NCBI taxonomy): Bacteria > Pseudomonadati > Pseudomonadota > Betaproteobacteria > Burkholderiales > Comamonadaceae > Comamonas > Comamonas sp. Z3. The sequence goes on from NZ_VOQU01000003.1 coordinate 136,044, forward strand.
TGGGCATCGTGGGCGCTGCCGGCCTGCTCGCGCCGCTGGCGGGGGCCGACCCCAGCCTGAACCTGCCCCTGTTGGCCCTGTCCATCGGCTGCGGCTCGCTGTTCTTCAACTATGCCAACCACGCCGGCTTCTGGATGGTCAAGGAGTCCTTCGGCATGACCATGGGCGAAGCCACCAAGACCATCTCGGTCGTGCAGTCCATCGTGGCCGTGGTGGGCCTGGTCATGGTGCTGCTCTTCAACGCGCTCGTCACCGTGCATTGAGGCTGGCCGTCCAGGCCACACCGGGGCCGCAGCGCAGCGGCCCTGGTGCCTGTCGCCGGGCTGCAGCCTGTGGCGCATGGCCGCATCGCGCCGCCTCTCGTCTGCGGCACAACCAATCCATCACGATTGGTGATACCCCCATCCCCTCGGCCCGCTGCACGGGTGAGGCGGTGCTCACTACAGTGGCGTTCAACTCCAATCTGACCCTGTCAACCGCGCTCCGGCAGCGGAAATGACAGAGGACATCCACCCACGTTGAACCGCTGCAGGCATCGCCCCGTGGCAGCCCATCATGAAAACTGAAGCCTTTGACACCGATGTACTCGTCATCGGTGGTGGCAATGCCGCCCTCTGCGCCGCGCTGATGGCGCGCGAAGCCGGCAGCCGCGTGCTGCTGCTTGAATCCGCTCCGCGCGCCTGGCGCGGCGGCAACTCCGGCCACACCCGCAATCTGCGCTGCATGCACGACGCTCCCCAGGACGTGCTGGTCGAGGCCTATCCCGAAGAAGAGTACTGGCAGGACTTGCTCAAGGTCACGGGCGGCATCACCAACGAGCATCTGGCGCGCATGGTGATCCGGGCCTCCTCGACCTGCCGCAGCTGGATGCGCAGGCATGGGGTGCACTTCCAGCCGCCGCTGTCGGGCGCGCTGCATGTGGCGCGCACCAATGCCTTCTTCATGGGCGGCGGCAAGGCGCTGGTGAATGCCTATTTCCGCAGCGCCGAAAAGCTGGGCGTGGAAATCCGCTACGAGTCGCCCGTGGACAAGCTCGAAATCGAGAACGGCCGGTTCCAGGCTGCCTGGGTCAAGACCAAGGATGGGAGCCGGCGCATCACGGCCAAAAGCTGCGTGCTGGCGGCGGGCGGCTTCGAGTCCAACCGCGAATGGCTGCGCGAGGCCTGGGGCCAGAACGAGCGCGGCGAATGGCCGGCAGACAACTTCATCATCCGCGGCACGGCCTTCAACCAGGGCGTGCTGCTCAAGCACATGCTGCAAGAGCAGCACGCCGACGGCCTGGGCGATCCCACGCAGGCGCACATGGTGGCCATCGATGCCCGCGCTCCGCTGTACGACGGCGGCATCTGCACACGTATCGACTGCGTCTCGCTGGGCGTGGTGGTGAACCGCGATGCCCAGCGCTTTTATGACGAGGGCGAGGACTTCTGGCCCAAGCGCTACGCGATCTGGGGCCGTCTGGTGGCCCAGCAGCCCGGCCAGATCGCCTACTCCATCATCGACAGCAAGGCCATAGGCCGCTTCATGCCGCCGGTGTTCCCCGGCGTGAAGGCCGACTCCCTGCCCGAGCTGGCACAGAAGCTGGGTCTGGACATGGACACCTTCATGGCCACGCTCGATGCCTACAACAGCAGCTGCAAGGTCGGCCATTTCGACCATACCGCGCTGGACGACTGCCACACCGAAGGCCTGGCTCCGGCCAAGACACACTGGGCTCGCCCGCTCGATACCGGCCCCTACTACGGCTATGCGCTGCGCCCCGGCGTGACCTTCACCTATCTGGGCCTGAAGGTGGACGACACATCCGCCGTGCGCTTCAAGGACCAGCCCAGCCAGAACCTGTTCGTGGCCGGCGAAATGATGGCCGGCAATGTGCTGGGCAAGGGCTACACCGCCGGTGTGGGCATGTCGATCGGCACGGCCTTTGGCCGCATTGCCGGGCGCAATGCCGCGCTGGCTGCCGCTGGCAAAGCCGCTATCCGTGGCGCAGTGAAAGACTGAAATGAAACACCCCCTGAGCGGCTTCGCCGCTTCCCCCTCTCTCTTTGGGAGGGGGACAACGCCCTCGCTGCGGGGCGGCCCTTGCTCGGCGTCTCTGACTTGGACCACGCCAGTTTCAAGTGATGCGAATCACGCCCAACGTCATTGATACTGACATGCAAACCCTGAAATCCCTGCAAGAACTGGGCAAGGAAGCCCGGACCCTGGCCACCGGCAAGGTCATCCCTATCCTCCCTGCCCCAACGGAAACCGCTGCCGAAAGCGAAGTGGCGCGTGTGATGCAGATCTGCAATGCCTGCCGCTATTGCGAAGGTTTCTGCGCCGTGTTCCCGGCCATGACGCGCCGTCTGGAGTTCGGCAAGGCCGACGTGCATTACCTGGCCAATCTCTGCCACAACTGCGGCGCCTGCCTGCACGCCTGCCAATACGCACCGCCGCACGAATTCGGCATCAACATTCCCAAGGCCATGGCCGAAGTGCGCGGCCAGACCTATGCCGACTATGCCTGGCCGCCCGCCATGGGCAAGCTGTACCAGAAGAACGGCCTGACCCTGTCCCTGGCGCTGGTCGCCGGTCTCTTCCTGTTCCTGGCGCTGGCCGTCGCCGCGCAAGGCGGCATTGGCCAGCTGTGGAATGGCAATCTGGACAACAACTTCTACAACCTGTTCCCGCACAACCTGCTGGTCGGCATCTTTGCGCCGGTGTTCCTGTTCGTGGTGTTCGCGCTGTTCATGGGCGTGCGCCGCTTCTGGAAGGATGTGAAGCCCGCCACCAGCCATGTGGATGTCAGCGTCCCGGCCGCTGCCGAAGCCACGCAGGACGTGCTGCGCCTGAAATACCTGGACGGCGGCCATGGCGACGGCTGCCACAACGAGGACGACGAGTACACGCTCAAGCGCCGCCGCTTCCACCACCTGACCTTCTACGGCTTCATGCTGTGCTTTGCGGCCACGGGCCTGGCCACGGTCTATCACTATGTCTTCGATCTGCCTGCTCCCTACGAGCTGCCCAGCCTGCCCAAGATTCTGGGCGCCCTGGGAGGCGTGAGCCTGATGACCGGCACGGCCGGCCTCTGGATGCTGAACCGCGCCCGCCATCCGCTGCATGGCGATGTCAAGCAAAAGCCCATGGACCTCGGCTTCATCGCCCTGCTGTTCCTGGTGGCCGCCAGCGGCCTGGCGCTATGGCTGGGCCGCGCCACGCCGGCGCTGGCACTGCTGCTGTGCCTGCATCTGGGCGCCGTGATCGCGCTGTTTGCCACCCTGCCCTACGGCAAGTTTGCCCACGGCGTGTTCCGCACGGCTGCGCTGCTGCGCCACAACACCGAAAAGCGCGAACCCAGCCCCATCGGCCTGGGCGCTGATTGAGCAAAGTCCCATGACAGGCACGCCAGCCGTGCCTGCTTTCAAAAAAATCAGCCGGAATACCGGCATTCCTTTCCGACCAAGGAGACATCCCATGATGAACAAACGCCATTTCCTGCGCGCCACGGCCGTGGCCGCCTGCCTGCTGAGCCTGGGCTCGGCGGCACAGGCCGCCCCCGACTGGCTGCCCAACAAGCCCGTGACCCTGGTCGTGGGCTTTGCTGCAGGCGGCGCCGCCGATGCGGCGGCGCGCATGATTGCCAAGAAGCTGGGCGAGAACATCGGCCAGACCGTGGTGGTGGACAACAAGGGCGGCGCGGGCGGCAATATCGCCCACCAGTTCGTGGCCAAGGCACCGACCGACGGCTCGGTGCTGCTGTTCGGCTCCATCGGCCCGCTGACGATTGCGCCCCACATCATGAAGGTGGGCTACAACCCCTTCAGCGATCTGGCGCCCATCTCGGGCGGCGTGAACTTCCCCAATGTGCTGGTGGTCCACAAGGGCGCCGGCGTGAAGAACCTGGCCGAGTTCGTGGCCAAGGCCAAGAAGAGCCCCGGCAGCGTGGACTATGCATCCACCGGCGCGGGCTCGGCCTCGCACCTGGCGGGCGAGCTGTTCAACCAGCGCGCCGGCGTGGAGATGGTTCACGTGCCCTACAAGGGCGGCGCACCGGCCCTGCAGGACCTGCTGGGCGAACGCGTCACCTCCTACTTTGCCGCGCCCCCGACGGCCCTGCCGCATGTCGAGACCGGCAAGCTGATTCCGCTGGCCACCACGGGCCTGACGCGCCCCGCCTACATGCCCAATATTCCCACCGTGGCCGAAGCCGGCTATCCGGGCTTCGAGGCGCTGAACTGGTATGCCTTCGTCGCCCCCGGCAAGACCCCCACGCCCGTGCTGGAGCGCTGGAACCAGGAGATCGTCAAGGTGCTCAAGGACCCCGGCGTGGCCGAGGCGCTCAAGGTCCACGGCCTGACGCCCCAGCCCACGACGCGGGCCGAGTTCGCGGCCTTCATGAAGAAGGAATACGAGCAATGGGGCAAGGTGGTCAAGGAACGCAAGATCACCCAGAACTGAGGCTCAAAGCCACGCGCGCCGATAGCGCAACGCAAGGATCTTCAGCGATCCAGGTCAGGGACGGCGAGCCAGGGCCTCGCCGGCCACACCTCGCCGGCCGCACCTCGCCGGCCGCACCTCGCCGGCCGCACCTCGCCGGTCGCACCGCCCCGCAGCGAAGCCATCGTCCCCTCCCGCGAAGCGAGAGAGGGCGCCGTGCAACGGGCGCCGTGCAACGGGCGCCGTGCCACGGGGGAAGCCGCGCAGCGGCTCAGGGGGTGATGGGCTTTTTCTGCACGGGCGCCGCAAAGCCCACGCACAGACGGTTCCAGACATTGATGCAGCCGATGGCGTAGCTGAGCTCCACGATTTCGCGCTCGCTGAAGTAGGGGCGCAGGGCCTCGAAATCCTGCTGCCCGGGATGGGCCTGGCTCAGCTGGGTGCAGCGCTCGGCCCAGTTCAGCGCGGCGCGCTCGCGCATCTCGAACCAATCCACCTCGCGCCAGACCACCACGCTGTTGATGCGCTGCAGGTCCTCGCCGCGCGACAGCAGCTCGCGCACATGCATGTCCACGCAGAAAGCACAGCCGTTGATCTGCGAGACGCGCAGATAGACCAGCTCCAGCAGCTGCACACCGAGGCTGGAGCGCGCGATCTGGGCATTGAGGCCGGCCTGTGCCTTGTAGAGCTCGGGGGCCAGCGCACGGAAGTCCAGGCGCGGCGTGGGGATGGCAATAGGGTTGGCGGCGATGTCGGCCATGTGAATACTCCTTGAGGCATTGCAGGCCCGCCCCTGCGGCCGGCCCATACCTCTTAGACGCGGCAGCGGTGCAGTTTGTGACAGGCATCGTGATCCATCGCCGGACCATCAATAAACATAGCTTCCATCGCTCACCAATAAACAAATTCAGCAACAAAACCATCTAAATCTGTTTATTTACTTGCGGTAGCAGCTATTGTTTTTTAGCTTTCTCCGACGGACATCACCCATCAGGCCGCAGGCAATCAGGCAGCCGGCACCAGCACGCGGGTCAGCTTGTCCGGATTGCGCAGCGTGTAGATGCGCCGGATCAGTCCGTCCTCGACCAGCAGCGTCTGCACCGACTCCACCTGGCCGTCCACACAGCGCACCAGACCCGGCAGGCCGTTGACCCTCGCCAGATGCAGGGTCTGCTCCTGCCCGTCGCGGCGCAGACGCCGGGCCGTGGCGAAGTACAGCAGCGCCAGGCGGCGCCCGGTCTCCAGCACGCGGCCAAAGGATGCCACCTTGCCGCCGCCGTCGCTGATCAGCGCGGCATCGGGAGCGAAGAGCGCCTGGATCTGCGCCAGATCGCCGCCCCGCGCAGCCTGGGCAAAGCGGCGCAGCAGCTCGGCATGGGCCTGTGCGGGCGCCTCGAAGCGCGGCCGTCCGGCCTTCACATGGGCTCGCGCGCGATGCACCAGCTGGCGGCAGGCAGCCTCGCTTCGGCCCAGCGCCTGGGCCACTTCGGCATAGTCGGCATCGAAGACCTCACGCAGCAAAAAGGCCGCGCGCTCCTCGGGCGTCAGCTGCTCCAGCACGAACAGCAGCGCCGTGGAGACATCATGGGCCTGCTCCAGCAGCTCCTCGGCCGAGGGAGCGGCCTCGGTCCAGGGCTGGACCAGCGGCTCGGGCAGCCAGAAACCCGCATAGTGCTCGCGCTCCACGCGCAGGCGCCGCAGCCGGTCTATGGCCAGCCGCGTGGCCGTGGTCACCAGCCAGGCCTCGGGCTGGGCAATGGCGGCGCGCTCGCTGTCCTGCCAGCGCAGCCAGACATCCTGTACCAGATCCTCGGCCTCGGCCCGCTGGCCCAGCATGCGATAGGCCAGCCCGAACAGGCGCGGGCGATGGCGCTCGAAATCCTGCAGTCCCGCATCGGCGGGCGGCGCAGTGTGGGAAGTGGTGCTCACGTGAGGTCTCCTGCAAATAGGCCGGGCCAGCCACGCAGTGTGACAGGCACCAAGCCCTAGACGCAGAACGCACATCTTTTGTGACAACGCTGCCAAAAACTGGCGCACTCCGAGTCAGGGACGGCAAGCAAGGGCCGCCCCGCAGCAAGGCCGTCGTCCCCCTCCGGGGGAAGCGGCGCAGCCGCTCAGGGGGGACCTCAATAAGCCACCGCGCACCCGTCCTTGCGCGGATCGGAGCCCGCGATGTAGTGTTCGCCGTCGCGCAGCACCAGCTGGGCGCCGCCAAAGGCGAACACGCCATGGCCGGCCTCGACGCTGACCTCATGGCCGCGTGCGCGCAGCTGCTCAACCACGGCGGCATCGAAGGACGGCTCCACGGCCACGCCCTTGCCGCCGGTCACGCGCCAGCGCGGTGCATCGGCCGCAGCCTGCGGGTTCTGGCCGTAGCGCAGCACGCGCAGCGCCATCTGCAGATGGCCCTGGCTCTGCATCGGGCCGCCCATGACGCCGAACGCCATTTGCGGCGTGCCGTCGGCATGCATGGCAAAGGCCGGAATGATGGTGTGCGAGGGGCGCTTGCGCGGGCCGACCTGATTGGCATGACCGGCCTCGGTGGTAAAGCCGTGGCCGCGATTCTGCAGGCTGATGCCCGTGCCCGGCACGACCACACCCGAGCCGAAGCCCATGTAGTTGGACTGGATGAAGGAGACCATCATGCCGCTGACATCGGCCGCCGCCAGGTAGACCGTGCCGCCGGGACGGGGCGCGCCGCAGCCCGGGGCACCGGCGCGCGTCGGGTCTATGAGACTGGCGCGTTCGCGCAGGTACTCGCGGTCCAGCAGTTGGGCTGGGGTAACGCGCATATGGTCCAGGTCGGCGTTGTACTGGTGCAGGTCGGCAAAGGCCAGCTTCATGGCCTCGATCTGCAGATGCACGCTGTCCACGCCGTCCAGCGGCTGCGATCCGATCGGATCGCCACCCGCACCCAGCTCGTCGAGCATGCCCAGCGCCATCAGCGCCGCAATGCCCTGGCCGTTGGGCGGAATCTCGTGGATCACCGAATCGCCGAACTTCTGCGACACCGTTCCCACCCAGTCGGCCTGGTGCGCGGCCAGGTCTTCCTCGCTCATCACGCCGCCGCAGGCCCGCGAATGCTCGACCATCTTTCTGGCCAGCGCACCGCGGTAGAAGGACTCGCCCATGGTCTCGGCGATCTCCTCCAGCGTGCGCGCATGGGCTTCGCTCCTGAACACCTCACCGGCCCGGGGAGCGCGGCCGCCAGGCAGAAAGCACTCGGCAAAGCCGGGCTGGTCGCCCAGCTTCTTGCCGCCCAGCTCCCACAACGTGGCAATGGTGGGCGAGACTGCGAAACCGTTGCGCGCGTAGTCGATGGCGGGCCGGGCCACCTGGGCGAAGGGCAGCTTGCCGAAACGCTTGGACAGCGCCACCCAGGCCGATACGGCACCGGGCACGGTCACGGCATTCCAGCCCTTCTCGGGTATGCCGCCGAGCTGGGCAAAGTAGTCGGGCGTCCAGCCCGCAGGCGAACGGCCCGAGGCGTTGAGGCCGTGCAGCTCCTTGCCGTCCCAGACGATGGCAAAGCCGTCACTGCCGATGCCGCAGCCCGTGGGCTCGACCACGGTCAGCGTCATCGCCGCAGCCAGCGCCGCATCCACGGCGTTGCCGCCGGCCTGCAGCATGGAGAGGCCGGCCTGCGCGGCCAGCGGCTGCGAGGTGCTGACCACATTGCGCCCCAGCACCGGCGAGCGGTGCGAGGCATAGGGAAGCGTCCAGTCCTTGACGAGGTTGGTCATATCTAAGTCCGATCAGTGATTCATGGGCGCCGCGCTTAACGCTTCAAGCTGACGCGCCCCAAGCCAGGGGCGTCGAGCAAGGGCCGCCTCACGGCGGGGGCGCCTAGCCGAGGATGCCGTCCCCCCGGCGCACAGGGGGTTGCATATGTCATTCCAAAGTAATGTGGTTGTCCCTGATGACCTTGGCCCAGCGCGCGCTGTCGGCCTGCACCATGGCGGCGAACTGTCCTGGCGTCTGCGGCCTGGCGGGCTCCACGCCCTGCTTGGCCAGACTGGCGATCACCTCGGGATTCTGGATGGCGCGGTTGAAGGCCTGGTTGATCCTGCCGACCAGCTCGGGCTTCATGCCGGCCGGGCCGTAGACACCGAACCAGGTGACCGAGGAATAGCCTGGCAGGCCCGATTCGGCCACCGTGGGCAGATTCGGAGCCAGTGTGCTGCGCCTGTCACCGGTCACGGCCAGGGCACGCAGGCGGCCGCTGGCCACATGGGGCATGCCCGTGGGAATGGAGTCGAACAGCAGATGCACCTGTCCTGCCACCAGATCGGTGATCGATTGCGCCGTGCCCTTGTAGGGCACATGGGCGATCTGTATTCCGGCCTGCGCAGCAAAGGCTGCGGTGTTCAGGTGCACGATGGTGCCATTGCCGCTGGTGGCGTAGTTGAGCTTGCCGGGATTGGCCCTGGCATAGGCAATCAGCTCCTGCACGCTCTTGACCGGCAGCGAGGGCGTGACCAGCAGCACGCTGGCCGCGTCCGCCGTATGCGCGATGGGACTGAAGTCCTTGTCCGCCTTGTAGGCCAGCCTGGGCATCAGATGCGGCGAAATCGCATGCGTGCTGCTGGTGGTGAACAGCAGCGTGTAGCCGTCGGCCGCCGCCTTGGCGGCCTCGGCCGTGCCTATGGTCCCGCCGGCGCCGGGCCGGTTGTCGATGACCAGTTGCTGGCCCAGCTCCTGCGACACACGCTGCGCGATCACGCGTGCCACCAGATCGGTCGCGCCGCTGGCCGGAAACGGCACGATCACGCGCACCGGTCGGCTGGGCCAGGCGGCCTCGCCCTGGGCCAGGGCCGGCAAGGCCAGCAGGCCACCGGCCAGCGCCGCTGCGGCATGGAGCCACTGGCGGCGCGTCGTTGAAACAGTAAACCGTGCCCGCATGGCAACTCCCGGTGAAATGGCAGCTTGTTCGAAAAGGGGCGCCGCTGCCCGGCAACCATCCAACGGTACATCTTAGAAAGCCGAGGCATTTGCCGCTATCGGCAAATTTGCAAGCCATCATTGCCAAAACAGCAAACCGAGCACAATGGCGGTTTGCTTTCACCGACTGCCATGCCCGAGTCCCGCCACTTGCTGCTCCAGGACACCGCGCTGCGCTACTTCCACGAAGTCGCGCAATGCGGCTCGCTGACCGAGGCTTCGGCAAGGCTGCATGTGGCGGCCTCGGCCATCAGCCGCCAGATTGCGGCATTGGAGGCACGCCTGGGCACGCCGCTGTTCGAGCGCCATCCGCGCGGCATGGTGCTCAACGCTGCCGGCGAGATCCTGGCCGATCATGCGCGCCGTGCAGGGCTGGACGCGGAGCGCGCACTGGACGAGATCAAGGCCTTGCAGGGCCTGCGCAGCGGCAAAGTGCGCATCGCCAGCTCCGACGCCTTCGCCAGCGAATTCCTGCCGCGCCTGTGCGCGGCCTTCCAGCGCGAGCACAGCGGCATCGTCTTCGAAGTGACGGTGCTTCCCACGCACGAGGTTTCCGGTGCCGTGCGCACCGGCATGGCCGACATAGGCCTGTGTTTCAGCCGGGCCCCCGAGCCCGGCATCGCCGTCGCCTGCCGCGTGGCCGCGCCCGTGCTGGCGCTGGTGGCATCCAGCCATGAACTGGCACATGAGCGCAGCGTGTCACTGACCAGGCTGGTGCGCTACCCGCTGGCACTGACGCCACCCAGCACCGCCGTGCGCCAGTTGCTGGATGCCGCCTGCAGCCGCCAGGGACTGATGCTGGCGCCGGCCCTGGAGAGCAATCATGGCAAGACGCTGCTGAACTTTGCGGCCCAGGGTGCGGCGGTTGCCGTGGCCAGCGAAATCGCCGCCCGCGACATGGTGGCCACAGGAGCGCTCGTGGCCGTACCGCTCAGCGATCGCGGCATGGATCTGCGCGATATCGAGGTGCAGACCCTGGCCGGCCGCACGCTGCCGCATGCGGCGCAGTCCTTTCTGGAGCTTTTGCAGTTGCGCCTGCCCGCCGCCTGGTGATACGGCGGCCGCTCGCGACGACTCAATCCGCCTTGGGGCGCAGCACCAGCCAGAGCGACAGCGCAATCAGCCCGCCACCCATGGCATGAGCGACGGTCAAGGACTCATCGAGCAGGGCCCAGCCCCAGAGCACGGCAAACACGGGCACGATAAAGGTCACGGTCAGCGCCTTTTGCGGGCCTTCATCGGCAATCAGCCGGAAATAAAGCACATAGGCCAGAGCCGTGCTCAGCAAGCCCAGCAGCGCCACATTGCCCCATGCCAGCAGCGGAGCGGCCTCCAGCCTGGCCAGCATGCCGGGCTCCAGCGCCATGTCGATGAGCAGCGCCGGCGTCAGCACCATCAGCGCGCCCAGTTGGCTGATGAAAACGGCAGCACGCGTGTCCATGGACGCATTGGCCCCCGCCAGCCTGAGCGTCAGATAGCTGGAAAACGCATAGCAGACCGTGGCCACAAAACAGGCCGCCATACCACCCAGCACGGCTGTGCTGAGATCCAGTGGCCCGGCCTGGGCCAGCACCGCCACGCCGCCAATCCCCAGCAGCACAGCAGCCACACGCGCGGGCGTGATCGCCTCGGCAAACACCAGCGCCCCCACCACGGTGGCCACCAGCGGCGTGGTGGCATTGAAGATGGCGCTATAGCCCGATGGCAGCACCTGGGCCGCCAGCGCGTACATGAGAAAGGGGATGCCGGAATTGATGACGCCCAGCCCCAGCAAGGGCCACAGATGACGCCCGATCCTGGGCCGGTAGCCCATGGCAAACAGCGCCGCGCCAAGGCCCAGCGCCGAAAACAGGCCGCGCCCGACGGCCGTGGGCACGGCCCCCAGATGGGGCACGGCCACGCGCATGAATAAAAAACTGCCGCCCCAGAGGGCGGCCAGTGTCATAAGTCGGATCAGGCTGGCTACAGACATACAGGGCATTGTGCACAGCCCCGGCCTTCACGCCTGTCACAACTGCCGCATGCGAATATCAGTGAATCTGCACCAGCACATCGTCCAGCGTGGCACCGGCCTCTGCGGGCACCGGGCGCGTGAGCTGCGGCACCTTGTAGATGCTGGCATCGGCATGGATCAGGCCTATGTCATAGCGCTGGCCGGCCAGATAATCGCCCACCGATTCCAGCACGATGGGGCTGCGGTGCAGATGCTCGGTGGCCCGCAGTTCGTCGAGCGAGAGCCAGACGCTGCGCACGATGCCGTCGTCCAGATGGCGCTGGGCATGGTGCATGCCCAGATCGCCCGTGAAGGCAAAGCGCAGATAGGTGATGTCCGAGCCCGTGCGCGTGCGCACAAAGCGGTTCATGTAGATGCCGACCAGGGCCGTGGGCGTGAAACTGTAGGCTGTCTCTTCCATGACTTCGCGCACACAGGCATCGACAGGGCTTTCGGAAGGGTCGAGATGACCGGCCGGCGTGTTCAGACGCAGTCCATCCGCCGTTTGTTCTTCCACCAGCAAAAAACGGCCATCGCGTTCGATGATGGCCGAGACAGTCACATTGGGTTTCCAGCGATTGGGCATGGCCGGCATTATCCTTGCCCCGAACCGACGATGTGTCAGATAAATCCCACCATATAGAGCGCTCCTTCGCCGTAACTGGCCAAATGTTGCTGCTGCGCAGCATTTGTCACGGATTCGACCACATAGCCTTGACGCTCCCAGTAAAGCCGTGATCCCTGCACCGAAACCAGTGCCGTGCGCTGCACGCCGCGCGCTCTGGCCTGCACCTTCAGGGCCTGCACCATGCGCCGCGCCAGGCCCTGGCCGGCTGCAGCCTCGGACACGGCCATATCGTGCAGATAGAGCACGCTGGCGTCGTCATATTCGGCAAAGTCGCCGTTGAGCGGCGTGATGGCTCCGGGGCGCGACCAGTACGCTGCCAGATAGGCCACCAGCTCGCCCTCCTGCTCTGCCGCCCAGGAACAATGCCCGGCCGTGCGCAAACGGCGCACAAACACCTCGCGCGGCTCGGCAAAGTCCGCGCCATAGCAATGCTCCTGTATGCGCATCACGGCATCCACATCGTCCGCGCCCAGCGCGCGCAGCAGGATTGGCATCGATCCGGACATCAAAAACTCTCAAATCAATAGCTGTCAACGATTGCCAGTCAATGGCTGACGGCCAATTTCAATCAAAATCCGGCACATAGCTTAGCAAGCCGTTCATCCCACAGCAGTCTGTAGGCGCTATCGCAATGGTAATGATTCTCAATTGGAAACTCGGCGCCATCCTCCCTACCATTCATTCATCGTTCAGGGAGAAACAGATGACACGCTTGATCAAGACATTGCGCCAGAACCAGCTCACGCTGACCAAGACGGCCAGCTATTACGTGATCCACATCACCGTGGCAGCCTGCGTTGCCTATGCCGTGACCGGCAATCTGATTGCCTCGCTGACGCTGAGCCTGCTGGAGCCCACGGTCCAGGCCTTTGCCTTCTTCTTCCATGAAAAAATCTGGGAGCGTCGCCTGAAGAAACGCGAGCAGCAAGCGCTTGCCGGACAGGCGCTGAGCGCCTGAGAGCCGCCTATGAACGCCGACCACCCCACCACTTTTGCGCAATGGCTGCTGCGCTCCCTGGCCACGCTGGGCGACTGCAACGGCCATCTTCGCGGCCTGTAGAAATCATGTGCACAAGCCTTTTGATAAACCATGGATGGACATTGAATATCCCAGGCTCTTTGTGAATTTCTGATCACTCACGCCAGAAAATCATCCGAGCCTGGCTCTCCAGGATCAGAAAATCCTGTGGACAAGTCATGCGAAACATGCCAATTCGGACTCGCATCCATGGGTTTGCGGCTATTTGCCAAACCGGGCCCAAGGCCAACAATGGCCGGGAATCCAAGGAGTTCCCATGCAGCTTGCAGACCGCCAGACATCCGCAGACCTCTCCCGCCACGACGAACAATGGCTGAGCGCCCACTGGATGCCGTTCACCGGCAACCGCAACTTCAAGGCCAGGCCCCGCATCATCACCGGCGCACAGGGCGCCTACTACAGCGATGCCGACGGCCGGCGCATTTTCGATGGCCTCTCGGGGCTGTGGTGCTCGGGTCTGGGCCATGGCCGCCGCGAGATCGCCGAGGCCATTGGACAGGCCGCGCTGCAGCTCGATTACGCTCCCGCCTTCCAGTTCGGCCACCCGGCTTCGTTCGCGCTGGCCAACCGCATCGTGGCACTGATGCCCCAGGGGCTTGGGCATGTGTTCTTCACTGGCTCGGGCTCGGAAGCCGCCGACACCTCGCTGAAGATGGCGCGCGCCTACTGGCGCGCCAGGGGCCTGGGCAGCAAGACCCGACTGATCGGACGCGAGAAGGGCTATCACGGCGTGAACTTCGGCGGCATCTCGGTCGGCGGCATGGGGGGCAACCGCAAGATGTTCGGCCAAGGGATCGAAGCCGACCATCTGCCGCACACCCAGCCGCCACCGGGTTCGTTCTTCAAGGGCCAGCCCCAGACCGACGGACGCGCCCTGGCAGACCGGCTGCTCGATCTGATCGCCCTGCATGACGCCAGCAATATCGCCGCCGTGATCGTGGAGCCCATGTCGGGCTCGGGCGGGGTGGTGATTCCGCCCGCCGGCTATCTCCAGCGTTTGCGCGAGATCTGCACCCAGCACGACATCCTGCTGATCTTCGACGAGGTCATCACGGGCTTTGGCCGCCTCGGAGCAATGACGGCGGCCGAGGCCTTTGGCGTGACGCCGGACATCATGAATATCGCCAAGCAGGTCAGCAACGGCGCCCAGCCGCTGGGAGCCTGCGTGGTCTCGCCCGCCATCTATGAGCAGTTCATGGCGGCCGGAGGTCCGCAGTACATGCTGGAATTTGCCCACGGCTATACCTATTCGGCCCATCCCGTGGCCTGCGCGGCAGGCATTGCGGCACTGGATCTGCTGGAGCGGGAAGACGGCCCAGGCCGCGTGCGCTCGCTGGCCCCCTTCTTCGAGCAGGCCGTGCACAGCCTCAAGGGCGCCAGGCATGTGCAGGACATCCGCAATATCGGCCTGGCGGCGGGCATCACGATCGCCCCCCTGCCCGGCGAGCCCGCCAGACGCCCTTACGAGATCGCCATGAAATGCTGGGAGGCCGGCTTCTATGTGCGCTACGGCGGCGACACGATTCAGCTGGCACCGCCGTTCATCAGCGAGCAGGCCGAGATCGAGCGGCTGATCAACGCACTCGGCGATGCGCTGCAGGCCACCGACTGAACTATTAAATCAATAGCTTCAATCGCTTATCCCAAAAGCGATTGAAGCTTTTTTTACCTATTTTCAGGAAAGCTGTGCCGCCAGGGCTTCGAATTCGCCGACCGGCACTTCCTCCGCGCGGCGCTGCAGATCGAACTCGCCGGTAAAGCCCTTGGCTTCCAGCCACTTGCCCAGCGTGTTGCGCAAGATCTTGCGGCGCTGGCTGAAAGCGACCTGCACCATCTCTTCCAGCAGCTTGGGATCAAGATCCGCAGGCTGCTCGCGCGGAATCATGCGCACCACGGCACTGTCCACCTTGGGAGGCGGATTGAAGCTGCCCGGCGGCACGAACAGCACATCCTCCATGGCGTAGCGCCACTGCAGCATCACCGACAGGCGGCCGTAGGCCGAGGTACCGGCGTCGGCCACCATGCGGTCGATGACTTCCTTTTGCAGCATGAAGTGCTGGTCCTGCACCACATCCACCTGCTCCAGCAGATGAAAAAGAATGGGGCTGGAGATGTTGTAGGGCAGGTTGCCGACGACGCGCAGCTTGGCCACGCCCAGACGTGCAGCCAATGCACGGAAGTCCACCTTGAGCACATCGGACTCGACCACATCGAGATCGTCGCGCAGCCGCAGACGGGCCGCCAGGTCGCGGTCCAGCTCGATCACGGTGAGCTTGCCCAGGCGCTCAACCAGGGGCTGGGACAGTGCCATCAGGCCGGGGCCAATCTCGACCATGGGTTCGCCCGCCTTGGGGTCAATGGCCTGGACAATGTTGTCGATGATGGCGCCGTCGGTCAGGAAGTTCTGGCCAAAGCGCTTGCGGGGAATATGTTTCATGAATGCGAAAGCGGTGCCAGGGCACCGCTTGGAATGGGGGGGGAGCTCCGATGCCCGGTGCGCAATGATGACATTACCGGGCACTCAAGCGGATTGAATGGGCTTATTGGGGTGGTTCGCGGTATTCCACAAAGGCCTTACCACGCAGCTCCTTGAGCCAGGTTTCGTAGTCCTGCTCGGCCTTGCGCTCGCGCACCACATTGCGCACCATTTCGCGCTGTTCGCGTTCGGTGAGCTTTTCCTGGCGGCGCTCGATCAGCTGAATCAGGTGCACGCCGAAACGCGACACCACGGGGTTGCTGATCTGGCCGGGCTGGAGGCTGTCGAGCACGCGCTCGAACTCGGGCACGAACTGGCCGGGCGAGGACCAGCCCAGATCACCGCCATTGCGGGCGCTGCCGTCCTTGGAGAACTCCTGCGCCAGTTGCTGGAAGGTGGCCTGACCGGCTTCCACGCGGCGCTTGTAGTCCTCCAGGCGCTTGGCCGCCTGCGCTTCGGTCATGCCCTCGCCCACGGTCAGCAGGATATGGCGGGCGTGATTCTGCGTGATGTACACGGGCGCACCGGACTGGGACTTCTCCAGCACCTTGAGCACGTGGAAACCGGCCCCCGAACGGAACGGGCCGACGATGGCGCCGACCGCGGCATTGCCCACCTGCTGGACGAACAGTTCGGGGTAGTCGCTCATGGCGCGCATGCCCATCGCGCCGCCGCCCTGGCCATTGGGCACATCCGAGAACTCGCGCACGGCAGCGATGAAGTCGGGGTTCTTGCGCGCCGCTTCCGCGGCCTGCTTGGCCCTGGCCTCGCGCTCCTCCACCACGGCCGGGCTGGCGTTTTCAGGCACGGTGATCAGGATATGGCCGAGATTGGCCGCGGCACCCGCAGCTGCCTCGCCGGGGCGCTTTTGCTCCTTGAGATAGCGGTCGATGTCGGCTTCCGTGACCTTGACGCGGCCGTCCACGTCACGCTCGCGCACGCGCTGCATCAGCATCTGGCTACGGATTTCCGCACGGAACTGCGCTTCGGAAATGCCTTCTGCTTTCAGGCGCGACACCAGGCCGGCCCTGTCGGTACTGTTCTGGCGAGCCACATTGGCCACGGCCTGGTCCACGGCCAGGTTGTCGACATTGATGCCCGTGTCCCTGGCTTCCTGCAACTGCACTCGCTCGACAATCAGGCGCTCCAGCACCTGTCGGGCCAGCTCGCTCTGGGACGGAAGCTGGCCGCCCTGCTCGGTCACGTTCTGCGCCACGCGCGCCATGCGCGCACGCACCTCGTTGTTGGTGATGGGCTCGGAATTGACCACGGCCACGATGTAGTCGGCCGAGCGAACCCCCTGCGCGGCTGCCGGAGCCTGGCGTCCCGAGGGCTGTGCCGTGGCTTCCAGTGCGCGCGAGACGGAGGAGTCATTGCCGGCCTTGGCCTTGCTGCCGGGGCTCTTCAGACCCTGGGCCTGCACACCAGCGGCCATTACAGCCAGTGCCACGGCAACAGCACATGCATTGGATGTCTTGGAGAAAAAACGCATGAAAAAAGCCTTGATTAATCGTAATTGGTAAAGCGGCTGGGCGGAGTCACCGCCTCACGCAAATATTGGTAGCGCGGCACATTCTGCTTGAGACTGGAGGTGGGGTCGGCACCAAAGCTCAGGCGCGAGAAGCCCACGAACTCCATCTGGAACAGCAGACGCAGATTGGACTGGATGACCGAGCTTTGCAGACGCTCCAGCACCACTCGGCCAATCCAGCAGCAACCGTCGTATTCGAAGCCGACCACGGTATCCACCAGCTTGTTGTCCTTGATGGAGTAGTTGAGGCGGCCCACGGCATACCAGCGGCCGCCGCCCTGGCCGCGACCGGCGCCCAGATCCTTGCCCTTGTCACCCCAAAGGTCGTTGATGGGCCATTGCCAGCCCACATCCACCAGCTCGCTGGACGGCTTCTTGGTAACCGTATCCAGCTGCGTGCGGTAGCCGATGTTGAAGGTACGATAGTTGCCCGGGCTGTAACGCGCGGTGGCCGTGGTACGGA
Source organism: Comamonas sp. Z3 (assembly GCF_008121565.1). Lineage (NCBI taxonomy): Bacteria > Pseudomonadati > Pseudomonadota > Betaproteobacteria > Burkholderiales > Comamonadaceae > Comamonas > Comamonas sp. Z3. Next base: position 153,537 of record NZ_VOQU01000003.1, read on the forward strand.
CCGTGCGGTTCAAGTCCTTGTTGTACTGGGTCGTGCCTTCCAGAGACCACTTGTCGGTCCAGTTGAAGGCCGCGCCCAGCAAGATGTCGGAAAGCTTGCTGGTGGCGGCCACCTCTCCGGGCAGCAGCACGCGCTGGTCTGACAGGCGCACGCGCTGGGCCACGGCGAACTTGAGCTTCTCGGCACCGCTTTCGGGGTCGATGAAGCGCGAAGTCGCGCCCAGGGTCACCAGATGATTGTCGGCAATGCGGTCCTGACCGACATAGTCGTTCTCGGAAAAAATACTCGCGAAGTTGAAGTCGCTGCGCCCCGTGTCATAGAGCGGCAGCATGCTCTGGTCGCGATAGGGCGTATAAGTATAGAAGGCCCGGGGCTCGAAGGTCTGCAGCAGGTTCTTGCCGAACCACGAGGTGTCGCGCTCGAAGATCAGGCCGCTGTCCAGGCTGAAGGTGGGCAGAGTGCGGTTGGCGCTCTTGCTGCCGTTGCTCATCAGCTGATCGGTCTGATACATGGCCGTATGCAGCATCAGCTTGGGCGTGATGAAGGCACCGGGCGACAGGAATGGCCGGCTCAGCTGCGCCTGCACATAGCTGCGCTGGCCGTTGTTGCCCACCTGACCCGTGATGGGGCGAATCAGCTCGAAACGCGTGGTGTCTGCCACCACGGAGAAGTCCAGCCCATGCGGCAGATCCAGCGGCGTATAGCGGTACTGCAGCTGCGGCACCATGCTGTAGGGCGGCGCAATCGGCGAGGTTACATCCTGCTGCACCTGATAGCGCAGCACATTGAGGCTCAGCACCCCATCGCCCTTAGCCCAGCTCAGATTGGCCGTGCTGGGCAGCAGGCGCTGGCGCAGCGTCACGGGAGACAGACGGAAGTCACGCCAGTAGTCACCGTCGCTGACGCGGTTCAGATTGAGGTTCAGCCCCAAACCTCCAATCGGCGTGTCGAAGTTCGTACGGTGCTGCCAGGAATAGCCCCAGCGATCCCGGCTGCGCAGATTGTCGCCCGGCATGTAGCTGGCATAGGTCTCGCCTGAGTAGCTGGGCTCCAGATAGCGGAACTGTCCCGTCAGGTTCACGCCGCGCTTGGTCATCAGCGTGGGCGTGATGGTCATATCGCGGTTGGGGGCGATATTCCAGTAATAAGGCTGCGAATACTCGATACCGCCGAGCTTGTCCATGCCTATCATGGGCGGCAGCAGGCCCGATTTGCGCTTGTCCGAGAGCGGAAAGCTCATGCGCGGCACGGGCAGGACGGTCACGCCCTTGAACTTCAGGGACGCGCCCTCGGCCACGCCCACCTCTTCGGCCATGTCCAGATGAATGGTCTTGGCTTCCAGCACCCAGGCCGGCTCCCAGCTGGCCTCGTCATCGCGCTGGCAGGTGGTGTAGGTGGCGTCATGGACCACCGAACGGTTCTTGTCGATGAAATCCACGCGCGACGACTCGCCATGGCCGCCGGTGGCCAGAAAGCGATAGTTGGCATTGTCGAACTGGCCCTTGAAGGCATCCATCTGCAGGTCCAGCGCCGTGCCCTCGTAGACATTGCCGGCCTGGTTGATATGAACCGAGCCCACGGCGTTGATCCTGTCATCCGGAACCGCGTAGTCCAGCTTGTCCGCACGGATCATGGTGTCGCCACGGCGCAGCTCGGCCTCGCCATGGACCGAGGCCTTGATATCGGGCTGGCCGGAGAGGCTGTCACCCTTGATATAGATGGGCTGCTGGTCGCGCACCTCCTGCGGGTAGCTTTCCTGCAGCGCGCTGCTGGACTTGAGTTCCAGGGCGGGCAGCTCGCCCGCGACGCGGGAAGAGGACGATCCGCTCGTTTCGGCAGACTGGGCATGGGCCTGCATGCCAGCGCCCGCCCATGCCAGTGCCACAGCCCATGCCAGAGGACGAATCACCGGCCGGGCGGTTCCCGCCCGCATCGGACGGGCAGAGCGGACAGGTAGGAAATCTCGCGGATGGGATGGGGATTGCACGATGATCTTGAACGTCAAAAGCGCGCGTGCCCGGGCACACGTCAACAGAAAACCGAGAGCCTAGCACCACTGTCCACAGATGCGGCGGCATCGGTTTGTAAAATCCGATTATCCATGACCGCTCCTATCACCCCCACAGTTGGCGTTGCCTGGGCAGATTCTGCCCGCCACGCCGCATTCGACGCCTGGCTGGCACCGCTGGCTGAAAAGCACCAGCTGCTTCCCGCAACCCTGCGCCCCGCTTCGGCCGATGCCAGCTTTCGCCGCTATCTGCGCCTGGATCGCAGCGATGGCAGCAGCCTGATCGTCATGGACGCGCCGCCCGACAAGGAAGATTGCGCGCCTTTTGCCAAGGTTCAGGGCCTGATGAACCAGGCCGGCCTGTGCGTGCCGCAGATTCTGGACTGGGACGCCGGCCATGGCTTCATGCTGCTGAGCGACCTGGGCGGCCAGACCGTCATCGAGGCTCTGAACCCCGAAAAACCCCAGGATGCCGAAGCCTGGTACCGCTCCGCCGTCGAGGTGCTGCTGGACTGGCAGCTGGCCTCCAAGGCCGGCAATACCGGAGCCTTGCCGCTCTATGACGAAACCCTGCTGCGCCGCGAGCTGCAGCTGTTTCCCGACTGGTATATCGCCAAGCACCGTCAGTTCACGCTGGACGACAAGCAGCAGGCCCTGCTCGGCAAGACCTTCGATCAGATCGTCGCCCACAATCTGCAGGCTCCCTGCGTCTATGTGCACCGTGACTTCATGATGCGCAACCTGATGCAGCCTGTGGCCAGTGGAGCCCCCCTGGGCGTGCTGGATTTTCAGGATGCCGTCTATGGCCCCATCACCTATGACATCGCCAGCCTGCTGCGCGATGCCTTCATCAGCTGGGAAGAGGACTTCATCATCGACATCACCATCCGTTACTGGGAAAAGGCCCGCAAGGCCGGTCTGGTGGGCGCCAACAGCGCCAGCGGCTGGGGCGACGACTTCGGCGAGTTCTACCGTGGGGTTGAATGGATGGGTCTGCAGCGCCACCTCAAGGTTGCGGGTATCTTTGCGCGCCTGACGCTGCGCGACGGCAAGCCCAAGTATCTGGCCGATGCACCTCGTTTCATCCACTACATACGCTCCACCTGCAACCGCTACCGCGCGCTGGGCCCGTTCCTCAAATTGATCGACGAGATCGAGGGCATCCAGACGCAGGTCGGTTACGCCTACGGGCGGATGTGAAACACCCCCTGAGCCGCTTTGCGGCATCCCCCTCTCTCGCCTTGCTTCGCAATGCGGGAGGGGGACGACGCCCTCGCTGCGGGGCGGCCCTTGCCTGGCGTCCCTGAGGTGATTCAGCGCCAGTTTTGCGAGCCACGGACTCTGCGTGGCACCATGAATCACGAACTCCGAATTTTTCCCTATGCCGCGCTATCACTGCCCTATCCCTTTGCATCTTGGCGACGAGCTGGACCTGCCTGCAGGTGCCGCCCGCCATGTGCAGGTGCTGCGCCACCAGCCCGGCGACATCATCACCCTGTTTGAGGGCCAGACCGGCAACGGTTTTACCGGCGGCGAGTTCCAGGCCACCATCACCCGCATGGGCCGCAGCGATGTAGGCGTGCGCGTGGACAGCCACAGCCCCGCCGAGCGCGAAGCCGCACGTGCCGTGCATCTGGTGGTGGGGATGCCCGCCAACGAGCGCATGGACTGGCTGGTGGAAAAAGCCACCGAGCTGGGCGTTGCCAGCATCCAGCCCGTGATGGCGGCGCGCAGCGTGCTCAAGCTCAAGGGCGACCGCGCCGACAAGAAGATCGAGCGCTGGCAGTCGATTGCCGTCTCGGCCTGCGAGCAATGCGGCCGCAACCAGGTACCCGTGATTCATGCCCCACTGTCGCTGGCCGACTGGCTGCGCAGCAAGCAGGCGCCTGCGGCCGATACAGCGCGTCTGGTTCTGTCGCTGCGCGAGGGCAATCAGCCGCTGCGCATCGCTGCGGGCAATGCGCATGCCGTCTGGGTGCTGCACGGCCCTGAAGGCGGACTGACCGCACAAGAAGAAGACTGGGCGCTGGAGCAGGGCTGGAAACCTGCCAGCCTCGGCTCCCGCGTGCTGCGCGCCGAAACGGCATCTGTTGCCACCCTGTCCCTGCTGGCCCTGGAGTAAATCAATGAGCAGCTGTCACCTCTCTCTGGCCAAGCCCGAGTTTTATACGCAGAATTTTCGCGTGGAGACCCCCGAGTCTCTGCCCGAGGCCGTGCTGACCCCAAGGCGCATGGGTCTCATCATCGTCAATGCAGCCGCAGAATCCTCTGCAGCACTGCTGGGCCGAACGTTTACAGATCCCGAAGAAGGAGCGCCTGCACTGCCTGTGGAGCGGGTGCTGGTGCCCGCCAGCTTCGGTCTGGTGCCGCACTGGGTGAAGTCGGCGTCTGACGGCCGCCTGCGCGCGCTCAAGCTGGTGAATGCAAAGATAGACAATCTGACCACGGGAACGGCGTTCCGCGATGCCTGGCTGGCAGGCCAGCGCTGCATCGTGCCGCTGCAGTCCTTTCAGGTCGACGACCTGCGCCCCGGCAAGCCCCTGCCCACACGCATCACCCGTGTGGACAACCAGCCCATGGGCGCCGCCGGTGTCTGGGCACGCTGGGTGGGCGAGGACGGCGAGGTCATCGTCAGCTATGCCCTCATCACCATCAATGCCAATGCCCATGCGCTGATGAACCGCTACGGCCAGCCCGGCAACGACAAGGCCATGCCGGCCATCCTCAACGAAGGCGCATACGATGCCTGGCTCAATGCCAAGGTCAACAAGGCCAAGGAGTTTCTGCGCCCCTACCCGGCGGAAAAACTGCGTGCCAACCCAGTGGAAAAAGGCCGCAAGCAGCCGCCGCAGCAGTGGTAATCAGGGGGCTGGAAACTGCTGTTCCAGCCACTGCTCCAACCGCGCAAACACGGGGGCTGCCAGCTCGGGGCTCTCGTTGAAGATCTCGTGATAGGCCGCCTCAAAGCACTGGGCCTGCACCAGATCTCCCGGAGCCTGGGTGGCAAAGGCCGCGCTGCCGGCCGGGTTGACCAGCTTGTCCTCGCCCGCCCACAGCAGCAGCGTGGGAACGCACCAGGCCGTCGCCTTGGACAGCACATGGCGACCGGCCTCGGCCATATAGCGCGCCAGCCGGGCGCTGATGCGCCGGTGCTGCAGTGCATCGGCGTCATAGGCCAGCGCAACTTCGGGATCATGCGAGAGATGCGCGGACTGCACCCCATTGGCCACGCGCAAATTGGGCAGCAGCCTGGGCAGGCTCGCCACCAGCGCCTTCTGCATTCCCGACAGATGCAGGGCCAGCGCCGGAGAGGACAGCACCAGTCCGTCCACATGACGCAGGCCGGACGCGACAAAATCCGCCGCCACCAGTCCGCCCAGACTGTGCCCCAGCAGCACCAGGGGCTGATGCTTGGGCATGGCTGCACGGGTAGCGTCCAGCACCACTGCCAGATCGTCGAGCAGGCGCATATCGCTGGTCAGGCCGCCCTGCGGCCCGCCCGACAGGCCGTGGCCGTACTGGTCATAGGCCCGCACCGCAAAGCCGAGCGCGTTGAGCCGCTGCGCCAGTGCGGCATAGCGCCCGCTATGCTCGCCCAGGCCATGCACCAGCAGCACCTGGGCACGGGGCTTGACGCCCGGCGCCAGCGGCCAGTCGCGCAGCGCAAGCTGGGTGGCGTCCGATGCGGCCATATGCAGCAGCCGGGGCGGATGGGTACTGGAATCGGTGGGCGTCATGCACGATCTCATCAGGCTGGCAAGAGCTTGCAGGATGCAGCCGCCGCCTGCGCACGTCAACCGTGGCAGTCCCCGGTCCGGCCACGGCGACCGGTCATGGTGTTATCAAGGAAGAGAGCGCCGGAAGCTTTGGTGACCATCGCCAGCGGCTGTGCTCTCGATACCTGCATCAGGCCTGCGCTGCCTCGGTCTGATGACGGGCCATGGCGGTAATCACCTCCGCCACCGAAGCCGTGAGCTTCTTGGCATAGGGCACATGGAGGAACTCGTTGGGGCCGTGGGCATTGCTCTTGGGGCCCAGCACGCCGCAGACCATCATCTGCGCCTTGGGAAAGCCCTTGCTCAGCATATTCATCAGCGGAATCGTGCCGCCCTGGCCGATATAGCCGCAACCGGCGCCGAAGTGCGCCCGGCTGGCGGCATTGAGCGCCTTCTCGAACCAGCCGTCCATGCCCGGCGCATTCCAGCCACTGGAGCTGGACAGGCCTTCCCAGGTCACCCGGGCCTCATAGGGCGCATTGTCCTCCAGCAGGGCCTTCATCTCCCGCACGCAGGCTGCGGCATCGACCAGCGGCGGCAGGCGCAGGCTGAGCTTGAAGGCCGTGTAGGGACGCAGCACATTGCCGGCATTTTGCAGATTGGGCATGCCCTCCACACCGGTCACGCTCAGCGTGGGCTCCCAGGTGCGGCGCACCAGGGCCTGGACCGGATCGGTGGTCGTGGGCAGGGACACACGGGCCGAGCCGCCGCAGTCGTAATGCGCCCAGGGAAAGCGCGCATAGGCATCTTCGCCGAGGATCTCCGCCGTGGCGCGGATCTGCGCCATGCGCTCGGCCGGCACCTCGCAGTGAAAGCTCTGCGGCAGCACGCGGCCGTTCCTGCTGTCCTCGAGACGATCCAGCACCTGGCGCATGATGCGAAAGGACGAGGGCACCACGCCCGAGGCATCGCCCGAGTGCACGCCCTCGGTGAGGATCTGCACCTTGAGCGTGCCGCTGGCCATGCCGCGCAGGCTGGTGGTCAGCCACAGCTGGTCGTAGTTGCCGGCACCGCTGTCGAGACAGATCACCAGGCCTACATCGCCCAGGCGCGGGCGCAAGGCATCCACATAGGGCAGCAGATCGGCCGAGCCGCTTTCCTCGCAGGTCTCGATGATGGCCACTATGCGCGGATGGGGCACGTTCTGGCGCTTGAGCTCCTGAATCGCCGCCACGCTGGCATAGACCGCATAGCCGTCATCGGCTCCACCACGGCCATAGAGCTTGCCGTCCTCGTACTTGGGCGTCCAGGGACCCAGATCGTTGCGCCAGCCTTCGAACTCGGGCTGCTTGTCGAGGTGACCGTACATCAGCACCGTGGGGCTGGTCGAGGCCTTCTCGGCCGTGCCTTCCACCTCGAAGAAGATGAGCGGCGTGCGACCCGGCTGCTGAATCACTTCCAGCTTCAGCCCGGCCACTTTCTGCGCTTCCACCCAGGCCGCAGCGTTGCGCAGCACCGTGGCGATATGGCCTTGCTGCTCCCAATCGGGCGCAAACATGGGCGACTTGGCGGGGATGGTGATGTAGTTCGTCAGCTCCGGGACGATGCTCTGGTCCCACTGCTGGGTGATGTGCTGCAGCGCATCCTGGGGCTGCAGCAGATGGGCGGGAGTACGTGCGTTCATGGTCGGCTCCTTCTGTGACGGGGCGACGAGCCATGGCAGGCCCGCGCCATGTCCATGATTGTGCGCCATTGCCGGTGGCTGCACCGCAGGCATTGGCATGGCAGTGCCGGCGCCCACCTCCCCCATTGGGCTGCCAGCCTGGTCGGCCGGCACTCTGCCGTTTCTGGGTCGTTCACGCTGACGATGATCAGCGCACTGGCCAGCGCATGTGCCTGGTCGACAGCCAAGGCCGCCGCGCCGACTCACTCCCGTTGGGTCATCACTTCCTATTTAATAGCTCATTGCGCTTATCAGCCAACAAATTCAATATCAATCAATATTGAATTCATTGCATATAAAGCGCTATAAGCTACTTTTTCAATAGCAAATCATGCATGTTCGAAGTGAAACACCGCCGTCGTTGCGAGCAGATTGGGCAGGCTGCGCACCACCTGGCCGTTCTGCAGACCGAAGGAGTCGCGAATGCGCAAGCGGTTCTTGGTGGCCAGCACTTCAAAGTCCTTGTAGGTGCCCACACGGATATTCGGCGTGTCATACCACTGATAGGGCAGACGGCGCGTGACCGGCATACGCCCGCGCAGCACGGACAGACGGTTTTGCCAATGTGCGAAATTGGGGAAGGCGACCACGCCCTGCTTGCCGATGCGGGCCGTCTCCCGCAGCATCACCTCGGCATTGCGCAGATGCTGCAGCGTGTCGATCTGCAGCACCATATCAAAGCTGTTGTCGCCGAAGATGGCCAGGCCGTCCTCCAGATTGAGCTGCAGCACGTTCACGCCGCGGCGCGTACAGGCCAGCACATTGGCGTCGTCCAGCTCCACGCCATAGCCCGTGCAGCCGCGCTCGCGCACCAGGTGCTCCAGCAACGCGCCGTCGCCACAACCCAGGTCCAGCACGCGTGCGCCCTGCGGCACCAGCTCGGCAATGGCTCTCATGGTGGTCAACTCGGTCATGCGGCGCCTCCTGCGCGTTCGGTGGTCTTCAGTTCTTTGGCAATGCCCTCGAAATAGGAGCGCATCACGCTCATATAGCGCGGGTCGTCGAGCAAAAACGCATCATGACCATGGGGTGCGTCGATCTCGGCATAGCTGACGTCGCGGTTGTTCTCCAGCAGCGACTTGACGATCTCGCGGCTGCGCGCCGGCGCAAAGCGCCAGTCCGTCGTGAAGCTCACCAGCAGGAAGCGGGCCTTGGCCACGGCCAGTGCCCGGGTCAGATCGCCGTCATGGGAGCGCGCCGGATCGAAATAGTCCAGGGCGCGCGTGATGAGCAGATAGGTGTTGGCATCGAAGTAGCCGCTGAACTTCTCGCCCTGGTAGCGCAGATAGCTCTCGATCTGGAACTCCACATCCTGGGTGCTGTACAGGTAATCGCGCCGATCCGACGCTGGGCCGCCCCGAGTCGGATCAGTCCCCTCAGGGGGCAGCGAACCACGTGCAGCGGGGAGCGTGGGGGCCCTGAGACTGCGACCGAACTTCTGGTTCATCACGTCATCGCTCAGATACGTGATGTGGCCGACCATGCGCGCGATGCGCAGGCCGCGCGCGGGCACCACGCCATGCTCGTAGAAATGGCCGCCGTTGAAATCCGGGTCGGTGACGATGGCGCGGCGCGCCACCTCGTTGAAGGCAATGTTCTCGGCGTTCAGATTGGGCGCGCTGGCCACCACCACGGCATTGCGCATGCGCTCGGGATAGCGCAGCGACCAGGACAGGGCCTGCATGCCGCCCAGGCTGCCGCCCAGCAAGGCGGCCAGCGTCTGAATCCCCAGCCGGTCCAGCAGACGCGCCTGCGCATCCACCCAGTCTTCCACCGTCACCACGGGGAAATCCGCGCCATAAGGCTTGCCCGTGGCCGGGTTGGTGTGCATGGGGCCGGTAGAGCCGAAGCAGGAGCCCAGATTGTTGATGCCGATGACAAAGAATTTATCGGTATCGACAGGCTTGCCCGGGCCGATCATGTTGTCCCACCAGCCTTCGCTCTTGGGCTGGCCCTCATAGCTGCCGGCTACATGGTGAGAGGCATTGAGCGCATGACAGACCACGATGGCATTGCTCTTGTCGGCATTGAGCTGGCCATAGGTCTCGAAGGCAAGGTCGTAATCGGCGATGGAACCACCGCTTTGCAAGGGCAGGGGTTCATCAAAATGCATGAACTGAGGTGTCGCGATGAAGGACATATGAAAAAACCCGGCATCGCTAAAAACGAGGCCGGGTCGGTGTACTGTCACTTCGCGGACGGGTCTTTAGCTGGATTTATAAAGCGCCCGCAAGCTTTGGCAAATCGGCGCGTGAAAAGTGCAGTGTACTGCATTCGCTGCGCCTGCCCGAGGGCTGCGGATGTCACAACACCGCATCCACTATCGGGCAAGCGCAGAAAGCTACATTTCCTGTAGCGTCATACCTTGGTCAGGAGCGCGGCAATACCCAGTACCAGGAAGATCACCGCGCACACCCGGTGAATCGTCTTGATGGGCAGCTTCTTGGTGATCTTCTCGCCAAACCACACCACCGGCGCATTGGCCAGCATCATGCCCAGCGTGGTGCCAGCCACCACCCAGTAGTAGGCCAGCGGGTACTTGGCGGCCAGGCCCACCGTGGCCAGCTGGGTCTTGTCACCCATCTCGGCCAGGAAGAACAGCAGCAGCGTGGTGCCAAAAACACCCCAGCGCCCTGCACCACTGCCGGTATCGTCATCGTCGAGCTTGTCGGGAATCAGCATCCAGCCTGCCATGAGGATGAATGAAATCCCCAGGATCCAGCGCAGCACATCGGGGCCGAGCACCGTGGTGATCCAGTTGCCCACGGCGCCGGCCAGGGCATGGTTGACCAGGGTCGCCACAAAAATGCCCGCAACAATGGGCAGGGGCTTGCGGAACTTGGCCGCCAGCACCAATGAGAGGAGTTGGGTTTTATCCCCCATCTCGGCCAGGGCGACGATGGAGGTGGATATGAGGAAAGCTTCCATGATGGGGAAAGACGGCCGGAGTTGGCACAACGCATTGACCACGCACCGACTCCGGCCTATCTCTTCATAGGTTCTCTCGGTACGTAATCAATGGTCTCGACCGGTCGCACCACGCATTGCACGCTGTGCCGCATGCGCCATAGGCCACGAGGACCCAAGTCTGTTGACGCATGCATCCGGCAGCTGGCTGCCGAACGGCCTACTCCCCAAAGAAAGTAAGCCATCATTCTATCTGTTTAACCCTGTAAGACAACTGCTTATTTGAATATTCAAAATTTTGTATTTCAGGGTAACTCCCATCGAGACAATGTTGTTACCAACACGAAATTTGATCTTTTCGTAATACAACGGCTTCTCTTGTGACTCATAATGTATGAGTCTTCGTCTGGAAAGCAATTTCCGGATCGGAGCAAGTGCGTTAGCGTCTCTAATGTTGTCATCCAAGGCTGACTCCCTAGGGCTCCATCGCGTTTTCAAGTTTTTTCAGGAGTCCAGCATGGGCAACAAGCTTTACGTAGGCAATCTGCCTTACACTTTCCGCGACCAAGATCTGCAAGACAGCTTCAGCGAATTCGGCACTGTGAACAGCGCCAAGGTGATGATGGAGCGCGACACCGGCCGCTCCAAGGGCTTCGGCTTTGTGGAAATGGGCAGCGATGCCGAGGCACAAGCTGCTATCCAGGGCCTGCATGGCCAAAACCGTGGCGGCCGTGATCTGGTCGTGAACGAAGCACGTCCCATGGAACCCCGTCCTCCCCGCTCCGGCGGCTTTGGCGGTGGCTTCGGTGGTGGCCGTGAAGGCGGCGGCGGCTTCGGCGGTGGCCGTGGTGACGGCGGCGGCTTCGGCGGCGGCCGTGGCGATGGCGGCGGCTATGGCCGTCGCAATAGCTACTAATCAGTTATTGCCAATAACAAAAAAAGGATCTTCGGATCCTTTTTTTGTTGCTAAACGTTAGCAACGCGGTTTTCGAGCATTTATTTTTTTCCTTGTTCTCCGTCATAATTCCTTTCTCGGGAATTTCCCGTTCACAAGCGAATAGGTTTCCAGGATTTTTGGCATGTTTTCCCATGAATATGCGACGGCCATCCTGGATTCGATCGCGCCATTGAAGCATTGAGGAGCTAGGAGTTATTAATGGGCAATAAGCTGTATGTCGGCAACCTTCCCTATGGTGTGCGCGACAACGATCTGGAGCAGGCGTTCGGCCAGTTTGGAGCTGTCGCAAGTGCGCGCGTCATGATGGAAAGAGACACCGGCCGCTCCAAAGGCTTTGGTTTTGTGGAAATGGCCAGTGAAGCGGAAGCACAGGCTGCCATTCAAGGCATGAATGGCCAACCCCTGGGTGGCCGCAGCCTCGTCGTGAATGAAGCGCGCCCCATGGAACCCCGTCCTCCTCGCACCGGCGGTTATGGCGGTGGTTTCCGCAGTGAAGGTGGCTTTGGCGGCGGTAATCGCGATGGCGGTTATGGTGGCGGCCGTAATGAAGGCGGCGGCTATGGCCGCGGCGACGGTGGCGGCCGCGGTGAGGGCGGCTTCCGCAGCCCCTATGGCTCTGGTCCGCGTCACGGTGGTCGTGGCGGCTACGGTGGTGGCAATAACCACGGCGAATAAGCCTCGTTCACCTCTGTAAATAAAGGCACGTCATCGTGCCTTTATTTATTTGCCAGGGCATTCAAATGCATAGTCATTTTCTCAATGCCTCTGCCCTCTCCCATTCAATCCTTTTGGAGATGCCTGGGCTTTCTGGTTTTCCCCAGGGTCAATCTATCCCATAGATAAGCGGGCAATACCCGCATTACGCCGCCGACAACTCGCATCTGCCAAGGAATAATTGCATATCGGGCTTTGCGGTCGATGACGCGAACGGCACGCCTTGCGAATTCTTCAGGCGTCAGCAGAAAAGGCATGGAATACGGGTTATGCCGAGTCAACGGGGTGTCAACGTAGCCCGGCAATAAGCTGGTCACCGCGACGCCGGTTTTCTGCAATTCCACGCGCAGACTTTCGCAATAGGCAATAGCAGCCGCCTTACTCGCCGAATATGCGGCATGGCCCGGTAATCCGCGAATACCGGCCACACTGCAAATACCCACCAGACGACCGCTGCCGCGCTTCACCATGGGCTCAATAAATGGCTGAAAGCTTGCAGCCAGCCCCATGGCGTTGCTGGCCAGCACTTGCTGCATGACCTCGAGATCCTCGCGCAAGGAAGTGTCCACTCCCCAGCTGATGCCCGCGTTGGCGATCACGACATCGGGCAGGCCCTGGCGCTCCAGGCAGGCCTTCGCGGCACCGCAGATGCTGTCGATGTCCGTGACATCCGCGCCATAGACGACGTAGCGGGATGCGTCCATGTGCCTGGATTGCGCCCATTGCTCCATGACTGCGGTGCGCCTTGCCACCAGGGCGATCGACCAGCCCAGCTGGTAGTAGTGCCAGGCCAGGGCCTGGCCTATGCCGCTGGAAGCACCAGTGATGTAGACGAGTCCGGCTCCATGTCCTGACATGACTTATGGCTTCTGGCTGGGCTGGATGACGCCCTTGACCCGCCCCTGCATCTGCAGAATCTGATCAAGATGCCCGTACTGCATGCTGTCACCGGTAAATTTGTCGCTGCCACGGGTCATGACTACCGGCTTGTTGGTGCTGGCGCGCTCTTCGTTGGGCCAGAGCTGCAGAAACTCGCTCTCCAGCTTCATGCCCGGCAAGGCCTTCTGGGTCGCAGTGGCAGGCACGGGCTCGCGCGTGATGACGGCCTGCCCGAACATCTGGATTTCCGAGCCGTCGCCATTGCTCAGGGCGCGGTTGGAACTGCCAATAGTCTTGCGCCCGTCCGGTGTAAAGCTCAGCATGCGCGCATCCTGGATTTCCAGCGTATCGGTATCGGGGAAATGTTCACCCGTCGTGCCATTCAGACGGCTTTTGAGACGCCCCGAGGCCTCGAAGTTCTTGATGACAAAGTCCTTGAGGAAATAGTCCGGATCGTGCCGTACGGCTCTCTCCGTGCCACTGGAAAGCGGCTTGGGGGCATTGCGCACCAGCCACCAGGTTCCCAATGCCAGCAGGCCCATGATGAGCACGGGCAGGTACATCGAGGCCTTATCGCCGACACGGCGCCATTGCCCGCTCATGTGCCATACCCCGCAAGCAGCGCGGCATAAGCGCCATTGGCGGCCAGCAGCAGATCGCAGAACTGCCGCACCGCGCCCTCCCCGCCATGCCTGGCACTGACCCAGTCCGCCACATGCAGAGCCTCGTCATGCGCATTGGCCGGGGCGCAGGCAAAGTGGCTGCGACGCATGACGGGCAGGTCGGGCCAGTCGTCCCCCATGGCGCCCGCCTGCTCCCAGTGCAGCCCCAGTTCCGCCAGGATGGACTCGGCAGCAGGCACCTTGTCCTCGGTGCCAAAGCGCGCATGCTCAATGCCCAGCTGCTTCAGGCGCAAACGCAGCGGAGCGGAGTCTCGCCCTGTCACCACGGCCGGCGTGATGCCGGCCTTTTGCAGCATTTTCAGGCCATGGCCATCCAGCGTGTGGAAGCGCTTGAGGACTTCACCCTCGCCCGAGAAGTAAAGACCGCCATCGGTCAGAACGCCGTCCACATCGAAGAAGACCACGCGAATTCCCTGGGCCTTGAGCAACAACTGTGGATCCCATTGCTGGCTGGGTGTCAGAGCAGGTCGGTTCATCAGATCACCTTGGCGCGCATCAGGTCGCGGATATGCACCACACCCTGCAGGTGCTGGCTGTCATCGGTCACCAGCACAGCGGTAATGCCATGCTCTTCCATCATGCGGGCCGCGGCCACCGCCAGCAAGTCAGGCTTGATCGTCAGAGGCCTGGGGTGCATGACATCGCTGGCCACACGGCTGCGCAGATCCACGCCGGCTTCCACGCAGCGGCGCAAGTCTCCGTCGGTGAAAATGCCCACCAGCTCACCGCCGGCGTTGACCACGGCGGAGCAGCCCAGGCCCTTGGCGCTCATCTCGCGCATCAGCTCCACACTGCTCACATCCTGGACCACCTGGGGCACATCGGCACCACGGCGCATCACGTCGCGCACATGGGTCAGCAGGCGCCGCCCCAGCGCTCCTCCGGGATGCGAGCGCGCAAAATCCTCGGCGCCAAAGCCACGGGCGTCGAGCAAGGCCACTGCCAGCGCATCTCCCATGGCCAGCTGGGCGGTCGTACTCGCAGTGGGCGCCAGATTCAGAGGACAGGCTTCCTTGTCGACGCGTGTATCCAGCACCCAGTCTGCATGCTTGGCCAGTGTCGAGCTCAGCCCGCCGGTCACGGCCACCAGCGGCACGCCCATGCGCTTGATGGCGGGCAACACGCCGGTCAGCTCGTCGGTCTCACCGCTATTGGACAAGGCCAGCACCAGATCATCCTGCGTCAGCATGCCCAGGTCGCCGTGACTGGCCTCAGCAGGATGCACGAAAAAGGCGGGAGTCCCGGTGGACGCCAGAGTCGCGGCCACCTTGCGGCCCACATGCCCGCTTTTGCCCATGCCCATGACCACCACCCGGCCCGGCAGCTGCAAAATGCGCTGCACCACGGCCGTGAACGCGCCATTGAGGCGTTCGGACATGGAACGCAGGGCGGCGGCCTCGATATCCAGGGCCGCGCGGGCCAGGTTCAAGGCTCGCGGTGCGTCGATCAGACGCGAATTGGCAGCATCAGAATTCATGCCCGGATTTTAGCCAGCCCCTGCCTGCCGGGCAGCGGGCAACATCCCTTTTGCCCGCATTTCAGGCCTGAGCCCATACACTGGCGAGCATTCAAAGAACTCTGGCCAGCCATGCAAACCTCCACCAGCGTCAACGACTATCTGCGCGACCATATCCGCACCGTGCCGGACTGGCCTGCACCGGGCGTGCAGTTCCGCGACATCACGCCCCTGCTGCAGGACCCCAAGGTCTTTCGCGTCATGACCGACGCCTTTGTGCACCGTTACATGGATCCCAAGCTTCGTCCCGATGTGGTCGCAGGCCTGGATGCCCGCGGATTCATTCTGGGTGCCGTGATCGCACACGAGCTCAATATCGGCTTTGTACCCATCCGCAAAAAAGGCAAGCTGCCCTTCACCACGGTCGAAGAAACCTATGAGCTCGAATACGGTAGCGCCACCGTGGAACTGCATACGGATGCCGTCAAATCGGGAGACCGTGTGCTGCTGATTGACGATCTGATCGCCACCGGCGGCACCATGATGGCCGGCAAGAAGCTGCTGGAAAAGCTGGGGGCGACGGTGGTGGAAGGCGCGGCGATCGTGGACCTGCCGGAACTGGGCGGCTCCAAGCATCTCAAGGACAGCGGCCTGCCGCTGTTCACCCTGGTGGACTTCGCCGGACACTGACCGAGCGGTTGACCGCCCTGATCAGCGCAGCTCCCCATACTGCGTCGCCCCCAGAGAGCCCAGGCCGGAGACGGCAAATTCACCACCTTCCTCGTGGCCTGAGCCAGGACCCAGCAAGGGTGCCTGGCGGGAGTGGCGCGAGCCTGCCGCAGAGGAGGCAGCGGCCATGGCCACTGCCTGCTTGAAAGCATCCATCTCCTGCGCGTCGATGGGCTCGAAGGAGCGGCCCGGTTGTACCGCAGCGGCAAGCGGCGCCTGGCGCGGCGCGGTCATTGCTGGAGCAAAGCCGTCAAACTGCGTCTGCGCAAAGTCCGGGGTGGCGGCAGCCTGCAGCTGCCCATTCACGCGCCAGTACACGGCGTGAACCCCGGCATCCATGCGGGTTCTGGCGAGCTCTGCAATCAAGGCCTCGATACGTCTTTGCTGAGAGGCATCGGCCGCATACGCGGGTGCCAGATCCACCATCACGACAAAGCGCTGGCCGACGTTGTCCAGCGAGAGCACCTTGAACTTGTAGCCGGCAGAGAGAATGCCGACCCTGACCATGGCTTCGCGCACGATGACGTACAGCTGCTCGCGTCTGGCCGAGCGCTCCCGGCGCTGCGACTGACGCGCCCCCGGATCATCCTCGTGGCGCGATGCTGGCGTGCCATCGTCTTGGCGAGGCGCGCGAGAAAACCATCGAAACAGGGACATGAGCACACTCGATCAGGCTGTATTTACAATAGGACACATTCTGCCTCCTGGTCTGAAGCAGCTCGTGACATTGGCTGAAATATTAGCCTTTGTCCGACGTGGATCAAGCGCCCAGCCCGTGCCAGATACAAAAAAATCTTCGCTCAGGTGCTCGCCACCCGGCGGCGACTGTCTCCTGCACGGCGCGCCAGTACCTGACCTGCCATGGTCAGCAGCGCCAGGGCCAGCGCAGGCTGGCGATTTGCAATTTCCGAATAACGCAGCGCAGTCAGACACCATAGACGGCTGGGCGCTGCGGCCTGGACCGTGGCCTTGCGTGGCCTATGGGCGAAGAAGGCGCCCTCCCCCACAATCGCCCCCGGCCCCACCAAGGCCAGGCGGATTCTTTCCTTCGAATCCTGGTAATGCACGCTCAGCGAGCCGTACTCCACCATGTACAGATTGCGGTCCAGTGCCCCTTCGGCAAACAACACTTCGCTGGCCGCCAGGTTGATCGGCTGCAGATACGGCGCCAACAACTCCCATTGCGCGGCACTGAGCATGTTTTGGGCGGTATCGGTGGCAACCGAGGTTGTCATTGCCTGGACCAGCGCCGACAAATCCTGAGGTGTGGAAGCGAACATAAGCAGTGAGTAGTACGCGAACGCCGCATGCCATCCGGGTGGACAACTCCGGATTCACATCCCGGCCGCTCAGGGCAAAAGAAATTCATAGCGCGCCATGGTTCACCATCAACGCAGGCTGAATGCTAAGCGACTCCGACAGTCCCGCCAATCACTTGCGCCGCTGAGTTACTTTTGCACACTCCAGATGTCTGCATTCCGATCTGCTCCAACAAAAAAGGATCGACTAGTCGATCCTTTTTTGATAGCTAATATGCCTCTAGCCATATAGGTTAGCGACCTATTTCAATCAAATCAGCCGTTGGCGCGCTTTTCCAGGATTTCGAAGGCGGGCAGCTTCTTGCCTTCCAGCACTTCCAGGAAGGCACCGCCGCCGGTGGATATGTAGCCCACGTCCTTTTCGATGCCGTACTTGGCAATGGCGGCCAGGGTGTCGCCACCGCCGGCAATGCTGAAGGCAGGGGACTCGGCAATCGCCTGGGCGATGACCTTGGTGCCATTGGCAAACTGATCGAACTCGAACACGCCCACGGGGCCGTTCCAGACAATGGTGCCGGCCTTTTTGAGCTGCTCGGCCAGCAGGGCTGCGGTTTCCGGACCGATGTCCAGAATCATGTCGTCGTCCGCCACTTCGGAGGCTTTCTTGACGGTGGCCACGGCGTCGGCAGCAAAGGTCTTGGCAGTCACCACGTCAGTGGGCACGGGCACATTGGCGCCACGGGCAGCCATGGCGTCGATCACGGCCTTGGCATCGGCCACCAGATCGGGCTCGGCCAGCGACTTGCCGATCTTCAGGCCGGCAGCCAGCATGAAGGTGTTGGCAATGCCGCCGCCCACGATGAGCTGGTCCACCTTGTCGGCCAGGCTCTTGAGAATGGTCAGCTTGGTGGACACCTTGGAGCCGGCGACGATGGCGGCCAGGGGGCGTGCAGGCGCGGCCAGGGCCTTGTTCAGCGCGTCGATCTCGGCCGACAGCAGCGGGCCGGCGCAGGCGATGGGGGCGTATTCGGCGATGCCGTAGGTCGTGCCTTCGGCGCGGTGCGCGGTGCCGAAGGCATCGTTCACAAAGATGTCGCAGAGCTTGGCCAGCTTCTGGGCCAGCTCGGGCTTGTTCTTCTTCTCGCCCACGTTGACACGGCAGTTCTCCAGCAGCACGACCTGGCCGGGGGCAATCTGCACGCCGTCCACCCAGTCGGCCACCAGGGGCACATCGCGGCCCAGCAGCTCGGACAGACGCTTGGCCACGGGAGCCAGCGAATCCTGGGGTTTGAATTCACCTTCGGTGGGGCGGCCCAGGTGGCTGGTGACCATCACCGCAGCGCCAGCCTTCAGCGCCATCTCGATGGCCGGAACGGAAGCGCGCACACGCGTGTCTTCGGTGATTTCACCAGCGTCGTTCAGGGGCACGTTCAGGTCGGCACGGATGAAAACACGTTGACCCTGGGCCTTGCCCTGAGCGCACAGATCGGAGAAGCGGATGATGTTCATGCAGCAAAAAAGCGACTCCGAAAGTCGCCCATACAAAGGTTGGAAAACAAAAAATCTGTCTGCATTTTAGGTCGTTCACCCTTTGCAGCCATCGTTTTAAACTGCTTACTCGACTCAAAAACAGGAGCATCTTGCGTACGCTGTAACTGGATTTCAGGCCTTTTCAGCGGCAGATCATATGAAAACAGGAGCACGCAGCTCCTGTCTTATCTGGCCCTGGGGCTACCAGCCCATGCCGATATGCAGCGGCAGGTAGATCGCCATGCCCAGTGCGATGGTTCCAAGAATGCTGCGCTTGTAAAAAAAATACACCACAGAAGCGGCCAGCGCAGGCAGTCGTGCATCGGCCAAGCTGCCTATCAGCTGACCATTGCTCATCACGATCTCGGGCGCAATCACTGCAGCCAAGGCCGCCAGCGGCGCGTATTTGAGCCCGCGCTTGAGCCAGTTGGGCAGCGGCAGCTCACGCTCGGGAATCATGAAGAAGGCACGCGTGATCAGCGTGATGAGGGCCAGGCCGATACAGGCGACGATGACCCAGAAACTGCTCATCATGACCGCTGCTCCTCATCCCTGGCCGCCGGCAGCTGGCTGGCCTGCTTTTGCAGCTGCTCGGCCATCAGGCCTGCAGCCACGGCGGCGGCGATCGCCACCAGGATGTTGAGCTTGAGCGGCAGTGCAAAAGCCGCCACGGCAGCCGTGCAGGCCACGATGGACGCCACCCAGGTCGCGCGATCCTTGAGCATGGACAGCAGCACGCCCAGCAGTGCCAGCACGCCGGCAAAGCCCAGACCCCAGGACAGGGGAATCTGGTCGGCCAGAAAAATGCCCAGCGTGGACGGGATCTGCCAGGCCAGCCAGTTGGTCAGTGCTGCGCCCCAGAAATAGGGCAGTTGCTCGGGCTGCGGCCTGGCCTCGGGATAGCGGCGCATGAAGTTCACGAAAATCACATCGCCGCTGAAATAGGCGACCGCCAGGCGGTGACGCAGACTCAGATGGGCGAAATAGCTGCGCCACATGCTGGACAGGATCACGAAACGCAGGTTCACGCAGATGGCGGTGAACCAGACCACCCACAGCGGAGCTCCCACGGCCATCAGCGGCAGCACGGCCAGCTGGGCGCTGCCCGCATAGACGCTCAGGCCCATGAACAGCGCCAGGGGCACGGAAAGACCGCTCTTGACCATGGCCACGCCGGTCACCAGTCCCCAGGCGGCGATGCCCAGGGCCGTGCCCCCCATCTCTCTGGAGCCGACCCAGAAAAACGGATCCCTGACTATCGATTTCGCACGCTGACCCAGCGTGATCGCCATATCCGTCATACCTCGCCAGCGCCCTCTCCCAGCAGCGCCCCAGCCGGGAGCTCGAAACCGCGCAGAAAATCGCCGGCGGCCAGGCGCTTGCCACCCGCGCGCTGCAACAGCGTCATATTGAGCACGCCGCTGCCACAGGCCACACGCACCCCCTGAGCATCGGCCGACAGCACCATGCCGGGCGCACCGGAGCCTTCCTCGGCCCTGGCCTCCCAGACCTTGATGGCTTCGCCGCCCAGGCTGGTGGCGCCACCAGGGAAAGGGTTGAAAGCACGCAGGCGGCGCGCAATGACATCGGCGCTTTCGCTCCAGTCGATCAGGCTCTCCGCCTTCTCGATCTTGTGGGCATAGGTCACGCCAGCGGCAGGCTGGGGCGTGCGCGGCAGGCCGCCGCAGGCCGCCAGTTCCAGTGCTTCCACGATCAGGCGGCCACCCAGCGTGGCGAGCTTGTCGTGCAGGCTGGCCGTGGTGTCGTGCGCAGCAATCGGCAGACGCTCGATCACGCACATATCGCCGGTATCCAGACCGGCATCCATCTGCATGATGGTGACACCGGTCTCCGCGTCGCCGGCCTCGATGGCGCGATGAATCGGCGCTGCACCGCGCCAGCGCGGCAGCAGGCTGGCATGAATGTTCAGGCAACCCAGGCGCGGCGTGTCGAGCACCCATTGCGGCAGGATCAGGCCATAGGCAGCCACCACCATCACATCGGCCTGAGCGGCCTCGACCGCGGCCTTGGCGGCAGCGGCGTCTTCAGGATACTTGCCGTCCAGACGCAGGCTCAGCGGCTGGGCCACGGCAATGCCCTGTTCGAGCGCGCACTGCTTGACCGCAGAGGCTTGCAGCTTCATGCCGCGCCCGGCGGGACGATCAGGCTGGGTCAGCACCAGCGGAACTTCAAAACCTGCGGCCAGCAGACTCTCCAGGGCCACGCGCGCAAATTCGGGCGTACCCGCAAAAATGACTTTCATGGAACTCACAAATTAAAAAGGCAGCCGTCGGCTGCCAGGTCTTCAACGGTGCGGCTCTCTGAGGTACATGCTCTCATCGGTGAACATGACCTTCTGCACCACACCTTGCGGGTCTATATGCACATGGGCACGCCGACCAAAGGTATTGTCCAGAAAACGGTAGGTCCAGATGTCACCTTTGAAGCTGTAGACCCCCTCGACCATGGCGGGCGGGCCGAACATGCGATAGACATCGTCGCGGGTATCCACGCCATTGCGCAGCGCAAAAAAGTGCGCCGTATCCAGCACCTGCTCCACGCGCACCAGCTTGCGCTGGGTATCGAAATCCATGTGGTAGACCTGCTGACCGGCCGGCTGCTGGCTGTAGACCAGGCGCTGGCCGCCCTCGGGCAAGGCCACGACCAGAGTGGGCTTGCCCATGCCTTTTTCCACCTCGGCTTGCGGCATGCCGGGCTTTTGCCACTGGGGCACCATGCAGCCCGCCAGCCCCACTGCCAGCAGACTTGCAGTCAACAGTGTTTGCAGGCGAGGCAGGGACATGGAAGCTCCGATCAGGCCCGCAGGGCCTGCTTCTGGGCCTTGACCAGCTTGGTCTTGATGCGGTTGCGTTTCAGCGGCGAGAGGTATTCGACAAACACCTTGCCCAGCAGGTGATCCATCTCGTGCTGGATGCAGATGGCCAGCATGCCTTCTGCGTCGATCTCGCGGCTGTTGCCATTCTCGTCGAGGGCCTTGACCTTGACGGCAATGGAGCGCTCCACCCCGTCGTAGATGCCGGGCACGGACAGGCAGCCTTCTTCACCCAGCTGCGTTTCGTCGCTGGCCCAGAGGATCTCGGGATTGATCAGCGCCATGGGCTCGTTGCGCTCCTCGGACACGTCGATCACGATGACCCGCTCATGCACATCGATCTGCGTCGCGGCCAGGCCGATGCCCTGGGCGTCGTACATGGTCTCGAGCATGTCTTTCACCAGGGTCTGGATGCGCTCATCCACCTGCGCCACGGGCTTGGCAACCTTGTGAAGACGGGGATCGGGATAGCAGAGGATGGGAAGAATGGCCATGGTGTGTCGGTAAATCTGTCGTTATTGTCCCAACATTTGACGCCAAACGCTTGTCACGCCCTCAATAAACATTGATCTATCGAGGCCTTGCATCGAGAATTTCGACACATTTGTAAGACTTGTAGGCTGGCTATGCCAAGATCGGCCACAGTGCGGCGACGCGAGGGACGCTGCAGCAATCGAATCCCGCCAGAAGGAATTTCATGACCGCATTTGCCACTGCACGCGCCCTGAGCATCGGTGCCACATTGCTTGCAGCCCTGACTTCGGTCCACGCCCAGAGCTATCCTGTGACCGCCACCCAGCGCTCCACCGCACAGCAAGTCGCTCAGCAAGGCATCCCCGAACACGAACTGGCGCCCAACGCTCCCGCGCAATACACCGTCAAGCGCGGCGACACTCTGTGGGGCATTTCGGGCCTGTATCTGCGCCAGCCCTGGCGCTGGCCCGACCTCTGGGGTATGAACCTCTCCAGCATCGCCAACCCGCATCTGATCTACCCCGGCCAGGTGCTGTATCTGGTGCGCAGCAACGGCTATGCCCGTCTGTCGACCACGGCCCCCAACGGCGATCCCGAAGTGGTGCGCGTGTCACCGCAGACACGTGAATCCTCACTGAACGATCTGGCCCTGCCCACGCTGCCGCCGCACCTGATCGAGCCCTTCCTGACCGAGCCACTGGTCGTGGACAGCCAGGCACTGGCACAGGCGCCGCGCATCATCGCCACCCAGGACAAGCGCGTGCTCATGGCCAATGGCGATCGCGCCTATGTGCGCAACTCCGGTGGTGCGCTGATCACCACCGGCAAGGGACAGCCCCCGAGCTACCGCATCTTCCGCGATGCCACGCCTCTCAAGGACCCCGTCACCGGGGAAATCCTGGGCTACGAAGCCAAGTACCTGGGCAGTGCCACCGTCGCGCGTGGCGAGACCTTGCTGGCATCCGAGCCAGGCCAGCCCGCACAGACGGCGCCCGGCACGGTGGACATCATCCGCTCCAAGAACGAAATCCGCGCCGGCGACCGTCTGCTGCCCTCGCCCGAGCAGCAATACCTGAGCTATGTGCCCCATGCACCGCGCCAGGCGGTGGACGCCGCCGTGGTCTCCATCTACGGCGACTCGGTAGGCTATAACGCGGCCCAGAATCAGGTCATTGCCATCAACAAGGGGGCCCGGGACGGCATGGACATCGGCGCGGTGCTGGAACTCGTCAGCAAGGGCAATGTCATCGTGGACAAGACCAGCCCCAGTCGTGACCGCGTGAAGCTGCCCGACGAAGCCAATGGCTATGCCATGGTCTTCAAGGTGTTTGACCGGGTTTCCTACGCGCTCATCACCACGGCCCAACGCGGAGTGAATGTGGGCGACGGCCTGCAGTCGCCTCTGCCCTGACATGGAGCCAAAGCATGGTGCCCACCGCCTCCCAAGATGCGCACCATGCCTGGCCCGATGCCGAGACCCTGGCCTGGCTGCGCCTGCTCTTGACGCCCGGCCTGGGGCGCACCACGGCACGCCGGCTGCTGACCAGGGCCGGCAGTGCCGAGGCGGTCTGGCGGCTGCCGCCGTCCATCTGGGCGGAATGTGCCAGCCAGGCCCAGATCAAGGCCGGATCCGAACCTCCCGCCGACTGGGAACAGCATTGCAGCGCACTGGCCAGCTGGCTGGCCTCCCCCGCGCCGGGGCTGCTGCACACCGTGATCCATCTGGGCCACCCCCAATATCCTGACTGCCTGCTGCAGACCGAAGATCCGCCCCTGCTGCTGTTTGTCCAGGGATCGGCGACCTTGCTGGTATCTGCCCGGCCCTGGTTTCCCTATCCTTGCACCCTGGCCATGGTGGGCAGCCGCAATCCCTCGGCCCAGGGCCTCATCAATGCACGCAGCATGGCGCAGGCACTGGCCGAACAAGGCCTGTGCATTGTCTCGGGTCTGGCACGCGGCATCGATGCAGCCGCCCATGAGGGAGCGCTTCAAGCCCGTTCAGGCACACACCCCTGCACGATTGCCGTGGTCGGCACCGGGCTGGATCAGGTCTATCCGCGCGCTCACGCCAGACTGGCGCAGCAAATTGCGCTACACGGCTTGGTCATCAGCGAATACCCGCTGGGCAGCGGTCCCCTTCCCCAACATTTTCCGCAGCGCAACCGCATCATTTCGGGCCTGTCGCAAGGCACGCTGGTGGTGGAGGCCGCCCTGCAGTCGGGCTCGCTGATCACGGCCCGACTGGCCAGCGAACAGGGGCGTGAAGTCTTTGCCATTCCAGGCTCCATCCACGCACCGCAGTCCAAGGGCTGCCATGCGCTGATACGCCAGGGAGCCAAGCTGGTGGAAACTGCCGACAACGTGCTCGAAGAGCTTCAGGGGCTGGAACCCGCTCCAATCCAAGCTGAACAGGCGCAGGAAGCCACCGGAAATAAGACATCCATATCCGAGCACCCGCTGCTGCAGGCGCTGGGCCATGATCCCATGACGCTGGAGTCCTTGAGCGATCGCACGGGCTGGGATGCCGCCCATCTTCAGGCGCAGCTGATGGAGCTGGAGTTCGACGGCCTGGTCGCGCGCCTGCCGGGCGGCCTGTACCAGCGACTCACACAAGGCTGAAACGCCCCGGAACTCGCGCCCCTACGCAAAGAGACACCGGGAGGATACCTCGCGCCTGTGGGTCAGGCCAGCCTTTCCGGATTCGCCTGAATCTTCTGCAGCGCATCGCGTGTGGCGCGCACCGTCAGTGCCTCGGCGTCATGCACGGCCAGCAGGCTGGCCTGCAGATAGGTGGCCATGCGCTGCGCCTGCAGCAGATAGCAATGGCCATCCAGCGAGGCGAACAGGTGCAAATGCCGGCGACGGCTGTGCCAGACATATTGCACCTGTACGCGGCTGCCGTTGTGGTCCAGCGTGAACCAGCGGCCGCTTTCCAGCGATCGGGCCCACTCCAGCATCGCCGGCTCCACCGGGCTGTCCGTGTTGGGAATGACGTTCAGGTCGCCCGCATCCACGCCCAGCATCAGCTCTATGCTCTCGCTGGACAGCGGCATATCGTCGAGCTTGCCATCCTCGCTGATGTATTTTTCCAGCTCCGACAGACGCTTGGCCATGGCCTCGATACGCTCGGCCGGAATGGCCGCAGTCTTGGACATGAAGGCCTGCGCCAGCGTATCGGTCAATACCTTGATCGCGGTCGACTGCGCATCGCCCGTCACGCTCACCAGCTCCAGCCCTTCGCGCAAGGTCTGCAGCAAGGTCGGCAGGCCCTGGATGACGCGCGCACGCTCCTGACGCGACGGCTTGGCACTGGCCGACCAGACCAGCTCGCTGGCCGCCTGCTTGAAGCGCATGGCCCGCGCATCCTTGGCGCCATAGCGCACGGTGGCCATGGCCAGCACATCGGCCCAGGACTTGAAGAGAAAGTCGCGCACCTCTTCGCGCACCGGCATATCGGTGAGCATATTGCGCAGCTCGATGGTGTACTGGATGGCCAGCGTTTCCTTCTGCTCCACCTGCTGGGCCACGCTGGTGATCTTGGCCGTGGACCGGTTCTGGGCAAAGTGCTTGGTGAGAAAGGCCTCGAACTCGCGCAGCACCAGGGCGAAGACCTTCTGCCCGGTTTCAGGGTACTGCTCTATCACCTGTACCACGCGGCGAATCTCTGTCTCCAGCGCATTGCCATTGATGCTGCTGGCATCGAAGCCCATGACGCAGGAGCCCATGCGGTCGATCAACTTGCGCGCCGGGTGATTCAGGTCGCTGAAGAACTGTGGCTCGGCCAGGGCCACGCGCAACACCGGCACCTGCAGGCGCGCGAACCAGACACGAATGGACGGCGGCAGCCGGTCTTCCGAAAGAATGCTCTGGAACATCAGCGCCACCACCTCGATGGTCGCCTTCTCCCCCGTTGTCTGGGCCTTTTGCTTCCAGTCGGCCGAGCGCTCGCGCACCTGATTGACCAACTGGTCGATCGCTGCCGGGCTGTAGTCCATGGCAGGCATGGCCATGGCCGAACCGGTCGCAGCCGGATACTGTGCCCGGAGCTCGGCCACCATCAGCTGTTGCTGCTCCTGCAGCGCCTGCGCCAGGGCGGCAGAGGCCGGAGGCATGGGAACCAGCGGGGCACCGGGCATCAGGCCAGGAATGCCGACCGCCGGCTGGCTCAGCACCTGGCGCAGCTGATTCATGGCATCCAGCGCGCGATGGCGCGCCCGCGCCAGCATGCCGAGACCGGCGCTGGCGCCCGGCGGCAGGGCAATGCCCGGTTCGGTGCCGATGCCTGCCGCCATGCCTGCGGACATGAACTGCTGCATGGCGGAGCTGCTCCAGCCGGGCTCGGCAGCATGGCCAAAGCCGCTGGCGCCGCCCAGAGGCATGGCGCCGGTAGGCGGGCCGCCCTCCGTGCGCTTCACCCGCAGCGGGGCATCCTGGGCCTTGCTGACGCCTTTGGCATCCAGCAGCTTGTGCAAAATGCCGTATTCGGACTCCATCAACGGCGCCAGCGCATTCTGCAAAGGCTCCATGGCCCGCAGCAAATGCTTGCGCTCCATGCCGCAGCTCAGCCATTGCTCGACCAGATGCAGACAGATGGTCTCGGCCCGGAACATGTCCCGGGAGGGCAGCTCATGCCCCTCCAGCGCCTGCATGCGCAGGCGCATGGCCTCGAAACCGGGCTGCAGCGTCTCCCCCATGGCCAGGGCCATGCGGGAGGCCAGAATCTTGTTTTCGACGACATCGTCGCTGAGCAGCTCGAAGTTCAGCGGTGCCGATCCCGAAGCGCTGCTCTCCCCAGCTTGGGAAGGCGGCTTGCGCGCAGCCTGCTGCAGCGCCTGCGAACAAGCCTGTACCCAGGCGTCCTTGTGCTGCTGAAAGCCGACCCAGGCTTCGCGCCACTCCTGCATCTCCCTGGCCGTGGAGACAACGCCGGTCTGGTTGGCAAGAAATTCATCCAGCTGCTGGGCGACCTTGGGCAGGCCCTGGCAAATGCCATGGACCCAACGCAAACGCGCCTGCCAGCCCAGCTGTTGCTGGGCCGCAGGCGCGGTGGAGGAAGACGGCGATGGAGCCATTCCGTAAGTGTAAGTCGGCGGGAGCGGTTATGCGCCCGCCGCAATGCTCAAAGCGTCAGACCACGGCTCCCGCGTTGGGATCGTTGGGGTCTTGCGAGCCGGGCTTGGTCGGAGCCTTGACCAGATCCTCGCGCTTGACGCCCAGCCACATGGCAATGGCAGCCGCCACGAACACCGAGGAATAGATACCGAACAAGATGCCGATCGTCAGTGCCAGCGCAAAGTAGTGCAGGCTGGGGCCGCCGAAGAAGAACATGGACAGCACCATGGCTTCGGTCGAGGCGTGGGTGATGATGGTTCGGCTCATGGTCGACGTGATGGCGTGGTCGATCACCTCGTGCGTGCTGAGCTTGCGGAACTTGCGGAAGGCTTCGCGGATACGGTCGAAGATCACCACGGACTCATTGACCGAGTAACCCAGCACGGCCAGCACGCCTGCCAGCACGGAGAGCGAGAACTCCCACTGGAAGAAGGCGAAGAAGCCCAGGATGATGATCACATCGTGCAAGTTGGCAATGATGGCCGCCACACCGAACTTCCACTCGAAGCGGAAGGCCAGATAGATGATGATGCCCAGCACCACCATGCCCAGCGCCATCAGGCCGTTGTGCATCAGCTCGTCGCCCACCTGGGGGCCGACAAACTCGGTACGGCGCAGCGTGACCTCGGCATCCTCGGCCTTCAGCGCAGTGATCACCTGCTCGCTTTGCTGGGCAGTCGTCACGCCTTTTTGCACGGGCAGACGGATCATCACATCCTTGGATGTGCCGAAATTCTGCACGATCACATCGGCATAACCGAGCTTGGAAACGGTTTCACGCACCTTGCCGATATCGGCCGGCTGGGTGTAGGCCACTTCCATGACCGTACCGCCCGTGAACTCCACCGACAGATGCAGGCCGCGCGAGAACAGGAAGAAGACGGCCAGCGCAAAGGTGATGAAGGAGATCGCGTTGAAGACCAACGCGTATCTCATGAACGGAATGTCTTTTTTGATGCGGAAGAACTCCATGATCTTCCTCCTTAGTTGTTGCTGCCGCGACCGGCCACGGAACGAAGACCCTCACCCTCAGGCTTCCAGACCTGACCGATGGAGACGCTCTTGAGCTTCTTCTTGCCGCCATACCAGAGGTTGACCAGGCCGCGAGAGAAGAACACGGCCGAGAACATGCTGGTCAGAATGCCGATGCAGTGCACCACGGCAAAACCGCGCACCACGCCCGAACCGAAGGCCAGCAGGGCCAGGCCGGCGATCAGCGTGGTCACGTTGGAGTCCAGAATCGTGTGCCAGGCATTCTCGTAGCCGGCATGGATGGCCGCCTGGGGCGAGGCACCGGCACGCAGCTCTTCGCGGATGCGTTCGTTGATCAGCACGTTGGAGTCGATGGCAACGCCCAGCGCCAGCGCCATGGCAGCAATGCCGGGCAGGGTCAGCGTGGCTTGCAGCATGGACAAGATGGCCAACAGCAGCAGCACGTTCACCGACAGGGCAATCGTGGAGAACACGCCGAACAGCATGTAGTACATGCACATGAAGGCCGCAATCGCCACCATGCCCCAGACCACGGAGTGGATACCGCGGTTGATGTTGTCAGCACCCAGGCTCGGGCCGATGGTGTATTCCTCGATGATCTCCATGGGTGCGGCCAGCGAACCGGCGCGCAGCAGCAGCGAGGTGTCGTTGGCTTCCGCCGTGGTCATGCGTCCGGAGATCTGCACGCGGCCGCCGCCGATCTCGCCACGGATCACGGGAGCCGTCACCACCTCGCCCTTGCCCTTTTCGAACAGGATGATGGCCATGCGCTTGCCCACGTTCTCGCGCGTCACGTCCTTGAAGATACGCGCGCCCTTGGCGTCCAGTGTCAGGTTGACGGTGGGCTCCTGGGTCTGGCTGTCAAAGCCGGGCTGGGCGTCCGTCAGATTCTCGCCGGTCAGAGTCACCTGCTTTTGCACGATGATGCTCTGGCCGTTGCGGTCCAGATACTTCTCGGAGCCGAAGGGCACGGGGCCGGAACCCATCTCGGCAGCACGCGCTTCGGCGGACTCGTCCACCATGCGCACTTCCAGCGTGGCGGTACGGCCCAGAATGTCCTTGGCCTTGGCTGTGTCCTGCACGCCGGGCAGCTGCACCACGATGCGGTCCAGGCCCTGCTGCTGGATCACGGGCTCGGCCACGCCCAGCTCGTTGATACGGTTGTGCAGCGTGACGATGTTCTGCTTGAGCGCCTGCTCCTGCACCTTGCGCAGGGCCTCGGGCTTGATCGAGGCCACCAGCCTGAAGCCGGTGCCATCAGGCGAGGAAGTGGCCGCCAGATCGGGAAACTGGTCCGCGATCAGGTTGCGCGCCGCCGTCAGCGTGGCTTCGTCGCGCACGCGGATGGTGACGTTGTTGCCGTCGCGGCTGACACCGCCGTGGCGGATGTTCTTGTCGCGCATGGTGGAGCGCAGATCGCCTGCATAGCTCTCGGCCTTCTTGGTCAGGGCCGCTGCCATGTCCACCTGCAGCATGAAGTGCACGCCGCCGCGCAGGTCCAGACCCAGATACATGGGCTTGGCACCGATGGCCGTCAGCCAGTCGGGCGAGCGCGACACCAGGTTCAGCGCCACGATGTAGGCGGGATCGGAGGGGTCGGCAACCAGAGCCTTCTGGATGACGTCCTTGGCCTTGAGCTGCTCGTCGGGCGTATCGAAGCGGGCGCGCACCGAAGTGCCCTCCAGCGACAGCGAAGTGGCTTTGACGCTGGCCGCGCTCAAGGCAGATTCCACCTTTTGCAGCACTGCGTTGTCCACCTTCACGGTGGACTTGGCCGAAGACACCTGCACCGCAGGCGCTTCACCAAAGAAATTGGGCAGGGTGTAGAGCACCCCCACCAGCAGCGCGATCACGATGATCGCGTACTTCCAGACCGGGTATCGGTTCATGATCGCGCTCTTTTTTTTACAGCAACGCACAACGGGTACGCACACTCTGTTCGAGCGCCGTACCCCTCAAAATCCACAGCAGACAGGCTTACTTGGCCGTGCCCTTGGGCAGCACTTGCACCACAGCCGAGCGCTGGATCTGGACTTCCACGCCGGAAGCCACTTCGATGTAGATGAATTGCTCGGCCATGCGGGTCACGGTGCCGATGATGCCGCCGGCGGTAGCCACTTCGTCACCCTTGGCCAGCGCGTCGATCATGGAACGGTGTTCCTTCTGGCGCTTCATCTGGGGACGAATCATCACGAAGTACAGCACCACGAACATCAGCACCAGAGGCAGCATGCCGGTGAGCGAACCCATGAAGCCGCCTTCAGCAGCGGCGGCAGGAGCGGTCTGGGCGAAAGCAGAAGAAATGAACACGAAAAAGACTCCGAAAGAGTGAATTTGTCAGGAACAGGTCCCGGCAGATGCACGGTTGCGCGTCTAGCCAGGTCAGCGGGACATTGTATTCGGCTGGCTTGCGCCCGAGATTTGCATGGGCAGCCGCGCAGCACAGGCATTCCCTGATGCGATGGGGACCTCCCTTCCCACATCAACAAAGCCAACAAAAAGCATAGCTATAAGCGTATTACCTGCATTGTTTTCTGAATGTTTTATATTTGAATATCAATCAAAACAAGCGCTAGCAGCTATCAATTTTTGATAAACCACCGTCAGGACCACGCCTCTGGCCATGAATACAAAGGCCGGGTCGCCCCGGCCTTGTTCTGATGCGCTTCGGCGCAATTAGTTCACTGCCATCCGCAGGACTGCTGCAGCCGCGGGCGCCGCAACGCCGTTCCAGCGCG
The DNA here is from genome assembly GCF_008121565.1 of Comamonas sp. Z3. NCBI lineage: Bacteria > Pseudomonadati > Pseudomonadota > Betaproteobacteria > Burkholderiales > Comamonadaceae > Comamonas > Comamonas sp. Z3. The sequence continues at coordinate 184,249 of NZ_VOQU01000003.1, forward strand.
TCATCAGCGCCTGCCACTTGATGCGTGCCGCCGCCAGATGGTGCTCCTTCACATGGCCGTAGCCGCGAATGTCCTCGGGGATGGAGGCGATCTCCACGGCCAGCGCCAGCTTGTCGGCCGTCAGGCCCGTCAGCAGGGTGTCGATGCACTGGCGGTATTCGACGATCAGGGCGCGCTCGGTACGGCGCTCCTCGGTGCGGCCGAAGGGATCGAGCACCGTGCCGCGCAATCCCTTCATGCCGGCCAGCCAGCCCATGGCCTTGCGCATCCAGGGGCCATAGGACTTTTTCAGCAGATGGCCCTGCTCGTCCTTCCTGGCAAAGCCGGGGGGCGCGAGGTGATGCACGAGCTTGTAGTCGCCCTCGAACATGTCGCTGATCTTCTGGGTGAACGCCGCCTGCGTGTGCAGACGCGCCACCTCGTACTCGTCCTTGTACGCCATCAGCTTGAACAGATAGCGCGCCACGGCCTGGGACAGGCGCGTGCCCTGGGCCAGCGGCTCTTCCGCCGTGCGCACCTTGGCCACGAAGTCGCGGTACTGCTGGGCATAGGCCGCGTTCTGGTAGGCCGTGAGGAATTCCACACGCTTGTCCAGCATTTCCTCGAGCGACGGCTTCTTGACGAACTGGATCACCTGCGATGCCTGATACAGAGCGCGCACGGCCTCCAGATCGTGGGCGCAGCGGCGGCCCCATTCAAAGGCCTCCTGGTTGCGCGCCACCTGCACGCCATTGAGCTCCATGGCGCGCATCAGCGAGGCATGGCTCAGCGGCACCTTGCCCTTTTGCCAGGCGTAGCCCAGCATCATGGGGTTGGCGTAGATGCTGTCGCCCAGCAAGGCGGTGGAAGCCTTCTCGGCGTCGAAACTGCCCAGGGCGCCATGCCCCACGGCCTCGGCCAGTGCCGTGGCGCAGCGTGCGGCAGGCGACTGCCAGTCGGGGTTGCCCACAAAGCTGGCCGTGGGCGCGGCATGGCTGTTGAGCGCCACATAGGTGCGCCCCGGCTGCATCACCGACAAGGTGGTGGGCGTGGCCGCCACGATGGGGTCGCAGCCGATGACCAGATCGGCCTTGGCCATGTCCACCTTGGTGGTGTAGATGGCATCGGCGCGGTTGGCGATCTGGATATGGCTCCAGGTGGAGCCGCCTTTTTGCGCCAGACCGGCCGCATCCTGGGTGACCACGCCCTTGCCCTCCAGGTGCGCGGCCATGCCCAGCAGCGAGCCGATGGTGATCACGCCCGTGCCGCCGACACCGGCCACCACGATGCCCCAGGCCTGCTCGGCCACGGGCAGCACGGGCTCGGGAATACTGGGCAGGGCTTCCAGGCTGCCCTTCTTGTCCTGCTTGGGCTTCTTGAGCTGACCGCCCTCGACGGTGACGAAGCTGGGGCAGAAGCCCTTGACGCAGGAATAGTCCTTGTTGCAGCTGTTCTGGTTGATGCGGCGCTTGCGGCCGAACTCGGTCTCCACGGGCTCCACCGACAGACAGTTGGACTGCACCGAGCAATCGCCACAGCCCTCGCAGACCAGCTCGTTGATGACCACGGTCTTGTCGGGCGTGCTCAGCACGCCGCGTTTGCGGCGGCGGCGCTTTTCGGTGGCGCAGGTCTGGTCGTAGATGATGATCGTGCAGCCCTTGAGCTCGCGGAACTGGCGCTGGATCGCATCCAGCTCGTCGCGGTGGTGCACGGTCACGCCCTCGCCCAGCTTCACGCCATCGTATTTCTCGGGCTCGTCGGTGACGATGACCAGTTTGCGCACGCCTTCGGAGAGCAGGCTGTTCATGATCTGCAGCACCGAATGGCCTTCAGGCCGCTCGCCCACGCGCTGGCCGCCCGTCATGGCCACGGCGTCGTTGTAGAGCACCTTGTAGGTGATGTTGGTGCCGGCCGCGATGCTCTGGCGGATGGCCAGCAGCCCGCTGTGGAAATAGGTGCCGTCGCCCAGATTGGCGAAGACATGGGCCTCTGTGGTGAAAGGCGCCTGGCCCACCCAGGTCACGCCCTCGCCGCCCATTTGCGTGAAGGTGCTGGTGCGGCGGTCTGGCATCCAGGTGGTCATGTAGTGGCAGCCGATGCCGGCCACGGCGCGCGAGCCTTCGGGCACGCGTGTCGAGGTGTTGTGCGGGCAGCCGCTGCAGAACCAGGGCGTGCGGTCGCCCGTGGAGACTTCCTTGGCCGCCTTGATCGCCGCTTCGCGGGCGTCGAGCACGGCCAGACGCTGCTGCATGCGCGTTTGCACATGCTCGGGCACGCCCAGCTTATTCAGGCGCTGGGCAATGGCGCGCGCAATGATGGCGGGGGTCAGATCGGCCGTGGGGCGCAGCAGCCAGTCGGTGCTGGGGTTGGGCAGCGACCATTCGCCACCATGCTCGTCGCTGAACTTGCCCACCACATTGGGGCGCACGTCGTCGCGCCAGTTGTAGAGCTCTTCCTTGATCTGGTATTCGATGACCTGGCGCTTTTCCTCGACCACCAGAATCTCCTGCAGGCCGCGTGCGAAATCGCGCGTGATGGTGGCCTCCAGCGGCCAGACCACGTTGACCTTGTGCAGCCTGATGCCCAGTTGGTGGCAGGTGTCCTCGTCCAGCCCCAGATCGGCCATGGCCTGGCGCGTGTCGTTATAGGCCTTGCCGCTGGCGATGATGCCGAAGCGGTCGTTGGGCCCCTCGATCACGTTGTGATTGAGCTTGTTGGCGCGCACATAGGCCAGGGCCGCATACCACTTGTAGTTCATCAGCCGCGCTTCCTGCTCCAGCGGCGGATCGGGCCAGCGGATATGCAGGCCGCCGTCGGGCATCTGAAAGTCTTCGGGCAGGATGATGTTGACGCGATCCGGGTCCACCAGCACCGAGGAGGAGGACTCCACCACCTCCTGGATCGTCTTCATGCCCGACCACAGCCCCGAGAAGCGGCTCATGGCAAAGGCATGCAGGCCCATGTCCAGGATGTCCTGCACGTTGCTGGGGAAGAACACCGGCGTGCCGCAGGCCTTGAAGATGTGGTCGCTCTGGTGCGCGGCCGTGGAGGACTTGCTGATGTGATCGTCACCCGCGATCGCAATCACGCCGCCATGCCTGGCCGTGCCCGCCATATTGGCGTGCTTGAACACGTCGGAGCAGCGGTCCACGCCCGGCCCCTTGCCATACCAGATGCCGAAGACACCGTCGAACTTCTTGGTTTCGGGGTAGAGATCGAGCTGCTGCGTGCCCCAGACGGCCGTGGCGCCCAGCTCTTCGTTCACGCCGGGCTGAAAGACGATGTGATTCGCCTCCATATGCTTTTTGGCCGCCCACAGCGACTGGTCGTAGGTGCCCAGGGGCGAGCCGCGATAGCCGCTGATGAAGCCTGCGGTATTGAGCCCGGCCTGCGCATCGCGCAGCCGCTGCAGCATGGGCAGGCGGACCAGGGCCTGCACGCCGCTCATAAAGGCGCGGCCGCGGGCCAGGGAATATTTGTCGTCCAGAGTCACAGACTCCAGGGCACGACGGACTTCATCGGGCAAAGGGGCATTCATGGCTTGTCTCCATGTGGGTGACCACCCGTGGCAGCTGTTGGCTACCAGAGCAGCATATTGCTTTGGGCATTCCTGCGCCAGAGGCACGGAACGCAAGTTGTTTGAGCAAAGTTTACGGAAAATGCCCCGAATAGAGCTTTCTTTTTATTGCCGGGATTAACCTAGTTTTTGAAAGAATCTTGCTGTAAATTGCGAATCATGAATCAACTTGATCGCTTCGACTGGGCCATCCTGAATGAGCTGCAGATGGATGGCCGCCTCACCAATGCCGAGCTGGCCCAGCGCGTGGGCCTGTCCGCCGCGCCCTGCTGGCGGCGCGTGCGCGCGCTGGAGGAGTCGGGCTATATCACCGGCTATCACGCCACGCTGGACCGCCACAAGCTGGGCCTGGGCGTGCTGGCCTTTGTGCGCGTGGATGCCGCACAGAACACGGCCGACATCACGCTGCGCATGGAGGAAGCCATTCGCCTGCTGCCCGAGGTCACCTCCTGCCACTACATCAGCGGCGCGGGCACCTTCGAGCTGCAGGTCGTGGCCAGGGACCTGGAGAGCTTTTCCGGCTTTGTGCGCAATGTGCTGCTGCGCCTGCCCAACGTCAAAGACGTGCACACGATTTTTTCGCTGGGCGAGGTCAAGTCCAGCAGCGCGCTGCCGCTGCCCAGCACGCTGACGCATGCCTGAGCCCGTCCAGCGCACTTCAAAAGTGAAGCGCGTACCGCTTTATCCATAGGTAATACCTACCATATTTGTATTGAAATCATTGACTGTCATGCGCTACAAGCTCACTGATCAATAGCAATCGTCACCGCTGCGACAGGTGGCCGCCGCAGTCTGGCGTTGTGAGGAACTACGTATTTGTCAGCACAACTTTCCTGCTACAGAATCGTGCACCATGGCCCACGATGATTCCGCAGCACGCGCTTCCCAAAATCCAATAAATTCAGACTCCGGCCAGGTCCCTGCAGGCAAGCTGCTGGAAGATCCCTCGGCCATGCATGACGGCGGCGCGCCGCCGGCTGCGGCCCCGGGCGTCTGGACACCGCTGGCCACGCCCACCTTCCGCATGCTGTGGATGATCTGGATGACGGCCAATATCTGCATGTGGATGAACGATGTGGCGGCCGCCTGGCTGATGACATCGCTGACCACCTCGCCGGTGCTGGTGGCGCTGGTGCAGTCGGCCTCCACCCTGCCGGTGTTCTTTCTGGCCCTGCCCAGCGGGGCGCTGGCCGACATCCTGGACCGGCGCCGCTACTTCATCGTCACCCAGTTCTGGGTGGCGGCCGTGGCGCTGCTGCTGTGCCTGGCCGTGCTCTCCGGCCAGCTGACGCCCTATCTGCTGCTGGCCCTGGTGTTTGCCAACGGCATCGGCCTGGCCATGCGCTGGCCGGTGTTCTCGGCGCTGATCCCGGAGCTGGTGCCCAAGCACCATCTGCCTTTTGCGATGGCGCTCAACGGCGTGGCCATGAATGCCTCGCGCATCATCGGCCCGCTGGTGGCGGGCGCCCTGATTGCCAGCCTGGGCAGTGCCTGGGTGTTTGTGCTCAATGCCGTGCTGTCCATCGTCTCGGGCTTTGTGCTGCTGCGCTGGAAGCGCCAGCAGCCCGCCAACCCGCTGGGCCGCGAGCGCCTGGGCTCGGCCATGCGCGTGGGCCTGCAGTTCATCCAGGAGTCGCCGCGCATGCATGCCGTGCTGCTGCGCACCGTCTGCTACTTTCTGCAGGCCGCCGCCATCATGGCGCTGCTGCCGCTGACGGCCCAGCGCCTGGACCACGGCACGGCCAGCAGCGGCAGTGCCGGCACCTTCACGCTGCTGCTGGCATCCATGGGCGCGGGTGCCATCCTGGGTGCCATGCTGCTGCCGCGCATACGCCAGATGCTGTCGGGCGAGCGCACGGTGCTGGCCGGCGTCGCCGCGCAAAGCCTGGCCACGCTGACCGTGGCCTTCGCGCCCCATATCGCCGTGGCCGTGCCGGGCATGATGCTCTCGGGCCTGGCCCTGCTGGCCACGGCCAACACGCTGGGCGTGGCCGCGCAGATGGCCCTGCCCAACTGGGTGCGGGCACGCGGCATGTCCATCTACCAGATGTCCATCATGGGCAGCACGGCCATCGGCGCCGCCATCTGGGGCAAGATCGCCAGCCTGGGCTCGGTGCAGATCAGCATGGCGGTGGCCGCCGTCAGCGGGCTGACGGCCCTGCTGATCGTGCAGCGCCTGAACCCGGATCGCGACATCGAGGAAGACCTCAGCCCTTCGCGCGCCTTCACGCCGCCGACGGCCGCGCTGACGCCCGAAGCCGGCCGCGTGGTGGTGACTATCGAGTACCTGATCGATCCGGCCAGGGCCGGCGCCTTCCGCGATCTGATGCAGCTGAGCCGGCGCAGCCGCCTGCGCCAGGGCGCGCTGTCCTGGAGCCTGCTGCACAGCATGAGCCAGCCAGAGCGCTTCGTGGAGCAGATCACCGACGAATCCTGGACCGAGCATCTGCGCCGCTTCGAGCGCGTGACGACCGCCGATGTGGCGCTGCGCGACCGCAAGCTGAGCTTTCACAAGGGCAAGGAGCCGCCCGTGGTGCAGCGCTACTTCACCGACGCTCTTTAAAAGAGAGCTTGCCAGCGCTTTCAGTTAAATAATTTCAGATAGTTATTTACCGAAATCCATTGACTGACAATCACTGGCAGCTCCTGTTTCTGTATCAGCGCAGATGCGGCGCCGATCCGGCCAAGGCCTTGGGCCAGAAGGCCCAGAGCTTGAGCGGCTGCTTGATGCGGCCCGCCACATCACCGGCCTCAGCCCCCCAGCCCATGAAATAGTCGGCGCGCACGGCGCCCAGAATCGCGCTGCCCGTATCCTGCGCGAACACCAGGCGGTTGAGCGAGACCGTAGGGCCGGGCGTGGACAGCCAGACCGGCGTGCCGTAGGGGATGCTGTTGCGGTCCACGGCAATGGAGCGGCCCGGCGTCAGCGCCACGCCCTGCGCGCCCTTGGGGCCGAACTGGGCATCGAAGTCGTTGAGCGCCTCCTCGCGGAAGAACACATAGCGCGGATTGCTCCAGAGCATCTCGTTGACACGCGAGGGATTGGCGGCAATCCAGGCGCTGATGCCGGGCCAGGTGGCATCGCGCACCAGGTTCTGGTCGAGCAGCCAGCGGCCCACGCTCTTGTAGGGCTGATCGTTGGTGCCGGCATAGGCCACGCGGATCATGCGCTGGCGACCGTCTGCCTCGGTCAGCATCAGCCGGCCCGAGCCCTGGATATGCAGCACCAGCATGTCCACCGGGTCGCGCAGCCAGGCAATGGCGCGGCCGGCCAGGGCGGCCTGGGCCTCGGGGTTGGTGTCGATCTGCTGGCGCGTGAACCAGGGCTTGCGCTTGCCAAAGCCCTGCGGGACCTGATAGATGGGCACATTGAAGCCGTTGCCCTGCACCCGGCGCGCCTCGTACAAGGGCTCGTAATAGGCGGTCAGCATGCCGTCGGGGCTGCCCGTGGTCGCTTCGATGCGATAGGGCTGCAGCGTGTTCATCATCCAGCTGCGCTGCTCGTCTTCCGAGGCAATGCTCAGGCGGCGCACCTCGCCGCACAGATTGGCAAACACGGTGCTGGGACGCTCGCAGTTCTTGATCCAGGCATTCCAGGCCTCGTTCAGGGAATCCTGGGGCACGCCGGGCAGCTCGCCCCAGTCCACCGCCACCCAGCGGCTTTTTGTCGGTACATTGGCGGTGAACGGCGGCTTGGCCGTGGAGGCTGGCCCGCCATGCGGCGCCATCTCGGGCACCGGTGCCGGATCGTTTTGCTGCTTGGTGGTGGTGCAGGCCACCAGGGTTCCTACAATCAGCGCCAGTGAAAAACGGCGCAGGAGATGGAAATTCATGGGTCTGATTTTGCTTGAAGCACTGCTGGCATTGGCCATTCTGGTCGCTATTGTGTGGTGGACCATGTTCTCGGGTCGGAAAAAGGGTGAGTTGCCGGCCCCGGCCGAGCCGCCTGCGTCTCCGCAAGCGCCTGCAGACTCCGGGCGGGAGGGCCCCGATCGAGCTTAGCCGATGGCGCTTGCGCCATGGGTGCGCGGCCTGATTGTGACAATCTTTTGCATCAGAAACCGCGCGCTGGCACGCGTCCTACTTTTTTCGGTTTCTCTTGGCAGTACGCTCAAGGCCTTGCAGCTTTAACGCGAAGCTGGTTTGCAGGACCCTCCGGGTCGTTCATCAAACTAAGGAGTTTTCTATGCGCAAGCAATTGGCTGTGACGGCCGCTCTGGCCTCTGCTCTGTTGATCACCGGCTGTGCCAATACCGGCGGCATGTCGGACACCACACGCCGCACCGCCACCGGCGCAGGCGTGGGCGCACTGGGCGGCGCTGCCATCGGAGCCATCGCCGGTGGCCATGCCGGCAAGGGAGCACTGATCGGTGCCGGTGTCGGTGCACTGGGCTCCTATATCTGGTCGCAGAACCTCGAAAAGCAAAAGCGCGAAATGGAAGCCGCGACCCAGGGCACAGGCGTGGGCGTGACACAGACTGCGGACAACCAGCTCAAGCTGGACATCCCCAGCGACATCTCCTTTGATACCGGCCGCGCCGACATCAAGAGCAACTTCGCCCCCATCCTCGACCGCTTTGCCGAAGGTCTGCGCAACAATCCCAACGCAGAAGTGCGCATCATCGGTCACACCGACAGCACCGGCTCCGATGCCATCAACAATCCGCTGTCGCTGCAGCGTGCCGAGAGCACCCGCAACTATCTGACCTCACGTGGCGTCAACGGTGCCCGCATCCAGGTGCAGGGCATGGGCTCGCACCAGCCCGTGGCTTCCAATGCCACCAACGAAGGCCGTGCGCGCAATCGCCGCGTGGAAATCTTCGTCGGTGAGCGCGCTCCTCAGTAAGACAGGCACCAGCCAGCAAAAAGCCCCGCAAAGCGGGGCTTTCTTCATGGCGCTTGCGCAGTGCGCAGGCTGCGGCTCAGGCGTTGCGCAGCAGATTGGCCAGCTCCACGGCCGACTTGACCTGCATCTTGTCGAAGACCCGCGCCCGGTGCACTTCCACGGTGCGCACGCTGATGTCGAGCTGATCGGCGATGAGCTTGTTCGGTACGCCCTCGACGACCAGCTTCATCACGTCCTTTTCACGATCGGTCAGCTCGCCCAAGCGGCCGCGCACCTCCTCGCGCGCCTGCAAGGCGGCCAGATGCTCGGCAGACAGCGCCAGCGCCTGCTCCACGCGGTCCACCAGCGCATTGTCGGAAAACGGCTTTTCGCAGAAATCGAAGGCACCGCGCTTGACCGTATCCACGGCCGTGGGGACATCGGCATGGCCGGTCAGAAAGATCACGGGCATGGCCTCGATCTGGCCGCGCTCCAGCATGCGATTGAACAGCGACAGGCCGCTCATGCCCGTCATGCGCATATCGAGCAGCAGGCAGCAGGGGCGACGCGTCACGGGGCTGGTCTGCAGCACCGCCTGCTCGAATTCTTCGGCGTTGCGATAGCACTCGCTCAGCAATCTGCGCGAACGCAGCAGCCATGCCAATGCCTCTCGGACATCGGCATCGTCGTCCACCACGTAGACGGTAGCGTCGGTTACAGGTTCCATGAAGCCTAGTTCTCTCTGGGTTCCCAGTGGGCCGGCAGCGTGAAGACGAACTCCGTGCCCTGCGGGAGGTGCGGGCGGTAATCAAGATGACCACCATGTTGCTCCACCACCGTGCGGCACAGGCTCAGGCCCAGGCCCATGCCCTCGGTGCGCGTGGTGAAGAAGGGGGTGAACAGCTGCTCGGCGACTTCCGCAGAAATGCCGGCGCCGCAGTCCATGATGGAAAATTCTACCCAACGCGCGCCAAGACCGTCAGAACTGCGCCTGACCGTCAGGGTCAGCACCCTGTCCTTGAACGCAGGCTGGTCCATGGCCTGCATGCCGTTGCGCGCCAGATTGAGCAGCACCTGCTCGACCATGGTGGCATCGCAGAGCACCGCCGGCAGATCGGCCTCCAGATCCAGCTGCACCGTGGCATTGAGCTTGTGTGCCTGCAGATAGACCAGGGGCATGACGGCATCGATCAGCTCCGCGGGCTGCACGACCTCCCTGGATTTGTCGCGCCGGCGCACGAAGTCGCGCACGCTCTTGATGACCTTGCCCGCACGATCGGCCTGAAAGCTGATGCGCTCCAGGGCCATGCGCAAATCCTGCAGCTGCGGGTCCTCGGTATCAGGTTCCTGTGCCAGCAGATTGAGCGAGCCCGTGGCATAGCTGGAGATGGCGGCCAGCGGCTGCGTCAGCTCATGGCTGAGCATGGAGGCCATCTCGCCCACCGTCGCCAGGCGCGCCGTGGCCTGCAGACGCTCCAGCGAGGCGCGCGACATCTCCTCCATGCGGCGCTGCTCGCTGATGTCGATGAAGGCGCTCATCCAGCCCGTGTGCTGGCCCTGGGCGGTGATCAGAGGCGCCTCGAAAATCAGCACCGGAAAGCGCGAGCCGTCCTTGCGCATGAACACGCTCTCGTGGCCCTGGCGCGGCGTGGGCAGCAGGCCGGCAAGGCGCTGATCGCGCCGGCTCACATATTCCTGGGCCAGCTCGGGCGGCCAGTAAGGCGCCACATTGAGGCCCAGCAGCTCCTGCGCGCTGAAGCCCACCATATTGCAAAAGGCCGGGTTCACATAGGTGATGCGCCCCTGGAGATCGCGGGCACGCATCCCCGTGACCAGGGAATCTTCCATGGCCTTGCGAAAGGCCAGCGCATCGCCCAGATCGCGTTCCGCGCGCAGGCGACGGCGGTTGTCGCGCACCAGCACAACCAACACCGTCACCAGCGCGATCGACATGCCGGTCACCAGCGCCGTCATCACATTGGGAAAGACGCTGGGCGCATGATGCCAGCTGTCCATGCGCAGCACCAGGGTGTTGCCGGGCAGGTCCAGCAGCTGCTGGGCCGTGAACATGCGCGAGCCGCGCCAGGCCGCCCCCACCATGGCCAGACGCGTGCCGTCCGGCTCGGTGAACGACACCTCCTGGGTGCGCGGCAGGGACTTGCCCACCTGGGCCATCAGGATGCCCTGCAGGCTGTAGGTGCCCAGCACATAGCCCACCACATGGCCGTTCTCCGTCAGCGGCATGCAGACCTGCATGGTCTCGGTGCCCAGGCCTTCGCCCAGCAGCTGGAAACGGCTGGGCGAATACGACGGCCCGTTGACGCGCCTGGCCTGGGTACAGGTCAGTGCCTCGCCCGAATGCAGCTCGGGCAAATGGCTTTCGTCTTCGACCAGCAGGGTGCGATAAGGCGTCTCGGCATGCTCGATGAGGCGCATGTTTTCGCCCCGCCACTCGATACGCATCAGGTCACGGCGCTGCTGCAGCAGCTCGGTCGCGTGCTCGCGCCATGCCGAGTGCTTGCCACTGTAGGCGCTCAGCGCCAGCAGATCCTGCAGATTGCGGCCCAGCGCCGCACGGATATCGCCGATGGCATTGGCGGTATCGCGCTCCAGCTTTTCCTGCACCTGCGATGCTTCATAGCGTCCGGCCAGCCAGACCATGGTGACCAGCATGCTGACCACCAGTGCCACCAGCAAGGTCCATAGGGACCAGCGCTTCCAGGCCATGCGCCAGCGCCGCCAGGGCCAATGGGCAGGATGGTCCTCGGGCAGTTCGTCAAGAGCAGTATTCAGCGGTTCAGTCACAGCACACGATGGGTCAAGGCCGGCAATTGCTGGCGCACCTGCAGCAAGCGGTCACGGTTGAGCTCGCCCGCCACCACGCCGGTGCCGCTGGCCTGCAGGCCCTGCACCTCGCCCCAGGGGTCGATCAGCAGGCTGTGGCCCCAGGTACGGCGGCCGTTTTCATGCACGCCGCCCTGGCCGGGCGCCAGCACATAGGCCAGGTTCTCTATCGCCCGCGCCCGCAGCAGCACCTCCCAGTGCGCCTGGCCCGTGGTGTAGGTGAAGGCACTGGGCACCAGCAGCAGGTCGGCGCCCTGGGCACTGAGCGCGCGGTACAGCTCGGGAAAGCGAAGGTCGTAGCAGATGCTCAGGCCCAGGCGCCAACGGGTGCCGTCTCTGGCCTGTATGTCGCAGACCACGGGCTGGCTGCCCGCCTGCACCACAGCGGCCTCGGTATAGCTCTCGCGCCCATTGTCGAACTGAAAGAGGTGGATCTTGTCGTAGCGGGCCACGCACTCGCCGTCGGGGGAATAGACCAGACTGGTATTGAGCACCTGGCTGTCGTCAGCCGCCTGCAGCGGCAGCGTACCCGCCACCACCCACAGCTGGAGCTGCCTGGCGGCTCCGGCCATGAAGTCCTGGATCGGCCCCTGGCCGAAGGCCTCGCGGTAGGCCAGCTTGTCGGTGTCCCTGGCGCCCATGGCGCAGAAATACTCGGGCAGCACCACCAGCTCCGCACCCAGGGCGGCGGCCTGCTGCATCAGGCTGCGCGCCTGCGCCAGATTGGCGGCGACATCCTGACCCGAGACCATTTGTAGAGCGGCAATCTTCATGGCTTCTCCTGTGAGCCTGTAGCGCCAGCGGGCTGCTTGCCGGCATCGTCGGCACCGGTCTTGGGCACGCTGCGTCTGGGCAGCTCGGTCACTTGCGGATCTTCCCAGCTGCCGTGGATATGGAACTCCTTGGTCGTGGCCGCAATCAGCGGGCCACGCAGAATCATCTGGGCCAGAAAGCTGCTCAGCCCCACCACGGGGTTGATGGCCGTGGCGACCAGGGAGGCGGACAGGGCGTTGATCTCCGGCACCACCACCACATGCAGGTCCTGGGTTTCCTTGTCGATATCGGCAGAGCCCTCCATCAGCACGGCTGCGTTCACGCCCTTCATCTGCATGTTATTCGTCTTGGCAATGCCGCGCTCTATGGTGACATCGCCTCGCATGAAGTCGAACGAGAAGCCGTTGCGGAACACGTCGCGGAAATCCAGCGTCAATCGCCTGGGCAGGGACTGCAGGCTGAGCACGCCCAGCAGCTTGGCCAGGCCCGGCTCGGCCTTGAGAAACTGGCCTTTTTGCACCTCCAGGTGCACGGCGCCGGACATGGTCTTGAACCCCGGCGTCACGGGCGATCCGGTCCAGCCGATCTCCCCCTGCAGCTCGCCCTGGCCATTGGCGACCACGCCGGGCATGTCGAAGCGATTGAGCAGCTTGCCCACATCGCGCAGATGGAGCTGGAACTGCAGCTGGGTCTGGCCCGGGTGCTTCTGGTCGCCGGAGCGCAGCGCCCAGGAGCCCTGCGCCGTCAAGGTCGCCTCGGGTGTGCTGATATTGAAGCGCGACAGCTGCCATTCGCGCTTGCCCACGCCGAGGGACAGCCCGTGGTTGCGCGCCACCACATCCAGCTTGCCCAGCGAACGCTTGCCCAACTGAAAGTCGTCCACACTGACCTGCAGTGCCGGCAGCTCGCGCAAATCGCTGCTCTGGGCGGCCGCCGCCTCCATGCCCTCGTCCGGGCCGTCGGGAATGCTCAGACGCGAGAGCTTGGCGATGACCAGGCCGCCAGGCTCCTGCGCACTGGCCTCGCGATATTCAATGCGCCCGGCCAGCTCGCGCGCCTGGATCTGGTTGCTCCAGATCTTGTTGGCATGGCTGAGCTGCAGGGATACATCGTGCAGCGAGCGGCCATGGAGCTTGACCTCGCGTGCCTTGAGCGCCAGTTGCTGAGGCACAAACTGACGCCAGCTCTCTTCCTCGGCAACGGGGCCATCGGCAGCGCTCGCTTCGCCCTCGGGCCACAGCCTCCCCCAGGCATCCAGATCCAGCACCGGCAGCTGCACCCTGGCCTGCAGACCCGCAGGCGGCAATGCGGCTTCCGCCTTGCCAGACTCCACCAGCTCCAGGCTGCCGCGCGTGATGCGGGCCTGTGCCCCGCTGATATCGCGCTCCAGCAGGGCTGCGGCCTGATTGCCCCATTGCACGCTGAGCTGGTCGGTCAGCGGCTTGGCCACAGCGGGCACAGTGCGGTTGACGCGCAAGGCCAGGAAGCTGTCGGCCGCCTTGCCCAAGGGCGCCGGCAGCATGACCGCCATGCCCTGCAGCTCGGACTGCAGGCTGATTTCCGGCACGCTGTGCAACACCTTGATCTGCAGGCCATAGCGTGCCTGGCCCTGCAGATGCCTGCCCAGAGCCGCCAGCTCGCTCATCTCCTTGGCGTCACGCAGGCCCTGGGCCGTGGCCATGCCGTCCACGCGCAGCTGGACCGGAGCCGTGGCGGCATCGGCACCGGGCTTCATGCCGCCCTCGATGCGCACGTCACCGCCCAGCGCTCTGGCCTGCACGCCCGAGAGCTGAAAGCCGGTTTCCGAGAACTGAACATTGCCGCGCAACTGGCTGAGCGCGGGCACCTCGGGCATCAGCTGCAGCGTATTGCCCGACAGCGCCACTTCTCCCTGTACCTTGCTGCGCTCCATGTGCAGGGTGGGCAGATGCAGCTTGAGGCTGAGCTTGGCATTGCCCGTGGCCCGGCTGCTATCCAGCACATGAGCGGTCAGCGCAGACAGTGCGGAGCCTTGCACCAGGTTCAGCATATCGCCCAGGGCACCATGGGCCTTGGCGTTGACCTCCACCTCGGTCTGGTTCCAGTCGGCCACGCCGGCCTGCGCTTCATCGACAACGATGGCGGTATGACCCAGAAAGCCCTTGGCCTTGCGCACCTGCATGGAGTTGCGGTCGAACACCAGCTCGCCCGAAAGCCTGGTCAGCGGCGGCCAGGGCTTTTCGCCAGGACTGAGCAGATAGCCGGGCACAAACTGGTAGTTCACGTCCTGCACCTGGGCGCTGATGTGGAACTCGCCCTTGCCCGGCTTTTCAAACGGCACATGCTCGAGTTCGCCCTTGACACGGAAGTTCACCGCACTGGCCTGGCCCGTGGTGATGGCCTCGCGCACATAGCGCAGCGCATCGCTGCCCAGGTCCTGGGGCAGATAGCGATAAATGCGCTCACCCTTGGCACGGCTGAGCTGGCCCTGCAGATCCAGCAGCCCCGGAAAACGCGGCTGGTCCTTGGTCCCGGCCCCGGACTGCCAACTGGCCTGGGCCTGGCCGGCCGTGTCTTCATTGGCAAAGCGCAGCCGGGGCACCTGCACCTTGATGGTCTGGCCCTTGTCCAGCAGCTGCCAGCGCACCAGGCTGTCGAGCTGATCGAACGGGATATCAGGGTCTTCAAACACCCCGGGGAAGCTCAGCATGGCCTGATTGACTCCCGGCGTCTTGGTCAGCGTGGCCTCGCCGCTGTCCTGGTCCAGGGTGAACTTGCCGCTCAAGCCCCGTACGCCGGGAATGCCTATGCTGTGGGGGCCCTCCTCCGAGGCCTGGGAACGCAAGCCCAGCTGCTCGAACCGCCCCGAGGCCTTGTACTGCGCCAACTGCTGCAGAGGTCCGCGCCAGGACAGCTTGAGATCGCTCAGCTGTCCTGCCGGCGCCAGCGCCCTGAGCTGGCTCTGAGCGGTTGGCGGCAGGGGCAGGCGCTGCAGCATCTGCGCCGCAATGGCCAGGTCGATGCCATCGGCCTGAACATCACCATGTTCGCCCTGGCTACCTTGCTCGGAAGCGCCGGTCGGCACATAGCGCAGGCTGAAGTCTCCTCTTGGCCAGTTCAGCCCGTCGTCGGCCGTGAACTGCAGTCCCTGGACGGAAAACTGGTAGCCGTTCTGATTCTTGGCCCGCAAACGCCCTCTCAAGGCCTGCAGAGCCAGGGGCTCGGGTCGGTCCCGCCATTGCAGCTGCAGCGCCTGTACCGCGACATCGGCCACCGCGCCCACGGGCTGGCCGTGCTCCACATCCAGCCAGGCCCTGACCGAGCCCTTGCCCTGCTGCAGCTTCCAGTCCTGCGGGCCCAGATACTGGCCCAGATGCGACAGGTCGATATGCGTGAAGTCCAGATAGGCCTGTCCGCTCCAGCGCTCCAGACGCCCTTCATGGACCGACAGCAACGGCTCCTTGAAGTTGCCCATGACCGTGAAGCGCTGGCCCCAGCCCTGCGGCGGCGTGGCATCCAGCCGCAGGGAGTGATGCCAGCGCTTGTTGCGCAGCACCAGATCCACATCCTGCAGTTGCAAGGGCGCGGCATTGCGCAGCTCGTCCACCCACTGCAGCTTGCCGCCTCGGATGGCGATTTCGGGCTGGGAGAAGATCCAGTCGGAGTCGCCCCCCTGCCCCGGGTCGGATGACACGGCAATGCCGGCCACAAAGATCTGGCCGTCTGTATCGCGTCGAACCGTCAGATCCGGCCCTTCAAGGTATATCTGCTCCACGCCCAGGGTCATCAGCGAATGGGCAGAGACCGCCACCACCACCTTGGGCAGCAGCAAGGCCTCACTCTTGTTCGCAGGGTCATGCAGGACTACGTCGCCCAGCTCGAAAGTTGGTACCAGACCCGATCGGTACGCATGCAGCCGGCCTATGGAAACCGGTACACCCAGGCTGCGTGAGGCCAGGGATTCCAGCTCGGGGCGCCACTGTTCGATTCGCGGCACAATCCAGAAATGGAGCACCCCCCACACGGTGGCCAGCAGCAGCCACAGGCTCAGGACCAGTCCCAGAGACCACCGTGCCAAGCTGGCCAGCCTATGAATTTGGCGAGTTGGGAGTGGTTTCGGTTCGATCATCGGTGGCCTAGCAATGGCAGGAATTATGACCGGCGCCCCCGTGCGCGTTTCGGTAACCACACGTTGCCGAGCTGATTACCTGCCTGCCTGACACCATTTTTTACGGTCCGCATGCAGTCCCCAGAGCAAGCAATGGCAGAAAACGCCCTCAATGTTCCTTCCCCGGCCCAGTACTCGCGCTTTGTGCAGCGCCTTCACCGCCGTTACGAGAACTGGTTTGACGCCTTGCCGCCGGGAGCCCCCGACCGGGCCCTGATGGAGCAGGCCCTGGGCACGCTGCAGTCGCGTGGCCTGGACCTCTCTGCGGCACTGCGCGTGCTGCGCCAGCTGGTGATGGAGCGCATCATCGTTCTGGACTGCGAACAGCAGGCACCTCTCGCCGTGGTGACCAAGGCCGTCACCGAGCTGGCCGAGCTGGCCCTGGACCGCGCCTGCACCCAGGTGCGCGCCGAACTCGACAGCCGGCATGGTGCGCCTCAAGGCCCTGCCGGCCAGGAAGTCCAGTTCTGGGTCATAGGCATGGGCAAGCTCGGCGCCCGCGAGCTCAATGTCTCCAGCGACATCGACCTGATCTACGTCTACGAACATGACGGCGACACCCAGGGCAAGGCCGACGGGCGCGGCGTGATCTCCAACCACGAATACTTCGGCCGTGCCGTCAAAGGCATCTTCAGCCTGATCGGCGACACCACCGAACACGGCTTTGTCTTTCGCGTCGACCTGGCCCTGCGGCCCAACGGCAATTCAGGCGCCCCCGCCGTTTCGCTGTCCTCGCTGGAGGAATATCTGCAGATTCATGGCCGCGAGTGGGAGCGCTTTGCCTGGCTCAAGAGCCGCATCGTGGCGCCGCTGGCCGATATCCAGACCCCCAACGTCCAGGCTCTGCGCAGCGTGGTGCTGCCTTTTGTGTTCCGCCGCTATCTGGACTATGCGGTGTTCGACTCGCTGCGCAGCCTGCACCGTCAGATCCGCGACCATGCGTCCAAGCGCAGCGCGGGCCACCCCGAACGCGCCAACGACGTCAAGCTCTCGCGCGGCGGCATCCGCGAGATCGAATTCATCGTGCAGCTGCTGCAGGTGGTGCGCGGCGGCCAGTTCCCCGAGCTGCGGCGCCGCCCTACGCTAGAAGCCCTGCAGCGCCTGGTGCAGGCCAATTTGATGAGCGCCGAGATTGCCGACGCCCTGAGCCGCGCCTACATCTTCTTGCGCCAGGTGGAGCACCGCATCCAGTACCTGGACGACCAGCAGACCCATGTGCTGCCCACGCGCGACGATGATCTGCTGTGGATTGCCCGTACCCTGGGCTATGCCGATGCCTGCGGCTTTCTGCACCAGCTGGACGAGCACCGCGAACTGGTGGCGCAGGAGTTCGACACCTTGCTGGGCGGTGACTCCCAGCAGTGCAGCAACGGCCATTGCAATGCCGCCAAGGCGGCGGCAGGTGGTCCGCCCACGCCACGCGACATCGAGGAGCTGATCGAGGCCCTGCCGCCGTCACTGGCCGGCCAGGTCGCGGACTGGCGCAGCAACACCCGCATCAACGGCCTGCGTGACGAGGCCCGTGCGCGCTTGTTCAGGCTGGTGGAACGCACCGCGCAATGGGTGGAAAGCGGCCAGTCCGGCGAGGAAGCAGCCAAGCGTTTTCTGCAATGGCTGGAGCCTCTGCTGCGCCGCGAAAGCTACCTCGCGCTGCTGCTGGAACGGCCGGCGGTTCATGAAAGACTGCTGCATCTGCTCGGAGCGGCGCGTTGGCCTGCGCGCTATCTGCAGCAACACCCCGGCGTGATCGACGAGCTGGCCAGCGATGCCATTCTCAAGGAACGCTTTGTCGCAGCAGACTTCGAGCATGAGCTGGCCATGCGTCTGGCCGCCCTGCAATCCACGGGCGAAGACGACGACGAAACCCTGCTCAATCTGCTGCGCCGCGCCCACCATGCCGAGGTCTTCCGCACCCTGGCGCGCGATATCGAAGGCCGCATCAGCGTGGAGCAGGTGGCCGACGACCTGAGCGCGCTGGCCGACAGCGTGCTGCGCATCACGGCCCAATGGTGCTGGAGCCGGCTCAAGAGCCGCCATCGCGATACGCCGCGCTTCGGCATCGTGGGCTACGGCAAGCTGGGCGGCAAGGAGTTGGGCTACGGCAGCGATCTGGACATCGTCTTCGTCTTCGACGACGACGATGACCGCGCTCCCGAGATCTACGCGGCCTATGTGCGCAAGCTCATCAACTGGCTGACCGTCAAGACCGGCGAAGGCGATCTGTTCGAGATCGACACCGCGCTGCGACCCAACGGCAACTCGGGCCTGCTGGTGACCAGCTTCGAGTCCTATGCCAACTACCAGCAGCAACGCGGCAGCAATACCGCCTGGACCTGGGAGCACCAGGCCATGACGCGTGCCCGCTTTGTGCTGGGCAGCCGCGATTTTCCCTCGCCGGCAGGCATGCCCGCGACCGACCTGCACCTGCATCAGCGCTTTGATGCGGTGCGCGAAGCCGTCATCACCGCACCGCGCGATGCCGCTGCGCTGCGCAACGAGATTGAAACCATGCGTGAGCGGGTACGCGGCGCCCATCCGGTGCGCGGCGGCCTGTTCGACGTCAAGCACAGCCCCGGCGGCATGGTGGATGTGGAATTTGCCGTGCAGTACCTGGTGCTGGCCGAATCCGGTGCACACCGCGAGCTGATCGCCAACGTGGGCAATATTGCCTTGCTGCAGCGCGCCGAAGACGCGGGCCTGCTGCCCAAAGACGTGGGCTATGAAGCCGCCAAGGCCTACCGCGAGCTGCGTCGCCTGCAACACGTGGCGAGACTGGACGAGCGCTCCGGGCAACTGGAGCCGGAGCAGGCCCAAGTCCAGCGCGAAGCGGTACTCAAGCTCTGGACTGCGGTGTTCGTGCCCGGTACCGCAACCTAGGACAGGCAATCATGTCACGGGATTGAAGATTGGTGAGCGCCCGCTTTTCATGGCACTGGCAGCATCCATCAAGATTTGCCTACAGGCATTGCCAAACTGTTACAAAAATGAAACCCACTAGGGCTGGAACTTCTGCAACAGTGTCTTATCTGATAGTCAAGTGCAATGAACTGACAGGTCTGCATTCACCAATTTCCAGTTGCGAAGCCTGTGGGTACGCCCATTGAAAAATCCCCGGAGCGCTTCTCCTCCCTCCCTCTCTTAATTCGTTTCGGGATGCTTCGCAACTTTTTTATGCCCCAAGAAAAAGGCCACTTTCGAGTGGCCTTTTTCTTGGCTGTGACCCGTCCTGCCAGAGGTTGACACCTTTTCTTGAAGGAAAAGGCAGGTCTCATGGAATCAGGCTCCAAGCGAACCCACAGGGATTACACGCTGGCCTTTAAGCTGGCAGTGGTCGAGCAGGTGAAAAAAGGCGAGTTGACGTGCAGGCAAGCGCAGGCGCGCTACGGGATCCAGGGTCGATCGACGGTGCTGGTGTGGCTGCGCAAGCACGGTCGCCAAGGTTGGGGGCGTGGTGCATCCCATGCAGCCATGCCCTGACATGCCCCCCAGCACTGAGGCCCGAGCAGCAGATCAAAGCCTTGCAAGTGCAGCTCAGAGAGGCCAACGGGAAGGCCCAGCTGTTCGAAGCGATGCTGGCTGTTCTCAAGAAGGACTATGGAGTGCGCGTCGTAAGAAAGCCTTCGGGCAAGTCCTCGCCCAGCGGCTCGTCCAAGGGCTGAGCCGACAGGCGTACTACCAGGGCCAACGGCGCCACGCCCAGCGTGAGAGCCGGGCCGAGGCGGTGGTGCAGTTGGTGCACGATCGGCGGGTTCGCCAGCCCAGGCTGGGTACGCGCAAGTTGCACCATCTGCTGCGCCAGCCGCTGGGGCAGGCGGGTATCCGCCTGGGGCGCGATGCGCTGTTCGATGTGCTGCGCAACGCCCGGATGCCGGTGCCCGTATGGCGGGCGTATCACAAGACCACAGACAGCCATCACCGGTTTCGTCGTTATCCCAATCTGCTCAAGGCGGGCGATCAGCCGGTGTGCGCCAGGGCCAGCGAGCAGGTCTGGGTGGCCGACCTCACCTATCTGCCCACGGCCGACAAGTTCGTCGACCTGAGCCTGGTCACCGACGCCCACTCGCGCAAGATAGTGGGCTGGCGTGTACATGACAACCTGCAAACCGAGCCGAGGGCCCTGGCCCTGAAGATGGCCTTGCGTGCCCGCCAGAGCCACCAGCGCCTGGTGCACCATTCGGACCGGGGCATCCAGTACTGCTCGAGCTACTACCAGAGCGTCCACCAGCGCCACGGCCTGGACTGCTCAATGACCGATGGCTAGGACGGCTACCAGAATGCGCTGGCCGAGCGGGTCAACGGCATCCTCAAAGGCTAGTTGCTGCTGCAGCGGCCCGCCGACTTGGAGCAGGCCCGGCGCATGGTGGGTAAGTCGGTGAGGATCTACAACAGCGAGCGCCGCCATCAATCGTTGAAAATGCAAACCCCCGATGCGGTGCATCGGGCGTCCTTGGGCGGCATCCGCCGGCTTGAATTACCGTCCGAGGTGTCAACCTGATCCAGGACGGGTCACTGACATGCCGCCACTCAGTGGGGCACGGTATTCACAAAGCTGGGGCGCGCCGCCAGCTTGGTCAGCAAGGCGGCCAGATTCGGATGCTCGGCGCGCCAGTCCAGCTCGGGAAAGCGGAAATCCAGCCAGGCCAGGGCGCAGCCGACGCTGATATCGGCCAGCGTCAGATGCGTGCCGCCGCAGCAGAACGGCTTCTCGCCCAATCCCTGCGACATGACCTTGAGCGCGGCCCGGACCTTGCCCATCTGGCGATCCATCCAGGCCTGGCTACGCTGCTCTGCGCTGCGGCCTGGCCAGGTGGCCTCCAGCCGCACCAGAACGGCAGCATCCAGCATGCCGTCGGCCAGGGCCTCCCAGGTCTTGACCTCGGCGCGCTCGCGGCCCGTGCCCGGAATCAGCTTGCCGACCGGCGAAAGTGTGTCCAGATATTCGACGATGACGCGCGAATCGAACATTGCCTCCGTGCCATCCATCACCAGACGCGGCACCTTGCCCAGAGGATTGCCCGTACCCGGTGAAAGCGCTTCCTCCCAGGGATTTTCTTCGACAAATTGATAGTCCAGCTTCTTTTCGGCCAGCACGACGCGGACTTTGCGCACAAAGGGGCTGGTGGTGGAGCCTATTAGTTTCATAGCAGCGGTTCCATGACACGGGTCACCGGCGACGGGCCGGTGCAATGATTCTATGCGCTGCCATGGCGGCCCGGCGGCCGCCGCACCGGGTCTGCATGCGCGCCAGCCACGGCCGCCGAGCAACCCAGCGCTGCGTGCGACTGATGCAGCGCACCTACAATTGCGCCACCATGATCCTGTCCTCCCTCACCGCCATCTCTCCCTTGGACGGCCGCTACGCCGCCAAGCTGTCCGCACTGCGCCCCATCATGAGCGAATACGGCTATATGCACCGCCGTGTTCAGGTCGAGGTGACCTGGTTCATCGCCCTGTCCGATGCCGGCTTTGCCGAATTCCCCGCGCTGTCGGCCGAGTCGCGCGACTATCTGCACGCGCTGGTCGCCAACTTCTCCGAAGCCGATGCAGACGCCATCAAGGCCATCGAGAAGACCACCAACCACGACGTCAAGGCCGTGGAGTACTGGATCAAGTCCAAGTTCGACGGTCGCGCCGAGCTGCAGAAGGCCGCCGAGTTCGTGCACTTTGCCTGCACCAGCGAAGACATCAACAACACCAGCCACGCCCTGCAGATCCGCGTCGGCCGCGACACCGTGCTGATGCCCGCCATCGACGGCATCATCGCCAAGCTGCGCGAGATGGCCCACCTCTACGCCGAAGTGCCCATGCTCAGCCGCACCCACGGCCAGACCGCCTCTCCCACCACCGTGGGCAAGGAGCTGGCCAACGTGGTCGTGCGCCTGCAAAAGGCCGCTGCCAACATCGCCGGCGTCAAGATCCTGGGCAAGATGAACGGCGCCGTGGGCAACTACAACGCCCACCTGTCGGCCTGGCCCGAGTTCGACTGGGAAGCCTTCAGCCAGAACGTGGTGGAGTCCGCCGAGCCCAAGGGTCTGGGCATCAGCTTCCAGCCCTACTCCATCCAGATCGAGCCCCATGACTACATGGCCGAGCTGTTCGATGCGATGGCTCGCACCAACACCATCCTGATCGACCTGTCGCGCGACATCTGGGGCTATGTGTCCCTGGGCTTCTTCAAGCAGCGCCTGAAGGCCGGCGAGATCGGCTCGTCCACGATGCCCCACAAGGTCAACCCCATTGACTTCGAGAACTGCGAAGGCAATCTGGGCATGGCCAACGCCATGCTCAAGCATCTGGCCGAAAAGCTGCCCATCAGCCGCTGGCAGCGTGACCTGACCGACTCCACCGTGCTGCGCAACATCGGTGTCGCCTTTGGCTACACCACGCTGGCCTACGCTTCGCTGATGACCGGCCTGAACAAGCTGGAGCTCAACGAAGAGCGCCTTCAGGAAGACCTGAACAACGCCTGGGAAGTGCTGGCCGAGCCCATCCAGACCGTGATGCGCCGCTATGGCGTGCAGGGCGCCTACGAAAAGCTCAAGGAAGTCACGCGCGGCAAGACCGTGCTGGCCGAAGATCTGCACCGCCTGATCAACGGTCTGGAAATCCCCCAGGCCGACAAGGACCGTCTGCTGGCCATGACGCCTGCCTCCTATATCGGCAAGGCTGCCGAGCTGGCCAAGCGCGTTTGATTCGCAAGTTTGGTCCAAAAAAAAGATAGCTGCTAGCGCTTTATATTCAAGCTTTTCAGCATCAAAGAGCTGCCAAAGCCAATGTTTATTGGCGCTGGCAGCTCTTGTTTTTGATAGTTTTCAAAAGGACTGCCTGCGGGCAGCACCGCCATGGCCATCAAGTCCACCATCTTCAAAGCCAATCTGTCGATTGCCGACATTGACCACAACTACTACGCCGACCACAATCTGACGTTGGCGCGCCATCCCAGCGAAACAGATGACCGCATGATGGTGCGCCTGGTGGCCCTGGCGCTGAACGCCTGGAAGCTGCAAGACCTGTGCAACGGTGACGGCACTCTGGGCTTTGGCATTGGCTTGTCCGACCCTGATGATCCGGACGTGCACATCACCGATTACACCGGCCAGAAGCGTCTGTGGATCGAAGTCGGCCAGCCCGACGAAAAGCCCATCACCAAGGCCTGCAACAAGTCGGACCATATGCTGGTCTACCCCTTCAACCACGCCGCCCATGTCTGGTGGAAGGGTCTGGAAGGCAAGCTGGCCCGCCAGAGCAAGCTGGAAGTGCATTACATCGACTCGGAAGTGGCCCAGCAGCTGGGCTCTCTGGCCGAGCGCAGCATGCAGCTGCAGGCCACGATTCAGGAAGGCCAGCTCACGCTGTCCAGCAATCTGGGCACGGTGTTTGTCGAGCCCACGCGCTGGAAATAAGCTTCAGAAACTCTGGCCGCGCCGCTCCGCCGCGCGCTCCGCATAGCGGTTGAAGCGCCAGGAATCGCCCTCGACCGTGATGCGGCGCCATACGGCCCGCTTCTCGGCGGGCTCCATGGCCGTCCAGTACTGCACTTCGTCAAAGCTGCGGCCGCAGCCCTTGCATTTCTCATCGCCCTGGCTGGTGGAGCAGATGGCAATGCAGGGTGTATCGGGCATGGTGTCGAACCAGGCCAGCCAGGCCGCCATGGCATGTGACGGAAAGCCCTCCACGGCCACGTCGGGCTCGCATTCATAGATCATCAGCGCATACACCTCGGCCAGAGCCTTGACCTCGGGTGCCAGCAGCACGCCGTCGGGCGATGGGGCACGGCCTCGCCAGTAATTGATGGCCGCTTCGATGTCGGTGATGTGGATGGCAGTCATGGAGCAGGCATCATAAGCCGCTGCCATGAGGCCTGCGCCAGCAAGGTTGCTGCGTTTTTGGTAGCTACCCGCGCTTTGTGCAAAAGCGTCGCAAGACTGCTGCTCAATATAAAACCTGTGAACTAGATGGGTTTTGGAGCTTGAAATCCCATGCCTGCTGTGTTGAAATGCACAGCTTCGAAGGGGAGTAGCTTATCGGACGCATGTTGTGCGTCATGAGCGGATGGTCGTCAATACGAAGCGCAAGCTTCCGGCCATGCGGTTTGCAGACTGACTGCAATCGAGCAAGACCTTTGATAGGCCGATGACGGTCAATCAAAGTGACTTCCCCTGCACGATTCCTCGCGCGGGTTTGCGCTTCGACTTACGTCACCTTGGTCTTCACCCGCTGGCGTCAAGTGCCAAACCTATGCAGACTGCACCAGCGGCATTCCACAACGAGGAAAATCACATGGATCTGGACTTTCTGACCCACACGCCCTTCTGGATTGCGCTGGGCCAAATCATCATCATCGACATCCTGCTGGGCGGCGACAATGCGGTCGTGATCGCACTGGCCTGCCGCAAGCTGCCCCCCGAGCAACGCCGCAAGGGCATCATCTACGGCACGGCCGGCGCCATCATCCTGCGCATCATCCTGATCGCCTTTGCCATGGTGCTGCTGCAGCTGCCCTTCCTGAAGGTCGTGGGTGCCGTCCTGCTGATCTGGATCGGTATCAAGCTGATTGCTCCCGATGACGAAGGTCACGACAACATCGAAGGCAGCGACAAGCTGTTTGCCGCCATCAAGACCATCATCGTCGCCGACCTGGTGATGTCCGTGGACAACGTGATCGCCATCGCCGGCGCCGCCCAGAGCTCGGGCGACCACCAGATGCTGCTGATCGTGCTGGGTCTGCTGATTTCCGTGCCCATCATCGTCTGGGGCTCGCAGCTGGTCATCAAGCTGATGGAGCGCTTCCCCATGATCATCGTGGCCGGCGGCATGCTGCTGGGCTGGATCGCGGGCGGCATGTTCGTGACCGACCCCGTGTTCGTGAACACCGAGAAGTGGCTGTGGATGCCCAAGCTGGGCACCACCGATGCACAGGGTCTGGCCGAGATCTCCAAGACCCTGTACTGGGCAGCCCATATCGGCGGCGCGCTGCTGGTGCTGGCCCTGGGCAAGTTCATTGCCAGCCGCCGTCCCGCGGTTGCAGCCCACTAAGTCTGGAAAACCCGGCAATTCGTGAAGGAATGCGGGAACTGACCGCAGCCTTCACGACTCACAATAGAAACAAGTCGGCACATTCCTACAGAGGTGCCGCATTCTTCAACCTTCGTTCCCGTTAGGACGCACTTTGAACCCCATCATTGTTTACGTGGATGACGCCACATACGCCCAGCCTATGCTCGAGGCACTGGCGGGATCAAGCCAGGCGGCTTCCTCCCACTGGTTGCTGGTGGCCTGTGCTCCGCGCATGACCCACCGTGTGAGCAAATGGGTCAGCCATCGCGCTCGCGAGAACTGGCGCGGCAAATGGGCCGACAAGCTGTTTACGGCCTTGATGCCCGTCATGGCGACGAGCGGCGGCAAGGTCACGCCCGTCTTGGCCAAGGGCCCGCTGACCGAGCTGGTTACGGAGCTGCAGCAGGAACATGGCGCAGCACAGATCATCGACGCCCGCCGCCCCAAGCAGGAGGCTGTACAAGCCGCCCCCGTCAATGCCAAGACCAATGCCAACGGCGGCCGCTGGAATCTGCCTGGCACCATGGCCGCGATTGCCGCCATGATGGGCTTTGTAATCGACGACTCGCTCTCGATTTAAGAGCAGCTTCCAAACCTTGAAAGCCTTGTGCGGTGGCCGCTGCACAAGGCTTTTTTCATGGGCCGGCAGCGCGCCAGCGCGCAGGCAGCACCTACTGCTATGCTGGGCGGCATGAAAATCCTCGTCAAATGGCTTCTTTGCGCGGCGGCTCTGCTCGGGGTCGCCTATGTCTACAGCGGCGTCCAGGTGCAAAGCTTTGGCTCAGCCATGATTGCGGCCCTCGTCATCGGTCTGCTCAACACCATCATCCGGCCCATACTCGTAGTGCTGACCCTGCCCGTGACCATCGTCACCGTGGGTCTGTTCCTGCTGGTGGTCAACGGCCTGATGTTCTGGATGGCCTCGGGCCTGCTGGGCGGCTTCCACGTTGCCGGCTTCTGGGCCGCCATGCTGGGCGCGCTGATTTATTCGGTGCTGGGCCTACTTATTGACCGCCTTGTCGCGCAGCTGTTCCCGGAGTAGCTCTTCGACGGCACGCAGACGCGTGTCGATGATGGAGGCCTCGAAGTAATCCGCCCTGGCCCCGGCCTTGCGGGCCAGATCCTGGGCCGCCTTGAAGCGATCCACCGCTGCCGCATAGTCATAGTGGGCCACCTGGGCCTCGGCCTCGGCCCGCAGGGCGCGCATTTCCTGGCCCTGGCTGCGCCATACGCGCGCCAGCGTCTGCCAGGCCGAACCATCGCGGGGATGGTCCGTCACCCAGGTCTGCAAGGGACTGGCCATGGAGCCTGCCTGGTTGAGCCTGAGCAGGATCTCCGTCTTGAGCAGCAGCTCCGGCCTGCGCGGCGCAACCCGCTCCA
Organism: Comamonas sp. Z3; assembly: GCF_008121565.1. Classification (NCBI taxonomy): domain Bacteria; kingdom Pseudomonadati; phylum Pseudomonadota; class Betaproteobacteria; order Burkholderiales; family Comamonadaceae; genus Comamonas; species Comamonas sp. Z3. The sequence continues at coordinate 210,832 of NZ_VOQU01000003.1, forward strand.
CCACGTCAATCGTGGCCAGACTGGGCCCGGCCTCACGTGGCCCGGCCAGATTGCCACTGGCCGTCGCCTTGGGGGCAGCCTGGGGAGCCAGCACCGACTGCAAGGGCAAGGCAACCAGGGCCGCCTGTGAATTGTCGGCCTTGAACTCGAGCTCGGCATTCAGCCATTTGGCTTGAATATTCGCTGGCGCATTGCCTGCCGTCGCCACGAGCAGCCGCTGCACCATCTCGCGCGCCAGCGGCCAGTCGCGCAGATACATGGCGCTGAGCGTGGCCGCATAGAGCTGAGCGACCTGCTCGAACTGGCTCAGACTGGAAAAACTGCCGGAACGCGGCAACGTGGCCCACTGGCGGCGCACCTCGACACCGGGGTTGGAAATCACACGGGCGCGGGCCGACATCATCACATGCTCCAGCGTAGGCACGGGGTCGGCCGCGCGCTTGCCGGGCGGAATGCGCGAATCCATGTCCGCGATACGCTGGGTAGTCAAGGGGTGGCTGCGCAGATAGGGCCAGCTGCCGTTGTCGTTGAGCCGGCTGGCCTGCTGCAGCTTGCCGAACATGCTCACAAAACCCTGGGGAGCAAAACCGGCAGGAGACATCAGGCTATAGCCCATGCGGTCCGCCTCGCTCTCCATGGCGCGCGAGAAATTCAGCTGGTTCTGCATCACGGCCGCCGGACCGCCCATCATGATGGCCATGGCCGCATCGGGGCTGCGCGTGGCCGCCAGGGCGCCCAGCAGCATGGAAGCCAGCATCAGCGGCGTCTGCTTGCCCTGCTGCGCCATCATGCGGGCAATGTGGCGCTGGGTGATGTGGCTGGTTTCATGGGCAATGACCGAGGCCAGCTCATCGCCGCTGCTGACCACGCCGATCAGTCCCAGATAAACGCCCATATAGCCGCCGGGCAACGCAAACGCATTGACCTGGCGATCCTTGCCCAGCAGCAGCGTCCAGGCAAAGCGCTCCTCCAGCTCGGGCGACAGCTCGCCATTCTTGCGCGCCGCATCCTGCAGATGCAGCCAGATGCCTTCCACATACTCCTGCAGCACCGGGTCATCCAGATAGTCCGGGTCGCGGTACAGCTCGCGGGCGATGGAGTCACCCAGGCGCCGCTCCTCGCCCGTGGTCAGCGACGAGGCACCGTCACCCAGAGTCGGCAAACCCGCCGCCCGGGCACCGGGTGCCAAAGGTGAGACTGCTTGAATAGCTATCAAAACAGAAGCTGTCAGGGCTTTTAAAATATGAACTTTACGCAGTTTTGGCATCAAAAATGGCATGGCAATCACAGCATTGCCGGCTTATGGATCTTCCATATGCCGACCGTTCAACACCCCACTATGATGCCTTGATTGATGGAGACGGCGACATGCCCGCCTGGGATGCCCAGGTAAAGCCGCCAGTCCGTCTCCGCTCAACCGTGATTGGGCGGCAGAACCCAAGCCGTCTGCCGCCGGAAAGAACCGCCATGTCCTCTCTTACCCACTTCGACGCCCAGGGCCAGGCCCATATGGTGGACGTCGGCGCCAAACCCAGCACCCATCGCATCGCCGTGGCCGAAGGCCGCATCACCATGAAGCCGGAAACCCTGGCCATTGTGCAGGCCGGCACGGCCAAAAAAGGCGACGTGCTGGGCGTGGCCCGCATCGCCGCCATCATGGCCGCCAAAAAAACCAGCGACCTCATTCCGCTCTGCCACCCCCTGGCCCTGACCCGCGTTGCCGTGGAGTTTGAGCTGGAGCCCAAATCCAGCTCCATTCTCTGCACCGCCACCGTCGAGCTAAAAGGCCAGACCGGTGTGGAAATGGAAGCCCTGACCGCCGTACAGGTTGGCCTGCTGACGATCTACGATATGTGCAAGGCGGTGGATAAGGGGATGGTGATGGGCGGGGTCCGGGTGCTGGAGAAAAAAGGAGGGAAATCAGATTAGTTCCGTTTTTTCAATCGCTCAGATTCCTTGTCGGAAATTAATTCCCCCATTGGGAATCATACGTCTTGATTTTTTTTTCGAGATGCATACAGCTATCTCTCCCAAAAAAAAGACAGTAATTTATTATTTCTTTTTTTACTCTAAAATAATCTTTTTCATTTATTGATATAAATATTGAAATTTCCATTATTTTTGGAGTTGGTAATGACCGAGACAAATCAATCAAATATTGATTTTCATCTCCTGTAACTTTATTCAGCGATGACATATCCGTAATAAGATGTGCATCCAAAAAATCACAGTACATTTTAAGAAAACACTTGCCAGATCCTGTAAATGGGGTACTTAGTTCGACATTTAAATTTTGCAGTCTTAATTTTTTGAAATTTTTTTCAATTGAATAAAAATCAAATATTGAATAGATAGTAAGAAAAGAAATAGTGACATACACAACATAAAAAACGACAGACTTTATTTTAGTAACCTGCGTATTATTTTTCAATGGATTTGCAAGCCCAACAAATAATGAAAGTGGAAGTAAAAAATAAGCATAGTTCTCAGGATACTCAAGCATTGAATGCGTAACAACTGGAATTATTGATAAATATGCGTACCCAGAAATTGATTCTTTGGCTTCATAAAATGCTTTAATTATTATTTTTATCAATACCAAGGAAAATATCAGTGCAAAAGGAACACCAAACATCAAGGCAACATCTACAACAATATTGTGACTACTACTTGGAACACTTCCCTCTGCAAAGCCCAAGTGACTTGGCAGCACTTCTTTATACATACCAATGATATTTCCAGGGCCATAACCGAGTAAATATTTTTCTTTTAAACCATCCCAAGCCATAGACCATAGGAGGTATCTGCCTGACTCAAGGCCACGGTCCCCCTGGGATACAAAAGATAAAGGTGATATATCCATCCACCAAGGAAATGTATGAGCAATTAAAAATAATGAAATTAACGGCAAAAAACCCAGAAAAATATATTTCCTCTCGAATTTCTTAATGCAGGCGTAATATACCCCAACAAGAAATAAAGATATATAAGATGTTCTCGAGTATGTCAGGTATATGCAAAAACTAGAAACCAATATAAACAATGAGACAATTGCAACATTTTTTGCGTTTCTCGAAAAATAAAGCGCTGCACAGATGCCCAGAGAAAGCAATGTAGCCAAATGATTGGGCTGAGCCAAATTAGCGGAGAATCTATCACCGGAAGCAGGATAAATCCAGATATTTGTTATTAACTCATTATTAGCATACCCCAGCCATTGATAAATGACGATGAAACTACTGATTGTTGAGGCGAAAATTATTGCAATCAATAGAAACTTAAAAAAATCTTCTTTACTTGTACCGCCTTCATTGGTAGAAGATGCGACCGTATAAAAAATCAGCGCATTTCCAGCATACAGAAAATATGTAAGATTTTTTGTCCCCCAATACCTTTCTCCTTGCGCATTAAAAAAACTTATTACTAAGCTTCCAACAAAAAGATAAAATATCAAGTCATACTTAAATATTAAGTCTTTTCTCAGAAATAGCAGCACCAATAAAGATATTGTGATATATGAAACCACCTCGTTATTTATTGACGAAATTAGTGGTGACTGTACACTCCATAAAAAACAGGTAGAAATTGCAAAAGAGATTAATAAATAACATATGGATCTGCTAAAGAAAAAGGCCCTGTCCAGGGCCTTTTTCTCGCCAAGCATTTTCAGCTTAAGCCACATATTAACTAGCTTAACGGCACTCAGAGGGAACGTACTTCTGCTTTGTAGTGTCAGAAAGACCGCACTTCCAAGAGATGTTGCCGTCGGGCACAGTACCAGAGGCAAGTGCAGCCCCTGCAACTGTAGGTGTCAATGTCAGTGTAATGTTCTTTGCCGCAGAGGAGGTAACAACAGTAATAACACCGTTATTAGATGCCACAGCCAAGCTTGCTACATTGCTGGTCGCGGAAATTCCTGTAAAACCCAGGCTCAGGTCACGACCAGTAGCTGCATTTTCAGAAACCAGTGTCTTAGCGGCAGCAGCTTGCACCAAACCTTCAGACACGCGTGCGCGCACGGTGTAATCCTGATAAGCAGGCAGAGCCACAGCAGCCAGAATACCGATGATCGCCACAACGATCATCAGTTCGATCAGGGTGAAACCCTTTTGAATGGAACGCTTCATTTCAAACTCCCTTGTTGGATGAGACCCAACGTATGAAGCAAGCTGCATGCCAACAATTTGACAGAGGCAGCGCCTGCAACAGACGACACGTTTGGCAACACGAACGCGAGTTTAAGTAACAATTTTGGCGTTCCCGTCACAAGCAATGACAAATTTGTCAGGCTCTTGGTGCAAGTCAAGCCGGCTTCTCACTCCACGACAAAGCGCATGGTGCTGCCTGCCAGGTCCACAGTGTCGCCATTGAGCAGGGGCACGGAGAGCGGCCCGACTACCTGACCATTGAGCTTGAGGTCTTCGCTGGCACCTTCCAGTTGGGTAAGCACAAAGCCATGGGGCTTCTGGGTGATGGAAGCAATGGCTACCCCGGGCTTGCCCAGGGTGGTGACGACCTTGAAAAGCGCTATTTCCTTGCCTGCCAGGCTGCCGGTGAGCATGCGAATCACGGCGTGACGCTCCGGCAGTGCGGCAAGCGAGCCCTGAATGGTGGAACTGAAGCTGGAGATTTCGCCAAACCCGGAAGGGCTGGCCAGTTTGGCATGGCCGCTGTCCGCCTCTTCCGAAATATGCGCCAGCGCTGCCTTTTTCCCGCCCTGGGCAGACGCAATATGGGTATCGGGGATCACGGTGTCGAGAAAGCGGATCTTGTAACGCCCAATGTCCAGCAGGTCGCCGTTGAGCAGATACTGCTTCTGGATGGCACGGCCATTGACATAGGTGCCGTTGGTGCTGCGCAAGTCCTCGATGCTGACCTTGCCGCCAGTGATGGTGAGCACGGCATGCTCGCCGCTGACCGCCAGATTCTCGATCACGATGTCGTTATAAGGACGACGACCCACGGTCGTGCGCTCCTTGGTGAGCTGCACTTCCTTGATGACTGCGCCGTCGATTGAGATGACCAAAGTCGGCATGCTCGAAGCTCCTGAGGAAACGCCAAGTCCCGCTTGGCTGCACTGGCAGAGATCCCTCACACTTGAGTGTGTGATTCAGCGCCCGGACATTAATCGTAACCGGATGAAACGCGCCTGGATGCAGCATCTTATTTCACTAATTCGATGAAGCCAGGGATCCGATTGAAATTTTCAACTCTGCTGCCATTCGCCTGCAACATCCATGGAATTGTTCCTGCAGCCTCTCAGTCACCGCAAAGAAAAAGCCCGCGCTGATGGAAGCGCGGGCTTTTGCAGATTCCTGGAAAGCGGCAACTTCCGCCAGTCCGTGAATTAGAAGGGAATGTCGTCGTCCATGTCGTCAAACCCCGACGCAGCGCGCTGGGGAGGAGGAGCCATGGGAGCGGGAGCAGAACGCTGCTGCATGGGTGCCGGTGCGGGGCGCTGCTGCATGGGCGCGGGAGCTGGACGGCTGGGCGCCTGATAGCTGCTTTCACCATAGCCATCGTCACCACCGTAGCCGCCTTGCTGCTGACCGCCGCCCTGGCGGCTACCCAGCATCTGCATGGTGTCGGCGCGGATTTCGGTAGCGTAACGCTCCTGGCCGGAGGCCTGATCGGTCCATTTGCGGGTGCGCAGGCTGCCTTCCACATAGACCTGGCTGCCCTTGCGCAGATACTGCCCCACGATTTCGGCCAGCTTGCCGTTGAAGACCACGCGGTGCCATTCGGTGGCTTCGCGGTTTTCACCGGTGTTCTTGTCGCGCCAGCGGTCCGTGGTGGCGATGGTCACATTGGCCACCTGATCGCCGCTGGGGAAGGTACGCATTTCGGGGTCACGACCCAGATTGCCGACGATGATGACTTTGTTGACGGATGCCATAGAGATACCTTTTCAAAAAGTGGCCCGGGCAGTCAAGAAAGGTCCCGAACCAATGAAGCTCGTATTCTGCCCCAAGCCCGACCTGAAGAGCACGGGATTTCCCGATATCCCACATCGGCCATGCCGGGCGCTCCGGCAACTGCGCGCAGGCAGCCGAGCAAGAGACTGAGCCTTCGCAGGCTACTGCATCTCAGTGGCGGCCTACCGGGCGCAGCGGCCAGGTCACGGCCAGCCACAGGGCAACCAGCACCGTCGTCATGATGAACAGGCCCGGCACACCCGCAAATTTGGCGACAGCACCGCCGACAGCACCGCCGGCAAACAGTCCCAACGACTGCAATGTGTTGTAGGCACCCAAGGCCGCACCGCGCAGCGGCGCCGGAGCCATGCGCGAGACCAGGCTTGGCTGGGTAGCCTCAAGCGCGTTGAAGCCGCAGAAGAACAGAAACATCAGCAGCGCCATGCACCAGACCGTAGGAATGGTGCCGCTGGCGGCCAGCATGCCCAGACCGATCTGCACGACCAGCACCAGGCCGATGGCCCCCAGCAAGGCGGTGCGCAGCCTGCCCTTGCGCTCCATGGAAAACAGCAGGCCCATGGCCACAAAAGACAGCAGCACGGCCGGCAGATAGATGTGCCAATGCTGCTCCTTGGCCAGACCGGCCTGTACCAGCATGGCCGGCACGGCAACCCACATGGACATCTGCACGGTATGCAGAATGAACACGCCGAAGTTCAGGCGCAGCAGATCGGACTGGCCCAGCAGCTCGCTGAACCGCCCCTTGGGCGCATCGGCATGCTGCCTGGGCTCGGGCGGCACTACCCACAGGACCACGGCAATACCGGCCAGCGCCAGCGCGCAGGTCAGGCCGAAGATGCCGGACAGTCCAATCCAGGCGTTGAGCAGCGGTGCCAGCACCAGCGCCAGCGCAAACATCAGGCCGATGCTGCCGCCCACCAGGGCCATGGCCTTGGTACGCACGCCATCGCGTGTCAGGTCTGCCAGCAAGGCCGTGACCGCGGCAGACACGGCGCCCGCGCCCTGAATGGCACGCCCCGCCATCAGGCCGGTCAGCGAATCGGCCATGGCCGCAATCAGGCTGCCCGCCGCAAAGACCAGCAAGCCAGCGACAATGACAGGCTTGCGGCCGATACGGTCGGAGGCCAGACCGATGGGCAGCTGGAACAGGGCCTGGGTCAGACCATACAGACCCATGGCCAGGCCGATCATGGCCGGGTCGTCACCACCCGGGTACTTGCGCGCCTCCAACATGAAGACGGGCAGCACCAGGAACAGGCCCAGCATGCGCAGCGCAAAGATCAGCGCCAGAGCGCCGCTGGAGCGGCGTTCCTGGGAGGTCATGGTGGAAGGGGATTTGTCCGTGCCCTGCGTGCCCGCGCTGGGGGTGGTATTGATTTTTTTCACGCTCAGATTTTGCCAAGAGTCAAACTCTTATGCCCAGGTTAACTAAATCACTGCCGGGCAAAAGAGAGGAAATAAAACCGTAGATTGTCCGTGAACCTGAATCCATTAGGGTCTATTGAGGTTTGCTCGGAGTCGCGAAGGTATATGGCCGATTGCCAATCCAGACGCGTGACGCAGTGCGGGGCCCATCCGCACAAGGAACGCAACGACGAGCGGCGGCCGGCCATACACCGTCCCTTCGGGTTGCAGCGACAAAAGCCTGTCTGCGTTATTGCCTGCCTTTGCAAGGCATCAGCCTTGCTGCGGTCCGGCGCCTAGCATCCAAGCCCTTGTCGCTGCAACGCGATCTTCGACCAAATATCAACAGACCCTAGTCACGCTCATTCCCGTCTGACTATCATGGAGAGTTTTCCCCGTCTGGAGCGCCCGTGTCCCTGAAGCCTGATTCGCCCTCTGAAGTCCATGATGACAGCCTCTATCTGGGCCGCTCTCTGGCTCAGACACGCATCGCCATTCGCGGCGCACGCACGCACAATCTCAAGAACATCGACCTGGACATTCCCCGCAACCAGCTGGTGGTAATCACCGGCCTGTCGGGCTCGGGCAAGTCCAGTCTGGCCTTCGACACCTTGTACGCCGAAGGCCAGCGTCGCTATGTGGAGAGCCTCTCGGCCTATGCACGCCAGTTTCTGGGCCGCCTGGACAAGCCCGATGTCGATCTGATCGAGGGCCTGTCACCGGCCATTTCCATCGAGCAGAAGGCCACCAGCCACAACCCGCGCTCCACCGTGGGCACGGTGACCGAGATCAACGACTACCTGCGCCTGCTCTACGCCCGTGCCGGCACCCCCTTCTGCCCCGACCACAATCTGCCGCTGCAGGCCCAGACCATCAGCCAGATGGTGGACAGCGTGCTGCAGCTGCCCGAAGACACCAGGCTGATGATCCTCGGCCCTCTGGCACGCGAGAAAAAGGGCGAGTTCGCCGAGCTTTTCGTGCAGCTCCAGGCCCAGGGCTATGTGCGCTTTCGCGTCGACGGGCAGATCTACGACGCCCAGTCCCTGCCCAAGCTGGAGAAGAACGAACGCCACAACATCGATGTGGTGATAGACCGCGTCAAGGTGCGCGAAGACATCAAGCAGCGCCTGGCCGAAAGCTTCGAGGCCGCCTTGCGCGCCGGCGGTGCCGATGCCGGCGGCCGTGTCATCGCGCTGGAGATGGACGGTGGCAAGGAACATCTGTTCAGCGCCAAGTTCGCCTGCCCCCTCTGCGACTACTCCCTGCCCGAGCTGGAGCCGCGCCTGTTCTCCTTCAACTCGCCCATGGGTGCCTGCCAGGCCTGCGATGGCCTGGGCAACAGCGAAGCCTTCGACCCCGACCGCGTCGTGCCCTTCCCGTCGCTGAGTCTGGCCAGCGGTGCCATCAAGGGCTGGGACAAGCGCAACAACTACTACTTCTCCATGCTGGAGAGCGTGGCCAAACACTATGGCGTGAGCACCGAGACGGCGTTCGAGGAGCTGCCTGAGAAGGTGCGCAACGTGATTCTCTTTGGCTCGGGCGACGAGTCCATGGAGTTCAACTATGTTTTCGAGAGCGGCGAACGCAAGGGCGAAGCCTTCATCAAGTCGCATCCGTTCGAAGGCATCATCCCCAATATTCAGCGCCGCTTTCGCGAGACCGAATCCCAGGTCGTGCGCGACGATCTGGCCAAGCTGCGCAGCGTTCGCAAATGCCCCGAGTGTGAAGGCACGCGCCTGCGCCGCGAAGCGCGCTTTGTGCGCGTGGGCGATGGCGAGCAGGCCCGCTCCATCTATGAAGTCAGCCATGCCACGCTGGCCGATGCACTGGGCTGGTTCAAGCAGCTGAGCATGGCCGGAGCCAAGGCCGAGATTGCGGACAAGATCGTGCGCGAGATCGCCTCGCGCCTGCTCTTCCTCAACGATGTGGGTCTCTCGTACCTGAGCCTGGACCGCAGCGCCGACACGCTCTCGGGTGGCGAAGCCCAGCGCATTCGCCTGGCGTCCCAGATCGGCTCCGGCCTGACGGGCGTGATGTATGTGCTGGACGAACCCTCCATCGGCCTGCACCAGCGCGACAACGACAAGCTGATTGCGACACTCGAGCACCTGCGTGATATCGGCAACAGCGTGATCGTGGTCGAACATGACGAAGACATGATGCGTGCTGCCGACCAGATCATCGACATGGGTCCGGGCGCCGGCGTGCATGGCGGCCGCATCATGGCCCAGGGCAGCTATGAGGACATCAAGGCCTGCCCCGATTCGCCCACTGGCCGCTATCTGAGCGGCGTACAAAGCATTCCCGTGCCGAGGCAGCGCACTGCCTGGCTGCCTGTGCTGCGCAAGGACAGTGAAGCCGAAGCCAGCCAAAGCGCATCGCGCTTTCCGGTCACGGCCGCGAAAAAGCGGGAGTCCGCGAGCAAGGTGCGCACCGACCTGCAGGCACTGACTGTGGAAGGCGCGCGCGGTCACAACCTCAGGAACGTGACCGTGGACTTCCCCGTCGGCCTGTTCACCTGCGTGACCGGCGTCTCGGGCTCGGGCAAATCCACCCTGGTCAACGATACGCTGTATGCCGAAGCAGCGCGCCAGATACACCGTGCAGGCACCGAGCCGGCTGCGCATGACGACATCGCAGGCATCGACTATTTCGACAAGGTCATCAACGTCGACCAGTCGCCCATCGGCCGCACGCCGCGCAGCAACCCGGCAACCTATACCGGCCTGTTCACGCCGATCCGCGAGCTGATGGCCGAAACCAATACCGCCAAGGAGCGCGGCTACGGCCCCGGGCGCTTCTCGTTCAATGTCTCGGGCGGCCGCTGCGAAGCCTGCCAGGGCGATGGCGTGGTCAAGGTGGAAATGCACTTTCTGCCCGATGTCTACGTGCCCTGCGACCTCTGCCACGGCCAGCGCTACAACCGCGAGACGCTGGAGGTGCAGTGGAAGGGCCGGAACATCTCGCAGATTCTGGAGATGACGGTCGAAGACGCACATGCCTTCTTCAAGGATGTGCCCAGCATTGCGCGCAAGCTGCAGACCCTGCTGGACGTGGGCCTGTCCTATATCCGGCTGGGCCAGAGCGCGACCACGCTGTCGGGCGGCGAGGCCCAGCGCGTCAAGCTCGCGCAGGAGCTGTCCAAGCGCGACACCGGCCGCACGCTTTACATACTCGACGAGCCCACCACCGGCCTGCACTTCGCCGATATTGCCCTGCTCCTGAAAGTGCTGCACCAGCTGCGCGATGCGGGCAACACCATCGTCGTGATCGAGCACAACCTCGACGTCATCAAGACCGCCGACTGGCTGATCGACATGGGCCCCGAGGGCGGCTCGGGCGGCGGCCAGGTCGTGGCCCAGGGCACGCCCGAAGACATCGCAGCCAACCCGGCCAGCGTGACGGGCCGCTACCTCAAGCCCTATCTGGACAAGGCCCCTGCCAGGTCCAAAGCCAAATCGTCCTCAAAACAAGACTGATCAAGCGCAACAAGCTATGCAAACCATAGCTTGTTGCACCGGGGAGAGAAACAATGCAGAAAGATATCTGGGATTTCGTCATCGTGGGCGCGGGCATGGCCGGAGCCTCCGCCGCCTGGCAGCTGGCGCAGTCGGGTGGCGAGAACCCGCCCTCGGTGCTGGTGCTGGAGCGCGAATCCCAGCCCGGCTATCACACCACCGGCCGCTCGGCAGCGCTGTTTGAAGAGCATTACGGTCCCGCCCAGGTTCAGGCCCTGACCCGTGCCAGCCGCGCCTTCTACGATGCGCCACCGGCCGGTTTTGCCGAAGCCCCCATCCTCACGCCGCGCGGCGTGCTCTATGTGGGCACGGCCGATCAGCGGGATCTGGTGGATGCTGCCTACGCCGAGGCCCAGGTTCACTCCCCCGATGCCCAGCGCCTGAGCGCCGCACAGCTCAAGACCCTGGTTCCCGTGCTCGACACCGAGGTGCTGGTGGACGGCTTTCTCGATACCGGTGCGCGTGACATCGATGTGCACGGCCTGCACCAGGGCTATATCCGCGGCCTGCGCCAGCGCGGCGGCGACCTGTGGTGCAACGCCGAGGTCCAGGCCATCACCCGGGTCAACGACTTCTGGCACATTGCCCTGCCCCAGGGCCGGAGCCTTCGTGCCAAGGTAATCGTCAACGCCGCCGGGGCCTGGGTAGATGTCGTGGCCGCCATGGTGGGAGCGGCTCCCATTGGCATCACCCCAAAACGCCGCAGCGCCTTCACCTTCCCTGTCCCCGAAGGCTTGGACGCCACGCTCTGGCCCGCCATCATCAGCGCCGATGAAAACTGGTACATCAAGCCCGACGCCGGCCAGCTGCTGGGCTCCCCCGCCAATGCAGATCCCGTGGCACCGCACGATGTCGTGCCCGAAGAGCTGGACATTGCCATCGGCATCCATCACATCGAGGAAGCCACCACGCTGCAAATCCGCCGCCCCTCGCATACCTGGGCCGGCCTGCGCAGCTTTGTCGCCGATGGCGAGCTGGTGATCGGCTGGGATGCCTCGCCCACGCCTGTGCCGGGCTTTTTCTGGGTCGCCGCCCAGGGCGGCTATGGCATCCAGAGCGCCGCCGGCTACAGCCTGCTGGCGCGCAATCTGCTGCTCGGGGAAACGCTGGATGCGGCGCTGGCCGCACAGAAGGTGAATGTGGGGGCAGTGTCGCCTGCGCGTTGTCAGCTGGCGACTCAGAATTGAGAGCTGGTTGCGCTTTGTGGGTCTGCGCCACAACCTGATTCTTGCTTTATTTCAGGACAGAGGCCGGGATTTCGCCCCGGCAGACGACCTACTTTCTTGTGCAAGAAAGTGGGCAAAGAGCTGCCCCCTGCTGCCCACATCCCCCCGGCTTCGCCTGCGGGATGTGGGCACGAGGGGCAATACCGGAGACAGGATAGCTCCGAGATAGATTTGATAGCTGCCACCGCAATTCATATAAGCGCTTGAGCCTGATTTCGCAACCAGTCTTGCAGGCTGTCCGCTCCCACCTGCCTGGCTGCGCCTGCGGCACGCGGTTTGCCCGAAGCAAAGCGCAGGGACGCAGACACTCGGGTCGCCTTTTCTTTGGGTATTTGCTTTCGGTCGGCGATCCGATGGCGAAGCAAAAGAAAGTACCTCGCCCGCCGGGGCGAGACCCGACCCTGTCAAAAAATCAGGCACGACACCGCAAAAGCCCAAACGCAAAAACGGCCTGCGCCCCGGAGGCACAAGCCGTTTTCCAACCTAGGCGACCTCAGGTCACCATCAGTCCAAGCAAGATCAGTTCTCGATATGCGCGAACTGAACAATCTTTGCGTACTTGGCAATTTCGGTGTTGATGTACTTGCCGGCATCCACCTTGGGATCGGCCACCACATTGCCGGTCTCTTCCATCTTCTTGCGGAACTCGGGCGATGCCATGGTTTCTTCCAGCGCCTTCTTCAGCTTGGCGGCGATAGGGGCGGGCAGGCCCTTGGGGGCCATCAGCGCAAACCAGCTGTTGATGTCCACGTTCTTGAACTGGGGCAGCTCGGACAGGGCAGGAATATCGGGGGTGATAGCCGAGCGCTTGGCTTCGGTCGTACCCAGGGCCACAACCTTGCCGGCCTTGATATGGGGCAGGCCCGAGGACAGCACGAACACGCCGAACTCGATGTTGTTGCCCACCAGGTCGGTGGTCAGCGGAGCCACGCCCTTGTAGGGCACATGGGTCATCTGCAGCTTGCCCTGCTCCTTGACCAGCTCGCCGGCCAGATGCAGCGCCGTGCCCACGCCGGAGCTGCCGTAGCTGAACTTGTCGGGGTTCTTGGACACCAGGCTCACGAACTCGGCCGCGTTCTTCACGCCGGCCTTGTGCGATGCGACCAGCACCATGGGCTGGGAACCCACCAGACCGATGGGAGTGAAGTCGCCAATGTTGTACTTCACGGCCTTGTTGATGAGCCTGGCAATGGCCAGCTCATTGTTGGCACCCACCATGATGGTGTAACCATCGGCGGGGGCCTTGGCCACTTTTTGCGCACCGATGGCGCCACCGGCGCCGCCCAGGTTTTCCACCACCACGGGCTGGCCCAGCTGCTTGGCCAGGCCGTCGGCCACCAGACGTCCCACCAGGTCGGTGCTGCCGCCGGCCGGGTAGCCCACGACCATGGTGATGGCCTTGCTGGGATAGTTGTCGGCGGCGATGGCAGGGACTGCCACGGCAGCGCCCAGCAGCAGGCCCGCAGCGATGGCGGTACGGCGGAGGATGTTTGTGTTCTGCATGAAACTATTCCGAATCTGTATGAGGCAATTGTCCGAATACGGAGAAAACCCTTCAGTGCCGATCTGGCACATTTCCGTGCCATTTCAGCACATCAAGGTGTTTTAGAGTAAATCGAGAGGTGCAACGCCGCCGAGAAGCCGATACCCGCTGTTGTTTTTCCAGCTTAAGCTGTGGCCGCAGGCAAAAAAGGAGTGACTGCTCAGTTACTGGCCGGTGATATCGGTCCAGAACTGCTCCGCAGCGGTGCTCAGCCGGCGTTTGGGCCGATAAAGCCGCACATCGAAATGCACGTCCAGACTGCCGTCGCCGGCCAGCGCCAGACGGCCGTCCTGGCAATCGCGCTGCACCATGGACCAGGGCATCCAGGCCACGCCCAGACCCTTGAGCACGTACTCGTAATTGGCATCCGCCGAATCGCATTCGATGCAGCGGCGCAGGCGCGGCCACAGAGGATGGCTGGCAAGATGGTCTTCGACCAGCCGCCCCAACGCCATGCTGTGCGAAAAAGCCAGATAAGGCATGGGGCTGGCACCGGGCAGCAGAGCCTGTGCCAGTGCGAACAAGGGCTTGCCTTCGGCATCGGCCCGGGCCACGGGCACCAGCTTGTCGCTCATCACCGTCAGATAGCTGAACTGGCGGCCATCCAGCCGCACGGCAATGGCGGCATGGTGGTAGAGCAGGGCAAAGCTGACCTCGCCGCGCTGCAATATGTGCACGGTTTCATCGAGTGTGCGGGTGACGATGCGCATCTCCGCCGTCTGCAGCACGCTGCCATAGCGCGCCAGCCAGTCGGCCACGATGGTGCGCGCCAGCGTGCGCCCCGTGGCCAGCGTGATTACATGGGCCTGCCGGCCGGCCACGGCCTGCAGCTCGTCATGCGACTGGGCCAGGGTGCGCACCATCTGCTCGGCGGTGTCGCGAAAGGCCTCGCCGGCCGCAGTGAGACGAACCGGCCCGCCGCCCGCCTCGATCAGCGGGGTTCCGGCCCACTCCTCCAGCGCACGGATGCGCCGGCCGAAAGCCGGATGGGTGACATGGCGCAGCTCCGCCGCGCGGGTGAAGCTGCGCTCCTGTGCCAGAAGCAGAAAGTCTTCCAGCCACTTGCTTTGCATGGCCAGAGCGCCCTGACTCAGCTCTGCGCTGCTGCCTGCAGCGTGGCGCGCGTGGCGATGGCTGCCGCGCGTGCGGCCTTGGCAAAGTCATCGCCCTGTCCCGCGTAGAGAATGGCGCGCGAGGAATTGATGATGATGGGCCCGCCGCCAATGCGGGCGGCCTTGACGGTAGCCACGGCATCGCCGCCCTGTGCACCCACGCCGGGAATCAGCAGCGGCAGTGTGGGAGCCACGGCACGCACGCGCTCGATCTCGCTGGGACGGGTTGCACCCACCACCAGTCCCAGCTGGCCATTGGTGTTCCACGGGCCCTGGGCCAGCTTGGCCACATGCTCGAACATATGTGGGTTGCCGGGCACATCGGCCAGGGTCTGGGCCTGCAGGTCGTCACCGCCGGGATTGGAGGTGCGGCACAGCAGGAAAGCGCCCTTGCCCTCGTACTTGAGATAGGGCGTGATGGAGTCGAAGCCCATGAAGGGCGAGAGGGTCACGGCATCGGCGCCATAGCGCTCGAAGGCTTCCTTGGCGTATTGCTCGGCGGTGGAGCCGATATCGCCACGCTTGGCGTCCAGAATCACGGGCACATGGGGCGCCACTCGGCGCATGTGCGCCATCAGCTTTTCGAGCTGGTCCTCGGCACGGTGGGCGGCGAAGTAAGCGATCTGGGGCTTGAAGCTGTTGACCAGATCATGGGTGGCATCGACGATAGCTGCGCAGAAGTCGTAGATCTTGGACGCATCGCCCTGCATGGCGCCAGGAAAGCGGCTGGGTTCAGGGTCCAGACCCACGCACAGCATGGAGTCATTGCGCGTGGACGCGTCGCGCAGCATGTCGATAAAAGTCATAAAGCGTGATTTTAATTGTTCGCCCCTTCCAAGCCTTGCCACAGGTTTTGCGCCAAGCCGCAAAACAGACGCACACACCAACTCAGTGACACCGAGGAAGCGCCGCCGCGCACCGACGGTGTCGTCCTCCTCCCCTAGCGCGCTGCGCGTACAGAGAGGGGGAAGGCGCGAAGCGCCACAGGGGGAGAAAATCATTCCGGGGGAGATAATCCAGCCCCATGCCTTCGTTCACGCCCAAACAGCTCATCCTCCTCGTCTTGCTCACCATCGTCTGGGGTCTGAACTGGCCGGTGATGAAGCTCGGCGTGCAGCATTTCCCGCCCCTGAGCTTCCGCATGGTCAGCATGTGGGTAGGGCTGCCCATTCTGGCCCTCTTCGTCGCCAGCAAGGGCTTGCCGCTGGCCATACCGCGCAGCTACTGGGGCCAGCTAGCCAAGCTCACGCTGTTCAACATGGTGCTCTGGCACTGCCTGATCATCATCGCCATCCCCACGCTGTCCAGCGGACGCGCGGCGATTCTGGGCTACACCATGCCCATCTTCTCGGCCGTGTTCGGCAGCCTGTTCTTCAGGGACAGGCTGGGCGTGCGCGCCTGGGCGGGCGTGGGTGCAGCCTTCGCCGGCGTACTGCTGCTGCTGTGGCATGAAGTCGGCGCTCTGGGCAGCAAGCCCCTGGGCGTGATGCTGATGCTGATTGCTGCCGCCGGCTGGGCCTGGGGAACGCAGTTGCTACGCCGCACCGAGGCGCCCGTACCGCTGATGACGCTGTCGCTGTGGATGGTGGCCATCACCACCGTGGTACTGACCGTGCTGGCCTTTGTTTTTGAGCGAAAACAATGGCATATGCCCGACCAGACTGCGCTGGCTGCTATCGCTTTCAATGGCATCCTGGTGCTGGGCTTCGCCCAGGCCGTGTGGTTCTATCTGGCCCGCAGCCTGCCGCCCGTGGCCTCCACGCTGAGCGTGATGATGATTCCGGTGCTTGGCGTGTTTGTGGGCGCCTGGTGGCTGGGCGAAGTCTTGCACTGGCAGGACTGGACTGCCGTCTGCCTGATGGTGGTGGCGATTGCCTCGGTGCTCTGGCCTGCCAAAAACAGTCGTTAATTCCCAGGCAGCTGCGTCTTGCACACGGTGTAGCGCAGCTCCGCCATGCCCGTGCCCATCTGCTGCACGGACTGCAGCTGCAGCACGGGACTCAGCAGCCGGCGCGGCAGCAGAGGCTTGCCCCGGCCCAGAGTGGCCGAACCGATCTGCACAATCACCTCGTCCAGCAGGCCCGCGTCATGGAACTGACCGGCCAGATCACCGCCGCCCACAATCCAGATGTTCCTGTCGCCGGCTGCAGCCCTCATGCTTGCCAGCACGGGCTGCACAGCGCCGCTGACAAAGCGCACATCGGCACCCTCTATCAACGGCAGCTGGCGGCTGGAGAACACCCAGGCAGGCTGCGCATAAGGCCAGGCTGCGCCAGTCTCCTGCTTCACTGCATCGGCGTTGCGGAGCATCCATTCATAGGTGGCCGAGCCCATGGCCAGCGCACCGACCTGCGCAATAAAGCCCGGATAGCTGGACTCCGTCAGGCTGCCCAGGGGAAACAGCCAGTCCAGGGAGTCGTCTTCGGTGGCGAGAAAGCCATCCAGGCTGGAAGCGGTGTAGTACTGGGTTTTCATGATGGTGCGTAGTTTGCCCCGGCGGCGCGGGCTCGGACCGCTGCAAACCTGCCGTCCGGGCAAAAAACCTCGGGCGCTGCCCCCAAAAGTCAGTCCTGGGATGCGGGAGCCAGATTCCGCGCCGTGGCCAGCATGGTTGCGCAAAGCAGCTCCCGGCCTTCGCGGCAGGAAAACACATCCGCCCGGGCCACTGTCAGCAGCTTGCTGGCCTGGATGACGCGGCCACGGGCCAGCAGGCTCGTGCCATCGGCCGCCGCCAGGTATTTGATGCTGCAGTCCACGGTGGCATTGAACCAGCCCGGCGGCAGCAGCGTCCCTGCGGCCGATACGGCAGCAAAGTCCGCGATGGCAAAGACGGGCGTGGCCTGCAACTGGCCGGGCCTGAAGCTCAGGCTTTCCTGATAGGGCAGGCAGAGATCGACCTCGCCTGGCCCTATGCGCTCGAAGCGCAGCTGCAGCATCTGCGCCACCGGCATGGAAAGCACCAGGGCCTGTACGTCACGGGCGAAATTCTCGTTCTGCGGTGTCATCACTCTCTCCTGCTCCTGCCGGATGAACCGGCCTCGTCACTGCCGCGCGCACGAACACGCGGAAATCCTGGCTTGACGGCTGGCTGCGGCTCACGCTCGCCAAACCATGCGATATGTGAAACCAAGTGCTTGCGCAGTGCGCGCCGCTGGGCAATCTCCGCATCCAGTTCGGCAATGCGCTCCTGCAGCCTGACAATCATCTGGGCCGCCGTCAGGGTCTTGCGACGATAGGCCGGCAGCACTTCGGCGATCTGCGCCAGGGAGAAACCACATTGCCGCGACATGGCGATGAATCGCAGCTCGCGGATCACGCTGTCATCGAACTCGCGGTAGCCGGAGGGGCGCCGGGCGGCGGCAATCAGGCCCAGACTCTCATAGTGACGAATGGCGTGCACGGACACACCCGACAGGCTGGCAAGTTCCGATATCTGCATGGCGACAAGGCTAACAAGCCTGGGGTTACACGAAGGTTGGAAGCCATGTTCACACAGTTTGTCGCCCACGCTGCGGCCATAAAAAAACGCACCGTGCTTCCACGGTGCGTTTTTTGGGGGTGAGCTTGTCGGGGCGATCAGGCCGCAGCGACTTCCTTCCTGGCAGAGCGTGCCTGCATGAACTTGCCCAGTCCGACCACCAGCACGGCGCCCGCTGCAGCGGCAGCATAGTGCAGCCAGGGGTGAGCCATGGAGTAGCCATGCAGCAGGTTGTCGTTGACGATGGTCTCGCCGCCCACCCAGCCAATCAGCGCCGCGCCCAGCGTGACGATGACGGGGAAACGCTCCATGAGCTTGATCATCAGCGTGGAGCCGAAAATCACCAGGGGAATGGAAATGGCCAGGCCCAGGATCAGCAGCACCATATTGCCCTGGGCAGTGGCGGCCACGGCAATCACGTTGTCCAGACTCATCACCAGGTCGGCGATCAGGATGGTGCGGATGGCAGTCATCATGGAGCCATGGCCCTTGGACTCGCCTTCGCCGTCTTCGTCGCCGGTCAGCAGCTGATAGCCGATCCACAGCAGCAGGCAGCCGCCCACGACTTGCAGGAAGGATAGTTCCAGCAGCTTGGCTGCCACCACGGTCAGCACGATACGCAGCACCACGGCGGCGCCGGAGCCGAACATGATGGCTTTCTTCTGCTGTTCAGGGGGAAGCGAGCGCGCGGCCAGTGCGATGACCACGGCGTTGTCGCCGGAGAGAATGATGTTGATCCAGATGATCTTCACCAGGCCGATCCAGAAATCGGCGCTATTGAGCATTTCCATGATGACTCCACTGTTTTGAATATGAAAGCGCCGCATTGCGCGGCGCTTTCTTTTAAGAGTGGAGCCAGTGTAGGACGCCAGGCCTATCCTTGTCAGTTCGTAATACTGCGTAAATTCAACGCCGCATCAGGAACTTTTGCAAGGACTTACTTCTTCAGCAGGCCTTGCAGCAGGCGGCCCATTTCGGAAGGGTTGCGGGTGATGGTGAAGCCGCACTCTTCCATGATGGCCAGCTTGGCGTCAGCCGTGTCGGCACCGCCGGAGATCAGGGCACCTGCGTGGCCCATGCGCTTGCCGGGAGGCGCAGTCACGCCGGCGATGAAGCCCACGATAGGCTTCTTCATGTTGGCCTTGCACCACTGGGCAGCTTCGGCTTCGTCGGGACCGCCGATTTCACCGATCATGATCACGGCATCGGTGTCGGGATCGTCGTTGAAAGCGCGCATCACGTCGATGTGCTTCAGGCCGTTGATGGGGTCGCCACCGATACCGACAGCGGAGGACTGGCCAATGCCCAGTTCGCTCAGCTGAGCCACGGCTTCGTAAGTCAGCGTACCGGAACGGGACACCACGCCCACGCGGCCCTTCTTGTGGATGTGACCGGGCATGATGCCGATCTTGATTTCGTCAGGCGTGATCAGACCGGGGCAGTTGGGGCCCAGCAGCAGAGTCTTCTTGCCGCCGGCAGCTTCCTTGGCCTTCATCTTGTTGCGCACTTCCAGCATGTCGCGAACGGGGATGCCTTCGGTGATGCAGATGGCCAGGTCCAGATCGGCTTCAACCGCTTCCCAGATGGCAGCAGCAGCGCCTGCGGGAGGCACGTAGATCACGGACACGGTAGCGCCGGTTTCCTTGGCAGCGTCCTTGACGGAACCAAAGATTGGGATGTCGAAAATCTTTTCGCCAGCCTTCTTGGGGTTCACGCCTGCCACGAAGCAGTTCTTGCCGTTCGCGTATTCCTGGCACTTTTCAGTGTGGAACTGACCGGTCTTGCCAGTAATGCCCTGGGTGATGACCTTGGTGTCTTTGTTGATAAAGATCGACATGTTTCTATCTCCGGGGCGTATTACTTAACGGCAGCAACGATCTTGGTCGCTGCTTCAGCCATGGTGTCAGCAGCGATGATGGGCAGACCGGAATCCTTGAGGATCTGCTTGCCCAGCTCTTCGTTGGTGCCCTTCATGCGCACGACCAGAGGCACGCTCAGGTTCACGGCCTTGCAGGCGGTGACCACGCCGTTGGCGATGGTGTCGCACTTCATGATGCCGCCGAAGATATTGACCAAAATACCCTTGACTTCAGGGTTCTTGAGCATGATCTTGAAGGCTTCCGTCACCTTCTCGGCCGTAGCGCCGCCGCCCACGTCCAGGAAGTTGGCAGGTTCGCCGCCGAACAGCTTGATGGTGTCCATGGTGGCCATGGCCAGACCGGCGCCGTTCACCAGGCAGCCGATGTTGCCGTCCAGGGAGATGTAGGCCAGATCGAACTTGGAGGCTTCGATTTCGGCAGCGTCTTCTTCGTCCAGATCGCGGAAGGCCACGATTTCGGGGTGGCGGAACAGCGCGTTGGGGTCGAAGTTGAACTTGGCGTCCAGGGCCATCAGGTCGCCCTTGGAGTCGCAGTTCAGGGGGTTGATTTCCACCAGCGACGCGTCGGTGTCCATGTAGCACTTGTAGATCTTGGCGAACAGATCCACGGCCTGATCCACGGACTTGCCTTCCAGACCGATGGCAGCTGCCACCTTGCGCGATTGCGCTTCGGTGATGCCGGTCAGGGGGTCGATCATCTCGGTGATGATCTTTTCGGGAGTGGAGTGAGCCACTTCCTCGATGTCCATGCCGCCTTCGCTGGAAGCGATCAAGGCAACCTTCTGTGTGGCACGGTCAGTCACCAGCGACACATACAGTTCGTTCTTGATGTCGGCGCCGTCTTCGATGTACAGGCGACGGACCTTCTGACCTTCGGGGCCGGTCTGGTGAGTCACCAGCTGCATGCCCAGGATCTGCTCGGACAGCTTCTGCACGTCCTCGATGGACTTGGCAACCTTCACGCCGCCGCCCTTGCCGCGGCCACCAGCGTGGATCTGGGCCTTCACCACCCACACGGGTCCACCCAGCTTCTGGGCTGCTTCAACAGCCTCTTGCACGGTAAACGCAGGAATGCCACGGGGAACGGGCACACCAAATTGGCGCAAGATTTCCTTGCCTTGGTATTCATGAATCTTCATGACTTTGTCTCTCTGAACTGAGGGGAAATACCCGCTTGCCACCGACTCGGGGGAGCCTGGCCATCGGGTTCATATGACATGGCGAGCAGGAATGTACCATGCTGCACCGCGCAAAACGACACCTGAACATGCGCAAAATCCACAATTTCACGCAACTTTGTCGTGTTCCGGAAACAGCTGCAATGCCTTGAATTTCTTAGGGAAATTATTCCTACACGATATCTTTTCTTCCCGCAACTTTCTTATGTCTTATATACGAGTCAAGGGCATTGAAGCAGCGGCTGGCAATGTGCTGACAACTGCGAATAGCTGCTACGTCTACTGGGCCATTCGCGCAAGACTTGCCTAAAAGACAGGCAGTGCGCATGCCTGACGAGATTCAAGGACAATCACCGCTCGGAAAGCGGCAATGGTGCCGCAGGCAGCGGCATATAAACCAAGAAATGCGCGCGCCGGTGCAGGAGAAAATGCAATGGCAAAAGTCTTTATTGACGGAGAAGCAGGAACCACAGGTCTGCAGATCCGTGATCGTCTGGTCGATTTTGCAGGTGTGGAGCTGGTCAGCATCGACCCCGCACTGCGCAAGGACCCGGCCGCCAAACGCTCTCTGATTGCCGGCGTGGACCTGGTCATCCTCTGCCTGCACGACGATGCCGCCCGTGAAACCGCTGCCATGGTGGACTCCATCACCGCAGAGACTGGCCGCGCCATCAAGATCATCGACGCCTCCACCGCCCATCGCACGGCCGCAGGCTGGGTCTACGGCTTCCCCGAACTGCGCGCCGGCCAGCTCGACGCCGTGAAGAACGCCACCCGCGTCTCCAACCCCGGCTGCTATGCCACGGGCGCCATCGCCCTGCTGGCACCGCTGGTGGCTGCCGGCCTGATTCCCGCCGACTACCCCGTGAGCCTGCCCTCCGTGTCCGGCTACACCGGCGGCGGCCGCACCATGATCGAAGCCTACGAAGGCGGCGATGCCGCACCTTACGAGGCCTACGCACTGGGTCTGTCGCACAAGCACATTCCCGAAATCCTGCACTACACCGGCATGACCCGCCGCCCCGTGTTCATCCCCGCCGTGAGCAACTTTGCCCAGGGGATGCTGGTGCAGCTGCCGTTGCACCTCGATCTGCTGCCCGGCGCGCCCAAGGCCGCCGACCTGCACGACGCTCTGGCCAGCCATTACGCCCAGACCAACACCAGCGCCAACTGGGTCAGCGTGCTGCCGCCCACGGACGACAACAAGCTGGCCGCCGATACCCTGGCCAATACCAACAAGCTGGAACTGCGCGTGTTTGCCAACGAGCAATATCGCCAGGCCGTGCTGATCGCACGTCTGGACAATCTGGGCAAGGGTGCCAGCGGCGCCGCCGTGCAGAACCTGCAGATCATGCTGGGCCTGTAAGCGTGGGCTCGGTCGGCGCTCCGACTCGCTACGGTTGCGATAGCTGCAGGCGCTTGCCCCGCGCGCACCAGCGCCTGCATGCGCTCCACATCGGCTGATGCCCGCCCCGGCGGGCATATCTAATACGCCTGCCCGGCACCGGCCCGCCGCCGAACTCCTGCGGCGCCAGGACGCCGGGCACTGCTTGCCAGACCGGACACGAAGACAAAGGGCCGGCACAGGGCGGTTGACACCGCCAGGTGCTGCTGCCCCAGCCCGGATGCCAGTACCCCGGATGCCATGGGCCGGCTTGGTTTATCCTTGCCGACTCTAAGAGCGTGTTTACGATCTCCTCGCGCCGCGACAGAGGCTTTGCGGGATGGGATGCAAGGGGGCGGCCCCCCGCGCGCGACACCGCAGCAATAGCCGCGCTATTGCGAGGATTCGCGCGGCCGGCGAGGCAACGTCGCAGACCGCCCCTGACCGGGCGTCCGCAAAGCCCCTGTCCCGAAGGGTTGGAGCGCAATCGGGCGATTTCTGTGCGCTAACTCTTGCTTGCACCCCGGTGCAAGCAGCGAGCCATCGCTTCGAACTCATCCCGATTGCGCTCCAACGCGGCTGCGTAGAGATCGTAAACACGCTCTAAGATTTCAGGTTTCCTGCCAGCCATTGCGGTCCGGCGCCGCAGCGGCGGCGTTGCCGTTCGTGGCGACGGCAGCTTTTGCAAAGGTTTCCCTCAGATGACTCGCAAGGCATCAGACGCGCCGGGCCAGGATGGCCATGACCACCTGCAACGCAATCTCACCAATCGCCACATACAGCTGATCGCCATCGGCGGCGCCATAGGTACGGGCCTGTTCATGGGCTCGGGCAAGACCATCAGCCTGGCCGGGCCGTCCATCGTCTTCGTGTACATGGCCATCGGCATCATGCTGTTCTTCGTGATGCGGGCCATGGGCGAGCTGCTGCTGTCCAATCTTCAGTACCGCTCCTTCATCGATTTCTCTGCCGATCTGCTGGGCCCCTGGGCAGGCTTTTTCACGGGCTGGACCTACTGGTTCTGCTGGATCGTCACCGGCATCGCGGATGTGATTGCCATCACCGGCTACGCACAGTTCTGGTTCCCCGACATCCCGCAGTGGCTGCCTGCCATTGCCTGCGTGCTGCTGCTGCTGGGCCTGAACCTGCTGACGGTGAAGCTGTTCGGCGAGACCGAGTTCTGGTTCGCCATGATCAAGATCGTGGCCATCGTGACGCTGATCGGCGTGGGCCTGTGGATGGTGTTCTCGGGCTTCGTATCGCCTGCGGGTCGCCAGGCTGCGCTGGCCAATCTCTGGAATGACGGCGGCATGTTCCCCAACGGTCTGATGGGCTTTTTCGCGGGCTTCCAGATTGCGGTGTTCGCCTTTGTCGGCATCGAACTGGTAGGCACCACCGCCGCCGAGGCCAAGGATCCGGAGCGCACGCTGCCGCGCGCCATCAACTCGATTCCCGTGCGCATCATCGTCTTTTACGTGCTGGCGCTGGTGGCCATCATGACCGTCACGCCCTGGCGCGACGTGGTGCCGGGCAAGAGCCCGTTCGTGGAACTGTTCGTGCTGGCCGGTCTGCCCGCCGCAGCCGGCGTGATCAACTTCGTGGTGCTGACCTCGGCCGCCTCCTCGGCCAACAGCGGAGTGTTCTCCACCAGCCGCATGCTCTACGGCCTGTCGCTCAAGGGCGATGCCCCCAAGTCCTTCGGCACCCTGTCATCGCGCAGCGTGCCCTCGCGCGGCCTCATGTTTTCGTGCATCTGCCTGCTGGCAGGCGCTTTCCTGATGTGGATGATTCCCGATCTGATGGAAGCCTTCACCCTGGTGACCACGGTATCGGCCATTCTGTTCATGTTTGTCTGGTCGCTGATTCTGCTGTCCTACATCGCCTACCGCCGCCAGCGTGCAGCGCTGCACCTGGCCTCCCGTTTCAGGATGCCCGGCGGCGTCCCCATGTGTGTGGCCTGCCTGGCCTTCTTCGCGGGTATTCTGGTGCTGCTCACGCTCAAGGACGATACGCGCCAGGCACTGATCGTCACCCCGTTGTGGTTTGTGCTGCTGGGCGTGGCCTACCAGTTCGTGCGCAAGCGCGCCGCGGTCGGTGTGGTGGCAATCCAGTAAGCTCGGCGCACAATGCGCGGCATTCTTGTTTTGGATAGCAGCTGGCACTTTCCCAGCATGGAATTTGAGGTGTTTTGCCTGAAATTCCTTATCTGAAAGGCGCAGGTAGCTATTGTTTTGATAATCCGGCCCGTCCCATGTCCCAGAATCCCAGCCTGCAGCACCGCGCCACCCTGATAGGCCTGCTGGCCGTGCTCTGCTGGAGCTGCACCGTGGGCCTGATGCGCGCCGTGGCCGAGCCGCTGGGTGCGGTCG
The DNA here is from genome assembly GCF_008121565.1 of Comamonas sp. Z3. Lineage (NCBI taxonomy): Bacteria > Pseudomonadati > Pseudomonadota > Betaproteobacteria > Burkholderiales > Comamonadaceae > Comamonas > Comamonas sp. Z3. Next base: position 235,859 of record NZ_VOQU01000003.1, read on the forward strand.
GCGGCGCGGCCTGCCTCTACACCATGGCCGCCCTCTGCATTGCCGTGGCACGCGGGCGCAAAGGCTGGCGCGAGCTGGCCCGCTGGCGCAGCATGCATCCGGCCTATCTCTGGGGCTGCGGCCTGCTGTTCTTGGTCTACGAGATCTGCCTGTCCGTGGCCGTGGGCCTGGCTCACGACCGCAGCCAGGCCATGGAGATCGGGCTCATCAACTACCTCTGGCCCAGCCTCACCATCGTGCTGGCCGTGCTGTGCGGCCAGCAGGCGGCGCGCTGGTGGCTGTGGCCCGGGGTGCTGATCTGCCTGTGGGGCCTGGCGCGCGTGCTGGGCGGCGCAAGCTTCAGCCTGCCGGTCATGTGGAGCCATGTACAGAGCAACCCGCTGGCCTATGGCATGGGTTTTGCCGCCGCCCTGCTCTGGCCGGCCTATTCGCTGCTGGCGCGCCGCCATGGTGCGGGCTTCAACGCCGTGGGCCTGTTCGTGACCTGGACGGCCTTGGCGCTGTGGCTCAAATGGCTGATGCTGGACGCACCACAGCCCATGCACTGGACCTGGCTCACCGCCGGCCAGGTGGTTCTGGTCGGCGCACTCACGGCGCTGGGCTACAGCTGCTGGGAGCATGGCATCCAACATGGCAAGCTGGCCCTGCTGGCCGCGGCGTCCTACTTCACGCCCGTGCTCTCGGCGCTGATGGCCAGCGCCCTGCTGCAGGTGTTGCCGGGCTGGAGCTTCTGGCAGGGCGTGGCCCTGGTCACGCTGGGCTCGCTGATCTGCTGGTGGGCGACACGCAGCAGCCGGGACTAGGCCAGCACCGCGCCCACCCGGTCCCTCAGGCAGTCAGCCAGATGCCGAAGCCGAGCACGGCAGCATGCCCGGCCAGCAAGATCCACAGCAGCGTCCAGGGCGGCTCGGTCAGGCCCTGCAGCATCTCCTGGATGCGGGCGCCCAGAAAGGCGCGCAGCGCCGGATCGTCCTTGCCGCCTTCGCTGCCCCACTGGGCGCGCGTGTGGCCCCATTCCTCGAGCAGGTCGGCCAGCGGCAAGCGATTGAGCACGCTGCGCACCACGAACTGCACGGCACGCCCGTTGCCGACCCAGGGCTGCAGATGCTCCATCGCCGCGCCCACGGTGAGCAGATCGGCCGCCTTGTGCATGGCCTTGTGAGCGCTGGGCAGGGCCTCGATGCGCTGTGCCAGCATGGCCGCCAGACGCTCGGCCAGGCCCTGGCCGTAGCGCGCCACCAGCTTGCCTGCCGCGCGGGCGCGGCCCAACTGCAGACCGACCATGAGGTAGGCGGGAATGATGAAGATCAGGACCACGGCCACCAGCAGCGGCGGCGACATCAGCAGGCTGATCACGGCGCCGTAGATGCCGGTATGGGCCGAGGCATGAATGCCCTGGCCGGGATCGGCCATCAGGCGCGAAAAATAGAACACGGCCGCGCCGCAGCCCAGCACCAGGGCCAGCAAGGCACCGAGCATCAGGCCGCCCAGCAGCGATTTGCCGGCACTCAGGCCCACGCGCAGGGCGGATGGGGCGTCAGGGGGTTGCGAAGCAGTCAGCACGTGGGTCCCTCCGGTGTAAGAAGCGGTTCCTCGTCCAGCAGGAGGGAGCAGGCTGCAGCTCAGTCCTCGCTGTCGGGTGCTGCGCAGTATGGAGCATCGCGCAGCACGCGTGAAGCCACATCTGCCGAAAAGCCGCGCGAAGCCAGAAAGCGCAGCTGCCTGGCCTTTTCCTTGATGTCGACGGGAACGCTGCCAAAACGCTTGCACCACAGCTCGCGCGCACGCTGCAGCTCGCTGCAGCGCAGCTGCTCGCCCGCCTGGCGCACGGTCTCTTCATCCAGCCCCTTGCTGCGCAGGTCATGCACCAGACGCGCTGCGCCATAACGGCTGGCCTTGCTGCGCATGACAGACTCGACCACGCGCTCCACGCTGATGAAGCCACGCTGCTCCAGCTCGTCGAGAACGGCATTCAGATCATCGCCCTCCTCCACATGTGCAGCGAGCTTGCGCTGCAGCTCCAGCCGCGAATGCTCGCGCTGCGCCAGCAGCTTCAGGGCGCGGCCCTTGAGTGAGAGCTTGGCAAAGCTCATGCTCGGATCTCTCCCATAAAAAATGCGCAGGGACCGCCTGCGCAAAGATGGCTAACTTTTGGCCCCGCCAGGCTTTCACATCGATAGCAGCGAGCACCGGGCCAGGGCCCCGCTGCCCTGCAGCGGGAATCTCAGTCCCTGCCGATGCCAGGCATTCGGCAAGGGAAAGCGACCTGGTCGCTCAGGAGGCTCAGGCCTCGATCACACCGTCCTTGTCTACCTTGCCCTTGCCGCCCTTGGCAGGCTTGGCTTCGGCGGCGGCAGCCCCGTCCATGGGCAGCAGCTTGATGCCCAGGCTATCGCGCACCTTGTTCTCGATTTCGATGGCCAGCGCGGGGTTCTCGCGCAGAAACTCACGCGAGTTGTCGCGGCCCTGGCCGATTTTTTCGCCGTTGTAGGCATACCAGGCACCGCTTTTTTCCAGGATCTTGGCGTTCACGCCCATGTCCAGAATCTCGCCTTCGCGGCTGATGCCTTCGCCAAACAAGATGTCGAACTCGGCCGTCTTGAAGGGAGGCGAGACCTTGTTCTTCACGACCTTGACCTTGGTTTCGTTGCCGATGGCCTCATCGCCCTTCTTGATGGTGCCGGTGCGGCGGATATCCAGACGCACGGAGGCATAGAACTTCAGCGCATTGCCGCCGGTGGTGGTCTCGGGCGAGCCGAACATCACGCCGATCTTCATGCGGATCTGGTTGATGAAGATGACCATGCAGTTGGTCTTCTTGATGGTGGCCGTCAGCTTGCGCAGGGCCTGGCTCATCAGACGGGCCTGCAGGCCGGGCAGGGCGTCGCCCATCTCGCCTTCGATTTCGGCCTTGGGCGTCAATGCGGCCACCGAGTCGATGACGATCAGATCCACGGCACCCGAGCGCACCAGGCTGTCGCAGATTTCAAGGGCCTGCTCACCGGTGTCGGGCTGGCTGATCAACAGATCGTTGAGGTTCACGCCCAGCTTCTGGGCATAGCCGGTGTCGAGTGCGTGTTCGGCATCGATGAAGGCACAGGTGCCGGCCTGCTTTTGCATCTCGGCAATGACCTGCAGCGTCAGCGTGGTCTTGCCCGAGGATTCTGGACCGTAGATTTCAATCACGCGACCACGCGGCAGACCACCCACGCCCAGTGCGATATCCAGGCCCAGCGAGCCGGTGGAGACGACCTGGATGTCTTCAATGGCCTCACCTTCGCCGAGCTTCATGATGGTGCCCTTGCCGAACTGCTTTTCGATCTGGGCCAGGGCGGCTGCCAGGGCTTTGGCTTTTTCGCTGTTGGCGTCGTTGGTCTTGGCGATGGCGTTCATATCAGGCTCCGAAGTAGGTGAATGACTGTCTGTGGCCAGCCCTGTCTTTACATTCAGGCTGGATGCTTGAACAGTAGTTTATGAGCTTGTATCGGCTGTGCGTCCAAATATTTAGTCAGTTTGCCTTACTATTTACCCATGTCCGAAATTGCACCTGTCACCCCCGCCGAAGATGCCTGGCGCCAGACCCATCTGGGCCGCCTGCTCGGCCATGCCATGCGCCGCTTCGATGCACGCGTGCTGCAGCTCATGGCACGCGATGTGGAGGTGCCGCTGGCCCTGTCCAACCTGGCGGCGCGCGACAAGGTGGGGGCAGCCCACATCCACATCACGCGCCATCTGTCCCTGGCCGGCGACCGCCTCACCGATCTGGCCGACAAGGCAGGCATGAGCAAACAGGCCATGGCCGACCTGGTGACGCAGTGCGAGGCCTGGGGCCTGGTCACGCGCGCGATCGACCCGCACGATGGGCGCGCCAGGCGCGTGCGCTTCACCGATGCGGGCCTGGTCTGGCTGCGGGCTTTTCACGACGCCGTGAGCCAGGCCGAGGCCGAGTTCCGCGAGGCCGTGGGCGAGGATGTGGCCACCGTGGTGGCGCTGGGCCTGGAAGCCTATGCCGAAGGCTACTGAGGCCCGACGCCTGCGAGCGCCTGTCGACAATTGCGCCGGACGGCCTTGGCCCGTCCCTACAATGGCAGCAAAAGTGCAAACAGGCACACATAACAAGCAGGAGACTCCCATGCGCATACTGATTGCCGAAGACGACCAGGTGCTGGCAGACGGCCTGCTGCGCACACTGCGCAGCTCGGGCGCCGTCGTCAGCCATGTGGCCAACGGCAGCGAGGCCGATACCGCCTTGCTGACCAGCAGCGAATTCGATTTGCTGATTCTCGATCTGGGCCTGCCCAAGGTGCACGGCCTGGAAGTGCTCAAGCGCCTGCGCGGGCGCGGCGACGCGCTGCCGGTGCTGATTCTCACGGCAGCCGATTCCATCGAGGAGCGGGTGCAAGGCCTGGACTACGGTGCCGACGACTACATGGCCAAGCCGTTTGCGCTGTCCGAGCTGGAAGCGCGCGTACGCGCCCTCACGCGTCGCGGCATGGGCGGTGCCAGCTCCACCATCAAGCATGGCCCGCTGGTCTATGACCAGACCGGCCGGGTCGCCACCATCGACGGCAAGATGGTGGAGCTGTCGGCACGCGAGCTGGGTCTGCTCGAGGTGCTGCTGCAACGCGCAGGCCGCCTGGTCAGCAAGGACCAGCTGGTGGAGCGCCTGTGCGAATGGGGCGAGGAGGTGAGCAACAATGCCATCGAGGTCTATATCCACCGGCTGCGCAAGAAGATCGAGAAAGGGCCGATCCGCATCGCCACCGTGCGTGGCCTCGGCTACTGCCTGGAAAAAATCACCCCTCCCTGAGCGGCTTTGCCTAGGCTGCCCCGCCGCTTCCCCCCAGGGGGACGGCAGCCTTTGCTTCGGGGCGGCCCTCGCTGGCTGCCTCTTGGATGAGATAGCGCACCAGCCATGAAGATCTTTCAGCGTGAGCAGCGATCCCTCTTTGGCGAGATCCTCGACTGGATGCTCACGCCGCTGCTGCTGCTCTGGCCCGTGAGCCTGGCGCTGACCTGGCTGGTGGCCCAGGGCCTGGCCAACAAGCCCTTCGATCGCGCACTGGAGTACAACGCCCAGGCCCTGGCCCAGCTGGTCATCGTGCAGCGCGGCAAGGTGCAGTTCAATCTGCCGCAGTCCGCCAGCGAGATCCTGCGCGCCGATGAGTCGGACACGGTGTTCTTCCAGGTCCGCGGCACCAGGGGCGAATATCTGGCCGGCGAACGCGACCTGCCCCGCCCGCCTACCACCGATGAGGACCCGCCCACGGGCACGGTGCTGCTGCGCGACGAGGAATACAAGGGCATAGACCTGCGCGTGGCCTATATCTGGGTGCGCATGCCGCTGCCCGGCGAGCCCAGCGCCCTGGTGCAGGTCGCCGAAACGCGCGAAAAGCGCAGCGTGCTGGCCACGGAAATCATCAAGGGCGTGATGCTGCCGCAGTTCGTCATCCTGCCGCTGGCCGCGCTGCTGGTGTGGCTGGCGCTGGCGCGCGGCATCAAGCCGCTGCACCGGCTGGAGGAACGCATCCGCGCGCGCAAGCCCGAAGATCTCTCGCCCATCAACCACAAGGATGTGCCGCTGGAAGTGGTGCCGCTGGTCGACTCGGTCAACGATCTGCTGCAGCGTCTGCATGACTCCATCGCCACGCAAAAGCGCTTTCTGGCCGACGCCGCCCACCAGTTGAAGACCCCGCTGGCGGGGCTGCGCATGCAGGCCGACCTGGCCCAGCGCGAGGGCACGAATACCGAAGATCTGAAGCGCTCGCTGGCGCAGATCGGCCGCTCCAGCATGCGCGCCACGCATACCGTCAACCAGTTGCTGGCGCTGGCGCGGGCCGAGAGCGCCGTACCCGCCATGCAGGGCTGCAACCTCGTGCGCATCGTCACTGAGGTGGTGCAGGACTGCCTGCCGCGCGCCATGGACAAGCACATCGACCTGGGCTACGAGGGCGCCGGCGCCAGCACGCCCGGCGTCTGGCTCAACGGCAATGCCACGCTGCTGACCGAGCTGGTGCGCAATCTGGTGGACAACGCCATCAACTACACGCCATCGACCAGCAAACAGCCAGGCGTGGTCACCGTGCGCGTGCAGGCCGATCATTTCGGCCAGATCCTGCTGCTGCAGGTCGAGGACTCCGGCCCCGGCGTGCCGCTGGCCGAGCGCGAGCTGATCTTCCAGCCCTTTTACCGCGCACTGGGCTCCGAAGCCGACGGCTCCGGCCTGGGTCTGCCCATCGTCATGGAAATCGCACGCCAGCATGGCGCGCAAGTGCTGCTGCAAGACGCCAGGCCCGGCCATGTGCCGCCGGGAGCGCTGTTTACCGTGCGCTTCAAGGCCATGCCGGGACAGCAGTGAAATCGTTCCGCACGCGCACCAACTTGGTGCCCTTGCGGCCTGAAAAACCGCGCCAGACTTGGCTTTGCGCCCCTTTGCCCCGATTCGCATAACGGAAACTGCGTATCTGACAACCTCTCGCTTACCCTAGAATCAATTCGATCATGGGTTGTCTGAGGAGTCGCTTTTTGTGCCACCGCAAGACAGCAATTTGGAATCAACGGATCCAGGGAGCTTTTTGATGCAACGTCGTCAATTCATCTACACCGCCGCTGCTGCCGCAGCCGCTTCTTCCTTCTCCGGCATGAGCATGGCGCAGGACACCTCGCGTCCTCTGCGCATCGTCGTGCCCTTCCCTGCCGGCGGCCCCACCGACATGGTGCCCCGCAACATGCAGGACGTGCTGATCAAGCTGCTGGGCGGCCAGGCCGTGGTGATTGAAAACAAGGCCGGAGCCGGCGGCTCCATCGGCATGGCCGAAGTGGCCCGCGCCACCGACGGCGTGACCTTCGGTATCGCCACGCTGTCCACCCATGGCGTGAACCCCGCCGTGTTCAAGAAGCTGCCCTACGACGCGACCAACGACTTCGTGGGCGTGACCGAGATCGTGAAGGCTCCCGGCGTGCTGGTGATCAACCCCAAGCTGATCCCCGTGAAGACTTTTGCCGAGTTCGTAGCCTACCTCAAGGCCAACCCCGGCAAGGTGTCCTTTGCCACTCCCGGCAACGGCACCATCGGTCACATGTGGGGCGCCCAGTTCCTCAAGAGCACGGGCACCGAAATGCACCACATCCCCTACCGCGGCTCGGCTCCGGCCATCAACGACGTGCTGGGCAACCAGGTGCCGGTCTACTTCGACCAGGTGAACTCTTCGCTGCCCCATATCAAGTCGGGCAAGGTGCGCGCCCTGGCCGTGTCCTGGCACGAGCGCCTGGACGTGCTGCCCGATGTGCAGACCTATGCCCAGGCCGGTCACCCCGACCTGAACGAGCCTTCCTGGTTCGGCCTGGTGGCCCCCAAGAACACGCCTGCCGCGCAAGTGGAACGCGTGCAAAAGGCCATCGTTGCCGCGCTGAAGGACCCCGCCGTCAAGCAGCGCATGGCTGCTCAAGGCCTGTATCCCTCGGGCACATCGAGCGCTGACTTCACCAAGCAGATCTCCAGCGAAGTGGCCAAGATGAAGAAGCTGGCCGCAGCGGCCAATATTCATCTGGACTAAAAACAGGAGCTGGTTGCGCTTGTTGCAACTGGTTTTCCAATACAAAAGGCCTGCAAATGCAGGCCTTTCTTACGATAGAAGCTACAAAAATTACTTGGCGCAGGCTTGCAATGCCTTGGGCACCAGGTTCTTGCCAGCCAGCGCGGCCACTTCGTTGCGGAAGGTGGGTGTGGCCTTGGGCAGGCGCAGCGCATAGGTAGTCACATCGGGGCGCTCCTGCACCACGCGTGCGGTACGCACGCCCTGGCGCGCAAACGTGGCCAGCTGGCGCTGCGCAGCTTCTTCGGTAGAGAAACGGCCCAGAGACAAGCCCGGCTCCAGATTGCCACCCGCTCGGTCAAAGTCGATATTCATCAGACGCAGCTCGCCGCGCTTGCGGTCCAGGAATTCGGTATCGGGGAACTTGCCCATATAGACCATCCAGCGCCCGCCCTGGTGGCTGGCCACCAGCTCCCAGTCGCTCTTGGACTTGCCCGCCAGCGCACGGCGAATGCTGTCGGCCTGCGCCTCCTCGATGCCGCTGGCCTGATAGCAGGTCTCGGGCTCCTTGACCGCTGTTTTGGCGTCCTTTGCAGGCTTGGCGTCCTCGGCCTTGGCCTCGGGCTTGCTGTCCGCCTGCGCATCGGGCCTGGATGCGGGCGCACCATCGTCCACTGCGGGTGCCTCGGACGGCTCGGTCTTTGCGGGTTCGGGAGCCGGCGCGGCTTCAGGTTGCTGCAATACCAGCGCATCGGGCTTGATCTGCTCCTGCAGGCGCTGCGGCTCGGACTGTAGCTCCGGCGCCAGCCCCATGCCGGCCAGATAGCCGTGGCTCCACAGGTAGTAGCCGGCGTTGCCCAGCACCAGGAGCAGAAAAACGATTCTCAGCATGGCGTTCCCATATCAATGTTATCCGCCAGGTTACAGCCCCTGCATGGCCTGTGAACCCGGCGCATTCCAATCGCGGGCAGCCGAGCAAGGGCCGCCCCGCAGCGAGGGCTGCGTCCTTCTCCACTTGCGCGCAGCGCGTAGAGAGAGGAGGAAGGCGCAAAGCGCCTCAGGAGGTGCTTCATTTCAAGCCTGCAACGGGCTGCTGGCCGGACGCACGCTGATTTCCGAGCTGGTCACGGCCTGTAGCCCCGCAGCGGTGCGCACCAGAAAGCCGCCATCGGCCGCCACACCCTGGGCCATGCCGCTCGTGCCGTCGCTCAGACTCACTTCGCGCCCGGCCAGCAGATCGCGCTGGGCAAAGCGCTGCATCAGCGGCGCAAAACCGTGTCGGGCAAAGCTCTGCACCTCGGCCACCAGATTGGGCAATATGCAGGCCAGGGCCGTGGGCGCGTCCAGCGCGGCATCCAGCTCCTGCAGGCAGGCCGGAGCCGTGCGCATGCCGTCACCGGGGCGGGGACGGACATTGATGCCGATGCCTATCACCACGTAGCGCGGCGCCGTCATATCGTGCTGCTGCGTGCCGACGAAGCTTGCGGTCTCGATCAGAATGCCGGCCAGCTTGCGGTCGCCTTCCAGCCACAGATCGTTGGGCCATTTGATGCCGATGCGCGGCGTGGCGCTGCCGGCAACCGGCAGATGGGGCTGCAGGCTCTCAGCCACACTCACGCCCACCGCCAGCGACAGCCCCGACCAGTCGCGCGGCGCCAGCGGCAGGCCCAGCGAGAACATCAGCGAATCCCCGACGCCGCTGACCCAGTTGCGCCCCAGCCGGCCACGGCCCTGCGTCTGCTGCTCGGCAATCAGCAGCACCGGCTCCGTCAGCCCGTCGCGCGCGCGGCGCATGAGTTCGGTGTTGCTCGAGCCAATGGTCGGCAGCACCTCGACCGTGAAGCCCGGCAACTGCGGTGCAATGGCTTCCCACAGGGCTTCGGCATTCCAGTGAATCGGCTGAGTCATTTTCTTTATCCAAAATTTCTATGCAGCGAGCACGCCTTGAACAAGCATGTTCCAACTCAGAGACGCCGAGCAAGAGCCGCCTCGCGGCGATGGCGTCGTCCCCCTCCCGCATTGCGAAGCAACGCGAGAGAGGGGGAAGCGGCAAAGCCGCTCAGGGGGTGCCGTGAGGCATCGGCGGCTTCCAGCCCCTTTTCGGCGCCAGCATGGTGCCACGGCAGTTCGCCGCACCGCAGTAGCAGGCATATTCGGCCTTGAGCTTGGCCGTGTAGCGCTCCTCCACCATCAGGCCATAGTCGTAGTTCAGTTCCTCGCCTGCGGCAATATTGCGCAGTGCAATGATGTAGATGCGACCGTCGATCTCGTCGGTGTAGCAGTTGGGATCGCAGCTGTGATTGATCCAGCGCGAGGAATTGCCCTTGTGCGTGGCGTCGATCACACGCTCATCATCGACCTGAAAATAAAAAGTGTGATTGGGCTGGCTGGGATCATGCGGATGACGGTCCTGCGCCTCCTGCCAGTCGATCACCTCACCCACGTACTCAATAAGGGTTTCGCCTTGCGCAATATCCTGCGCGGCGAAAACGCCTTTGCCGTGCACGCCGGAGCGCCGGGTCTGGATACGGCGGCCTGTGGAAGAGGCCAGTGATGTGCGGGGCATGTTTTCTCTGATACTTTGAATATGCACACATGTGCGCATGCGCGCGCGTGAGAAGCGAATTGTATGGGCCTGAGTTTCGATTCGGGTTCAGGTGGTTAATGACGACGAGAACACACAATGACTAAAACCCTGGTGATTGCAGAAAAGCCTTCTGTCGCACAGGACATCGTCCGTGCGCTGACCCCGGTGGCAGGCAAGTTTGAAAAACACGATGACTATTTCGAATCCGACAGCTATGTGGTGACCAGTGCGGTCGGCCACCTGGTGGAAATTCAGGCGCCCGAAGAATTCGACGTCAAGCGCGGGAAATGGAGTTTTGCCAATCTGCCGGTCATCCCCCCGCGCTTTGACCTCAAGCCCGTGGACAAGACCAAGACCCGACTGAACGCCGTGGTCAAGCAGGCCAAGCGCAAGGATGTGACCGAGCTCATCAACGCCTGTGACGCGGGCCGCGAGGGTGAGCTGATCTTCCGCCTGATCGAGCAATACGCGGGCGGTGCCAAGGGCGGCCTGGGCAAGCCGGTCAAGCGACTGTGGTTGCAATCCATGACGCCGCAGGCGATTCGTGACGGCTTCAACAATCTGCGCAGCGATGCCCAGATGCAAGGCCTGGCCAGCGCCGCGCGCAGCCGCTCCGAAGCCGACTGGCTGGTGGGCATCAACGGCACGCGTGCCATGACGGCCTTCAACTCGCGCGACGGCGGTTTCTTCCTGACCACCGTGGGTCGCGTGCAGACGCCCACCCTGTCCCTGGTGGTGGAGCGCGAGGAAAAGATCCGCCAGTTCGTCAGCCGCGACTACTGGGAAGTGCACGGCACTTTCGACGCCCAGGCCGGCCAGTACCTGGGCAAGTGGTTCAACCCGCAGTGGAAGAAATCGGACGATGCCGAGGCCAAGGCCGACCGCCTGTGGAGCAAGGCCGAGGCCGAAGCGATTGCCGCCGCCGTCCAGGGCAAGCCGGCCACCGTCACCGAGGAAAGCAAGCCCACCACGCAGGCCTCGCCCCTGCTGTTCGACCTGACCAGCCTGCAGCGCGAAGCCAACGGCAAGTTCGGCTTCTCGGCCAAGACCACGCTGGCGCTGGCGCAAAGCCTGTACGAACGCCACAAGGCCCTGACCTATCCGCGTACCGACTCGCGCGCCCTGCCCGAAGACTATCTGCCCGTGGCGCGCCAGACCTTCGACATGCTGGCCACCAGCGGCATGCGCCATCTGGCGCCTTTTGCCCAGCAGGCCATCAACGACAACTACATCCGCCCCACCAAGCGCGTGTTCGACAACAGCAAGGTGTCGGATCACTTTGCCATCATTCCGACCACCCAGGCTCCTTCCGGCCTGTCGGAAGCCGAACAGAAGCTGTACGACCTGGTCGTGCGCCGCTTCATGGCCGTGTTCTTCCCCAGCGCCGAATACCAGGTCACCACGCGCATCAGCAAGGTCGAGCAGCACAGCTTCAAGACCGAGGGCAAGGTGCTGGTCAAGCCGGGCTGGCTGGCCATCTACGGCAAGGAAGCCGCCAACGAGGTGGAGGATGCCAAGGAAGGCGACAAGGGCCAGCCCCTGGTTGCCGTGAAGCCCGGCGAGCAGCCGCGCACCCACCACGCCGATGTCAAGGGCCTCAAGACCAAGCCGCCGGCACGCTACTCCGAAGCGACGCTGCTGGGTGCCATGGAAAGCGCCGGCAAGCAGATCGACGACGACGAGCTGCGCGAAGCCATGCAGGAAAAAGGCCTGGGCACGCCAGCCACGCGCGCGGCCATCATCGAAGGCCTGCTGACGGAAAAGTACATGCTGCGCGAAGGCCGCGAGCTGATCCCCACGGCCAAGGCCTTCCAGCTGATGACGCTGCTGCGCGGCCTGGAAGTCGAGGAACTGTGCCGCGCCGACCTGACCGGCGAATGGGAATTCAAGCTGTCGCAGATGGAAAAAGGCCAGCTCTCGCGCGAAGCCTTCATGCAGCAGATCCAGGCCATGACCGAGAAGCTGGTCAAGAAGGCCAAGGAATACGACCGCGACACCATTCCCGGTGACTACGCGACGCTTTCCACGCCCTGCCCCAACTGCGGCGGCGTGGTCAAGGAAAACTACCGCCGCTACGCCTGCACGGGCGCCAATGGAGCCAGCGAAGGCTGCGGCTTCTCGTTCACCAAGTCCCCTGCCGGCCGCACCTTCGAGACGGCCGAGGCCGAGCAGCTGCTGCGCGAGCGCCGTATCGGCCCGCTGGAAGGCTTCCGCTCCAAGGCCGGCTGGCCGTTTGTGGCCGAAGTCGCCATCGTGCGTGACGAGGAAAACAGCAACTTCAAGCTGGAATTCGACTTCGGTGACGACAAGGATTCCGAGGACACGGGCGAGATCGTGGACTTTGCCCACCAGCAAAGCCTGGGCCCCTGCCCCAAGTGCGGCTCGCCCGTCTTCGAGCATGGCGCCAACTATGTCTGCTCCAAGGCCGTGCCCACGCTGGCCCAGACCACGCCCAGCTGCGACTTCAAGAGCGGCCAGATCATCCTGCAGCAGCCCATCGAACGCGAGCAGATGAGCAAGCTGCTGCAGACCGGCAAGACCGACCTGCTGGAGAAGTTCGTCTCCAACCGCACGCGCCGCAACTTCAAGGCCTTCCTGGTCTGGGATGGTGCGGCAGGCAAGGTGAACTTCGAGTTCGAGCAGCGCGAAAGCAAGTACCCGGCACGCAAGACGGCTGGTGCAGCGGTGGCCAAGACCACGACCGCTGCCGCCAAGAAGACAGGCACGGCTGCCAAGAAGACCGCCGCCAAGACAGCGACCAGGGCGACGACCAAGACCGCTGCGGTGAAGAAGCCCCGCACCGTGAGCGCCACGCTCAAGCCCAGCGCCGATCTGGCCGCCGTGATCGGCAGCGAGCCCACCTCGCGCCCCGACGTGATCAAGAAGCTCTGGGACTACATCAAGGCCAACGGCCTGCAGGATGCCAAGGACAAGCGCGCCATCAACGCCGACGCCAAGCTCAAGCCGGTGTTCGGCAAGGAGCAGATCAGCATGTTCGAGCTGGCAGGCATTGTGGGCAAGCATGTGAGCTGATCGCCAGCCCTGCCCCGCCAACCCACAGAGACCGCCACGGCTTGCCGCTGGCGGTCTTTTTCATTTCAGGCAGCGCAGCGCAAGGCGTTCAGATAGCCGGATACGGCCGTGTTGGCGCGCTGGCACAGCAGATCCAGATCCGGGACGCTGTCCGTGGCCAGATAGCTGTGGTTGAGCAGACCGTACAGAATGCACTGGCTCACCCGTGCTGCATCGCGCACCGGGTAGTCCGGGGGCAGATCGGCGGCCTGCTCTATGGCAGCGGCCCAAGCGTCCACAAAGCGCTCGAACATCTTCCGGTAGGCCTGCGAAGTGGAGTAGTGACGCTCCAGCAGATAGTGGGCCCCCCATTCATCTGCCCGCTCGCGATGCGCCTGCAGCTGTGACTCGACCACTGCCTCGGCAATCTGCATCAGCGGCTGGCCCGCATGGCTGCTGGTCACGCCGCGAATGCCCAGCAGCAGTGACTTGGAGCGCAGATGCAGGCACACCTTGGCCAGGTCTTCCTTGCCCGAAAAATATTCGTAGAAACTGCCCAGCCCGGTGCCCGCCACCAGGACGATCTCGCGCACGGTGATTTGCGCGTAGCTGCGCTCAAGCAAAAGCCGAACAAAGGCGTCCTGCAAGGCCTGAAACGTATGCCGTGCACGAGACTGCAAAGGGCGGCGACGCCCTGCTGTCGCGGAGGAAGGGGTGTGTGGTTTCCTGCTGGCCAAATCCGAACACCTTTTTTGCACGGGTTTCTAGAATTTTCCACAGAGACCTCGATGCCGATGTGCACGGTAACCCGGTGGATAGGAAATTCTCATCGAAGACGGAGACAAGCATGCCCCCTCTCACTCCCATCTGCCTGGCGGCAGTGGCACTGGTCTGCATTTCGGCGGCTCACGCACAGCCTGCCACGGTAGTGAAGATTGCCTCGCTGGATGCCATGAGCGGCCCCATGGCGGGGCTGGGCCTGAATGTGCTCAAGAGCTTCCAGTACAGCGCCAAGCTTGCCAACGAGCAAGGCTGGGCGGGGGCCGTAAGGTTCGAGATCGTGCCCTTTGACAACCGCCTTTCCGCACAGGAGGCGCTGAGCCAGCTCAACTCCATCATCGGACAGAACATCCGCTATGTGGTGCAGGGCGCCAGCTCCTCGGCCGTGGGCCTGGCGCTGCAGGAGGCCATCGAAAAGCACAACAGCCGCAACCCCGGCAAGGAAATCATCTATCTGAACTATGCGGCCCAGGCGCCGCAGATGACCAACGCCAAGTGCAGCTACTGGCATTTCCGCACCGATGCAAATTCGGACATGAAGGTGGCCGCGCTGACCTCCTACCTGGCCGGGCAAAAGCAGGTCAAGCAGGTCTTTCTGCTCAACCCCAACTATGCCTACGGCCAGGAAGTCTCGCGTGCCGCACGCAGCATGCTGGAGGCCAAGCGCCCCGACCTGAAGATCGTGGGCGATGACTTCCACCCTCTCGGGCAGGTCAAGGATTACTCGCCCTATATCGCCAAGATCAAGCAATCCGGAGCCGATGCCGTCATCACTGCGGACTTCGGCGCCGACCTGGCGCTGATCGTGCGGGCCGCGCGCGAAGCGGGTCTGGACACGGACTTCTACACCCTCAACGGCAACAACTTCGGCGTGCCCAGCGCCATGGGGGCAGCAGGACAGGGGCGGGTCAAGCTGGTTTCGGCCTTCAGCCCCAACTCCCAGCCTCTGGTCGGCGATTCGCTGCTGCCGGGCTTCAAGCGCCAGTTCAACGAGGACTTCATCAACGGCCTGGGCCACAACGCCCTGCTGATGCTGGCCCAGGGCATACGCGAGGCCAAGTCCGTGGAACCTGCCGCGGTGGCGGCCAGGATGTCGGGCATGCGCTTCGACGGCATCAACGGCCCCGTGGAAATGCGCAAGAGCGATCACCAGGCCCAGCAACCCATCCATGTACTGAGCTGGGAACAGGTGGACGGCAGGGCCGTGGTGCATGACCAGGAAGGCACAGGCCTGGGATGGAAGCCCGTCAGCACGGTTTCTGCCCGGGCGGCCGCCCTGGACACCAGCTGCAAGATGAGGCGGCCCTCCTGACTCCGCCTTCTGGCGGGCCCTTCCCGCCTGCCGGACATCTCGTAGAAATCACAAAGCCCTGCGCCCTGCTGCAGGCAGGGTCACATAGAAAGGAAGAGACACCATGACCGGCATTCATCCTCATAACCAGGCCCCGGAGCTCAAGGACTACAACGTCTTCACCAGTGACCCGGTGCTGCAGCGTGCCGTGGCACGCGGCGGCGCGCAATGGCGCGAGCCGGAGCTGCAACGCCAGGGTGCGGAATATGGCGCCGAAGCCACGCTGCGCGCTGCCGAAGACGCCAACCATTTCGAGCCCGAGTTGCACACGCATTCCCCGACAGGCGACCGTATCGACCAGGTGCGCTTTCACCCCGCATGGCATCAGATGATGACGATTGCCCGGCGCAACGGCATCTGCAACCTGCCCTTCACCGACGCGCGGCAGACGGCCTGGCCGGCCTATGGCGCATCGCTGTTCATGCACAGCCAGATCGAGTCCGGCTCGGGCTGCCCGACCACCATGACCAAGGCCAGCATTCCGCTGGTGCGTCTCAACCCCCAGCTCCATGCGGTGCTGGGGCCGCTGCTTGCGTCCACCGATTACGACGCGCGTGACATCCCCGCCGAGGGCAAGCGTTCCATCACCGTGGGCATGGGCATGACGGAGCGCCAGGGCGGCAGCGATGTGCGCAGCAACACCACGCGTGCCGTGGCCCTGAACCCATCGGGCAGCCTCGGCCCCTGGGGCGAGGAATATCTGATCACCGGCCACAAATGGTTCTTCTCGGCCCCCATGTGCGATGGGCATCTGGTGCTGGCCAAGACCGAGGAGCGCGGTCCCACCTGCTTTTTCGTGCCACGCTGGCGACCCGACGGCCGCAAGAACGCCATCCATATCCAGCGCCTCAAGGACAAGGTGGGCAACCGCTCCAACAGCAGCAGCGAAGTGGAGTTCGACAACGCCTGGGGCGTACTCATAGGCCAGGAAGGCCGGGGTATATCCACCATCATCGAAATGGCTACCTACACCCGTCTGGACTGCGCGCTGACCAGTGCGGGCTTTATGCGTCAGGCCCTGGTGCAGGCCCTGCACTACACGCGCAACCGCCATGCCTTCGGCCTGCCACTGGCCGAGCAGCCGGTGATGACCGGCCTGCTGGCCGATATGGCATTGGAATCCGAAGCCGCCACCTGGCTGGCCATGGATCTGGCCGCACGCTTTGGCTCCGAAGACCCGCTGGATCAGGCCTGGCGCCGCATCGTCACGCCTGCAGCCAAGTTCTGGAACTGCAAGCGCGCCGTGGGCTATACCGGCGAAGCCATGGAAGTCTTCGGCGGCAACGGCTATGTGGAGACCGGCCCCATGGGGCGCTTGTTCCGCGAGGCCCCCGTCAACTCCATCTGGGAAGGTTCGGGCAACGTCATGTGCCTGGATGTGCTGCGCGCCATTGCCCGCAACCCCGACGACGCCCATCTGCTGCTGGACCATCTGCAGCAAGCGGGTGCAGAGGAAGCCGTGCTGCGCACGCAGGTGGACAAGCTGCGCCAGGCCATCATGCTGGCGCCTCAGGATCTGGAGCGCGAAGCGCGCCGCTTCACCCAGCGCCTGGCCATCACGGTGCAGGCCACGCTGATGCTGCAGCATGCAAGCAGCGACAGCGCTGCGGCCTTTCTCGGCAGTCGCTTCGACCCGGACTGGGGCCCGGTGGCCGGTGTTGCCTGCGGCAGCAGCGACCCGGCCGCCCTGCTGCGCAATGCCTGGACTGGTTGAGGAGGACGCCAGCCATGATGAATTTCATTTCCCTGCTCGACCAGCAGGCACGCACGCGCCCCGAAAAACTGGCGCTGCGCGCTGACGGCCAGGACTGGAGCTATGCCGCACTGGCCGAGGCCAGCCGCCGCGCCGCCACCGTGCTGCAGGCGCAAGGCCTGCGCCAGGGCGACAGGATCGGCCTGCTGTGCTTGAACACCCCGGGCTTTGTGTTCGCGCTATTCGGCGCTTGGCGGCTGGGTGCCGCCGTCGTGCCCATCAACCACAAGCTGCAGGCCCCGGAAGTCGCCTACATACTGCGCCACTGCGGCTCACGGCTGTGCATCGTGGATGGAACGCGCGCAGCGTTGATCGCAGCGGTCCAGGCCGAACTGCAGCCGGCGGCAGAACTGCGGTGGCTGAGCACGGCTTCTGCCGCCGAAGGCCTGGGCTTCTTCGATGAGTTGCTGACGCAGGCCCCCCCCTGCGGCGACCAGCATGGCCATCCGGCACCGGACGCGCTGGCCGAAATCCTCTATACCTCTGGCACCACGGGCCAGCCCAAGGGCTGCCTGCACAGTCATGCCAATGTCTTTCACGCAGCCCTGTGCACGGCCGCCGCCACCTCGCTGTCGCCCATGGAGCGCACGCTGATCGCCATGCCCATCTGGCACTCGTCGCCGCTGAACAACTGGTTTTTGGGCACCTTGCTCATGGGCGGCACCGCCGTGCTGATGCGCGAATACGCTCCCAGGGAGTTTCTGCAGACGCTGGAGCGCGAGCGCATCAGCTTCACTTTCGGCGCGCCGATTGCCTTTCTGGCCCCGCTTGCCGTGGTGCCGGATGTGGCCAGCTACGACTTCAGCGCCATTCGCCTATGGACCTATGGCGGCGGCCCGCTGGGCGCGGAGATGGTTCGCAAGCTGGCCCAGGCCTATCGCAGCGACCGCTTCATGCAGGTCTATGGCATGACCGAATCCGGCCCGCTGGGCAGCATGCTCTATCCAGAAGAAGCCTTGACCAAACCAGGCTCCATCGGCCGCAGTGCCATACCCGGCGTGGAACTGGAACTGCGCCGCCAGGATGGCAGCCCGTGCGGCCCCGGCGAGGTGGGCGAGATCTGCCTGCGCTCCGCCGCCATGATGCAGGGCTATCTGAACAGCCCCGAGGCCACGGCCGCCGTTCTGGACGACCAGGGCTGGTATCGCAGCGGCGATCTGGCGCGCAGGGATGAGGACGGCTATCTCTATATCGTGGACAGGCTCAAGGACATGATTGTTACGGGTGGCGAAAACGTCTATTCCAAGGAGGTGGAAGACGTGCTCTGCACCCACCCCGACGTGCAGGACGTTGCTGTCATCGGCCGGCCCCATCCCGAATGGGGCGAGACCGTGGTGGCCGTGCTGACCCTGAAGACCGGCAAGTTGCTGGACCAGGAGACCCTGCGCGAGTTCATGGCCCCGCAGCTGGCGCGCTACAAGATTCCGCGCCTCTTCGAGTTCCGTGACACACTGCCGCGCACCGCTACCGGCAAGCTGCTCAAGCATATGCTGCGGGGCAGTGCAAGCAGCCATTGAGCGCGAAGGCACTGTCGCAAGATGGCTCTCGGGCAGATTCGGCGCTGCAAGTCTTGGCCATGCGGCGCTTTCCGTTCGGGCCGGCGATCCTGGCACCGCGCCCGGGTAACACGGATGACATGGATGGGTCTTTGCAATCCGCTATAAGCATTGGTATGCAACTGAACCATGACCTGCTGACGGAGCGCCCCGCGCGCCAAGTCTCCCTTTCGGGAGCCTCCAACTTCCGTGATCTGGGCGGATATCAGGGCCTGGACGGCCGCCGCCTGCAATGGGGCAAGCTGTACCGCTCCGCGCATCTGGCGCACCTGACACAGCAAGACCTGGACCAGCTGCAAAAGCTGGGCATACACCGCAGCGCAGACTTTCGCGGCGAAGGCGAAAGTGCGCATCTCTCCTATGCCTGGCCTCTGATCGAGCGCCATGCCCTGGTGGTCGAGCCCACCGTGGTGCAGCGCGCCCAATCCCTGATGGAGCAGGGTCGCCACCTCAGCAGCCGCGATACCGAGGAGCTGATGCACGACACCTACCGCAGCTTTGTGAACGTGTACGGCAATCGCTTTGCGCAGTTCCTCGCACTGCTGCAGCTCAGCGATGCACCGCTGGTCTTTCACTGCACGGCCGGCAAGGACCGCACGGGCTGGGCTGCGGCCCTGCTGCTGACGGCGCTCGGCGTGGACGAGGAGCAGATCATGGAGGACTATCTGCTGACCAATCAGTACTTCGTACGCCCGACCCAGATGTATGGCCAGCTGTCCGAAGAGGCGCTGGATGCGCTGTGGCGCGTGCAGCCGTCCTATCTGATGGCCTCGGTCGACGTGGTGCGCGCCCAGCATGGCAGCGTGGACCGCTATCTGAGCCAGGTGCTGGGTGTGGATGGCACCGCGCGCGAGCGGCTGGCCGAGCTGTATCTGGAGACCTGATCAACTTTGATAGCTTTAAACGCTTACCCCGTTTAGGCTAAACCCATTTTCAGGCAAAACAAGCTGTTACGGCGGGGTATCTCCAGCCCGCTACCATGGGGCTACGAGCCGCAATGGATGCGGACAAGGAAATGCAGATGCGCAAATGGCTCTCCCTGGCCGCAGCAGCCGCCACGCTGGTGCTGACGGCCTGCTCCGGTACCATGCCGGCCTCCTCCAGTTCCAGCAGCTCCGGCGGCGTGGAAATCTTCGGCACGGTGGACGCAGGCGTCAGCCGTACCTGGTAAGCCCCGCCGCAAGGCACAAAAAAGCCCGCCGTGCTCCATGCACGGCGGGCTCTTGTTTTTGCCGCGCGCTTAACGGCTGACGTTGGCGTCGGCCACGGTCAACGCCGTCATGTTCACGATACGGCGCACCGTGGTGCTGGGCGTCAGCACATGCACGGGCTTGGCCGCACCCAGCAGCACCGGGCCCACGGCAATGCCGCCGCCGGCCGCCTGCTTGAGCAGGTTGTAGCTGATGTTGGCGGCGTCGATATTGGGCGAGACCAGCAGGTTGGCATCACCCAGCAGCGTGCTGTTGGGCATGAGCTTGGCGCGGGCCTTGCCGTCCAGAGCCACATCGCCGTGCATTTCGCCATCCACTTCCAGCCAGGGTGCCTGCTCGCGCAGCAGCTCCAGGGTCTGGCGCATCTTGACGGCGCTAGGCTGGTTGCTGGAGCCGAAGTTGGAGTGGCTCAGCAGCGCAGCCTTGGGCTTGATACCGAAGCGCATCATTTCCTCGGCGGCCATGATGGTGATCTCGGCCAACTGCTCGGCCGTGGGGTCGTAGTTGACGTGGGTGTCGACCAGGAATACCTGGCGCTCGGGCAGCAGCAGACCGTTCATGCAGGCATAGGTGGTCACGCCGCTGCGCTTGCCGATGACCTGATCGATGTAGTTCAGGTGCACATTGGTGTTGTTCCAGGTGCCGCAGATCAGGCCGTCGACCTCGCCCTTGTGCAGCAGCATGGAGCCGATCAGCGTAAGGCGGCGGCGCATTTCGATCTTGGCGATGGGCGCGGTGATGCCCTTGCGCTCCGTCATGCGGTGATAGCTCTGCCAGAAGTCGCGGTAGCGCTCGTCATGCTCGACGTTGACCACGTCGTAGTCGGCGCCTTCCTTCATGCGCAGGCCGAACTTCTCGATGCGCTGGGCAATGATGGCGGGGCGGCCGATCAGCGTCGGGCGCGCAATGCGCTCGTCCACCACGATCTGGGCCGCGCGCAGGATGCGCTCTTCCTCGCCCTCGGCATAGGCCACGCGCTTCTTGGAGGCCTTCTTGGCGGCATGCACGATGGGCTTCATCATGGTGCCGGAGGCGTAGACGAAGGTCTTCAGATGCTCGCGGTAGGCATCCATGTCCTGAATGGGGCGCTTGGCCACGCCGGCTTCGGCCGCAGCCTGGGCCACGGCAGGCGCCACAACCAGCATCAGGCGCGGATCGAAGGGCTTGGGAATCAGGTACTCGGGGCCGAAGCTCAGCACCTCGCCCACATAGGCGGCTGCCACTTCCTCGGACTGCTCGGCCTGGGCCAGCGCGGCAATCGCGTGCACGCAGGCGATCTCCATCGAGGTGGTGATGGTGGTCGCGCCGCAGTCCAGCGCACCACGGAAGATATAGGGGAAGCACAGGACGTTGTTGACCTGGTTGGGGTAGTCCGTGCGGCCCGTGGCGATGATGGCGTCGTCGCGCACCGCCTTCACATCTTCGGGAATGATTTCCGGGTTGGGGTTGGCCAGCGCGAAGATGATGGGCCTGGCCGCCATCTTCCTGACCATGTCCTGCTTGAGTACATTGCCGGCAGACAGCCCCAGGAAGGCGTCAGCGCCCTCGATCACCTCGCCCAGCGTGCGCAGCTCGGTCTTCTGGGCAAACAGCGCCTTGTCCGGGTCCATCAGCTCGGTGCGGCCCTCGTAGACCACGCCGGCGATATCGGTCACGAACACGTTCTCGCGCTTCAGACCCACTTCCAGCAGCAGGTTCAGGCAGGCCAGCGCCGCGGCGCCGGCACCCGACGCCACCAGCTTGACCTCTTCGATCTTCTTGCCGGCGACCTTGAGCGCATTGACCATGGCCGCTGCCACGGTGATGGCCGTGCCGTGCTGGTCGTCGTGGAAGACGGGAATGTTCATGCGCTTGCGCAGCTCGCGCTCCACGAAGAAGCACTCGGGCGCCTTGATGTCTTCGAGATTGATGGCGCCGAAGGTGGGCTCCAGCGCAGCAATCACGTCGACCAGCTTTTGCGGGTCCTTCTCGTCGATTTCGATATCGAACACATCGACGCCGGCGAACTTCTTGAACAGCACGCCCTTGCCCTCCATCACGGGCTTGGAGGCCAGCGCGCCGATGTCGCCCAGGCCCAGCACCGCCGTGCCGTTGGAGATCACGCCCACCAGGTTGCCGCGGCTGGTGTATTTGAAGGCCGCAGCCGGATCCTTGACGATTTCCTCGCAGGGCGCAGCCACGCCGGGCGAGTAAGCCAGGGCCAGATCATGCTGATTGGCCATGGGCTTGGTTGCCGCGATGGCCACCTTGCCGGGCTTGGGGAACTCGTGATATTCCAGTGCCGCCTGACGCAGCAACGCACGTTTATCAATCGAGGTAATGGGCTTGGTGTCGGACATCAGCGGTCTCCAGCTCGCAAAGTAAGTCATCCGCAGTAAGGACTCTCTATGGGCACATTACCCGGCCCCTGTGTTCCTGCGGACGATGAAATCGGATTTTGGATTGTAGGCCGAGCGCTATCAAAAAAAGAGGGGTTGCAGCTCGGCGTTTAAGGTCAAACAGCCATGACTGTTCAATAACAATGCAAACGAAATCATAGCATTATGCAAATAATGCATGAAGCACAGAGATATGATTCTTGTTGACCTTTGTTTGCCTGCCTCTCTGAAAGCTTCTGCCCATGCTGCCCCGCCACAACGACCCGATTGCCGCCATTGCCACCGCCCCCGGGCGCGGAGCCGTTGGCATTGTGCGAGTCTCCGGCAAAGGTCTTGCAGCCCTGGTGCGAACGCTTTGCGGCAGGGAGCTGAAACCGCGCGAAGCGACTTATCTGCCCTTCAGGGATGCAGGCGGCTCGCCCATAGACCACGGCCTGGCGATCTACTTTCCCGGCCCCCACAGCTACACAGGCGAGGACGTGCTGGAGCTGCAGGCCCACGGCGGCCCCGTGGTGCTGCAGCTGCTGCTGGCGCGCTGCCTGGAGGCGGCCCAGAGTGGCAGCGAGGACGGCAGGCCGGTGCTGACAGGGCTGCGTCTGGCCCAGCCCGGCGAGTTCACCGAGCGCGCGTTTCTCAACGACAAGATCGACCTGGCCCAGGCCGAGGCGATTGCCGACCTCATCGATGCCAGCACCGAAGCCGCCGCGCGCAGTGCCAGCCGTTCGCTGTCTGGCGCGTTCTCGCAGGAAATCCATGTGCTGCGCGACGCCCTGGTGCATCTGCGCATGCTGGTGGAAGCCACGCTGGACTTTCCCGAGGAGGAAATCGACTTTCTGCAGAAGGCCGATGCCTTTGGCCAACTCGAGCGACTGCGCGCCCAGGTCACTGCCGTGCTGGCACGCGCCCATCAGGGCGCGCTGTTGCGGGAAGGCATCAAGGTGGTGATTGCCGGTCAGCCCAATGCGGGCAAGAGCTCGCTGCTCAACGCACTGGCGGGGGCCGAGCTGGCCATCGTCACCCCGATTGCCGGAACCACGCGCGACAAGGTGCAGCAGACGATCCAGATCGAGGGCGTGCCCCTGCATGTGATCGACACCGCAGGCCTGCGTGACAGCGATGACGAGGTGGAGCGTATCGGCATTGCCCGTGCCTGGGACGAGATTGCAGCAGCCGATGCCGTGCTCTTTCTGCACGATCTGACCCGCGTGGAACAGGCCGACTATGCGACGGCCGATGCCGATATCGCCCGCACCCTGCAGGGCAGGCTGCCCGCTCAGGTGCCGGTCATCCATGTCTGGAACAAGACCGATATGGCGGCTGCCGATGTACAGGCCCGTCACACCGCCCAGCTGAATGCACAGCAGATCGCCTTGTCCGCCCGTACCGGCGACGGCCTGGACGCGCTGCGCAAGCGGCTGCTGGAAGTGGCGGGCTGGCAATCCGCGCCCGAGGGCCTGTACCTGGCCCGTGCCCGCCATGTGGAGGCCCTGCAGGCCGTGGATGTCCACCTGGAGATGGCCGACGCGCAGCTGGCGGCGCAATCCGCCCATCTGGATCTGCTGGCCGAGGAGCTGCGCCTGGCCCAGCTGTCGCTGAACTCGATCACCGGCGAATTCAGCTCCGACGACCTGCTGGGAGTGATCTTCTCCAGCTTCTGCATCGGCAAGTAAGGCAGCAGGCAGGCCGCCGCCTTGTTCGAGCGGGCATAAAAAAACGCCACCTTTTCAGGTGGCGTTCTTGTTGGCGCTGGCGCCGTGCTTACTTGCCTTCGGCAGCCTTGCCGAACTTGGGCAGGTTGAACTGAGGCGGCACGCCCATGCGCTTGTTGATGATCCACTGCTGAGCGATCGACAGAATGTTGTTCGTCAGCCAGTACAGCACCAGACCCGAGGGGAAGAAGAAGAACATCACGCTGAACATCAGCGGCATGATCCACATCATCTTGGCCTGCATGGGGTCAGGAGGAGCGGGGTTCAGGGCGGTCTGAAGCAGCGAGGACAGAGTCATCAGCAGCGGCAGGATGAAGAAGGGATCCGGCACCGAAAGGTCGTGAATCCAGCCGATCCAGGGCGCGTTGCGAATTTCCACGCTGGACTGCAGCACCCAGTACAGAGCCATGAAGACAGGGATCTGGATGATGATGGGCAGGCAGCCGCCCATGGGGTTGACCTTCTCCTCGCGGTAGATGCGCATCATCTCCTGCTGCATCTGCTGGGGCTTGTCCTTCAGACGCTCGCGCATTTCCTGAATGCGGGGGTTGATGGCCTTCATCTTGGCCATCGAGGAGTAGGCCTTGGCGTTGAGCCAGTAGAAGGCGATCTTCAGCAGCACCACCAGGGCCACGATGGACCAGCCCCAGTTGCCGATGAACTTGTGCAGCTCGGACAGCAGCCAGTACAGCGGCTTGGCCAGAATCGTCAGCCAGCCATAGTCCTTGACCAGTTCCAGACCGGGCGAGAGCTTTTCCAGCATGGGCTCGATCTGAGGGCCGGAGAACAGGCGCGAGCTCACGGTCTTGGTCTGGCCGGGTTCCACCGTGCCCACGGGCGTGATCATGCCCACGGCATAGAGGTTGTCGCCCACCTTGCGCACGAAGTTGTCGCGCTGGATGCCGTCGGCCAGCAGCCAGGCGCTGGCGAAGTAATGCTGCACCATGGCCACAAAGCCATTGGGAGAGGCCTTGTCGACCTCGGCCTTGCCGCTTTCGATGTCCTTGAACTCGACCTTGTGGTACTTCTTGGCGTCGGTATAGACGGCGGGACCGGTGAAGGTGGAATAGAAGCTGGACTCATGCTCGGGCTTGTTGCCGTCGCGCACCAGCTGCATGTACAGCTGGGGGTTCACGGCGGTCGAGCCGGTGTTGACCACATCGTGCTGCACATCGACGGCATAGGAGCCGCGCTTGAGCGTGAAGGTCTTGACCAGCTTCACGCCACCCTGGTCGGCGGACTCGAAGCGCACTTGCACGCTGTCCTGACCGTCCTTGAGCTCGCGCTCGCCGGGCATCACGGTCATGGGAGTCTTGTGCGTGGGGAAGTTGCCGCCGATCAGGCCGGTCTGTCCCAGGTAGACGCGCTTGGCGTTTTCCTCGAACACCTGCATGAGCTTCTTGTCATCCGCGGTGTCGGAGTACTTGAGCAGCTGGGAATGCTTGAGCGTGCCGCCTTCGCTGTCGAAGGTCAGACGCATGACATCGCTGCCCACGGTCACGTCCTGACGGGGCGTCACGGCTGCTGCGGGCTGGCCTGCGGCATTGGCAGCACCGGGCACATCGCCGGCAGAAGCGGCTGCGGCGGGCTGGGGAACGCTGACATCGGCAGGCTTGGCATCGGCCGCAGCAGGTGCACTGACCGTCTGCGGCGATGGGAAGAAGGTGGGCTTTTTGCCGTTATGGATTTGCCACTTGTCCCAGAGCAAAACCATGGAAAAGCCAAATATCACCCACAGTATGGTGCGGCGAATATCGTTCATGAAGACTTCTTAGGTGAGGAAGGTTGGGTGGTCGCGGAAGAATCCGAGGCATTGTCCAGAAAGGAAAACAGCCTGGGCTTTTGCTGTGGCACGGGATCATGCCCTCCGTCACACCACGGATGACAGCGCGCCAGCCGGCGCACCGTCAGATAAGAGCCTACCGCAGCGCCGTGTTGCTCCAGCGCTTGAAGGGAATAGGCCGAGCAGGTCGGCTCGAAGCGACAGGCCGACCCCAGCCAGGGACTGAGCAGCAGCCTGTAGCCACGCACCACAGCCATGAGCAGTCGCTGCATCATGGCTGGTTCTCCGGCTGATTAGCTATTGAATCAGTAGCTTCTTGCGTTTTTCCATCAAGGGCTTGAGGCGAATTTTCCTTCAACCCCACCTCCGCCGTGGTGGCCTGACGGGTCTGCGTCAGGCGGCGCGCCCCGGTCGCAAAAAGCTGTTGCAGTTCCTTGCGGACCGCTGCCTTGAGCTGGTCCGAGGTTGCACTGACGAATTGCTTACGGTCAAACCCCGAGCGCAGGCGCACCACATAGGAAGCACACAGCAGGGCATCCTCGTACTCCGAGGACACCGCATAGATCTGGCGCTTGATGGTGTGGCGCGTGACCGAGCGCCGTGCCCAGCGTTTGGGCACCATGGCACCCAGCCAGGCCTGCTTGCGCACGGCACCAATGCCAAACAGGGCCTGCGGATCGCTCGATCCGGGCCCTGTCCTGGGGTTGGCAACCATGTCGGCAACCTCGGCCACCAGCTCCATGCGGTGCAGGGCGAAGTGCGGGGTACGGGCAATGGTGCCCGCGGACATGGTGGCCTGGAATTGCGGACGCGTTTTCAGCCTTTGCATAGGAGAGCCTCCGTTCAGAGGCCTTCAGCGCAGCGAAGGAGCAGACCGCTAGCCAACGCCGGCCTTAGACGGCCAGACGCTTGCGGCCCTTGGCGCGACGTGCGTTGATCACGGCACGGCCACCCTTGGTCTTCATGCGGACCAGGAAACCGTGGGTACGGGCGCGGCGGATCTTGGAAGGTTGGTAAGTACGTTTCATGTTGGTTCCTTGAGAAGGTTCAGTATTTGCGTCGGCAAGGCGCCATGTTTGCGCCCGACCATTCCGGTTTTGCGCCGCACACTGTCACCGCCAAGCCCGATATTTTTTCACATGCCGAGCATGTCATCGGACCAGAAGGCAACAAACGGAACAAAGCACCCGCCACAGCGCCCGGGAACATGTTGTGCATGTTCTAAAGCAGCTGGGCGCGCGCGCACAAAAAAGGCGCCCGGCTCATATCACCCTGAACACATTCAGGGAAACCGGGGATTATCACAGCGTTGCGCCTTTGATGCAATGACCCTTGAATTTGCTATGGACTCATGAGGATACCGACAAGCCTGCGCAGAGGTCGGAGATTCTTTACAAGCCGCAGGCTGCCTAATCTATTAGGATGTGCAGCCTATAACGCACTGGAGCCGGGGACAGCCTTCTGATATTTTGTGGATAACTTCCGCAAAAGCTACAATACCAACCCCGCAACTGTTCCTCCTATCCACAATTAGACTTTTGACAATGACAGAGGAACCAACCAATGATGCAGGCCAGGCCCTGTGGCAGGTCTGCGTTGAGCAACTGGGTCAGGAGCTGCCGGAGCAGCAATTCAACACCTGGATCAAGCCGCTGACGGCACTCGTTGCAGAAGATTTTTCCAAGGTCACCGTCTATGTGGCCAACCGCTTCAAGCTGGACTGGATCCGTGCCCAGTATGCAGGCCGCATCTCGGCCATGCTGGAGTCGCTCTACGGCCAGCCGGTCACCCTTGAGTTAGCACTTGCTCAGCGCGAAAGCGTTGTGCGCACTTATGTGCGCCCGCCATCTGCAACGCAGCAGACAGCGGCGCAGACGCTCAATGTCGCCGTGCCCACCGTCACCAGCGAAGAGGCCAGTGCGCCGGTTTTCCGCACCCGCCTGAACCCGGCTCTCACCTTCGAGACCCTGGTCGAAGGTACGGCCAACCGCATGGCGCGCTCGGCCGCCATGCATGTGGCAGGCTCGCCCGGTCATCTCTACAACCCCCTGTTCATCTACGGCGGTGTCGGCCTCGGTAAGACCCACCTGGTGCATGCTGTGGGTAACCAGCTGCTCAAGGACAAGCCCGACGCCAAAATTCTCTACATCCACGCCGAGCAGTTCGTGTCGGATGTGGTCAAGGCCTACCAGCGCCGCACCTTTGACGAGTTCAAGGAGCGCTACCACTCGCTCGATCTGCTGCTGATCGACGATGTGCAGTTCTTCGCCAACAAGGACCGCACGCAGGAAGAGTTCTTCAACGCCTTCGAGGCCCTGCTGGCCAAGAAGAGCCATATCGTGATGACGTCCGACACCTATCCGAAGGGTCTGGCCAATATTCACGAGCGTCTGGTCTCGCGCTTCGACTCGGGCCTGACGGTGGCCATCGAGCCGCCCGAGCTGGAAATGCGCGTGGCGATTCTGATCAACAAGGCCCGCGCCGAGAACGCCGACATGCCCGAGGAAGTCGCCTTCTTCGTGGCCAAGAACGTGCGCTCCAACGTGCGTGAGCTCGAAGGCGCGCTGCGCAAGATCCTGGCCTATTCGCGCTTCAACCAGAAGGAAGTGTCGATCCAGCTGGCGCGCGAGGCGCTGCGCGACCTGCTCAGCATTCAGAACCGCCAGATCTCTGTGGAAAACATCCAGAAGACGGTGGCTGACTACTACAAGATCAAGGTGGCCGACATGTACAGCAAGAAGCGCCCGGCCAGCATTGCGCGGCCGCGCCAGATTGCCATGTACCTGGCCAAGGAGCTGACGCAGAAAAGCCTGCCCGAGATCGGCGAACTGTTCGGCGGCCGCGACCACACCACCGTGCTGCACGCCGTACGCAAGATCGCGGGCGAGCGCCAGACCAACACCGAGTTGAACCAGCAGCTGCATGTGCTGGAACAAACGCTCAAGGGTTAAGAGCGTGTTCACGATCTGCTCGCGCCGACGTAGAGATCATGACCACGCTCTAAAAAACTACCCCATGAATGTCACTCACACAGGGCAAAATGGGGAATTCACGCGGCATGAGGGAGCGTCCGCATCGCCCTGCGGGCGCCGCCGCGTCAAAACATATGCGCACTTAAATCACTGAGGTTGACATGATCGTCCTGAAAGCCACACAAGACAAAGTTCTCGCGGTCCTGCAATCGGTGGCCGGCATTGTCGAGCGCCGCCACACGCTGCCCATTCTGGCCAATGTGCTGATCAAGAAGACGGGCAATGCGCTGCAGCTGACAACCAGCGACCTGGAAATCCAGATCCGCACCACGGCCGAGCTGGGCGGCGACGCCGGCGACTTCACCACCACCATCGGTGCCCGCAAGCTGATCGACATCCTGAAGACCATGCCCGGCGACCAGACCGTGAGCCTGGAGACGCAGCAGGCCAAGATGATTCTCAAGGGCGGCAAGAGCCGCTTCACGCTGCAGACCCTGCCCGCCGAAGACTTCCCGCTGGTGCAGGAATCGGCCGCCTTCGGCCCTGCCTTCAGCGTGCCGCAGAAGGTGCTCAAGGACCTGCTGGGCCAGGTTTCCTTTGCCATGGCCGTGCAGGACATCCGTTACTACCTGAACGGCATTCTGTTCGTCGCCGAAGGCAACACCCTGAGCCTGGTGGCCACCGACGGCCACCGCCTGGCCTGGGCCAGCGCCACGCTGGACGTGGAAGTGCCCATCAAGCAGGAAGTGATTCTGCCGCGCAAGACCGTGCTGGAGCTGCAGCGCCTGCTGTCGGACGCCAGCGGCGAGAACCAGCCCGTCATCGAGATGCAGTTTGCCAACAACCAGGCCAAGTTCACCTTTGGCGGCATGGAGTTCGTGACCAAGCTGGTCGAGGGCAAGTTCCCCGACTACAACCGCGTCATCCCGCGCAACCACACCAACAGCGTGACCCTGGGCCGCGCCCCGCTGCTGGCATCGCTGCAGCGCACGGCCATCATGACCAGCGACAAGTTCAAGGGCGTGCGCCTGTCGGTCGAGCCTGGCACGCTGCGCGTGGCGTCCAACAACGCCGAGCAGGAAGAGGCCATGGACGAACTCGACATCGACTACGGTGGCGACACCATCGAGATCGGCTTCAACGTGACCTATCTGATCGACGTGCTCACCAATATGAGCCAGGACATGGTCAAGATCGATCTGCAGGACGGCAACAGCTCGGCACTGGTCACCATCCCCGAGAACGAAAGCTTCAAGTACGTCGTGATGCCCATGCGCATCTGAATGGACCGAACGCAGCCAGTCATTTCATTGCCTGAAATAACAGGAGCAGCTACCGCTCGTCCTGTAATGATTTCAGGCAAGTATTCATTTGAAAGTTATGCAGGTCAGGCGCCAACAGCTCCTGACCTTGTAGCAGCAAGGTAATTTCATGACCGAAGAGAACAAGCCAGACACCCAGAGCGCCGCAGATGCAGGCGGCTATGGCGAAGGCGCAATCCAGATCCTGGAAGGCCTGGAAGCCGTGCGCAAGCGCCCGGGCATGTACATCGGTGACACCTCGGACGGCACCGGTCTGCACCACCTGGTCTTCGAGGTCGTGGACAACTCCATCGACGAAGCGCTGGCCGGCTACTGCGACGACATTCTGGTCACCATCCACGCCGATGGCTCGCTGTCCGTGATCGACAACGGCCGAGGCATTCCCACGCGCGTGAAGATGGACGACAAGCACGAGCCCAAGCGCTCGGCGGCCGAAATCGCCCTGACCGAGCTGCACGCTGGCGGCAAGTTCAACCAGAACAGCTACAAGGTCTCGGGCGGTCTGCACGGCGTGGGTGTGTCCTGCGTGAACGCGCTGTCCATCTGGCTCAAGCTCACCGTCAGCCGCGACGGCGTGCGCCATGAAATCGACTTCTCGCGCGGCTTTGTGCAAAACCGCCTGATCGAAGTCGTGGACGGCACCGAAGTCTCGCCCATGCGCGTGCTCGGCCCCAGCGACAAGCGCGGCACCAAGGTGCACTTTCTGCCCGACCAGGAAATCTTCAAGGAGAACTTCGAGTTCCGCTACGAGATTCTGGCCAAGCGCCTGCGCGAGCTGTCCTTCCTGAACAACGGCGTGCGCATCCGCCTGAAGGACGAGCGCGACGGCAAGGAAGACGACTTCTCGGGCGCCGGCGGCGTCAAGGGCTTTGTGGAATTCATCAACGGCACCAAGAAGGTCCTGCACCCCACCACCTTCTACGCCGAAGGCACACGCCCGGCAGAGACCTATGGTGGCATTCCCGGCACCGAAATCGGCGTCGAAGTCGCCATGCAGTGGAACGACAGCTATGCCGA
Source organism: Comamonas sp. Z3 (assembly GCF_008121565.1). Classification (NCBI taxonomy): domain Bacteria; kingdom Pseudomonadati; phylum Pseudomonadota; class Betaproteobacteria; order Burkholderiales; family Comamonadaceae; genus Comamonas; species Comamonas sp. Z3. The sequence continues at coordinate 266,825 of NZ_VOQU01000003.1, forward strand.
GCAGGTGCTGTGCTTCACCAACAACATTCCCCAGCGTGACGGCGGCACCCACCTGACCGGCCTGCGCGCCGCCATGACCCGCGTCATCGGCAAATACATCGCCGACAACGAACTGGCCAAGAAGGCCAAGGTCGAAGTCACCGGCGACGACATGCGCGAAGGCCTGTGCTGCGTGCTCAGCGTGAAGGTGCCCGAGCCCAAATTCTCCAGCCAGACCAAGGACAAGCTGGTCAGCTCCGAAGTCCGTGCGCCCGTGGAAGACATTGTCGGCAAGCTGCTCGCCGAATTCCTCGAAGAAAAGCCCAACGACGCCAAGATTCTCTGCAACAAGATTGTGGAAGCCGCCCGCGCCCGCGAAGCCGCCCGCAAGGCCCGCGAAATGACGCGCCGCAAGGGCGTGCTCGACGGCATGGGCCTGCCCGGCAAGCTGGCCGACTGCCAGGAAAAAGATCCTGCGCTGTGCGAAATCTACATCGTCGAGGGTGACTCCGCCGGCGGCTCCGCCAAGCAGGGTCGCGATCGCAAGTTCCAGGCCATCCTGCCGCTGCGCGGCAAGATCCTGAACGTGGAAAAGGCCCGCTACGAAAAGCTGCTGTCCAGCCAGGAAATCATCACCCTGATCACCGCCCTGGGCACCGGCATCGGCAAGGTCAGCGAAGACTCGGGCAAGAGCAGCAGCGACGACTACAACCCCGACAAGCTGCGCTACCACCGCATCATCATCATGACCGACGCGGACGTGGACGGCGCCCACATCCGTACCCTGCTGCTGACCTTCTTCTACCGCCAGATGCCCGACCTGGTCGAGCGCGGCCATATCTACATCGCCCAGCCGCCGCTGTACAAGGTCAAGAACGGCAAGGAAGAGCTCTACCTCAAGGACGGCCCGGCCCTCAACAAATACCTGCTCAAGATCGCGCTGAACCATGCCAGCGTGAACACCGGCGGCGACAATCCGCGCACCGTGGAAGGCGAAGAACTGGCCAAGCTGGCCAACATGCACCTGGCCGCCGAAACCGTCATCGAGCGCCTGTCCAACTTCATGGATGCCGAAGCCCTGCGCGCCATTGCCGACGGCGTGCAGATCAAGCTCGACACCATCGAGCAAGCGCAGGAGTGCGCCCCGATTCTCGAAGCCAAGCTGCGCGAGCTGACCACCACCGGCGTGCCGGCCGATGTGACGGCCGAGATCGACCCCAACAGCGAGCACCCCATCCTGCGCATCAGCCGCCATCACCACGGCAACATCAAGAGCTCCATCCTGACCCAGGAGTTCGTGCGCAGCCATGACTACGCGGCCCTGTCCGACGAAGCGCAGAACTTCGTCGGCCTGCTTGGCGAAGGCGCCAAGGTCACGCGCGGCGAAGGCGAAAAGGCCAAGACCGAGAAGGTCGGCGACTTCCGTCAGGCCATGGCCTGGCTGATCTCCGAAGCCGAGCGCACCACGGGCCGCCAGCGCTACAAGGGTCTGGGCGAAATGAACCCCGAGCAGCTCTGGGAAACCACCATGGACCCCAATGTCCGCAGCCTGCTGCAGGTCAAGATCGGCGACGCCATCGAGGCCGACCGCGTCTTCACCATGCTCATGGGCGACGAGGTCGAGCCGCGCCGCAACTTCATCGAAGACAACGCGCTGCGGGCGGGGAATATCGACGTTTGATCCCCCTGCAGGTGAATTCAAGAAACAAAGAGAAGGCCGGCGGAAGCTGGCCTTTTTTTATTTCAGCCTCTGCACCGAAGCCCTGGCCTTCACGCGCTCGAAATGGGCCGCCACGCGCGGGAACTCGGCGATGTCCACGCCGTCGCCCTTGAGCCAGCCCGCCACGGTGTAGAGATAGCCGTCGGCCACGGTGAACTGCTCACCCATCACCCAGGTCTTGTCACCCAGATAGTGCTGCTCGATCACGGCAAAGCAATCGCGCATGTTCTGCGGCACCTTGGCGCGCATGGCGGCCTGGGCAGCCTCGTCGTCGGCCCAGCGCGAGGCGCGCGGACGGTGGGCGTGGGCGATGTGCGCGGTCGATGCCAGATAGGCATTGAACTCCTGCATCTGCGCCAGCGCGAAGGGATCATGGAGCGGCGCCAGTCTTGCCTGCGGATGGGTCTGCGCCACGTACAGCAGCAGCGCCGGAGTCTCGGTCAGCACGCCGTGTTCCGTGGCCAGCGCGGGCACTCTGCCCTTGGGATTGATGCCCAGGTATTCGGGGCTGCGCTGCTCGTTGTCGGCAAAGCTCAGCGTCTTGAGCGTGAACTGGGCATCCGCCTCATAAAGCGCAATCAGTACGGCCTGCGCGCAGGTGCCAGCTGCGTAGTAAAGCGTGGTTTGACTTGCCAAAATCGTTCTCCCGTGGATGGTGATATGCCTGTGCAGTGTAGGCTGCCCTGCAGCCCGCTCAATCCCATGAACCGGGTCTGCTCATAGCAATGGCGCAAGGCAGACATCGACATCTCATGGCAGCATCGCGCTTCTGCCAGAAGTGCCCCACCCGAAATGAAATCCTCCATCCGCATTGTTGACGTCGACCGCCTGGAAACCTGGAGCAAGTACAAGGCCGGCATGTGTGACAGCTGCGCGGCCAATTGCTGCACCATGCCGCTGGAGGTGCGCCTGCCGGATCTGGTGCGCCTGGAGCTGGTGGACCCGTTCGAGGTCGAAAACATCGAGCCCAAGCTGATCGCCAAGCGGCTGCTGAAGATGCGCCTGATCGACCACTTCAACCCCAAGCACGAGATCTTCACCATGGCCCGCCGGGCGGGCGGCGACTGCAATTTCCTGGACAAGAACACGCGCCGCTGCACGGTCTATGAAAAGCGCCCGGAGACCTGCAGATTGCACCCCAAGAAAGGCCCCAAACCAGGGTTCTGTGCCTATGGCAACAAGGCGCTTTCATAGCAGCAAGCAGTGCGTTTAATCCCTGGCAAGATCGGGACATGGAGACATCACAAAAAGGCAAGCCTTGGAGCGCAACAGAAGTTCGGGCAACCATCCAAAGTTATCTGAACATGCTGCAGCAAGAACTGGCCGGGCAACGCTACAACAAGGCGGCTTGCCGACAGCTTCTATTCCAGCAACTGAACGGTATCCGATCGCCTGCATCCATTGAATTCAAGCACTGCAATATCAGTGCAGTCATGCGTCTTCTTGGCTACCCTCACATCAAGGGTTATCAGCCACGGTTCAACTTCCAGTCGCTGCTGATAGAGGAAGTCGAATCCCAGCTGCAGCAATGCCAGGCGTTGGAAGCCATCGTGCAATTTGCCGTGACTCAGCCGGCAGTTGAGTACCTCGCTCCGACATTCGACACTGTGCAGCAAGAGCCCCCGAAGCGCACGCCCAAAGCGGCTGAGCCCACCGCGACTTATGCCCTGCACAGTGCCGCTAAACGTGACTATCTGGCTCAGGAAGCACGCAATCGTTCACTGGGTTTGGCCGGCGAAAAATTTGTGCTGGCTTATGAGCAATGGCAGCTTGAAAAGCAAGGACTGCACAAGTTGGCAAGCAGGGTCGAGCATGTTGCCGAGTCGCTGGGGGATGGACTCGGTTTTGATGTGCGATCCTTCGACCTGCATGGCAAGGAAAAGCTGATCGAAGTAAAGACCACCAGCTTTGCCAAAGAAACGCCATTTTTTGTCACACGCAATGAGCTGCAGGTGTCACAGCAAGAATCTTCTCGCTTTCATCTATACCGACTTTACGACTTCAGAAAGCGCCCTCAGTTGTTTGATCTGCCAGGAGCGATCGACAGCCATTGCCAGTTGGATGCACAAAGCTATCGCGCCAGCTTCTAACGACGAGACTCCGATCTCGCCCCTACGCCACGGCAGGCAGCCAGATGCGCGCCACCAGGCCTGGATGGGCGTTGTGAAAACTGAGCTTGCCGCCATGCAGCTGGACAATGGCCAGCACACTGGCCAGACCCAGTCCATAGCCCGGGCGATCAGATTCCGCGCGGTAGAAACGGGTGGTCATTTTCTCCAGGGTCTGAGGATCTGCACCCGGCCCCTGGTCCTGCACGGTGATCTCCACACCCCAGACGCCATCGCTGCCATGCTCCTGCGCTGGCGCGGCACGCAGCAGCACGTCAGCCCCGTGGATATCGTCGGGTGACGCTCCGTATTTAATAGCATTATCGACAAGATTGGAGACAGCGCTGGCCAGCAGGTCGCCATCGCCCAGGGCCTGCACACCTTCCTGCACATCCAGCCTGAGAATGCCGCCGGCGTCTTCCACCAACGGTTCGTAGAAGTCCACCACGTCGACCAGCAAGGCCTGCAGATCAACCGATGCAAAGCTCTTGCGACTGGCTCCGCTTTCCACTTCGGCAATCTGCAGCAGCTTCTCGAACACCACGCCCAGCTCGGCCACTTCTTCGGCCACCAGCGCCAGCGTGGCGGACTGCATTTCGGGGCTGGCCTGCTGCGCGTTGCGCAGACGCAGCAGGATGCGCGTCAGCGGCGTTCTGAGGTTGTGCGCAATGCTGTTGGAGACGTGGCGTATACCTTCCATCAGCTGCTCGAGCCTGTCGAGCATGGTGTTGATATCGCGGTTGAGCAGCGTGAATTCATCCTCGCGCTGATCGACCGGTATGCGCTGGCGCAGCTCGCCTGCCGCCACACGCGACATGGTGCTGCGAATGGCGGCCGCGCGCTCGTCCACCACGCGTCGGAAGACCATGGCGCCTATCACGGCCATGATGCAGGCCGCCACGGCCGCCAGCAGGCTGGCCTGGCCAAACAGCTCTTCCATATCGCGCTGCAGCTGCATGTCGCTGCCCACGGCCAGCAGATTGCCATTGGGCATTTCCACGACGGCCACCCGGCCTACCATCAGCCGCCCGTTGCGCTTCACGGTCAGCTCGCGCACGCCCATGATGCTGAGCTTGCGCGGAGGATAGACCTCGGCATTGCTGACAATGGTCTCACCTTGCGGGTTCATGAGAATGACGATTTCCGTGTCGGTGTTCACACCGTCACGAATGGTCTGCAGAATCTCGTTTTCCAGCGCCCCCGGGCCGTATTTCGCCGAGTGCTCGGTCAGTCTGCGCACATGGTTTTCGGCCTGCTTGTCGAGCCGTACCCGCACCACGCCCACGGTCTGGACATAGAAGACAGCCAGCACAATGGCCATGGTCAGCACCATGAGGCCGCCATAGCTGAGAGCCAGCCTGAAGGCCAGCGAACTCCAGGGTCTGGAGCGCATCATCAGACCACCTCGGGCAGGTCTTGTGGCTGGTCCGAGAGGCTGTAGCCCACACCGCGCACGGTGTGGATCAGAGGCGTGGCAAAGCCTTTGTCCACCTTGCTGCGCAAGCGGCTGATGTGCACGTCGATCACATTGGTCTGCGGATCGAAGCGGTAATCCCAGACCGACTCCAGCAGCATGGTGCGCGTGACGATCTGGTGCGCGTGCTGCATGAGAAACGCCAGCAGACGGAATTCGCGCGGCTGCAGCGACAGCGGCTGGCCGGCACGCTCGGCGCTGCGCGAAATCAGGTTGACGCGCAGATCGGCCACCTGCATCTCGCGCGTGGGAGCCGGGATCTGGGCACGGCGCACCAGGGCTTCAAGCCTGGCCGATAGTTCGGAAAAGGCAAAGGGCTTGGTCAGATAGTCATCGCAGCCGGCCTTGAGCCCACGCACTCTCTCGTCCGTGGCAGACAGGGCGCTGAGCACCAGCACCGGCGTCTGCTTTCCCATGGAGCGCAACGCCTGCAGGATCTGCAGCCCGTCGAAGCCATTGGGCAGCATGCGGTCGAGGATGATGACATCCCAGTTCTCGCCCACGGCCTGCGCAATGCCTTGCACACCGTCAGCGCAGACGCTGACATGCGCGCCTTGCTGGCGCAACCCTTCAGCGATGTAACGCGCGTTGAGCGCATCGTCTTCGATGATGAGGTAGCGGTACATGCGAAGTCTGTCTCTGGCCGTTGGTGGACAGACACTATAAGCCGTCGCCTCGTCCTTCGCAGCGGGCAGCAGGGATGCATCAGGAGGTGGTACAGGGGTTTGTGCCATCTCCCTTGCCTCGCTCAAGGCTGCACCTGTGGCAGATCGCCGCTGGCCAGACGCACTTCCCATTCGGCGTCCAGCATGTCCTTGACCAGCTCCAGATGCTCCAGCCGATGCTCGGTGATCGAGCCCAGTGCATCGATCAGCTCAAGAATCGTGCCCTTGCCCAGCTTGTAGGCGTCCTGAGCCATCTGGTGCAGCGGCGCAATCTGGGCCAGCCCTTCCTTCTCGTAGTCGCGCACGGCCGTGCGGCGCAGCGACAGCTGCTGCAACGCGCGCTGCAGTTCGGACTGAGCGGCCAACAAGGCCGCATCGCGGCGCAGCTCAGCCTGGTCGGCCTCGACCTTGGCGCGCTCGATGGGGCCCTGGCGGCGGTCGAACAGCGGGATCTCCACGCTCACGCCCACCTGATTGAAACTTCCGTCCACGCTGTTGCGGATGCGGGCCAGACCAAAGGATGGCGTGGGCAGGGCCTCACGCTGCTCCAGCTGGATCTTCTGGCGCGCTCTGTCCAGCTCGGCCTGCGCGGCACGCAGGCTCGGCAACTGGATCTGCGCCTGGTTCCACAGCAGCTCGTAGCCAGGGGCCTTGCGCAGGTCGGAAGCCTGCAGGCTGCCTTCGACACGCACCTGCCATTGCGGCAGGGCCGCAATGGCAGCCACGCGCGATGCGGCATCCCGCAAGGCGGCCTGAGCCTTGCTGACCTGCATGCTCATCTGGGCCTGCTGCAGGTTCAGCCGCGCGCCGTCATAGCGGCTGCGCGTACCGGCTTCGATCTGGCCCTTGACGATGTTGCCCGCCCTCTCCAGCTCGTCGCGTGCAGCCAGCCACACCTGATAGCGCTGCTGCGCCACCAGCAGCTCGTTGAAGGCATGGGCGGCATCGCTCATGGTGACGGCGACCGCCACGTCTGCATTGGCCGCCGCGGCCTTCTCGCCCAGCCTGGCGTTCTCGATGCGCATGCCGCGCTGGCCGAAGATGGGAATGGCCTGCTCCACGCCCCATTCCTTTTCGCCGCGCTTGCTGGAGTAATGCATGGCGGGATTGGAGATGGTGGCCGCCGTCTTGCTGTCGGCCCTGGCCAGATCCAGCTGCATGCGATCGGCCGCCAGATTGGGCTGGTTCTGCACGACGATGCGCAGATATTCCTGCAGGGTCACAGGCTGCACAGGGGCCGCCATACGGCCCGCTGCTGCACTGTTCTGCGCAGGTGCGTCCATCGCATCGGCAGCATGAGCGAGGCCGCTGAAAGCACCGCAGCACAGTGCTACAGCCATGGCCAGCGAGTGCCATTTATTCATCTTGAGCGCTTTCATCACGTTCTTCCTGCGTCAACATGTTCTTGGGGCCCAGCAAGGCATACAGCACGGGCAGCAGCACCAGTGCCACCAGAGGCAGCACCACCATGCCGCCGACGATGACCGAGGCAAACGGGCGCTGGGTTTCGCTACCCACGCCAGTGGACAGTGCCATGGGCAGCAGGCCCAGCAGCGCCAGCAACGCCACCAGAATGATGGAGCGCATGCGCTCGGCCGCTCCTTCGATCAGGGCCTGCATCAAGGGCATGCCCTGACGGCGCAAGTCCTCGACCGCAGAGACCACCAGCAGCCCCGCCAGGGCCACCTGGCCCAGCAAGGCAATAAAACCGATGGCCGCGCTGATGGAGAGCTCGATATGCGCCAGATGCAGGGCCGCAATCCCGCCCACCATGGCAAACGGCGCACACAGCAGGATGATGCCGGCGCTGCGGGCCTGGCCCAGCGCACCGAACAGCAGGGCGTAGACGATGACCAGCGACAGCGGAACCACCACCTTCAGGCGCGCAGCCGCACGCTGCTGGTTCTCCCATTCACCGCCCCAGACGGCCTGGTAGCCTTCAGGCAGCTTCACGTTCTGCTTGAAGGTGGCCAGCGTGTCCTTCACCACCGATCCGATGTCACGGCCTTCCACGTTGAACTTGAGCGCCATGTAGCGCGCATTGCCTTCGCGGAAGATGGAGGAGTTGCCGACCTTCATGCTGACCGTACCGACCGAGCCCAGAGGCACCGAGCCACCATCGGGCAGCGGTATGGCGATGTTGCGAATACGCTCTTCGTCCATGCGGTCCACGTAGGGCAGGCGCACGCGCACCGGCACGGGGAATTCGCCTTCCCACAAAGTGGTGGCCACATTGCCGGCCAGGGCCACTTCCAGGGTCTTTTGCGCGTCCTCCATGGCAATGCCCTGGCGTGCCAGGGCCTGGCGGTCGAACTGCACATGCACCTGGGGTGCCGGGGCATCGCGGTACAGATCCAGATCGACCACGCCATCGATGTCCCTCACCAGCGATTTGGTCTGCTGAAGAATGCTGCGCAGCGTGGGAATATCAGGCCCGAACAGCTTGAGCACGACCTGGCCGCGCGCGCCCGAGGTGGACTCTTCCACGCTGTCGCGAATGGGCTGCGCGAAGTTGAAGGCCACGCCGGGAATCTCGCCCAGCGTCGCCCGCATTTCCTCGATCAGTGCGGGCTTGGTCAGGCCCTTGCGCCATTCGCCATGGGGCTTGAGGCGCACCAGCACCTTGGCCAGATTCAGCGTCTCGTTGTCGGTGCCCGATTCGGGGCGCCCCTGCTCCGTGGTGACGGTGATCACTTCGGGGAAGACCTTGAGACGCAGACGCACATCGCGCAGCACTTCCTGGCCTTTTTCCAGCGAGATGGAAGCCGGCATCTGCACCAGCACATAGGCATCGCCCTCATCGAGCTCCGGCAGGAACTCGGTGCCCAGCCATTTGGCAGAAACACCAGCCACCACCAGAACGCTCACGAACACGGCGATCACCGCAGTGCGGCGCTTGGCTGCGCCCAGCACCTTGGCGATCCAGTGCTGGTAGCCGTGGTGCGCACGGTCGAAGATCTTGGGCTCTTCCACCATCACATGCTTGGGCTTGAGCAGCAATGCGCACAGCGCCGGCACCAGACCCATGGCAAACACCAGCGCACCCAGCAGGGCAAAGCTGTAGGTCATGGCCAGCGGGCGGAAGATGCGACCTTCGATGCTCTGCAGCGAGAACACGGGAATCAGCGCCGCAATCACGATGGCCATGGCGAACAGCGTGGGCTTGGCCACGGCAACGGCCGAATCCACAATGATGTGGCGCATGTCGTTGGCCGTCTGCGGCTTGCGCTGCCGTGCGTTGCGGATGATGTTCTCGGCCAGCACCACGGCACCATCCACCATGATGCCGAAGTCGATGGCGCCCATGGAGATCAGATTGGCAGGCATGCCCAGCCAGTGCAGGCCGATGAAGGCCACCAGCAGCGACAGCGGAATCACCGTGGCCACGATCAGCGAGCCACGCAGGCTGCGCAGGAACAGCCACAGCACGGCAATGATCAGCGTGGCACCGAACAGCAGGTTGTGCTGCACGGTCTTGAGCGTGTGGCCCACCAGATCGGAGCGGTCATAGTTGGTGACCATGTGCATGCCTTCGGGCAGGCCGCCGCTGTTGAGCTCATCGACCTTGGCATGAATGTCATCGAGCACGATGGAGGGGTTGGCGCCGCGCTTGAGCAGCACAATGCCCTGCACCACATCGTTCTGGTCGTCCATGCCCACCGAGCCCTGGCGCGGCGTATGCGACTGCGCGACACGCGCCACGTCGCCGATGGTCACGGGAGCCTTGCCACGCATGGCAACGACCACATCCTGAATCTCCTGCGGATTGCGCAGCAGGCCGATACCGCGAATGATGAAGGACTGCTCGCCACGGCGCATCAGGCCGCCACCCACGTTGCGGTTGGACTTGGAGAGCGCATCGCTCACATCGTCCAGCGACAGGCCCAGGCTGTAGAGCTTTTCGGGGTCGACTTCAACGTGAAACTCCTTGACGAAGCCGCCAATGCTCACCACGTCGGCCACGCCCTGCACCTGCTTGAGCACGCGCACCACATGCCATTCCTGCTCGGTGCGCAGCTGCGCCAGATTGTGTCTGTCGCTCTGCAGGCGGTAGTAGAAGATCTTGCCCAGCGGCGTGTAATCAGGCGCCATTTCAGGCGTCACGCCATTGGGCAGATCCGCCTGCGGCAGACGCTGCGACACCTCGGCGCGCGCCGTAAAGCTTTTCGCGTCGTCGTTGAAGACCAGATTGATCATGGAGAGGCCGAAATAGCTCTCCGAGCGCAGCGATATCAGACCCGGCGTTCCGTTGAGCTCACGCTCCAGCGGCTGGGTGATCTGGCGCTCCACCTCTTCGGGAGCCAGGCCCGGTGCCTGGGTGATCACCCCGACCTGCACATTGGTCACGTCGGGATAGGCTTCGATGGCGGTCTGCAGATAGGCGTAGACGCCGTAGACGGCAATCGCCAGCGTGGCGCACACCGCCAGCAGCCGACGATGCACCACAAATGAAATAAATGAACTCAGCATGGTTCAGGCTCCTGCCGGACTAGAGCAGCTGACTGGCCGCGCCGTCGAGCAGCAGACCACCACGCACCACAATCTTCTCACCGACCTTGAGGCCGCTGATCACCGGGACCATGCCTCGCGATGGGCGCCCCAGCGTCACCACGCGCGCCTCGAACTGGTTGTTCTCATGCTGCACATAGACCACGCTGTGGCTTTCATCCTTGATGAGCACGGCGGTGACCGGAATCAGCATCTCCTGCTGATTCGACAGCTGCACGCCCACCTTGGCCTGCATGCCGGGACGCAGCACCGGGTTCTGTTCGCTCAGCTCCACCACCACGGCAGCGCGGCGCGACTCCTTGTCCAGCGTGGCTCCAAGATGGCGCACCGTACCCCTGATCGGCTTGGGCAACTGCGGCACCTCGACCTGCACGGCACTGCCCAGGCGAATGCCGGGCAGATCGGACTCGAACACCTCTGCGACCACATTCATGGCCTGGGGATCGCCAATCATGAACAGCGCGGCTCCCGGTTCAGCGGCAGTCCCCACCACGGCCTTGCGCTCGGCCACGATGCCGGCACGCGGTGCGCGCAGCTCGAGGCGATCGCCACCGCCCGAGCCCAGCAGCTGGGCCGTGCCCTGTGCGCGGCCCAGCTCCTGCGAGGTCTCGCGCAGCTTGGCCTGCGCGGCGCGCAGATCGACTTCCACACCCACGCCCTTGTCCACCATGGTCTGCTGGCGCTGGGCTTCTACCACGGCCACATCATGTGCGGTCTTGGCCGCAGCCACGTCATAGCGGGTGCGCAGCGCATCGGGACTGACCAGAGTCGCCAGCAGATCGCCGGCCTTGACCATATCGCCCACATGCGCATTGACGGACAGGACACGCGCCGAAACCGGTACCGAAACGGAGGCCACGCGATCCTCGACGAAGGCCACATGCGCAGGAGCCCAGGCCATCTGCAACCCCTGCGGATTGGCTACGGGCGCGATCTCCAGCATCTTCACGGAGGCTGGCTTGACCTGGATAAAGCCCTTGGGCAGTTGCGCAACCGGCTTCTGCGCCTCCTCGGTGGCTCTGGAGGCATCACAGCCGAGCAGCAGACCCGCCACGGCAATGGCCGCAGCCATCACCGGCAGTCTTGCCAATGTCCAGTTTGGTAAATGTGCCGCTCCCGGCTGTCTCACAAGGCTCTTGTACATGTTCACTCTTTCCCAAGTCCGGCAAGTGACGGGCGCGTCCACGACTTCACCTGCAGTGATGACGCCATGCTAGGAAGAGCACCCCGCGGCGTGGATGACACACGCATTACGGTTTGGTAAGGCCGATCACGGACTGACGGACTGAAACAGGGCCGCAGAGCAGGCCCTGCTCCGCTGGCGGTCTGAAACCAGGAAATCAGCCTTCAGACAGGCTGCATTGCCCATTTTTCAGGCAACTCACGCATACCCTCTGCCATTTGCTCAAAAAACAGGCATCTTTCATGTATTTTTTCATACATGAGTACCGAAAGTATCATTACTTCATGATCACAGGCCGAAGCATGCCTGGTCCCTGAACTTCAGGGAAAACAGGATCAATCCATTGATGGTCAATGGATATCTACTATCAAAAGATGAGCTTTGAAGTTATCCACGCGGTGGATAGATTTCGCACCATTCCTTCTCCGCATCCAGATTTCAACAGAAACCGGTGCTCTTGCATACAAAGCAGCGAGACGAGCATTGGCGATGGGTAATCTTCCGCCATCCGCTGCACGCTGCGGCCTTCACCAGACTTGTGGATAAATCTTCTGCTTTGCCATCTGCAAGAGTGAAGAAAGCCATGAACAACCTTACCCACAGCACTTGAAAACCATGCTGTTTCTGCAAATTTGCAGCAACACAAGAATCTAGAAAAATCTTTTTGTTCATAAAAATTTAACAGCCATATCCACAGGTATTTGTACATGGTTGTCTCCAGGATATGTACAGGCCATTCTTCAAGTCATTCTGTGGATAAGTTTCTTGGTAACTGCACCCGGCAAAATCCACAACTACAATGAACAAGTCATATACAAGCAGTGGAAAAGTTCTGCCTACGGACTCCCTCGGATACAGCTGTAGAACATACAGACTTCACCGATTTGTATGCCGTATTGCATAAGAAATTCAATCTTATTTAATACATATCTCTGTACGAATACTTATAAGTCGCAAGAGCACAGCGTCTTTGCGTCTCGAAAAACGCTGAAATGCATGAAAAAAAGTGGGCTGAAGAGGCCCTGAATTCCTTTGATGCCGTAGTCGGGGCCATGCCGGGATTTCGCAGTCGTGAAGGACAGCGAAAAATGGCGGCCCAGATCGCGCAAACGCTGAGCCAGGCGCAGCTCGGAAAAATCGATGAAGGCGAGCCGGAACCACGTCGCGCCATCGCCGTCGTACAGGCCGGCACCGGGGTCGGAAAATCGCTGGCCTACAGCATTCCGGCCATCCGCATGGCGCTGTCTCGCGGCACGCGGGTGCTGATCTCCACAGCCACGGTGGCCTTGCAGGAACAGCTGGTGAACAAGGATTTGCCGGCCCTGGCGCAAAAGCTGGACCAGCCTTTCAAATTCGCCCTGGCCAAGGGGCGTGGCCGCTTTGTCTGCAAGCTCAAGCTGGAGCGTCTGGCAAGCACGGGGGAAGCACAGGACGAAATGGACGATCTGTTTGGCGAGGAGCAGGGCCAGACCAAGTTCAGCCGCCCTCAGCACGAGCTGCAGGCCCGCATGCAGTTCTACAAATCCATGGCCGATGCACTGGCCACGGAGGCCTGGAACGGCGACCGTGACTCCCTGGAGACCCCGCCTGAGGCCGAGGCCTGGAGCCCCGTGGCAGCTGAGTCCTCTTCATGCACCGGAAAGCACTGCCCGGCCTTCGGCAGCTGCGTCTATTACGAGCGCCGAAAGGACCTGGTGGCGGCGCAAGTCATTGTCGCCAATCATGATTTACTGCTTTCCTCACTGGGCTCCAAGCTGCTGCCCGAGCTGGACAACTGTCTGCTGGTGCTCGATGAAGCCCACCACCTGCCCTCCACGGCTCTGGACCAGTTTGCCGGCGAGATGGATCTGAGCCGCCTGGGCTGGATCGACAAGCTGGCCAGCCGTGCGCTGCGCGTGAACCAGGTCGCTGAAGTCGAGGAACTGGCCGACGTGCCCAAGCATGCGGGTCAGCTGCGCCAGCAGATGCAGGAGCTGGCGCGACTGGTCATGGAGCACTATGGAGAGACGCTCAAATCGCAGAAAGACAGCTATGGGCCAGCCAGGGTACGGGCACCCCGCGGGGTGCTGCCAGAGGCGCTTCTGGAGCCTCTGGGACAGATTGCGCACCATGCCGACGGCTTTCTGGATGCGCTGCGCGCCGTCTCCAAGGCCCTGCGCGCCGAAATCAAGGAACAACCCGAGGAAGCACAGCGCCTGTCCACCGTCTATGCGCAGGTCGGCGCCCTGGCGCCCAGGCTGGAAGCCATTTTCAACACCACGCAATTGCTGCTGCAGAACAACGAGAGCGATGGCGACGGCAAGATGGTGCCCCATGCCAAATGGTTCACGCTGGAGATGGACGGCGAGTTCATCGTGGTCAAGGCCCATGCCAGCCCGATACAGCCCGGCTCCACCCTGCGCCAGCATCTGTGGTCGCAGGTGCGTGGCGCGGTGCTGACATCCGCCACGCTGACCAGTTGCGGCCATTTCGACTTCTTTCTGCGCGAAGCGGGACTGGCCAATGACGACTCCGTCACCACGCTGGAAGTGCCAAGTCCCTTCGACTATGCCCGCCAGGGCACGCTGGTGGCCCGTGAAACGGCCTCAGACCCGCGCGAAGCCGCACGCTTTACCGAGGAGATGGTCGAGGCCCTGTTGAACGATCTGAGCCGCATCCAGGCCGGCGCACTGGTGCTGTTCACATCCCGTGAGCAGATGCGGCAGGCCGTTGACGCGCTGTCCACCAGCATGCGCAACCAGGTGCTGGTGCAGACCGCCCTGCCCCGCCAGACCCTGCTGGCCCGCCACCGCGAGGCCGTGGCGATGGGCGAGCCCTCCATCATCTTCGGCATGCAGTCCTTTGGCGAAGGACTGGACCTGCCGGGAGCCCTCTGCGAGTCGCTGTTCATCACCAAGCTGCCTTTTGCGCCGCCCGACGACCCCGTTGGCGAAGCCAGAGCCGAATGGCTGCGCAGCAGCGGCCGCAACCCTTTCAACGAACTGGTGGTGCCGGCCACGGCCATCCGCCTGGCCCAGTGGGTAGGCCGTGCCATCCGGACCGAGGAAGACCAGGCCCATGTGTACTGCTATGACCGCCGTCTGACGGGCACCAGCTACGGCCAGCTGCTCATCAAGGGCCTGCCGCCTTTTACGCTGCAACGGCGCCCGGTCCGAGGGTCTTGAGTTCCGGTGCGAAACACGGCCTTGCCCAGGTGATTCAAGGCCGCATCCCGCTGTTTCGTGCCATTCCAGAGACCGTTTTTCGCTGTTCTCAAGTGCGCGGCAAGGTGGTTTTCTGCCCTGCCGCTGCACCCTCTTCGCGCCTCTCGAACCTGCTGCGGCGCACTCCGCGCATTTGTAATTTTTCTAACAGTTGCCTGGCACTGCGAGCAGCATCCAGCCTTTCCTGGCTGCCGACGCGCAAGGTCTTGCCCGAAGCAACACCGCCAGGCTTGTGCACCAGTGACCACCATGACTGGTGGGCAACTGCCGGCGTTCCTGGTTTCCGTTCCACCGACGGATGGCTGCAGTTTCCCAGAGCTTGCGCATCTGCTCCGGGTTCTGCTCCATGCAGAGGTGAAAAATTCTTTGAAAACAATGACCTATGGATCATTGAATTTTTTTGAATGAAGAAAGCGCAATGCTGGCTGATATCACTGGCCTACATTCCTCAAGAGTTTCCCCCAGCTGTTCATAACATTCTGTGGATAACAGGCACTTCAAAGACTCTTCGATGGGAATTTATCCCCACCTCCTGTCACTGAGGAGGCGCATCTTACGCCAATTTTTCGAGATCTGGCGCGTCAATCTTTCCAAAGCCGTTTTTTTCTGCACTTCCGTCTGAAGCAAAGGGATTGGCCCACCTGATCAGCCGCGATCGTGCGTGTTTCCGGATCTTGCTTGCGACTTCTGCTTCAGTTGTTCTTTAGAAGCTTTATAAAAATATAGTCGTAGTAGTAAGACTTGGCATCTGCTGTTGATAACTTACAAAAACCAAGGCAAATCAAGCATCTTCAGGGATGACAAACATGGAGACAAATGACGGTTGCTGCTGTCCTCGATTCATGAACAACTTTGCCTTCTTGCGCATTTTTGTGGAAAACATGGAAGTTGATATTGGCTTATCCACAGAAATTCATTTCCTCATTAATTCTTTATAAATTGCCTGTGTTCATTGATATATAAGCGTTATTTGCTATGTTTTTCATAGTGAATAACTGAGAAGAACATGATTGGGCACATTGGATTCCAAGGGTGTGATGTCGCAAGAACTGCTTGCCCGCTGATCTGATCGACATTTTTTTTATCCAGACCATCCCCGATTGCTGTGTAAACTTCGACCGCAGTTGTTATTTCTAGTCTTATCTTTTTAATTAGTAGTAATAGTAAGTGGCTCACTTAATTGTTGATAAGTAATTAATTTCATTAAGAATCAACAACTTGAACTTTGACAAAAGCTGTGCCCCTACATGGGCTGCCGATGTCCTGGATTTGGGAACAACTTTCCAGAAGCTTTCCTCTCTGTGGAAAACTGAAAAATTCACTTCGTTTTATCACCAGGTTTATTCACAGCTTGCGCGGTCGCTGAAAACCATGAAAAAAGCCGCCCGTTGGGCGGCCTGCTCGGTCCCGATATCGCGGGCTCAAAAATTCAGAAGTGGCGTGCGTATCGCAGCTGAAGAAAGTTCTCTCCCGGGTTGGGGCGTTTGATGCCTGCGTTGGACTGGTGCTCGAAGCGCAGACTGATTTCGTTTTTCAGTTGCTCGCCAAACAGGTAGCCGATGCCGATATGGCTGGCAAAGTTGTAGCGGGTCGAGAATTCCTTGTGGTCGCTGATGTAGCGGTGGTTGGTGGCATAGCTCAGGCCCAGTCCGGCTTGCAGGAACCAGGGCGACAGGCCTTGTGCGGGACGCCAGCGCAATGTGGGTTGTGCTCCCA
Source organism: Comamonas sp. Z3 (assembly GCF_008121565.1). Classification (NCBI taxonomy): domain Bacteria; kingdom Pseudomonadati; phylum Pseudomonadota; class Betaproteobacteria; order Burkholderiales; family Comamonadaceae; genus Comamonas; species Comamonas sp. Z3. The sequence continues at coordinate 283,382 of NZ_VOQU01000003.1, forward strand.
GAACCCAGGTCGAGCGATTGCCGCCCTGGTAGTCGGAGGACCAGCGGCTGAGCGAGAGATCCCAGTAACCCGTCATCCGTCCCGGGCCCAGGGCGTAGCTCCAGTTCCAGGGGAGCATGATGCCGCCGGCCCAGCTGTCGGTGCCGTGCTCTGCCGAGCCGTATTGCAGATAGAGGGCAGTGGTCGAGGATTGCACAGGCTGTGCATGAAGCATGGGGCTTGCCAGGCTGATCAGTGTAGGGATTACAAGATTTGTTGCTAATTGCAGTTTTTTCATGTCAATTGCCCTCTAAATACTTGAAATCTGGTTGCGGTATCTATGCTCAGCCAATGCCTTGATTTCGCTCCCTCTGTGGATATGAATCTAGAAGCTTGTGAATAGATGCGCTGTCGGCAAGCGCTTGCGTTGGTAGTCAGCCAATTGACATCGAAATGTAAAAAAACCCCGGTCATGACGACCGGGGGCTTAGATGGGATGGTGATGGAAGCCGGCTTACTTGGCTGCCGGGGCAGGCGCTGCAGGGCGCTCCTGACCGGGTTTGCCGCCATGGTGGCCATGATGGTGGCCGCCACGCTGGTGATGCATGCGCAGGGTGGCCGTATCGAAGGTCTTTTTCTGCTCGGCATTGAGCTGGGCGTAGAAGGCCTTGGTGGCTTCGGCATGGCGGTCCATCTCGGCCATGCGCTTGCCGCGCATTTCACGCATCTTGTCGATGCGCTCGGGTGTGGTCAGCTTGGCAAAGGCTTCGCGGTCGCCGGGGGCAGGGCGTTCGCCGGGCTTCATGGCCTGGGTGTAGGTGGTCCAGGCAGTTTCCTGCGCAGGCGTCAGCTTCAGGTCGGCCTTGAGTTTCTCCATGCGCTGCTTCATATGCTCCATGCGGTCGCCGCGCTTGTCACCACGCTGGTGCTTGTGCGGCTCGGGCGCTTTCTGGGCGGCTGCAGGCTGCTCTGCGGGGGCTGTCTGGGCAAAGCTGGGCAGGCTCAGCGAGGCGAGCAGGGCGGTTGCAACAGCGGCTCCGGTCAGTGTCTGGCGAAAGCGGGTCATGTCTGTTTCCTTTTCTGTGGAAGTGGAAGAAGTGGCCGCCTGGTCTTGCTCCTGAATGGGCATTCGGTAGCGGATGACTGAAGTGTGGACCCCCCATGTTTCTAAGACGTGAGGTTTTGCAGCCGCTCTGTAAAGTATTGATAAGTTTGAGTGGCTGCGACTGCGCAACAATGGATGCATGGGCTGCGTTGGCGGCCGATTTTTTTCCGCGGGATCCAGCTGCAGGAGCTGGCGACGATTGAAGGTTTAGCAAAGGTTTTTGATGTTCAAGAACATGATTGTTTATCGCATTGCCGAGAGCTGGCAGGGTGATCTGCAGCTGCTGGAAGATGCGCTGCAAAAGACGGTGTTTGAGGAGTGCGGCGCGACCCAGGAGCGTTCCGTGGGCTGGGTGCCGCCGCGCGGCGAGCCCCATGGCCCGCTGGTGGAAAGCGTGGCCGGTCAATGGGTGATGCGCTTCATGAGCGAGTCCAAGATGCTGCCGGCCAGCGTGCTCAACCGCAAGGTCAACGAGAAGGCCGAGCACATCGAAAAGACCGAGGGCCGCAAGCCCGGCAAGAAGGAGAAGAAGGAGCTCAAGGACGAGGCCAAGCTGGACCTGCTGCCCATGGCCTTCACCAAGCAGGGCAGCATGTGGGTCTGGATCGATGCGCAGGCGCGCACGCTGGTGCTCGATACCAGTGCACAAGGCCGTGCCGACGAGATCGTGACGTTGCTGGTCGAAGGCCTGCCGGGCTTTGCGGTGGCGCTGCTGGATACGCAGACCAGTCCGCAGGCCGCCATGGCGCACTGGCTGATGACGCAGGAGCCGCCCGCCGGTTTTTCCATCGACCGCGAGTGCGAGCTCAAGGCCGCCGACGAGTCCAAGGCCGTGGTGCGTTATGCACGCCATCCGCTCGATATCGACGAGGTGCGCCAGCATATCGAGCATGGCAAGCTGCCGACCAAGCTGGCCATGACCTGGGATGACCGCGTGAGCTTTGTGCTCAGCGAAGGTCTGCAGATCAAGAAGATCGCGCTGCTCGATGCGGTGATGGATGGCCAATCCCAGGATGACGGCGGTTTCGATACCGATGTGACAATTGCCACGGGCGAGCTGTCGCGCCTGATTCCCGATCTGATCGAGGCACTTGGCGGGGAGGGGCGCACGGGTCTGGGCGACGGCCTGCCGGCATCGCTGTCGTCGGCGCCTGCGGCAGAGACTCTGCCCGTGCGTCTGGCACAGGGACGCGGCCAGGGCACGTTCACCGGCCCGGCCACAGCGCCCGCCGATAGCGCCCCGGAAGAGGCGCCCTTCTGACGCTATGGATGATGTAGCTGCTTGCGCTTTTCAATCAAGGATTTCAGTATTTATTGATGCTGAAATCAAGTGACAGCAAGCGCTAGGAGCTATCAAAAAAGGCCTGCCAGATCATTCCGGCAGGCCTTTTGCATGGGCGCTTCACGTGCCCGGAAACGCGGTATCAGACGCGCTCGAAAATCGCCGCGATACCCTGGCCGCCGCCGATGCACATGGTCACCAGCGCATAGCGGCCGCCGGTGCGCTGCAGCTCGTACAAGGCCTTGGTGGTGATGATGGCGCCGGTGGCACCCACGGGGTGGCCCAGGGAGATGCCGGAGCCGTTGGGGTTGACCTTGGCCGGGTCCAGAGCGAGCTCCTGAATCACGGCGCAGGCCTGGGCGGCAAAGGCTTCGTTGGCTTCGATCACGTCCATCTGCTCGATCTTCAGACCGGTGCGTGCCAGCACCTTCTGCGTGGCGGGGACCGGGCCGATGCCCATGTATGCGGGATCGACGCCGGCGTGGGCGTAGCCGACCAGGCGGGCAATGGGCTTGGCGCCCGAAGACTTCAGTGCCTGCTCGCTCATCATCAGCACGGCAGCCGCGCCGTCGTTGATGCCGGAGGCGTTGCCGGCGGTGACCGTGCCGCCTTCCTTCTTGAACGCGGGCTTCATGCCGGCCAGGGTGTCCAGCGTGGTGGCGGCGCGCACATGTTCGTCGGTGTCGAACAGCACCACGCCCTTGCGGCTGGCAATTTCCACGGGAACGATCTGTTCCTTGAAGCGGCCGGACTCGATGGCGGCAGCGGCACGCTGCTGGCTGATGACGGCCAGCTCGTCCTGCATCACGCGGCTGATCTTGTAGCGCTCGGCCACGTTTTCAGCGGTGATGCCCATATGCATTTTTTGCCAGGGATCGTGCAGGATGCCCAGCATGTAGTCGATGCTCTTGGCATCGCCCATGCGTGCGCCCCAGCGCGAGGCCATGTCGAAGTAGGGGCCGCGGCTCATGGATTCGGAGCCAGCACCGATTGCCACTTCGCAGTCGCCCAGCGCAATGGATTGCGCCGCCGAGACGATGGCCTGCAGGCCCGAGCCGCACAGGCGGTTGACGTTGTAGGCAGGGGTTTCGATGGAACAGCCAGCGTCCACGGCCGCCACGCGGGACAGGTAGGCGTCGCGCGTGTCGGTGGGGATGACGTTGCCCATCACCACATGGCCCACGGTGTCGGCGGCGATGCCGGCACGCGCAATGGCTGCCTTGACCACGGTGGTGGCCAGCTGGGCGTTGGGAACGTCCTTGAGGCTGCCGCCAAAAGTGCCGATGGCCGTGCGCGCGGCGCTGACCACGAAGATGTCTCTGGTGCTCATGGTTTGTCTCCTGCATTGATGGGCAATGCTTGTGCTTGAATGATTTGAAAGGATGAATGAGAGCAACCGCATTCATCGCACAGAGTATTCTGCAGTATTTGCTGCAGTGCAACATGTCTCGTTGTTGACGCCGCCCAGCGCGGGCCACGAGGGTTTCACGTGAAACCCGCAAGCCGTCTCAGGCCGCTGTCCTGCGCCGGGGCGCCGTGGGTTCATGGTGCGCCGGCGTCAGGTCGGTGTCGGCGCTGGCCAGGTCGTCGAGGATGGGGCAGTCCGGCCTGTCGTCGCCGTGGCAGCAATGCACCAGAGTCTGCAGCGTGCGCTGCATGGATTGCATGGCGGCAATGCGCTCTGTCAGCGTGGCGATGTGCTTTTGCGCAATGGCCTTGACCTGGCTGCTGGCGCGGCCCTGGTCCTGCCACAGGCCGAGCAGGGTGGCGATCTCGTCCATGGAAAAGCCCAGGTCGCGCCCGCGGCGAATGAAGCGAAGTGCGTGCACATCGGCTTCGGTGTATTGGCGATAGCCGCTGTCGGTGCGGTGCACGGGCGGCAGCAGGCCCAGCGCTTCGTAGTGACGCACCATGCGCGCAGAGACCCCGGCGCGGCGCGCGGCCTCGCTGATGACGACAGGCCAGTTCTGAGCGATTTTTGGTGTCGGTGGGTGCTTGGGCATGGCTAGTCCTGAAAAAACGCGCCAGCGGCCTTCTGATGCCTTGCGTGAGGTGCTGGCGCGGTGGGTGGGCAGCGTTCAGGCGACCTTGTAGCCTTCTTCGGCAATGGCCGCTGCCACGGCTTCGCGGCTGGCGCCGGTTTCGACTTCCACGCGGTTGGCGGCGCGGTCGATCTTGATCTGTGCCTGGGCATCGACGCCCTGGATGGCGTTGCTGACGGCACGCTCGCAGTGGCCGCAGGTCATGCCCTGAACTTCAAAAACTTGTTGCATGGATGGCTCCTTCAGAAAGTGAGTCGCCGGGCTGGCGGACTCGATGCCTTGAATGGTCAACCCTAACATCATGACAATGTCAAGCCTTTGACAAGACTTGGGTCCGGGCAGGGTTGATAAGCCGAAAAGTCTGCCGATAAGACGTTGTCATCTTGCAGATCGCCATGGCTTGGGCATCGCAGTCACGGGTTTTTCTCGGTGTCGGTGACAATCTGAAACAATTTGCAAGTTCTGGCCCGACAATGCCAGTCGTTCAAAGTGGAGAGAGATTCATGAGTCTGTTGGAAATGATGCGGGGCTTCACCATCCGCACGCGCATGATGGGCGCCATTGGTGTGGTGATGGTGTTGCTGGGCTTGCTGGGGGGCGCCGGGATGCTGGGCATGTTCCGCATCCAGGACATGAGCCAGGAGTTTCTGAGCAACGCCTTTGTCAAATCGGGCCATATGGCGCAGCTGCGCACCGAGCTGGGCGGCATCCGCTCCAGCGAGAAGGACATGGTCATCCAGTACGAAAAGCCTGAAGAGGTGCGCAAGGCCTATCAGCAATGGGTCATGTACATCGACAAGTCCAAGGCGACGCTGGGCAAGTTCGTGACCGACCAGAACGCGCAGGATGCGCAGCTGACCAAGAGCATCATTGGCCACCTCGACAGCTATCGCAAGCTGTTCGAGCCCGTTGCGCGGCAGCTGGAAGCCGGCGGCTATGACTCTGCGACGACGGCCAACCGCATGAGCGGCAAGGCCCTGGCCGAAGTCATGGAGGCCGACAAGCTGCTGGCGCAGCTGGACAAGCTGCTGCGCGAGCAGGCCGACGCGCTGGCTGCGGCCGAGCGCGACGTGGCCGACCAGACTCGCTGGATGTTTGTGGTGGCCGTGATCCTGGCGCTGGTGGTGGTGATTCCGCTGACCTTGCTCAATATGCTGTCCATCTGCCGCCCGCTTGAAGTGGCCCGCCAGATGGCACTGACGATTGCCGGTGGCGATCTGTCGCTCAAGGCCGAGGTCAGTGGCAAGGATGAGCTGACGGATCTGCAGCGCGCGCTGGACCAGATGCAGCAGTCGCTGGGCACCACGGTGGCCCAGGTGCGCGATGCCAGCGGCAATATCGCGACGGCCAGCCAGGAAATTGCCACGGGCAATCAGGATCTGTCGGCCCGCACCGAACAGACGGCCAGCAATCTGCAGGAAACCGTCGCCTCGCTGGCCCAGCTGACGGCCACGGTGCAGCAGACCGCATCGTCTTCGCAGCTGGCCAACCAGCTGGCTGCCTCGGCCTCTTCGACGGCTGTGCAGGGCGGCCAGATCGTCGGCCAGGCCGTCAACAGCATGCAGGAGATCTCGGCCTCCAGCCGCAAGATCGGCGACATCATCGGCCTGATCGATTCCATCGCTTTTCAGACCAATATCCTGGCGCTGAATGCGGCCGTGGAAGCCGCCCGTGCGGGCGAGCAGGGACGTGGTTTTGCCGTGGTGGCGGCCGAGGTGCGCAGCCTCGCCCAGCGCTCGGCCCAGGCCGCCAACGAGATCAAGTCACTGATCAGCACCAGCGTGCAGACCGTGGACGTGGGCGCGCGCCAGGTGGAGAGCGCCGGCAAGGCCATGCAGGAGACCGTGGACAGCGCTCAGCGCGTGGGCGACATCATTGGCGAGATCACGGCAGCGTCCAGCGAGCAGTCGCTGGGCATCAGCCAGGTCAACCAGGCCGTGGGCGATATCGACCGCATGACCCAGCAGAACGCGGCCCTGGTGGAAGAGTCGGCTGCCGCCGCAGAGTCGCTGCGCGAGCAGGCGGCGCGACTGGCCCAGTTGGTCAGCCAGTTCAAGCTGGCCGGCGGCGCGGTGCATGCCGCCCAGCGCAGCCCCAGAGCTGCGGCTCATCCCGGCATGGCGCCGGCGGCACTGGCTTCTGCCCAGGCGGCCTTGCCCGGCCAGAAGCAGCAGTTGCTCGAACAGGCCTGAGCCTTTAGAGCTCAAGCGCGTTCTAAGCGGCTTGCTCCGTCAAAAAGCCCGGTTGCAGCGATGCACCGGGCTTTTGTTTTTCACGCCATGGCTGCAGGCGCGATCGAAAAAAGGGTTGCAGCCGGATGGACGGTGCTTACTGGCTGGCGAGTGCAGGGTAGTCGGTATAGCCATCGGCGCCGCCCCCGTAGAAGCGTTCGCTGTTCCAGGCATTGAGCGGCAGGTCATCGTGCAGGCGGTGCACCAGGTCGGGGTTGGAGATATAGGCCTTGCCGAAGGCCACGACATCGGCATAGCCGCTTTCCACGGCGCGCATGGCCAGCTCGCGGTCATAGCCGTTGTTGACCATCCAGGCGCCCTTGCCGCCCGCAGAGCGATAGGCCTGCTTGAGTGCCTGATAGTCGAAGGGGCGATCTGCGAGCTCGCGCGGACCGCCTGTAGCGCCTTCGATCACGTGGATATAGGACAGGGCCAGCGGCGCGAGCTGGCGCACCAGATACTCGAACAGCGCCTGCGGCTGCGCGTCCACGATGTCGTTGGCCGGCGTGACCGGAGAGATGCGGATGCCGACCTTGCCGGCACCGATGGCATCGGCCACGGAGCGCACGCATTCCAGCACCAGGCGAGCCCGGTTTTCGATGCTGCCGCCGTAGTCGTCGCTGCGCTGGTTGGTGCCGGTCTTGAGGAACTGGTCGAGCAGATAGCCGTTGGCTGCATGCAGTTCCACGCCATCGAAGCCAGCCGACTGCACGGCCTCGCGTGCGGCGGTGGCGAAGCTGTGAACTATCTCCGGCAGCTCCTGCTGCTCGAGCGCACGTGGCGCCGAGGTGGCGACGAACTGGCCTTGTCCCGTCTCGCGGTCGATCACAAAGGTCTTGGAGCGGGCCGTCAGCGCCGAGGGCGCGACCGGCGCCTGCAGGTCGGGTTGCAGCACGGTATGGGAAATGCGGCCCACATGCCAGAGCTGGGTGACGATGCGCCCGCCCTTGGCATGCACAGCATCGGTGACTTTCTTCCAGGCCTGCAGCTGCTCCTGGCCATAGAGACCGGGTACATCGGCATAGCCCTGTCCCTGATGGCTGATGGCCGTGCCTTCGCTGATCAGCAGCCCGGCAGAGGCGCGCTGGACATAGTAGGTCTGCATCAGCGGCGTGGGGACTGCGTCGGGAGCGCGGTTGCGCGTCAGCGGGGCCATGGCAATGCGGTTGGGCAGATGCAGGCTGCCCGCTTCAATCGGGTCGAACAATGAGGTCATGCAGAACTCCAGATGAAAAAAAGCTCGGTGGGTACCGAGCTTAGAACGTGTTGACGATCTCCTCGCGCCGCGACAGAGGTTTTGCGGGATGGTATGCAAGGCGCGATACCGCAGCAATAGCCGTGCTATTGCGAGGATTCGCAACGCCGCAGACCGCCCGCAAAGCCCCTGTCCCGAAGGGTTGGAGCGCAATCGGGCGATTTCTGTGCGCTGACTCTTGCTTGCACCCCGGTGCAAGCAGCGAGCCATCGCTTCGAACTCATCCCGATTGCGCTCCAACGCGGCTGCGTAGAGATCGTCAACACGTTCTCAGTTTGCATGGGTGTCAAAAAACTTACTTCAGCAAGCCTTCTGCCTTCATGGCGGCCTGTACGGCGGGACGCGCCAGAATGCGTTCGCGGTAGGCCTGAATGTTCTCGAGCTCGGAGATGTCCAGGCCCACGAACTGGGCCCAGCCCGTGACCGTGAAAAAGTAGGCATCGGCCACGGTGAACTGATCGCCCATCAGATAGCTCTTGTTGGCGAGCTGCTCGTTGACCCAGGCCAGGCGCTTGAGCACGCTGGCGCGCGCCAGGGGCTTGTAGTCCTCTGGCGTTGCCGGATTGAACAAGGGGCCGAAGCCCTTGTGCACCTCGGTGCTGATGAAGTTCAGCCATTCCTGCAGGTGGTAGCGGGCCACGGTGCCGTTGGCGGGCGCCAGGTTTTTCTCGGGAGCCAGGTCGGCCAGGTACTGAACAATGGCCGGACCTTCGCGCAGGGTGTCGCCGCTGTCCAGCACCAGAAAGGGCACATAGCCCAGCGGATTGATGCCGTAGTAATCCGTTCCGTCCTGGAGCTTGTGGCTCTTGGTGCTGACCATCACGGTTTCATGCTGCAGCTCTGCTTCGTGCAGCACGATATGCGGAGACAGGGAGCAGGCGCCGGGGCTGTAGTAAAGCTTCATGGTGAGTGGCTCTCTATGCAAAGAAAAGACAAGCGCCCATGCTAAACCGGTTGCATGTCATATGCATATCCAGCCGACAGCAAGTAGTCCGTATCCGTGGGGGATTGCTCAGCCCAGGCGCCCCGCAGCCCACAGCACCTGCTGTACCAGTGCCTCCATGCCTTGCTGGTTCTGTGCGCGCAGCAGATGACCCTGCTCATCGAAGGCCTCGGCCGCCTGGCTCACGGCATGGCTGCGCGGTGCCACCCAGCATTCCAGATTCAATAGCAGCGCAGCGAGGTGAGACTGGGCTCTGAGGCCTCCAAGCCCTCCGGGCGAGGCGCTGGCCATGCCGACGACCTTGTTGCGAAACGGCAGGACGCCATCGGACCACTGTGCGTCGCCCTTGACCGGGCTGGAGGCCCAGTCGATCGCATTCTTGAGCAGGGCAGGGTAGCTGCCGTTGTATTCGGGGCTGCAGACAATCCAGGCCGCATGGCTGTGCATGGCCTGCTTGAGGCGAATGACATCGGCAGGTGTGCCCTGCGCTTCGAGGTCGGCGTTGTAGAGCGGAATGTCGTAGTCCGACAACTCCAGCAGGCTGGGCTCTGCACCTTGCTGCCGGGCGATGGAGGCGGCCACCTTGGCCAGCTTGCGGTTGTACGAGTCTTGGCGGGTACTGCCCGCAAAAATGAGGATTTGCATGCAGTCATTGCAGCACAGAGCGATTGCATTTTTCATGCGTAGGCAGGGCCATCAGGGCAAACATCTAGGCCGTGGCTCTGGTTGCCATGTTTCACGTGAAACCCCCCTGCCAAGGCATTGTTGCGCCAATGGTGGGAAAATTGCAGGTTCCCCGCAGGGCTGGACATGGCGCGAAAACATGTCCGCCTGCCATGAGAGCCGAGGCATGGTTGCCTCGTGCAGGGGGCAAGGGCCGGGCTTGGCCCGGAGCAGAAATATGTTGTACCCACAGGAATTTGACGTGATCGTGGTCGGTGGCGGCCACGCCGGCACCGAGGCCGCGTTGGCCGCTGCACGCATGGGCAGCAAGACATTGCTGCTGACCCACAATATCGAAACCCTGGGGCAGATGAGCTGCAATCCCAGCATCGGCGGCATCGGCAAGGGGCACCTGGTCAAGGAGGTCGATGCCCTGGGCGGTGCCATGGCCCTGGCGACCGACAAGGGCGGTATCCAGTTCCGCATCCTGAACAGCTCCAAGGGCCCGGCCGTGCGTGCCACGCGTGCCCAGGCCGACCGCATTCTGTACAAGGCGGCGATTCGCGAGATGCTGGAAAACCAGCCCAATCTCTGGCTCTTCCAGCAGGCCGTGGATGATCTGATGGTGGAGGGCGACCGCGTGGTCGGTGCCGTCACCCAGGTGGGCCTCAAGTTCCGCAGCCGCACCGTGGTGCTGACCGCGGGCACCTTCCTCGACGGCAAGATCCATGTGGGCCTGAACAACTATGCCGCAGGCCGTGCGGGCGATCCACCGGCCGTGAGCCTGTCGGCACGCCTGAAGGAGCTCCAACTGCCTCAGGGCCGCCTGAAGACCGGCACGCCGCCGCGCATCGACGGCCGCAGCATCGACTTCAGCCAGTGCGAGGAACAACCCGGCGACGGCATGCCTGGCGGCGTGAACGAGGGTGAAGTGCCCGTGTTCAGCTTCATGGGCAACCGTGCGATGCACCCCCGGCAAATGCCTTGCTGGATCACGCACACCAATGCGCGCACGCACGAGATCATCCGCAGCGGCTTTGATCGCAGCCCCATGTTCACAGGCAAGATCGAAGGCGTGGGTCCGCGTTACTGCCCCAGCGTGGAAGACAAGATCAACCGCTTCGCGGACAAGGAAAGCCACCAGATCTTTCTGGAGCCCGAAGGCCTGACCACGCACGAGTTCTACCCCAACGGGATCTCCACCAGCCTGCCGTTCGACATTCAGTACGAACTGGTGCGCAGCATGAAGGGGCTGGAGAACGCCCATATCCTGCGCCCAGGCTATGCCATCGAGTACGACTACTTCGATCCGCGCTCGCTCAAGAGCAGCTTCGAGACCAAGCAGATCCAGGGCCTGTTCTTTGCGGGTCAGATCAATGGCACGACCGGCTATGAAGAGGCGGCCGCCCAGGGTCTGTTCGCGGGCCTGAACGCAGCACTGCAGTGCCGTGGCGAAAGCCCCTGGATGCCGCGCCGTGACGAGGCCTATCTGGGCGTGCTGGTCGACGATCTGATCACCAAGGGCGTGACCGAGCCCTACCGAATGTTCACCAGCCGCGCCGAGTTCCGCCTGCAGCTGCGTGAAGACAATGCCGATATGCGCCTGACCGAAGCGGGTCGCCAGATGGGACTGGTCGATGATGTGCGCTGGGATTCCTTCAGCCGCAAGCGCGATGCTGTTTCACGTGAAACAGAGCGCCTCAAGTCGACCTGGGTGAACCCGCGTGTCGTTGCAGCAGAAGAGTCAGAGCGCGTGCTGGGCAAGGCCATGGAGCGCGAATACAACCTGTTCGACCTGCTGCGTCGCCCCGGTGTGGATTACGACAAGCTCATGGGCATGAACCAGGGCAAGTACGCCAGTGCTGATGTGCAGCCCGAGGCTCTGGGTGAGCTCAGTGACCCGGTGATCGAGCAGGTGGAGATCGCCGCCAAGTATTCTGGCTATATCGACCGCCAGAAGGATGAAGTCGAACGCGCTGCCCATTTCGAGCGTCTGCGTCTGCCGCTGGACTTCGACTATATGCAGGTGGCAGCGCTGTCCTTCGAGGTGCGCCAGAAGCTGCAAAAGCACAGGCCCGAAACCCTGGGTCAGGCTTCGCGTATTTCGGGGGTGACGCCGGCAGCGATCTCGTTGCTCATGGTGCATCTGAAAAAAGGCGGCTTCAAAGGCTTTGCCACTCAGAACGAAGAGGCTTCCGCATGAGCCAGGTTTTGCGTACCCAGCTGGAGCAGGGCGTTCAGGCACTGAAGCTGGATCTGGCCCCGGCCCAGATCGATCTGCTGATGTCCTTCATGGATCTGCTGCAGAAGTGGAACAAGGTCTACAACCTGACGTCGGTGCGTGATCCCCAGGAGATGCTGACGCATCACCTGCTCGACAGCCTGGCTGCCGTGCCCGCCTTGCTGCGACATGTGAGCAGCCTGCGGGTGGAGGAGGGCAAGCGTCTGCCGCTGCTGGACGTGGGCTCGGGCGGTGGTCTGCCTGGTGTGGTGTTTGCCATCTGCTGCCCGCAGATCGATGTGAACTGTGTGGATACCGTGGGCAAGAAAGCCGCTTTCATCCAGCAGGTGGCTGCATCCTTGCGCCTGCCCAATCTGCGCGGCATTCATGACCGGGTGGAAAACCTCAAGACCCAGTACCCGGTCATCAGCTGCCGCGCCTTTGCGTCCCTGGTGGATTTCACCACCTGGTCACGCAAGGCTCTGGCCGAGGACGGCATCTGGTTTGCCATGAAGGGCAAGCACCCCGATGAGGAAATTGCTGCGCTGCCTGCCGACGTGAAGGTGTTTCACGTGGAACCATTGCAGGTTCCCGGCCTGGATGCGGAGCGCTGCGTGATCTGGTTGAAAATTAAGTAACCGCCCTGAGCGGCGCGTTGCCGCTTCCCCCTGGAAGGGGGGCGACGCCTGCGCCGCAGGGCGGCGGAGTCGCCTAGGCCTTTGTTCGGCGTCTTCGACCTTGGCTGGCAAATGTCGAAGTCGCTGGCCACGGTGAAAACCGTTTTTTTTACACACCGTATCGGACAACATCTGCGCAATGCAGATGCGCCGGTCATGGCCCTCGCATAAACTTGCTGTTTTCCATCGCGCAGGGTTTGAATGTTTGGCATCTCTGATTACGGCGCTTTTGCAGCCGCCGTTACCGTTTTCTTGCTGATCCCTGGACCAGGCAATCTGGCCTTGATTACCTCTACGGGCAAGGGCGGATGGAGAGCGGGCCTTGCATGCTGCCTGGGTGTGATGGCTGCCGACCAGGTGCTGATGTGGCTGGCCGTGGCCGGTGTGGCGGCGGTGCTGGCCGCGTATCCGGCGGCCTTTCACGCCGTCCAATGGGTGGGTGCGGCCTATCTGGCCTGGCTGGGCTACAAGCTGCTTACGGCCAGGCCCGGCGATGCGCCGGCCATCGAAATCCAGCCGCGCCGGTATTTCCGCCAGGGTGCTCTGATCACCCTGATGAACCCCAAGGCCATTGTGTTCTACATGGCGTTCTTTCCCATGTTCGTGGACCCGGCCCGGCATCAGGGCGCCATCACCTTTGGCGTGATGGCTGCCACGGTGGCGGCAATTACCTTTATCTACAGCGTCATCGTGGTGACGCTGACCACGGTGCTGGCAGAGCGTCTGCGTGCCAGTCCGGCCGTGGTGAAGTGGCTGGAAAAAACAGCCGGTGTGTTTCTGATCGGTTTTGGCCTCAAGCTGGCCGCCAACTAAAAGAGAAGTTCAATGGCCAAAATTTTCTGCGTTGCCAATCAAAAGGGTGGAGTGGGCAAGACAACGACCACGGTCAATCTTGCCGCCGGTCTGGCCAAGGTCGGCCAGCGCGTGCTGCTGATCGACCTGGACCCACAGGGCAATGCCACCATGGGCTCCGGCGTGGACAAGCGCGCGCTGGAGTTGACGGTCTACGACGTGCTGCTGGAAAACGCCAGCGTCAAGGAAGTAGCCCAGAAGTCCGAGCAGGTCGGCTATGACGTGCTGGGTGCCAACCGCGAGCTGTCGGGTGCCGAGATCGAGCTGGTCTCGCTGGAGCGCCGCAACGAGCGCCTCAAGACGGCGCTGCAGGCCGTGGCTGCCGACTATGACTTCGTGCTGATCGACTGCCCGCCTTCGCTGTCCATGCTGACCCTGAACGGTCTGTGCTCGGCGCATGGCGTGATCGTGCCCATGCAGTGCGAGTACTTTGCACTGGAAGGCCTGACCGATCTGGTCAACACCATCAAGCAGGTGCATGCCAATATGAACCCCGACCTGCAGATCATCGGTCTGCTGCGCGTGATGTTCGATCCGCGCACCACGCTGCAGCAGCAGGTCAGCGACCAGCTCAAGGAGCATTTCGGCGACAAGGTGTTCGATACCGTGATCCCGCGCAATGTGCGCCTGGCCGAGGCCCCCAGCTACGGCCTGCCCGGCGTGGTGTTCGACGCCTCGGCCAAGGGCAGCAAGGCCTTTGTCGAGTTTGCCGAAGAGATGGTGCGACGCATCAAGAAAATGTGAGTGTTTCACGTGAAACAGCTCCCCGTCCCCCATCGAACCATCGCCAACGACCATGACCTCTGAAGCACTGAACCCGCAGCATGTCTGGCTGCTGCCCGGCTGGCAGAATTCCGACCCCGGCCACTGGCAGAGTCTGTGGCAGGACCGGTACGGCTACCAGCGGCTGGAGCAGCATAGCTGGCAGCATCCGCTGCGCGGTGACTGGAGCATTCGCCTGCAGGAAACCGTGCTCGACGCTCCCGCCCCCGTGACGCTGGTGGCGCACAGCCTGGGCTGTATTCTGGTGGCATGGTGGGCGGCGCATTCTCAGGTCGCGAAGACCAAGGTGCGCGGCGCTCTGCTGGTTGCCCCCGGCGATACGGAGCAGGAGAGTCTGCGCGGCGTGCTGCCGGGCTGGTCGCCTGTGCTGCTGCAAAAGCTGCCCTTCCCGTCGATACTGGTGGGCAGCGAGAACGACCCCAACTGCTCTGTGGCACGCGCACAGACCATGGCACAGGGCTGGGGCAGCCGTTTTGTGAGTGCGGGTGCCGCAGGCCATGTCAACACGGCCAGCGGACTGGGACTGTGGGAAGCCGGGCATGAGCTGCTGCTCTCCCTTTAAAGAAAGAATTCAGCAATGGTGACTAAGAAACCCAAGGGCCTGGGACGTGGTCTGGAAGCCCTGCTGGGCCCCAAGGTCAGCGAAGCAGAGCAGGTCGCAGCGAGCGGGTCTCAGGCCAATCTGCCGAGCACCCTGGCACTCAATGTGATGGTGGCCGGCCAGTACCAGCCGCGCACCCGCATGGACGAAGGCGCCTTGTACGAGCTGGCCGAGAGCATCAAGGCCCAGGGCATCATGCAGCCGATCCTGGTGCGCCAGCTCTCCCGGGGCGACAACGCCGGCAAGTACGAAATCATTGCCGGCGAACGGCGCTTCCGTGCCGCGCATATCGCGGGTCTGTCCGAGGTGCCAGTGCTGGTGCGCGAAGTGCCCGACGAGGCAGCGGCGGCCATGGCACTGATCGAGAACATTCAGCGCGAAGACCTCAATCCGCTGGAAGAGGCGCAGGGTCTGGCCCGCCTGGTCAAGGAGTTCGGCCTGACCCACGAGCAGACCGCGCAGGCCGTGGGCCGCTCGCGCAGTGCTGCCACCAATCTGCTGCGCCTGCTGAATCTGGCCGAGCCCGTGCAGACCATGCTGATGGCCGGCGATATCGACATGGGCCATGCGCGGGCGCTGCTGACGCTGGACCGTGCCACCCAGATCACGGCCGGCAACCAGATCGCGGCCAGGAAGATGTCGGTGCGCGAGGCCGAGTCGCTGGTCAAGAAGATCGGTGCCGAGTTCAATCTGACGCGCCAGAAGGCCAAGAAAGATGGCAAGTCGCGCGACGTGAAACGCATCGAGGAAGAGCTGTCCGACCTGCTCACCGCCGATGTCGAGGTGCGCATCAAGAAGACCGTGCGCCGCCACGGCAAGCAGCAGGAAATGGGCGAGATCGCCATCCAGTTCGGCTCGCTTGACGAACTCAACGGCCTCATCGAAAAGCTGCGCGGCGAAGTCTGATTCTTGGGCCCAAGCAAGCGAAAAGAGCATCCACAGGATGCTCTTTTTCTGTGCGCGCGCAGCAGCTCAGCTGCGGTAGCCGGGGTCGATTCGTTCGAGCTTGCGCAGCAGGGCAGGCCAGGCAAACTGGCCGCCCATTCCGCCGGTCTGCACCTTCATGGCCTGGGCGATGCCTTGCAGGATCTGCGGGTCGACCTCGGTCAGTTCGGTGCCGCCGGACTGGGCCGCGATCTGGATCTGGCAGGCGGACTCGAAGACGTACATGGACAGAAAGGCATCGGCAATCGTGGCGCCGCAGGTCAGCAGACCGTGGTTGCGCAGCATGAGAAAGTTGGCCTCGCCCATGTCGGCCAGCAGACGCGGCTTCTCGTCCTCGCGAAAGGCCACGCCCTCGTAGACGTGGTAGGCCAGGGACCCCAGGACAAAAGTGCTTTGCTGGCTGATGGGCAGCAGCCCCTGCTTCTGGGCCGCCACGGCCACTCCGGCGCGCGTGTGGGTATGGATCACGCATTGCGCATCGGCGCGGGCCTCATGCACGGCGCTGTGGATGACGAAGCCGGCCGGGTTCACGGGGAAGGGCGACTCCATGAGCTTGTTGCAGCCCAGATCCACCTTGATCAGCGAGGAGGCCGTGATCTCGTCAAACATCAGCCCGTAGGGGTTGATGAGAAAGTGATGCCCGGGGCCCGGCAACCGCGCGCTGATGTGGGTGAAGACCAGATCGCTCCAGCCGTACAGCGCCACCAGCCGGTAGCAGGCGGCCAGGTCCACGCGCAACTGCCATTCCTCGGGGCTGACCAGATGCCGGACGCTGGGGATGTTCAAAGGCTCTTGGCTCACGGCGACTCTCCTTCATCGTTGATCCGATGAATGTAGACACTCGTGCGCCGGCGGTCTGTTGGCTAGGCGACAGAACCTTGGAAACTCGGGTGAGGCTGGCGGTGGCAATGCCCGTGGCAGGTGCTGGCCCGAGCCCGGAAGAATAAAAAAACAGGAGCTTGCAACGCAAGCTCCTGTTGATTTTCAGATCGCTTCTATACTTAAACCGAAGCAGATGATACGAAAGCAGCTATCAAAAGCGCTTACTTGATCTGGCCGCGCGACAGGTCCTGGATCATGCGGGCGGCCAGATACAGGCGCGGTACGATGGTGTTGATCTGCACGTATTCGGCATCGTTGGAATGTGCGCCATAGCCCGACAGGCCGAAGCCCTCGATCACGCCGCCCTTGGCCTTGAGGGCCGCAAAAGCCGCATCCGTGCCGCCGCCCGTGGCCTTGTCCATGACCTTCATGGGCAGCTTCAGCTCCTGCTCATAAATGCCCTGGGCATGGGCCGCCAGCTTGCGTGCTGTGGCATTGGCTTCCAGCGGCGGGCGGCGCACCTCGAACTTCAGCTCCACCTTGCTGGCGGGGAGCAGCTTGCTGCCGATCTTGTCCTGCATGGCTTTTTCCAGCGCCGTGAAGTCGGCCACGCGCAGCGCGCGGGCATCGGCCTGGGCCGTTGCTTCGGCGGGAACCACATTGCGGTTGGTGCCGGCCTTGGACACCGTCCAGTTGAGCTTGAGGCCGTCCTGTGGCTGGGACAGATCCTTCATCTGCAGCAGCTGATGCGACAGCTCGTACAGCGCATTCACGCCGTCCTCGGGCTTGGCGCCCGCATGCGATGCCTTGCCCGTGACCTTGAGGTAGGCGGCGCCGATGCCGCTGGTGGCCAGGCGCAGGCTGCCGTCGGTGCCGCCGCCCTCAAAGCTGAAAACGGCGTCCTGCTCGGCCCCCAGGCGGGTGATGGTGCTGCGCGCGCCGGGCGAGCTGATTTCCTCGTCGCCGTTGATCAGCACCGTGAGCGTGCCGTAGTCCTCGATGCCCAGCTTCTTGAGCAGGGGCATGATATGCATGATCAGGGCCACGCCCTGTTTGTCGTCGGCAATGCCCAGGCCATAGGCCTTGTCGCCGTCGACGCGGAAGGGCTGGTCCTTGAGCATGCCGGGCAGATAGACGGTGTCCATATGCGCGATCATCATGATGCGGCTGCTGCCCTTGCCCTTGAATTCGGCATGCACCATGGGGCCGACCTTCTCGGGCGTGTCATCGAGGCGGTAGATGTCGCTGGGCTCGATGATCTCGACCTTGCCGCCCTGGGCGCGCAGCTTGCCGGCAATGTATTCGGCAATCTTCTTCACGCCCGCCACATCCTTGCTGCCGGACTCGATATGCACCAGATCGCGCAGCGTATCCAGGTAGGGCTGCTGCTCCTTTTTCGCATGCTCCAGCCATTCGGCCTGAGGGGCAGCCTGGGCAGAGCCGAAGGCCAGCACCAGGGCCAGGGGCAGGGCGCGCAGCAAAGGGGCAGAGGGCGTGTTCCAACGCATAGAAGTTCTCCTTGAGGGGGGGCGGGCCGCTCCCGGATAGGGCTACGGCAGGAAAGGCGGCGTGATGCACCGCTCAGGGAATTCAGCTTAGCAGCCGCGTTTGCGGCCTCAGCGCTGATGGACTAGGGATAAATACCAGGGTAACTTGATTTCTCGCGGCGACAAAAAAGCCCTGCTGCTTGCGCAGGCAGGGCTTGGTCGGTTGTGCCTGCTGCTCAGGCCGCGGCCAGATGGGCCTTGGTCTTCTTGCTCACACCGTCGCCGACGATGACGGCCGAAACCACGGACAGCACCAGCGCAATCGCCGAGCCGTAGAACACGGCATTTGTCATCTGGTGGTCCAGCATGTAGCCGAAGACCGGCGCGGCCAGGCAAAAGCCCAGATCCAGGCCGGAATACACCGTGCCGTAGACACGGCCCGTGGCGCCGGGGGGCGCTGCACGCTTGATCAGCATGTCGCGCGAGGGGCCGGCCAGGCCCGTGCCCAGACCGGCGATGGACGCCACGATCACGGCCGCCATGCCGGGCAGCCAGCCCGTGCCGACGACAAACAGCAGCAGGCCCGAGCCCAGCATGCAGATGGAGATCACCTTCTCCAGCCGCTGCACGCGGCCGACCAGAAAGCCGCCCACCACCATGCCTGCAGCGCCGCACAGCATATAGCCGGTGACGATCAGCGCCGTCACGGACAGCGGCAGGCCATACATGGATTGCAGGGCCGGGCTGGCAAAGCTCTGGATGGCGCTGAGCGCGCAGGTGCTCCAGAAGAAGAAGGAAAAGCACAGCCATACCGATGGCAGCTTCATGAAGGCCATAGGGTGTTCCTGCGGGGCGGCAACGGTACCGGCGGCGGGCTTGGCGGCCGCGCCGGCGGCTTCGGCACGGTCGTCGAGTGCGTCGCGGTTGAAGACCATGATGGCCAGCACCACGGCGGCACAGATGGCGCCGCACAGGCAGGCCAGACGCCAGGAGCCCGTGGCCGTGGTGATGCCGGCCATGAACAGCGGCGCCAGCGCCCAGCCGATATTGCCCGACAGGCCGTGCACCGAGAACGCATGGCCTATGCGCTGCTGCGACACGCGCTTGTTGAGGATGGTTAAGTCCACGGGGTGGAAAGGCGCATTGCCCAGGCCCGCAAAAAAGGCTGCGGCCAGCAGCATGCTGTAGCCCTGCGCGGTGCTCGCAATCAGGCCGGCCACGACAAAGCTGCCGAGGGCGGCAAACAGGATGGGACGGGCACCAAAGCGGTCTACGGCAAAGCCGGCCAGCGCCTGGCCGGTGCCGGAGACGATGAAGAACAGCGAGACCATGACGCTGAGCTCGGCATAGCTGTAGCCGAATTCCTGGATCAGCCAGGGGAACAGCGGCGGCAGCAGCAGGTGGAAGAAGTGCGACGAGCCATGGGCCAGGCCGATGAGGCCGATGGTGCGCGCATCACTGCGCAGTGTCTCTGGCGCCTGGTTTTGGGGTGTTGTGGAGGCAGGGCGGTTCATATATCGCATCTTAGGCAGAGCGGTCTCGTCTTGTATGCGATAGTCTGCCAATTGCTATCGCAAACCAGCCAATCCCGTATGCCCAGCCTCCAAGACCCCGGACCCCTGCGTGCAGGCAAGGCCTCCGCCTATGTGGAGACGCTGACGCCTCATCTCTACATACCCACGGCACAGCGCCCGGTACGCGCCAAATGTCGCTGGCTGGAGGCCGACACCCAGGTCAGGCCCCACCGTCATCCCTGGGGGCAGCTGGCGATCTCCACCACGGGCACCATTCGTCTGACGGTGGCGCAGGGCACCTATATCGTGCCGCCGTCGCGTGCGCTGTGGGTGCCGCCCGGCATGGAGCATGCGGTGACCATGGTGGAAAGCGCCGATCTGCGCACGCTTTACTTCTTCCAGTCCCATGGGCACTGCGGCCCCGATGTCGGGCCAGGGCAGGAGGCGATCTGGCGTCAATGTCGGGTGCTCAATGCTTCGGACCTGCTGCGTGCCGTGGTGCGCGAGCTGCCCACCCTGCCCGATGACAGCCTGCAGCTGTCCGAGCAGGACAGGGCGCGCGAGCACCATCTGAGCGAGCTGCTGCTTGACGAGCTGCGCCGCGCCAGCGCTGTGCAGCTCGGCGTGAACCTGCCCCAGGACAAGCGCCTGCGCCTGCTGTGCGAGGCCGTGCTGGCCGACCCCACGCGCAACGAGACGCTGGAGGACTGGGCGCGCGATACCGGGGCCAGCCCGCGCACCGTGGCGCGGCTGTTTCGCCAGCAGCTGGAATGCAGTTTTACCCAGTGGCGTCAGCAGGTGGTGCTGGCCCATGCCGTCAGTCTGGCGGCGCGCAACTGGCCGATTCAGCGCATTGCGGCCGAGCTGGACTACAGCCCCAGCGCCTTCAGCGCGATGGTGCGCCGCACCGTGGGCATGCCGCCGGCGCAGTTCTTCGGCATGCACACCAAGGTCACGGCTGCCAGCGATTGATTTGACAGCGCTGCAGGTCTTCTCTTCCCGTTTCCGGGGGCCTGCGGAAAATATTTGCGGCGGCATGGAATGAAAGCAGCAGGCCTGCGCTCTTTATCACCATGATCTTCTCTGCCGAGTCGCGCTACAACCAGTGGGTGCGCGAGCATTACCGCTTCCTGCTGCGCAGTGCCTGGGCACTGACGGGCTCGCGCGCCACGGCCGAGGATGTGGTGCAGGACTGCTTCACCAGCGCCTGGCGCTTTCGCCACCAATTGCGCGACCAGAGCATGGCCCGGGCATGGCTGTTCCAGATCATGCGCCGCCATGCCTTCAGGCATTTCGATCCCGGGCAGCTGCAGGCTCAGCCGCTGGACGAATCCTGCGAGCAGGGCGTGAATCACCATGAGGCACTCGATGCGCAACTGGACGTGGTCAAGGCGCTGAGCCGCATCGCCCCCATCCATCGCGAAGTGCTGGTGCTGTACTACTTTGACGACATGCCCACGGCCCAGATGGCCGAGGCGCTGGATATTGCACCGGGCACCGTGCTCTCGCGCCTGGCGCGGGCCCGTGAAGCGCTCAAGACGGTGCTGCAGGAGCCGGCGCGCCATCCCGCCGGGGCCGCCATCGAATCTTGCGCTGCTGCCAGCGTGATACCGCTGAGAAAGCGCGCACCATGAAACACCAAGACCGACCCGAAGACACCGATTTCGACCTGCGCGCCCGTGCCGAGCTGGCGCTGGCCTTCGAGCCCGGCGAGCCGCCGGCCCATTTGCTGCGCCACACGCCCTGGTATGCCCGCCGTGGGCTGCAGGCGTTGTGTGCGGCAGCGATCCTCGGCAGCGCTGCATGGGGCAGCGTGCTCGGCCTGCGCCCGCCGCAGATGGTGCGTTCGGCCATCGAGCATGAGTACTACGAACGAACGCTGCGCGGCCAGTTCATCGCCGAGGCCGAGATGGCCCGGCACATGGACTGGCCCGCCGACCGCAAGCTGCCCGGCTACACCCAGCTCATGCGGCCCTGCGACATCGACGGCAGCCGCGCCTATCACCTGACCACCTTTTTCGAGAAAAGCGGCATCGTCACCGTGCTGGCCTTCGAGCAGCCCCAGCGGATTGCCGACGGCCAGGGCTGGTGGGCCAACAGCTACTGGCAGGTGGTGCGCTCGCGCGAAGGCCGCCCGCTGGTGCTGATCGCGCAGAAGAAACAGGCTCTGGCCGTGGCATCACGCGTCCTCGGAGCCCCCGAGAAAGTCGATGGCTGAACCGGATCTCTCGCCCTGCTCATTCACCACAATCAACGAGGAGACATCATGCAACAACCCACATCCCTGCCGCGTCGTCGCCTGCTCGCCGGTAGCGCCAGTGCACTGGCGGCGGCCGGTCTGGCCAGCTTCCAGGGCCAGGCCATGGCACAGGCAGCTGCGCCCGCCGCCAAGCCTCTGCCCGGCTATGCCGGCTTCAAGAATGCCGATGCCGTGATCGTGCACAGTTCCACCACCATCGAGACCCGGCGCAGCGCGTTTGGCTCCAGCGTGGTCACTCCCACCAGCCAGCTCTATGTGCGCAACAACCTGCCGACGCCGCCTGAGAGCATTGTGGCCGACCGCGATGCTTGGGCGGTACAGATCGATGGCGTGAACCGGCCTCGTCAACTGAGCCTGCGTGAACTCAAGACCATGGGACTGGAGACAGTGACCATGGTGCTGCAATGCTCGGGCAACGGCCGTGGCTTCTTCCCCTCCAAGCCCAGCGGCACGCAATGGACCGTGGGCGCCGCAGGCTGCGTGGTCTGGAGCGGTGTGCCGGTGCGCGATGTGGTCAAGGCCCTGGGGGGCGTGGCCGGCGGCATGCTCTACATGACGGGTACGGGCGGCGAGGTACTGCCTGCAGGCCTGGACCCCAAGAGCGTGCTGGTGGAGCGCTCCGTGCCCCTGTCGGCCATGGAGGATGCGCTGCTGGCCTGGGAGATGAACGGTGAGCCCGTGCCCCTGGCCCACGGCGGACCGCTGCGCCTGATCGTGCCGGGCTACACCGGTGTGAACAACATCAAGTACATCAAGCAGCTGGCCTTTACCGCCAAGGAAAGCGAAGCGCACATCATGTCGCACGGCTACCGCATCTCGCCTCCGGGCAGCAAGGGCGATCCCAGCCAGCCCTCGGTGCAGGAGATGAGCGTCAAGTCCTGGATCAACAGCCCCATTCCCGAAGACGGCAACCGGGCCGCCGGCCTGGTGCAGATTCAGGGCGTGGCCTTCGGCGGCATGCATGCCATCAAGGGGGTGGAGGTCTCCATCGACGGCGGCAAGAGCTGGAAGCAGGCCCGTCTGGTGGGCCCCGATATGGGCCGCTATGCCTGGCGTCAGTTCGTGCTTGCGGCCCAGCTGCCCAAGGGCACCTACCAGCTGGCCAGTCGCGCAACCGACGTCAGGGGCAATGTGCAGCCCGAGACGCGCGGTGAAAACCAGAGCGGCTACAACAACACCAGCTGGGCTGACCACGCGGTCACCGTCACCGTGGCCTGAGCGCCGCACTCGCTGTCCATGCCGGGCGCCGAAGAAGGGGAGCCCGGCCATGGATATCCAAACCACGATGCATCGCATTTCCCCAAGAACAATGATGAAGACAAAACCCACCCTCGCCGCCCTCTTGCTGACCATCCTGGCAGGCACCGCCGCCCATGCCGATCAGGCCGCCCAGATGGCGCGCGGCAAAGAGCTGTTCACCACGGCTGCCGTTCCTGCCTGCGCGGTGTGCCATACCCTCAAGGATGCCGGAGCCGAAGGTGCCATCGGTCCCGTGCTGGACGAGCTGCAGCCCGATGCGGCCCGCGTGGCCCGTGCCCTGAAGGATGGCATCGGTGCCATGCCCTCCTTCAAGGCCACGATGAGCGAAGCCGACATCGCTGCTGTTGCTCTCTATGTGAGCAAGGCCAGCGGCGCAGCCAAATAAAGCGGATCAACCGCGTTCTGCGCCATCCAGCGGCATGGCGTAAATCCAGACCTTGTGGCGGCTATTGCCTTGCAGGCAGGCCGCTGCTTCCACGCCGGGCAGCTGGAAGTCCAGGCTGACCAGCCAGCTGCCGGGCTGCATCTCGGTGGCGGCCTTGACGGCGGCGCGGCCCATGCTCTCGGGCCGCTGGAACAGATAGACCAGCTGATAGCCGCTCCAGTCGGCCAGCCAGATATCGCCACGCCGCACGCGTGCCCAGGGGCAGCGCAGGGCACTGGCAATCACCAGCGGCCAGCTCCACTCCAGGCCCTGGAGACGGGCCTGCGGCAGCTCGCTGCGCAGCGCGCGCAGGCCGTCGCCCATGCCGCAGCCGGCATCCAGCACCGGTGCCTGGTCGGGCAGCTTCACGACCTCTGCCAATCCTTTGAGCGCATGCAATGGCGTCGGAAAGACGGGAGCATCGCGCCAGGCATTGAGCGGGTAGATCAGCAACAGCAAGGCCAGCGGCAGCAACCAGCCCCATGCGGGCAGCTGGCTGGCGCTGAGCACCAGAAACGACAGCGGAAAGCCTGCGGCAATCAGCAGGCGGCGCCACCAGCTGTTGCCCCAGAGACTGGCGGCCGAGCTGGCGGCACCCGCCAGCAGCAAGGCCAGCCACCAGACGACGATATGACCGAGCGCAAAGAAGGCGACCCAGGCCAGCAGCCAGGTCAGCAGCGCAGGCAGAGGCCATACCAGGAAAGACGATTTGTTTTCCATCAGATTGTTAATTTTGTGAAGGATCTTATGCAGGTGTGCTAGCGGGTGATGCAACGCAAGTACTCACTGCACAGCCACTTGTATATTGTGCAAATTACCCCCCCAAGGGGGGGTATGCGAGCGTTCATCTCGCCGTAAAAATTACCATTTTTTGCTTATGTATACTTTTCGGCTTTCACCGGCAGAAAATCAAGAGGAGTGATTCATGCGCCTGGCTCTACCAAGCCTTTCATTGGCAGCTCTTGCGCTGACGGCATGCGCGGCACAGACGCCGCAGGATCAGCTGGCACCTGCGTCGCCCACGGTGCGCCTGTGCGAAGGCAACAACTGCTCCGAGCTGCCGCGCAATGTCGCTACCTTCCGCGGCGAGCCGGTCAACCCGGAAGCCGAACGCCGCCAGGCAGCCCTGGTGCAAAGGGCCGAAGCCGATCTGCAGAAGACCCAGGCCGATCCTCGCGCCGCCTATGACCTGGGTCTGCGCTATCTGCGCGGCGACGGCGTGGAGCGCAACAGCTATCAGGCCATCGAGTGGATGCGCAAGGCCGGCGATGCCGGTCATGGCCCGGCCCAGTTCGCGCTCGGTCGCCTGTATCTGCTGGGTTTTGAAGAAATGGGTCCGGACCCCGCCGAAGCCGAGGCCTGGCTGTCGCGCGCCGCCGCCAAGGGCTTCAAGGAAGCCAAGTCTCTGCTGCCTCAGGCGCAGGCTGCCAAACAGAATGCTCATGCTCGCTATCAGGCCATCGAGGACGAACGCAAGTCCTGGAACCGCTGGTACGTGAGTGCGCCCTACTACCTGGTGTGGGGCTCGTCGGGCTGGTATTACCGCTGAAGCGCGTCGAGCGCCTCAACATTTTTCATTTGTAGAAAGCATCTCTATGTCCAAGAAGACAACGCTGCGTCTGGCAGCCATCGCATCGGCCCTGGCACTGGGCGGTTGCGTGACCCCCGGCGGCGGCACCATTTCCACCGGCACGGCTCCCACGGCGGCCACGGGCGCAGCGGGCGGCGCCACCAGCGTGAATGCCAATGCCTCTCTGGAGCGCTGCGATGCGCCTCTGGGCACGCTGGCCGTTGACGACGGTCGCGGCAAGGAGTGGTATGCGAGCTTTGGCGCGGCCACAAAGATCACCACCATCGAGCCTCTGATCCGTCTGGCCGTGCAGCAGTCCAACTGCTTTGTGATTACCTCCGTCGGCAACAACCGCACCGAAAGCAAGATGTCGGCGATCACCGACAAGCAGCGCAATTCCGGTGAGTTCCGTGCCGGCTCCAGGCAGCAAAAGGGCCAGCGCGTGGCCGCTGACTACTACATGGAGCCCTCCATCATCATCGACAACGATGCCACCGGCCAGCTGGCTGCCGGCGTGGGCGGTCTGTTCGGCAATGTGGGCACGCTGATCGGCGGCGCCATGCAGAGCAAGGCTTCGGTGGTGACGCTGAGCATGTTCGACATCCGTTCGGGCGTGCAGATCTCCATCTCCGAAGGCAACTCCACCGCGACCAACTTCGGCGCTGCGCTGGGTGCCTTCGGCGGCGGCGTGGGCGGCGGTCTGGGCGGCTTCTCGCGCACACCGGAAGGCAAGGCCACCGTGGCTGCCTTCATGGACGCCTACAACAATATGGTGATCTCGCTGCGCAACTACAAGGCGCAGGAAGTCAAGGGCGGCCTGGGTCGCGGCGGTCAGCTCAAGGTCGGCAAGTAAAGCGTCGATCCGAGAACAGAAAAGGGCCTGCAACTGCAGGCCCTTTTTCATGGCTGGCGCGTTTTCAGCCAGCGCGAGCGAGGCTCACTGTAGCTGAAAGATCTTGCCCGGGTTCAGGATGTTCTTGGGGTCCAGAGCCTGCTTGATGGCACGCATCATCTGCACCGCACCGGCTCCCGCCTCTTCGAGCAAAAAGCCCTGCTTGTGGATGCCGATGCCGTGCTCGCCCGTGCAGGTGCCGCCCAGCGCAATCGCGCGTGCCACCAGCGTGTGGTTGAGTTGCTCGGCCTGCTGGCGCTGGGCGTCGTTGTCGGGGTCGATCAGATAGCCGAAGTGGAAGTTGCCGTCGCCCACGTGGCCGACCAGGAAGTAGGGGATGCCGCTGGCATCGGCCTCGGTCACGCATTCCAGCAGCGCATCGGCCAGGCGGCTGATGGGCACGCAGGCATCGGTGGTGATGCAGCGGCAGCCGGGCACGCTGGAGACGGCCGCGAAATAGGCGTTGTGGCGTGCGGTGAACAGGCGCGTGCGGTCTTCGGGGCGCTCGGCCCATTCAAAGGCATTGCCACCGAATTCATGGGCAATGTCCTGAACCATCTCGGCCTGCTCCTTCACGCCCGTGGGTGAGCCGTGGAACTCCATCAGCAGCATGGGCTCCTCACGCAGGGACAGCTTGCTGTAGGCGTTGACCATGCGTACGGAATTCACATCGACCAGTTCCACGCGAGCAATGGGAATGCCCATCTGGATGGTCTGGATCACCGTGTGCACGGCGTTTTCGATGCTCGAAAAAGAGCAGATGGCTGCGCTCACCGCTTCGGGCAGCGGGTAGATGCGTAGCGTGATCTCCGTGAAGATGCCCAGCGTGCCTTCGCTGCCCACCAGCAGGCGGGTCAGATCGTAGCCGGCGGCGCTCTTCTTGGCACGGTTGCCGGTACGCACCACTTCGCCATTGGCCGTCACCACTTCCAGGGCCAGCACGTTCTCGCGCATGGTGCCGTAGCGCACGGCATTGGTGCCGCTGGCGCGGGTCGAGGTCATGCCGCCGATCGATGCGTCGGCACCGGGATCGATGGGGAAGAAGAAGCCGGTGTCCTTGATGGCTTCGTTCAGGGCCTTGCGCGTGATGCCGGGCTGCACGGTGATGGTCAGGTCTTCGGTGTTGACCGAGAGCACGCGGTTCATGCGGCTGACGTCGATGGTGATGCCGCCCTGCACGGCCAGCAGATGGCCTTCCAGCGACGAACCGGCGCCATAGGCAATCACGGGCACGCCGTACTGGTCGCAGAGCCTGACGGCGTCCTGCACGTCCAGGGTGGATTCGGCAAACACCACGGCTGCCGGCGGGGGCGCCGCAATCGCGCCTTCGTCGCGGCCATGCTGCTCGCGCACGGCCAAGGCCGTGGAGCACTGGCTGCCGAAACGTGTTTGCAGAGCCTGCAGAAATTCTTCGGGGATGGGGCGCTGCACGAAATCGGGCTGCAGCGAGGTATGGGCAACGGGTGCGTTCATCGGGGTCTCCAGAGGAGAAAAAGAATACCACCAGGTCCGATCCGGGCGTGTACGTATTGCGCACTAGGCCAGGGCGCAGGAGGCTGCGGCGGCCGGTTTTGCGCATGCCTTGCCAGGCATCGTGACTTTCGCGGCAGCGCAGCCGCCTTGCGCGAGCACATAGATAAGTTTCGCCCTAGCTAATGAGAATTCAGTGTTTAGGGTTTGTGCCGGGGGTGCCTATATTGGCAAGCCTCATGGCGTGCGCTGCAGAGCTCGCTTCAAACCAAAAGCAGTTCGGAGGGCGGAGCTATGCGCGATACGGGTCGCAGATCATTCATTCAGGGGCTGGCCGGGGTGTCGGCGGCAGGCATGCTGGGCGCGGCATGGCATGTGCGTGCCGCGCAGACGCAGGCCTGGCCGGTGCGGCCCATCAAACTGGTCGTGACCTTTCCGCCGGGCGGCTCCAGCGATATCGTGGCCCGGGTGCTGGCTCCCGCGCTGGCCGAGAAGCTGGGCCAGAGCGTGGTCATAGACAACAAGCCCGGTGCGGGCTCGTCGATTGGCGCGCAGATCGTGGCGCACAGCGCCAACGACGGCTACACGCTGCTGGTATCCAATTCGGCGGCGCTGTCGATAGCGCCATCGCTGCTGCAAAGCCCTGGCTACGACCCCTTGCGCAGCTTCGAACATCTGGCCTACATCGGTGCAGTGCCCACGGTGTTTGCCGTGCACCCTTCGGTGCCCGTCAACAGCCTGAGCGAGCTGGTGAGCTGGATCAAGGAGCAGCCTGCTCCCGTCGCCTTTGGCAGCGGCGGCGCCGCCTCGGTGGGCCATCTGGTGGGCGAGCAGTTTGCACAGACGCTCAAGCTGTCCATGGAGCATGTGCCTTACCGCGGCGCCGGCCCCATGCGTGCGGATCTGCTCAGCGGCCATATCAAGCTGGCCATCGATGCGCTGCCGCAGAACATCGCGCTGCACAAGCAGGGCCGGCTCAAGCTGCTGGCGCTGACATCCTCACGCCGCGTGGCGCAGGCACCGACGGTGCCCAGCGTGGCCGAACTGGGACTGGCACAGCTGGTCTCGGAGAACTTCGTCGGCATCTCGGCACCGGCTGGCCTGCCCAGGGCTCTGGCCGAAAAAATCGCCAGCGCGGTGCGGCAGATCAGCGCGCGTCCCGAGTTTGCGCAGACGCTGGAAGCCCAGGGATTCGTGACCCGGGACATGGAATCCAAGGCCTTCACCCAGCTGATTGCGGACCAGCATCTGGCCTGGGGAGATATCGCCAAGAAAACAGGTGCAAAACTTTAAGCAGAAGAGACAACGATGAGCAGCGAGACACTGTATTCACCCCGTAAGCCACGCTATGCCGTGGTGCTGTTTGGCCCCGAAGGCCAGGGCAGTTTCAACGAGTCGGGACTGCGCGGAGCGCACAAGGCCAGAGAGGCCGGCCACGAGGTCGATGTGCTCTGGGTGGCCGGCCAGTCGGCCCAGCAGCGTGCTGCCGAAATGTCCGCATTGTGCGGCGGTCGCTACGCGCTGATTCTGGCGCATGGCGGTCAGGGTGACGGTCCGGTGCAGATCCTGGCCGATCGCTGGCCCGAGCAGGCCTTTACGGTCACGCAGGGCAGCTGGACGGCAGCCAATGTGGCGCGTTACGAGGTGCTGCAGGAGCAGTCGGCCTTCCTCGCCGGCGTGCTGGCCAGCCAGTGGAGCAAGACGGGCAAGGTGGGGCATTTCTCGGGCGAGAAGGTGCCGCCGGGTCTGCGTGGCCGTGCGGCCTATGCGGACGGTCTCAGGCGCGCCGGTTTTGAGGGGCAACTCGTCACCCAGTTCTGTGGCCACCAGCATCGTCCGGGCTGGGCCCGCAGCTGTGTTTCGGCGATGGTCGAGCAGACGGGTCTGGACATTGTGTTTGCCATGCTCGATGGTGGCCGTCCCGGTGTGACGCAGGCCTGCCGCGCACAAGGCGTGGCGCAGATCGGCAATGTGCTGGACTGGGTGGCGCGCGACCCCGAGGTGTTTGTGGCCTCGGCGATCTGCGATTCCGGCGAGGCCTTGTTTCGCGCCGTCGAGGACCATGCCAGGGGCCTGCTGCCGCTGGGTGGCTATCGTGCCTTCGGCCTCGAGGAGCCGAGTCTGGTGCGGCTGGAAATGGGGGCCGGAGTGAGTGCTGCGCAGCGCAGCCTGGTCGAAGACTGGGCGCAGCGTCTGCTGCGCCGCGAGTTCGAGATTCACCTGGACTATGCCGGGGCCGAGTTCCCCTTGCCGCAGGAGGAACTCAGCGCTGCGGCGTGAGCAGGAAAGCGCCGCGGCAAGGCCTCAGTACTGCTGAGCGCCCTTGTCGAATTCGGCGCGTGACAGCTGGCCGTTGCGGTCGCTGTCAATCTC
Source organism: Comamonas sp. Z3 (assembly GCF_008121565.1). Classification (NCBI taxonomy): domain Bacteria; kingdom Pseudomonadati; phylum Pseudomonadota; class Betaproteobacteria; order Burkholderiales; family Comamonadaceae; genus Comamonas; species Comamonas sp. Z3. The sequence goes on from NZ_VOQU01000003.1 coordinate 313,033, forward strand.
TTCGAAGCGCTGGGAAATGGCGGGCAGCTGGCGCGCTTCCTGCGCGCTGAGCTGACCGTCGCGATTGGCGTCGGCACGCTCGAAGGCCGCCTGCACGCTGTTCCTGGCGGTGGGGGCCTGCTGCACGCCGGTGGCCGCGCCTGATTGCACGATGCGCGCCGGCTCCTTGCTCTCGCCGACAGTGCCGCTGCCGGTTTGCGCAAAAGCCATGCCCCCGCCGAGGGTGAGTGCGGAGAACAGCACCACGCTGACGACTTCGAATGACGAGACCTTGCAATTGAGCAGATTCTTCTTGTTCATGGATGGCATTCCTTCTCTATGCGATAACAGGAGTGCATTGCACCCTGTGAGGCGGCAAAGGGCCAGCACTTTTGCCTGCTGTTGCCTCAGGCTACATTTGTCTGCGGGCTGTAACGCACAATGGCGGCCGTATCTGAGGGCCGTGCCGGCCCTGAAAACTCGCAGCTTTGACAAGGGATGACCCATGGGCAACCGCCTCACGCAAATCGCCACCCGCACCGGAGATGACGGAACCACCGGCCTCGGAGACAACACCCGCGTTTCCAAGAACAGCGGCCGCCCGCATGCCATGGGCGATGTGGATGAACTGAACTCGCATATCGGTCTGCTGCTGTGCGAGCCGATGCCCCAGGATATGCGCGACCTGCTGATCGACATCCAGCATCAGCTGTTCAACCTGGGCGGCGAGCTGTCCATGCCGGGCTATGAGCTGCTCAAGGATGATGCGCTGCTGCAGCTCGACAATGCGCTGGCCCACTACAACGCACAGTTGCCGCGCCTGCAGGAGTTCATCCTTCCTGCTGGCACACGCGCTGCCGCGCAGGCCCATGTATGTCGCACCGTGGCGCGCCGTGCAGAACGCCAGGTGGTGGCGCTGGAGCAGACCGAGGCCATGCGAGCCGCTGCGCGCCAGTATCTGAATCGCCTGTCCGATCTGCTGTTCGTGCTGGCCCGCGTGCTCAACCGCATCGACGGCGGCGACGATGTGTACTGGAAGAGCGAACGCCTGGCGCGCGCCCAGTCCGAGTGAGGCAGGGGTAGGAGGGCGGGCATGCGTCTGCGACATATCGAAGTCTTCAATGCCGTGATGCAGACCGGCAGCGTCAGCGCGGCTGCGCGCCTCATCAACGTCACGCAGCCCGCGGTCAGCCGCACGCTGCAGCATGCAGAGCTGCAGATGGGCTTTGCGCTGTTCCAGCGCGCGCGGGGGCGGCTGACGCCGACCAATGAAGCACTGGCCCTGTTTCCACATATCGAGAAGCTGTTCGAGCAGCTCGACGAGGTGCAGCGTCTGGCCGCCAACCTGCGCCACGGCCAGTCGGCCGACCGGCTCAATGTGCTGACGGTGTTTGCGCTCAGCCGCGAGGTGTTGCCGCGCGCCGTGGCGGGCTTCAGGCGCCGCCATCCACAGGTCCAGGTACATGTGCAGGCGCTGCACACGCCGCAGGTGGTGTCGGCCCTGCTGCTGCAGGAGGCCGATGTGGGTTTCGTGATCAGCTCCGCGGGCCAGCCCGCGCTGGAGCACGAACTGCTGGCCGAGGTCGACATGTTCTGCGTGTTGCCCAAGGGACTGCTGTCGCCTTCGCGCGTGCGCGCCGAAGGCATGGAACTCAAGGATCTGGCCGATCTGCCTGTGGTCGCGCTCGATGCGCGCGACCCGCTGGGCATGCGCCTGGGCCAGGCCTGCCGCGAGCATGGCGTGGGGCTGTCGCCGGTGGTGACTGTGCAGACCTACCATGCGGCGCTGTCCATGGCCGAATACGGGCTGGGCGCGGCCATCATGGACGGCTGCACGGCCCTGGCGGCCGACCGGCGCCGTGTGCACGTGGTGCCGCTGTTGCCGCGCATCACCGTGGGCGTGAACGCGCTGAGCCTGCCCCAGCGCCCGGGATCGGTGCTGGCGCGTGCCATGACCCAGGAAATGCACAAGGCTCTGCGGGAGCTTCTGAGCGCCTCCTGAGCAGGCCCGCGTTCAGGCTGCGCGCATCTGCGCAGCCAGCCGCTGTGCCGACCCGAAGGCCAGCGTCAGGCCCAGCGCACCATGGCCTGTCTGCAGCCACAGATTGCGTGGTCCGCCGCGCTGGCGGCCGGTGATGGGCAGGCCCGTGGGTGTGGCCGGGCGCATGCCGCTCCAGGGATGCAGCGAGCCCTGCAGCGGCAACTGGGCAAAGACCTGCTGCGTGGAGCGGCGCAGGCTGTTGATGCGGGCCGTATCGATGCGTGTGTCGCGGCCGATGATCTCCACCATGCCGGCCACGCGCAGGCGTTCGCCAAGGCGCGCGAACACCACCTTGCGCGCGGTGTCGGTCACGCTCACGCGCGGCGCGGCCTGGGTGTGGTCGGCCGGTATGTCCACGGTGATGCTGTAGCCCTTGAGCGGATAGACGGGAATGCGCAGGCCCAGCTGGCGCGCGTGGGCCGGGCTTTCCCAGCCGCTGGCCAGCACGTAGTGCTCGGCCTGAAGCAGTCCTGCGGCAGTGCGCAGGCCGGTGACGGCGTCGCCCTGGCGCTCGAAGCCCAGCACCTCGGTGTCGTAGCGCAGCTCGGCGCCGCGTGCGGCCAGCAGCGCCGCCAGCTGCTCACACAGCTGGCGGCAGTCGGCAGCGCTTTCACTGGGGGTGTGAACGGCGCCCGCCATGCGGCCCGCGTAGCCTGCCAGCGCGGGCTCCAGGCGCACGGCGACTGCCGCATCCACGACCTGCTGGCTGGCGCCGCCAAGGCGCGATTGCAGGGCGACCTGCCGGGCCGCGGCATCCAGGCCCTGCTGTGTGTGGTAGAGCACCAGCTTGCCCGGCGTGTGCAATGAGCAGCTCAGGGACTCCTGCGCCTGCAGGCTCTCGAAAGCCTGCCGGCTTTCGGCGGCCAGCCTCAGCAGCGCCTGCGTGCCGGCCATGGAGGCGCGTGCATTGCAGGCGCCCAGAAAGCGCAGGCCCCAGGCCCATTGGGCGGGATCGGCGCGCAGGCGCAGTGCCAGCGGCGAGTCCTTTTCCAGCAGCAGTTGCGGCAGCATCTTCCAGATGCCGGGATCGGCCAGCGGCTGCACATAGGAATAGCTGAGCTGCGCGCCATTGCCGCCGCTGGCGCCCGCTGCCGGGCCGGGCCCGCGCTCCAGGACCGTGACGCGGCAGCCCGCGCGCTGCAGCGCATAGGCAGTAGCCAGGCCGACGATGCCGGCGCCCACGATGCAGACATGCATTGATCGTTTCTCCATGCTGTCGCACTGTAGGCCCGTGCGGAGCCGGGCAGCCATGGCATTTGGCATGCAGGGTATGCACCCAGGTTATGGTCTGCCCGCGCGATGCGTGCCGCCGGGTGGCCCTCGGTTGCGGTGTTTACCCGGGGCATGGCGGTGCCTGCGCAGCTACCCATAAACCAGGGGCATGGACCAGCCCGATATTGTCATCCCCCGGAGCCGGGCACGCTTTCTACACTGGCGGCACATCCACCACCGAAGAGGAGACACCGCATGCAACTTCACTCCACCGTGCTTTGCGCGGCACTGGGCCTGGGTTTTCTGGGCGCTGCCCATGCCGATACCCTGGCCAAGGTGCGCGACAGCGGGCGCATCACGCTGGCCTACCGCGAGTCCTCCGTGCCCTTCAGCTACCTGGACAACGGCAAGCCCATCGGCATGACCGTAGAGCTTTCGCAGGCAGTCGCCGAAGCCGTGAAGAAGGTGCTGAACCTACCCGCGCTGGAGGTTCGCTGGCAGGCCGTGACCTCGCAGAACCGCATGCCGCTGCTGGCCAATGGCACCATAGACCTGGAGTGCGGATCGACCACCAACAACACGGTGCGAGCCAAGGAGGTGGGCTTTGCGATCAATCACTTCTACACCGGTACGCGGCTGCTGGTGAAGAAGAGCTCGGGCATCCAGAACTATGCCGATCTCAAGGGCAAGACCGCGTCCATCACCACCGGCACCACCAATCTGCAGGTGCTGCGCAAGGCCAATGCCGAGCAGGGCTGGGGCATGAACATCGTCATGGCCAAGGACCATGCCGACGGCTTTCTGCTGGTCGAGAACGACCGTGCCGCGGCCTTCGGCATGGACGACATCCTGCTCTACGGCCTGATCGCCAACGCCAAGAATCCCAAGGATTTCCACGTCGTGGCCGATGCGCTGCAGGTCGAGCCCTATGCCTGCATGCTGCGCAAGGACGACCCGCAGTTCAAGCAGCTGGTGGATGGCGTGATCGGCGACATGATGAAGTCGGGCGCCTTCGCCAGGCTCTACGACAAATGGTTCATGCAGCCCATACCGCCCAAGAACGCGGCCCTGGGCCTGCCCATGAGCGAGCAGCTGCAACGCAATGTGCAGGAGCGCGGCGACAAGCCGGCATTCTGAGATGCGGGCGGTGGGCATTCTCGGCGGCATGGGGCCTGCAGCGGGCGCGGATTTCGTACGCCTGTTCGTGCAGGCCTGCACCCGGCATCTGCAGGGCCAGGGCCTGCCCGTGCACGACCAGGCCTATCCCGAGCACTGGCTGGTGCAACTGCCCATGCCCGATCGCACACAGGCGCTGCGCAGCGATCCGCAGTCCCCTGCGGGCCCGGCCGCGCATCTGCTGCAGGGTGCGGGCCGGCTCGCGGCCCTGGGCGTGCGCAGCGTGGCTCTGGCCTGCAACACGGCCCATGCCTGGCATGGGCAGATACAGGCGCTTTTCCCGCAGCTGCGCGTGCTGCACATCGCGCAGCAGACGGCGCTGTATCTGAAGGCCGGCGGCGCGCGACAGGCCCTGGTGCTGGCCACGGACGGCACCTATGACAGCGGGCTCTACGACGCGGCGCTGGCCGATTGCGGGATTGCCGCACTGCGGCCCGGACCGGCGGGCCGGGCCCGGCTCATGCAAGGCATCTACGAGGGCGTGAAACAGGGCGATATGCCGCTGGCCGTGCAATGCTTCGGCGAGGCGCTGGCGCCGCTGCTGCAGCGCCATGGCGCTGTGCCCGTGATCATGGGCTGCACCGAAATCCCGCTGGCCCTGCCGCAGGCATCACAGGCCCGCGGCGCCGAGCTGGTGGACCCGGCCTGGATACTGGCCTGCGCGCTGGCGCAGGATGCCTACGCGCATTAGCTGCGACGGCAGCACGCTTGCGGAGCGGGCTAGGACGCATCGAAAAGATGAGCTGCAATCGCCCTCAGAAAAACAAACATGGACCGAATCATTGCCAGGTTTGTTGATGAGTAAGCGATAACAGCTCATCTTTTGATGATTGCTGCAGGCGCCATGCCGGCGTGTGCTACGACTTCCTGGCGTCCTGCACTTCCGAGTCCATGGCGGCCTTGTAGATGCTTTGCCGGGGCCGCTGCATCAGGCGGCGCAGCATGGGCTCGAATTCACTCAGGGGCAGGGTCTCGGCCCGGGGATCGAACGCAGGGTTGTCATAGAGTTCGCAGAACTCGGCCGTGCGCGTGTAGTACGGATGGTCCCGGAACTGCTCGCGCATGTCCCTGTCCAGGCCGATGTGATGGAAGAAATAGTGACCCTGGAAGATGCCGTGATGCTGGACCATCCAGTGGTTGGCCTCGCTTACAAAGGGCTGGAGCACCGCTGCGGCTATGTCGGGGTGGTTGAAGGACCCGAGGGTGTCGCCGATGTCGTGCAGCAGTGCGCACACCACATACTCCTCGTCGCGGCCGTCGCGCAGCGCACGCGTGGCGGTTTGCAGGGAGTGGGTGTAGCGGTCCACCGGAAAGCCACCATAGTCGCCTTCCAGCAGCTTCAGATGGGCCATCACCCGATCGGGCAGGCCGCTGGTGAAGTGTGCGAATTCACCGCCGATCAACTGCCAGTCTTCACGCGTGCTGTCTTGCATGCGCAGAAAGTTCGCCCGTGCATTCATGCCATGTCTTTCGTGGGTTATGGTCGTTGCACTGTAGGGCGCCGGCAGGGGCTGCGCTGTCAAGGGCATGACATGCCGCCACCGCCTTGATGCGCGGATCCTGTTTGCCGCAGACGGGGGGCGAGGGCTGCAGGCGTCAGTAGGTTTCCAGGTGCAGACGTCCTTCGCGCTTGAGCCTTGAGCCAAGTTCATCCCAGCCCAGTCCTGCTTGCTGGGCCACGTCACGCAGGGCCAGCACGACGCCGTCCTCCATGCTTTTGAGACCGCAGACATAGATATGCGTGTTGTCGTCGCGCAGCAGCTCCATGAGGTCGGCCGAGCGCTCACGCATGGCGTCCTGCACATAGCGCCTGGCCTGGCCGGCCACGCGCGAGAAGGCGAAGTTGATGTCGATGAAATCCTTGGGCAGGTTCTGCAAGGGGCCGAAATAGGGCAGCTCCTGAGGCGTGCGCGCACCGAAGAACAGCAGCAGTTTCCCGCTGTCGAACTTGCCGCTCTTGCGCAGGCGGCGGCGCCACTCCGTCATGGCGCGCATGGGCGCGCTGCCCGTGCCGGTGCAGATCATCACGATGTGCGAGCGCGGGTGGTTGGGCATGAGAAAGCTGCTGCCGAACGGACCTATGACCTGCACCTTGTCGCCCACCTGCAGATCGCAGAGATAGTTGCTGGCCACGCCGCGCACGGGCTGGCCCTGGTGATCCTCGACCACGCGTTTCACGGTCAATGCCAGATTGTTGTAGCCGGGGCGTTCGCCGTTGCGGGCGCTGGCAATCGAGTACTGGCGTGCCACATGGGGCTTGCCGCCGGCATCCACGCCGGGCGGGACAATGCCCAGCGACTGGCCTTCGAGCACCGGAAAAGGCATGGCGCCGAAGTCCAGCACGATATGGTGGGTCTCGTTGTCGAAGCCGGCTTCCGTGCAGTTCAGATTGCCCACCACCGTGGCCGTCACCGGAGCCTTGGGACCATGCAGATTGGTGTAGGCATGGGCGGCAGACCAGGGCGGCGTGGTGGCGCCATAGCTGGCGGCGCGAAAGACTTCCGCAGCGCCGTTATCGGCCAGACCGGCAGCGGCCGCGATCACGGCCTGGGCCTGGCTCAGGTCCTGCACATCGACGGCATTCTCGGTCGTCTGCGCGGCGGCCAGCACGTCGGCGCAAAGCTCTTCGGGCAGGCTCTCCCAGCCCAGTTGCTCGGTCACGCTGTAGGGCTTGCTTGCCGACACCAGGCGCCAGTTGTCGATGGAGCCCGTGGGGCAGGGCGAGATGCAGTCCATGCAGCCGTTGCACTTGTCCGCCATGACTACATAGTTGTTGTCGTCATGCGTGATGGCGTCCACGGGGCAGGTTGCCTCGCAGGTGTTGCAGCGGATGCAGATCTCCGGGTCGATCAGATGCTGCTTCAGGATGCCGTTTTCAATCAGCGTGATGGTGCTCATTTCTTTCTCCAAACTGGCATGGCCTCAAACTGGCACTGCACCAAGTGAGAGGTGCCGAGCAAGAGCCGCCTCGCGGCGAAGGCACCGTCCCCTTGGGGAAGCCGCGTAGCGGCTCAGGGGTCACCCAAACTTCACGTACTCGAAGTCCACGGGCTGGCGATTGATGCCCATGACGGGGGGCGCAATCCAGCCGGCGAACTTGCCCGGCTCCAGGCATGGCTTCATCAGCGATGCGACAAAGTTGCGGTCGTCGTCGCCGGCCAGCCACTCGCTCTTCCTGAGCAGCCATTCCTGCTCGCTCACGGGGCGGCCGTCGGGGCTGATGCGCACGCCTGCCAGCGCGCCGATCTGTCGGTTGAAGGCCTTGTGCGGCACCGTCAGGCGAAAGTCGATGCCGGCCTTTTCCATCACCTTGTTCCAGCGGCCTACACCGGCATTGCTGTCCTTGATGTAGTCGTCGCGCAGCACCTCGTTCAAGGCGTTGAGCATGGGCACTTCCTTCTCCTGCAATTTGCCGTCCACCACTTCCAGCACCTTGTAGTTCTGCTCGTGCAGCCTGTGGTCGTCCTCGCGCTTGCCCTCTTCGTAGCGGCCCTTGAGGCCCGAGCTGTAGAAGGTGGCGGCATTGCTCGACTGGTCGGCGCCGAACAGGTCGATGGTCACGCTGTAGTGGAAGTTCAGATAGCGCTGGATTGTGGGCAGATCGATGACGCCCGCATTGCGCAGCTTGTTCACATCGTCGGTCTTGAGCTCGTTCATGACCTGGCAGGTGCGGGCCAGCACGCGCGAGACGCCGGACTCGCCGACGAACATGTGGTGCGCCTCTTCGGTCAGCATGAACTTGGTGGTGCGCGCCAGCGGATCGAAGGCCGACTCGGCAAGCGCTGCGAGCTGGAATTTTCCGTCTCTGTCGGTGAAGTAGGTGAACATGAAGAACGCCAGCCAGTCCGGCGTTTTTTCATTGAACGCGCCCAGAATGCGCGGGTTGTTTTCATCGCCGCTCTGGCGCTCCAGCAGGGCCTCGGCCTCCTCGCGTCCGTCACGCCCGAAATGCTTGTGCAGCAGGTAGACCATGGCCCAGAGATGGCGGCCTTCTTCCACATTGACCTGGAACAGATTGCGCAGGTCGTACATGGACGGCGCGGTCAGGCCCAGGTGGCGCTGCTGCTCCACCGACGCGGGCTCGGTATCGCCTTGCGTGACGATGATGCGACGCAGGTTCGCGCGGTGCTCGCCGGGTACGTCCTGCCAGGCTTTCTCGCCCTTGTGATCGCCAAAATGAATGCTGCGTTCCTGATCCGCCGGGTTCAGGAAGATGCCCCAGCGGTAGTCACGCATCTTGACGTAGCCGAACTGCGCCCAGCCCTGCGGATCCACGCTCACCGCAGTACGCAGATAGACATCGTGGTTGGTCGATCCTTCGGGGCCCACATCGTCCCACCAGCGGATGAAGCTGGGCTGCCAGCTCTCCAGCGCACGCTGCAGCGTGCGGTCACCGCTGAGGTCCACGTTGTTGGGAATCTTCTGGCTGTAGTCGATGCTGCTCATGGGGAGTCTCCTGTGATGTTTTGCCGATTCATGAAGCCATGTGGTCGCTGCGAAACTGGCGCAGCCCAGGCGGGTAACGCCGAGCAAGGGCCGCCCCGCTGCGAGGGCGTTGTCCCCCTCCGGCACGCAGTGCCAGAGAGGGGGAAGCGGCGTAGCCGCTCAGGGGGAGTTTCCTCATACCCTGTTGAAATCGAAGCCGGCTTTCTGTCCGGTGCCGTAGAGCTTCAGCGCCCCTTTTTCGCCCACCGCGTTGGGGCGGTTGAAGATCCAGTTCTGCCACGCCGACAGACGCCCGAAGATGCGCGTGACCATGTTTTCCTGGCTGGCGAAACGCAGATTGGCTTCGAGGCCCGTGAGCGCGTCGGGCGACATCGCGGCACGCTCTTCCATGGCGATGCGGATCTCGTCTTCCCAGTCGATATCGTCAAGCGCGGCGGTGACCAGTCCCAGCTGTTGCGCGGCATCGCCGTTGAGCGGCTTTCCCACGGCAGCGCGCGCGGCCTCAAGCGGCCCGGACTCCTCATAGAAGCGGCGCTGCAGACGGCTTTGATCGTTGACCAGCGGCAGCAGGCCGAAGTTGAAGGCATCGAGCTCGATGACCGGCTCGCGCTCGGGTTCGTCGGGCAGCACCAGCATGTAGGCGCGATCGGCGCAGAAGACCAGCTCGGCCAGCATGCCGACAAAGCAGGAGCCGGGCTCGATCAAGGCGAACAGCGACCGCGACGACACATCGAGGCGTGCAAAGGTACGGCGCAGCAGGCCTGTGGTTTGCTGCACCAGCCAGTGATCGCGGTGCGTCACCAGGGTCTGGCCCGCCGCCAGCACGGCGCGCGCATCGCCCTCGGTCTTGAGAATCCAGGTGCCCACATCGAGCTCGTTGGTGCGCAGATGCAGGATGGCGTCGTCGAGCTCGCGGCCCATGGCCAGCGGCCACCAGGCGGCGCCTGCGCTTTCTATGGCTTCAGGGCTGGCGGGCTGTTCGCCACGGGGGGCCTTGACCGTGATGGTGGCACTGCGCTTGCTGCGATCGATCTGCACGCTGACGTGGCGATAGTGCAGGCCGTCCGGGCTTTGCTCGCGCTGCAGCCTGGCGAGCTGTACGCCCTGGGCGGAAGCCGGGCGCGGGCTGCTCTCGCCCAGTGCTGCGGCACGTTGCTGCACCACCTCGGAAAACTGCGCGGGCTTGGCGATCGCATCCACCAGTCGCCAGTCCACGGCACGCTGGCCGCGCACGCCTTCCACGCTGGTACAGAAGATGTCGGCCAGGTCGTGGCGCACATGGCGCTTGTCGGTCACGCGCGTCAGCCCGCCCGTGCCGGGCAGCACGCCCAGCAGAGGGACCTCGGGCAGCGATACGGAGGAAGATCGGTCGTCGATCAGCACGATGTCGTCGCAGGCCAGAGCCAGCTCGTAGCCGCCGCCTGCGCAGGCGCCGTTGATGGCGGCGACGAACTTGAGTCCGTCGTGCCGGGAGCTGTCCTCCATGCCGTTGCGCGTCTCGTTGGTGAACTTGCAGAAGTTCACCTTCCAGGCATGGGACGAGACGCCGAGCATGAAGATATTCGCGCCCGAGCAGAAGATGCGTTCCTTGCCGCTGGTGACGATGACGGAGCGCACCTGCGGGTGTTCGAAGCGGATGCGGTTGAGCGCATCGTGCAGTTCCACGTCCACGCCCAGGTCATAGCTGTTGAGCTTGAGCTTGTAGCCGGGGCGTATGCCGCCGTCCTCGGCAATGTCCAGCTTGAGCCGGGCGATATTGCCATCCACTTCAAGCGACCAGTGCCGGTACTGGCTGGGGTCGGTGCGGTAATCGACAACGGTTTGCTGCTGCATGCTCGGCTCCTGCTGAGATGAAAAATAGTGCAGTTATTGACTGGGTTTAGGCACAATTATGCAGATCGCGCAAAAAAATGCACGCTGTTTTAGGCACTATGTTGCATGTTTTGCGCTAACTAAGGGAAATCCTTAGCGGTTCGCTCATCGCAGCATGGCGCTGAAATTCAGCTCTTTTTGTCGACAGGCCTTTTCAAATAAAAGGATTGAAGCTATCAATTGGAGAGCGAGTGGGTCAGAAGCCGCTGATCTGCAAACCCAGCACCGGCGCGGGGTGATGGGCTGCTTGCAAAATGGCTTCACCATGCTGACCTTTGCAGATATCCAAGCCGCCGCTGCGCGCCTGAATGGCGCCGTCCTTCAAACTCCTTTTGTGGAATCACGCACGCTCTCGCAGATCACGGGGGCGCAGGTCTATCTCAAGTTCGAGAACCTGCAGTTCACGGCATCCTTCAAGGAGCGTGGCGCGCTGAACAAGCTGCTCATGCTCAGCGATGCCGAGCGCGCACGCGGCGTGGTCGCCATGAGTGCGGGCAACCACGCCCAGGGCGTGGCCTATCACGCGCAACGTCTGGGCCTGCGTGCCGTCATCGTCATGCCTCGCTTCACGCCTGGCGTGAAGGTGGAGCGCACGCGCGGCTTCGGTGCCGAGGTGGTGCTGCATGGCGATACCCTGGCCGAGGCGCGTGCCCATGCCTATCAGCTGGCGCAGGAGCAGCAGCTGACCTTTGTCCATCCCTATGACGACGAGGCGATCGCCGCCGGCCAGGGCACGCTGGCGCTGGAGATTTTGCAGGCCCAGCCCGATCTGGATGTGCTGGTCATTGCCATTGGCGGTGGAGGCCTGATTGCGGGCATTGCCACGGCGGCCAAGGCCATCAAGCCCGAGATCGAAATCGTGGGCGTGCAAACTCAGCGCTTTCCTTCCATGGTCAACGCGCTGCGCCACACCGATCTGCCCATGGGTACATCGACGATTGCCGAGGGCATTGCCGTGACCCAGCCCGGCGTCATCACCCAGGAGGTGGTGCAGCGCTGCGTGGATGACTTGCTGCTGGTGGACGAAGGGGATATCGAGCAGGCCGTGCTCATGCTGCTGGAGATCGAGAAGACGCTGGTCGAAGGCGCGGGTGCGGCAGGCCTGGCGGCGCTGCTGCGCAATCCTGAGCGTTTCAAGGGCAAGAAGGTGGGGCTGGTGCTGTCGGGCGGCAACATCGATCCGCTGTTGCTGGCCGCCATCATCGAGCGCGGCATGGTGCGCTCCGGCCGTCTGGCGCGCATCCGCGTCAGCGCGCGCGACGTGCCCGGCGTGCTGGCTCAGATCACGGCCACCGTGGCCGGTGCCGGTGCCAATATCGAGGAAGTGCACCATCAGCGTGCCTTCACCATGTTGGCCGCACAGAACGTTGAAATCGAATTTGTGCTGCAGACCCGCAACCAGCCCCATGTGGAGCAGGTGCTGATGGCTTTGCGGGCCGCAGGCATGGAGGCCGCCCTGGTGTGAAGGTGGGCGGCGGCGGGGTTCAGGCCGGCAAGGATGCTGCTTTCTTCATGAGCGGCGCCACCAGATCCATGGGCAAGGGAAATACCACGGTCGTGTTCTTGTCTGCGCCGATCACGGTCAGCGTCTCCAGATAGCGCAGCAAGATGGCCTGAGGCTCCTGCGCCAGCACCTTGGCTGCCTGGAACAGTTTTTCAGAGGCCTGCAATTCACCCTCGGCATGAATCACCTTGGCGCGGCGTTCGCGCTCGGCCTCGGCCTGGCGCGCGATCGCCCGGATCATGGATTCGGTCAGATCGACCTGCTTGATCTCCACGTTCGAGACCTTGATGCCCCAGGTGTCGGTTTGCGCATCCAGCGCCTGCTGGATGTCCAGGTTCAGCGATTCGCGCTCTGCCAGCATTTCGTCGAGCTGATGCTTGCCCAGTACGGAGCGCAGCATGGTTTGCGCGAGCTGGCTGGTCGCTTCCAGATAGTTGACCACCTGGATCACCGCCTTTTCCGCATCCACCACGCGCAGATAGATCACGGCATTGACCTTGACCGAGACGTTGTCGCGCGAGATCACATCCTGCGCCGGGACCTCCAGGACCACGGTGCGCAGATCCACCCGTACCACCTGCTGAATGGCGGGAATGATGAAGATCAGTCCCGGCCCCTTGACCTTCCAGAAGCGCCCCAGCGTGAATACCACGCCGCGCTCATACTCGCGAAAAATCCGGATCGACGCCGTCCCCAGGCCAATCACCAGCATCAGCAGGATCAGCCAGAACAAGAAAGAAGCGCTAACCATAGAAGCCATCCTTTCAGCGAGGAACTTCGGCGCTGCGATCTGACGCGAAACGGTGCACATCGATTTCGCAATCGGCGCCGGGTCGTCCGCAAGCCCAGCATATGCTGTTGCACTCCGGGTGCGAACGTATCTGCGCATGGTCGACATCGAAGAAGTGCTGTTCGCCATTGGCGGCGCATGAGAGGCGGGTCTGAGCGCCAAGAGCTGCTATGGCTTTCCCTGACCCATGTCGCCAGGGCTGTGCCTAGAATGGCCGCAGAGCTTGCTTGTTTCACCGCCTGCTTTCAGGAGGAGCATTGATCACATGTCAGATGATTCCGCTGTGAACCACGAGGCACAGGATGCGGCCGAAGCCGTTGTGCCCTATATTCCCATCATCATTCCCGCCGCTGGCGCCGTGATGATGTTCCTGCTGGCCTTTATCGCCGTGAACATGGCCTAGGCATTCCAACCTTCTCGAGCCCAACCCCGCGACGCGGGGTTTTTTTACGTCTGTGCAGGGTACGAATGAATGTCGGATGCATATTGTGATGCGCAGAATGCATAGATATTGCCAGTGATTTGCTGACAAATTCAAGGCTCCTACCTAAAATCGATCTCCCGCTGCTATTCAAAACAAGGTTGTTTTGACTATTTCAGACGGATTTCAGGCGCCAACAAGCGCTAGGGAAAGCAAGCGAGACACCTTCAAAAGCCTTTTTTCAAAGACGCAGCCGAGGATGCTTCTTTGAAAAATTGGTTTTTAATTGAAGGACTTCCCCCATGAACGCCGCTGTGCAAAGCCTGAATATCCAGGCTCCCGATTACGTCAAGAACCCCAAGCTCATTGCCTGGGTCGCCGAAATGGCTGCGCTGTGCAAGCCCGCCCAGATCCATTGGTGCGACGGCTCGCAAGCCGAATATGACGCGCTGTGCCAGCAACTGGTGGATGCCGGTACCTTCAAGCCCCTGGCCAAGCGCCCCGGCTCCTTCCTGGCCTGGACCGATCCTTCGGACGTGGCCCGCGTGGAAGACCGCACCTATATCTGTTCCGCCAAGAAGGAAGACGCAGGTCCCACCAACAACTGGATGGACCCTGCCGAGATGCGCGCCACGCTGAACCCTCTGTTCGACGGCTGCATGGCTGGCCGCACCATGTACGTGGTGCCCTTCTCCATGGGCCCGCTGGGTTCGCCCATCGCCCACGTGGGCATCGAGTTGTCCGACAGCCCCTATGTGGCCGTCAACATGAAGATCATGACCCGCATGGGCAAGGCCGTGTATGACGTGATCGGCACCAGCGGCGAGTTCGTGCCCTGCGTGCACACCATCGGCGCACCTCTGGCCGCAGGCCAGAAGGACGAGACCACCTGGCCTTGCAGCAAGACCAAGTACATCGTTCACTATCCCGAAACCCGCGAAATCTGGTCCTACGGCTCGGGCTACGGCGGCAACGCGCTGCTGGGCAAGAAGTGCTTTGCGCTGCGCATCGCCTCCACCATGGGCCGCGACCAGGGCTGGCTGGCCGAGCACATGCTGATCCTGGGCGTCACCAACCCCGAAGGCAAGAAGTACCACGTGGCTGCCGCCTTCCCCTCGGCCTGCGGCAAGACCAATTTCTCCATGCTGGTGCCCCCCAAGGCCTTCGACGGCTGGAAGGTCACGACCATCGGCGACGACATCGCCTGGATCAAGCCCCAGGCCGACGGCTCGCTGCGCGCCATCAACCCCGAAGCCGGTTACTTCGGCGTGGCTCCCGGCACCAATATGCTGACCAACCCGAACTGCATGTTGAGCCTGGACAAGAACGTGATCTTCACCAATGTGGCCCTGACCGATGACGGCGACGTGTGGTGGGAAGGCATGGAAAAGGACCAGGGCAAGCTGCCCGATCACCTGATCGACTGGCAAGGCAAGGACTGGACGCCCCAGATCGCCAAGGAAACCGGCGCCAAGGCCGCTCACCCCAATGCCCGCTTCACCGTGGCTGCCACCAACAACCCCGCGCTGGATGAAGCCTGGGACGATCCTGCCGGCGTGAAGATCGATGCCATCATCTTCGGCGGTCGCCGCTCCACCACCGTGCCTCTGGTGACCGAAGCCCGTGACTGGACCGAAGGCGTGTACATGGCTGCGACCATGGGCTCCGAGACCACCGCCGCCGCCTTTGGCGCACAAGGCGTGGTGCGCCGCGACCCCTTCGCCATGCTGCCTTTTGCCGGCTACAACATGAGCGACTATTTCCAGCACTGGCTGGACCTGGGCGCCAAGATCGAAGGCCAGGGCGCAACCCTGCCCAAGATCTTCACCACCAACTGGTTCCGCAAGAACGCCGAAGGCAAGTTCGTCTGGCCCGGCTACGGTGAAAACATGCGCGTGCTGAAGTGGATGATCGACCGTCTGGAAGGCCAGGCCCAAGGTCAGGAAACCGCCTTCGGTATTGCGCCCCAGTACGCTGAAATCAACTGGAGCGGCCTGGACTTCGACGCCGCCCAGTTCGACAGCGTGACCAATATCGACAAGGCCGCCTGGGCCGAGGAAATGAAGCTGCATGGCGAGCATTTCGACAAGCTGGCTTACAACCTGCCCAAGGCCATGCTGGACACCAAGGCTGAGCTGGAAAAGCGCTTGAGCGCTTGATTCTCCCCCTGAGCCGCTGCGCGGCTTCCCCCTAGCCGGGCGCCCCTCTCTCTGCGCGCTTCGCGCTATGGGAGGGGGACGACGCCAGCGCGGCGGGGCGGCCCTTGCGCGGTGTCCCTGACTGAGACTGTGCACATCAAAAAAGCCCTGCTGAAAAAAATCAGCAGGGCTTTTTGTTTGCTTTTATTTTTGTAGCTGTAAGCGCTTTCTGAATCTTGGATAGAGGCTTGTTTGACTCAAAACTCTGTTCCCCATGAAAAAAGCCGCAGCCTTGTGGGCAGCGGCTTTTCGGGGCAGCGGTCCGGGCGCTTAGCGGCTCTGGCGATCCATGGCACGGGCCAGATCGGCCATCAGGCGTGCATCTTGCAGCGCGGCGTTCCAGACGCGTTCATCGGCAGCGGCTTGCTGGCGGCTCTTGACCCAGGCGCGGTAGCCGGTACGCACCAGATTGATGGCGCGGCGTGCGGGCTGGGAGAAGAGGGCGATGCTGGCAAAGGCCATGGCCCACAGGACCATCCAGGCAGCCATCATATGACCGTCGCTCCAGGTCTCGGTGGCCTGGAAGACGCCGGCGGCCAGAGCGGCCAGCACCACGGCCAGCACCATCCAGTGCGATCGGGACTGGGATTGCGCTTCATGCTCGGCGGCAATGGCGGCCATGCGTTCGTCGCTGGCCTGATAGATACGCACCACACCAGGGTGCTCGACACAGTAGGAGTTGTAAATAAAGTTGCTCATGGCAGTTAACCCTTTGACCCACGCTTTTGGCGAATTGCCCGGGGAATAGGTGTAACTATAGGGATTACCCTAGGTGTGTTCAAATTTATATTTTGAATCTGTAGCATTCACAGCAGTGATGTATCGGGTGATGCCATGTCTTTGAACTTTCGCTCTCTGGATCTGAATCTGCTGCGCGTCTTCGATGAGGTCATGTCCGAACGCAGCCTCACGCGCGCGGCGCACAAGCTCAGCATCACCCAGCCGGCGGTCAGCAATGCCATGCGCCGGCTGCGTGAGGTCCTGGGCGACGAGCTGCTGGTGCGCCAGGGGCAGGGCGTGGAGCCCACGCCGCGCGCCCAGGCCCTGTGGCCGGTGATACGCGAGGCCCTGCAGCATCTGGAGGGCGCACTCGCGCCCGACGAGTTCGACCCCGAGACGGCCAGCACCACGTTCGTGATCGCCATGGCCGATGCCACGGCCGCCACGCTGATTCCGCCGCTGTACCCGATCCTGGCGCGCGAGGCACCGGGCCTGGGCATACGCCTGCTGCCGCTGACCACGCGTGATCCCAGATCCTTGCTCGACGATGGCGAGGCAGACATGGCCGTGGGCTATTTTCCCGCCGTGCTGGCCGATCTGACGGCGCGTGCACAGGCCGGCGGTCTGGTGGCGTTTGACAGCCGCCGCCTGTACGAGGGCGAGTACCTGTGCGTGATGCGCAAGGACCATCCGCTGGCGCATGTGCCGCTGACGCTGGACAACTACTGCGCGGCCCGCCATATGCTGGTCAGCTTCTCGGGCCGCTCCTTCGGCTTCATCGACGAGGCCCTGGCCTCGCTGGGGCGTTCGCGCGAAGTGGTGCTCACCGTCAACCAGTTCTTCACCGCGGCGCGCGTGGTGATCAACTCCGATCTGCTGACCATACTGCCGCGCCATTTCGTGCCCGTGACCGGCATGGGCGATCAGCTGGAGCTGCGCGATCTGCCCTTCGATGTCACGCCCGTGCATGTGGATGCGCTGTGGCGCCGGCGCGGCCCGCACCCGCAGGCCTATGACTGGCTGCTGAAAACGCTGACGCGCTCTGCCGAGATCACCTTTGCCAATGGTACGGCCCAGGTCACCCAGCATGGTTGACTAAACTAGCCGCATGAAGATCCAGCTGCTGTCCGACCTGCACCTTGAAGTCCACCCCCAATTCGTGGCCCAGCCGGCGGCCGGCGCCGATGTGCTGGTGCTGGCCGGCGATATCGGCTCCTACCAGAGCAGCAGCCAGGTCGATGGCGAGAACTTCGGGCTGGAGCGTTTCTCGCCGCTGCCGCAATACGCGGCCTGGCCCACGCCCGTGCTGTTCGTGCCCGGCAATCACGAGTACGACATGCAGGACTTCGACGAGGCGCGACTGCGCCTGCAGCGCGTGTGCGACAAGCTGGGTCTGATCTGGCTCGACCGTGAAACCGTGCTCATGGACGGCGTGCGCTTCATCGGCACCACGCTGTGGAGCGACTTCGACGCCATGGCCATGCATGAGGGCGTGAGCGATGCCACGCGCTTGCACAGGCTGCGCGAGAAGGCTTTTCGCGCCGCCAATTTCTATCTGCAAAAGACCGGCGGCAGCCGCCAGGGCGAGCCGTTTCTGGCCGCGCCCATGCGCGAGGAAAGCCTGCTCTGCCAGGACTGGCTGCGCGCCGCGCTGCAGCAGCCGTTTGACGGGCCCACGGTGGCCGTGACCCACTTTGCGCCCAGTCTGCGCAGCGCCGATCCGCGCTACGGGCTGGTGCCCGGCACGGCCGGTTTCTGCAATGTGATGGACGACTTTCTGCCCCACGCCCAGCTCTGGCTGCACGGTCATCTGCATTGCGCCAGCGACTACATCGCCAGCGGCCGGCGCGACGACGGCAGCGCCTGGCAATGCCGTGTGGTGGCCAACCCTCTCGGCTATGCCCGCAAGGGAGAGCAGGATGACTTTCTGCCGGCATCGACAATTGACTTGAGCCAAGTCAAGATGCTGACTGTCCCCAGCCCTTAGGCTTGAGACATCAACAAGGAGAAATTGGTATGAAGATCTTGCTCGCTGTGGACGGCAGTGCCTACACCCAGAAAATGCTGGCCTATCTGACCTCGCATCAGGAGATGCTGGGCACGGGCCACGAGTACACCATCATCACCGTGCAGCCGCTGCTGCCGCCTCGTGCACGCGCTGCGCTGGGCAAGGAAGTGGTGGAGCAGTACTACGACGAAGAATCCGCCAAGATCCTGCAGCCCGTGCTGGAGTTCCTGAAGGGGCGCGGCGTCGAGGCGCACAGCATCTCCAAGGTCGGCCCGATTGCCGACACCATCATCCATACTGCCCAGGACGGCAAGTTCGACCTGATCGCCATGGGCACGCATGGCCACGGCGCGCTGGGCCGCCTGGTCATGGGCTCGGTCAGCTCGCAGGTGCTGGCGGGCTGCACCATCCCCGTGCTGCTGATTCGCTGATTTTCATAGCTGCTTGCGCTTGATATGCATACACATCAGGCATAAAACAGCGTCAAATCAAGGATGGATGAGCGTCCACAGCTACAAAAACCAAAGTACCTCCGTTTGACTTCAAGCTCTCAAGGCCGCGCTGCAAAGCACGGCCTTTTTTTTGGCTGCATCATTCATGCTTGCAGCAGTTGCCGGGCCTTGCCAAGCAAGGCCTGGCTGACATGGGCCAGCACGCGTGACTCCAGATTCCAGCAATGCCAGAACAGCGCGATGGACAGCGCATGGCCGGGCGCAATCTCGACCAGATCGCCGGCCTCCAGCGCAGGCTGCACCAGCAACTGCGGCAGCACGCCCAGGCCCCAGCCGGCACGCACGGCGCGCACCTGCGCCTCGCAGCTGGGCAGCAGGATCTGGTGCTGCAGCGACACATTGCGCAGGCCCAGGCAGCGCGCCACGAACTCGGCCTGCATATCGTCCTTGCGGTTGAAGGACAGATAGGGCAGCTGGTTGAAGTTCTTGCGCGTCAGCCCCTGCGGCAGTCTTTGCCGGGCAAACTCGGCCGAGGCCACGGCCACATAGCGCATGGCACCCAGGGGCTGCACCGTGCAGCCGCGCAGGGCCCGACCCAGCGTGGTCACGCAGCCCATGACCTGGCCCGAGCGCAGCAGCTCCTGCGTGAAGTCCTGGTCGTCGACCACCACCTCCAGCGGCAGGCCGCTCCTCACCAGCTCGTCAAGGGCCGTCATGGCCCAGGTGGCAATGCTGTCGGCATTGATGGCGATGGAGACGATTTCGCCGGCCAGACTCTGCCCGGTCTGCGGTGCCAGTTCCTGCAGCTCATGCGCGAGATCGGCGCGCAGCAGGCGCAGCTGCTTGGCATGCTTGAGCAGCAGCCGACCGGCGCTGGTGGGTTTGACGGGGCGTGTGCGCTCCACCAGCACCGAACCCACCTGAGCCTCCAGCGCGCGCAGGCGCTGGGACACGGCCGACTGGGTGATGTGCAGCTTTTGCGCGGCGCGCTCGAAGCCGCCTTCCTCCACGATGGCGGCCAGGCATTCCAGCGCAACAGGGTCCCAGGAACTCATAGCAATTCCATTAGCATTTCTGATGAAACTGCTGAAAATTTAATGCTGCTTTTGTTTGCCTGCAAGAGTGCAGACACTGGCCGCATGAACATCATCGTCCTGGGCGCCGGCATCATCGGCATCAGCACCGCCTGGCATCTGCGCGAGCGCGGTCATCAAGTCACCGTGGTGGACCGCCAGAGCGGTCCGGCCCTGGAGACCAGCTATGCCAATGGCGGCCAGATCTCGGTCAGCTACTGTGAGCCCTGGGCCAATCGCCAGGCGCCCTGGAAGGCGCTGAAATGGATGTTCGACAAACAGGCTCCGCTGCTGCTGCGGCCCCGGCTCGACAGCGCGCAATGGGGCTGGTGCCTGCAGTTCCTGGCCCAGTGCAATGACCGGGCGTTCGCGCGCAATGTCCAGCAGATCGTGGCGCTGGGCGCCTACAGCCATCTGGCGCTCAAGGACATGGTCCAGAAGACCGGTATCGAGTTCGAGCGGCTGGAGCGCGGCATTGCCCATTTCTACAGCAGCCGGCAGGCGTTTGCCGAGGCCGCCGAAGGCGTGGAGCTGATGCGGCAATACGGCGTGCAGCGCCGTCTGGTCAGCCGCGAAGAGCTGCTTGCCATCGAGCCTGCATTCACGCCCTATGCCGCGCAGATTGCGGGTGGCACGTTCACCGCTACCGATGAGTCCGGTGATGCGCGTCTGTTCACCGAAAAGCTGGCCGATCTCTGTGCCCAGGCCGGTGTGCAGTTCCTCTACGGCCACGACATCCTGAGCCTGCAGCCGGCGCGCCGGGGCAAGCCAGCCCAGGTGCAGATTCGCGACGGCAGCGATGGCACCCGGCGCATGCTGGGCGCGGATGCCGTGGTGGTCGCCTGCGGCTCCTACACGCCGCTGTTGCTCAGGCCTCTGGGCGTGCATGTGCCCATCTACCCGGGCAAGGGCTATAGCGCCACCCTGCCGCTGCTGCGGCCCGAAAAAGCCCCCATGGTCTCCACCATCGACGACAGCCGCAAGGTCGCCATGAGCCGTTTGGGCAACCGCCTGCGCGTGGCCGGCACCATTGAGTTGGGCGGCTTCGATCTGAGCCTGGACACGCCCACGGCCAGGGCGCGTTGCGAGATGCTGGTCGCGCGCGTGGAGGAGCTGATGCCCGGCGTCTGCGACACGCGCCTGCCCGAGCAGGGCGGCGATCCGCAGTTCTGGTGCGGTCTGCGGCCCGCCACGCCCAGCAACATTCCCTGCATCGGTGCCACCCAGGCTGCTGGAATCTGGGTCAATGCCGGGCATGGCACCCTGGGCTGGACGCATGGTGCAGGGTCGGGCAAGGCCATGGCAGCCCTGATGAGCGGCGAGCGCCCGGCGCTGGATTTCCGGTTCTGGGATGAGCCGGTTCCCGAGATCGCTCGCGGCGCGCGGATTGCGTCGGCCTGAGACAGGGCATGGGACTGCAGGACGAGTACGGGCTGGCTGACTCTTTTGCCCGGATTGACGGTATCGCTGCGTGGGGCTCTTACATACAATCACGCCAGCAACTCGTCCATGCCATGACCCAGCACGACATCACTCCAGCCCTTGACACTTCACGTTCCTTCGCGCGCTCATTGCCCATGGCTTTGCTCAAGGCCCGCGAGGCGGTCATGGTGCGCTTTCGTCCTTCGCTGCGTGCGCACGGACTGACCGAGCAGCAATGGCGCGTGCTGCGCATCATGTCGGTGGCCGACAGGCGTCTGCGTCCCATGGAGCTGTCGCAGCTGACCTTCATCAGCATGCCCAGCCTCTCGCGCCTGCTCAAGACGCTGGAAGGGCGTTTGCTCATCAAGCGCGGCCGCCATGTGGCCGACCTGCGGGGCTCCGAGTTCGCCCTCACGCCCGCCGGCCAGGAAATGGTGGCGCAGATCGTGCCGCATTTCGAAACCATCTACACCGAGATCGAGGAGCAACTGGGCAGCGCCGAGAGCGAGCAGCTGTTCCGCATCCTCGAGCATGTGGTGCAAAGCCTGGGCCTGCCCGGAGAAGACGAGCTGGGCACGGACTGAGGCGTCGGCCACGGCACAATGCAGTCATGAGTGCTGCGATCGCCGTCATCGACTTTGAAACCACGGGCATGACGCCCGCCCAGGGCGCCAGGGCCACCGAGGTGGCCATCGTGCTGCTGGAGCAGGGCCGCGTCGTGGACCGCTTCCAGAGCCTGATGCAGACCGGAGCCTGGGTCTCGCCCTTCATCACCGAGCTCACCGGCATCACCAACGCGATGCTGCGCACGGCGCCGCCCGCCGCCGAGGTGATGCGCGATGCAGCCCGCTTTGTGGGCGGCGCACCCATGGTGGCCCACAACGCATCGTTCGACAGCAAGTTCTGGCAGGCCGAGCTGGCACTGGCGGGCGAAGCCGCCCCCCAGCTGTTTGCCTGCACCGTGCTGCTGTCGCGCCGCATCTATCCGCAGGCGCCCAGCCACAGCCTGGGCAATCTGGCGCGCTATCTGCACCTGCCTTCCACGGGCCGCGCCCACCGGGCGCTGGCCGATGCCGAGATGGCGGCGGCCTTGCTGGCCCGCATGCAGCAGGACCTGTGCGAGCGCCATGCCCTGCCCTGGCCCGAACATGGGCTGCTGATGCAGCTGCAGCGCTGCAGCAAGGCCAAGGTCGGCGGGTGGCTGGCGCAGCAGGCCGGTCAGGGGCTGCTGGCAGCACAGACCCAGGATTGATGAAGATTTTGGCCTGCAGGCATTTCCAGCCCTGCGTAAGATGCTATCAAAATTGATGATTCTGGCCTTAAGCCCTTACGGATTGTGACTGGCTAGGTTCAAGTTGATAATTGCTCAAGTCCTGCAGATGCCCCTTGGGATCTGCTGATCTTGAACCGTGGCGCACCGTTGTGGTCGCTGACCTGAGCTCTGAATTTCGTGAACTCCGCCTTGCCTACCTCCGTCTTGCGTTCGGCCTTGCCTTTCTCGCAGCGCGAATTTCGCGATGCGCTGGGGCAATTTGCCACCGGCGTGACCATTATCACGGCGCGCAGTGCAGAGGGCCATGCGGTGGGCTCCACGGTCAGCTCCTTCAACGCGCTGTCGCTGGCGCCCTCTCTGGTGCTCTGGAGCCTGGGTCTGAAGGCCAACTCCCTGCCCGTGTTCCGCCGCAGCACCCACTACGCGGTCCACGTGCTGGCGGCTTCGCAAAAGCCGCTGGCCGAGCTGTTTGCACGCAAGGGAGCGGACCGGTTCAGCCATACGCAACACCATGACTCCGAGCATGGCGTGCCGCTGCTCGAGGGCTGCAGCGCGGTCTTCGAGTGCCGCAATCTGCGCCAGCACGAGGAGGGCGACCATCTGCTCTTCATCGGCGAGGTGGAACGCTGCGAGCACCATGCCGACCGCGCGCCGCTGCTCTACCACTCGGGCCATATGCACGCCCACGGCTTCGTCAGGTAAGGCCGGCTGCCGACTGGGAACCCTACCTAGTCGGCTTGAACGATACCGATCTCCAAGGCCCGCCCTAGATTGCACCCAGGCCTGCAGCGTCATGCCGCAGGACATTGGTGCAACGCTTTGGAGACATATCATGATCGATTGCGGAGACAGGCCGGCCCATACCCAGCGCAAGGTGGCTGCGGCAAGCAGCACGGGGATCGAGCTCAGGCGCATCTCCCCTGCCATAGGCGTGGAGGTTTCGGGCATAGACCTGCGCCAGCCCATGAGCGAGGAGCAGACGCGCGAGCTGCGTCAGGCGCTGGTGGCGCACAAGGTGCTGGTGTTTCGCGAGCAGAACATCACGCCTGCCCAGCATGTGGCGTTTGCGCGCCGCTTCGGCGAGCTGGAGCTGCACCCGGTGTTCCCCCATCACCCAGACCATGCCGAGCTGGTGCTTCTCGGCGGCAACAGCAAGGTCCCGGGCACCGAGAACGTCTATCACACCGATGTCTCCTGGCGCGAGACCCCATCCATGGCCTCGGTGCTGCGCTGCGTGGAATGCCCCGAGGTCGGCGGCGACACGGTCTGGATCAATATGGAGCAGGCCTACGAGCAGTTGCCCGAGACGCGCAAGCAGCAGATCGCCGGCCTGTATGCCGTGCATGACATCCTGCCCTCGTTCGGCGCGCGCATGACGCCCGCGGAGCAGGCCCAGGCGCGCGGCAAATATCCGCCCGTGGTTCACCCGGTGGTGCGCACCCACCCCGAAAGCGGCCGGAAGATTCTCTACGTCAACGAAACCTTCGTCACGCATTTCGCCAATTTCAGCTCGAACTTCGACAGCTTCCGCTCGGCCAACGAAATTCATGCCCAGCAGCAGGATCTGATGGACTATCTGCTGCGCCAGCCCGCGATTCTGGAATACCAGATGCGCCTGCACTGGGAGCCCAACACCATTGCCATGTGGGACAACCGCTCCACCCAGCATTACGCGATTCAGGACTATTTCCCGGCCGTGCGCCGCATGCACCGCGCCACGGTCAAGGGCGACAAGCCGTTCTAGGCCGTGCGCCGGCCAAACTGGGTCGTGCAGGTGGTTTAACGCTGCGTTAAACCACCTGCGGCAGTCTTGTCTTGTAGAGTTCAAAGCAGCAAGCATCTGCTTTGAACCTCCCAACCAGCGAGACAGAACATGCAGCAACAAGACTTTGATTACGACTTCCTGGTCATAGGTGGCGGCTCGGGGGGCGTGCGCGCCAGCCGCGTGGCTGCCGGCCTGGGGGCCCGTGTGGCCGTGGTGGAAGCCGCCCAGCTGGGCGGTACCTGCGTCAACGTGGGCTGCATCCCCAAGAAGCTGCTCAGCCATGCAGCGCATTTCAGCCAGCTGGCCGAGGAGGCTCGGGGCTTTGGCTGGCAGCTGGAGCAGCCGCGCTTCGACTGGCCTGTGCTGATTGCCAACAAGGACCGCGAAATCGAGCGTCTGAACGGCGTCTACGGCCGCATGCTGGCCGGCGCAGGGGTTGCCGTCATCCACGGCCGTGCGGAGCTCTCAGGGCCGCATAGCGTGCAGGTGAACGGGCAGACCCTGCACGCCCGCCATATCCTGATCGCGACGGGTGGCACGCCCAGCCTGCCCGATATCCCGGGCATCGAGCATGCCATTACCTCCAACGAGGCTTTCCATCTGCCGCAGCTGCCCAGGCGCGTGGTGGTCGTGGGCGGTGGCTATATCGCCGTGGAGTTCGCCTCCATCTTCAACGGCCTGGGCGCCGAGACCACCCTGCTGCACCGCCGCCAGCAGCTGCTGCGCGGCTTTGATGCCGACCTCGGTCTTCACCTGGGCCAGGAGATGGCCCAGCTGGGCGTGAACTTCCGTTGGGAGGATGAGATTCAGGCCATAGACAAGCAGGCGGACGGCCTGCACCTGCAGCTCAGGAGTGGCGAGCAACTGGTGGTGGACTGCGTGATGTACGCCACGGGTCGCGTGCCCCTGATCGAAGGACTGGGTCTGGAGGCGGCGGGGGTCAAGGTCAGCGACCAGGGCGCCATCGAGGTGGACCCGCATTTCTGCAGCAATGTGCCATCCATCCATGCCGTGGGCGACGTGGTCGATCGCATGGCCCTGACGCCCGTGGCGCTGGCCGAGGGCTCGGTGGTCGCCCATCGTCTGTTCGGTGAGGGCGACAAGAGCGCCCCCGACTACGAACTGGTGCCGACGGCGGTGTTCTCCCATCCGCAGGTGGGCACGGTGGGACTGTCCGAGGAGGCGGCGCGCGTGCGCTTTGGCGCGGTGCAGGTCTTCCAGTCCAGCTTCAGGCCGCTGACCAACCGCATGGGGGCCGAGCCCGAGAACGTCTTCCTCAAGCTCATTGTCTCCAAGGCCGACCAGCGCGTGCGCGGCGTGCATATGGTGGGCGAGGGCGCGGGCGAGTTGATGCAGGGCTTTGCCGTGGCGCTGCAATGCGGCGCGACCAAGCAGCAGTTCGATGCAACCATAGGCATACACCCGACCGTTGCCGAGGAGCTGGTGACCATGCGGGAGCCGGTGCGGGAATGAGGCACGACCCCCGCGTTTTCGCACTGCGCGAGGCGCCGGGTGGATGCACCATGAAAAATGGGCCTCAGAGGCCCATTTTTTGAATAGATGAGTTGGTGTCAGCCGCGTGTGGCGTCCGGCAGCTCGATCTTGACTTCCAGAACCTCAAGGTTTTCCTGGCGCTCCAGCTGTACCTTGATGTCATTGGGGTTGATGTCCACATACTTGGAAATCACGGCCATCAGCTCTTTTTGCAGGGCCGGCAGATAGTCGGGCTTGCCGCTTTCGCCGCCCACGCGTTCACGGGCGAGAATGATCTGCAGACGCTCCTTGGCGACCGAGGCGGATTTTTTCTTCTCTCCGAGCAGAAACGACAACATGGACATATGGCTTACCTCCCGCCAAACATGCGTTTGAAGAAGCCGGGCTTGACGGCTTCGGTAAAGCGCATGGGTTTTTCTTCGCCCAGGAAGCGTGCCACCACGTCCTGATAGGCCTCGGCCACGTCGGTGCCTTGCATGTGCACGGCCGGAATGCCCTGGTTGGAAGCCTGGAGCACGGTTTCGGATTCGGGAATCACGCCGATCAGCTCGATGCGCAGAATGTCCTGGATGTCCTCCAGCGACAGCATCTGGCCGTCTTCCACGCGGTTGGGGTTGTAGCGCGTGATCAGCAGATGTTCCTTGATGCTCTCGCCCTTGACGGCACGTTCGGTCTTGGAGCTGAGCATGCCCAGAATGCGGTCCGAATCGCGCACCGACGAGACTTCGGGATTGGTCACCACCAGGGCCTCGTCGGCATAGTGCATGGCCATCAGTGCGCCGCTTTCAATGCCGGCGGGCGAGTCGCAGATGATGAACTCGAAGTCCATGGCGGACAGATCGTCCAGCACCTTCTTCACGCCTTCCTGCGTCAGGGCTTCCTTGTCGCGGGTCTGCGAAGCGGCCAGCACGAACAGGTTTTCGCACTGCTTGTCCTTGATCAGGGCCTGGTTCAGATTGGCTTCGCCCTGGATGACATTGATGAGGTCATAGACCACGCGGCGTTCGCAGCCCATGATCAGATCGAGATTGCGCAGACCCACATCGAAGTCAATCACTGCGGTCTTGTGGCCGCGCAGAGCGAGGCCGGATGCGAAGCTGGCGCTGGTGGTGGTCTTGCCGACACCGCCTTTGCCGGAGGTCACGACGACGATTTTGGCCATGTTTGCACGATTCCTTTAAGACAAATGGGGCAGGTTGATAGGGTGTCCGGTGTGTCTCATACCGGCTCGATAATGATTTTTTCTCCTTCAAGACGCACCTTGGCAGCTTTGCCGGCGACTTCTTTGGGGAGATCGGTTTCAATTGTGCGGTAGATACCTGCAATGGAAAGCAGTTGCGCCTCCATGCAAGTGCTAAAAATTCTGGCGCTGGTATTGCCGCTGGCCCCGGCCACGGCGCGGCCGCGCAGCGGCGCATAGACATGGACGTTGCCGTCGGCAATCACCTCGGCACCATAGCTGACCATGTCCAGAACCACAATGTCGGTGCCCTTGGCATAGACGCGCTGGCCCGAGCGCAGCGGCCGGTCCACGATGACGGCATCAGCCAGAGGTGCGGGCACCTCGACCTCCACCTCGCGAATGATCTCGTGGATTTCCGGCTCGGCGCGACGCGCCGGCATGGCATCGGGAGCTGCGCTCAGCCCCAGCGCCTTGGCCGCCTCCATCTGGGCCTCGCTGCCGCTGCGCACGGCAACCGGCACGGTGCGGTGGTTGCGCAGGGCCTCGAGCAGGGCCGGGAAGTCGATCTCCTGCTCGGCTTCACACACCTGGCTGAGGTCGATGAGCACGGGGTCGTTGTCGAAGAAGTCGGGGTCGTCGGCCAGACGACGTGCCAGATCCTGGGCCAGTGCCTGCATGTCGGTGCTGCGAAGCACCACGGAAAGCACCGGCAGTTGCGCGCTCTTGAGGTCAAAGCTGGGGCGCTCGGCGCCGGTCGGTTCAACAGACATGGATGGGATCAGCGCACATCAGGTGCTCTATGAGGACGACAAAGTGTACCTGTCAACCGGCAAAAGATAAGGTCACCGAGTGTTTGCACTGCAACACTTGATGCACCTCAGAGGCCCTATCTGCACAGGTCTGGATGAAAATACAGTCATGTCTCCAGAGCTTTCGATCCAGGGCGCCTGTGCCCGCATCACCTTGCGCCGCCCCGAAGTTGCCAACAAACTGCTGCCCGAAGACCTGAGCGTGCTGCGTCGCCAGATCGATGAGGTCAATGCCAACCCGGCCGTGCTGGTGCTGACGCTGCAGGCGGTGGGCAAGCATTTCTGCAGCGGCTACGACATTGGCGAGATTGCCAACAGCCAGAACGAGGGCAGCTCCTTCGGCGAAATGGTGGATGCCGTGGAAAACTGCCGCGCCGTGACGATTGCCGCGATCCAGGGCGGGGTGTTTGGCGGCGCCACCGATATGGCGCTGGCCTGCGATTTCCGCGTCGGCGGTGCCAACAGCCAGATGTTCATGCCCGCCGCGCGGCTGGGCCTGCATTTCTACGGCTCGGGCCTGGAGCGCTATGTGACCCGGCTGGGCCTGGATACGGCCAAGCGCCTGTTTCTGACCTGCGAGAAGCTGCAGGCCCAGGCGATGAAGGACTGCGGCTTTCTGACCGATCTGGCGGACGGCGCAGATATCGGCGAGCGCGTGGCGCAGCTGCAGGCCACGCTGTCCGGCATGGCGCCGCTGGCCTTGCTGGGCATGAAGAAGCACCTCAACGCCATTGCCCGCGGCGTGCATGACAAGGCCGGCATCGATGCTGCCGTGCAGGCCACCATCGAATCGGCCGATCTGAAGGAAGGCGGCGCGGCCTGGCGCGAGAAGCGCCAGCCTTTGTTTACCGGGCGTTAGGCCACCGTCTCTGCCTTGGCCAGGTATTCCCTGGCAAAGCCCTCGTACCAGTCCAGGCAGCCGGGGTTGGCCATGGCGTCCTTGTTGACCACCTTGGCCAGGGGCTGGCCCAGCAGCAGCTTCTTGATGGGCAGCTCCTGCTTCTTGCCGCTGAGCGTGCGCGGGATCTCGGCCACGGCAAAGATATCGTCGGGCACAAAGCGGGGCGACAGCGCCGAGCGGATGGCCTTGTTGATGCGCTCGCGCAGGGCCGCATCCAGCTCCACCCCGGGTCGCAGGGCGACAAACAGCGGCATGTAGCTGTCCTTGCCCAGATATTCCAGGTCCACCACCATGCTGTCCAGCACCTCGGGCAGGGCCTCTACGGCGCTGTAGATCTCGCTGGTGCCCATGCGCAGGCCGTGGCGGTTGATGGTGGCGTCGCTGCGGCCGTAGATGATGCAGCCGCCCTCGCCGAGCAGCTTGATCCAGTCGCCATGACGCCAGACCGGCCCCATCTCTGCCGGGCCGTCACCGCCGCCTGGTTGGCGACCATGACCGGCCGGATACATGTCGAAATAGCTGGACAGATAACGTTTCCCGAATGGATCGCCCCCACGCTCCCCCACTGGGTGTGGGTCGCTGCCCCTAAGCCGGGCGCCCCCCGAGGGGGCCTTCGCACCTTGAGGCGACTCGGCGGTGCTCACGTCCCCCCATAGAAACAGCGGCATGGATGGAATGGGCTGGGTGCAGACCAGCTCGCCGACCTCGTCCATCACGGGCTGGCCCTCTTCGTTCCAGGCCTCGACGGCCGCGCCCAGCTGGCGGCATTGCATGACGCCGGGCACCAGCGGCAGATCGCGGTTGCCACCGATGAAGGCCCCCGCGAAGTCGGTGCCGCCCGACAGGTTGTTCCACCAGATGTCGCCCCCACGCTCTCCCAAGGGGGCCGACGGCCCGGCGCCGCTCATCTGCCGGATCTTGCGGAACTGATCCGTGCCCCACTGCTGCACCTCGGCAGACAGCGGCGAGCCCGTGCTGCCCAGCCCGCGTATGCGTGACAGATCGCCGCAGGCCGACAGATCGACACCGGCCTTCATGCAGTTGGCGTAGAAGGCCGCCCCTGAGCCAAAGCTGGTCACGCCGGTCTCGGCCGCGAAGCGCCACAGCGTGCCCCAGTCGGGCTTGTCCTTGCTGCCGCCGGGGCTGCCGTCAAAGATCACGCAGGTTGTGCCCCCCAGCAGGCCCGAGACCTGGGCATTCCACATCACCCAGCCCGTGGAGCTGTACCAGTGGTAGCGCTCACCCCAGCTGTTGGACTCGTAGCTGCAGCCGATGTCGTTGTGCAGACCCTTGAGCTGCAGGGCCACCAGCACCATGCCGCCATGACCGTGGACTATGGGCTTGGGCAGGCCCGTAGTGCCGCTGGAGTAGACGATCCACAGCGGATGGTCGAACGCCAGCCATTCGGGCTCAAAGGCAGCGGTATCAGCATCATTTCTCGCGGTAACGCTTGTGTAGTCTGCGGTGTCAGCTATCTTTATCGAGGTATTCAGATTGGGCACCAGCACCACGTGCTGCACGCTGGGCAGGCCCTGGCGCAGCTCCTGCAGGACCTCGCGGCGGTCTATGTCCTTGCCTGCGTAATGCACGCCGTCCACGGCGATCAGCGCCTTGGGCGCTATCTGCTTGAAGCGGTCGAGCACGGCATGAGTGCCCATGTCGGGTGCGCAGATGCTCCAGATGGCGCCCAGGCTGGCACAGGCCAGAAAGGCGACCATGGCCTCGGGAATATTGGGCAGATAGGCCGCGACGCGGTCGCCCTTGGCGACGCCCTGGGCGCGCAGATGCAGGGCCAGCGACGCCACCTGACGCTGCAGCTCGGGCCAGCTCAGCTCGCGCTGCAGGCCCTGCTCGTTGCGGCTGATGACGGCCGGCATGCCGGCGGCATGGGCCGGCTGGACATGGCGCAACACCTGCTGCACATAGTTCACCTGCGCGCCCGGGAACCACTGCGCACCGGGCATGGTGTTGCTGGCCAGCACCGCGCTGTGTGCTGTGGGCGACTGCAGATCGAAGTAATCCCAGATGCTTTGCCAGAAGGCATCGAGATCGCTGGTCGACCAGCGCCACAGCGCGTCATAGTCGGCGAAGCTCAGGCCGCGCGTCTCACGCAGCCAGTTCTGGTACAGCCGGATCTGGGGAATATAGGGGGCGGTGTTGGGGGAGGCACAGGACATGGCCTCAGCCTAGCGCTGCAGTCCGTGCAAGTCATTGGTGGTGGCCCCCGCAGATGTCACCTGTGCAGCACGGATGCGCGGTCAAACCGACACGACTTGCGCAAATCAGGTTTGGGCAAGAACTTTGCATCAGGGTTGCGGCCTTGGTGCATCCTTGTTTGCGTAAGTCCTCACCGATAATCGGGGCCTGTCTACACCGTCAACGGCGCATGCCGGCGACCCGCACCCCATGTCCGCTTTGCCCACCCGCGTGCTGGCCGTCATTCCGCCGATGACGCAGCTCAACACTCCCTACCCCTCCACGGCCTATCTGACCGGCTTTCTGCGCTCGCGCGGCATCACCGCCATGCAGGAAGACCTGGCCCTGGCCCTGGTGCTGCAGCTGCTCTCGCCAGATGGCCTGCGCGCCGTGGCCGAGCGCATCCGGAGCCTGCCTGCCAGGCAGCACACGCCTGCCGTGCAGTCCTTTGTCGCACAGCAGGAGCGCTATCTGGCCACGATTGCGCCCACGATTGCGTTTTTGCAGGGGCGAGACTCCACGCTGGCCCACCGCATCGTGGGGCGCCACTTTCTGCCCGAAGGCCCGCGCTTTGCCACGCTCGATGTGTATGAGGACGAGGAAGGCGGCGATCCGCTGGGCTGGGCTTTCGGGGCCCTGGGACTGCACGACAAGGCCAAGCATCTGGCCACGCTTTACCTCAACGATCTGGCCGATGTGCTGCGCGATGCCGTGGACGAGCGCTTCGAGTTCGTGCGCTATGCCGAGTCGCTGGCCGGCAGCCAGCCCACTTTCGATCCGCTGGCCAATGCCCTTGCGGCAGAGCCCAATCTGGTGAACGAGGTGCTGGAGCGCCTGACGCTGGAGGCCGTGGAGCGTCACCAGCCCACGGTGGTTCTGCTGTCCGTGCCCTTTCCGGGCTCGGCCTATGCGGCGTTCCGCATTGCCCAGACCATCAAGCGGCGCTTCCCGCAGATTGCCACCGTGCTGGGCGGCGGCTTTGTCAACACCGAGCTGCGCGAGCTGGCAGAGCCGCGCGTGTTCGACTACTTCGACTTCGTGACGCTGGATGCGGGCGAACGCCCGCTGCTGGCGCTGCTCGAGCATCTGCGCGGCGAGCGCGGCAGATCGCGCCTGGTGCGCACCTTTGTGCGCGGCGACGACGGCAAGGTGCAGTACGTGAACATGATGGAGTCCGACATCGCGTTTGCCGAGGTCGGCACGCCCACCTGGGACGGCCTGCCGCTGGACCGATACCTGTCGCTGCTGGACATGCTCAACCCCATGCACCGTCTGTGGAGCGACGGGCGCTGGAACAAGCTCACCGTGGCCCATGGCTGCTACTGGAAGAAGTGCAGCTTCTGCGATGTCAGCCTGGACTATATCGGGCGCTACGAGGGCGCCAGCGCCGCCGTGCTGGCCGACCGCATCGAAGCCATCGTCGCCGAGACCGGCCAGACCGGCTTTCACTTTGTCGATGAGGCCGCACCGCCCAAGGCGCTCAAGGCGCTGTCGCAGGAGCTGATTGCGCGCAACGCCGGCATCTCCTGGTGGGGCAATGTGCGCTTCGAGAAAACCTTCACACCCGAGCTGGCCGAGCTGATGGCCGACAGCGGCTGTATCGCGATTTCGGGTGGTCTGGAAGTGGCATCCGACCGGCTGCTGGCGCTGATGAAAAAAGGCGTGACCGTGGACCAGGTGGCACGCGTGACCAAGGCGTTCTCGGAGGCCGGCATTCTGGTCCATGCCTATCTGATGTACGGCTTTCCGACGCAGACCGTGCAGGACACGGTGGACGCGCTCGAGTATGTGCGCCAGCTGTTTCTCAACGGTTGCATTCAAAGCGGCTTCTTTCACCGCTTCAGCTGCACCGTGCACTCGCCCGTAGGCCTCAACCCCGAGGAATACGGCATCGAGCTGCCGCCGCTGCCCGAGGGCAACTTTGCCAAGAATGACCGCCCCTTCATCGACCCCACGGGCGTCGATCACGATGCCCTGGGCGCGGCGCTCAAGAAGGCCATCTACAACTTCATGCACGGCATCGGGCTGGAGGAGGATGTGCGCATGTGGTTCCCGTTCAAGGTGCCCAAGCCCACGGTCAAGCGCGACCGCATTGCGCGTGCGCTGCAGCAGAAGCAGTGAATTTGATAGCTGCTAGCGCTTGCTGATAAACAACTTTAGATCTGTTTATTGATTAATTCATTGACGGTATTGCGCTGCAAGCTATGTATTTGATAGTTTGCCCTTGTACAGCCGTTTTCCCGCGTGTGCGAGAGACCACAGTCCCTGGTTTACCAGTGCTTGCACGGCCCCAGCGGGCAAGCACTGCTTGCCATAATCTGCTCCGTTTTTGATATCTCCAAGGAGCGATGGGATGGGAATGTTTCAATGGACGGAGCGATCGTCCGATGTCTTGCAGGGCGGTGGCGTCATCGGCCCCGATGAGCGACTGCCCTGGACGCAGACCGGTTTGATGGGTATCCAGCACGTGATCGCCATGTTCGGCTCCACGGTGCTGGCCCCCATCCTCATGGGGTTCGATCCCAATCTGGCGGTGTTGATGAGCGGTATCGGCACGCTGATCTTCTTTCTCATCACCGGCGGCAAGGTGCCCAGCTATCTGGGCTCTTCCTTTGCCTTCATCGGCGTGGTCAACATCGCCACCGGCTATGTGGCCAGCCAGGGACCTGCCAACGCCAATATCGGCGTGGCGCTGGGCGGCATCATTGCCTGCGGCTTTGTCTACATGCTGGTCGGCCTGCTGGTGCAGATGGTGGGCACGGCCTGGATCGAACGCTTCATGCCACCCGTGGTGACGGGCGCCGTGGTGGCCATCATCGGCCTGAACCTGGCCTCGATTCCCATCAAGAACATGGCGTCCAACAACTTCGAATCCTGGATGCAGGCGCTGACCTTTGTGTCCGTGGCGCTGGTGGCCGTGTTCACGCGCGGCATGCTGCAGCGCCTGCTGATTCTGATCGGCCTGATCATTGCCAGCGTGCTCTACGCCGTCTTCACCAACGGCCTGGGCTGGGGCAAGCCCGTGGATCTGAGCGGCGTGCTCAATGCCGCCTGGTTCGGCATTCCCAGCTTCCATGCGCCGGTATTCACCAGCAACGCCATGCTGCTGATCGTGCCCGTGGTCATCATTCTGGTGGCCGAGAACCTGGGCCATATCAAGGCCGTGACGGCCATGACGGGCAAGAACCTGGACCAGTACATGGGCCGGGCCTTCATCGGTGACGGTGTGGCCACCATGGTCTCCGGCGCAGCCGGCGGCACGGGCGTTACCACCTATGCCGAAAACATCGGCGTGATGGCGGCGACCCGCATCTACTCCACGGCCGTGTTCTTTGTGGCGGCCCTGCTGGCCGTGCTGCTGGGCTTTTCGCCCAAGTTCGGTGCACTGATCCAGGCCATTCCCCTGCCCGTCATGGGCGGTGTCTCCATCGTGGTGTTCGGCCTGATCGCCATTGCCGGTGCCAAGATCTGGGTGGACAACAAGGTCGACTTTTCCGACACCAAGAATCTGATCGTGGCTGCCATCACCCTGATTCTGGGTACCGGAGAATTCACGCTGAGGTTCGGCGAATTCGCGCTGGGCGGCATCGGCTGCGCCACTTTCGGCGCCATCATCCTGTACGCACTGCTGGCCATGGGCGAGCGCAAATCTGAAACCAAGGTACAGGCCAGGTGAGTGCCAACATGTAATCGAGGGAACATTCCCCTGACAGCAGCGCGGGGCCTTTGCCGAGAATCCCGGTATTAATGTTCCGCGCTGGTAACATTTCTCGCTGGAGATATGCCGCCCTACCCGGGCGGTTTTTTTTAGTTGGAGCATGCAATGTCCATCGCAGATCGCGTACGTTACCCAGAATTCCTCTCGCGCGTCATGACGGCCGAAGAGGCAGCCGCCCTGATTCCCCACGGTGTCAATGTCGGCATGAGCGGCTTCACCGGAGCCGGCTACCCCAAGGCATTGCCCCAGGCCATTGCGGCCCGCGCCCAGGCCGAGCATGCCCAGGGCAAGCCCTACAAGATCAATGTCTGGACCGGCGCGTCAACCGCCGCCGAGTGCGACGGCGTGATGGCCGAAGCCCATGCCCTGGGTCAGCGTCTGCCCTTCAACACCGACCCCATCGCGCGCAAGGCCGTCAACGCGGGCGAGATCGATTTCATCGACATGCATCTGTCCCACGTGGCGCAGCATGCCTGGTTCGGCTTTCTGGGCCACATGAACGTCGCCGTGATCGAGGTGCTGGGTGTGACCGCCGACGGCCTGCTGATCCCTTCGACGGCCGTGGGCAACAACAAGACCTGGCTGGAGATTGCCGACAAGGTGATTCTGGAGGTCAACACCAAGCCGCCTGCCCGGATGGAGGGCATGCACGACATCTACTACGGCACGGCCATCCCGCCGCGCCGCATGCCCATCAACATGACGCATGCCGACGACCGTATCGGCGATGCCTACCTGAAGGTGGACCCCGCCAAGGTCGTGGCCGTGGTCGAGACCCACAAGGGCGACCGCGACAATGTGTTTGCCACACCGGACGAAAACTCTCAAAGAATAGCTGGCTACATCATCGACTTCCTGGCCCACGAGATGAAGATGGGCCGCCTGCCCAAGGAAATGCTGCCCATCCAGTCGGGCGTGGGCAATGTGGCCAATGCCGTGCTGGCCGGACTGCTGACCGGCCCGTTCGAGAACCTGCTGGGCTTTACCGAAGTGCTGCAGGACGGCATGCTGGATCTGCTGCGCGCAGGCAAGATGAGCAAGGCCTCGGCTACCTCCATCTCGTTGTCTGCGGCAGCCTGCAAGGACTTCGAGGACAACATCGACTTCTACCGCGAGCGCATCATCCTGCGTCCGCAGGAAATCTCCAACCATCCCGAACTGGTGCGCCGCCTGGGCATCATCGCCATGAACTCGATGATCGAGGCCGACATCTACGGCAACATCAACTCCACGCATGTCATGGGCACGGGCATGATGAACGGCATCGGCGGCTCGGGCGACTTTGCCCGCAACGGCTATCTGTCCTTCTTCGTCACGCCTTCGGTGGCCAAGGACGGCAAGATCAGCTGCATCGTTCCCATGTGCTCGCATGTGGACCACACCGAGCATGACACCCAGATCATCGTCACCGAGCAAGGTCTGGCCGATCTGCGCGGCCTGTCGCCCAAGCAGCGTGCGCAAGTCATCATCGACCAATGCGTCCATCCGGACTACCGCGCCCAGCTGCAGGACTATTTCGACCGCTCGCGCCAGCAGGGTGCACAGCACACGCCCCATATCCTGACCGAGGCGCTGTCCTGGCATCAGCGCTTCATGGACAAGGGCGATATGCGTAGCTGCGCTACCCCCTGAGCCGCTGCGCCTGGGCGGCCCCGCGGCTTCCCCCAAGGGGGACGACACCCTCGCTGCGGGGCGGCCCTTGCTGGGTGTCTCTGGCTTGGGGCGGGGGTGGATTGGGAGCTGCTGCCTAGTCCGCTTGGTGCTGGCGTTGGCTGCTCCAAGTCCTTAGCATCGAAGGACGCTCTGCAAGGAGCGTCCTTTTTTCATGCACCACAAGGACTGGTATGGCGATCTGGACCCGAGAGCTCGATCTGAAAGCGCTGAACGCAGGCAGCGCAAACACTGCAATTTCCCATCTGGGCATTGAGTTCACCGAATACGGCGACGACTATGTGCGCGCCCGCATCCATGTGGATGAACGCACCTGCCAGCCCTATGGCATTTTGCACGGCGGTGTCAGCGTGGTGCTGGCCGAGACGCTGGGGTCGATGGCTGCGGCCTGCAGCATTCCCGAAGGCTACCGCTGCGTGGGCCTCGGCGTGACCGCCAGCCATGTGCGCGCAGGCCGCAAAGGCAGCTGGATCACCGCCACGGCGCGGCCCACGCACCTCGGGCGCACCACGCA
Organism: Comamonas sp. Z3; assembly: GCF_008121565.1. Lineage (NCBI taxonomy): Bacteria > Pseudomonadati > Pseudomonadota > Betaproteobacteria > Burkholderiales > Comamonadaceae > Comamonas > Comamonas sp. Z3. The sequence continues at coordinate 349,871 of NZ_VOQU01000003.1, forward strand.
TGTCTGGGCGGTGGAGCTGCGCGATGAGGAAGGCAAGCTGACCTGCAACTGCAGCCTGACGATGGCTATCCTGCCGCCCGAGGCAGCGAAGAATGTGCGACTGGATGCGGCTTCGTTGGGTGGGGTGCAGTAGGCTTTTGTTTGCGAGACCGCTTTGTTTTTAGGGCAGAGGCCGGGACTCGCCCCGGCAGGCGAGTTACCTTTCTTGCTCGCACAAGAAACGTAACCCAAAGAATGCGACCCGGATGTCTGCGTCACTGCGCTTCGCTCCGGGCAAACCTGTGTCACGCAATTCAGACCGCGGTGCGGCAAAACTCGCTGTGTGCTGGCGCACTTCGCTCAAACACGTTGCCGCAAGTCAGATTGGCACTCTTCGGTGCCAATGCCCGCAGCCTGAGCTGCGTGCCGCAGGCGCAGCCAGACGGGTGAAAGCGGGATCGGACGGCCTGCGAGAGTTATGACGAAATTGGCTTCTAGCGCTTATACAGATTGCGGTAGCAGCTATCAGTTTGATAAAGAAGCTCTGCTATGCCCCATTTTGACGGCGCAGGTTGCCCGTAGCGCAGCGGAGGGACTTGGGCTGCAGGGGCTGTTCTTTGCTTACTTTCTTGGGAGCGGCCTTCCGTCACCAGCAAGAAAGTAAGCCGGCGAGGCGGGCCGAGACCCGCCCTCTGCCTCATATCAAAGAGAAGAACTCTGCCATGTAAGAAAGGCGCAAAACCTTTCCCCGCTCAAACCCCCAGCAACGCCGACAACCTCTCCGGCTGCTGCAGCAGATGCGCGGACTCCGCCTGCAAGGCCAGCCGGCCTTTTTCCATCACCACGGCCTTGTCGGTATGGGCCAGCACCTTCTTGTAGTCGCGGTCCACGATCAGCGTAGAGATGCCGGTCTCGCGGATCTGGGCAATCACGCGCCAGATTTCGGCCACCACCAGCGGCGCCAGCCCCTCGGTGGCTTCGTCAAGAATCATGAGGCGCGGGTTGGTCATCAGCGCGCGGCCGATGGAGACCATCTGCTGCTCACCGCCCGAGAGCTGATCGCCGCCGTTGGACAGTCGCTCCTTGAGGCGTGGAAAGGTTTCCAGTACACGCTCGTAGGTCCAGCCCCGGCTGCCGTCCAGGCCGGCTCTGGCACTCATCAAGAGGTTTTCCTTGACGGAGAGGTTGGGAAAAACGCCGCGCCCTTCGGGGACATAGCCAATGCCGAGACGCGCCATTCTTTCGGGGGCGGAATTCGTCACCTCCTTGCCATCGGCAAACACCTGGCCCGAACGCGCCGGCACATAACCCATCAGCGTACGGATCAGCGTGGTCTTGCCCATGCCGTTGCGGCCCAGCAGGCCCACGGCCTGGCCCTGAGGCAGATCCAGCGAGATGCCGTGCAGGATATGGCTGTCGCCGTAAAAGCTGTGCACCTCCTGCAGGCTGAACATGGCATGGTTCGAAGGCCCGGAAAGTGGGCGCGTGCCTGTGCCCGAGGCAGCAAGCAAGGGCCGCCCGGCAGCGATGGTGCCGTCCCCCTCCCGCGCAGCGAGAGAGGGGGAAGCGGCAGAGCCGCTCAGGGGGTGCCTAGTTTCAAGCATGCTCTTCCTCTCCGAGATAGGCGGTGCGCACGACCGGGTCGATACGAATCTGATCGGGCGTGCCCGTGGCCACCACGCTGCCGTTGACCATGACGGTGATGCGATCGGCAATGCGGAAAACGGCATCCATATCGTGCTCCACCAGCAGCACGGCATGCGCGGACTTGAGCTCCTGCAGCAGCTCCAGCATGCGTTCTGTTTCTTCGGCGCCCATGCCTGCCAGAGGTTCGTCCAGCAGCAGCACGCGTGGCGCCGTGGCAAGGCACATGGCGACTTCCAGCTGACGCTTGGCACCATGGCTCAGGCTGCCGGCGATGCGCCCGGCATGCTGGGCAAGACCGGCGCGCTGCAGCGCGGATTGCGCCCGTTGCATGCTGGCTGCGCAATGCTGGGCCGACTCCCAGATGCGCCAGGGCCTGGGCAGCGCCTGGGCCTGGGCCGTGAGCCGGCAGTTCTCCAGCACAGTGAACTCGGGGAAGATGGTGGTGCGCTGGTAGCTGCGGCCGATGCCGGCCTTGGCGCGCAGTGGCTGCGGCATCTGCGTGACGTCCTGGCCTTCAAGTGCAATGCTGCCGCTGCTGGCCGCTATCTCGCCCGAGAGCATGTTGATGAGCGTGGACTTGCCTGCGCCGTTGGTGCCGATGACGGCATGGACCTCGCCCTGATGCAGATCCAGATCCACATTGTTCACGGCCACCAGCCCGCCAAAGCGCCGCGTCAGGCCGCGCACGGACATCTTTGGAGCATTGCCTGCATCAGCCATGATCCCCTCCTTGCTCGACAGCTTCTGGCGACTGGCCGGTCCGCGCTGCTGCCTTCTTCTGCCATTTATCGTTGATGCCGACCAGGCCCTTGGGCAGCAGCGCGACCAGCGCGATGATGGCAAGGCCCAGCGTCAGCTGCCAGTGGTCCGCGGCATTGCCCACGATGGCATGGGTGCTCAGCAACTCCTTGAGCAGCACAAAGGTGATGGTGCCCAGCACCGCGCCGCGCAGAGAACCCACACCGCCCAGAATCAGCATCAGCAGGACCTCGCCGGAGTGGTGCCAGGCCAGCAGTTCGGGGTTGACCACGGCATCGCGTGCGGCCAGCAGAAAGCCCGCCAGCCCCGCCAGCGCGCCGGCGATCACAAAGCCGGCGAGCTTGTAGCCATAGGTGGCAAAGCCGGCAGCGCGCATGCGCTGCTCGTTGACCCGGATACCGGCCAGCGCATGGCCGAAGCGAGAGTGGCGCAGCATGGCGATGAAGGCATAGACCAGTACCAGTGCGGCCAGCACCACGAAGTACTGCGTGCTGCTACTTTCCATGTCCAGTGCTCCGATTGCCGGGCGCTGCATCAGGTAGATGCCGTCGCTGCCGCCAAAGTAGCCCACGTCGTGCACGACGAAGAAAGCCAGTTGCGCGAAGGCCAGCGTGACCATGATGAAGTACACGCCCTTGGTGCGCAGACTCAGGGCGCCCACCACCAGCGCATAAAGGCCCGAGACGCCGACGGCGGCGCCCAGCATGACGAGAAAGTTGCTGCCGTCCTGGCCGGCGGCCTTCACCGCCGCATAGGCACCCAGGCCGAAGTAGGCGGCATGGCCCAGGCTGACCAGCCCTGCGCCGCCCACCAGGATATGCAGGCTCAGCGCGAAGATGGACAGGATCATGATCTTGACCACCAGATCGGACAGATAGGCCGACCAGAAGGGCTGGGCGGCCGCCAGCAGCACTGCGGCGGCCAGCGGCAGCACCACCCCTACCCAGACGCTGTGCGCGCGAATCGGGCGGCTCTGGTTGGTGACGGCCGGAGCCTCTGCATAAGCCTGGTTGGATTGCGGCAGCGGCGTATAGGAGGTGTCGCTCATATCAATGATCCTTGACACTGCTTGTAAAACTGGCGTGAACCAAGCAGGGGGCACCGGGCAAGGTACATCCCGCAGCGAAGGTGTTGCCCCCCTCCCGCGAAGCGAAAGAGGGGGAAGGCGTGAGGGAGCTCAAGGGAAACTTCATCATCGCTTGCCCATCAGGCCTTCAGGGCGCCATACGAGGATCACGGCCATCAGCAGATAGATGCTCATGCCGCTGAGTTCCTGGAAGAACACCTTGCCGAAGGTATCCACAAAGCCCACCAGCAGCGAGGCAATCAGCGCTCCGGTAATCGATCCAATGCCGCCGATGACCACCACCACAAAGCAGATGATGAGCACGCTGGAGCCCATGTTCGGATAGACCGAACTCATGGGCGCCGCGATCATGCCGGCCAGGGCTGCCAGGGCCACGCCCACGGCGAACACGATGCGGTACAGGCGCTTGATGTTGATGCCCAGGCCACGCACCATGTCGCGGTTGCTGGCACCGGCGCGAATCATCATGCCCAGGCGCGTGCGGTTGACGGTGTAGTACATCAGCAGCGCCACCAGCAGGCAGGCGGCGGCGGCAAACACGTTGTACCAGGGGTACTGCATCATGCCCATGAGAGGAAAGCTGCCGGCCAGCCAGGCCGGCTTTTCCACGCCATGCACATCGTTGCCCGCAAGGATGGCGCGCAGGCCTTCAAACACCAGGATCAGGCCATAGGTCATCAGCACCTGCTGCAGGTGGTCGCGTTCGTAGAGAAAGCTGAAGAATGCCCATTCGAGAAAATAGCCCAGCACCACGGCCAGCGCCACGCCGACCAGCAGCATGGTGATGAAATGCTGGCCCAGATAAGGTGCCAGCGAGAACGCCACGTAGGCTCCGATCATGTAGAAGCTGCCATGGGCGAGGTTGATCACTCCCATGATGCCGAAGATCAGCGTCAGGCCGGAGGCCAGCAGAAACAGCAGCAGTCCGTACTGAATCGAGTTCAGACACTGCACCAGAAAAGTGGCGAGATCCACGGCAATCCTTGTTGAAGCGGGAGGGCTGAGGCAGCGGCAGCTACCGCCCCGCGAATCACGGATTCGCGTTGGAGACGAGGCGCTCTGCCGGGGGCCGGCACCAAAGGTGCGGCATGCGCAGAGCAGCGACGTATCCAGGGCGGTATGGCTTGCTTGCGTTACATGCGGCAGCCGCGGGCCGGGTCCGCCAGCGCCTTCACCGCCACGCTGATCTTCTTGTTTTCCTTGCCGTCGACCTTGCGCAGATAGATGTCCTGCACGGGGTTGTGGGCCTTGCTCAAGGTGAAGTCGCCGCGAGGGCTGGCAATCGTGGCTTTTTCGATGGCCGTGCGGAAGACATCCTTCTTGCCGATGTCGCCGCCGGCTGCCTTCAGGCCCACGGCCAGCATCTGCGCCGCGTCATAGCCTTGCACGGCATAGACATCGGGCTGCAGCTTGTAGTTCTTGGCGTAGTTGGTGCGGAAGGCCTGGTCGCGCGCCGTGCCCAGTTCGTCGGCATAGTGCAGCGTGGTCAGCATGCCCTGGGCGGCCTCGCCCTGGGCGTCCAGCGTGCCGTCGGTCAGAAAGCCAGGTCCGTAGAGCGGAATGGTCTTGGACAGGCCAGAGGCGTGATAGTCCTTGACGAATTTCACGGCACCTGCACCCGCAAAGAAGGAGAACACCGCATCGGGCTTGGCTGCTGCGATCTCGGTCAGCAGAGCCTGGAATTCGACGTTGGGAAACGGCAGGGTCAATTGCTTGCTGACCTTGCCGCCGCTTTTCTCGAAGCCTTCCTTGAAGCCGTTGACGGCCTCTTCACCGGCTGCGTACTTCCAGGTCAGGGTCATGGCATTTTTCTTGCCCTCCTTGGCTGCCACCACGCCCATGGGGTAGGCCGTCTGCCAGTTGGAGAAGGAGCTGCGGAAGATATTGGGAGCACACATGGGGCCGGTGACTGCATCGGCTCCCGCATTGGGAACGATGAGCACGGTGCCGCTTTCCTTGGCGGCCTTGGCCATGGCCATGGCCACGCCGGAGTGCACGGTGCCGATGATCACGTCGACCTTGTCGCGCTTGATGAGACGATTGACATTGTCCGTGGCCTTGGCGGGGTCGGATTCGTCGTCGACCTTGAAGTATTCGATCTCGCGTCCGCCCAGCTTGCCGCCCTGTTCGGCGACCTGCATGCGAAAGCCGTTCTCGATCGCCACGCCCAGCGCTGCATAGGTGCCGCTGAAAGGCAGCATGAAGCCGACCTTGATCTTCTCCTGCGCCATGGCGCTGCTGCCGCTTGCGGCGGCAGCCAGTGCGATTGCGCTCCATAGTGCCCATTGCTTGCTCATGCTTGTCTCCTGCTGGTTGATGGATGAATGCCGGCTTGTTCTCAGATCAAGGGATATGACTGGCTGTGGTGCTGGGGGTCGCACTGGTGCAAGAGCGCACTCTAACAACTTTAGGTTTAAAGCAATACCAGCGATTGCCCTAGTTGGATGACGCTGTTGCTAACGCTTTTTGCGCGCTTGCAGCAGGCCGTCAGCGTGGTTTCGTGTCCAGTTCCCGCAAGCGAAAGCGCTGGATCTTTCCGGTTGCGGTCTTGGGCAGTTCGTCCACGAATTCAATGAAGCGCGGGTATTTGTAGGCAGCCAGCCGGTTCTTCACAAAGGCCTTGAGTTCGTCCTCGCTGGCGCTCTGCCCGGGCTTGCACACCACATAGGATTTGGTCTTGGTCAGGCCCTGCTCGTCGGTCACGCCGATCACGGCCGCCTCCAGCACGGCAGGGTGCTGCTGCAGCGTGGACTCGACCTCGAATGGCGAGACATAGATGCCGCTGACCTTGAGCATGTCGTCGCTGCGGCCCGCATAGGTGTAGTAGCCCTCGGCGTCGCGCACATATTTGTCGCCGCTCTTGAGCCAGGCACCCTGGAAGGTGTCGCGCGTCTTGTCGCGGTTGGCCCAGTACATCAGGGCCGCGCTCGGGCCCTTGATGTAGAGATCGCCGATCTCGCCATCGGCCACGGGCTGTCCATCCTCGCCGCGCAGCTCCACCGCATAGCCGGGCACAGGCTTTCCGGTGCTGCCGTAGCGGATATCGTCCGGGCGGTTGGAGAGGAAGATATGCAGCATTTCGGTGGAGCCGATGCCGTCCACGATATCGGCACCGAAGTGGTTCTTGAAGCGCTGGGCAATCTCGGCCGGCAGGGCTTCGCCGGCCGACGAGCACATGCGCAGGCTGACCCGTTCGCGTGCCGGCAAGGCGGGGTGGGCCAGCATGCCCGCAAAGCCCGTAGGCGCTCCGAAAAACACGGTGGGCCGGTGCTCGGTCCAGCGCCTGAAAGTGGCTTCCGGCGTGGGGCGCTCGGCCATCAGCACCACGCTGGCTCCCACGCTCAGAGGGAAGGTCAGGGCATTGCCAAGGCCGTAGGCGAAGTAGAGCTTGGCGGCGGAAAAGCAGACATCGTTTTCATTCAGGCCCAGCACCGGTTTGCCATACAGCTCGGCCGTCCAGTAGGGGTTGGCGTGGGTATGCACCGCCCCCTTGGGCTTGCCGGTGGAGCCTGAGGAATAGAGCCAGAAGCCGGGGTCGTCGCCCATGGTCCTGGCGGCGTGGGCCAGCGGCGTTTGCTGCTGCAGCCAGGGCTGCAGCGCCTCGAAGGCCGGTGGCAGGCCTGGCGATGCATCCTCGGGTCTGGCGACCCAGATATGGTTGACCTCATGGTGCGCCTGCTCCAGGGCCTGCTGCACCACGGGAACCAGCGCGCCATTCGTCAGAATCGCCTGCGCACGGCAATGCTCGAGCATGTAGGCGTAGTCAGCTGCGGTGAGCAAGGTATTCACCGCCACCGGCACCACACCAGCGTACATGGCTCCGAGAAAGGAGATCACCCACTCGCGCATATCGTGCATGACCAGCAGCACGCGCTCCTCGCGATGGATGCCGGCCGTGAGCAGGCCATGGGCCAGGCGGCGGGCCTGCTCCTGCAACTGTGCATAGCTGAGCGTGCCCTGGTCATCGGTGTAGGCGTTCTTGTCACCGCGCCCCTGGTTGAGGTCAAACAGATGCTGGGCAAAGTTGAAGGCTTGGCTGAAGTCGGCCATGGCTCATGCTCCCGTCGTTTCGGCCAGTGCCTGCAGAACCTGCGGTGCAGCCTGTATGGCGCTTTTGCGATGATAGAAATCCAGGGCCCGCAGGCCGCCGAGTTCGCAGCCGCCGCCGGCGCGGCCCGGACCTCCATGCTGGGACTGGGGCATGACATTGCCATGGCCCGTATGCAGCTTGGCGACAGCGGGCGTGACCACGTGCACGCGGCCGTGGCTGGCGGCGAGCTCGGTGGCGCTGGCGGCCAGGGCCTGGTCGTCATCACCGTAGATAGAGCAGACCAGCGAGCCCTGGCCGCGATGCGCAAGTGCCAGGCCATGGGCCAGGTCACGGTAGGGCAGGAGCGTGGCCACCGGGCCAAAGACCTCCATGTCGTGCACGAGTGCACTGCCATCGGGGTCTTGTGTGCCCAGCAGCACGGGTTGGGCGCAGGCGGCAATCGCCGGGTCGGCATCGATCAGCGCATTGCGCCGGCCGTCATGCAGGGCCGTGGTGTGTTCCAGCAGGCGGCCCAGGCCTTGCTGCACGCTGTCGTACTGCTCGCGGCTGACCAGAGATCCCATGCGCACGGCGTCGTTGCGCGGGTTGCCCACGGAGATCTTCGCCAGCTGCGCACTGATGGTCTGGGCCAGGCTGTCATACAGGGCCTGCGGCACCAGCACGCGGCGTATGGCCGTGCATTTCTGGCCGGACTTGACCGTCATTTCGCGCACCACTTCACGCGCCAGCAAGGCGGCGGCTTCGCTGTCCGGGCCATGGCCGGGCAGCAGCATCGCACAGTTCACGCTGTCGGCCTCGATATTGCTGCGCACCGAATGGCGGCTGATGGCCGCATGAGAGCGGATGGTCGACGCCGTGTCCGCAGACCCCGTGAAGGAGACCACATCCATGGGCTGCAGCTGATCCAGCAAGCCGGCGGCACTGCCGCAGACGATGGACAGCGCTCCCGGCGGCAGTATGCCGGCATCGATCACATCCTTGACCATGCGCTGGGTCAGCCAGGCGGTGGCCGTGGCCGGTTTGACGATGACGGGCACGCCCGAGAGCAGGGCCGGTGCCGCCTTTTCCCACAGCCCCCAGGCAGGAAAGTTGAAGGCGTTGATGAACAGCGCCACGCCGCGCGTCGGGACCTGGATATGGCGGGACAGAAAGGCTCCGTCCTTGGCCAGCGCCACGGCTTCGCCGTCGCTCAGATGTCTGGCGTCGCCCAGTGCTGCGCCCCATCTGGCGTATTGATTCAGGGTGTAGATGCCGCCGTCCACATCGACGGCGGTATCGTTTCTGACGGTGCCGCTGTTGGCGGTGGAGATCTCGTAGTACGCGTCACGCCGGCTTTGCAGCAAGGCGGCAATATCGGCCAGCAGGCTGGCGCGCCGGGCATAGCTCAGGGCGCGCAAGGCATTGCCTCCGGTGTCGCGGGCAAAGGCAAAGGCGGCAGCCAGATCAAGCCCGGTGGCGTCGACACGCACCAGCTCGGCCCCCAGTACCGGATCTCGTAACAAACTGCCCGGGCCGCTGCCGGTTTGCCAGCGGCCTGCCACATGGTTGGCCAGTAACTCAGTCATGGGGGTCTCCTGAAGTGCTGTTCTGATCAGCATCAAATCTTTGGTGCAACATGCAATATTGTGCGTGCAATCAAAAGATAAATACGAGACAATGCAGTGTCAAGCAATATATTGCATGATTCGCGTTAACCCCGACTGTTTATCATTCACGGCCTCTGAGGAGCTTTATGGATCAGTTAGACATGGCATCCGCGTCGGTTGCGGAAGGGGATGAGGCGGGCAAAAGCCCGTTGCTGCAGGCCTTGGGCGAGAGGGTGCGCAATCTGCGTGCGCGCCGCGGTCTCACGCGCCGCGGGCTGGCTTCTGCGGCTGTGGTGTCCGAGCGCCATCTGGCCAATCTCGAATACGGCACGGGCAATGTCTCCATCCTCGTGCTGCAGCAGATCGCACAGGCACTTCAGTGCAGCATGGCCGAGCTGCTGGGCGATGTGACGACGGCCAGCGCCGAATGGCTGCTTCTGCGCGAATTGCTCGAGGGCCGCAGCGAGGCCGATTTGCAGCGTGTGCGACTGGCGGCCGGAGAGATTCTCGGGACGGCGCCCAGTGGAGACCCGCACCGGGCTTCTCGCATTGCCCTGATAGGCCTGCGCGGCGCGGGCAAGTCCACGCTGGGCCGCATGCTGGCAGAGCAACTGAATGTGCCGTTTCTGGAGCTGAATCAGGAGATCGAACGGGTGGCCGGCTGCAGCGTGCGCGAGATCTATGACCTCTATGGCGCGGGAGCCTATCGCCGTTACGAGCGTCGTGCACTGGAAGAGGCCGTGCAGATCTACAGCGATGTGGTGATTGCCACGCCGGGCGGTATTGTCTCGGACCCCGCGACCTTCAATGAGTTGCTCAGCCACTGCACCACGGTCTGGCTGCAGGCCCAGCCCGACGAGCATATGGGCCGTGTCGTGGCTCAGGGCGACACGCGGCCCATGGCAGCCAACCCCGAGGCCATGGACGATCTGCGCCGGATTCTGGACGGCCGATCGGCCTTTTACTCCAAGGCCGACCATGTGCTGGACACCAGCGGCAAAAGCCTGGCACAAAGCTTCAGGCAGCTGAAGACACTTGTCGCTGCCTGAGCGGATTCAGGCGGGCAGGGCGCGCTCAAGTATGGCCGCAATGTCGAGCCCAGCAGGGTCGAACGCTCCGACCACCATGGCCCCGCCTTGTGCGCCAAGGCGAGTCTGGATGAAGCCATCGGCCATGGGGGCGGGCGCGTGCCTGTGCAGCAGGCAGGCCTGGGCCAGCAGACACAAGTCCTGCACCAGTCGGCGCGCTTGCGGCTCCAGTGCATCGGGTGCGGCAGACAAGCGCCTGGCCAGCGATTGCGTCATCGCCGTCAGCAGGGGGTGGTCGGCAGCCATATCGCTGAGATCCTGCAGCAGCAGGCGCGCAGCTTCTGGCTCGCGGCCCATGGCGCGCAGAACGTCGAGGCACATCACATTGCCCGAGCCCTCCCAGATGGAGTTGACCGGTGCTTCACGGAACAGGCGCGAGACGATGCTTTCCTGCACATAGCCGTTGCCGCCAAAGACCTCCATGGCTTCGCCCGTGATCTCCACCGAGCGCTTGCAGACCCAGAACTTGGCGGCCGGAGTCATGATGCGTTTCCAGGCACGAGCCAGCAGGTCGCCGTCGGCCTCCGACTCATAGGCTTGCGCCAGATGCATGGCGAGCTGCATGGAGGCTTCGCTTTCGAGGGCCAGGTCCGCGAGTACGGAGGCCATCAGCGGCTGATCCGAAAGATGCTTTCCAAAGGCCGAGCGCTGACGCGCATAGGCAATCGACTGCACGGTGGCGCTGCGCACAATGGCCGCGCTGCCCAGCACGCAGTTCAAGCGCGTGTAGCTGGCCATTTCGATGATGGTGGGAATGCCGCGCCCTTCCTCGCCCATGAGAATGCCCCAGGCGTCCTGCAGCTCCACTTCCGCGCTGGAGTTGCTGCGGTTGCCGACCTTGTCCTTGAGGCGCTGCACACGTAGCGGGTTCTTGCTGCCATCGGGGCGCCAGCGCGGCACGAAGAAGCAGGCATGGCCGCCGAGTTCGCCGCTTGCCGTGGCCATGCGCGCCACCACCAGATGGGCGTCGCACATGGGGGCCGAGAAAAACCATTTGTGGCCGCGCAGCAGATACTCGCCGCCGCGGCCGCCATCATGCACCGGGCGGGCCACCGTGGTGTTGGCGCGCACGTCCGAGCCGCCCTGTTTTTCCGTCATGCCCATGCCGATCCAGATGGATTTTTTCTGGGCCAGCGGCAGATCGCGTGGGTCGTACTCGTGGCTGAACAACTGAGCCTGCAACTGGCTCCAGAGCCGGGGCTCTTTTTGCAGCACGGGGATGGCCGCTGTGGTCATGGTGGCCGGGCATAGCGTGCCTTGCTCTACCTGACCGTGCAGGTAGAAGCCGGCGGCCCAGGCGCTCCAGCGACCGCGACCCTGGCTCTCGAAGGGCAGAGAGATCAGACCCTGCTCGCGATACAGCTGCATGAGGCGATGCCAGCTGGGGTGGAATTCCACGGCATCGAGCACACGCCCGCGCGCGTCGAAGCGCTGCAGCTCGGGAGTATGGCGGTTGGCGAGCTCGGCATGCTCCCAGTTCTGCTTCTCGCCAAGCTGTTGCGCAAAGCGGCTCAGGGCCGGAACAAAGCCCTGGGCCTGCTGGCGCAGCAGCACTTCCTGCAAGGCCGTGTCGGCCTGCAGCAGGTTGATGTCGGTCAACTCATCGAACTGGTTGAAGACGTCATGGGTGTCCAGGGCCTGCATGCGATCACTCCTGTGCTGTGCGCTTGTCACAGCCCAATATAGAGCGCCGCATGGCTGGCGCAAAGCGGGTTTTCAGCCGCCTTGTCGCCGGTGTTCAGCGCCTGCGTGCCTGCTCGTACAAGCCCGTGACGCGCGGCACGTTTCCTTCCAGCTGGCGGATGCGATCGGGGCCTGTCGGGTGCGTGGAGAGAAAGCCTATGCCGCCTTCGCCCGTGGCCTGGCCCATCTTGCGCCACAGGCTCACGGCGGCCTGCGGGTTGTAGCCGGCGCGGGCCGCCAGCTCCAGTCCGACCAGATCGGCATCGCTTTCGTCGTTGCGGCTGAACTTGAGGCTGAGCAACTGGCCGCCCAGGCGTGCAGCGGCATTGCCGATATCGCCCAGACCCAGCAGTTGCGCGCCCAGCGATATGCCTATGCTGGTGGCCTGGTTCTTGGCCAGCTGCTCGCGCGAATGCTCGCGCAGGGCATGGGCCATCTCGTGACCCATGATCATGGCAATCTCGTCGTCCGTGAGCTTGAGCTGGTCGATGATGCCGGTGTAGAAGGCGATCTTGCCGCCGGGCATGCAGAACGCGTTGATCTGCTTGCTGCCGATGAGGTTGACCTCCCAGCGCCATTGGCTGGCGCGCGGATTCCATTGCGCGGCATAAGGGATGAGGCGCTGGGCAATGGTGCGCAGGCGTTGCAGCTGCGGGTTACCGGCATCTGCCAGCGCACCCTGGGCCTTGGCTTTTTGCAGCAGCTCCTGGTATTGCTGGGTCGCAGAGTTCTCCAGCGTCTCGGCCGGCACCAGCTGACGCATGACGGATGCCTTGCCGACCTCCACCTGCGCCTGTGCAGGCATCAGCGGCGCGCAGGCCAGTGCAAGCAGCAGGCAACTGCGGGTGACGGGCAGGCGCAGGGATGAGGTGAGGGAGTGCATGGCTGCCAAGTCTATGCGAGCGCGAAGAGGACTCGGGTCAGACGGCTTCTGCAGTCTTTCGTTCTGCCTGTACCACCAGCCACAGACCGCCGATCACGCCGAGCAGACCGATTACGGACCACCAGGCCGGTCGCTCGCCCACCACCAGCAGCGACAGCGCAAAGGCGGTGATCGGCTCGGCCTTGCTCAGGGCCACGCCGGTCGCGGCAGACATGCCGCGCAGGCCCACTGAAAACAGCAGATAGGCAAAGCCCGTGGCGACCATGCCCAGATAGGTCACCACGGCCCAGCCTTCGGCGCTGATCTGCAGCGGCCCGCCCAGCCAGGCCGAAACGGGCAGCGACAGCAGGGCCGCGCAGGCAAAGACCCAGGCATTGACCGTGGCCACACGCGATTGCATCACCAGGGCCTGATTGACCAGGGCGTAGGCGGCGTAGGACAGACCGGCGAGCAGGCACAGGGCCATGCCCGCCCATGGCAGATGCTGTCTGTCGCTGGCGGCCAGCGCCATGACAATGCCTCCGCCCACGCCGGTGCAGGTGCCCAGCCACCATTGGGCGCTGGGCATGCGCTTTTGCACCACAGCCTGCATCAGACCGGCCCAGATGGGGCCGCTGCCTATGGCCAGCGCCGTACCCAGGGCCACGCCGCTGGCCTTGACGCCGGCAAAGAAGCTGAGGTTGTAGATGGCCATGCAGAGGCCGCAGAACACGATACGCGCCCAGCGCATGGGCTGGCGCGCATGGCCTCGGTCCAGCAGCAGCGCCAGCGCGCCAAAGAACAGTGCGGCCATGACCATGCGCAGGCCGCCCACCCAGTAGGGCGAGAGCTGTGCGGGCGCGAAATGCTGTGCCGTGCCCGTGGTACCCCAGAGCATGGCGGCGGCCAGCACCAGGCCGACAGGACCCAAGGCGTTTCGGGATGATGAGTAAGAGATAGCGGAAGTCACAGACATGAGTGAGCCATCATGCGCGGGCCCAGGTCGCCCATCTGTCGAGAAACGCTTGAAGTGCGCCAGCTCAGCGCGGCTCACGCAGTTGACGCGATGTCACGCCGCGCTCGCGCCGCAATGCATAGGCCAGGGCGCTTGCCGAGGCGTAGCCGCAGCGCAAGGCGGTCGCTTCGAGTGCAGTCCCCTGTTTGAGCTGCCGCACGGCAGCATCCAGACGCAGGCCGCGAAGCCAGTCCTGCGGGGTGCGGTCCGTCAGCTCCACAAAACGGGCATGGAACTGGGCCACGCTCAGGTGCATCAAGCCCGCCAGTCTGGCCGTGGGCCAGCTTTCGTGCAAGGCGGCCTGGATCTGCTGCTGCAGCCGCAGCAGATCCAGTCCACGCCGCTGCAGCAAGGTGGGAGCCTGCAGCACCAGCGCCATTTGCGCGGCGGCCGACAGGCTTGACTGAGGAAAGCGCAGCGCCGGTGGCACGGCAAAGCGGCGCAGCTTGTCCAGCCCCTCGGCCATGGGCGCATCGATCACCAGTACCTGGGTTTGCGGCGCGGCCAGATAACCATGGTCGGCCCCTGCGGGGATGACCATGCCGCAGGCGCTGTCTACAAAGCTGGGTCTGCCGGCCACCTCCAGCTCCATGCGGCCCTGCAGCGCAAACAGGATCTGGGCATAGTCGTGGGCATGGGCCTGATGCTCGCCGCTGTAGCTGCGCACCGATGCCTGTGCCTGGTCAAGCACAGGGTGCGGGGATGCGGTGTCACGGCTCATGGGTCAATCCTGCTTACAGAAAGAGACGGCGGTCGGGGCAATGGTAGCGCCCGGCGACTGGCGCGGGCAACCGATAATGCCCTCTGCCTCAGAGAACCAGACCATGACCGAGTCGTCCCAAACAAGCCGCAATCCCTCTTCCGCAGACGTCGCCATCAAGCCCAAGCGCAGCTGGAGCCAGGCCTTCAAGGTCTACGCCCAGCCCACCAGCCTGCGCATGCTGGCCCTGGGCTTTTCGGCCGGCCTGCCCTTGCTGCTTGTGCTCGGTACCCTGAGCTTCTGGCTGCGCGAGGCCGATATTGACCGCACGACGATCGGATTCCTGAGCTGGGTGGGTCTGGCCTATGCCTTCAAATGGGTTTGGTCCCCGCTTGTGGATCGTCTGCCACTGCCGGCGCTGACGCGGATGCTGGGCCGCCGCCGCAGCTGGCTGCTGTTTTCGCAGCTGCTGATCGTGGCCGGCCTGCTCGGCATGTCGTTCATGGACCCCAAGCAATCGCTGCAGCCCCTGGTGTGGTGCGCAGTGCTGGTGGCTTTCGGCTCGGCCACGCAGGATATTGCGCTTGATGCCTATCGCATAGAGTCCGCCAAGCTCGACGACCAGGCGGCCCTGGCGGCCACCTACCAGACCGGTTATCGCCTGGCCATGATCTGGGCCGGAGCCGGCGTTCTGTGGGTGGCGTCACAGGTGCAGGGGGATGTGCAGGGCTATATGGTGCAGGCTTGGCATGTGGCCTATACGGCCATGGCGGCAAGCATGCTGGTGGGCATGATCACGGTGCTGCTCTCGCCCGAGCCTGAAACCCGCCCCATGGCACCGGCACGCAATGCCGCCGAATGGATCAAGGGCGCGCTGATTGCGCCGTTTGCCGACTTCGTCGGCCGCTATCGGTGGCAGGCGCTGCTGCTGCTGGCGCTGATCGGGCTGTATCGCGTCAGCGACGTGGTCATGGGCATCATGGCCAACCCGTTCTATGTGGACATGGGCTACACCAAGGAAGAGGTGGCCGCCGTGACCAAGGTGTTCGGCGTCATCATGACGCTGCTGGGCGGCTTCGTGGGCGGCACCATGGCCGTGCGCTGGGGCGTGATGCGTGTGCTGATGCTGGGGGCCGTGCTGTCGGCCTGCACCAATATGCTGTTTGCCTGGCTGGCCACGCGCGGCCATGACGTCGCGGCGCTGGTCTGGGTGGTCAGTGCCGACAATCTCGCCGGGGGGATCGCCTCGGCAGCCTTTATTGCCTATCTCTCGGGCCTGACCAATGTGCAGTACTCGGCCACGCAATATGCGCTGTTCAGCTCCATGATGCTGCTGGCGCCCAAGTGGCTGGCGGGCTTCTCGGGGGTGTTTGTCGATACTTATGGTTACGAGGCATTCTTCCACACCACGGCGCTGATGGGCTTCCCGGTGCTGCTGCTGATTTTCCTGGC
The DNA here is from genome assembly GCF_008121565.1 of Comamonas sp. Z3. Taxonomy (NCBI): domain Bacteria; kingdom Pseudomonadati; phylum Pseudomonadota; class Betaproteobacteria; order Burkholderiales; family Comamonadaceae; genus Comamonas; species Comamonas sp. Z3. The sequence goes on from NZ_VOQU01000003.1 coordinate 365,780, forward strand.
ATCAAGAGTGAAAATGGGCTCTGGTACTTGATGGGAAAGCGCTGTTAGCTATTGTTTTTTGGTGCGTGTAGCGTTTACCGAACTTTACGCGCCAGACAAGAGCAGATCATCTGCGTGCTGCAGCATGGTGCCTTGAAGAAATATCGAGGCGCGAGCATGACTACACTGCCCCCTATGAGCACGCACCAACTTCTAATGATTGAGGACGACGTTCGCCTGGCGCAAATGGTGAGCGATTATCTGGGCAATAACGGCCTGGAAGTGACCCATATGGCCGATGGCAAGAGCGGCCTGGAACAGCTGCAGCCCAGCGATGGCGGCTCGGTCGAGCTGCCCGATCTGGTGATCCTGGACCTGATGCTGCCGGATATGGACGGCCTTGAAGTCTGCCGCCGCATACGTTCCATGCCTGGTGCCCCCGCACAGGTCCCGGTGCTGATGCTGACCGCCAAGGGCGATCCCATGGACCGCATCATCGGCCTGGAGCTGGGCGCCGACGACTATCTGCCCAAGCCTTTCGAGCCGCGCGAGCTGCTGGCCCGCATTCGCGCCATCCTGCGCCGCAAAGGTGGCGAGAGCCAGGCGGCGCCCGCGAATGCCGTCATGCGCTTCGGCAGCCTGGAAATCGATCGTGATGCCCGGACCGTGTCGGTGGGCGAGCAGCAGGCCGATCTCACTTCCTACCAGTTCGATCTGCTGGTGGCGCTGGCCGAGCGCGCCGGTCGCGTGCTGACGCGCGACCAGATCATGGAAGCCGTGAGAGGGCGCGAACTGGAGGCCTTCGATCGTTCGATCGACGTGCATATGGGCCGCATCCGCGCCGCGATCGAGGCCGACCCCAAGGCTCCCAAGCGCATTCTCACGGTGCGCGGTGTGGGCTATGTTTTTGCCAAGCAACAAGACTGATGAAGCTGCTGCATGTCTTCTCTCAGCGCCTGTATCTGCGCATCTGGCTGGCCGTGGTGGTCGGTGTGGCCGTGCTCACGCTTTGCGTGGCCTGGGCCTGGAATATTGCCGAGGAACAGCGCGCGCAGAACAGCACCACACCGCCTTCGCGCGAGATGGTGCTCAAAGGCCCCGAGGGCGAGGTGGTGGTGGAGGGGCGTGGCAACCGCGTCTCCGGCTCGCCCGTAGATGGCGTGCGTTTTGAAATTGCCGCCAGGGACGGGCAGGTCTATGAGCTGTGGATGGCGCCGCGCGAGTGGCGTGAGGGTCGCCCTCCACCGCGTGATGGTGCCGTGGCCTTCTGGCTGCGGCCACCGTTCGGCTTTCTGTGGATGCTGGGCCTGGTCGGCGTGGCGGTGGTTGTGGGCGTGTTCCCCATCATTCGCCGCCTGCTCAAGCGTCTGGAAAATCTGCAGCGCGGCGTCAAGCGCTTCGGCGAGGGCGATCTGTCGGTGCGCGTGCCCGAGCACGGCCATGACGAGGTGGCCGATCTGGCACACCAGTTCAACGCCGCTGCCGCGCGCATCGAGACCTTGATGACCTCTCACAAGTCTCTGCTGGCCAATGCCTCGCATGAGCTGCGTTCGCCGCTGACGCGCATCCGCATGGGCCTGGAGTTCATGGGCGACGATCCGGCCAGTGCACGTGCCAAGGCCGAGATCCAGCGCAATATTGGCGAGTTGGACCAACTGGTCGACGAGATCCTGCTGGCCAGCCGGCTGGACTCCAGCGAGGTCGATGTGGGCACGGTGGAGTCGGTCGATCTGATCGGTCTGGCGGCCGAGGAATGCGCGCGCATCGATGCCGATCTGGACATGCAGACCGATGGTCCGCTGGAGGTGCAAGGTATTGCGAAACTGCTGCGCCGCGCCGTGCGCAATCTGCTGGAGAACGCGCGCCGCTACAGCGAGGGCGAGATCACGCTGTCCCTGTCCAGGCAGGACGATATGGCCGTGATTCGCGTCGAGGACCATGGCCCTGGCGTTCCCCAGGCGCAGCGTGAGCGTATTTTCGAAAAGTTCTATCGCCTGCCTGGCGCCAGCGAGCGCTCCGGCGGTGTGGGTCTGGGTCTGTCGCTGGTGCGGTCGATCGCCGAGCGGCATGGAGGGACTGTGCACTGCGAGGCACGCCAGGATGGCCGTAGCGGTGCGAGCTTTGTGATCTGTCTGCCGCTGGTCTGATCCGGCTCCCCCAGAAAAAAGCCCCGCAGATCTCGTCCTGCGGGGCTTTTTGTTTCAGTGCGGTGGCTGGGCGGGTCGGCCTATGGAGACATAGCCCAGGCCATGGCTGGCAGGTAGGGAAGGCTCGTAGAGATTGCGGCCGTCGAAAATCATTCTGTCGCGCAGCGTTGAGGCCAGCAGGTCAAAGTCCGGAGCGCGGAAGATCTGCCATTCAGTCACGATGGCCAGGCAGTCTGCATCCTTTACGGCAGCCAGAGGGCTATCTGCCAACTGCAGGTCGGCACGCTCGCCGTAGATCCGGTGGGCTTCCTTCATGGCCACGGGATCGTAGGCCTTCACCTTGGCGCCGGCAGCCCAGAGCGACTCCAGCAGATTGCGGCTGGGCGCTTCGCGCATATCGTCGGTATTGGGCTTGAAGGCCAGGCCCCAGACGGCGATGGTCTTGCCCTCAAGCTGGCCGTTGTAGAAGGCGTTGATACGCTCGAACAGCACATTGCGCTGGGCATGGTTACGGTCTTCTACGGCGTTGAGCAGCAGAGGCTCGAAATCGACTTCCCTGGCGGTGTGGATCAGCGCCTTCACATCCTTCGGAAAGCAGCTGCCGCCATAGCCCACGCCCGGGTAGATGAAGTGATAGCCAATGCGCGGGTCGCTGCCAATGCCGCGGCGCACGGCCTCCACATTGGCACCCAACTTTTCCGCCAGATTGGCGATTTCGTTCATGAAGCTTATCTTGGTCGCCAGCATGGCATTGGCCGCGTATTTGGTCAGCTCTGCGCTTCGGACATCCATCACCACGATCTTGTCGCGGTTGCGGTTGAAAGGCGCGTACAGCTCGCGCAGCTTGGTTTCGGAAGCCGGGTTGCCGGTGCCGATGATGATGCGGTCCGGGCGCTGGCAATCGCCCACGGCAGCCCCCTCCTTGAGGAACTCGGGGTTGGATACCACGTCGAACGCATGCTGCAGATTGCGTTGTGCAAGGCCTTCGGCGATCACGGCCGAGACCTTGTCCGCCGTGCCCACGGGCACGGTCGATTTGTTGATGACGATGCGCGGACCGTCCATGTGCTGGGCGATGGTGCGGGCCACGGCCAGCACATATTGCAGGTCGGCGCTGCCGTCTTCGTCGGGCGGCGTGCCCACGGCCAGAAAGATCAGCTCGCTGTGCGCCACGCCTTCGGCGGCATTGGTGGTGAACTGCAAACGGCCCAGTTGCTGATTGTTGATGACGAGTGCATCGAGGCCAGGTTCATGGATGGGGATCTGGCCGGCCTTGAGTGCCGCGACCTTCTTCTCATCCACATCCACGCAAAGCACCTGGTGGCCTACGTCGGCCAGTACGGCGCCTTGCACAAGACCGACATAGCCGGTACCAAAGACAGTAACTTTCATACGCGATAAAAAGAGCGATACCAATCCACAAAATTCTGCACGCCAGTGGCCACGGGCATGGCTGGCGAGAAGCCGACCCAGGCTTGCAGGGCTCGTGTGTCCGCCGATGTGCTGTGCATGTCTCCGGGCTGTATGGGCAGCATTTGCTTGCGAGCGGTAATTTGCAGGGCTCCCTCCAAGGCGGCGATGTAGTCCATCAGCACGGTGGGTGTGTTGTTGCCGATGTTGAAGATGCGATAAGGTGCAGTGCTGGTGCCAGGGTTGGGGTTCCGGCTGTCATAGCTGGCGTCGGGTGTGGCGGGCTTGTCCAGCACGCGCATGATGCCTTCGACGATATCGTCGATATAGGTGAAGTCGCGCACCAGCTTGCCTTCGCCATAGACATCGATGCTCTCGCCCGCCAGCATGGCCTTGGTGAACTTGAACAAGGCCATGTCGGGGCGGCCCCAGGGGCCATATACCGTGAAGAAGCGCAGACCTGTGGTGGGAATGCCGTACAGGTGCGCATAGCTATGGGCCATCAGCTCATTGGCCTTCTTGGTGGCTGCGTAGTAGCTGATGGGGTGGTCCACCGCATCGCTTTCGGCAAACGGCATCTTGGTGTTGCCACCATAGACGCTGGAGCTGCTGGCATAGACCAGATGCTCGATCTGGTGCTTGCGGCAGCCTTGCAGGACATTGCCAAAGCCCAGCAGATTCGAGTCGGTGTAGTCGTCGGGCTGATCGATGGAGTAGCGCACCCCGGCTTGTGCGGCCAGGTGCAGAACTTTGCCGGGGGCTACCTTGGCAAACAGGTCGGCCATCCCTTGCCGCTCCGCCAGATCGAGTTCCACGAAGCGGAAGTGGGCATGTGGGCGCAACTCGGCGAGGCGGGCATGCTTGAGCGCCACGTCGTAGTAGTTGTTGAGGTTGTCGATACCAACCACGGGCACACCTTGCTCAAGCAGCCGCTTGGCGCAATGCATGCCGATAAAGCCGGCACAGCCGGTGATCAGAACGGGATTCATGGGGCAATCCAGAGATATTGGTATTGCGCAGGTGTTGCGCTGGCAGGCATTTTCTCGAAAGGCATGCTCAGTGTCTGCAGCGCGGTTTTTGCCTGGGTGGTGAAGATGCCGTCCCACCAGCCCGCGACGGGCTTGTCGGCACGTGTGATCAACAGCAGGCCGCCTGCGGTATCGGCGCCGGCCTGAGACAGGCACTGCCTCAGCTGTGCGCCATCGGAGCAGCCCAGGGCGTAGGTTTGCGGGAACTGCGAATGCAGCATGGCCGCCATCATATGGTCCGAGCCGACGATGACGCCCTTGCCGTCATAACCGGCCTTGCGCAGTTCCTGGGCCAGTGTCTTGACCGGATGGTTGAGCTCGTCGGGATCGTTCTTGCGGCCGCCCTGCCAGGGGCGCAGCGTGGCCATGATCAGAAAGATCAGGGCAAAGGCGATGACGAAGACGGTGAACATGCGGCCCACGCCCTGTTCCAGCAGTGCAGGGCGCCAGACATACAGGGCCAAGGGTGCAATGGCCGTCAGAGGCAGCATCCAGCGCTGCTTGAAGTCCGTGACATCAGCTGCCAGCACCATGCCCAGCAGGCAGACGGCAATGACGAGCAGGTAGTTGCGCAGCAAAGGCCTGGCCCATTCCTGGCCCTGCAAAAACGCGTCGGTGCCTGGCTTCCAGAGTCTGGAGCGATAGCTGAGCACGGCGGCAATCAGCCACAGGCCCAAGGTGGAAAGCAGGGCCTTGAGCAGATTGCCCAGACCTTTCAGGTGCGAAGCCTCGGTGGAGATGGACATCTTCTGTACGGTCTCTGTGGTTGCCATGCCCCAGTGCGAGGCCAGCCAGAAGGCATGGGGCGCAAACACCAGCAAGCCCACCAGCGGAGCCAGCCACCAACCCCTGGCGAAGATGGCGCGACGTACCTGCGTCACCGACATGGAGGCCACGAACAAGGCGCCAATGAGCATGGCATAGCTGTATTTGGACAGCATGCCCAGACCGCAGAAGAGGCCGATCCATACAAAATTGATGACTTGCGGCTTTTGCACCTGGCGCAGTACCGCCCACCACAAGCCCATGGTCATGGCCGTCACCATCACCGTATGGGTCTGGTCGCGCAGCGAGTCCCAGCCGAAAGGCGGCATCAGCAGCAGACCTGCGGCCACCCACCACGCGCCTTTGCGATCGAGCAACTCCCGGCCCGCCAGCCAGGCCAGGCAGTAGGTCAGGGCGATCAGCAGATGTTTGAGCAGGGCCAGAGCCAGCACCGAGGGGCCGAGAATCTGGCAGACCGCCCATTGCATCCAGGTATACAGAGGCGGCTGCGGGCCATAGCCCAGATGCAATTGCTGGGCCCAGAGAATCTGTTCGGACTCGTCCCATTTCATGCCCGCGGAAATGCTGATGCGGGAAACGATATGGGCACAAACTAAAAGAGCCAGCCATATCCATGGCTTGGTATATAGGGCTTGCTGCCAGTCGGGGCGAATAGAAGTCGAGGAGTTTGATGCCATAGGATTTGGCGAGTGCACATGTTTTGATAGTGCGCACTTACGATTGCGCTTGGCTTTGCAGGCCAAACAATGGGCCTGGCGCAAATGGCACCTGGGGTATTCAGTTAGTATAGGTGACTGTTATCCAAAATCATTGAGCATGACGTCCGTGCACGATTCCAATCCCGAAGTTTCCATCGTTGTTCCTGTTTATAACGAGTTCGATAATCTGCCCGACCTGGTGGCCCGTATTGACGAGGCCATGCGCACCCAGCCGCTGAGCTACGAACTGATTGCGGTGGACGATGGCTCGACGGATGGCAGTGCCAGGCGTCTGCGCGAGCTGGCCGAGCAGCATCCCTGGGTGCGTGCCGTCTGTCTGGTACGCAACTACGGGCAGTCCAGCGCCCTGCAGGCCGGTTTTGACCGCGTGCGCGGCCGTTATGTGGTCACGCTGGATGCCGACCTGCAAAACGAACCCGGCGATATTCCGCTGTTGCTGGAGCGTCTGGAAAACGACCCCGATGTGGACATGATCTCGGGCTGGCGCAAGAACCGCCAGGACAAGGCGCTGTCGCGCCGTCTTCCCTCGGTGCTGGCCAACCGCCTGATTTCCAAATTCACCAATGTGCAGCTGCATGACTACGGCTGCGCATTGAAGGCCTACCGCCGCGAGATCATCGACCGCATTCGCCTTTACGGCGAAATGCACCGCTTCATTCCCTCGCTGGCGCGTGATGCCGGCGCGCGTATCACGGAGATTCCGGTGCGTCACCATGCACGCACGCGCGGTGTCTCCAAGTACGGCATAGATCGCACTTTCCGGGTGATTCTGGATCTGATCTTCATTGTCTTCTTCATGCGCTTTCGCCAGCGCCCGCTGCATGCCTTTGGCGGCATGGGACTGTGGATGGCCACGCCTGGCGTGCTGATTCTGCTGTGGCTGCTGGCGCAGAAGATCATGGGCGAATCGATTGGAGGCCGTCCCCTGTTGATGGCTGGGGTCATGCTGGTGCTGATGGGCATGCAGTTCATCGCGGCGGGTCTGATCGGCGAGCTGCTGACGCGTATCTATTACGAGTCGGGCAGCGGTCTCCAGTACTACGCCAAGGATTACGGCTCCGCCGGGTACAGGGCCGAAGACAAGGCAGTGAAAACCGAGACCACGCTCCTGTGAGCAAGACGCGTAAGGCGTTTGTCCGGGCCCTGATGGGCATCGCTTTGCTGGCCGCCGTTGTCTATTTCGCCAACCCCGTTCAGCTCTGGGGCCGGCTGCAGCAGGCCAACCCCTGGTGGCTGCTGGGAGGCTTCGGGATTTCCATCGCCTCCAATGTCGTCTCGGCATGGCGCTGGCGTGCCATGGCGCGGTGGCTGGGGGCCCAGATGCCGGTAGCTTCGAGCATGCGCTGGTACTTTCAGGCCATCGGCCTGAATGTGTTGCTGCCCGGCGCTGTGGTGGGCGGTGATGTCTATCGCGCTATAGCGCTGCAGAAGACCGGGCAGGCCAAGGCGGCCAGCAATCTCTCGGTGATTCTCGATAGGGTCAGCGGCCTGTGGATGCTGTGCGCGATCGGAGGTCTGGGTGCGGTGGCTTGCGCTTCCACGCTGGCTCCCTGGGTGCGCCTGAATACCGCTCTCTTCATCACGCTGCTGCTTGCCATCACCGTGATCTGGCTGCTGCTGCCCTGGGCCTTGCTGCAGGGTCTGCGCAGCAACTGGTTCAAGCTGCCCGGCGCTTGGCTGGAGCCTGTGCGCATGGCGGCCGACAGCCCCGACTTTCTGTCCCAGCTTTGGCTGCAAGCCGCATCCTCGGCCCTGGTGCAGTTGCTGTCCGCCGCAGCGCTGGCCTGTGGTGCCATGGCTCTGGGCCTGCATTTGCCGCCGGCTGCCTGGGGCTTCGTCATCGCCCCCATATTCCTGATGGCGGCACTGCCTGTGAGTGTGGGCGGCTGGGGCACCCGTGAAGCCGCAGCCGTTGCAGCGCTGGCTCCGTTCGGCGTGCCTGCGGTTCTGGCCGTCGGGGTCGGCCTCTTGTATGGTGTCTTTGCGCTGGGCCAGGGGGCTCTGGGAGCCCTGGCCCTGGGCTTGCCGGGCAGGGCTCAGGACTGAGCCGATGCGGGAGCCCGGGCTTCCAGTCTGCAGATACCGCCCCAGAGCACGGCCAGGCTGAAGATGTAGAACATGTTGCCGCTGTTGTGCGCAAAGAATACCTGGGTCCAGCCAAAGCCGAAGTAGGCCAGTGGCAGCAGGGTGGCTGCTGCACGCAGAGCCAGCAGCCTGGGGCGATGAGCCGCATCGGCACGTGCCAGACGGCGCGGCGTGGGCCAGAAAATGGCGGCAGGCACGGCATAGAACGCCAGCAGCAGGATCAGACCTGGCAGCCCGCGCTTGACCCACATGTCCAGGATTTCGTTGTGCGCATGCCCATACTCCATGACCGAGGGATGGGCCAGGCCTTGATCGACCATCTGCTTCTTGGCCGCAGGGTAGCCGGCCAGTCCCCAGCCGCTGAAGGGACGCTGCTCGATCAGATGAATCGCAAGCCGCCATTGCTCCAGGCGCTGGCCGACCGAGGTCACCGCATATTTCTGGGGGTCCTGCAGATACTGTGAGACTTCCCGGGCGGCTTCGGTGCTGCGCTGTTCCAGCTTTTGGTAGGCAGGCACTGCCACGATCAGCCCCAGCATGAGCATTGCTGCCGCAGCCAGGCTGGCCAGACGCTTGTAGCCGTTGAGCCAGGCCATCAGCCAGATGGCCGCGATCAGCAGCGGTATCACGACCCAGGAGCCGCGGGAGTCGGAAAGAAAGGACGCAAAGACACCGCATGCACCCAGCAGGCCCAGGGCAGCGGCGCGGGACTTGCTCCAGCGGCCCAGCACGGCCAGCGACAAGGTGGCAAAACCCAGGTACATGGCGATGCCGCCATACTGGATGGCGTTGGTAAAGCCGGTTACACGCGGCATCTTGAGCACGCCGGCCTGGTACACGGCAATGGCCAGGGCGCCTGCGCAGCCCAGAGCCAGGCCCCAGACAATGGCCGGGAGCCGGACACCCGATTTGCTCAGATACCAGAGGCTGAGAGCGGCCAAGGCATATTTCGCGCCGTAGCCCCAGCCTGCCGCCGAGAACCAGCGATCAAAGGACAGGCTCCAGAGCAGTCCCAGCACCAGCATCAGCCCCACCAGCACCAAGGTTTCACGCCGAGCAGGGCCTTTGGGGCGAGCAGCGACGGAACCGGCCAGCGCCAGAAGAGCCAGGGCCGTGGATCCGTAGGAATAGCCCGAAGGCACGCAAAGGCTCAGTGCAAAGAATGCAAAGCAGGCGGCATCCAGGGCATGAGAAAGGGCAGCCGCCCGCTTGCCGGGCTGGCCGGGTTGAGGCGCGACGGATGTAGGCACATTCATAGTTGTAATCGGGTTCTTCTGCGAGGCAGCGGGCTTCAACCTACACTGCAGGTCTTGTGTTCGGTGCAGAAGTGTATGTCGTCATTACCCATTGTCTTTATCAATTTGTCCAAGGACGCGGAGCGTCGCGAGCGCATGACTGCGCAGTTCGCGCAAATGGGGCTGGCGGCATCGCGCTTGCCTGCCGTGTGGTGGGCGGATCTGTCGCCGGCCGAGCAAAGACATTACTTCTGTGCCCCTCAAAGCCATGGTCGCTACTTCAAACCCCTGAGCAACGGAGAGAAGGGCTGCTACGCCAGCCATCTGCGGTCATGGCAGCAGCTATTGGATGGCGATGCGCCTGCCATGGTGGTCTTCGAGGACGATGTGCGGCTTCTGCCGGATTTGCCCCAGGCGCTGGCGGCGATCGAAGCCCTGCCCGCCGATGGCAGCTGGGACATGATCAAGCTCTATGGGCGCGAGCCGGAAAAGATAGCCAACCAGGGGCCGCTGGTAGAAGGGTCTTTGCAGCTGATCTCCTATCAGCGGGTGCCTAGCTTTGCCGCTGGTTACGTCATCAGCCGCTCCGGTGCCCGCAAGATGCTGGAGGCGCGTGTTCCCTTCGACCGGCCGGTGGATGTGGATATCCGCTTCTGGTTTGAAAACGACCTGCGTGTTTACGGTGTCTATCCCTCGGTCATTGCCCTGGACGACACCAGTGAGGTCAGCAGCATCTGGGCCCAGCAGGCAGCACCGACGAGCCGCCTGCAGAAAATGCGCAAATTCAAGATGAAGCTGGCATTGAACTGGGGCAATCTCCGGGCCGCAAAACCTCAGGTCTCGGCGGTGCTCAAGCCTTGACCGGCAGCAGTCCTTGATATTGGCCCCACATCTGCTCGCGTCCATAGTGGCTGAGTGCATGAGCACGCGCCGCCGAGCCCAGGCGCTGGGCCAGGGCAGGGTCCTGGAGCAGTCTTTGCAGTGCGTCCGCCATGGAGCCGGGGTCTGACTCCTGCACCCGCAGGCCGTTCACCTCGGGGGTGACGACTTCCCGGGCTCCGATGACGTCGGAGACGACGCAGGCACAGCCTGCAGCCATGCCCTCCACCAGCGCCAGAGGCATGCCTTCCCAATGTGTCGCCAGAACAAAGATCTGCGTCCTGGACAGTCGCTGGGGCAGGTCCGAGACATTGCCCAGGAAGCGAACCTGCTGCTCAAGTCCGAGCTCGGCCACCAGCCGCTCGGCTCTGGCCCTGAGCGAACTCTTGCCTGCGCCGGCCAGATAGAGTGTTGGAGTCAGGCCGCGCTGCCTGAGAGCGGCCATGGCCCTGATCAGCGTGTCGTGATCCTTCTGGCGCGCAAAGCGTGAAGCCATGTAAATCGCCGGCTCGCGCTCCTGCCAGTGCTGGGGCATGGCCTCTTGGGCAAAGCGCGTCAGATCGATGCCGTTGCAGATGGCAATGCATTTTTCGGCCGGGAAACCCCGCTCGACCAGGCTGGTCCTGACGCCTTCGGAGACGCCGATATGGGCCTGGGTGAACGGCTCCAGCGCCAGGGCCTGGCGCAGACGACGCGGCGTGTAGCGCTCGCGCGAGTTGTGTTCCACATGAAAGATATGCGCCACGCCTTCGGCCGCGGCCGCGCGACGGCCCCAGATATGGTCGCTGAAACCATGCGCGAACATCGCATCGGGCTTGAACGCGCGAATGATCTTGCGCAGCTCCCAGACGGTGAGTGCATGCAGCCAGTTGGACACCACGACGACCTGAAGGCCTTGCTGGCGCAGGACCTCGATCTTGCGTTCATCCGTGCTGGGCTTGCGGCGCAGCACCAGCAGAACCTCATGGCCGGGCGTGCGCAGCGCGGCCAGGCTCAGGTCCACGGCGACCTGGGTGGCGCCGGAGAAGCCTCCGGTAACAAAGTGAAGAATGCGCATGGCTCGCTATCGTGGCTCGCAAATGAAAAAAGCATCTGGTCGTTCGCTGGAGCGACCAGATGCCTTGGGGCTCGGGGGAATCAATGCCCGCCGGCAAACACCTCGCCGGCCTTGAGGCGGTAGGTCGTGCCGCAATAAGGGCACTTGGCGTCGCCGGTCTTGGCCACATCCAGGTAGACCTTGGGGTGGCTGTTCCACAGCTTCATATCGGCCTTGGGGCTGGGGCAGAACACGCCACCCTGGGCATTCAGGTCTTTGGCGGCCAGTTCGACGACGGCGTTCGTGGTCATTTCTCGTGTCTTTCGTGTTTTCAACAATGAAGCATGGCCGGCAATGCGGGCGCAACTGAGGTCAGAAGCACCGAGCAGGGGCCATCCCTGAGCGACGATGCGCCTCCCAAGGGGGAAGCGGAAAGCCGCTCAGGGGAATTCACACTCTGGTGAGCCAGTGTGCGTATTTGGGGTTGCGGCCGTTGACGATGTCGAAATAGGCCGTCTGGATTTTCTCGGTAATCGGGCCGCGGCGGCCTTCGCCGATCTGTATGCGGTCCACTTCGCGGATGGGCGTGACTTCCGCGGCGGTGCCGGTGAAGAACAGCTCGTCCGAGATGTACAACTCGTCACGGGTGATGCGCTTTTGCACCACTTCCAGGCCGAGGTCCTTGCAGATGTGCAGCACGGTGTTGCGGGTGATGCCGTTGAGTGCGCCGGCGGACAGGTCGGGGGTGTAGATCACGCCATCCTTGATCACAAAGATGTTTTCGCCCGATCCTTCGGAGACAAAGCCCGATGCGTCCAGCAGGATGGCCTCGTCGTAGCCGTCGTCCAGAGCCTCGGTATTGGCCAGGATGGAGTTGGTGTAGTTGCTCACCGCCTTGGCCTGGCTCATGGTGATGTTCACATGGTGGCGGGTGAAGCTGGAAATCTTGGTGCGGATGCCGCGCTGCATGCCTTCCTCGCCCAGATAGGCGCCCCAGGCCCAGGCCGCCACCATCAGATGGATGGTATTGCCCTTGGGCGAGACACCCAGCTTGCGGTCGCCAATCCAGGTCAGCGGGCGCAGATAGCAGGATTTGAGGCCGTTGGCCCTGACCACCTCGACCTGGGCCTGATTGACCTGCTCCTGGCTGAACGGGATCTGCATGCGCAGGATCTTGGCACTGTTGAACAGGCGCTTGGTGTGCTCTTCAAGGCGGAAGATGGCCGTGCCTTGCTCGGTTTCGTAGGCGCGCACGCCTTCAAAGGCGCCGCAGCCATAGTGCAGCGTGTGGGTCAGCACATGGATCTTGGCATCGCGCCACTCCACCAGCTGGCCATCCATCCAGATCTTTCCGTCGCGGTCGGACATCGAGGGAACAACAGGGCTCATAAAACCATCCTCTATGGGTTGTGTGTTCGGCGGGCGCTGCTGCCGGATAGGCGGCAGCGCTTGTCTCCTGAAGCTGCCATTTTAGGGGGAGGTCGACTCCGATGTCCGGGCTGTTGCTTGCGCAGCAGTCGGGTTCAGTTCTTCCTTGGGCTCGGGACGCTGCAGCTCCCATTTCATGAGACGGCCGGCGATGAACTCGCAGGTCACATGGGACTGCGAGCCATCGGTCCAGCGGTAGATCTCGGGGCTCTGGCCTTCTTCGGACAGGCGCTGGCCCAGGGAGCGGGTCATGGCCACCACATGGACCAGCGGGACCTTGGGCTTGAGCTTGGCATTGAGCATCACGGCGCTGCCCACATAGCCGATAGGCCGGTCCGACGCCTTCTTCATGATGGTCATCAGGCGCGTGAAGTGCAGCAGCCCCCACATGAGGATGCCGCCTGCCACGGCCGCCACGCCAGGCCAGCCCGCAGAGTTGTAGGCCGCGATCATCAGCACGATCAAGCCCAGGGGAACCAAAATATTGCGCAAATTCATGGGCTTATTGTCTTACGAGGGTATGGGTTTGAGGTTGCGGACAGTGCGTATGCCCGCACAGGCCGCTGTGACCAAGGGGTTTTCAAAAACAGTAGCTGCATGCGTATTTCAATCAACGATTTCAGATCATTTATTAGCTGATATCGATGACTGAAAGGCGCAAGCAGCTATCAAAATACATCAGCCAATGCCGCGCACGATGTTGATGGCCTCATCCACGCGCTCCACGGCATGAATGGTCAGGCCGGCGATGGGCTTCTTGGGAGCATTGGCCTTGGGAACCACTGCGATAGTGAATCCCAACTTTGCCGCCTCCTTGAGTCGCTCCTGACCGCGCGGTGCGGGGCGCACCTCGCCGGCCAGACCGACCTCGCCAAACGCGATAAAGCCCTTGGGCAGCGACTTGCCGCGCAGGCTGGAAGTGATTGCCAACATCACCGCCAGGTCGGCTGCCGGCTCGTTGATGCGCACGCCGCCCACGGCGTTGACGAAGACATCCTGGTCGGCGCAGGCCACGCCCGCATGGCGGTTGAGCACGGCCAGCAGCATGGCCAGCCGGTCGCGGTCCAGGCCGACCGAGAGGCGACGCGCAGCCGGACCGCCCTGGTCCACCAGGGCCTGGATCTCCACCAGCATGGGGCGCGTGCCCTCCAGCGTCACCAGCACGCAGCTGCCGGGCACGGGCTCGCTGTGCTGGCTCAGAAAGATGGCGCTGGGGTTGGTCACGCCCTTGAGGCCTTTTTCCGTCATCGCGAAGACACCGATCTCGTTGACGGCACCGAAGCGGTTCTTGATGGCGCGCACCAGGCGGAAGTTGCTGTGCGTGTCGCCTTCGAAATAGAGCACCGTGTCCACCATGTGCTCGAGCACGCGCGGGCCTGCCAGCGCGCCGTCCTTGGTCACATGGCCTACCAGAATGATGGTGATGCCCGTGGTCTTGGCCGCACGCGTGAGATGGGCCGCGCATTCGCGCACCTGGGCCACGGAGCCTGGAGCCGAGGAGAGCTGGTCCGAATATACGGTCTGTATCGAGTCGATGACCACCACGGCGGGCTGGGTGGCCTCCACGGTGGCCAGGATTTTCTCGAGCTGGATCTCGGCCAGCACATTGACCTGGCTGTTGTCCAGCCCGAGCCGGCGCGAGCGCAGCGCCACCTGGGCACCGCTTTCCTCGCCCGTCACATAGAGCGTGGGCAGGCCGATACGGTGCAATGCATCCATTGCCTGCAAAAGAAGTGTGGACTTACCTATGCCAGGGTCGCCGCCGATCAGTACCACGCCGCCTTCGACCACGCCGCCGCCCAGCACCCGGTCCAGTTCCTCGATGCCGCTGGGCGTGCGTGCCACATCCTGGGCCTCGATGGCCGACAGCGGGGTGACGGGCTGGGCATTGGCCAGACCTGCATAGCCCTGGGGCTGGCTCAGGCGGTTCTTGCCGCCCGAGGCGGAGTCGGCCACGGTCTCGACCAGGCTGTTCCAGGCGCCGCAGCCCGGGCATTTGCCCAGCCAGCGCGGGCTGGTGCCGCCACAGGCGTTGCAGGTGAAAGTGGTTTTCTCTTTGGCCATGGGCGGCAACTATACCGACTGGCCCGGGCCGCAAATGCTGCCGCCCATGCGGAGCGGGCGACAAATTTCAGAGCCAGTAACCATGAAAAGCGCGCGTTTATATAACTGCTCCGCATGACAGGCCGATTTAGGCTACAATTGCGACTATCGACACAGCAGCTGCTGTTGAGAAACAAATTACCGCGCGATGGAGCAGTCTGGTAGCTCGTTGGGCTCATAACCCAAAGGTCGGAGGTTCAAATCCTTCTCGCGCAACCAACAAAAAAGCCTTCTGGAAACAGAAGGCTTTTTTCGTGGTGCTCGCACTCAAACAGGCACATCCCACAAAGAGATGCCGAGCAGGTGCCGCCTCGCGGCCCCGCCGCCCCGGCGAAGGCATCGCCCCCCTCCGTTGGCGCGAAGCCGGTGGAGAGAGGGGCGCCCGGCGAGGGGCGCCCGGCCAGGGGAAGGCGCGTAGCGCCTCAGGGGCTGCTTATGGATACAGGCCGCGTGCTTCGCGGGCGTGGAGAATGCGCTTGCAGGCCACGATGAAGGTGGCGGTGCGCAGCGTCACCTTGTGCTCCTGGGCCACGGCCCAGACGCCGGCAAAGGCTTCCTGCATGATGCGCACGAGGCGGGCGTTGATCTCGTCCTCGGTCCAGAAGAAGCTGGAGAAGTCCTGCACCCACTCGAAATAGCTCACGGTCACGCCGCCGGCATTGGCAATCACGTCGGGCAGAACCAGCACGCCTTTTTCGTTGAGGATGTCGTCGGCCTCGGGTGTGGTGGGGCCGTTGGCGCCTTCGATCACCAGCTTGGCCTTGATCTGGCCTGCGTTGTCCTTGGTGATCTGGCCTTCCAGCGCCGCGGGGATCAGGATGTCGCAATCCACGCCCCAGAAGTCGGCTGCATCCATGGCCTCGGCGCCGGCAAAGCCGCCCACGCCGCCGGTGTTGCCCACATGCTCCAGCAAGGCCGCCACATCCAGACCGTTGGCGTTGCGGATGGTGCCCGTATGGTCCTGCACGGCCACGACCTTGGCGCCGGCGTCGGCAAACAGCTTGCCTGCCGTGCCGCCCACATTGCCGAAGCCCTGCACGGCCACACGTGCGCCCTGCACATTGAGGCCAGTCAGTTTGGCCGCTTCCACACCCACGGTGAACACGCCGCGGCCCGTGGCCTCGACGCGACCCAGCGAACCGCCCAGGTCCACGGGCTTGCCCGTGACCACGCCGGTGGCCGTGGCACCCGTGTTCATGGAGTAGGTGTCCATCATCCAGGCCATGACCTGGCCGTTGGTGTTCACGTCAGGTGCCGGAATGTCCTTGGTGGGGCCGATCAGCAGACCGATCTCGCTGGTGTAGCGGCGGGTCAGGCGTTCAAGTTCTGCCTTGGACAGCTGGCGCGGATCGACGCGGATACCGCCCTTGGCGCCGCCGTAGGGCACGTTCACGGCTGCATTCTTGATGCTCATCCAGGCCGACAGGGCCATCACCTCGGACAGCGTCACATCCTGGTGGAAGCGCACACCGCCCTTGCCAGGACCGCGGCTCAGGTTGTGCTGCACGCGGTAGCCCTCGAAGTGAGCGATGCGGCCATCGTCCATCTCGATGGGCACGTCGACGATCAGGATGCGCTTGGGGCGCTTGAGCGTTTCCACCCAGCGGGCCAGCGAGCCCAGATAGGGGGTGACACGGTCGACCTGTTGCAGATAAATGCCCCAGGGACCGAGATGATCGGGGTTGAGGTAGGAAGGCAGAGCATGCGCTGTGGACAGCGCTGAAGAGTCTTTGGCTTGCATGATGAAGGCCTGGTTGACTGAGTGGAGCAAGGTCGTTGTAAGCCCTTGCTGTCCGGGATTCACAGTGTGCGCGCGCCGAATTTTCCTGTCCAAGGCTTCTTGTTTGAGATGCTATGCGTTTTGTGCATAACCATCGGAAAGCCGCTCTGGATGAGCGCCAGGTGCCCGATGAGTGGCGTGGGGACAGGAAATTTGCCATCATTGCCGCCATGTCTGAAAACCAAGATTGCCAAAGCGGCTGGTGCGGCCCTGCACCGTTTGCGAATACCCCGCCCATAGGCCTGGCGCCCGAGCTGCAGACGCAGGACGAGGTGCTGCCCGACTGGAAGACGCTGTGGCCCGGATTGCCCGAAGACAGCTATGCCACGGCCGATGCGCTGTGGTGGTCGCGCAAGCTGGGCGCGGCCCAGGCCCGGGGCGCCGACGTGGCAGCGCTGATGGGCGAGGCCGCCGATGCCCGTGCCGTGCAGAGCGCGCTGGCGCGCAGCTGGAACTGGTGGCCCGCCGATCGCGCGCCGCGCTACTGGAAGTCCGGTGGGCCGGGGCGCAATGCCGCGCTGCTGCATGTGCCGCTGCCCGAGGACGGCATTCGCCAGGGCTTGAATCCGGTGCCTGCACCCGCCACCGTCTTCAATCTGCGCAATGCCGAGGCCGAGATCGCCTTGCGCATAGGCCGGGAGGTCAGCGCAGAGCAGGCCGCAGCCCTCGATTACGACAGCGCGCTGGCGCTGGTGGACGCCGTGTGCGTGGCCGTGGAATGGGTGGATGTGCGCTGGCGCGACGGCACCAAGGCCCCGGCCCTGGCCCTGCTGGCCGACGGCCAGTGCCATGGCGGACTGGCGCTGGGCGAGTGGCAGAGCGCTTCCATCATCGCCGGCCGCGACTGGGCGCGGCAGCTGTGCACGGTGACCGTGAATGGCGGCTCGCCGCAGCGCTTTACCGGAACGCACAGCCTGGGCGATCCGGCCTGGCTGCTGGTGGACTGGCTGCAGCATGTGGTGCGCGAATACGGCAGCGTGCCTGCCGGCACCGTGGTGACGACGGGAACCTGGTGCGGCTGCATGCCGCTACAGGCTGGCGATCGCTTCGAGATGGAGTTCGAAGGCCTGGGCGGACTGGGCTGGCAGTTCTGATCTATTCAGGTGGAATAAAAAAGGAGCTGCTGCCGCTTGTAAATAAATGATTTCAGATGCTTTTCATTCTGAAAATCATTGAGCACATGCGGTAGCAGCTCTTTTTATGAGAGCGAAGCGCTAGCGCCGGTGGCCTATTGCCGATGGCTGCAGGCGCTGTCCGTGTCACCGGACCTGGATGTGATCCAGCCCCGGTGCGCCGGGCGGATATTTCAGTTCCAGATTGCCCAGCACCTCGCGCAGCACCGTGGCCACCATCAGATTGCGGTGGGTCTTGGAGTCGGCGGGGACAATGGTCCAGGGCGCCCATGGCGTGTGCGTGGCAGCCAGCAGCCGGCCATAGGCCTGCTGGTAGTCGTCCCACTGGGCGCGCACCTTGAGGTCGTTCTCGTCGAACTTCCAGTGCTTGCAGGGGTCGTCCAGCCGCTGCTGCAGCCGCTCGCGCTGTTCGTCCTTGCTGATGTGCAGCATGAACTTGACGATCACCGTGCCGGTCTCGCTGAGCATGCGCTCGAAGTCGTTGATCTGTGCATAGCGCTGGGTCTGCTGCTCGGGCGTGAGCCAGCCGTTGACCACGGGCACCAGCACATCCTCGTACTGGCTGCGGTTGAAGAGCACGATCTCGCCCGCCCCCGGCGTCTGCTGGTGGATGCGCCACAGGTAGTCGTGGGACTTCTCGACGTCGGTGGGCGCCTTCCAGCCCACGGAGCGCACGCCCAGCGGCGACATGCGACCGAAGACAGCGCGCAGCGTGCCGTCCTTGCCGGCAGCGTCCATGCCCTGCAGTATGACCAGCAGCTTGAAGCGCCGGTCGGCATAGAACAGGTTCTGCAGCGCGTCCAGCTCCTCGGCCAGGGCTTCGACGCTGGCCTTGTCCTGGGCCTTGCTGCCGCCCGAGAAGGGCTTGGCGCCGGGATCGAACCCGGCCAGCTCGCAGCGTCCGGCCTTGACGGCAGCGGCGCCCGGTTGCAGCGCCTTCCAGCGTTCGCGCAGCGCGGCATCGCTGCTGGTGAAGATCGATTGCGGCATGGGCGGCGTCCTCCCTGGTGTGACGAGGTGCCCAGCCTAGCGCATGGCCGGCGGCAGCTCAAGCGGCGGCAGGCCCGCACGGGCGTGGCGCATTCAGTCCATGTGGATGCCGCGCTCGTTGATCAGTCGTGTCCAGCGCTGGCTTTCGGTCTGCAGGTGACGCGCCGCTTCCTCGGGCGTGGAGCCCACGACCTCGGCGCCTATGGCCTGGAAGCGCTCGATCACGTCGGGCTGCTTCATGGCGGCCACAAAGGTCTGGTTGAGCTTCTTCACGATGGCCGGTGGCGTGCCGGCGGGCACGAAGGCGGCGAACCAGGGCGAGACTTCATAGCCCTTGATGCCGGCTTCCTCCATGGTGGGTACGTCGGGCATGCTGGTCGAGCGCCTGGCCGTGGTCACGGCCAGCGCGCGCAGCTTGCCCGACTGGATGTGGGGACGCGCCGAGGTGATGGAGTCGAACATGTAGTTGACCTGGCCGCCCAGCAGGTCGGAGACGGCGGGGCCAGATCCCTTGTAGGGGATGTGCAGCATGTCCACGCCCGCCAGCGAGGTGAAGACTTCGCCGGCCAGGTGGATGGAGGTGCCGTTGCCGGCCGAGGCATAGGTCAGCTTGCCCGGCACGGCCTTGGCCGCGGCCACCACGTCGGCCACGCTCTTGATCTGGGGCTGGGTGGCGTTGGTGACCAGGATGTTGGGCACCACGGCCAGCACGCCCACGGGTGCGAAGTCCTTGATCGGGTCATAGCTGAGCTTGCGGTACAGCGGCTTGTTGGTGGCCATGCCGATGGAGGTGATCATCAGCGTGTAGCCGTCGGCCGGGGACTTGGCCACGAAGTCGGCGCCGATGTTGCCGCCCGCGCCGGGGCGGTTCTCGATGACGAAGGGCTGGCCCAGCGTGCGTGCGGCCTTCTCGCCCAGGGTGCGGGCGATGGCATCCATGGCGCCGCCCGGCGGAAAGGGCACGATCCAGCGAATGGGTTTGCTGGGCCAGTTGGCCTCGGGCGTCTGGGCATGGGCGGCGGGTGCCAGGGCGCCCAGGCCGAGGACGGCGGGCAGGGCGGCGAGGGTGCAGAGAAGGCGGCGTTGCATGGTGGATGTCTCCTGAAGATGAATGTTGTAGTTGGTGCGGTGTCAGCGGGCTGGGGGGGCCGGCGCAGACAAGGGGGCGGATGAAGGTGCGGCGGCGAGGTCGATGTGTGTGGGTTGCAGGCCCTGGCGCGCGCGGTCGAAGCGGTCGAGCTGGGCCGGATCCACTTCCACGCCCAGCCCGGGGCCGTCGGGCAACTGCAGGGCGAAGTCGGCAATCGGCATGCGCTCGGCCACGATGTCGTCCACCAGCAGCTGGGGGCCGAACAGTTCGCAGTTGTGGTGGCGCCCGCCCAGCGTGGCGAACACATGGGCCGAGGCGGCCGAGCCTATCGAGGTCTCGAGCATGGTGCCGCCGTACCAGCCGATGTCGGCTGCCTGGGCGATGGCGGCGACCTGGCGCGTACGCAGCAGGCCGCCGTGCTTGGCGACCTTGAGCGAAAACACATGGCAGGCCTGCTCGCGCGCCAGGCGCATGGCGTCGTGCGGCGTGCAAACGCTCTCATCGGCCATGACCAGGGCCGTGGACGGCAGCGTGGCCGTGAGCTCGCGCAGCGCGGGCACATTCCACTGGGCCACGGGCTGCTCGATGAGGCTGACGCCGGCCTCGATCATGGGCGGCAGAAAGCGCCGCGCGGTGGCACCGTCCCAGGCCTGATTCACGTCCACGGTCAGCGTGGCGCGGCCCTGCAGGCCGCGCGCGATCTGGCTCACATGGGCCAGATCAGCCTCGGGCGTTCGGGCACCGATCTTGAGCTTGAAGATGCGGTGGCGGCCCTGGTCCAGACGCAGCTGGGCCTCGGCCAGGTCGCGTTCCACATCGCCGCTGGCCAGCGTCCAGGCCAGGGGCAGGCTGTCGTGCTGCTTGCCGCCCAGCAGTTGCCACACGGGAACCTGCAGGCTGCGCGCCACGGCGTCGAGCAAGGCCATTTCCACGGCGCTCTTGGCAAAGGCATTGCCGCGACAGGCCAGGTCCATGCGAGCTAGACAAGCCTCGATGCGCGCGCCGTCCTGGCCCGCGAGGGCCGGGGCCAGATGGTTGGTGATGGCGTGGTGGATGCTCTCGGGCGACTCCTCGTTCCACGACGGGCCGCCGATGGTGGCTGCCTCGCCGAAGCCCGTGGCGCCGTTGCGCAGCCACATCTGGACGATGACCGGGCTTTGGCGGTTGATGGCGCCGAACGACAGCTTGTGCGGGCGTATGGTGGGAATGTCCAGGATGCGCGCGGTAATGCGTTCGATGGGGAAGCTGGTGGTCATGGGCAAGAGGCCGCGAGGGCGGAAGGCGTTGAAGCGGGCAGCTGCATGGCTGCGATGGTCGCCAGCGTAAATCCATGAATGCCGTTGATCTACTGAATTATTTTTGAGGTATTGTTCGATAGCATCGATGTATCTACCTGGAAGTCGCCCATGGAACTGCGCCAGCTGCGCTACTTTGTCGACATTGCCAAGACCGAGCACCTGACGACCTCGGCGCGCAACCTGTTCGTGACCCAGTCCACGCTGTCGCACGGCCTGCGCCAGCTGGAGGAGGAGCTGGGCATGGTGCTGTTCGAGCGCATAGGCCGTGGGCTCAAGCTCTCGCAGGCCGGCGTGGTGTTCCGCAACTATGCCGAGCGCGCACTGCACGAGATCGAGGCCGGGCGCATGGCGCTGGCCGATCTCAGCGAGCTGCAGACCGGCGCCCTTACGCTGGGCGTGATCCCCACCTTTCTCAACACCCTGGTCGCACCGGCCGTGGCGGCCTTCACGCGAGCCTATCCCAAGGTCAACGTGGTGGTGCGCGAGCTGCTGGCGCCGCCCGTGGAGGCCGGCCTGCTCGATGGTAGCCTGGACCTGGGCGTGAGCTTTCATCCGCCGCAGCGCACCGAACTCGAGGCCCTGCCGCTGTTCGACGAACGCATGATGCTGCTGGTCAATCCCTCGCATGCGCTGGCCGGGCGGCGCACGCTGGCGGTCAAGTCGCTGGCCGACGTGCCGCTGGCGCTGCTGCCGCGCAGCTTCTACACGCGCGGTCTGATCGACAATGGCCTGCGCGACGCGGGCGTCACGCCCAGCCTGCGTGTGGAAATGGGCTCGGTGGAATCGCTGATCGCGCTGTGCCGCTGGGGCGACATGGCCACCATCGTGCCCGAGCGCGCGGCCCAGCAGGCCAGCGATATGGTGGCGATACACCTGGTGGGCCCGCAACTGGTGCGCACGGCCGGACTGCTGTGGCGTCGCGGCAGCCATTACAGCGCCGCGGCGCGCGAGTTCGCGGCGCTGCTGGCGCCCGCGGCGCGCGCCAGCCTGGGGCGAGAAGCCTAGTGCCGCGCGCCGGGCTCAGCGGCCCGCGGGCTGCCTGGCCATGAGTTCCACAAAGCGCCGCGTGGCCAGGCCCTGGGGGCGCTCCTTGGACCAGACCCAGTCCACAAACAAGGCCGTGCCGTTGCTGAGATTGAGCACGGGAATCTCCATCAGCGCGCCGCTGCCGATATGCGATTCCACCAGGCCCTTGGGCAGCCAGCCCCAGGCCAGGCCCGCAGCGATCAGCGACAGCGCTGCCTGGTGACTGTCCGTGCGCCAGAGCTGGCGCGCAAACACAAAGCGCGGATCGGTCTGCTGCGGGTCGCGGCTGGCCACCAGCACCTGGCGTGTGGCGGCCAGTTGCTCCACCGTGAGCTGCGGCGCTGCGGAGCGGCCCGGACCATGCTCGGCCAGCGCCTGCTGCCAGGGCTCGAACTGCGGCGACATCACGGCCACCAGTGTCTCGCGGCCCATTTCCTGGAAACCCTCGCGCCCGTCCATGGCTGGCCGTTCGAACACCAGGGCCAGATGGGCGCGGCCCGCATGCAAGAGCTCCAGCGCATCGACCTGGGGCGCTGCGAGCACCTCGATGGGCAGGGCCGGAAATTCATGCACCAGCTGGTGCAGCGGCTCGCTCCAGTGCGTGGCCAGCAGCTCGGGGGCGATGGCCAGCGTCAGCCGCTCTTCCAGCCCTGCGTGCAGGCTCTGGGCCTGCCAGTTCAGCAGCTGCAGCTGCTCGGCCAGCAGGCGCGCCTGGGGCTCTAGTGCGCGGGCCGCAGCGCTTGGCACGGGCTCGCGCCCGCTGCGGTCGAACAGCTGCAGATCCAGCTCGGCCTCCAGCTGGGCAATGGCCATGCTGACGGCCGAGGGCACACGCCCCAGCTTGCGTGCAGCTGCCGAAAAGGAGCCGGCATCGAGCACGGCAAGAAACAGCGGGACCTGGTCGGCGCTAAAGGGCATGGTGTCGATCTGTCAGAAAAATTGATAGGAACTGACTTTTATCTTCAATTTCCAGAACATACACTGCAGCCCATGTCTCAACAAGCCTCAGCGATGGCATCCGCTTCCTCCTCTGCCGCGTCTCTCAAAAATACCGCCGCCTTTGCGGCCCCCAGCAAAGCCACGGGTCTTCAAGGCCCCAAGCGCCGCATCCTCTACGTGGGCTTGTACGAAACCATTGCCATCATCGTCTCCAGCCTGATCTTCATGGCCATCGGCCAGAAGGCCAGCGATTCCGGCGTCATGGCCGTGGCCGCCTCGGTGATCGCGATCTGCTGGAATCTGAGCTTCAACTACCTGTTCGAGAAATGGGAAGCGCGCCAGAGCGTCAAGGGCCGTTCCCTGATGCGCCGTGTGGTGCATGCCATCGGTTTCGAAGGCGGCATCGCCGCCATGCTGATTCCCTTGATGGCCTGGTGGTTCGCCATCTCGCTGTGGGAAGCCGCTGTCATGGAAGCCGGCCTGCTGGTGTTCTTCATGGTCTACACCTTTGCCTTCAACTGGGCGTTCGACCGCATCTTCGGCCTGCCGGCTTCGGCGCAGGCGGTGGCGGCCTGACCCCGGCCTGACCTGCCTGTGACGCTTGCCCGGCAAGTGTGAGCAGCCATGAAAAAGCGTGTTCCCGCCTGGCAGGAACACGCTTTTTTTTTGGGCTGATGCAGCGATCAGCGAAGAATGCTGAGCATGGCCTGCAGCACAAAGGCGTTGATGATGTCGATGAAGAAGGCGCCGACCAGGGGCACGATCAGAAAGGCCTTGTGCGAAGGGCCGTACTGGTTGGTGATGGCCTGCATATTGGCCACGGCCGTGGGCGTGGCACCCATGCCGAAGCCGCAGTGGCCGGCGGCCAGCACGGCGGCGTCGTAGTTGCGGCCCATGATGCGGAAGGTCACGAAGGCCGCATACAGCGTCATGACGATGGCCTGTGCGGCCAGAATGACCATCAGCGGGCCGGCCAGATCGGTCAGCTCCCACAGCTTGAGCGACAGCAGCGCGATGGCCAGATACATGGACAACGAGGCATTGCCGAAGACGTCGATGGCGCGGTCGAAGACCTTGAAGCCGAACATGTAGTCCAGCACGTTGCGGATGATCACGCCGCCGCCCAGCGCCCAGACAAAGGTAGGCAGCTGGATGACCGTTCCCATGGTCAGGCCGGTCATGAATTCGGCAAAGGCCAGGCAACCCGCGAAGAGGGCCAGCGTCTCCACCGCCGCATCGGCCGTGATCAGGCGCGGAGCCTTGTTGGGCGACTCGAAGTTGGCGACCTCGCTGCCTTCGCTCACGGTGGGCGCATCGGCGCGCAACTGTTCGGACTCGGTCAGTGGCTGGGCCAGCTGATGGCGCGTGATCAGCCGCTTGGCCAGCGGGCCGCCCACCAGGCCGCCGATGATCAGGCCGAAAGTGGCGCAGGCAATGCCCAGGGTGGTGGCTCCCGTGAGGCCGTATTGGTTTTCGAGCACCGAGCCCCAGGCTCCGGCCGTACCGTGACCGCCCACCAGCGTGATGGAGCCCGCGACCAGGCCGATCAGCGGATCCAGTCCCAGCACGGACGCCAGACTCACGCCCACGATGTTCTGCATGATGATGAAGACGGCAATCACACCCAGGAAGAGGAACAGCGCCGAGCCACCCTCGCGCAGCTTGGCGAAGTTCGCGCTCAGGCCGATGGAGGAGAAGAACACCAGCATGAACGCCGACTGCAGGCTGCCTTCGAAGCTCAGCGCCAGTCCCGTGGTCTGATGCAGCATGAAGATGATGGCCGCCACGACCAGGCCACCGGATACCGGCTCGGGAATATTGAAGTCGCGCAGAAAGCGGATATGTCTTGTCATGAGCTTGCCAAGCATGAGCACAAGCACGGCCATGATGAGGGTGTAGTACGCGCCGAAGGTCACGTTCATGAAGATCTCCTGGGTGTTCCATGCGATGGCCGAACGGCCTGCCCGGTCAGGGCTGGCAATCGGCTGTGCATGGCTGAGCACATGGACCGGACATTTGCTGTCGATGGTGCCAAAGACTCAAAGATAGGGGCTGTAGGTGCTTGTCCACTCATGGCCGGCGGCCCGTCGGTGCGGGCTGGCTGAGAGCAGGAAAGCGATGTGCGCCATTCCTTGCGGATGCGCACCATGCCACGAATATGCTTGAAACGAGATGGCTGCATTCGTTTTTTGCGAAATTACCTTTTGCCGTGCTCCTGTTTTTGGGGTGCGGAAAGTCGAATCTGCTATAGCCATCCGCAAGCAGCGCGCTTCGGCCGTCAATGGGCAAAGTGCCTTGAAGCCCTGATTGCCCGGCCTCGCCGTAGAATGTCGGGCTTCACCCCCGAGGAGCGCTGCAGCCGGTCATCACAGAGATGTTTGACCCGTCAGGCTCGGGGTGGCAGATCCGGTTGGCGATCTGCCCGTACCCACAACGGCGCTCACCTGTTCTCGATTCTGTTTCTGGTTTTCACACAGGTGAGCTGATGTCCGCTGCTACCCCTTCCACCGCCATTCCTCCCATGCGCCTGTCGGGCCTGGAGCCCGTCTTCATCGGCGATGAGACGCTGTTCGTCAACGTGGGCGAGCGCACCAACGTCACCGGCTCCAAGGCCTTTGCGCGCCTGATCCTGAACGAGCAGTACGAGGAAGCGCTGGCCGTGGCGCGCCAGCAGGTGGAAAATGGCGCCCAGGTGATCGATGTGAACATGGACGAGGCCATGCTGGACAGCAAGGCCGCCATGGTGCGCTTTCTGAACCTGATCGCCTCCGAGCCCGATATCGCCAAGGTGCCGGTGATGGTGGACAGCTCCAAATGGGACGTGATCGAGGCCGGCCTGCGCTGCCTGCAGGGCAAGGGCATCGTCAACTCGATCTCCATGAAGGAGGGCGTCGAGGAGTTCAAGAAGCACGCCAAGCTGGTCAAGCGCTATGGCGCTGCCGCCGTGGTGATGGCGTTTGACGAAAAAGGCCAGGCCGACACCTTTGCGCGCAAGATCGAGATCTGCGAACGCGCCTACCGCATTCTGGTCGACGAAGTGGGCTTCCCGCCCGAGGACATCATCTTCGACCCCAATATCTTTGCGGTGGCCACCGGCATCGAAGAGCACAACAACTACGGCGTCGATTTCATCGAGGCCGTGCGCTGGATCAAGCAGAACCTGCCCGGTGCCAAGGTCTCGGGCGGCGTCTCCAACGTGAGCTTCTCCTTCCGCGGCAACGACCCCGTGCGCGAGGCCATCCACACCGTGTTCCTCTATCACGCGATCGGGGCTGGCATGGACATGGGCATCGTCAATGCCGGCATGGTCGGTGTGTATGACGACCTGGAGCCGCAGCTGCGCGAACGCGTGGAGGATGTGGTGCTCAACCGCCGCCCCGATGCGGCCGAGCGTCTGCTGGAGATCGCCGACAGCGCCAAGGGCGCGGCCAAGGACGACAGCAAGAAGCTCGAGTGGCGCGGCACGCCCGAGGCACCGAAGACCGTGGGCGAGCGTCTGTCGCATGCCTTGGTGCACGGCATCACCGACTTCATCACCGAAGACACCGAAGAGGCCTACCAGCAGATCGTGGTGCAGGGCGGCGGCCGCCCGCTGCACGTGATCGAAGGCCCGCTCATGGACGGCATGAATATCGTCGGCGACCTGTTCGGTGCCGGCAAGATGTTCCTGCCCCAGGTGGTCAAGTCCGCGCGCGTGATGAAGCAGGCCGTGGCCCACCTGGTGCCTTATATCGAGGAAGAGAAGCGCCAGCAGGAAGCGGCGGGCCTGGACGTGACCAGCAAGGGCAAGATCGTCATCGCCACCGTCAAGGGTGATGTGCACGACATCGGCAAGAACATCGTCACCGTGGTCCTGCAGTGCAATAACTTCGAGGTCATCAACATGGGCGTGATGGTGCCCTGCCACGAGATCCTGGCCAGGGCCAAGGCCGAGGGCGCGGACATCATCGGCCTGTCGGGCCTGATCACTCCCAGTCTCGAGGAGATGCAGTATGTGGCCGGCGAGATGGACAAGGACGACTACTTCCGCATCAAGAAGATTCCGCTGCTGATCGGCGGTGCGACCTGCTCGCGCGTGCATACGGCCGTGAAGATTGCGCCCAAGTACGACGGCCCCGTGGTCTATGTGCCCGACGCCTCGCGCTCGGTCAGCGTGGCGCAGAGCCTGCTGGGCGAAGGCAAGCAGGCCTATCTGGACGAGCTGAGCGCCGACTACGACAGGGTGCGCACCCAGCATGCCAACAAGAAGAAGACGCCGCTGTGGACGCTGGAGCAGGCCCGCGCCAATGCTGCCGTGGTGAACCATGCCCCCGTGGTGCCGCGCACCCTGGGCCGCCGCGTCTTCAAGAACTTCGACCTGGCCGAAATCGCCCAGTACATCGATTGGGGCCCGTTCTTCCAGACCTGGGATCTGGCGGGGCCCTACCCGGCCATCCTCGACGATGAGGTCGTGGGCGTGGAAGCGCGCAAAGTGCTGGCCGATGCCAAGCTCATGCTGCAGAAGATCATCGACGGCCGCTGGCTGCAGGCCAATGGCGTGATGGGCCTGTTCCCGGCCAATCGCGTGGGCGACGACATCGTGTTCTACACCGACGAATCACGCAGCCAGGTGCTGACCACCTGGTACGGGATGCGCCAGCAGACCGAAAAACAGGCCGTGGACGGCCCGGATGGACGGCCCGTGATGCGCCCCAGCCGCTGCCTGGCCGATTTTGTGGCCACCAAGGAGTCGGGCATTGCCGACTATGCCGGCCTGTTTGCCGTGACAGCCGGTATCGGCGCCGAAAAGAAGGACAAGGAATTCGAAGCTGCGCTGGACGACTACAGCGGCATCATGTTCAAGGCCCTGGCCGACCGCCTGGCCGAAGCCTTTGCCGAATGCCTGCACCAGCGCGTGCGCAAGGATCTCTGGGGCTATGCCGAAGACGAGGACCTGAGCAACGAGGAACTCATCAAGGAAGCCTACAAGGGCATTCGCCCCGCGCCCGGCTACCCTGCCTGCCCCGATCACACGGCCAAGATCGACCTGTTCAAGGCGCTGCAGGCCGATGAGATCGGCATGACGCTGACCGAGAGCCTGGCCATGAACCCGGCATCCAGCGTGAGCGGCTATTACATTGGCAACCCCGAAGCGGCCTACTTCAACGTGGGCCAGATCGGCGAAGACCAGCTCGCCGATATGGCCCGGCGACGTGCGATGGATATCGAGGAGCTGCGCCGCTATCTGGCGCCAAACCTGGGCTGAACCCGCTTCACGGGCATGCTTTGCGAATGAAAAAAGCCAGGGACGACCCTGGCTTTTTGGTTTGGAGTGCGCCGCTCAGAGGCGTTGCTTGAGCACAGGTGCGAGCGTGGCACGCAGCCGGTCGCCGGGCTCCTCGGCCTCGGTTGCACGGATTTCCAGCGAGCGCTCCACCATGCCTATATGTTCCAGCAGCAGTGCCTTGGCACCCTCGGTGTCGCCGCGTTCCAGGGCGGCCACGATGCGCTCGTGCTCGGCGCAGGACTGGCTGGCGCTGTGCGTGGACTGATAGAGCGTGGCAGCCAGGGTGGTGCGTGCCGTCAGATCGCGCAGCGTGTCGGCCAGCAGCCGGTGTCCCATCTGTTCGGCCAGGCAGACATGGAAATCCGCAAGCAGGAAGGCGCGTGTGGCGCTGTCCGCCCCGGCGATGGCTTTCTGCTCCTGGGCGATATGGCGGCGCAGTCTGGTGATGACGCGCTGCAGCGGCTTGCCGGCCTCCTGCAATATGCCGGTCTCGATGATCCGCCGGGCTGAGAACGCGTCCATGGCCTCGGCAGCCGAGGGCTGGACCACGTACCAGCCCCTGCGGGCCTGGACCTGGACAAAGCCGCGAGCCTGCAGCTGCATCAGCGCCTCGCGCACCACGGTGCGGCTGACGTCGAAGTTGTTGGCCAGCTGCTGCTCTCCCAGCCGTTCGCCGGGTGCCAGTTTCTGGGCCAGGATGGCTTCGACGACGCGTTCCGCGATGTGCTGTGGAGAGGCAGGAGTCATTGCTTGGTTCAGTGGCTGGAGTGAGGGATGGGGACGATGACAGGCGGCACCATAGCAGATGCAGGCTCTTCGTCCTCGGTTCGTGGCTCAGCTCTGCCGTCAAGTACCGCATGGGCACGTTCGCGGTCGATGTCGCCTTCCCAGGCGGCGATGGCCACGGTGGCCACGCAGTTGCCGATCAGATTGCCCAGAGCGCGTGCAATGCCCATGAACCAGTCCACCGACAGCACCAGCACCAGGCCGATCGCAGGGATGGCGGGGATGGCATGCAGGGTGGCGGCCAGCACCACGATGGCCGAGCCCGGTACGCCGTGCGCGCCCTTGGAGGTCACCAGCGCGATGGCCAGAATGGTCAGCAGGTCGGACATGCTGATGGGGGTGTTGGTGGCCTGGGCGATGAAGACCGCTGCCAGCGTGATGTAGATGGAGAACGCGTCCAGGTTGAACGAGTAGCCGGTGGGAATCACCAGGCCCACGGTGGAGTCGCGCACACCCATGTTGCGCAGCTTGGCCATGATCTGTGGCAGCACGCTGTCGGACGAGGTGGTCGCGAAGACGATGGTCAGTTCCTCGCGCAGATAGCGCAGCAGCTTGATCAGGCTGAAGCCCGACAGGCGCATCACCAGGCCCAGCACCACGAACACGAAGATCAGCACCGAGACGTAGAACAGCGCCACCAGCATGCCCAGCTGCTTGAGCGAGCCTATGCCGTACTGGCCCACGGTAAAGGCGATGGCGCCCAGCACGCCCAGCGGTGCCAGCTTGATGATGATGCCCATGACCTTGAACAGGGCCATGGACAAGGCGTCCACCAGATCGGAGACGGGCTTGCCGCGCTCGCCCAGCATGGTCAGCGCGCAGCCGAACAGCACGGCGAACAGCAGCACCTGCAGCACGTCGCCCTTGGCGAAGGCTTCCACCACGGTGGTGGGAATGAGCTTCATCAGGAAATCCACCGTGCCGCCGCTGGTCAGCTTGTCGGCATTGCTGGCGTAGGCCGCCATGGCCGAGGCGTCGAGCTTGCTGGTGTCCACGTTCATGCCCACGCCGGGCTCGAAGACAAAGGCCAGCACCAGGCCCATGCCCAGGGCGATGGTGGTCAGCACCTCGAAATAGATCAGGGCCTTGACGCCCACGCGACCGACGCGCTTGAGGTCGCCCGCGCCGGCAATGCCGTGCACGACCACGCAGAACACCAGTATGGGAATGATCATCTTGATGAGCTTGATGAAGCCATCGCCCAGGGGTTTGAGTTTCACGGCCCATTCAGGGGCCAGCAGTCCGGCGAGCACACCCAGTATGAGTGCGATCACCACCTGTCCGAACAGTGATCTGACAAAGCGGCGCATAGTCGTCTTTCGCAAGTTGTGGAATCTTGTATGCAAGTTGGAGAAAACTTGCATGCAAGAATGTAGGCAAGCGAAAGGCGTGCCAGCAGAGGGTATTCCTGAAGATTTGTGTCAATTCGGAGAGGATCAGCCCTGACTTTCATGCATGAAATAAAGGGGCGAACCGGCTTGGTGCGAGATTGGCGGGCTGTGTGCACGCGCGTGGTGCGCGGATGCGGCTCATGCCCAAAGCCAGGGCATGAGGCTTACAGCAGCGGGCTCAAGGCGCCCAGCAAGTTGTCCCAGATGCGTTTCCACCAGCGAGTGGCACGCACCTGTTCCAGCGTCACCGCATCGGAATCGCGCAGATAGCTTTGCTGGCGCTGACGGATGGCCTGGGTAGTGGCTTCGTCGTGCAGCAACACATTGTTCTCGAAGTTCAGGTCAAAGCTGCGCAGGTCCAGATTCGTGGAGCCGATCAGGCTGACCGAGCCGTCCAGGCACAGGGTCTTGGCATGCAGCAGGCCGGGGCGGAATTCGTGGATATGGACGCCAGCGCTCAGCAGCCGCCAGTAGTGGCTGCGGCTGACGGCGCCGACGATCCAGGAGTCATTGCGGGCGGGCAGTATCAGGGTGACCTGCACCTGGCGCAGCGCGGCGGCGCACAAGGCATCGAGCACCGTGCTGTCGGGTACGAAGTAGGGGGTGGAGATCACGACTTCGCGCTGCGCACAGGCCAGCAGGCAGGCAACCAGCTGGGGGGTCGAGCGTGCTCTTTCCGTCGGCCCTTCGGCAATCGCAACGGCATGGAAGCCGTCGTCAGCGGCAGCGCCGGCCTCGGCCTCGATGGCCGGTGGTGAAAGGCTGGCATCGGACTGCGCCCAGTCGCTGGCAAAAGCCTGCTGCATCTGCGTGACCACGGGGCCCTGCAGGCGCAGCATGATGTCCACCCAGGGGGCATAGCGAGCCTTGATGTGAAAGCCTTCGTCGGCGCAGTTCTGGCTGCCGCAATAGTTGATCCTGCCGTCTATGAGCGTGATCTTGCGGTGGTTGCGCAGGTCGATGCGGCTGGTCAGCATGACCTTGAGCAGATTGCTGATGGGCAGGGCAATCGCCAGGTGCACGCCGGCCTGCCGCATCTGCTGCCATAGTGGCGAGCGCGTCAGTGCGCGCGAGCCCAGTCCGTCGACCATGGCCCGGCAGGTCACGCCGCGCTGAGCGGCACGTATCAGGGCATGGGCCATATCGGTGCCGGTGCCGTCGTCCAGCCAGATGTAGTACAGGACGTTGATCTCGTGGCGTGCGGCATCCATGTCGGCCAGCATCTGCGCCCGGGCATGCGCGCCATCGCGCATCAACTCGGCCCTGTGGCCGGGCAGCGGCACAAAGCCGTTGATGGACGAGGCATAGCGAAAGGCCGGCAGCCATTGACCGGGCATGGTCGGCAGTGCCTGCGGGCTGCGGTCGGCATCGGTAGCGGCGCTGCTGTGGGACTGGCAGAACTCGCGCACATTGAGTCTTCTGCGGCCTGGTACGCGGCCCAGGGCTACCTCGCCAAAAAGGTAGTACAGCAGGCAGCTCGCATAGGGCAGCAGCACGATGACCATGAGCCAGGCCAGGCGCACGTCGGGCCGCATGTCCCGGCGCAGCAGGATGCGCAGGCCGAAACCGGTGATCAGCAATACATGAAGAGTCAGCAGCAGCCAGGTCATGAATCAGTGCAGCAACGATGGACCTTGTCGAGCATAACGGGCTCTGCTCCAAGCACAAGCTGCAAGCCCTGATTCATATGCAACGAGCTTGAACTCTTTGATGAAAAAGCGCGGACTGCTATCAGTAATGCAGCGACAGAAGACAGACATGGCGCTGGCATGGAACCTGCTTCCTTTTCTTGTCAAAGCAAACAAGCAGGGGGAGTGCATGGAATTGGTGCCATTGACTGCCATCGACAAGGCAGATACCGGTTGGGTCATGGTTGCGTCGGCGCTGGTCTTGCTGATGACCTTGCCGGGCATCGCCCTGTTCTATGCGGGGCTGGTGCGTCGCAAGAATGTGGTCAACACCATGGTGGCCGTGTTCGCGGTGGCCTGTGTGGTGACCCTGACCTGGTTCGGCCTGGGCTACTCGCTGGCGTTTACGGCCGAGTCTCCCTGGCTCGGCAATCTGGGACGCGCCTGGTTTGCCTCTTTGCACTTTGATGGCCGGCGCAGCGTGATCTCGGTCAGCCATCTGGCGCCGCATCTGCCCGAAGCGGCCTATGCCCTGTTCCAGGCCGCATTCGCCATCATCACCACCTCGCTGATCGTGGGGGCCGTGGTCGAGCGCATGCGCTTTGCGGCCCTGCTGGTGTTTGCCGCGCTGTGGAGCGTGGTGGTCTATGCCCCGGTGGCGCACTGGGTGTGGGAGAGCGGCGGCTGGCTGAACCAGCTGGGCGCACTGGACTTTGCCGGCGGTGCCGTGGTGCATGTGAACGCGGGTGTGGCTGCGTTGGTCTGTGCCTTCATGATGGGGCGCAGGCGTGGCTATGGCACCGAGCCCTTCGAGCCGCACAGCCTGGGCTGGACGGCCATGGGCACGGCGTTGCTGCTGTTCGGCTGGTTCGGCTTCAACGCCGGATCGGCCCTGTCCGCCGACGGGCGTGCAGCGCTGGCCTTTGTGGTCACGCTGGTGGCGGCCTCGGCCGCGGGGCTGGCATGGATGGTGGTGGAGTGGCTGGTGCGCGGCGCTCCGACCTTGCTGGGCCTGCTCTCGGGCATGGTGGGCGGACTGGTGGCCATCACCCCGGCTGCTGGCTTTGTGCAGGTGGGCAGTGCAGTGTGGATAGGCCTGATTGCGGGCGCTGTCTGCTTCTGGGGGGCAACCTGGCTCAAGCGCCGACTGGGGGCCGACGACTCGCTCGATGTCTTCGGCGTGCATGGCGTGGGCGGCATTGCCGGCTCCATCCTCACGGCGGTTTTTGCCGATCCTCTGATCGCGGGCACAGGCGCCACGGTGCTGAATCAGCTGATTGCGGTGGCGGCGGTGGCTGCCTACAGTGCCGCAGCCACGGCCGGGGTGCTGGTGCTGATCCGTCTGCTGATGCCGTTGCGGGTGGATGCCGTGCAGGAAATGGAAGGTCTGGATATCAGCCTGCATCTGGAGCGTCAGCACTAGTGATCCATCAAAGACAGGAGCGGTGTATGGAGGACAGCGAGCGAGTGGCAGTGGCCGCACATCTGCATGTGGTGTTGCGCCGCAAGACGGGCCGGGTGACCGATACCGAATGGATGGCGTGCAACCAGGCCTATGCACAGGCCATGGTGGCTTTTGCGCTGGAGCATGCGCGAGAGCAACAGGACGAGGAGCTGGCGCGCCTGGCCCGGCGTCTGCAGGACAGCTGGAGCGGCGACAAGCCCCGGCATGCAGCGCCTGCCGAGACCGCGCAGAGCGATAGCTCGGTCACCACCAAGGCCGCCGAGATACTGCGCACCTCGGCACGCTATATCGGCGGGCTGCGCTGAGGCACAAGCCGGATCCGAGGCCGGGACGTCTTGCTGCCACGGATCACAATCCCTGTGATCCGTGGTAGTCCGCCGCCGCAGGCTGCGGCGGCAACGAGCCAGGCCTATTGCTTTTTCAGCTCGGCAATATAGGCATCGCGGGCCTTTACGCCATCGGCCGTGAAGTCGGTGAACACGCCGTCAATGCCCAGACGGTAGTAAGCCAGATATTCCTGCAGCGGGTCGCCCTTGAAGATGCCCGCGAGCCGGCTGGCCTCGCTGCGGAAGGTGAAGCTGTGCACCACCAGGCCGGCCTTGTGCGCATTGGCGATCAGGCCGGTGTCCTTGAGCGTGTTGACGTCCTTGAGGCCTGCGCCGTCCTTGTAGGGAACGACGGAATGGGCCAGCACCTGGGGTTTCCAGGGACCGATGCCGTCGGCATAGGTCTTGATCTCGGCCAGGCCTGCCGGCGTCTGCATGACCGCGAAGGTGCGCGCATCGCCGGCCAGAGTCCAGCTGTAGGGGCGGCCGCTGATGAAGGTCCATTCGTCGGCAGTGATATAGCCTACGGAGCCGTCCCTGAAGTTGTAGTCGTTGCCATCGATCAGCTGCACCCCCTTGGCCCGCATGCCTGCCTTGCGCAGATACTTCAGGCTTTCGGGGTCGAAGCTCTGGATGTAGATGGGCGCTTCCTTGCGGTTGAGATTGTTCCTGTCCAGCAGCGCCATCACGGCGTCCTCGAAGGGGTGCTCACCCGTTCCGCAGCTGTTGGCAATGGCCTGCTGGTTGTTCCAGTAAGGGTTCTTGGTCTCGGCGTAGACGGCAATCGTGCGGCCTGCCGCCTTGCCCCTGGCGAGTGCGATATCGATCACATCCTGTGCGCTGATCAGTGGCAGCTTGCCGTTCCATTCGCTGGGGCGGTCGGCGCGGTTGTCCAGCGTGGTGCCGCCAAACAGCGTGCGCAGCTCATGCAGGGTGAAGTCCGAGATGGACCAGTCGCCGGTGTGGTCCTCGCCATCGACCACCAGAGCCTGCAGAACCGACTTCTGATTGTTCGGATCGATGCGGTCGCTCAGGTACTGCGCGGGGCCGTTGGCGGCAATGGGCGGGTACTTCACGTTGACCAGCACGCCGGGCGTGTTGCGCTTGCGGCCAGCCACATAGGCATTGATCTTGGCGACCTCGGCGATATTGGTGCTGTCGCTGAGCCAGGCGTTGTGGCGTGCCACCAGCTGGCAGTCGCGGCTCAGGTGCATGTCCAGCTCGATCATGTCGGCACCGGCATCGATGGCTTTCTCATACGCCATCTGTGTCTGCTCGGGGTAAAGGCCCGAATAGCCGCGGTGGGCGATGACCTGGGGCTGCTTGCCGTCCAGCGTCAGAAACTGCGGTGCAGGTGCCGGCGTCGGGCCGTCTCCACCGCCACAGGCGCTCAGGGCAAGGGCGGCAAGCAAGGTCAGGGCAAAGACGGGGTGGCGGGTAGGGGACATGGTTTCAGGCATGGATGGAGATTGCCTCATGCTTGCGGTTGTTGATGACGGTTGTGTGACCGTGCCCTCAGAGCATTTCACGCTCCGAAGCACAGGGCTGCGGGAGCAGCCCTGTGCGGGATGCGGCTGTTACAGCCCCAGCTTCCTGGCGACGTAATCGGCATCCTTGTCGCCGCGTCCCGAGAGATTGACCAGAATATGCTGGTCCTTGCCGAGCCCCGGCGCTTCGCGCATGGCCCAGGCCACGGCGTGCGCACTTTCCAGTGCCGGGATGATGCCCTCCACACGCGACAGCGTCATGAAGGCATTCAGGCATTCCTTGTCGTTCACGGACTGGTAGTCCACGCGCCCTATGTCCTTGAGATAGCTGTGCTGCGGGCCCACGCCGGGGTAGTCCAGGCCCGAGGCGATGCTGTGCACGGCGGCCGGCGTGCCGTCGGCGTTCTCCAGCACATAGCACTTCATGCCGTGAATCTCGCCGGGCTTGCCAACCGACAGCGTGGCGGCATGGCGGCCGGGCTTGTCCACGCCTTCACCGGCAGGCTCCACGCCCACCAGATGCACGGACGCGTCACCCAGGAAGGCCGTGAAGATGCCCATGGCATTGCTGCCCCCGCCTACGCAGGCTGCCACATGGTCGGGCAGCTTGCCGTGCCGGGTCTGGAACTGTTCGCGAGCCTCACGACCCACGATGGACTGGAAGTCCCGCACCATCATGGGAAAGGGGTGTGGGCCGACCACCGAGCCAATCGCGTAAATGGTGTTGACGGGGTCCTGCAGATAGACCTCGAAGGCGCTGTCCACGGCCTCCTTCAGCGTGGCTGCGCCGCGCGTGACGGGCACCAGATTGCAGCCCAGAATGCGCATCTTGGTGACGTTGGGGTGTTCCTTCTCGATATCCACCTGGCCCATGTGAATCTCGCAGGGAATGCCCACCAGCGCACAGGCCGTGGCCAGGGCTACGCCATGCTGGCCGGCGCCGGTCTCGGCAATGACTTTTTTCTTGCCCATGAACTTGGCCAGCAGTGCCTCGCCCAGGCAGTGGTTGATCTTGTGTGCCCCCGTGTGATTCAGATCCTCGCGCTTGAGATGGATCTGCGCACCGCCCAGCTGATCGGACAGGCGTCTGGCGTGAAAGATGGGGCTGGGTCGGCCCACATAGTCGGCAAACAGTGCGGCCAGCTCGTCCTGGAAATCCTGGCGCTTGACGATCTCTTCATAGGCTGCGGCGATCTCGTCCATGCATTGCTTGAGCTCGGGTGGCACGAGCTGGCCGCCATAGGGGCCGAAGAAGCCCTGGGCATCGGGCATGGCTTGGGGGTTCTGGGTCATGGCTTGTCTCCTGGGGGGTGTGCAGCAAAGCTGCATTCATAGCACATGGCGGGCTTGGGGCGCTTGCAGGCAAGTCCCGATGGCAGAGTCGTGAAAAATGCCTGCAGCCCGCACGAAGAATATGCTGACAGCTATTGTTTTGATATTTGCGACGCCCTCTCTTGCTCTGAAACACAATAGCGACATGAAAGCCAGCTCAGCCCGCGATATTGTCTTTGCCCATGCTCTGGAAACCGCCGCTGCGCACGAGGCGCTGCCAACGGCCGAGCGCTGCACTGCCATCACGCAGGAGTGTCTGCACGCCCAGGGCAAGACCAGGGGCGGCGGCCGTGCGGCGTTCGAAAGCTTTCTGCAGGAGCGGGCGCAACGCGTGATTGCTGCGGCGCAGCTGCCTGCCGACATACGCGCGATGGCTCGGCAGCGCGCCGGCATTTCGCGCTGGATGGTGCTGGCCGTAATGGCTGCGGCGTTTGCGCTGGGTTTTGCGGGCCATGCGATCACCGACCCGCATCGGGTGGACCTGCTCTCTGCCTCCCTGATCGGTATCGTGCTGTGGAATCTGCTGGTCTATGCGCTGTTGCTGCTGACCTGGCTGCGCAGTCTGCTGCGGCGCAGGAAGATGGTGATTGCGCCGCTGCAGCCCGAACAGGGTCAGGGCGCTGGGGCAGCGCCCGGTGGCTGGCTGCAGAAGCTGCAGGCAAGGAAGTGGAGTGTTTCGCGCGGCACGGGGCTGCGCAAGATGGCGCTGAACTTCGAGCGCAACTGGTGGCAGGTCAACCAGCGGCCGCGCCATGCGCAATGGCTTGTGTGCCTGCATCTGGGGGCTGCCATGCTGGCGCTGGGCGCGCTGGCATCGCTATGGCTGACCGGCCTGACCAGGGCGTATCAAGTGGGCTGGGAGAGTACTTTTCTCTCGCCTTCCGCCGTGCAGACCTGTCTGAACCTGCTGTTTGCGCCGGTGCAGCATCTGCTGGGTCTGGCGCCGTGGAGTCTGGCCCAGATCCAGGCGCTGCAGGGCTGGTCGGCCGGTGATGCCGCAGATGCGGGGCCGCGCTGGGTGCAGCTCTACAGCTGGCTGCTGGGCTTGATGGTGGTGGCGCCGCGTCTGCTGCTTGCGCTGTGGCAGGGTGTCAGGGGCTGGTGGTTGAGCCAGCATCTGGCCTTGCCGCTGCAGCAGCCTTATTTCCAGAGGCTGCAGCGTGATTGGGCGGGACGCGCCACGGCGCTGCTGGTGCAGCCCTACAGCCTGGACATCACGCCCGAGCGCGAAGCCGCCCTGCGCAACCATGTGGCGCAGAGCTACGGCGCTGGGGCGCAGCTTGCGCTGCTGCCGGTGCTGGCCTATGGATCGCCATTGCCGGATGCTTCGGCCGTTGACGCACAGCAGGTGCTGCTGCTCAACCTGGCTGCCACGCCCGAGGCGGAAATCCATGGCGTGCTGCTGGCGCAGGTATTGAACCGCTGGGGCGCGCAGACCGATGTGTGGCTATGGGCGGCGGACTTTCGTGCGCGCAACAGCGGTGCCCCGGCGCGCGTGCAGGAGCGCGAGCAGCTGTGGCGGGAATTTGTGCGCAGCGCGGGATTGAATGCGACCCTGGTGCCCGGCGCAGGAGTGTGATGATGAGCGAGAGCAAGGAACTGGTTCCGATCGACCGCAGCGTTCAGTGGTGTCTGCTGTCGCACACCAATATCGGCAAGACCACGCTGACCCGTACGCTGATGGCCGACGACGTCGGCGAGATTGACGATGCCGCCCATGTGACCACGCAGTCACAGCGCTATCTGCTTCAGAAAACGCAGCAGGGTGATGAGCTGTGGCTTTGGGACACACCGGGTTTCGGCGACTCCGTGCGGCTCTATGAGCGCCTGCGGCAGCAAGGCAATCCGCTGGGCTGGTTTCTCAGCAATGTCTGGGATCGGTGGCGCGACAAGCCTTTTTACCTGAGCCAGCGTGCCCTGCTCGCCGCGCGCGACCATGCGGATGTGATGCTCTACCTTGTCAACGCGGCAGAAGACCCGGCCGATGCCGGCTACTGGAGCGCCGAGATGAACATACTGGCCTGGCTGAACAAGCCGGTCATCGTGCTGCTCAACCAGATCGGCTGCGACACCACGGCCGCTCAGACGCAGCAGGATCTGCGGCGCTGGCAGCAGGCGACGCAGAGCTTTCACAGCGTGGTGCGCGACGTGCTCGTGCTCGACGCCTTCACGCGCAGCTGGTGGCATGAGCGCAGGATGATGCAGAGCATTGCGCCACTGTTGCCTAGCTCCAAACAGCCCGCCTATCAGCGTCTGCTGGAGCAGCGGGCCTGGCAGCAGCAACAGCGCGAGCAGGCGAGCCTGGCGGTCATGGCAGAGCAATTGCTGACGGCTGCGGGGCTGCATGAAAAACTCGATCCCGAGCAAGGCCGGCTGCTGGCGCGTGCCTGGCAAAGCCTGAGCCAGCTCACCGCCAAGCTGGGCAAAGCGGCAGAGGGTGAAGAGCAGCTCGGAGCCCAGGCCAAGGTGGCCGTGCAGCGGCTGCTGCAGACTTTGCGTCAGGCCGATGTGCAGGCCACGCAGCGCTTGCTTGAGATTCATGGACTCGACGGTCAGGCGGCCAGTCAGATTCAGGAGCAACTGCGCAGTCAGCTTCAGATCACCACGCCTGTGGATGCGCAGGCAGCCAGCTTGTGGGGGGCGTTGACTGCCGGTGCAGCCACAGGACTGGGTGCCGATCTGATGGCCGGAGGCTTGACGCTGGGTGCCGGTGCCCTGGTGGGCGCGCTGCTGGGGGCTCTCACCTTTGGCGGGGCTGCCTGGGGAGCGAACAAGATGTTCGACCAGGAGCAGCAGAGCTTTCGACTCTCTGGCGACTATCTGAACGCCAGCGTGAGCCAGGTACTGCTCAAGTACCTGCTGATCTCGCATTTTGGCCGCGGTCGCGGGCGTTACACCAGCCCGGCGGCGCCCAGCCAATGGAGTGAGCTGGCCCAGCTCACGGTGCAGGCACATGCTGCGCAATGGGCGGCACTCTGGGCGCAGTTGCGCGAAGCAAATGCCGCAGGGACGGCCATCGATGCGCAAAGAGCCGCCATCATGGAGCTGCTCTCGCAAAGCCTGCAGCAGATCATGGCCGATCTCTATCCGGGGCTGAACGCGGACTCCGGAGTCAGAGGCGCGGAAAGCGCACCGTAAACAGGGCACCGCCACGCTCGGAGACGCCCGTGCTGACGGTGCCGCCCTGGGAGGTCACCAGAGCCTTGACGATGGACAGGCCCAGGCCCGAGCCTTCCCGGCGACGCTTGCCCGGGGCCTGGACAAAGCGCTGGAAAGGATGGGCCTGGACCTCGGTCGCAAGGCCGGGGCCCGCATCGCCCACTTCCAGGATCACCCATGACTGGTTCTGGTGGTCGGAGCTCGCATGCACCCGGATGCTCAGCCAATGGCCGCTGCTGGCATGGCGCAGCACATTGCTGATCAGGTTGGTGGTGATCTGGCGCAAGCGGTCGGTGTCGGCTTTGATGTCGGTGCTGCCATCGCCGTCCTGC
This sequence comes from Comamonas sp. Z3, assembly GCF_008121565.1. Taxonomy (NCBI): domain Bacteria; kingdom Pseudomonadati; phylum Pseudomonadota; class Betaproteobacteria; order Burkholderiales; family Comamonadaceae; genus Comamonas; species Comamonas sp. Z3. Next base: position 406,043 of record NZ_VOQU01000003.1, read on the forward strand.
ATGGGCAGATCCAGTGACAAGGTCATGTCCAGTTTTTGCAGCTGCGGGTGCAGCTCCTCGACGACATCGCCGACCAGTGTGGCGAGGTCTATGCGTTCCTTGCGCAGGGACAACTGTCCGGCGTCGGCCATGGACAGGGTGTGCAGGTCGCCGACCAGCCGTCCCAGGTGCTCGACCTGGGCCAGCAGCGTCTTCATTTCGGCCTGGCTGGAGTCGATGACGCCGTCGCAGATCGCATGCAGTCTTGCCTGCAGCACCGTCAAAGGGGTGCGCAGCTCATGGGAGATGGAGGCGGCCGTGGCCAGCCGCTCCGCTTCCAGGGTCTCCAGCGAATCGACCATGCCGTTGAAGGCATCGATCATTTCTGCCATCTCTCCATGGGCATTGCCCTTGACGGCTCTGGAGGCCAGGTCGCCGCGCTCCACGCGCGCAGCCACTTCCACCATGGAGGCCAGCGGACTGGTGATGCGGCGGGAGATCCAGAAACCCACGGCCATGCCGAAAGGCAGGCTGACGGCCAGACCGATGACCAGCGACCATTTCTCGCCGAACAGGCGGTCGCCTTCCCAGTACTCGGAGTAGATCTGCAAGGCTCTGGGGCTGTCCTCCAGATCCTGGGACTTCAGCGCTTCCAGCTCGGTCTTGACGGGGCTTGGCAGGTGGCGATAGAACTCGCGGTACTGCAGCTCGGAAAACGCCAGCACGCCAATCGCCAGCGAGGCAATGGCCAGCAGCACGGCCGCCGTGATCCACAGACCAAAGCGGACCCAGATGCGGTTCAGTCCCAGGGCCATAGACGATAGCCAATACCGCGCACGGTCTCGATCAGTCCGTCCTGTCCGGCCAGTTGCAGCTTGCGGCGCAGCTTGGAGAGATGGGAGTCGATCACCCGCTCCAGCGCGTCGCTTTCCGGCAGGCAGTTCTCAATCAGGTAGGCGCGTGAAAAACAGCGGCGCGGCTGGGCCGCCAGACAGGCCAGCAGCCGAAATTCCGTAAGCGTCAGCGCCAGGGGAACGGCCTGGCCCGCATCGTCGTAGACGGCTGCGCTATGGGCTTCCACGTCGATCTCTATAGGTCCGACGCGGATGGGGGCTGCCACTGGCGCAGGCTTGGCCTGGGTGCGGCGCAGCACGGCACGCACCCGTGCCACCACCTCGGGAGGGTTGAAAGGCTTGACCACATAGTCGTCCGCCCCCAGGCGCAGTGCCAGCAGCTTGTCCACATCGTCGGCCAGGGCCGTCACCATGATGACGGGGACATCGCTGTCATTGCGAATCATGCGCAGCACATCCACGCCATCGACCTTGGGCAGATGGATGTCGAGCAGCACCAGGTCCGGGCGCAGCTGGCGAAAGCTCTGCAGGGCCTCCTCGCCGTCCTGCGCCATGCGGATGCGCAGGCCATCGCGTTCCAGATAGGCGCTGAGCACGCCGGCAATGGCGGGTTCGTCTTCGACTACAAGCACCAGGGGCGTGGAAGCAGGTTGAGCAAAAGTAGCCATGGTTTTGTGTGCAGCAAAGTCATGCATCTGCGGGACTCCCTGAATCTTGTTGTTTGCACATTATGTGCGTTGCCGCTGCAATCAACGAATGGCGGCGGCTCTCCATAATTCCTACATAAACCCTGCAATCTGGCGAAAGCTTGCTGCCGTCCAATGGCGAGGATGGAAAGCTGTTTCCGCTTTCTGCAGGTTCCCGGGTGACACCTATAGCTTGAGCCAACTGCGCTGTGATATTTCCCTCCCACGTCTCGCGTCTTCGCATGGGCAGCCTGTGTCTGTGCGCCTTGTCGTTGCTGGCAGGCTGTGCTGCGCCCGAGGCAGTCAGGCTGGACCGGACCACGCCACCGCAGTGGCAGCAGCAGGAGTCGGTTCAGAAGTCGGACTCTGCGGAACTGGCACGCTGGTGGCGTGCCTGGAATGATCCCGCGCTGAATGCGCTGGTGGACGAGGCGCTGTCCCAGAACCTTGATGTAGCCCAATCCGTGCTGCGTCTGCGTCAGCAGCGCTTGCTGGCAGGCACGGCCGATGCGGCTTTCCGCCCCGCGGTCAATACCGGAGCGCGGACCCTGCAGGATATTGCGGCAGTTGACACCTACTTTCATGCCAGCATCGATGTGAGCTGGGATCTGGGCCTGTTTGGCGATTCCGCCGCAGCACGCCGAGCAGGTGCGGCCGGCGTGCTGGACGCGCAAGCCCAGCTGCATGCGGCGCGGGTGGCCCTGGTGGCCGATGTGGTGCATCGCTATCTCGATATCCGGCTGGCCCAGGTGCAGCGCGGTCTCGCCGAAAAGCAGTTGCAGCAGGCACAGCGACAGCTGCAGCTCTTGCAGATCCGGCATGCGCAGAGGCTGGCGGATGCCCAGTCTCTGGAGCAGCAACAGCTGCAGCTGCGCACCGCAGAGTCCCAGCTGTCCACCCTGAACGAAGCCCAGGCGCGTGCTGCCCATGCGCTGGCAGCGCTGCTGGGGCGCGAGCGCGCCGAGCCGCAATGGCTGCAGCCCAGTGGCGATGCCGGGTTGCCCGCAGTGCAGGCACTTGCCGTGCTGCCGGCAGACCTGCTGCGCAATCGCCCCGATATTCAAAGTGCCGAGGCTGCGGTGGAGCAGGCCGCGGCCGAGGTCGGCGTGTCGCGCGCGGCGCTCTATCCGCGGCTGACCCTGACGGGGTCCTTGCTGTATGCCTACAACCTGACGCGCAATCACCGCACGACTTCGGACTCCATCCCCATGGTCGGTCCGCAGATCGATATTCCGCTCTTTGACTGGGGTCGCCGCCGTGCCGTCGCGGACGGCAAGGAGCTGGCGCTGCAGGCCAGCATCAAGGCCTACCGCCAGGCTGTGCTCAACGGTATTGCCGAGGCGGAATCGGCGCTGGCGGCGGTTGCCGCCCAGCAGCAAAGGCAGCAGCAGCTGCAGTCCGAGAGGCAGATCCATGCCGGGCGCGAGAAGGCCCAGGCAGTGCGTCAGCAACTGGGCCTGTCCAGCGAATTTGCGGGTATCGACAACGCCCGCGCCAGCCTGCTCAACCAGAGCGAGCTGGCAACTGCCAGGGCTGCCGAGGCGCTGGCCTATGTGGCGCTCTACAAGGCCGTGGGTGCTGCGCCCATCGATGCCGCGGTCTCCGAGGTCCAGCCATGATTGCCCTGGCGCGCAAGACGCTGATCTATGAGTGGAGGCGCTTTGTCCCCTCGGTGTTCGCCGTGGGCTTTTCGGGCGTTCTGCTGGCCATGCAGGCCGCCCTGGTGCTGGGCATCTTCGGCTCTGCAGCGATCTACGTGACGGCTTCTTCAGCCGATCTCTGGGTGGGCTATCCGGGTACGCAAAGCGTGAACTTCGGGCGCAATATCGGCAGCGATGTGGAGATGCGCCTGCGCATGGACCCCGATGTCGCGGCCGTTGAGTCCTATGTCTGGGTCGATGGCGACTGGCGTGCGCGCGCCGGCGCCCAGGGCGCGACCGGAGGTGGCGTCTCGGTCTATCTCTCGGGCGTCAGCACTGCGGACAACTCCATGATGTTCACCAAGGTGCTCGCCTCCTGGCAGCGACAGCTGCTGCGCGAGCCCGGTGCCGTGATTGTGGACAGGGCGGACCTGGGGACTCTGGGTGTGCAGGAAGGCAGCACGGCCTGGATCAACAACCATGCGGTCAAGATCGTGGCTGCCGTCGACGGCCTGCGCGGGCTGGGCGGCGTCAACGTGATCGCCTCGCTCAGCACGGCTCGCGAAATTGCAGAAACCAGTGCCGAGCATGGCAGCACCTATTTCGTGGCGCGTCTCAAGCAAGGAGCCAAGGCAAGCGAGGCCGAGGCGAGATTGAGCCGGTCCAGCAGCAGCTTCGGCCCGTACGAGGTCTGGACGGCGGATGCCTTTGCGCGCCGCTCTCAGCGTTACTGGATGCTCGATACCGGCGCCGGTGCCGGCGTGCTCTTCATGGCCGTCATCGTCTGCCTGGTGGGCGCCATCGTGACCAGCCAGTCGCTCAAGGCGGTGGTGGCAGGATCCGCCCGCGAGTATGCGGTGCTCAATGCCCTGGGCGTGAGCCGAGCGGCCTTGGGCCGCGTGGTGGTCGAGCAGGCCTGCTGGATTGGCGGTCTGGGCTTCGTGCTGGCGGCATTGGCCAGCGCGGTGCTGCTCAGCATTGCAGCAGCCTATCGCGTCCCTGTGGCCCTCAACCTGTCCGCAGTACTCGCCTGCGGCTTTCTGTTGGCCGTGCTGTCGCTGCTGTCGGGTCTGGGCGCCATGCGCAGCCTGCTGCGTGCCGACCCTGCAACCCTGTTGCGTTAAGGCCTGAAACATGCAAGCCGAGACCATGGAACGCGTCAAAACACCTGCTGCAGCCAAGGAGGCGGTGCCCAGCCTCGAGGCCGTGCGCCTCGACAAATCCTTTGTGTCGGGCATCGTCCAGGTGCATGTGCTGCAGGGGCTGTCCGTCAGCCTCTATGCGGGGGAGCTGAGCCTGATTTCCGGCCCGTCGGGCTGCGGCAAAAGTACGCTGCTGTCGCTGATGTCGGGACTGCAAAAGCCCGATGCCGGCCATGCGCTGGCACTGGGCGAGGACCTGGCCAGGCTCGGCACGGCGGCGCTGGAGAAATTTCGTCTGCGCCATACGGGCTTCGTCTTCCAGGGCTTCAATCTGTTTCCGGCCCTGACGGCACTGGAGCAGGTGCAGCTGCCACTGGGCTATATGGGCCTCAGAAGCGCCGAGACATTGCGCCGCGCCAAGGAGGCGCTCGATGAAGTGGGGCTCTCGCACCGCAGTCATATGCGCCCGGCCCAGCTGTCGGGCGGCGAGAAGCAGCGTGTGGCCATCGCACGTGCCATGGCCAAGCAGCCCCGTCTGCTGTTCGCCGACGAGCCCACCAGTGCGCTGGATGCCGAGAGCGGCCAGCGCGTCATTGACTTGCTGCACCGCGCAGCGCGCACGCACGGCACCACGGTGCTCTGCGTCAGCCATGACCCGCGTCTGGTGCGCCACGCCGATCGTGTGCTGGGCATGGAAGATGGCGCCATTCGCAGCGACTGGCGCCAGAACAGCCCCATCAAGGAATAAACATGAACCCAAGCCCATTTCGTCTCAGCATTGCGTCGGGCGCGCCGCTGCTGGCGGCGGCCGTGCTGATGCTGGGCGGTTGCTCTCCGTCTCAGGACGCGGCCTCCGTGGTCACACCGGCTGCAGCCCAGACCAAGCCTCAAAGCCAGGTAGCGGTTGCGAGAGGCAAGATCGACGTCGAAGGCGGTCTGCTCGATCTTTCGTCGGCCGCAGCCGGCGTGGTGCAGCAATTGCTGGTCAAGGAAGGTCAGAGCCTGCAGAAAGGCCAGCTGGTGCTGCGTCTCGCGGACGATGCGGCGCGTGCCGATCTGGCGGTAGCGGAGTCCGAGCTGCAGCTGGCACAGACCAAACTCAAGACGCGCCAGGATCGCCTGCCCGCGCTCAAGGTCACGCTGACGCGCTGGCAGGCTGCCGCCAAACAGGGCGCGGCGGATCTGCAGAGCGTTGACGAAGCCGTGCAGGCCCTGCGCGACGCACAGTCCGAAGTGGATATTGCGGCTGCGGAAGTCGCGGTCGCCAGGCGCAAGGCCGAGCAGCTGCGGGCCCTGCTGCAGCGCCACGAGCTGCGTGCGCCCGAGGCCGCGGTCGTGGTGCGCCTGCTGGCCCAGGGCGGCAGCATGCTGCAAAGCGGCAGCCCAGTGGCGGTGCTGCTGCCCAAGCGGCCCCTGATCGTGCGGGCCGAAGTCAACGAAAGCTATGTGACGGCGATTCGCGAAGGCATGAAAGCCCAGGTAGTCGTTGACGCAGACGGCAGCGCTGCCCGCCAGGAGTTTCCCGCGGCGACCGTGTTGCGCATCAGTCCCGTCTACGGCACGGCCCGGCTGCAGGACGACGCGCAGCGGGGCCCGGTAAGAGTTGTGGAATGCGTGCTGGCATTTGACCAGCCGCCCGTCAATGTCAAGGTCGGTCAGAACGTGAGGGTCAGTTTCCATGAATAAGCGCATTCAGATTTTCCCGTCGCCTGCAGGTACAGCTTCGACCGGCTGGATGGTGCAAAGCGATTTCGACGGCACCATCAGCCTGCTGGACGTGACCGATACCCTGCTCAACCGCTTTGGCAAGCCGGGCTGGCAGGAGCTGGAAGACGCCTGGGAACGTGGCGAGATCGGCTCGCGCGAATGCATGAAGGGTCAGGTGGCCCTGCTGGACATGAGCGAGGCAGAGCTGTGCAGCCATCTGGACGGCATAGCGATCGACGAGCACTTTGCCGGCTTCGTGGCCGAGGCCAGACTGCATGGCATCAAGGTGCAGGTCGTCAGCGACGGCATCGACTATGCGATTCGCCATGTGCTCGCCCGCCATGGCCTCGGGGATCTGGAAGTCATCGCCAATCATCTGGTGCAGACGGGCGAGCGCAGCTGGCGACTGGATTCGCCCTGGGCCAGCAATCGCTGCACGCGGGCCAGCGGCAACTGCAAGTGCGAGCGCCTTGCCGAGCAGCAGGCGGTGCACGGGCGGGTGCTCTATATCGGCGACAGCACGTCGGACTTCTGCGTTTCCGGCAAGGCGGATTTCGTGCTGGCCAAGTACAAGCTCATCGACTATTGCGAGAGCCAGGGGATTGCCCATGCGCGCTTCGAGCATTTTGCGCAGGCCACCCAGTTGCTGGAGCAGGTCCTGCTCGGCATGGAGCAGACTGCATGAATGCCGCCGATGGATTGGGGCTGCTGCAGCAGCCGGATTGGCAGCAGCTGTGCGTGACGCCGCATGAGTTCGTCATGCCCGGCGAAGGCCGCAATGCCCGCACGGGCGTGCTGCTGATTCATGGCCTGACCGGCACGCCGGCCGAGATGCGCCTGCTCGCCAAAGGTCTGAACAAGCAGGGCTTCACGGTCTACGGGGTGCAGCTGGCAGGACATTGCGGCAGCATGGAAGACCTGGTGGCCGCGCGCTGGACGGACTGGCTGGCAGGTGTGGAGTCGGGTCTGCAGCGCTTTTCGCTGCATGTGGACCATGTGGTGGTCGGCGGTCTGTCCATGGGGGCGCTGCTGTCGCTGGCCGTGGCCGAGCGCCATCCCGACAAGGTGGCCGGCGTCTGTGCGCTGTCCACCACCTTCCGCTATGACGGCTGGAGCATTCCGGCCTATACCAGGCTGGCGTTCCTGCTGCCGCTGTTCCGCCTGCTGGGCATCGGTCGCAACAGCGTCTTCATGGAGGCGCCGCCATACGGCATCAAGGACGAGGCCTTGCGCGCGCGCGTGGTCGAGCAGATGAACAGCGGCGACAGCTCTGCCGCGGGTCTGCCCGGCAATCCCTGGTGGAGCGTCATCGAGCTGCGCGCCCTGTCTGCGAATGTGCAGACCCGACTGGCGCAGCTGCGCTCGCCCTGTCTGGTCATTCATGCCCGGGAAGACGATATTTCCTCGGTCAGCAATGCCCACGATATCCAGCGCGGCGCGGTCAACGCCCATGTCGACCTGGTGCTGCTGGACAATTGCTATCACATGATCACCATCGACCGCGAGCGCCGCACCGTGATTGCCAAGCTCAACGAATTCATCGCGCGTATTGCCAGCTCGGCGGCGCCTGCCAGGGGGGCGAATGGGTAGTGATCTCTCGCCCCTGGTGGTGACGCTGTGGATACTCAATGTGCTGGTGGACAGTGGCGGGCAGCTGGCTTTCAAGGCCGCGGCCAGTGAGCCCGGGCATCGCAATGGCACGCAGCGTTGGCGCTTCATGCTGGCCAGGCCCTGGCTGTGGGTGGGCATTGCCTGCTACATCGCAGAGTTTCTGGTCTGGCTGGCGTTTCTGTCGCTGGTGTCGCTGTCGGACGGGGTGCTGCTGGGCTCGATCAACATCGTTGCCATCATGATTCTGGGCCGGGTGCTGTTTCGTGAAAAGCTCGCGCCCATGCGCGTGGCCGGCATCGTGCTGGTGTCCATAGGCGTGGCCATCGTTGGATTGCATTGAGGGCCGTCGGCTATGAAGCGTTTTTACATTGTCGGCTTTCTGGTTCTCATGGCCTTTGACACGCTGGCACAGCTCAGCTTCAAGCAGGCCGGTGATTCCGCATTGCCGCTCGAGTTCTCGACCGGCTGGCTGCTGCGCGTGTTCAGCCAGCCCTGGATCTACGGTGCCTTCGTGGGCTACATCGGGGCCTTTTTCACCTGGATGAGCCTGCTCAAGCACGCTCCCATCGGCCCGGCATTCGCCGCCTCGCATCTGGAGATCATCTCGGTGCTGGCGATCTCGTACTGGCTGTTCAACGAGCCCATTGGCTGGTCGCAGATCATTGGCTGTCTGTTCATCGTGGCCGGCATCATGTGCCTGGCCGTGAGCGAGAAGCCAGAGGCCGAGCAGGCCGCCTGAGATGCGTCAGCCCACCGTGCCGCCAACGGCCGGCCTGCCACTGCAGCTCGGCGATCTCTGGCCCTCGGGGGCAGGCAGCCTGGCAGCGCAGCTGGCCGCGTGGCTGGGCGTGGAGGCGGTGCAGCTCGAATGCTCGGGCACCTCGGCCCTGATGGTGGCTCTGCGCAGTCTGCAGGCCCTCAGTCCGGGGCGCAGCGAGGTCGTTGCACCGGCCTATACCTGTCCGCTGGTGGCGCTGGCGATTGCGCAGTGCGGGCTGCAGCTGCGCCTGTGCGATCTGCGCGCCGATGCGCTGGACATGGACCCGGTCTGCCTGCAGCGCCTGTGCAGCGACCGGACACTGGCCGTGCTGCCAACCCACCTGTGCGGGCGTGTGGCCGATGTGGATGCCGCCCTGCGATGCGCGCGTGCCGTGGGTGCCTATGTGATCGAGGATGCGGCCCAGGCGCTGGGCGCACGCAGCGACGCAGCTTCGGTGGGCCTCAAAGGCGACATCGGCTTCTTCAGCCTGGCCGTCGGCAAGGGGCTGAGCACTTTTGAAGGCGGCGTGCTGATGGCACGCGAGCCCTCCATGCGTGCCGCGCTGCACGCCGCCGGCGCCGCCACGCGCTTCAGCCCGTGGTGGGAGCTGCGCCGCAGCATCGAGCTGCTGGGCTACGCCATGCTCTACCGGCCCTCCGGGCTGCGCATGGCCTATGGCAAGCCGTTGGAGAAATCACTGTCCCGCGGTGATTGGGTGGAGGCCGCAGGCGATGACTTCGACGACCTCATTCCTCAGCACCGTCTGGGGCGCTGGCGCCAGAGCGTGGGCACGAAGGCATTGCGGCGGCTGGCAGCATTTCAGCAACAGACCTCCGAGCAGGCCGGCCTGCGCATCGCCCGGTTGCAGGCCTGCGGGCTGGAAGTCGTGCAGGATGCCGTTCCCGGGGCGCAGGGCGTGTGGCCGGTCATCCTGCTGCGCATGCCCAGCCAGCAGGCCAGAGATGCCGTGCTGCGCGCGCACTGGGGTCGTGGCTGGGGTCTGTCCCTGCCCTTTGTCCACGTGCTGCCCGACTATGGCCGCTACGACCATGTGCTGGGTGCTGCGCGGGGCGACACTGTCGACCAGGCGCGTGACTGGGCGCAGCGCCTGCTGGCCATCAGCAACAGCCCGTGGCTGGATGAGGCACGGTTTGCCCTACTGGCGGGCCACCTCCGGTCCATGGTTCAGCATGCCTGATGCTCATGAAGCGATAGCTTCTTGCGCTTGAGATAAAAAGATTTCAAGCCTTTTTGATGTTGAAATCGATACGAGTCAAGCGGTAGATGCTTTGATTTTTGCGGCGCCCGCCATGGCTGGCGCGATCAGGCCCAGGGCCGCCTCCCGGCTTTTGAGTGTCCCTTCGCGCTGGTGCACATAGTCGCGCGTCAGCGGCACAGCATCCTGCCTGCGTGCCAGCTGAACCTGGAAGATGGCAATGTCCTGGTAGCGGAACGCGGTTTCCGACATGGACAGATAGAACTCCCACATGCGGCAGAAGCGCTCGTCATACAGGGCTGCGGCTTCGGCGCGGCGGGCCATGAAACGCTCGCGCCACAGGCGCAGGGTCTGGGCATAGTGCAGGCGCAGCACCTCGATATCGCAGATCACCAGGCCCGCGCGCTCGATGGCCGGCGTGAACTCCGACATCGACGGAATATGGCCGCCGGGAAAGATGTAGCGCTCTATCCAGGGATTGTTGAAGTCGGGCACATCGCTGTTGCCGATGAAGTGCAGCAGCATCACGCCGTCCTCGCTGAGCAGCTCATGGCATTTGCGGAAGAAGGCGTCGTGGAATCTCGTGCCCACATGCTCGAACATGCCGACAGAGACGATGCGCTCGAACGGCCCATGTGCCTCGCGATTCATGTCGCGGTAGTCTTGCAGCCGGTACTCCAGCCGCTCGCCATGGATGGACTGCGAGGCCCTGGACCGCGCGCCGGCCAGTTGCTCCGTGGACAGCGTGATGCCGGTGACATGGCCGGCGCCGGCCACCTCGGCCAGATAGCGCGAGAGACCGCCCCAGCCGCAGCCGATGTCGAGCACGCGCTGGCCCGGCTCGATCAGCAGCTTGGCGGCGATATGGCGCTTCTTGGCCAGCTGTGCCGTTTCCAGGTCTTCGTTGCCCTGCTCGAAATAGGCGCAGGAGTATTGGCGCTCGCTGTCGAGAAACAGCTGATAGAGCCGGTCGTCCAGATCGTAGTGATGTGCCACGTTGGCGCGTGATTTGCCGCGCAGATTGTTCTGCAGCAAGGGCCGCAGCTTCATGCGCCAGGCATCGAGCATGCGCACCGTGGCGCTGACGGGTACCTGTCTGGCACCGCGCAGCACCAGCTCCAGCACGTCGTAGACCGTGCCTTGCTCGACCAGCAGGCGCTGCTGCATGAACAGCTCGCCAAAGTTGAGGTCGGGGTCGCGCAGCAGCGCAAGGACGGCGCGTCTGTCGGCAAAGCGCAGGCGCGCCTGAGGCTGGCCGCCGTCGCCGAAGATCAGCGCCTTTCCTGAAGGAGTGATGACTTCGAGCCGTCCCGTGGTGACCAGAGGTGCAAATGCCTGTTGCAGCAATTTTTCGGTCAACCGATCCAGCATGTCAGCTCCTTGAAGCGAAGTGTTGAAAAGTGGTCGGTGAAATCGCTCTAACTCGTGCTGCTGAGCGCTATGCGCTGTATCAGCCGCTGGTTCAATGCATGTTGCCCGGCCTGCCAGCCGGCCAGCGTCGCAGCGTCAATCTGTGTGTCTTGGCCGTCGCCCGCGCTCATCAGTCGTTTCCACCAGGTGCCATAGTGCCATGACGACACGTCGCCCGTGATGTCACTTCCCGCGATCTGTCCGCGCAGCGCATCGATCAGCTGCACGGCCTGCTCTTGCAGCATCCGGCCCTGGTCCCAGTTGGTGCGCACGACTTCGGCGGCGAACACATCCTTGTCTATGCTCAGATACGTGTCCTGCGGCCAGTCATGCAGATGGCTGGACAGTGCCTGTACCAGCTGCGAGATCTCGGCAAAGCTGCGAAACGCCTTGCCCGCGCCCACGCGCCTGGCCCAGCCGGTGTCCACGCCGCAGCTCCAGTAGGTGAGCTTGCCGGCGCGCAGCGGCCGCAGATAGTTTTCCCAGGCGTGGGCCGAGCCTATGTCCTGCGAGGTAATGCCTGCCACATGGACCTGCGACACGGCGGGGTGCATGGCCACGCGCCGCACCCAGGAGCCACAGTGCACGCCCCAGGGAAAGCGCATATTGTCGGGGTGGTTGTCCAGCACCACCACGCGCAGCGGATGCTTGGCACTGAAGGCCTTCTGGGCGATGCAGCGCTCGATCAGCGGCCAGCTCAGATGGTGAAAGTCGCCGCTGCCCATGAGCACGGTGCCGTGCTGCGCGGGCAGCTGCTCCTGCATGGCCTGGCTGAAGCGCCTGAAGCTGCGCAGGCCGCAGCCAAAGCGCACCAGCTCCTGCCACTGGGCAAGCGCAAGGCGTTTTTCCTGGGCCAGCGGGCCTACCGATCCATCGATATCCAGCACCACAGGTGTTTGTTGCATCATGGCTTGTCACTCCACTGGCGATCGCTTTCAAACAGACGGGAGAAGCGTCGCCCCAACGCGCGCAGCACGGGGTTGCGGATGAAGACCAGATGCTGCGTCATGGTGAAGCTGGCGCCGAGCTGGGCCTTGACTTCCGGATCGGTCCAGCCTGCCACATAGTGGAAAAGACCCCGTTCGAGTGCGTACTCGAGATTGACCATCCAGCTCACGAAATAGAGATTCGCCTCACGCGCTGCCGGGTAGGACAGGCCTATGTATTTGTCGATCAGCCTGCCGTCATGCTCGAAGCACAGGTTCCAGCCCAGCAGCGCACCACTGATCCGATCCCGATACTCGAACACCATGCCGCCGTTGTCCGCATCGCGCAGCAGGCCGGCCAGGAAGGCGCGCGAGAGCTTGTCGAAATGGATCTCGCTTTGCGCATACACCGCTTCGAACAAGGTGTAGTACGCGTCGATGCGGCTCTCGCCGGCAAAGGCAGCGCCGGTCGGCAGGCGACGAATGTCAAGCCCGGCGCGGCTCTTTAGCTTGCGCTTGAGGCTGCTGCGGCGGTTCTTGGACAAGCCGGCCAGATACTCATCCGTGCTGGCAAAGTCCAGCGGCACATAGGCCAGCGCCTGGCCTTCCAGGGCCACAAAGCCCCGCTCGGTCAGCGCTTGGGACAAGGCCTGGGCAAAGTCATTGTCGCTGGCGCTCAGCAGCGGCGATGCCTGCGGCAGATCCTTGACGATGGTGAGCAGGGTCCGGCCCGCAACGGCACGCAGCTGCCTGGCCAGCGTGGCGGCATCGGAATCGCGGGGCAGCGGCACATACTCGCTGACCGTGCTGCCGACGAAGTCCGTTTTCAGCCTGAGCCTGGAACTCAGCCAGCGCCCGCCGGGCAACGACAGAAGACGCGCCTTGAGCGCGTCATCTGCGGTGGTCAGCAGATCGAAGGGGGCGGTGAATGCTGGCGCCGGCCAGTCCTGCAGCAAGGCAAAGCCTTCTGGAGGATGGTTGGTGAACTGCTGCAGCAAGCCACTGGGTTCGAGCTGGTTGCGGAAATTTTCCGTCGCCATTTCGCCTTTTGTAGTCGGTTTTGATGGCGCCTGAGCGTGTCTGCAGCGCAGAAAACTGGCACAACCCAAGCAAGAGACAGCGAGGCTGTCGTCCCCCTCCCGAAGAGAGAGGGGGAAGCGGCGGGGCCGCCTAGGCAAAGCCGCTCAGGGGGTTACGCCTTTTTAGCCTTGGTCAGCAACTGATCCAGCAGCACCATGGCTTCGTCGATCTCGCTGCGCGAAATCATCAGCGACGGCGCGAAGGTGATCACGTTCTTGTAGTAGCCGCCCACGTCCAGCACCAGGCCGCGCTTCTGGCCCTGGTATTCCAGGCCGCCTTCGAGGCCGATGTCCACCATCTTGTCCAGCAGCGCCTTGTTGGGCGTGAAGCCGTCTTCGGTGCAGATCTCGGCACGCAGCGCCAGGCCCAGGCCGTCCACATCGCCGATTTCCTTGTGGCGCTTCTGCAGCTCCTTGAGGCCTTCGAGGAAGTAGGCACCCGATTCGCGCACCTGACGACCGAAGTCCATCTCGTGGGTCATCTTCATGACTTCCAGGCCCAGGGCCGTACCCAGCGGGTTGGAGGCAAAGGTGGAATGGGTGGAGCCGGGCGGGAACACCGTGGGGTTGATCAGCTCTTCGCGAGCCCACAGGCCGGACAGCGCATTCAGACCATTGGTCAGGGCCTTGGCAAACACCAGTACATCGGGCTGGATGCCGAAGTTTTCCACCGACCACAGCTTGCCGGTACGCCAGAAGCCCATCTGGATTTCATCGACCACCAGCAGTACCCCGTGGTCGTCCAGCACCTTCTTCAGGCCGGTAAAGAAGTTGGCAGGCGGGATCACGTAACCACCGGTGCCCTGAATGGGCTCGATGTAGAAGGCTGCGTATTCGCACTGGTTGGTCTTGGGGTCCCAGACCGCGTGGTATTCGTTTTCGAACTTGCGACGGAAGTCGGCCACGATGGATTCCGCGTACTCCTCTGCCGTCATGCCCTTGGGGCGGCGGAAGGGGTAGGGGAAGGGGATGAACTGTGCTCGGTCGCTGAAGTGGCCGAAGCGGCGGCGATAGCGGTAGCTGGAGGTGATCGAGGAGGCGCCCAGCGTACGGCCGTGATAGCCGCCTTCGAACGCGAACATCAGGCTCTTGCCGCCGCTGGCGTTGCGCACGACCTTCAGCGAGTCCTCGATGGCTTGCGCGCCGCCCACGTTGAAGTGCACGCGGCCGTCATGGCCCCATTTGCGCTTGGCGTCTTCGGCGATGAACTTGGCCAGTTCGATCTTGGTGGGGTGCAGATACTGGCTGGCCACCTGGGGCAGCTCCTGCAGCTGTTCGATCATCTTGGCTTCAAGACGCTTGTTCTTGTAGCCGAAGTTGACGGCCGAATACCACATCTGCAGATCGAGGTAGGACGTGCCGGCATCGTCGTACATATAGCTGCCTTCGCAGCCCGTGAAGATCTTCGGAGGATTGACGTAGTGGACGGTGTCGCCAAACGAGCAGTATTTGGCTTCGTCAGCCAGCAATTGGGCAGTATTGATCACAGCAGAAAGCGCTCCGCAAAAATGGATTCGGTCAACGGTATGCGGCAGCAGTGTGCGTTTGCAATATTTCCGGGCTGTCGAGCATTTGTGTGGGAATTGTGGAGAGGTTCCTATTGCCGGCTTCCTGCGGCATCAGGGACTTGAAACCGGCATAGCAGCTCTCCCGCTGCGGTTTCTGCAGGCCCAAGACCCCGGGGCCGAGTCGCCACCGGCTGGCCAGGTTGCGCGGAGGCCGCTGTGGCGGGCCGATCAGCCCAGGGCCACCACGCGCAGCACCTCGGCTCCATAGGCATCGAGCTTCTTGGCGCCCATGCCGCTGACGCCCTGCAGCTCCTGCAGGCTCTGGGGATTGAGTTCGGCGATCGATGCCAGCGTGGCGTCGTGGAAGATCACATAGGCCGGCAGATTGTGAGACTTGGCCACTTCGGCGCGCCAGGCCTTGAGGTTGATGAAGCGAACCTGTGCATCGGGGCCCAGATTGACCGCAGCCGCATTGGCGGCGGACTTCTTGCTCTGCTTCTTGCTGCGTGAAGCGGCCACGGCCTCGCGCAGCTGCACCTGTATCTCGCCCTTGAGCACGGCACGCGAGCCTGCGGCCAGACACAAGGTGTCAAACACATGGCCGCTGTTTTCGCTCACTACCTTGTGCAGGCCCAGGGCCCCCGTGGCCAGCAACTGGCGCATCACGGCGCGCAGCTGCGGCTCCGAATAATCCTTGCCGATGCCGAAGGTGGACACCTTGTCGTGCCCGTACTGGGTGACCTTGTCCGTCTCCTTGCCACGCAGCACGTCCATGATGTGGCCCGCGCCATAGGTCAGGCCGCTGGCCTCGTGCACGCGGAAGATGGTGGAAAGCAGCTTGCGCGCCGCATCGGTGCCGTCCCAGAGCGCCGGCGGCTCCAGGCAGTTGTCGCAGTTGCCGCAATGGGTGCGGGCAACGGCCTGCAATGGCTTGCCGTCCAGGCTGGGCTCCTGTCCATACTGCTCGCCAAAATAGGCCAGCAGGCGCACACGGCGGCAGTCCGTGGCCTCGGCCAGACCGAGCAGGGCATCGAGCTTGCCGCGCATCACCTGCTTGAACTGTTCCTCGGCCGGGCTTTCGTCGATCATGCGGCGCTGGTTGACCACGTCGCTGAGGCCGTAGGCCATCCAGGCATCGGCGGGCAGGCCGTCGCGGCCCGCACGGCCGGTTTCCTGGTAGTAGCCCTCGATGTTCTTGGGCATGTCCACATGGGCCACAAAGCGCACATCGGGCTTGTTGATGCCCATGCCGAAGGCAATCGTCGCCACCATGACCACGCCGTCCTCGCGCAGGAAGCGGTCCTGGTGGTTCTGACGCATGTCCTGGGGCAGGCCGGCGTGATAGGGCAGGGCATTGATGCCGTTCTGCACCAGGGTCTGGGCCAGTTCCTCGACACGCTTGCGCGACTGGCAATAGACCACGCCGGCTTCGCCCTCGTGCTCGCGTTCGATAAAGCGCAGCAGCTGGTTGCTGACATCCTTTTTCTCGGCGATCCGGTAGCGGATGTTCGGGCGGTCGAAACTGCTGATGAAATGCTGGGCCGCTTCCAGCTGCAGGCGCTCGATGATGTCGGCGCGCGTCAGCGCATCGGCAGTGGCCGTCAGCGCGATGCGCGGCACATCGGCATAGCGCTGGTGCAGCACGCTCAGCGCGCGGTATTCGGGGCGGAAATCGTGTCCCCACTGGCTCACGCAATGCGCCTCATCGATGGCGAACAGCGACAGCTTGCCCTGGGCGTGAAGGTCGTCGAGCAGACCCAGAAAACGTGGCGTGTTCAGCCGTTCGGGCGCGGCGTAGAGCAGGGTGATGTCGCCGCTTTGCAGGCGCAGCTCCACCTCCTGCGTCTCGTCGTAGCTCAGGGTGGAGTTCAGATAGGCGGCGCTGATGCCAGCCTCATGCAGTGCGCCGACCTGGTCGTGCATGAGCGCGATCAGCGGCGAGACCACGATCGTCACGCCATGGCCGAGCTGCTGGCGCGCAATGGCCGGAACCTGGTAGCACAGCGATTTGCCGCCGCCCGTGGGCATGAGCACCAGCGCATCGCCACCGTTGATGACATGCGAGACGATGGCCTGTTGGGGGCCACGGAATTGCTCGTAGCCAAAAACGGCTTGCAGAATGGATTGCGCGGAAGACACCGGGTACTCTTGAATCGATAGCTGGTAGCGCTTGCTGTATATGGGTTTGAGGTGGATTTGACCTCAGATGCAAGCATCAGGACTGGCCCTATTGTGCGCCGCGACCCGACGCGCTGCCCGGGCCGGGTTATGCGCAATCAGCCAGCCTGCCCCATGGTGGAGGGTGAAAAATGCGCATCCAGCTCGTAGAGATCGGCGGGATAGGTCAGGCGCACAAAGGTGATGGGCAGCTGCCCGGTCCAGGTGCGGCGGTCGATCACCAGGCAGGGAAAGCCGGGCTTGATCTCCAGCAGGCCGGCGGTTTCCTCGCTGGCTGCCTCGGCGCGTATGCGGTGTTCGGCCGAGCTCCAGGGCACATGGTTGACCATCCAGGAGCTGGGGCTGTGTTCGGTGAACGGCTCGTGCTCGGCATCCGGCACGGATTCGAGGTTGATCAGGCGGTCTTCGATGCAGAACGGCCGGGATCCCGCCATGTGCAGGCACAGCACATGGACGATGGAGGCCGGGCGGACCATGCGCATGGCCTCCATGTCCTCGCGCGTGCTGCGCCGCTGCGTGCGGCCGAGCAGCCTGCTCGAATACTCCTGCCCCATGCCCAGCACCACTTGGCGTAGATCTGGAATCTCCAGCACGGCAGAGCTGGTTTGTGGGCGCGTCACAAAGCTTCCGGCCTTGCGCTTGCGCACCAGCAGACCGGCTTCCGCCAGCTTGTTCAGCACCTTGCTCACCGTCATGCGCGAGCATTGGTAATGGACGGTCAGCTCCATCTCCGACGGGATGCGATAGCCGGGCGGCCAGCGGCCACTGAGAATGTTCTGTTCAATCTCGGTGAGAATTTTCCCGTGCAGCGACATGGAAGAGTGTTTGTCCATGGAGTGGATTACACCAGCAAATCCGGCCGGGTGCCGCTGCGCCTTTCTAAGCGTTCAATACGGAGCGCGCGATGATGGTGCGCTGAATCTCGGAAGAGCCTTCGTAGATGCGCAGGATGCGGGCGTCGCGCACATAGCGCTCCAGCGGCATCTCACGGGTATAGCCGTAGCCGCCATGGATCTGCAGCGCCTCGTCGGTCACGAAGCTCACCATCTCCGAGGCGAACAGCTTGGCCATGGCCGACTGCTGGGTGAAGGGCTGCCCCTGCTGGCGCAGTGCCAGGGCCTGCATGGTCAGGCCCCAGGCAGCTTCCAGGCGCAGCTTCATGTCGGCAAGCTTGAACTGTATGCCCTGCTTGCTGGCGATCGGTTCGCCGCCCACCATGCGCTGGTTGGCCCAGCCGGCCGCCGCCTTGAGCGCGGCCTCGGCGATGCCCAGAGAGGTCGCCGCCACGTCCAGGCGGCTGTTGTCCAGCACTTTCATGGCGGTCTTGAAGCCGGTGCCCTCGGCGCCGAGGCGATTGGCCGCCGGGACGCGTACGCCGTCCAGCGAAACTTCAAAAGCATGGCCGCCGCGGATGCCCATGAGTTTTTCGGGCGACGATATCTGTATGCCGGGCAGATCGCGCGGCACGATGAAGGCACTGACTCCGCGTGCCGCAGCCTCCGCATCGGTCTTGGCGAAGACGACCATGAAGCGGGCCTCTGCCGCATTCGAGATGAAGTGCTTGACGCCCGTGATCAGATAGTCGTCGCCGTCGCGCACGGCCCGGGTGCGCATGTCTGCAGGGTGAGAGCCGCCACGCGGCTCGGTCAGCGCGAAGGCCGCCAGCCATTCCCCGCTGGCGCAGCGCGGCAGCCATTGCTCGCGCTGCGCCTCGTCACCGCCGATGAGAACGGCATCCGTTCCCAGGTAGTGGGCACCGATCATGGACGAGGTCGCTGCACAGGCGCGCGAGATGGCGACCAGCGACATCAGCATGGCGGTGGGGGTGACGCCCGGCCCGCCGAAGCGCTCCGGCAGATTCATGCCCATCACGCCCAGCGCGGAAAGGCCGGGCACATGGCGCGTGGCGGAAAAGGCTTCCTCGTCCATGGCCTGGGCCAAGGGCGCCAGGGTTTCTTCAGCAAAGCGTGCAACGGCATCGGCAACGGCCTGATCTTCTTCGGTCGCGCCCAGACGGATCAATGACATGGCGGTCTCTCCTTGTTTTCTTGCTATCAAAATCAACCCAGGGCGCCTGCTTCGCGCAAGGCGGCAATGGCGTCCGTGCTGCGGCCCAGCCAGCTTTGCAGCAGCAGCTCCGTGTGCTCGCCCAGGGCCGGTGCGCGTTGCGCACGATTGGGCAGTGCGCCGCTGAAGTGCACGGGCTGTGTCGGCAGCTGCAGGCCCGGAAGGCGTTCGTCCTCGACCTCGCAGAGCAGGCCACGCGAGCGGATCTGCTCGGAATTCAGGGCTTGCTCGATATTCCAGATGGGGGCTGCGGGAACGCCTGCGCTCTCCAGCCGCGCGACCACATCGGCGACATCGTGCTGCGTGCTCCAGCCCTCCAGCGCGGCGCGCAAGGCGGGCTCGTTGGCCGAGCGGGCTTCGTCGCTGGCAAAGCGCGGATCGCTGGCCAGCTCGGGCAGGTCCATGGCGGCTGCGGTGGCGTCAAACAGCTTCTTGTTGAGCACGGCCAGGGCGTAATGGCCGTCACGTGCCCTGTAGACGCCGAACGGCGCCGAGAGCGGATGCCGATTGCCCACACGCCGCGCAGGCTGGCCGGTGAACAGATAGCGCGACATCGATGTCGCCAGAAAGCTCAGCGTGGTGTCGAACATGGCGACATCGACATGCTGGCCGACTCCGGTTCTCTGCGCCTGCAGCAGGGCTGCCAGTGTCGCCCAGGAGGCAAACAGGCCGGCAACCACATCGCTGACCGCCTCGCCGACCAGGGTGGGCGCACCTTGAGGCTCGCCGGTGGCCTCCATCAGGCCGCTCATGGCCTGAACAATGATGTCGTAGGCCGGCCGATGGGCCAGCGGGCCGGTCTGGCCGAAGCCCGAGACGCTGACATACACCAGCCGGGGATTGAGGGCACGCAGCGTTTCGGGGCCGATGCCCAGGCGCTCGGCCACGCCAGGCCTGAAGTTCTCGACCACCACGTCGACCTGGCGGGCCAGCTCATGCACCACGGCGACCGCGTCCGCATGCTTGAGGTCCAGCACCAGGCTTTGCTTGTTGCGATTCATGACCGTGAACAAGGCGCTTTGCCCGTTCTTCATGGGACCGATGGCGCGGTAGTCGTCGCCCTGGGGCGGCTCCACCTTCACGACTTGCGCGCCCAGATCGGCCAGCAAGGCCGTGGACATGGGGCCCGCCAGAACCCGGGTGAAGTCCAGGATTCGGATGCCGTCCAGCGGACGGGAGGCAGATTTTTCGGTGGATTCAGGCATGGGATTCCCGCTGTTGATCTGAAGCGATGTCTGC
Organism: Comamonas sp. Z3; assembly: GCF_008121565.1. Classification (NCBI taxonomy): domain Bacteria; kingdom Pseudomonadati; phylum Pseudomonadota; class Betaproteobacteria; order Burkholderiales; family Comamonadaceae; genus Comamonas; species Comamonas sp. Z3. The sequence continues at coordinate 426,045 of NZ_VOQU01000003.1, forward strand.
ATGCTGCCCAAGATATGAATCAATGGAAAATATTCATTTCCCATTCATTGGATTCAAAAAATTGATTCAGATAAATCTGCGACAGCTCGAGTACTTCGTGGCTGCGGCACGCCACTGCAGCACGGCCAGGGCGGCGCTGGCCATCAATGTTTCACAGCCCTCCATCTCCAAGGCGATTGCCGACCTCGAAGCCCAATGGGGCGAGAAGCTGTTTGTGCGCAAACATGCCGTCGGGCTGGACCTGACCGCGGCAGGGCTGGCCAGAAGCCGGGAGGCCCTGAGCCTGCTGGAGGCTGCGCAACGGCTTCAGGAGCCACGCAAGCAGGCGGTTTCCGGCACGCTGAGGCTGGGCTTTCTGAGCACGCTGGGCGCGCTGTGGATTCCGCAGTTGCTCACCCAGATGCAAAAGCGCCACCCGTCCATCGACATCGAGCTGATCGAAGGGGACATCGCCTCCCTGACGCGGCAAGTGGAGCGCGGGGAGATCCATGCCGCACTGCAATATGACCTGGGCCTGGCCCGCCCTCTGCTGACCATGCACCCGGTTGCCGCATTGCCGCCCTATGCCTTGTTGCCTGCCAGGCATGCCCTGTCTGCGGCGCCCAGCGTGAGCCTGGCGGAGCTGGCCCAGTCGCCGTTGCTGCTGATTAACCTGCCGCAGAGCCGCGAATACTTTCTCTCGCTGTTTCGGGAAGCGGGCGTGGTTCCCACGGTGAACTATGAACTGGCGTCGATAGAGCTTGTCCGCTCCATGGTCGCCAACGGGCATGGCGTCAGCGTTCTGACCACGCGGCCGGTGGTCGACCGAACCCACGACGGCAAGCGGCTGGTCTGCAAAAGAATCAAGGGCCGCGTCGCCAAGCAGGCCGTGGTGCTGTCGGCGCCCAGGAGCAATGCCTCGGCGCTGATTGCACCATTTCTGACCGTGGCAAAAAGCGTGATTGCACCCGACTAGCGCAACGCGGGTGCTGTTTTGGTGCGCTCCCCAGGAGCCGGCGGAGGCGGCCCGTGGACGAGCGAGTTGGCACATAGCTTGCTCTTGTGGATTGTTGATGCATGTCTATACAGCTGTGAAATCCGGTAACTATGGCGCTCGGGTAAGCCTGTATATACATGTTCAATCAGCAACCGCAAACTTCGCTGTCTGCACTGTCGTGCAAGGCTTGAAGTCCGCATCAACAACCGAACTGCTCTGGCATCGACCGAGGAGAGTCCCATGAAATCGACACGTCGCGTTCCCATCTGGCAACTGGCATTAGCCGCAACCGTTCTGGCGTCTGCTGCACAACATGCAGCGGCTCAGGAGACCAAGATCGTCCTGGGCATGTCGGGATGGACAGGCTTCGCGCCGCTGACGCTGGCGGACAAGGCCGGGATCTTCAAGAAGAACGGTCTCAATGTCGAAATCAAGATGATTCCCCAGAAGGACCGGCATCTGGCGCTGGCCTCGGGTGCCGTTCAATGTGCCGCCACCACCGTGGAGACGCATGTGGCCTGGAACACCAATGGCGTGCCCATCGTGCAGATCTTCCAGATGGACAAGTCCTATGGTGCAGATGGCATTGCCGTGCGCAACGACGTCAAGAACTTTGCCGATCTGAAAGGCAAGACCGTCGCCGTCAGCGCGCCGGGCACGGCTCCCTACTTCGGTCTGGCCTGGATGCTGAACAAGAACGGCATGACCATGAAGGACATCAAGACCGTGTCGCTGGAGCCCCAGCCTGCGGCCCAGGCCTTTGTCTCCGGGCAGAACGATGCGGCCATGACCTATGAGCCCTATCTCTCCACGGTGCGCGCCAACCCCAGCGCCGGCAAGATTCTGGCCACCACCATCGACTACCCGATGGTGATGGATACCGTGGGCTGCGACCCCAAGTGGCTCAAGGCCAACACGGCAGCCGCCAAGGCGCTGACCCAGTCCTATTTCGATGCCATCGCCATGATCAACTCCGACAAGGAAAAGAGCTACGAAATCATGGGCGCAGCCGTCAAGCAAAGCGGCGAGCAGTTCGGCAAGTCGGCAGCCTTTCTGAAATGGTCGGACAAAGAGGCCAACCAGAAGTTCTTTGCCAGCGATCTGCTGCCTTTCATGAAGGAGTCTGCCGCCATCCTCAAGGAAGCCGGCGTGATTCGCAGCATTCCTGAGAACTACGGCGTCATGTACGACGCCAGCTTCATCAAGTAAGCGCAAAGAGGTTGCACATGGAAGCGGTATCACCTTCTATCAAGTCTGCATCACCCGCATCGGTTCAGGTGGCATCGCCTTCCGTGAGGCCGGCTCGCCGGCGCTATATGGCCCCTCTGGAGCCTGTCAGCCCCAAGGCCAAATGGCTGCTGGGCACGGGCTTCTTCCTGCTGTTCCTGCTGATCTGGTCGGCCGTCACCTTTGGCGGACTGGTCTCGCCGACCTTTCTCGCCAGCCCGCTGACGATGCTGCGCGAAGGCATTCTGCTGTTCACGGAGTTCGACTTTCATCATGACATCGGCATGACCGTATGGCGCGTCATGGGCGGCTTCATCCTGGCCAGCATCGTGGCCGTGCCGCTGGGCATTGCCATGGGGGCCTGGAAGCCCGTGGAGGCGTTCTTCGAGCCTTTTGTCTCGTTCTGCCGCTACCTGCCCGCCTCGGCCTTTATTCCGCTGCTGATCCTCTGGGCCGGCGTGGGCGAGGCCCAGAAGCTGCTGGTCATCTTCATCGGCTCGGTGTTCCAGATCACCCTCATGGTGGCCGTGACCGTGGGCGGTGCGCGCAAGGATCTGGTGGAGGCCGCCTACACCCTGGGCGCCAGCAATACCGGCATCGTCAAGCGGGTGCTGATTCCCGGTGCTGCTCCTGGCATCGCGGAAACCCTGCGACTGGTTCTGGGCTGGGCCTGGACCTATGTGATCGTTGCCGAGCTGATCGGCTCGTCCTCGGGCATCGGGCACATGATCACCGACAGTCAGGCGCTGCTCAATACCGGACAGATCATCTTCGGCATCATCATCATCGGGCTCATCGGTCTGGTGTCGGATTTCATCTTCAAAACCCTCAACCGTCGCATGTTCGAATGGAGTTCCCTGTGATGAACCAGCTGTCCATTCAAGGCGTTTCGCGCACCTTCACCAGCCACAAAGGCGTCAGCACCCAGGCGCTGCTGCCGGTGGATTTCGAGGTCCGGGAGAACGATTTCGTGACCATTCTCGGGCCCTCCGGCTGCGGAAAATCGACGATGCTGCGCATTGTTGCGGGTCTGGATTTCCCGACGACGGGGCAGGTGCTGCTGGACGGGAAGCTGGTGCAGGAGCCCGGCGCCGACCGCGGCATGGTGTTTCAGAGCTATACCCTGTTCCCCTGGCTGACCGTGGCGCAGAACATTCGCTTCGGGCTGCGCGAGAAAGGCGTGAGCGAAGCCGTCCAGAAAGAGCGCAGCGACTACTTCATTGCCAAGGTGGGCCTGCGCGGGTTCGAGAATCACTATCCCAAGCAGCTGTCGGGCGGCATGCAGCAACGCACGGCGATCGCGCGCGCGCTGGCCAACGACCCCAAGATCCTGCTCATGGACGAGCCCTTCGGTGCGCTGGACAACCAGACCCGGGTGCTGATGCAGGAGTTGCTGCTGGGCATCTGGGAGGCCGAGCGCAAGACGGTTATGTTCGTGACCCACGATATCGATGAGGCCATCTTCATGGCCAATCGCGTGGCCGTGTTCAGTGCGCGTCCGGGCCGCATCAAGGCAGACATCCCGGTCCATCTGCCGCACCCTCGGCATTACACCGTCAAGACCTCGCCCGAGTTCATGGAGCTCAAGGCCCGGTTGACGGAAGAGATTCGCGCCGAGTCACTGGCTGCGGCTGTTCACTGAGGCCTGCATCATGAATGTCCGAGATCCTGCCCAGCGCAAAACGGCTCCTGCAGCCCAGATGCCGCTCGCGTTGTATCAGCAGGTCAAGGACCATGTGCTGCGCAAGATCGGCGACGGCTCGCTGGCGGCCGGTGCGCGCGTGCCTTCCGAGCAGGAGCTGGTCAACGAGTTCGGCGTGGCGCGCATGACGGTGAACCGTGCCCTGCGCGAGCTGGCCGAGCAGGGCGTGATCGTGCGTGTGGCGGGGGTCGGCTCCTTCGTGGCCGAAGAAAAGCCGCAATCGACCCTGCTGCGCATTGCCAATATCGGTGAAGAGATCACCCAGCGCGGCCACGATCATCGCTTCGAGCTGCTCGATATGCGCCGCGAGTCCGCCTCGCCCGAAGTCGCTGCGGCGCTGGATCTCGCGGTCGGCGCCTCGGTCTTTCACCTGCACGGCGTGCACTTCGAAAACGAGCTGCCGGTCCAGATCGAAGACCGCTATGTGAACCCGCGCCTGGTCCCTGACTTCATGGACCAGGATTTCTCTGCCGTGCAGCCCTCGGTCTATCTGGTGCGCAATGTGCAGTACGACCAGATCGAACATGTGGTCGATGCGATCTTGCCGACGGCCGAACAGGCCCGGCTGCTGCAGATGGCTATCGACCAGCCTTGCCTGATGCTCACGCGCCGTACCTGGCTGCGCGGCGTCCCGATCACCTGGGTGCATTGCGTGCATCCAGGCATGCGCTACCGACTCGGTAGCCGTTTCCGAACCGATTCAGTGCACGGCGGCTGATCCCGGCCAGGCCCTTGAATCCCTCAGTACGTTTTTGTTTCTCTTGACTGTATAGACAGGTATAGCCATGAACACTACCACCACCCAAGAGCTCTCGAACTCCGAACTGGAACTGCATCCCGGCGAGCTCACGCTGGCTCAGCTGCGCCGCATTCAGGACGGCGGCGTGCAGCTCAGCATGGCGCAGGCTGCCTATGGCGCCATGCGCAAGGCCGAGGCACATGTGCAGCACATCGTCGATGAAGACCAGGTGGTCTACGGCATCAACACCGGTTTCGGCAAACTGGCTTCGACCAAGATCGCGCATGAGCGTCTGGCCGAGCTGCAGCGCAATCTGGTGCTTTCGCACAGCGTGGGCACGGGTGACCCGCTGCCGGATCATGTGGTGCGCCTGGTGCTTGCCACCAAGGCCGTGAGTCTGGCCCGCGGGCATTCGGGAGCCCGCACGGCGCTGGTGGACGCGCTGCTGGCTCTGGCCAATGCCGATGTCCTGCCCGTGATTCCCTCCAAGGGTTCGGTGGGCGCTTCGGGCGATCTGGCGCCGCTGTCGCACCTGGCCTGCGTGCTGATCGGCGAGGGGCAGGCCAAGGTGGACGGCAAGATCGTCTCCGGCCGTGAAGCCATGAAACATATCGGCCTGGAGCCCTTTGTGCTGGGCCCCAAGGAAGGGCTGGCATTGCTCAATGGAACCCAGGTCTCCACCTCGCTGGCGCTGGCGGGTCTGTTCCAGGCCGAAAGCGTGCTGGCCGCAGGCCTGGTGGCCGGTTGCCTGACGCTGGAAGCCATACAGGGCTCCATCAAGCCCTTCGATGCGCGCATTCATGAGGCCAGAGGCCAGCAGGGGCAGATTGCCGTGGCCGCCGCCGTGCGTGGCCTGCTGGATGGCAGTGCCATCGACCCCTCGCATCCCAATTGCGGACGCGTGCAGGATCCCTATTCCATCCGCTGCGTGCCGCAGGTCATGGGCGCCTGCCTGGACAACCTCAGCCATGCTGCACGCGTGCTGGTCATAGAGGCCAATGCCGCCTCGGACAATCCGCTGGTGTTCGACAACGGCGACGTGATTTCGGGCGGCAACTTCCATGCCGAACCCGTGGCCTTTGCGGCCGACATCCTGGCGCTGGCGATCGCTGAAATCGGCGCCATCTCCGAACGTCGCATGGCCTTGCTGCTGGACACCGGACTGTCGCGCCTGCCGGCCTTCCTGATCGAGGACAGCGGCGTCAACTCGGGCTTCATGATTGCGCAGGTCACGGCGGCCGCCCTGGCGGCCGAAAACCAGTGCCTGGCGCACCCGAGCAGCGTGACCAGCCTGCCTACGTCGGCCAACCAGGAAGACCATGTCTCCATGGCCACCTATGGTGCGCGTCGCCTGGCCGACATGGCCAGGAACACGGCGGTGATCGTGGGCGTCGAGGCCATGGCCGCAGTCCAGGGCATGGACTTTGACCGCCGACTCAAGAGCTCGCCGCTGATCGAGGAGCAGTACGCGCTGATCCGCAGTCAGGTGCCCTATCTGGACAAGGACCGCTACCTGGCGCCCGATATCGAAATCATGCGACTGTGGGCGCTGGAAACCGCCTGGCCCGAGGTGTTGCAGAACATTCTGCCAAGCACGGAGCGCTAAAACTGCTGCCTACAACCCACATCGCAAAAATCGCCGGTGCCGCAGGCCAGGGGTGCCAAGCAAGAGCCTCAGCCGGCCGCGCCACCTCGCAGCGAGGGCGCCGTCCCCTTGGGGGAAAGCGGCGCAGCCGCTCAGGGGGATCAAAAATTTCCTGCGAACTGGTAGCGCGATGCCGGGTGCCACAAGGCCGAAACCGAGGCCACCTGGCCCTGGGAGCGGGTTCTGCGGCGCAGCACCAGACAGGGTTCGGTGACCTCCATGCGCAAAAGCTCTGCCACCTCTGGCGTGGGCATGCTCGCTTCGATGGAGAAACTCACGCCCTGCAGCGGAGCCACGCGCACCAGATAGGCATTCGGCGTCTGGCTTGCAAAGTCCTGGCTCAGATAGTCGGGAGCCACGGCCGGGTTCACATAGCGGTCTTCGACCTGGATGGGGACATCGTTTTCGAAGTGCACGACCACGGAGTGAAACAGATGGGGGGCGGCGTTCAGCTCGAACTGGCGCAGCAGGGCGGTGTCGACCTTGCAGCGCTCGAGACGCTGCAGCTCGCCCCGATGGCGGTGGCCGCGAGCCGCAATTTCGTCGGCGATATTGCGCAGCTCGACCAGGGTGGCCTGGTACTTCTGCTGGGCCACGAAAGTGCCCGAGCCCTGGACACGCGTCAGTGTCTTTTCGTCGCTGAGCTCGCGCAAGGCACGGTTGACGGTCATGCGCGCCACATTGAACTGTTTGACCAGCGCAGCCTCGCTGGGAATGGCCTGGCCTTCCTGCCATACGCCACTGTGGATCTGCTGCAGCACATGGTCTTTGATGCGCTGGAACGCAGGTACGGCGGCGGTGGTATCGGTTCGCGACATAGGGTTTGTTTGGATTAGAAAAGCTGTCTAGATGATTGACGTTGGCAGGAGTAAATCACAAAATTCGTATAGACAACTTCATGGAAATTACTGAAAGTTGTTCGGACATATAAGAGACATCCAGAGGGATTGACGGAGCAATTTCATGAGTATTGATACAGCAACGCTGGGTTCCTCTGGCGCCATCGAGAGCAGAACCATCGACATGGTTCCTGAGAGCGAGCGCCACGGCACGCCCTCCAGCCAGTTCACCCTCTGGTTCGGTGCCAACATGCAGATCACCGCGGTGGTGGACGGCGCCCTGGCCGTGGTGTTCGGTGCCGAAGCCATGACCGCCATCCTGGGCCTGCTGATCGGCAACATTCTCGGCGGCATCGTCATGGCGCTGCACTCGGCCCAGGGGCCGCGCCTGGGGCTGCCCCAGATGATCTCCAGCCGCGTGCAGTTCGGCGTCAAGGGCGCAGCCCTGCCACTGGTTCTGGTGATCCTGATGTATGTGGGCTTCGCGGCCACGGGCACCGTGCTCTCGGGTCAGGCCATCAATCTGATGTTCGGCTTCCACAGCCCTGCGGTCGGCATCATCATCTTCGGCGCGCTCACGGCCCTGGTCGCCGTGGTGGGCTACCGGCTCATCCATGTGGTGGGGCGCATTTCCACCGTGGTCGGCATTCTGGGCTTTGGCTATCTGGCCTGGCAGCTGTGCCACCAGTTCGATGTGGTCTCGGCGTTCGGCCAGAAGCCTTTCACCTGGGCCAGCTTTCTGACCGCCATGGCCCTGTCGGCAGGCTGGCAGATGACGTTCGCACCCTATGTGGCCGACTATTCGCGCTATCTGCCCACCAGGACCTCGACCGCCGCCACCTTCTGGACCACGTTCAGCGGCAGCGTCATCAGCTCGCAACTGGCCATGACCTTCGGCGTGCTGGTCGCCGCCCTGGGCGCCAACTTCATCAAGAACCAGGTCGGCTTCATGGGCCAGCTGGCTGGCCCGCTGGCGGTGGTGATCTACCTGGTCATCGTCACCGGCAAGCTCACCGTGAACTGCCTCAATGCCTATGGCGGCTTCATGACCGTGCTGACAACGGTCAGCGCCTTCAACCGGAAAACGCAGTTCACTGCGACATCGCGCCTGCTCTACATCCTGGGCTTTGTGCTGGTGACGGTGCTGGTGGCCCTGATGGCCAGCTCCAACTTCCTGGCCACGTTCAAAAATTTCGTGCTGCTGCTGCTCACCGTCTTCGTTCCCTGGAGCGCCGTCAATCTGGTGGACTACTACCTGGTCTCCAAGGAAAAAGTGGACATCCCGGCGCTCTATGACAGCCAGGGCCGCTATGGCGCCTACAACTGGACGGCCCTGTCCTGCTATGTGATGGGCGTTGTGGTGCAGATTCCCTTCATCAACCAGGCCATGTATGTGGGCCCGCTGGCCAAGGCCATGAACGGTGCCGACATCTCCTGGATCGTGAGCCTGATCGTCACCTCGCTCGTCTACTACCCGCTGGCCAGGAGAAGCATGAATGTGCCCGGCCAGATGATTTACCCCAGCCCGGCTCCTGCCACGACCACAGGCGCAGACAGGAACTTTGCTGGTGCCACTTACGCCGTGCAAGCCGGCTGAATCCTCCCACCCATTCTTGAAGGATACGACCATGAACGCCAACGACGCCATCATCAGCGCGGCCAAGCAAGATCCCCGCTACGACGCCAGCCGAGAAATCCGCGCTCCCCGCGGCAGCGAGCTGCACTGCAAGAACTGGCTCGCCGAAGCGGCCTATCGCATGATCCAGAACAACCTGGACCCGGATGTGGCCGAGAACCCCAAGGCGCTCGTCGTCTACGGCGGCATCGGCCGCGCGGCTCGCAACTGGGAGTGCTATGACGAGATCCTGGCCCAGCTCAAGAAGCTCGAGGCCGACGAATCGCTGCTGATCCAGTCGGGCAAGCCGGTGGGCGTGTTCAAGACCCACCCCGATGCGCCGCGCGTGCTGCTGGCCAACTCCAATCTGGTGCCCAAGTGGGCCAACTGGGAGAAGTTCAACGAGCTCGATCAGAAGGGCCTGTTCATGTACGGCCAGATGACGGCCGGCAGCTGGATCTACATCGGTGCCCAGGGCATCGTGCAGGGCACCTTCGAGACCTTTGTCGAGGCCGGTCGCCAGCACTACAACAACGACCTGACCGGCAAGTGGATCCTCACCGCCGGCCTGGGCGGCATGGGGGGTGCCCAGCCGCTGGCCGGCGTGCTGGCCGGCGCCTGCGTGCTGGCCATCGAATGCAAGCAGTCCAGCATCGACTTCCGCCTGCGCACCCGCTATGTGGACAAGCAGGCCAAGGATATCGACGACGCGCTGGCCCTGATCAAGCATCACACCGAAAAGGGCGAGGCCGTCTCCATCGCGCTGCTGGGCAATGCGGCCGAAGTGCTGCCCGAGCTGGTCAGGCGCGCCAAGGCCGGCGGCATCCGTCCCGACATCGTGACCGACCAGACCTCTGCCCATGATCTGATCAACGGCTATCTGCCCGTGGGCTGGACTGTGGAGCAATGGAACGCCGCTGCGGCCGACCCCGGCCAGCACCCCACGCTCAGGAAGGCCGCCGCCCAGGGTTGCGCCCAGCATGTGCAGGCCATGCTGGACTTCCAGGCCATGGGCATTCCCACGGTTGACTATGGCAACAACATCCGCCAGGTGGCCCTGGACGAAGGCGTGAAGAACGCCTTCGACTTCCCCGGCTTTGTGCCTGCCTACATCCGTCCGCTGTTCTGCGAAGGCAAGGGCCCGTTCCGCTGGGTGGCGCTGTCCGGCGACCCCGAGGACATCTACAAGACCGACGCCAAGATCAAGGAGCTGTTCCCCGAGAACAAGCACACCCACCGCTGGCTGGACATGGCCAAGGAACGCATCGCCTTCCAGGGCCTGCCATCGCGCATCTGCTGGCTGGGTCTGGGCGAGCGCCACAAGGCGGCCCTGGCCTTCAATGAAATGGTCAAGAACGGCGAACTCAAGGCGCCCATCGTGATCGGCCGCGACCACCTGGACTGCGGCTCGGTGGCCAGCCCCAACCGCGAGACCGAAGCCATGAAGGACGGCACCGACGCCGTCTCCGACTGGCCGCTGCTCAACGCCCTGCTCAACACGGCGGGCGGCGCCACCTGGGTCAGCCTGCACCACGGCGGCGGCGTGGGCATGGGCTACTCGCAACATGCCGGCGTTGTGATCGTGGCCGATGGTACGGACGAGGCTGCGGCCCGCCTGAATCGCGTGCTCTGGAACGATCCCGCCACCGGCGTGATGCGCCATGCCGATGCAGGCTACGAGATTGCCGTGCAAGCGTCCAAGCGCCATGGCTTGAATCTGCCGATGGTGAAGTAACTGTCACCCCCTGAAGCGCTTACGCCTAGGTGGCCCCACGCCTTCCCCCTCTCTCGCTGCGCGGGAGGGGGACGACAGCCTCGGTGCGGGGCGGCCCTTCCTCGCTGTCTCTCGTCTGGGCCGTGCCAGTTTTAAGCTGCGTTTTGTGGTAGTTTTTTGTGCTTTTGATCGATGCAACGCTTTGACCTGAACCAGATTGTGCCCAGCCCGTGGAAGAACGGGGGCGGCAGCACGCGCGAGATTGCCTGCTGGCCGCAGGGCGCGGGCATGGACAGCTTTGGCTGGCGCGTGAGCGTGGCCACGATTGCCCAGGCCGGCCCGTTTTCGGCATTCCCGGGCATAGACCGCCAGATCATGCTGCTCGATGGCGACGGGGTGCGGCTGCACAGCGTCCAGGGCCAGGTCGAGCACGCATTGACCGATCGCTGGCAGCCCTTCGCCTTTTCGGGCGATACGGCTCTCGATTGCGATCTGCAGGGCGGGCCGTCCAGCGATTTCAATGTCATGACCCGGCGTGGACAATGGTCGGCACGGCTGGAGCTGCTCGCCGGCCAGGCCGAGGTGGGGCTGAGCGCTGCAGGACTTTGCATGGTGCTGCAGGGCAGCTGGAAAGCTGCCGACGGCCGGGTGCTGGAGACCGGTCAGGGCCTGTGGTGGAGCCGTACCGGGGCCGAGTCGCTGGTGGCGCAAGGCGAGGATGCCAGACTGATCCTGGTCAGCCTGACAGCGCACACCTGAAACAGGAGCAGCTTGCGCCTATGTACCGGACACTTCAATGAAGATTGATCTGAAAAGTTAAAAGGGGCAGGCGCTGGTAGCTATGAAATCAGGAGTTTCATGGCCTGGATTGTCGTTATCGAACACGAGGAGCATCGCCATGGCGCAAGCTAATCCCCATCCCGCAGTCTCCGCCGACGGCTGCTGGCACAACCTGCGTCTGGCGCCGGAGCTGTATGTCTCCGAGGTGGCGGATATTCCCGAAGGCACGCTGGCCTGCATCGTGGTGCAGCAAGGCCGCATGGTCTGGGTGGGACCGCAGCATGCCATGCCTGCCGAATACCAGGCGCTGCCCAGGCACGACGGCGCAGGGCGCCTGGCCACGCCGGGCCTGATCGACTGCCACACCCATCTGGTCTATGGCGGCGAGCGCGCCAACGAGTTCGCGATGCGCCTGGCCGGTGCCAGCTACGAAGAAGTGGCCAGGGCCGGCGGCGGCATCGTCTCCAGCGTCAGGGCCACGCGCGAAGCGTCGGAGGACGAGCTGGTGGCGCTGGCGCTGCCGCGTCTTGAACAGTTGCTGGCCGAGGGCGTGACGGCCATAGAGATCAAGTCGGGCTACGGCCTGGCCCTGGAACACGAGCGCAAGCAGCTGCGTGCCGCACGGCGCCTGGGCGAGCTGTGTGCCGTGACCGTGCGCACCACCTTTTTAGGGGCCCATGCGCTGCCGCCAGAGTATGCTGGCCGCAGCCAGGAATACACGGATCTGGTCTGTCAGGTCATGCTGCCGGCGCTGGCCGCCGAAGGCCTGATCGATGCCGTGGACGTGTTCTGCGAACGCATCGCCTTCTCGCTGGCCGAGACCGAGCAGGTCTTCGAAGCGGCCAAGGCCTTGGGCCTGCCCGTCAAGCTGCATGCCGAGCAGCTGTCGAATATGGAGGGTGCCGCCCTCGCGGCCCGCTATGGCGCCCTGTCATGCGACCATATCGAGCACCTGTCCGAGCACGGCATCACCGAGATGAAGAAGGCCGGTACCGTGGCCGTGCTGCTGCCCGGGGCCTTCTACACGCTGCGCGACACCAAAGTGCCGCCCATTGAAGGTTTAAGAGCTGCCAAGGTCCCGATGGCCGTTTCTACCGATCACAATCCGGGTACCTCCCCGTGCTTGAGCTTGCTGCTCATGGCCAATATGGCTTGCACGCTGTTCCGTCTGACGGTTCCCGAGGCTCTGGCCGGCATCACCCGGCACGCTGCGCATGCTCTGGGCCTGCAGGACGAGCAAGGCCTGATTGCCGTGGGCCGTCCCGCCAATTTCGTGCTCTGGCCCGTGCAGCGGGTTGCAGAGCTGGCCTACTGGTTTGGCAGCAAGCCTGACTGTACGGTGGTGCGCCAGGGCCGGATTGCGCAGCAAGCCAAAGCCTGAAGCGGGGAGCGCGAAAGGTTGCTGATGTCTCACGAACAATTTCTCAATGAACTGATTTCCACCCTGGGCGCCGATGTGGCGCTGCGCGGCAATGACACGCCGGAGCGTAGCCGCACCGACTGGAGCGGCACGCCGCCCCAGCAACCGCTGGCGCTGGTGCGCCCACGCACCACGGAGGAAGTCAGCGCCGTCATGCGTCTGTGCAGCGCCCACAGGATTGCGGTGGTTCCGCAGGGTGGACTGACCGGGCTGGCCGGTGCCGCAGTCCCTACGGAGGGCGCTGTCGCGCTGTCGCTGGATCGCATGAACCGCATCGAGGACATCGATGCCCAGACCGGGTTGATGCAGGTGCAGGCCGGCGTCACCCTGCAAGCCGTGCAGGAGGCGGCCGTGGATGTCGGCATGGTGTTCGGCGTGGATCTCGGCGCTCGCGGCAGCTGCCAGATCGGCGGCAATGTCTCCACCAACGCGGGCGGCAACGGCGTGCTGCAGCACGGCATGATGCGCGAGCAGGTGCTGGGCCTGGAGGTGGTGCTGGCCGACGGCACGGTGCTGCCCATGCTGCGCCCCATGATCAAGAACAACACGGGTTACGACCTCAAGCAGTTCTTCATCGGTGCCGAAGGCACGCTGGGCATCATCACGCGCGTGCTGCTGCGCCTGCGTCCTGCGCCGCAGGCCACGGCCACGACGCTGGTGGCCATGCCCGATTTCGACTCGGCGCTGGCCGTGCTCAAGCGCATGCAATCGCACTTCGGCAACAGCGTCGCGGCCTATGAGCTGATGTGGGACAGCTTTGTGCAGGCCTCCATGGCCTGGCTCAAGCTCGCTGCGCCTTTTGAACAGCGTTACCCCTTGCTGGCCCTGATCAATGTGGACGGCAAGGACGAGGCGCAGTTGCAAGGCGATGTGCAGCAGGTGCTCGAGGAGGCCATGGAGGCCGGCGAGGTGCTCGATGCCATCGTGGCCCAGTCGGTCGCCCAGGTACAGCAGCTGTGGAAGCTGCGCGAGGCACCTGCCGAGCTCAACAGCAATATGCATCCCGCGATCAACTTCGATGTGAGCCTGCCCCAGGCGGACATCGGCCGTTTTGCCGAGGCCTGCATGCAGGCCTTTGCCACTCGCTGGCCCGCTCACCAGGCGCTGTACTTCGGCCATGTGGGCGACGGCAATCTCCATGTCTCGGTGGATGGCAAGACCGTCAACGGCGAATGCGAGCAGGTGGAGGCGCTTCTCTACCGCATCGTGGGCGAGATGCAGGGCAGCGTCTCCGCAGAGCACGGCATCGGCCTGCACAAAAAGCCCTATCTGGGCAACAGCCGCACGCCCGCAGAGCTGGCGGCGATGCGGGCCATCAAGCTGGCCCTCGATCCCATGGGCCTGATGAATCCCGGAAAGGTGTTTGATCTATGACGAATTCCCTGGTGGCTTCGCTGGCCCGCGCCCAGGTGCGCCCGCTGCCCGCGTACAACGCCGGCCTGTCCAATGAAGCGGTGCGGGCGCGCTATGGCGTGACCGATATCGCGCGACTGGCCAGCAATGAAAATCCCTTCGGTGCCAGCGCCTCGGTGCGCCGGGCGATTGCCGAGGTGGCCAACGATGTGGGCAACTATCCGGATGCCAACTGCACGGCCTTGCGCGAAGCCATTGCCGAGCGCACCGGGCTGCCCGCCGGGCGTCTGGTGTTCGGCGACGGCTCGGAAGACCTGATCAAGATTCTCTGCGAGGTCTTTCTCGCCCCCGGCGATCTGGTGGTGACCCAGCGTCCCGTGTTCGGCCTGCACGAAATCTATCCAAAGATGATGGGCGCGGAGGTCGAGCTCCTCGAGCTGAACGAGGAGCTGGGCTTCGATCTGGGCGCCTGGTGCGCTGCCGTGGCCAAGGCCCCCAAGATCGCCTTCCTGCCCAACCCGTCCAACCCCGTGGGCTGCATGATGGATGCGGCGCAGTTTGCAAAGGTGCTGGAGGCCACGCCCGCCAACACCGTGCTGGTGGTGGATGAGGCCTATTACGAATACGCGCTGCATGACGATGACTATCCCGATGTGCTGGCCATGCTGGATGCGCGGGTCGGGCCCTGGATCGTGCTGCGCACCTTCTCCAAGGCCTGGGGCCTGGCCGGTCTGCGCGTGGGCTACGGCATGGCCGACAGCGCCGAGCTGGTGAGCCTGATGGACAAGGTGCGCTCGCCCTTCAACGTGAACATGGCGGCCCAGCGCGCGGCGCTGGCGGCCTGGAACGATCCTGCGCACATGCGCAGCGGCGTGGCGACCACGGTGGCGCTGCGCGAGGATCTGCGCAGACAGCTGCTGGCGCTGGCAGGGCCGTGCCAGCCGCTGCAAGGCCTGCGCATTGCGCCTTCGGTAGCCAACTTCCTGTTTCTCGACCTGGGCCGTCCCAATGCACCGGTGACGGAGGCGCTGCTCAGACAGGGCGTGATCGTCAAGCCCTGGAAGGAGCCCGGTTTCGAGAATTTTCTGCGCGTATCCATAGGTACCGAGAAGGACAACGCGCGTTTTGTTCTGGCTTTGCTCGCTGCGATGGAGCAGACTGAGCGCGTGACTGCATGAGCTGCGCGGTTTGATCTTTTCCGCCTCATAGAGACCATCACCATGACTGCATCCTCATCCATTTCGCGTACCTTGTTTGCCGCAGACGCCTTGCTGCCCACGGGTTGGGCGCGCAATGTCCTGCTGAGCTGGAACGAGAGCGGCCAGCTGACCGAAGTGCTGACCGATGTGGACCCGCAAAGCGGCGAGGCCGGGGAGGCGGAGGACGCCGCCAAGGCGGCCGGCCCGCTGATCCCGGGCATGCCCAATCTGCACTCGCACGCCTTCCAGCGCGCGTTCGGCGGGTTGACCGAATTTCGCGGTCAGGCGCAGGACAGCTTCTGGAGCTGGCGCAAGCTGATGTACGGCTTTGCCAATCGCATGACGCCCGAGGCGCTGGAGGCGATTGCGACCTGGCTGTACCTGGAGATGCTGGAGGCGGGCTATACCTCGGTGTGCGAGTTCCACTATGTGCACCATGATGCCGGTGGCAAGCCCTATGCCAACGATGCCAGCCTGTCGCTGGCGCTGCTGCGTGCGGCGCAGAAGACCGGCATCGGCATGACCTTGCTGCCCGTGCTCTATCAGACCAGCGGCTTCGGGGGCCTGCCTCCTCGCGAGGACCAGGCCCGTTTCATCCGCAGCACGGACAGCATGCTCTGCCTGCTGCAGCAGCTGGAGCCCGTGACCAGGGCGCAGCAGGCAGCTCTGGGCCTGGCTCCGCACTCGCTGCGCGCCGTGCCGCCGGACAGCCTCAAGACCGCGCTCGCAGGCCTGCACGCCCTGCTGCCCAAGGCTCCGGTGCACATCCATATCGCAGAGCAGACCCAGGAGGTGGATGACTGCCTGGCCTGGAGCGGTCAGCGCCCCGTGCAATGGCTGCTCGACCATGCTCCCGTCGATGCGCGCTGGTGCCTGATCCATGCCACGCACATGACGCCCGAGGAATATGCTGGCGCGGCACGCAGCGCGGCCGTTGCCGGCATCTGTCCCACCACCGAAGCCAATCTCGGCGACGGCATCTTCGACATGCCGCTGTGGCTCAGGCATGGCGGCCGCTGGGGCATTGGCTCGGACAGCCATGCTTCGGTGAATGCCGCCGAAGAGCTGCTGATGCTCGAATACAGCCAGCGCCTGAGCTTGCGCCAGCGCAATGTGCTTGGCGGCGGCGCCCAGCCCCAGGTGGCGACCTCCATGACCTTGCAGGCGGTGGCCGGCGGTGCCCAGGCCTCGGGCCGCGCCATTGCCGGTCTGGCCGTGGGCCAGCAGGCCGACTTCGTGGTGCTCGATGCCCGGCATGTGGCCCTCAACGGTCTGCCTGCCGACAGCGGCCATGCGGCCCATGTGTTTGCCAGCCATCGCACTTCGGCCATTGCCGATGTCTGGGTTCGCGGCCAGCAGCGCGTGCAGGCCGGCCGCCATGCGCTGCACGAGGTTGCGCAACAGGGTTTTGTCCAGGCCCGCAAGGCATTGTTGCAAGGCGCCTGAGCGCGGCTTGCCATCCGATTTTTGACACAAGAGAGACGCTCCATGAGCCAAGCCATCGCCCCCTTTGTCTTTCACCAGGGTACGGCACCGCTGCTGATTTCCATGCCGCATACCGGCACCCATGTGCCGGCCGACATTGCGGCCAAGCTCACGCCCGAAGGGCGCGAAGTCCATGACACCGACTGGCACATGCCGCAGCTCTACGACTTCGCCAAGGCACTGGGCGCATCCATTCTGGCTGCCACGCATTCGCGCTATGTCATCGATCTGAATCGTCCGCCCGATGGTGCCAGCCTCTATCCGGGCCAGAGCGTGACCGGGCTGTGCCCGGTTGACGGCTTTGACAGCAAGCCTCTCTATGCCAGCAAGGACCTGGAGCCCGACGAGGCGGAAGTCGCGCGCCGTCGCGAACTCTACTGGCAGCCCTATCATGCGCAGCTGCGCGCCGAGCTCGATCGCATCAAGAGCCAGCATGGCGTTGCCATGCTGTGGGATGCGCACAGCATCCGCTCGGTGCTGCCGCGCTTTTTCGAGGGCAAGCTGCCCGACCTGAACCTGGGCACCGCCGACGGCAAGAGCTGCGCGCCGGCGCTGGCCCAGCAGCTGCTGGATATTGCACGGCAGGCACCGGACCACACCAGCGTGCTCAATGGCCGCTTCAAGGGCGGTTTCATCACGCGCAACTATGGTCAGCCGGAGCAGGGCTTCCACGCCGTGCAGCTGGAGATGACGCAGTCCAGCTATATGCAGGAGCAGATGCCGTTCGACTACCTGCCCGAGGTTGCGGCCCGCATCCAGCCCACCATGCAGCGTCTGCTGCAGGCCGTGCTGGCCTTCGCCCAAGCCAGCGGCCGCTGAGCCGAGGCTAGTGGCCCTCGGCCTGCAGCTCGTCGCCTAGCCAGCGGCGCGGCCCCGGGCCGCCACGCTGGCATTGGTCGCCGGGGTTGTACATGCTGCAGACCTTGAGCGACAGACAGCCGCAGCCTATGCACTGGTTGAGGCTGTCGCGCAGGCGCTGCAGCTCGTCGATGCGCTCGTCCAGCCGCTGCTGCCAGATGCGCGACATCTTCTGCCAGTCGCCGCCCGTGGGCACATGCCGCGTCGGCAGCCGCGCCAGCTGCGCGGCGATCTCCTCCAGCGTGAAGCCCACGCGCTGCGCAAACACGATGTAGGCGATGCGCCGCAGGCCCGAACGGTGGTAGCGCCGCCTTCCGCTGCTGCTTCGCACCGATTCGATCAGGCCCAGCGACTCGTAGAAGCGCAACGCCGATGCGTTGACGCCGCTGCGCTGGGCGAAGTCGCTGATGCTCATCAGCGGATCATCCTCAATTTTCATGATGTCTTTCTCCGGAGCTTGACTTAAAGTTCACTTGAACTTGAAGAATGCCGCCATTGTGATCGATAGCCGGTGGAGCCGCAATCAACGGCCCATGCGCTGGCCGGAGTTCTTCTTATATTCATAGCTGCATCCGCTCGATGAAAAACGACTTCAGATGGTTTTGTGCCTGAAGTTGTTTATAAAAAAGCGATGGCAGCTATCTTTAT
Source organism: Comamonas sp. Z3 (assembly GCF_008121565.1). NCBI lineage: Bacteria > Pseudomonadati > Pseudomonadota > Betaproteobacteria > Burkholderiales > Comamonadaceae > Comamonas > Comamonas sp. Z3. The sequence continues at coordinate 444,245 of NZ_VOQU01000003.1, forward strand.
TGAATCTCTTCCAGCCACCTGCCAATGCTTGTCACAAGCATGGCCGCTCCTGCGTCTTATCGGCAGAGGCGGTCGTTCCGTCAGGCCTGCTGCCGCCAGCAGGGCGGGCGCATTCATTCAGGGAGAGTCCATATGTCAGTCCATTCCACGCCGCTGCTGCGGCCCTTGCTGCTGGCAGGCGGCCTCGCGGCGCTGGTCCTGCTTTCAGGCTGCGGCCGTCCCGGAGCGGGCGATGCCCATGCCGGCAACGGCCCGCCGCCCGCGCCCGAGGTGCAGGTGGCCGAGGTCGCCTTGCAGGCCATACGCCCCTGGGACGAGTTCAACGGCCGCATCGAGGCCGTGGAGTCGGTGCAGCTGCGCTCACGCGTGTCGGGCTATATCGAGCGCATCGCCTTCGCCGAAGGCCAGGAGGTGAAGAAAGGCCAGCTGCTGTTCGTGATCGACCCGCGGCCCTACCGCGCGGCCCTGGCCAGCGCCCAGGCCCAGCTCGAACGCGCGCGTGCCGCTGCCGGGCTGGCGCAGACGCAGGACCAGCGCGCGCGCCAGCTGGTGGCCGAGAATGCGGTCTCGCGCGAGGAGGCCGACACGCGGGCCGCAACGCTGGCCCAGGCCACGGCCCAGGTACGTGCGGCAGAGGCCGAGCTGGCCACCGCACGGCTGCAGCTCGACTTCACCGAGGTGCGTGCGCCCATCACGGGCCGTGCCAGCCGCGCCCTGCTCACCGTGGGCAACATGGCCCAGGCCGACCAGAGCGTGCTGACCACCCTGGTCTCGCAGGACCCGGTGTATGTGTATTTCGATGCCGACGAGCACAGCTTTCTGCGCTACCAGAAAGCCGGCCTGAGTGGCCAGGGCCGCGCGGTGCGTGTCGCCCTGGTCGGCGACAGCGGCTTTGCCCATGCGGGCACGCTGGACTTCAGCGACAACCAGCTCCAGCCGGGCACGGGCACCATGCGTTTGCGCGCGCGCCTGGCCAACCCCGACCGGATGCTGACGCCAGGCCTGTTCGCACGCGTGCAGATGCAAAGCGGCCCGCAGCGGCAGGAGGCCGAGCCCCAGGCGCTGCTGATCGACGACAAGGCCGTGCTCACCGACCAGGACCGCAAGTACGTCTATGTGGTGGGCGAAGGCAATCTTGCCGAGCGCCGCGACCTTACGCTGGGGCGCATGGTCGATGGCCGGCGCCTGGTGGAAAAAGGCCTGGCAGCGGGTGACCGGCTGGTGGTGGGCGGCGTGCAGCGCATCTACTACCCCGGCATGCCCGTCAATCCCAGGCCGGTGGCATCGGCGGCCGCGCAGCCCGTGCCCGCCGCTGCGCAGTAAGGGGGAGTGCCATGGACTTCTCCAAATTCTTCATAGACCGGCCCATTTTTGCGGTCGTGCTCTCCATCATCATGTTCGCCGTGGGCCTGGTCGCGATTCCGCAGCTACCCGTGGGCGAGTACCCCGAGGTCGTGCCGCCCAGCGTGGTGGTGCGCGCCACCTATCCAGGGGCCAATCCCAAGGAGGTCGCCGAGTCGGTGGCCGTGCCGCTGGAGGAAGCCATCAACGGGGTCGAAGGCCTGATGTACATGAAGTCGGTCGCGGCTTCGGACGGCAGCCTGCAGGTGGTTGCCACCTTCCGCCCCGAGATCGACCCAGACACCGCTGCCGTGCGCGTGCAGAACCGTGTCAGCCAGGCCCAGAGCCGGCTGCCCGAGGAGGTGCGGCAGTTCGGCGTGACCACGCAGAAGCAGGCGTCCACGCCGCTGATGTACGTGGGCCTGGTGTCTCGGGACGGCGCGCATGATGCGCTGTATCTGCGCAACCATGTCACGCTCAAGATCAAGGATGTGCTGGCGCGCATTCCCGGCGTGGGCGACGTGGGCATCTACGGCGCAGGCGACTATGCGATGCGCGTCTGGCTGGACCCGCACAAGGTGGCGGCACGCCAGCTCACGGCCGGCGAGGTGATCGCCGCCATCCGCGAGCAGAACATCCAGGTCTCGGCCGGCCAGCTGGGCGCCGAGCCCAGTGCGCAGAAGTCCGACAAGCTGCTGTCCATCAATGTGCGCGGGCGGCTGAAGACGGCCGAGGAGTTCGGCGACATCGTGCTCAAGAGCGGCGAAGGCGGTCAGGTCGTGCGCCTGGCCGACGTGGCGCGCATCGAGCTGGGCGCCAGCGACTACACGCTGCGCTCGTGGAGCGACACCAAGAACATGGCTGCCGTGGGCATCTTCCTGTCGCCGGGCGCGAATGCGCTGGGCGTGGCCGAGCAGGTCTACGCGGCCATGGACCGGCTCTCCAAGGACCTGCCCGAAGGCGTGGCCTTCGAATCCGTCTGGGACCCCACGGTCTTTGTGCGCGACTCGATCAAGGCCGTGCAGAGCACACTGATCGAGGCCGTGATCCTGGTGGTGCTGGTGGTCATCGTCTTTCTGCAGACCTGGCGCGCCTCCATCATTCCGCTGCTGGCTGTGCCCGTGTCCATCATCGGCACTTTCGCGGGCCTGTACCTGCTGGGCTATTCCATCAACACGCTGACGCTGTTCGGCCTGGTGCTGGCGATCGGCATCGTGGTGGACGACGCCATCGTCGTGGTCGAGAACGTGGAGCGCTACATCGAGCAGGGCCACAGCCCGCAGGAGGCGGCCCATCTGGCCATGAAGGAGGTCTCCGGGCCCATCATCGCCATCGCCCTGGTGCTGTGCGCGGTCTTCGTTCCCATGGCCTTTCTCAGCGGCGTCACGGGCCAGTTCTACCAGCAGTTCGCGGTGACCATCGCCATCTCCACGGTGATCTCGGCCATCAACTCGCTGACCCTGTCGCCGGCGCTGGCGGCCAGGCTGCTGCAGCCGCACGGCGCACCGCGCGACGCGCTGGCACGCGTCATCGACAAGGGCATGGGCTGGTTCTTCCGGCCCTTCAACCGCTTCTTCGATCGCAGCGCCCAGGGCTACCAGAACTCGGTGGGGCGCTCGCTGCGTCGACGTGGCCTGGTGTTCGCGGTCTATGCGGCACTGCTGGCCGGCACCGCCGTGCTGTTCCATGCCGTGCCCGGGGGCTTCATCCCCATGCAGGACAAGCTCTACCTGTTTGCCGGCGCCAAGCTGCCCGAGGGCGCGTCGCTGAACCGTACCGATGCGCTCACGCGCCAGATGGTGGAGACGGCCAAGAGCGTGGATGGCGTGGACATGGTCGCCGCCTTCGCGGGCTTCAATGCGCTGCAGTCCACGACCACGCCCAATCTGAGCAGCTCCTACATCATGCTCAAGCCCTTCGGCGAGCGCACACGAAGCGCCGAGGCCATCAATGCCGAGCTGGGCGCCAAGTTCGCGCAGATCGAGGGCGGTTTCGCCTATGCGCTGATGCCGCCGCCCATCCAGGGCCTTGGCAACGGATCGGGTTATTCGCTGTTCCTGCAGGACCGCGCAGGCCTGGGCTATGCAGCGCTGCAGCAGGCGCTTGAGGCCTTTCAGGCCGAGATTGCCAAGACACCGGGCATGACCTATCCGGTCAGCAGCTACCAGTCCAACATCCCGCAGCTGGAAGTGAAGGTGGACCGCATCAAGGCCAAGGCCCAGGGTGTGGCGCTGACCGACCTGTTCCAGACCCTGCAGGCCTATCTGGGCTCGGTCTACGTCAACGACTTCAACGCCTTCGGCCGCGTCTGGCGCGTGATGCTGCAGGCCGATGCCGACTACCGGCAGGCCGTGGAGGACATCGCCCAGCTGCGCACGCGCAACGCGCGCGGCGAGATGGTGCCCATAGGCTCCATGGTCACCGTGGTGCCCAGCTACGGACCCGATCCGGTGCTGCGCTACAACGGCTTTCCGGCCGCCGACCTGATCGGCGACTCCGATCCGCGCCTGCTGTCCTCGGCCGAGGTGCTGACCAAGCTGCAGGAGATCGCGCAGCGCACGCTGCCGCGCGGCATCGAGCTGGCCTGGACGGATCTGAGCTACCAGCAGGTCGAGCAGAGCCATGCCGCAGCCGTGGTCTTCGTGATCGCCGTGATGCTGGTGTTTCTGGTGCTGGCCGCGCTCTACGAGAGCTGGACCCTGCCGCTGGCCGTGATCCTGATCGTGCCTGTGTGCATCTGCGCGGCGCTGTTCGGCGTATGGCTGGCAGGGGGGGACAACAATGTCTTCGTGCAGGTGGGCCTGGTGGTGCTCATGGGACTGGCCTGCAAGAACGCGATTTTGATCGTCGAGTTCGCACGCGAGCTGGAGATACGCGGTTCGGCAACAGTCGATGCCGCGCTGCAGGCCTGCCGTTTGCGGCTGCGACCCATCGTCATGACTTCCATCGCCTTCATTGCGGGCGCCGTGCCCTTGCTGATCGGCAGCGGCGCGGGCAGCGAGGTGCGGGCGGCCACGGGCGTGACGGTGTTCTCGGGAATGCTGGGCGTGACCTTGTTCGGCCTCTTCCTCACGCCGGTGTTCTACGTCACGCTGCGCCGTCTGTCGGGCCGTTCGCTGGCGGCTCGCACGACCGCCCAGCCGGCCTCTGCTGTGTCACCCGCATCCCTGGAGGGCAGCCATGTCTGATATCTGCAAACCCTTGCGCCGGCATGCACTGGCATGTGCCGTGGCGGGCCTTTCGGCCTTGCTGGCAGGCTGCGCCGTCGGCCCCGATTTCCGCGTACCCGAGCCGCCCCCAGCCGGCGCGCAGTTCGCGCGGGCCGAGCCGTCTGCAGTCCCGCAGCAGGTATTCCCCGAGACCGGTTCCGATGCGGCGTTCTGGCGCCAGTTCCAGGATGGGCAACTGACGCAGCTGGTCGAGCAGGCTCTGCGGGCCAACCAGGAGCTGCGCGGTGCACTGGCGCGACTCGATGCGGCCCAGGCCCTGCTGGGAGAAAGCCGTCTTGATCAGTTCCCCACGCTCACCTTGTCGGGTCAGGCGCTGCAGCAACGACGCAGCGAAAGCCAGGCACCAAGCGGGACACCAAGCGGGCCGCGCAGCCAGCGCAGCTACAGCGTCGGCATCAACGCGAGTTGGGAGCTGGATCTGTTCGGTCGTGTGCGTCGCAACATCGAGGCCGGCAGCGCCGACCTGCGCGCCAGTGCCGCCGACCTGGCCGCGCTGCAGGTCGCCATTGCGGCCCAGGTCGCGGCCGGCTACGCCGATCTGCGCGGCTGGCAGCAGCGCCTGCATCTGGCCGAGGCCAATGCCGCGAATCAGCAGGACACGCTGCGCCTGGTGCAGCTGCGGCTGGCGCACGGCAGCGGCACCGACTTCGACCTGGCGCGCGCCCAGGCGCAGCTGGAGAGCACGCGCTCGCGCATTCCGGCGCTGCAGGCCCGGATCGCCGTGGCCCAGCACCGGCTGGCCGTGCTCACCGGCCAGGTGCCCGAGGCTCTGATCGCGGCGCTGGACGTGCCGGCGGCATTGCCGCAGTTGCCAGAGAGCATCGCTCCCGGCACGCCCGCCGAGCTGTTGCGCCGTCGCCCCGATGTGGCCGCCGCCGAGGCGCGTCTGCATGCCGCCACGGCGCGGGTGGGCGTGGCCACGGCAGAGCTGTTCCCGCGCCTGTCGCTGGGCGGTCTGCTGGGCAGCTCCGCCCTTGGCGCGGGCGCGCTGTTCGAGGCCGGCAGCGCGAGCCGCAGCGTGTTCCTGGGTGTGGACTGGTCTTTTCTCGACGTGGGCCGCGTGCGCGCGCGCATCGCTGCCAGCGAGGCCGGTGCCCAGATCGCGCTGGCCCAGTACCAGCAAAGCGTGCTGCTGGCACTGGAGGACACCGAGAACGCCCTGGTGGGCCTGGCGCGCACCCGCACCGAGGATGCCCATCTGGCCCAGGCCGCCGAGCAGCGAGCACGGGCCGAGCAGCTCGCGCAGCGCCGCTACCGCCTGGGCAGCGTGGGCCTGTACGAGGTGCTGGACGCGCAGCGCGACCTCTACGCGGCCCAGGACGCTGCGGCCGACAGCCGCATGCGTGGCCTGCGCGCCGCCGTGGCGCTGTATCAGGCGCTGGCTGGCGGCTGGGAGGGGCAGCCACCGGCCAGGCCTATGATGGCGTTGCAATGACGCTTTCGCTGTTTCCTGACGATCCCCTGCCCGCCGAAATCATTGATGACGGTGCCGTGCTGCTGCGCGGCTTTGCGACAGCCGAGGAGCAGCGCTGGGTGGCCGAGGCGAGGGCCTTGCAGACACGGGCAGCGTTTCGCACCATGCAGGTGCCCGGCGGCAAGTCCATGTCGGTGGCGATCACCAACGCCGGCGGCTGGGGCTGGATTTCGGATCTGCAGGGCTACCGCTACAGCGCTGCCGATCCGCAGACCGGCAAGCCCTGGCCTGCCATCCCCGCTTTTCTGGGCGAGCAGGCCGCCAGGGCTGCGGCGCTGGCCGGCTATCCGGGCTTTGCGCCCGATGCCTGCCTGATCAACTGCTATCAGCCGGGTGCGCGCATGGGCTTGCACCGCGACCAGGACGAGCATGACTTTGCGGCGCCCATCGTCTCGGTCTCGCTGGGTCTGGCTTGCAGCTTTCTCTGGGGCGGGCTGACGCGCCAGAGTCCCACCCGGCGCCTTGCACTCACCCATGGCGATGTGCTGGTCTGGGGCGGGCCTTCGCGCCTGGTGTTTCATGGCGTCGCTCCGCTCAAGCCGGGCCAGCACCCGCTGCTTGGCAATGAGCGCTGGAATCTGACGTTCCGCATGGCCAAGGCTCGCTACCCGGCAGGCCAGCCATCGGAATAGGCGCTGGCGGCGGGGCAATGCCCGGCTGCCCGGCAAAGCCTGCCAGCTTTCCTACAATGGCGGTCTATGAGCCAGTCGCACCCCACCCCCGCCTACACCCGAGCCCAGGAGCTGCCCGCAACGCTTGCCAAGCGCCTCGTCATTCTTGACGGTGCGATGGGCACCATGATTCAGCGTTTCAAGCTGGGCGAGGCGCAGTACCGCGGCGAAGGCTATGCCGGTGCCGACGCTGTGGACGAGCGCTTCAAGGACTTCGCCTATGACGTCAAGGGCAACAACGAGCTGCTGTCGCTGACCCGTCCCGACGTGATTCGCGACATCCATGAGAAATACCTGGCTGCCGGCGCCGATCTGATCGAGACCAATACCTTTGGTGCGACCACGATTGCGCAGGAGGACTATCACATGGCCGATCTGGCCTACGAGATGAACCTCAAGAGCGCGCAGCTGGCGCGGGCGGCCTGCGACAAGTACAGCACGCCCGATCACAAGCGCTATGTGGCCGGCGCCCTGGGCCCCACGCCCAAGACGGCCTCCATCAGCCCCGATGTCAACGACCCGGCTGCGCGCAACATCACCTTCGAGCAGCTGCGCCAGGCCTATCTGGAGCAGACGCTGGCGCTGATTGAAGGCGGTGCCGACGTGATCCTGGTCGAGACCATCTTCGACACCCTCAACGCCAAGGCCGCGCTGTTTGCCGTGGACGAGGCCTTCGAGCAGACCGGCGAGCGCCTGCCCATCATGATCAGCGGCACGGTCACCGATGCCTCGGGCCGGATTCTGAGTGGACAGACCGTGACGGCCTTCTGGCACAGCGTGCGCCATAGCAACCCGCTGTCCGTGGGCCTGAACTGCGCGCTGGGTGCCACGCTGATGCGTCCCTATGTGCAGGAGCTGGCCAAGGCGGCTCCCGACACCTTCATCAGCTGCTACCCCAATGCCGGCCTGCCCAACCCCATGAGCGACACCGGCTTTGACGAAACGCCCGAGATCACCAGCCGTCTGGTGCACGAATTCGCGGCCGAAGGTCTGGTCAATATCGTGGGCGGCTGCTGCGGCACCACACCCGACCATATCGGTGCCATTGCCAAGGCCGTGCAGGCCACGGCCACGCGCAAGCTGTTCTACCCGGCCGAAGCCTGATTCCGCCCGCAATGGTTCGCCCCTGACCCTCGCTTCGGATCGCAGGCGTGAACCATGCGGCCCCGGCAAGATCCGGGCAGCCCTGGTGCTTGAGCCACAAGCACTGGCAGCTCTTTTTCAGATGCTTATTGCAGGGGCGGGCACAATGGCCTGATTCCGGCTTTGATGTCCCGCCACCGACGACCGCATGACTGCACCACTGCAACCCGTTGCCTCCGTACTGCCCGTGTCCGTGCCCACGGGTCAGGCGGCTGCGCAGGCCGGCAATGTGGCTGCAGCCGCTGGCCCGGATCTTCCCGCAGCGCAGCAGCTGCCCGCCGCTCAGGCGCTGCCCCCGGCGACCAGCATCGTGCAGTGGTCGCCGCAAACCTTGCAGAACCTCAAGCTCCAGGCCTTTGAACATCTGATTGCGCAACTGGCCCTGCAGGTGCAGGCCCAACCTGGTGCGCCTGCGACGAGCTGGCCCAGTCAGGGTCTGCCAGCGGCCGTGCAGCAGTTTGTGCAAAGCCTGCTCGCGCAGGTTCAGGTCAGCCTGCAGGGACAGGCCCGGCCCTTGCAGCTGCTGGCCGGCCAGCAGGGATCGGTTGCGCTGATGCAGGCCTTGGCGCAGGCTGCGGTGTCTGGCGCGCAGCCGCCCAGCTCGGCTTTGCAGACGGCTGCGGCCCTGTCGCCCTCGGCGGCCGTGGCGCTGGAGCAAGCACAGCAGGGCATGGCTGCAACCGCTGCCGGCGGCGCTGCCGCACCGCGTCTGCCCCAGCTGCAGAACTGGCTGGTGCAGCAAGGCACGCTGGCCACGCCGCAAGGCGAGCGCAGCTTTTCCCTGACATTGCAGGTGCCCGCCGCCTGGGCGCAGGCTGTGGGTGCGGCAAGCATTCCGGCAGCCCAGGGAACGGGGACGGCCCTGCGCCTGCCCATGGCGGAGCCGGGTGTCTTGAGCAGCGGTCCTCTGGCTCTGGTGGTGCAGCCGCAGTCGTCGGCGGCGACCAGCACGCTTGCCACCAGCGCATTGCTGTGGCTGGAGTTGCAGCCGGTCACGGCGAGCGCTGCTCAGGCGACGCCGGCACAGATGGCCGGTCTGCCACTGGCCATGCCCGCACCGGCGCTGGCGCAGGAGGTGCAGCAGCTGCTGCAGAACAGGTCCGATCCCTGGCTGATGATGGCAGCGGCCCAGGCTGCCAATGCCCTGCCTGTGCCGCGCCGCAATAGCGGGCACCGTTCGCATTTGTGCATGACCGAAGGCTGTCAGTACCAGGGTCTGGCCCCCTGTGCCCAGCCTTTTTGCAGCGAGATGAATCGCATCTGGGCCGCTTCCGGCGTGGCGCGCAGCGGCTGAACCAAGCTGACGACAGACTGGACTCTGCGCAGGCCAGACTTTCATAATGCGTCTCGTTGCCTGCTTTTTGAGCAGGCTTCTCGGGTCGGAATTGGCAGCCCCGCTGCCAGCCATGTTCCGGCTGTCTTCAGTGCATCAGGCAGTGCCTGACTGCCTGTCATCGCCTCATCTCACAGGTCTTCGACCTTCTCTGTCTTCTGCTGTGCCATGGGCTGGCTGCGGGGGCAGTGACTTCACAATTCAAGGAGAACCATCGGCATGCGCTTGCGTACTGGCATTGCTTGTTCCACATGTTTGACTCTTTTGTCTGCCGCTCTGCCTGCGGCAGCCCAGTCTTCCAGCGTCAGCATTGGCGGTCTGATCGACGGCGGCATCTATCGCGGCTTTGATGGCACGGCCCAGGCCGGCACGATCCAGCGCAGCAATCTCGCGATTGCGGGCTGGGAAGACCTGGGCGGCGGTCTCAAGGCCACATTCCGCCTGAGCGCGCGTTTCGATATCGACACCGGGCGCCTGGAGGATCAGGGCAGCAAGCCGTTCTGGCACGACGAGTCCACGGTGGGCCTGCAAGGCGGCTTTGGCCATCTGCGCCTGGGCCGCGCCCTGTCGGCCATGTGGTCGCAGGACTGGAAATTCGACCCCTGGGCCAATTTCAACCGCATTTCCTCGCCGGCCTGGTACCAGTGGCACTACCTCACGCCTACCGACCGCTACAGCAACAACGGCACGGCCGAGTATGGGCGGATGGCCAACGGCGTCTTCTACGACTCGCCCACGGTGGGCGGTTTCACCCTGCATCTGAGCGCCTCGCCGGAGCGAACCGAGGTGCCGCTGACCCTGCGCCGCGAAGGACGCGGCTACTCGGCCTCTCTCAATTACGACTCGGACAGCCTGAGCGGCATGCTGGCCTTCGAGCGCAACGGCAGCGGTGACAAGGACACTTTTGTCGCGGGTAAATACCGCTTTGGCGCGGCCGCCGTGATGGCCGCCTGGGACTATTCGCGCGTGGCCCAGACGGCACTCTCGGCCAAGGCCCTGACGCTGGGTGCCACCTACCAGATGGGGCAGACCACGCTGAAGGCCGGCTATGGCCGCCAGAGCATGCAGGAGCAGACCAACCATTTCTATTCCCTGGGGGCCGACTACGCGCTGTCCAAGCGCACCACGCTCTATGCCAGCCTGGGGCGCAAGAGCTACGAGTACGGTGCGGACTCGGGAACTTCGTTCGGCGTGGGCATGGCTCACGCCTTCTGAACCCTGCCTACCGCCCTCCAGCCGCAGCCTTGCTGCGGCTTTTTTGTGCCCGGTGCTAATGTCCAACAAGAGTTGAGGGAATTAAATCCGCCAGTTTGGGGTGTTTGTCCGCCTTGGCACGGACGGCACAGCACCGTTTCAGGCCCTGATCCAGGCCTTGTCCGGGTAAAAGTCGCCCAAAACCGTGTTTTTTGGCGATATCTACGCTCTTCCTCGTTGAAATCCAAAGCGTGAATCCGGTGCATTGCGCTGAATTGAGTGCACAAGGGCGGCAGTTGACGGAAGTTATGGCTGGCTGTTTCGAATGCGCGCTGAAAATCTGTCAAATACACTGAAAAATCATTCAAAAATAGCGCTTCTTGCGGCAACTCTTTGGTGACCAACTATTTGCATGCGGGCTCTGTGAATCCTTGATTTTTTTGCCCAAAATGCGCGGCATTCCCCCGATTGAGGAGAGACCGCGATGTCCTATTCCATGCCCGAGCAAGACCACCCAGTGCGCATCGCCGACGCACAGCAAGCCGCCGCCGGCGGCAGCCAGACTGTGCACTGGCATGCACCGGCCAAGCCTGCCGCGGCCGCTCAGGCGCAGCGCTGGCCGGTGGAGGCCGTGCAATCCCTGCTGGATATGCCATTCCTGGATTTGCTGCACCGCGCCCAGAGCGTGCATCGCGAGCACTGGCCTGCTGGCGAGATCGAGCTGGCGACCCTGCTGTCCGTCAAGACCGGCGGCTGCCCCGAGAACTGCGGCTACTGCCCGCAGTCGGCCGAGTTCGATACGGGAGTGAAGGCCGAGAAGCTGATGAGCGTGGAGGAGGTCACCCGCGCCGCCAAGGCGGCCCAGGATGCCGGAGCCACCCGCTTTTGCATGGGCGCCGCCTGGCGCGCGCCCAAGGACCGCGACATCGAGAAGATGAACGAGCTGATCGGTGCCGTGAAGGGGCTGGGCATGCAGACCTGCGCCACGCTGGGCATGCTGCAGCCGCACCAGGCGGCATCGCTGCGCGATGCGGGTCTCGACTACTACAACCACAATCTCGATACCGCGCCGGAGTACTACAAGGATGTGGTCAGCACGCGCCAGTACCAGGATAGGCTGGACACGCTGGCGGCCGTGCGCGATGCGGGCATCAGCGTGTGCTGCGGCGGCATCATCGGCATGGGCGAGACCGAGGTCCACCGTGCCGGCCTGATTGCCCAGCTCGCGAATATGCAGCCCTATCCCGAGTCCGTGCCCATCAACAGCCTGGTGCCCGTGCCCGGCACGCCGCTGGCCGACAGCGAGCCGGTGGACCCGCTGGACTTCGTGCGTGTGATCGCCGTAGCGCGCATCACCATGCCCAAGGCGCGTGTGCGCCTGTCGGCGGGCCGCCAGCAACTGGGCGAGGCCGTGCAGACCCTGTGCTTCATGGCGGGAGCCAATTCCATCTTCTACGGCGACAAGCTGCTGGTGACCGGCAATCCCGATGTGGAGGCCGATACAAGCTTGATGCGCAAGCTGGGCCTCAAGGGCCTGGGGACATCGGCCGCAAGCTGATCCCTGAATCTCCCCCGGCCATCGCGCCGGGGTTTTCTCGTTGCAAATTGCATGGCCCTGCCTCCGGTGCAGGCCAGGCCGCGCTGCGCCTGCGTTTTGACAAGGCCGGTGATTCGCCTCAGGAGTTTTTGATGGACCACAGCCTTGCCAGCCGCAGTCTGCGCCATGTCTGGCACCCTTGCACCCAGATGAAGCGGCACGAAGCCGCGCCGCCGATTGCCATTGACCATGCCAGCGGTCCCTGGCTGATGGATACCGAGGGCCGCCGTTATCTGGACGGTATCAGTTCCTGGTGGGTCAATCTGTTCGGTCACTCGCATCCGCATATCCGGGCGGCACTGACCGAGCAGTTGCGCAAGCTCGATCATGTGATGCTGGCGGGTTTCACCCACGCTCCCGTGGTCGAGTTGTCCGAGCGCCTGGCCGGCCTGACTGGCCTTGGTCATGCGTTCTACGGCAGCGACGGCGCTTCGGCCACGGAGATCGCGCTGAAGATGAGTGCGCATTACTGGCGCAACCAGGGGCAGCCAGCCAAGCACCGCTTCGTGGGCCTGGCCGGCGGCTACCACGGCGAGACCGTAGGTGCGCTGTCGGTCACCGATATTGCGCTGTTCCGCGACGCCTACGGCCCTCTGTTGCGTCTGTCGGCCACCGTGCCCAGCCCCGATGCACGCCAGGCCCGGCCCGGCGAATCCGCTGCCGATGTGGCGCGCCGCGCAGCGGAGGGTCTGGAGGCCTGGCTGCAAGCGCATCACCAGGAGACTGCTGCCCTGATTCTGGAGCCGCTGGTGCAGTGCGCCGCCGGCATGGCCATGCATGACGCCGAATACCTGCGTCTGGCCCGGGCGCTGTGCGATCACTATTCAGTGCATCTGGTGGTGGACGAGATCGCCGTGGGCTTTGGCCGTACCGGCAGCCTGTTTGCCCATCAGCAGGCAGGTATCAGGCCGGACTTCATCTGCCTGTCCAAAGGCTTGACGGGCGGCACGCTGCCCTTGTCTGCCGTGCTGACGACCGATGAGGTCTATGCCGCTTTTTATGACGACGATGCCGCGCGCGGCTTTCTGCACTCGCACTCCTATACCGGCAACCCGCTGGCCTGCCGCGCTGCCGTGGCCACGCTGGAGCTGTTCGAGCAGCTGGACCAGCTGGCTGCCAATCGGCAACTGGCTGAAAAGATCAGTGCTGCATTCGCCGGGCTGAATGCTCACCCCTGCGTCAGCAACGCGCGCCGGCAGGGAATGATATGGGCCTGGGACATCGATACCGCCTTGCCGGACTTCGGGCAGCGCTATCACCAGGCGGCGCTGGATCTGGGCCTGCTGCTGCGCCCCATAGGACGTACGCTTTACTGCATGCCGCCCTATGTGCTGGACGATGCCGATATCACCCACCTGGGTCAGGCCGCGCTGGCCGCGCTGAACACCACCTTGCAGCAGGAAGCGGAGCTTGCCGCGAAGAAGGGAAAAGCATGATCGGCTGTTTCGTCACGGGCACCGATACCGGTGTGGGCAAGACCCTGGCCAGCTGCGCACTGCTGCACGCACTGGCAGGACACCATTCGCGCGTGGTGGGCATGAAGGCCGTGGCCGCAGGCGCCGATCCCGACGGGCAGGGCGGCTGGGTCAACGAAGACACGGTGGCCTTGCGCGCTGCCTCCACGCTGGCCGTGCCGGCAGCGCTGGACAACCCCGTGTTGCTGCCAGACCCCATGTCGCCGCATATCGCGGCCCGGCGCGCGGGCGTGGAGGTGACACTGGCGCCGATTCTGGACGCCTACCGGCAATTGGCGGCGCAGGCCGATGCCGTGGTGGTCGAGGGCGCGGGCGGCTGGCGTGTGCCGCTGTCGGACTCTCTTTGCATTGCCGATCTGGCCGTGGCGCTGCAGCTGCCGGTGGTGCTGGTGGTGGGCCTCAAGCTCGGTTGCCTGAACCATGCGGTGCTGACGGCCGAGGCGATTCGCGCCGCCGGCTTGCCGCTGGCGGGCTGGGTGGCCAGCCGTGTGGAGCCACAGATGCTGGTGCCCGAGGAAAACATGGACTGGCTGCGTCATCAGCTGGGGCGGCTGGGCGCGCCGCTGCTGGCCGATATTCCATGGCAGGCCACTCCCGATCCTCGCCTGACCAGTTTCTCTTTGCCCAAGGAATGGCAATGACCACATCTTCCAATTTCTGGCTGCAGGATATTCCACGGCAGCTGGCTGCCCTGGACGCCGCCGCGCTGCGCCGCACCCGCCGTACCGTGGCGCCCTTGCAAGGTGCGCGCATTCAGGTTGACGGGCAGCCCATGCTGCAGTTCTGCAGCAACGACTACCTGGGGCTGGCCCAGCACCCGGCCATGATTGAGGCGGCCTGCGCCGGTGCGCAGGACTTTGGCGTGGGCTCGGGCGGCTCTCCCATGGTCAACGGCCATAGCACGGCCAATGCCGCGCTGGAGGAAGAGCTGGCCCGCTTTGTGCAACTGCCCCGTGCGCTTTACTTCTATGCCGGGTTTGCCACCAATGCCAGCATCATCCCGGCGCTGGTGGGCGCGGACGGTGCCATTTTTTCGGACGCTCTTAACCACGCCAGCCTGATCGATGGCTGCCGCCTGTCGCGTGCACAGATCCACCGTTTCGGGCATGGCGACCTGGCCACATTGGAGCAGTTGCTGGCTGCTTGCCCGGTGCAGCGCAAGCTGGTGGTGAGCGATGCCGTCTTCAGCATGGACGGCAATGTGGCTGATATCGAGGGTCTGCTGGCGCTGTGCGAGCGCTACGACGCCCTGCTGCTGCTGGACGATGCCCACGGCTTCGGCGTGCTCGGCCCGCAAGGCCGCGGCAGCCTGGCGGCCGCAGGGCTGACGGGGGCCAAGGCTTCGCCACGCGTGCTTTACATGGCCACGCTGAGCAAGGCGGCCGGCGTCTCGGGCGCCTTTGTGGCAGGCCATGAACTGCTGATCGAGTGGCTGCTGCAGAAAACGCGCAGCTACACCTTTGCGACGGCTGCACCCGCGATGCTGGCGCGTGCATTGCAAACCAGTCTGCAGCTGATAGAGCAGCAAAGCGCCCTGCGCCTGCAGTTGCAGGCCCGTATCGCCCAGCTGCGCGCGGGTCTGCAGCCCTTGTTGCAGGGCAAGGGCTGGCGGCTTTTGCCATCGGACACCGCCGTGCAGGCGCTGGTGGTGGGCGGCAACGACGCTGCGCTCAGCCTTATGGAAGGGTTGCGTCGTCATGGCCTGTGGGTGCCGGCGATCCGTCCCCCCACCGTGCCTGTGGGGACGGCACGGCTGCGCATCGCCCTGTCGGCGCTGCACACCGAGGCAGACGTGAAGCAGCTGCTGGCGGCGCTGCAGGAGCTGGCAGGCTGACGCTGGCCGGGCGGAGGGATTTGCACTGACAGGCCTGTGTTGCACAAGGCCCTGGCTGCGGCCTTCGCCGATTTGACCGTTATCAAACCGAACTTTCCGGCCCTTGGGCCATTCACGGGCCGGTGGTGCGATTGCGCTTGGGCGCGTGCGGATTCTTGATTCTCAACCTCGCAGTCAGGAGCGATTTTGATAGGTTTTTCTCGAGGTCTGGCCGCGTCGCTGGGCATGTTTGCGCTGGGTGCGGCCTGGGGCCAGTCTTCCCAGGTCCAGATCAGCGGTCTGCTTGATCTGGGCATTTACCGCGACTTCAAGGGCACGGCGCAGCTGGGCACGATTCAACGCAGCCACATCACATTTTCGGGTGTCGAGGATCTGGGGGGCGGACTCAAGACCACGTTTCGCCTCAGCCATCGACTGGATCTGGACACCGGTCTGAACGAAGGCTTTGGGCAAAAACCCTTCTGGCACGGTGAATCCACTGTCGGCCTGCGCGGCGACTGGGGTCATGTGCGCATGGGGCGGGCTTTGTCGGCACTCTGGGCCCATGACTGGAAGTTCGATCCCTGGGGGCATATCAATCGCGTGGCCTCCTCGGCCTGGTACCAGTGGTTCTATTACGCGCCCACGGATCGTGTCAGCAACAACGGCGCGCCCGAATTCGGCCGTACGCCGAACGGCATTTTCTATGACTCGCCCACGCTTGGCGGCTTCACCCTGCATCTGAGCGGATCGCCCGAGCGTACCCAGGGCGCGGGCGGTGGCAAGCCCTATGCGGCATCGCTGGAATACGCCAGTGGTCCGCTGTCGGGCCTGCTGGCGCTTGACCGCAACGGCAGCGGCGACCGGGCCCTGTTTGGGGCCGTCAAGTACCGGCTGGGCGTCACCACGCTGGGCGAAACGACGCTGGGCGACACTTCGCTGATGGCTTCGGCCGACGACAGCTGCAGGGCCCAGGGCCTGGGGCGCTCGCGCGTGCTCTCGGTCGGTGCCACGCACAAGCTGGCCGCGCAGACCACGCTCAGGGTCGGCGTGGGGCGGCAGAAGCTTGATGGCGATACCCGTCTGTTCTATTCGCTGGGCGCAGACCATGCGCTGTCCAGACGCACCACGCTATACCTCAGCCTGGGGCACCAGCGGCCGGACCACAAAGGCGGCAGCACCTCGCTGGGCGCAGGCATGTCGCACGCCTTCTGAGGTGATAAAAAGCCGCTGTTCTTGCCGCGGCTTGTCGATGGGGCGCAGGCCGGTCTACTTGCTCGCACCGTCCACCCGCTTGGGCACGGCACGGCACGGCTGCGCACTCTGCTGGCGGGGGGCACACCAGGACTGCTGGTGCTGCATCGGGTACCGGGTGCATGGAGCCGGTCAGGTGCCTAGCGTACGCAGCACGCTCGCCAGCTTTTTGGCAGCGACTTCCAGCTCATGCGGTGTGTGAGCGGCAAATCCCATGAGAAAACCCGCCTGGTGCGGGTTCGATGCATGCAACTGCGTCAACCCGAGCAGGTCGATGTCCGCTTTGCGGGCGCAATCCACGGCGGCGCGCTCGGAAATGTCGCGAATCAAGCGACACGGCATCTGCATGCCGCCCGCAGGCACCCTCGGCTCCAGAAAATCCCCCAGGTGCTCGCGTACCAGCCGAGCCAGCACGTCACGCCGCTCGGCATAGACGGCGCGCATGGTACGCACATGCGCGCCCAGGTGTCCGCCTTCGATGAACCGCGCCAGTGTCAATTGCGCAATGGGTGCGCTGTGTCCATCGAGCAAGGTCCGCGCCACCGTCATGGGGGCAACCAGCGAAGCTGGCAACACCATATAGGCAATGCGCAGCCCGGGGAACATCGACTTGGTGAAGGTGCCGATATAGATGGTGCGCTCGTGCTGATCGAGCCCCTGCACGCAGGCCTTGGGCTTGCCGGCGTAGTGAAACTCGCTGTCGTAGTCATCTTCGATGATCCACGCCTGCTCCTGCTGCGCCCAGGCAATGGCGGCTAGCCGGCGATCCAGGGCCAGAGTGGTGCCCGTCGGGAACTGGTGGGAGGGCGTCAGGAACACGGCCTTGGCGCAGGGCATGGTCTGCAATAGATCCACCTGCATGCCGTCGGCATCCAGCGGCACGGGCACGCACTCCAGCCCCGCCGCATCGAAGGCTTTGCGTGCGCCGTGATACACCGGGTCTTCGATGAAGATGCGGTCACCTGCATCGAGCAGCACATTGGCACACAGGGTCAGCGCCTGCTGCGAACTGGTCAACACCAGCACGCGTTCGGGCGTGGCGCGCGCGCCGCGCTCCAGGTTGACATAGGCGGCAATGGCCTGGCGCAAAGCCTCGGTGCCCTGTGGCGGACTGTGCAGCAGAGCCTGGGTGCCGTACTCCTTGAAAACCTGCCGCTGCAACCTTTCCCAGGTCTGAAGCGGAAAGTTGCGTGTCTCCGGCACACCGGGCGCAAAAGCGCGTGGGGCCAGGAAATCACGCAGGCCACCGCCCGCGAACATGGCTGCGCCACGCTGGCTCAAGCGCAAGGCGGGAGTGTGCCCTACAGGGCTGTACATCTGGCCACGCCCCGGAAGTCGCTGCACCTGCTCGGACACAAAGCTGCCGCTGCCCGTGCGTCGTTCGATAAAGCCTTCGGCATGCAACTGGGTATAGGCGGTCTCCACCGTATCGCGCGAGACGGCCAGCGATTGGGCCAGGGCGCGCGATGCCGGCAGGCGCCGGCCCACGTCCAGCGCGCCATCGAGGATCAGCTGCCGCAGGGCCCGCTGGATGCGGGCATGCAGCGGCAAGGGGCCATGAGCGGGGTCGCTGATCCAGGCCTTGACGGATTCGAGTTGGGCGTGCTTGAACAATTGGTCTGTATGCCTTCAAAAAAGTGGCGGGGAACATCAGTCCATTTTGATTCTATAAATCGCAGGCCTCCCAAGGCCAATCAATTTTCAAGAGCTCCTGCAAGACCATGTCAACCATCCACTCGCCAGCGCGCCTTCGCTGGAACGATCTCATTCATCCCGTCGTGGCAGGCCTGATCTCGGTCATCGTCAACTACGGCGGCACCTTCATCCTGGTGTTCCAGGCGGCCAAGGCGGCGGGCCTCGACCCGGAGCTGACGGCCTCCTGGGTATGGTCGATTTCGATGGGCGTCGGGGTGACAGGCCTGTTGCTGAGCTGGGTGACGCGCGAGCCCATCATCACGGCCTGGTCCACGCCTGCGGCGGCCTTCCTTGTGACGGCCCTGGCGACCACGCCTTACGCCGAGGCCGTGGGGGCCTATCTGGTCTCGGCGCTGGCTTTCGTGGTGCTGGGACTGTCGGGCTATTTCGAGCGCGTCATCCGGCTGATTCCCGCCGGCGTTGCGGCCGGGCTGCTCGCGGGCATCCTGCTGCAATTCGGTATCAAGGCGTTTGGCGGCATGAGCGTCGATCCCGCGCTGGCTGGCCTGCTGATCGTGGCCTATGTGGTGCTCAAGCGGATTTCGGCACGCTATGCCGTCGTCGGCATTCTGGTGCTGGGGCTGGTCTTTTTGCTGTCCCAGAACCGGGTTGATTTGTCCGGGCTGGAGTTGAAGCTCGCTGCTCCCGTGTTCACCAGGCCGGAGTTCTCGCTCAATGCCCTGCTCAGCGTCGCGCTGCCGCTGTTTCTCATCACGCTGACCGGCCAGTACATGCCCGGCATGCTGGTGCTGCGCAACGATGGCTTCAAGACCAGTGCCAACCCCATCGTCACGATCACGGGCCTGGGATCGCTGCTCATGGCGCCGTTTGGTTCGCACGCATTCAACATCGCCGCGATCACGGCCGCCATCGCCACGGGCCCGCAGGCGCATGAAGATCCGTCCAGGCGCTGGATCGCCGGCGTTGCTGCAGGCCTGTGCTACATCCTGGTCGGCATGTTCGGGGTCACGCTGGCGGCGGTCTTCATGGCTTTTCCTGCCACCTTCATCACCACGCTGGCGGGACTCGCCCTGCTGGGGACCATTGGCACCAGCCTGGCCACGGCCCTGGCGGATGCCAAGGTGCGCGAGGCCGCGCTGATCACCTTCCTGGCTGCCGCCGCCAACATCACGCTGCTGGGTATTGGCGGTGCCTTCTGGGGCCTGATTATCGGACTGCTCTGCTACGCGGTGCTCAATGGGCAGATGCCGTGGAGCGCACGGCCGGGCGCGACAGCCGCCATCGAACAAGCATGAGGGGATGCCCATGACTTCAGAAACCCTGACCCGCCACGATCAGCATGGCCTGTACCTGGAGCCGCGCACGGTAGAGGATTTCCGCAGCAACCTCGCCACAGTCCAGGTGCGTATCGCTGCCGCCTGCCAGCGCGTGGGGCGAGATCCAGCCAGCGTGCGCTTGCTGCCCGTCAGCAAGACCAAACCGCAAGCCAGTTTGCGTCTGGCCTATGCGGCGGGCTGCCGCTGGCTGGGCGAGAACAAGGTGCAGGAGGCTTTTGGCAAATGGGAGTCCCTGCAGGACCTGACCGATCTGCGCTGGTCGGTCATCGGCCATCTGCAGACCAACAAGGCCAGGCTGGTGGCACGCTTTGCCAGCGAGTTCCAGGCGCTGGACAGCCTGCGCGTCGCCGAGGCGCTGGACAGGCGCCTGCAGGCTGAAGGGCGGTCGCTGGACGTGTTTGTGCAGGTCAATACCTCGGGCGAGGCCAGCAAATATGGCCTGAGTCCCGAGGCTGTGCCGGACTTCATCCGGCAACTGCCCGTGTTTTCCGCATTGCGCGTGCGCGGACTGATGACGCTGGCGCTGTTTTCCGCCGAAGCCGAACGGGTGCGTCGGTGTTTCATTCTCCTGCGTCAGCTGCGCGATCAGTTGCGGCAAGGCGCGCCTGCGGGCATGGCGCTGGATGCGTTGTCGATGGGGATGTCCGGCGATTTCGAGATTGCCATCGAGGAGGGCGCTACCGTGGTGCGCGTGGGGCAGGCCATCTTTGGCGCGCGTGCATTGCCCGACAGCCACTACTGGCCAGTGCGCTCCGATCCGGATACGCCGCACTGAGCCCGCGACCAATTGACACCTATATCGACGCAATCGCAAGCGGCATGTGCGGGTGTGGCGCATGGCGGTCGCTGGACCGGCGCAATGTCTCCGCGCTGGGCGCCTAAGCCTGCCGGCAAGTCCGACAGCTGCTGCGCCATGCCCGGCAGACGCAATGCGTGCAGTTTTTTGCCGCTGACACCGGGCCTCGACCCGCTGCAGCGCTCTCCTGAACCGGCTGATTCACGCCAGCTTTCCTTCACATCCCACCGGAGCATTGCATGTTGCAAACCGACTCTCACCTGATGCGGGCCTACGCCCGCCAGCCCGTTTCTTTTGTGCGCGGACGTGGTGCGCGCCTCTGGGATGAGCAAGGGGTGGAATACCTGGACGCCATCGCCGGAGTGGCCGTCACCAGCCTGGGCCATGCCCATCCCGAGATAGCCGCCGTCATGGCCGATCAAGCCGCGACGCTGCTGCATACCTCCAACGTGTTCCGTGTCGACTGGCAAGAGCAACTGGGCCAGCGCTTGTGCACGCTGGCCGATATGGAGAAAGTGTTCTTCTGCAACTCGGGCGCCGAGGCCAACGAGACGGCTCTCAAGCTCGCCCGGTTGCACGGCCATCGCAAACAGGTGGCCGTGCCGCAAATCCTCGTCATGGAGAACGCTTTCCATGGTCGCACGCTGGCGACGCTCGCTGCCACTGGTAACGCAGCCAAGCAACAGGGCTTCGGGCCGCAGATGCCCGGCTTTGTGCGCGTGCCCTATGACGACATCGATGCGGTGCGCCAAGCGGCCCGGGAGACGCCGGACATCGTTGCCGTGCTGGTTGAGCCCGTACAGGGCGAAGGCGGTATCCGTGTCCCCAGCTCCGGCTACCTGCGCGCGCTGCGAGAGCTTTGCGACGCTCGGGGCTGGCTGTTGATGCTCGACGAGATCCAGACCGGCCTGGGCCGAACGGGGGCCTGGTTCGCACACCAGCACACCGCGATCACGCCCGATGTGATGACCCTGGCCAAGGCACTGGGCAACGGTGTCCCCATCGGCGCCTGCCTGGCGCGCGGCGCCGCCGCCGATCTGTTCTCCCCGGGCCAGCACGGCTCAACCTTCGGTGGTAATCCGCTGGCCTGCCGAGTCGCCTGCACTGTGCTCGACATCATGGCCAGAGACGGGATGGCGCAGCGGGCAGGCTTGCTGGGCGATCGCCTGTTGGCCGGGCTGCGGCTGGCTCTGGGCGGACACCCTGGAGTAACGGCCATCCGAGGCCTGGGTCTGATGGCTGGAATAGAGCTGGACCGCAGCTGTCAGGATCTGGTCGGCCGCGCACTGGCCGAACAGCGATTGCTGATAACCGTGACCCGTGAGCGCACGATTCGTCTGTTGCCGCCGCTGATCTGCGACGAAGCGCAGATTGACGACATCGTGGCTCGAGTTGCCCGTCTGTGCCATGACAGCGGCGCAAGCCACCACGCCGTCTAGCCCGCGCCTGCCGAGTCCGCAAAAAGCCGCTGCCATGAGCGGCTTCGGGCTTGCGGGAGGCGGGCAGTCTTATTTGCCCGCGCCTTCCACCACTTTGGGCACGCGGGGAGCCACGGCGCACATCAGCTCATAGCCCAGCGTGCCGGCGGCAGCGGCCACCTCGTCGATGGGCAGCACGGCGCCATTGCTGGCGCGGCCCCAGAGCGTGACCTCGCTGCCCAGTCTGGCCTTGGGCACGGGGCTCAGGTCCACGGCCATCATGTCCATGCTGACGCGGCCCAGCGTGCGGGTGCGCACACCTTCCACCAGCACCGGCGTACCTGTGGGGCAGACGCGAGGATAGCCGTCCGCATAGCCGCAGGCCACCACACCCAGACGCAGCGGAGCGTCGCACTGGAAGCGCGAGCCATAGCCCACGGTATCGCCCGGCTGCAGCTCCTGAATGCCTATGATTCTGGACGACAGCGTCATGGTCGGCTCAAGCCCCCAGTGGGCCGCGTCGTGAGCGGGGAAGTCGGGCGAGCTGCCGTAGAGCACGATGCCGGGGCGCACCCAGTCGCAGCGCACATTGCTCTCATCGCCATACAGCAAGGTGGCGGCGCTGTTGCTGATGCTGCGCTCGCCGGGCAGGTCCAGCGTGGTTTCGTGGAAGACCTTGAGCTGATGATCGATGCCATGCGCCACGTCGGCATCGCTGAAATGGGTCATGAACGAGATCTCGTCGACCTGGGGCAGGGCGTTCAGCCGCGCATAAGCCGCACGAAAACGCTCGGGTGTAAAGCCCAGCCGGTTCATGCCGCTGTTCATCTTGAGGAAGACACGGTGGCCGACCTGGGTCTTGTGGGCGGCCAGCCAGTCGATCTGTTCGTCGCAGTGCACGGCATGCCAGATACCGAGGCGCGAGCAGATTTCCAGGTCGCGCAGCTCGAACACGCCTTCGAGCAGCAGGATGGGGCCGCGCCAGCCCAGTTGGCGCACGCGCTGTGCTTCATCCAGGTCCAGCATGGCAAAGCCGTCCGTCGCTCGCAGCCCCTCAAACACGTTTTCGATACCGTGGCCATAAGCGTTGGCTTTGATCACGGACCACAATTTGGCATCCGGGACGGCTTGCCGTACCCGCTCCAGATTGTGGCGAACGGCTTCAGGATGGATGGTGACAGTAATGGGACGAGGCATGGTTTTTCTCAATCAGACCAGTGGGATTCTGGCACTGTCAGCCGGAGCCTGCGTGATATAACCGCCAGTCACTTGCCACGGGGTCTCTTATTTCTTGGCATCGGTCCGCCCGGTGCCAGTTACAGCTAATTCATGAAGCGCGGTTTCTACACCATCATGTCAGCGCAGTTTTTCAGCTCGCTGGCAGACAACGCCTTGTTTGTGACCGCTGTAGAGCTGTTGCGTGCCAATGGTGCCCCGGAGTGGCAACGTGCTGCCCTGGTGCCCATGTTCGCACTGTTCTACGTGGTTCTGGCGCCCTTTGTCGGAGCCTTTGCGGATGCCTTGCCCAAGGGGCGGGTCATGTTCATCAGCAACGCCATCAAGGTGGTGGGCTGTCTGATGATGCTTTTCGGCCATCATCCGCTGATCGCCTACGCCGTCATCGGCCTTGGCGCAGCGGCCTATTCGCCGGCCAAGTACGGCATCCTGACCGAGCTGCTGCCGGCCTCCCAGCTGGTCAAGGCCAATGGCTGGATCGAGGGCCTGACCATCACCTCCATCATTTTGGGAGTGCTGGTGGGTGGACAGCTGGTGGGGCCGACCATCTCCGAGCATCTGCTGGGCTTTGACTTCCCGTATTTCAGCACCGGCGTGGATAGCCCGGCCGAGGCCGCGATTGCCGTGCTGATCCTGATCTACATCGTGGCGGCCTGGTTCAATCTGCACATTCCGCTGACAGGCGTGGCCATGCGCTCGCTGCGTGAAGACCCGAGCAAGAGCCTGGTGGCCAATCTGCTGGGCCTGCTGCCCGATTTCTGGCGCTGCAGCAAACGCCTGTGGGCCGACAAGCTGGGCCAGATCTCGCTGTCCACGACCACGCTGTTCTGGGGCGCATCGGGCAATTTGCGCTATATCGTGCTGGCCTGGGGCGCTGCGGCCCTGGGCTACAGCACCACCCAGGCATCGGCCCTGGTGGGGGTGGTCGCCATAGGCACGGCCTTCGGTGCGGTGCTGGCCTCCATGCGCATGCGCCTGGACAACGCCACGCGGGTGATTCCCATGGGCGTGCTCATGGGTCTGCTCGTGGTCTGCATGATCTTTATCGACAATCTCTGGGTGGCCGTGCCCTTCCTCATTCTGCTTGGCGGTCTGGGCGGTTTTCTGGTCGTGCCCATGAATGCGCTGCTGCAGCACCGCGGCCACAACCTCATGGGTGCGGGTCGCTCGATTGCGGTGCAGAACTTCAACGAGCAGCTGGCCATCCTGGCCATGGGCGGCTTCTACAGCCTGTCCACCAAAATGGGATTGACTGCTTTTGGTGCGATCACGGTATTCGGTCTGCTGGTCGCCGCTACCATGGTGCTGATCGGCCTCTGGCACTGGAATAACTGCAAAAAGCACCCGCAAGAGGTCGAGAAACTGCTGGACATCGCTCGTCGCGACTGCCATTGAAGCCCTGCAGCCGGCGCGCTGCATTCACTACACAATCAATAGCTTCTAGCGCTTGTAGGGTAAGCGTTAGAAGCCTTTTTTATGCATAGTCCACTGCCTGTATTTGCGCTGCTGCTCAATGCCCTGATCTGGGGTCTGTCATGGTGGCCGTTTCGTCTCATGCATGAGGCCGGACTGCATCCGCTTTGGGCCACGGCATTGATGTATGCACTGGTGCTGGCCGGTCTGCTGACACTGCGCCCGGCCAGCATCAGGCAGGCCTGGCAATACCCGGTGCTCCTGCTGCTGGCGGCCAGCTCGGGCCTGAACAACGTGGCCTTCAACTGGGCCGTGACCGTGGGTGACGTGGTGCGCGTCATCCTGCTGTTCTATCTCATGCCGGCCTGGGCGGTGCTGCTGGCCTGGAAGCTGCTGGGCGAAAAGCCCACGCCGATGGCGCTGCTGCGGCTGTTGCTGGCCTTTGGCGGTGTGGTGCTGGTGTTGCTGCCCGCCGATGCCTCGCTCTCCGGGCTGTTTGCCGGACTGACCCTGGCCGATGCGCTGGCTGTGTTTGGCGGCTTCATGTTCGCGCTGACCAATGTGCTGCTGCGCCGCTTTCAAGGCATTCCGGCCCAGGCCCGCATGCTGGCCATGTTTGCCGGCTGCATGAGCATGGGCCTGCTGACAGCCCTGACCGCCAGCAGCCTGGGCGTGGTGCCTGGCTTTCCGGCCTTTGACGGCAGCTGGGCCCTGGTGGCGCTGGGTCTGGCCGTGCTGCTGATGCTGGGCAACTGGGCCCTGCAATTCGGTGCCGCCCATCTGCCTTCGGGCGTGACCTCGGTGGTCATGCTCAGCGAAGTGGTGTTTGCCAGTGTCTCCTCGGTGCTGATCGCCCATGAGGCGCTTTCGGCGCGCACGCTGGCCGGTGGCGCCCTCATCATGGGTGCGGCGTTGCTGGCGACCTTGGGCAGAACCCCGAGAAAGTAGCCCGCCACGACACCAGAGCATCCTGCAGGAGCCGCGCCGCAGCGGAGCGCTGGCTGGGTTACAGGAGCTTGCCGGCCAGGATCAGGTATCCGGGCACCCAGCCCGTGAGCACGCCTTGCGCGATGCACAGCCAGCCCGTGGGGCGCTCAATGCTTTTCCTCAGGGCCAGCAGTGCGAAGAACAAGGCCCAGAGCACGGCCCAGGCGGCCCAATTGACGCCCATCCACCAGTCCAGCCCCGAGCTGGCGCTGGTCAGCGTATCCAGGGCCACGGGCACGGCGGTGATCGCCACGAAAAGGCTGAACCAGCCCAGACCCCGGCCGTCGGCACCGCTGAAGCGATTGAAAGCCACCCAGAGATAGGTGAAGGCAAACAGCAAGGTCAGAGCGCCGCTCTTGACCGATGCTGCATCGGCTGCCGGGCCGAAGATGCTGGCCAGACCGATGCATAGCGACACCACGCCGGTGAAGATGTTGATGACCCAGATTTCCTTGTCGGCAATCTTGCCCAGCATCCACAGGCCGTTGAGAAACAGCACCGCACCCACATAAAACAGCGACAAACCCAACCACATACAAAAGCTCCTTGGCTGCAGGCTGGTGCAGCGCGGCGAGGATTGTGGGGCCGTGCGGGGCGGGGCGTAACCCTGGGTGAACGCAAAAGAGTCTTGCGCCGTGGGTCGGGAATGGGCTCAGAACTCCCCATCCCGACCGCCGCGCAGACGGCGGTACAGGGTGCCGCGGGAGATGCCCAGGGCGCGCGCGGCCTGGGAGACATTGCCGCCATGCTGGTCCAGCGTCTCCCTGATCAGCTGTGCGCTGTGCTCGCGCAGCGTCGCGAGAGGCTGCGCCTCGGCGACATGCGTTGCTTCGGGGGCTAAGGGGCAGGCCAGGTCTTGCGCGCTGCTGGTGTCCAGGTGCGTGCCAAGGCCGTGCGAAGTTTGCAGATGCGCCTGCATCCAGACGCCCAGGCCGCTGGCCAGGCGCAGCGGCGCGGGGCCGGGCTGGCCGCTCAGTTGCAGCAAGCGCGGCAGATCAAGGCCCAGCAGCTCCTGCGCGTTGCACGCTGTATGTCCGGGCTGGCCGATGAGCTGGGCGGCGGTGCCGTTCATCCAGGCGACGCGGCCATCGGCGGCCACGCCCATCAGCGCCTGCAGCGGCGTATGCAGCAGGGCTGGCGTCACCTGAAAGCGCAGCACCAGATGCTCGTGCGACTGCGCCTGCAGCAAGGTGTTTTCGATGGTCGTGGCGTACATGCCGACCACGGGACTGGCGTCGAAGCTGAAATGCTGCTCCTCCACCATCAGATTGAGCACCCCGGCCAGGCGGCCGTGCACGTCGCGTATCGGTGCTGCTGCGCAGCGGAAGGCGTACAGCTCGTCGAAATAGTGCTCGCCGTTGGTGACGGTGCAGGCCTGGCCGGTGGCGGCGACGATGCCCGGTGCGGTCGTGCCCATGGCCTGCTCGGACATGTTCAGGCCGACTCTCTCGTCACGGGGCCGCATGGATGCCGGGGAGACATGGAGCACGATGCCCTTGTCATCCGTCAGCATCACGCGCGTGCCGGTGCCCGCCAGGGCCTGCTCCAGGGTCGGCAGCTCGTGCTGCAGCGCGAGCAGCAGGCCGCGGCAGCGCTCCTGCGTGGCATGCAGCCGGCTGGGGCTGACGGGAGCCAGAGCCAGCCGCCGTCCATTGCAATGCTGGCGCTGGCTGCGCAGCCAGGACTGGATGACCGCCTCGCTGACCAGGCCCGAGGGACGTATGCCGGCCTCGAAGAATTGACGGCGAGCCTGCAGGGCCCGCTCCGCTCCGGTGCTCGAGAAGCACTGCTGTAGCGCGTCCATCGCGCGTGGCTCATCAACGCTCATGTCATGTCCAGGCTGTTCGCAGGAGCGGTCAATGTGTTCCGCAATAGAACAGTTCGAGCCTGGGGAAATCCCGATCATGAAGAAAAACAGGCGATACACCATGCTTTGCGGCATAGCAATCACAACAGGAGACCTCGATGGAACGGCTGATCGACAACTCTCATGGATGGCCGGGCCGCATGGTCTGGCTGCTGGCCGCCTGCCTGGGCAGCGCAGCGGCTTTCGCGCAAACCGGCCCTGCAGCGCAGGCTGCTGCTGCCGTGCAGCGCGTCGACGGCGATTTCATCCGCGCCAATGCCGCCAGGACGCCTGACTGGCCCACCATCGGCGTGGACTATGCCGAGACCCGCTACAGCCGCCTCGATCAGATCAATGCCGCCAACGTCAAGGACCTGGGCCTGGCATGGTCGTACAACCTCGAGTCCACGCGCGGCGTGGAGGCCACGCCTGTCGTGGTGGACGGCATCATGTATGTCAGCGCCTCATGGAGCGTGGTGCATGCCATCGACACCCGTACCGGCAACAGGATCTGGACCTATGACCCGCAGATCGACCGCAGCACCGGCTTCAAGGGGTGCTGCGACGTCGTCAACCGCGGCGTGGCGCTGTGGAAGGGCAAGGTCTATGTGGGGGCGTGGGATGGCCGCCTGATCGCGCTGGATGCCGCCACCGGCAAGGAGGTCTGGCACCAAAATACCTTCGAGGGGCAGAAGGGGTCGCTCACCATCACCGGCGCCCCGCGCGTGTTCAAGGGCAAGGTCATCATCGGCAACGGCGGCGCCGAATATGGCGTGCGCG
Source organism: Comamonas sp. Z3 (assembly GCF_008121565.1). NCBI lineage: Bacteria > Pseudomonadati > Pseudomonadota > Betaproteobacteria > Burkholderiales > Comamonadaceae > Comamonas > Comamonas sp. Z3. The sequence continues at coordinate 472,239 of NZ_VOQU01000003.1, forward strand.
GCTATATCACTGCCTATGACGCCGAGACCGGGGAGCGGAAATGGCGCTGGTTCAGCGTACCCGGCGATCCCTCCAAACCCTTCGAGGACGAGTCCATGAAGCGCGCCGCCAGGACCTGGGACCCCAGCGGCAAATGGTGGGAGGCCGGCGGCGGCGGCACCATGTGGGACAGCATGACCTTCGATGCCGAACTCAACACCATGTACGTGGGCACGGGCAATGGATCGCCCTGGTCGCACAAGGTGCGCAGCCCCAAGGGCGGCGACAACCTGTACCTGGCCTCCATCGTGGCCCTGGATCCCGATACCGGCAAATACAAGTGGCACTATCAGGAAACACCGGGCGACAACTGGGACTACACCTCCACCCAGCCCATGATCCTGGCCGACATCAAGATCGCCGGCAAGCCGCGCAAGGTCATACTGCATGCGCCCAAGAACGGCTTCTTCTTCGTGCTCGACCGCACCAATGGAAAGTTCATCTCGGCCAAGAACTTCGTGCCCGTGAACTGGGCCAGCGGCTACGACAAGCACGGCAAGCCCATCGGCATTGCCGCAGCGCGCGACGGCAGCAAGCCCCAGGACGCGGTGCCGGGCCCATATGGCGCGCACAACTGGCACCCCATGTCCTTCAACCCCCAGACGGGCCTGGTGTATCTGCCTGCGCAGAACGTGCCCGTCAACCTGATGGACGACAAGAAATGGGAGTTCAACCAGGCCGGACCGGGCAAGCCCCAGTCGGGCACCGGCTGGAACACGGCCAAGTTCTTCAATGCCGAGCCGCCCAAGAGCAAGCCCTTTGGTCGTCTGCTGGCCTGGGACCCCGTTGCGCAAAAGGCCGCCTGGAGCGTGGAGCATGTCTCGCCCTGGAACGGCGGCACGCTGACCACGGCGGGCAATGTGGTGTTCCAGGGAACGGCTGATGGCCGCCTCGTGGCCTATCACGCGGCCACGGGCGAGAAACTGTGGGAAGCGCCCACGGGCACCGGTGTGGTGGCCGCGCCCAGCACCTATATGGTGGACGGCAGGCAGTATGTCTCTGTGGCCGTGGGCTGGGGCGGTGTCTACGGTCTGGCTGCGCGCGCCACCGAGCGCCAGGGCCCGGGCACGGTCTATACCTTCGTCGTGGGCGGCAAGGCCAGGATGCCGGAGTTCGTGGCCCAGCGCACCGGCCAGTTGCTGCAGGGCGTGAAATACGACCCCGCCAAGGTCGAGGCCGGCACCATGCTGTATGTGGCCAACTGCGTTTTCTGTCACGGCGTGCCTGGCGTGGACCGTGGCGGAAACATTCCCAATCTGGGTTACATGGACGCGAGCTATATCGAGAACCTGCCAAACTTTGTCTTCAAGGGCCCGGCCATGGTGCGCGGCATGCCGGACTTCACGGGCAAGTTGTCGGGCGATGACGTGGAGTCCCTCAAGGCCTTCATCCAGGGCACGGCGGACGCCATCCGGCCCAAGCCCTGAAGCCTGCACTCCACCACGCCGGTGCGCCGGGCCGCCGGACCACCGGTGCGCCCGAGCCACGCACCGGCGGCCCCAGATCGCAAACCTCTTCTTTTGACTCGACACCAAGGAAATAGCCTTATGCAAGACCATCTGCAGTTCTACATCGACGGCCAATGGGTGAATCCGGTCAGCCCGCGCAGCCTGGAGGTCATCAATCCCTCCAACGAGCAGGCCATCGCCCGCATCAGCATGGGCTCGGCCGCCGACGTGGACAAGGCCGTCGTCGCCGCGCGCCGCGCCTTCGAGAGCTACTCGCGCACCAGCCGCGAAGAGCGCCTGGCCCTGCTGGCCAAGGTGCTGGAGGTCTACCAGCGTCGCTACGGCGACTTTGTGCAGACCATCTCGCAGGAGATGGGGGCGCCGCTGTGGCTGTCCAAGGCGGCACAGGCCGCCATGGGCGTGGCCCATCTGGGCTCCACCATCGAGGTCCTCAAGAACTTCGCCTTCGAACAGGTGCAGGGCAGCACGGCCGTCGTGCACGAGCCCGTGGGTGTGGTCGGCATGATCACGCCCTGGAACTGGCCCATCAACCAGATCATGTGCAAGGTCGCTCCGGCCCTGGCTGCCGGCTGCACCATGGTGCTCAAGCCCTCGGAGGTCGCGCCGCTCAATGCCCTGCTCGTGGCCGAGGTGCTGCACGAGGCGGGCGTGCCGGCCGGCGTCTTCAACCTCGTCAACGGCGACGGCCCCGGTGTGGGGGAAGCCATGTCCTCCCACCCCGAAATAGACATGATGACCTTCACCGGCTCCACGCGCGCAGGCATTGCCGTGGCCAAGGCTGCGGCCGACAGCGTCAAGCGCGTGGCCCAGGAACTGGGCGGCAAGTCCGCCAACATCGTGCTGGATGACGCCAATCTGCAAAAGGCCGTGACCCAGGGCGTGCAGGCGGTGCTGATGAACTCGGGCCAGAGCTGCAATGCTCCCACGCGCATGTTCGTGCCGCGCGCCCTGCATGGGCAGGCCGTGGAGATTGCCCGTAGCGTCGCCGCCGCAGCGACCGTAGCCGATGCGCTGGCCGAGGGCATGCACATGGGCCCCGTGGTCAGCGAGGCGCAATGGGGCAAGATCCAGGCCCTGATCCGCAAGGGCATTGAAGAGGGCGCGACCCTGGTGGCAGGCGGTACAGGCCGCCCCGAGGGGCTGGCCCGGGGCTACTTTGTCAAACCCACGGTGTTTGCCGACGTGAGCAACGACATGACCATCGCGCGCGAGGAAATCTTCGGTCCCGTGCTGGTGATGATTCCCTTCGATGACGAGGAAGACGCCATCCGCATGGCCAACGACACGGTGTACGGCCTCTCGGGCTATGTGCAGTCGGGCAGCCTGGAGCGTGCGCGGCGCGTGGCCGCACGACTGCGCACAGGCATGGTCCACCTCAACGGTGCGGGGCCTGACTTCAATGCGCCGTTCGGCGGCTACAAGCAGTCAGGCAATGGCCGTGAATGGGGCGAGCATGGTTTCCGCGATTTCCTGGAAACCAAGGCCGTCATGGGCTACGGCGCGGCCTGACCTATTCAAAATCAATAGCTGCTGGCGCCTATCTGATGGGCGTCAGCAGCTTTTTTTATTGAATATTCTGCTGACGGCGACGCGCGCGTTCCAGCTGCTGGGCGACCTGGCGCGGGTTCATGCCGTACATCTCGGCGAACTCCTGCTCCGAAGTCTGGCCGCTGAGCTCGAAGGAGCGCAGCAGCGCTTCGTCCTTGGCGGCACGGGCGTCGGCCTCGGCCAGCGCATCGGCCACCAGGGCATTGGTCTTTTCGTCACGGCCCTGCACGCGCTCGGCGTAATCCTCGCGCGTGAGACCGGAGGCTTCGTAGGCGACGACGATACGGTTGCGCAGCTTGGGCGTCAGGTCTTCCTGCGTGCGCTGCTGGCGGCGGCGGAAGACTTCGATCAGCGCGTGGTGCACATGCTCGGGCAGCGTGGCTTCCACGGGCTGACCGCTCAGGTCATGGCGCTGCTGACCGCTGGCCATGGCCGCCAGATAGCGACCGGAGCGGGTGTGCTGCTGCAGCGCGCTCTTGAGTGCGTCCTTGTCCAGCTCCGGGTGGGCGGCCAGCAGGTCTTCAAAAATGCCGCGCTTGAAGGGCAGCAACTGCTCGCCGAACAGGGCTGGGTGCCACTGCGCCAGCTGCTCCAGCAAGGGGTGTTGCGGGCGTGCGGCCTGCGGGGCGGCTTTGGCGGCAGGAGCCGGGTTCTGGCGGCCACGGCCGCCTCGGCGCGAGCGTGAGCCGGGCTGCGAGTCCTGCACGCTGTGCTGCGATGCCGCTTGCGTGGCTTTCTGCTCTTGTGATTCAGACACGATTTCAGTCATGGCAAAGCCCGTGGGCCTGGGAAAACAAAACCCCCAATCATGCCAGCATTGCAAACTGCAGTGGCATGCGGGGGTGTCAGCCGGTGGCCAGCGCCTGATCCAGCAGCTCCACCCAGTGCATGACCGGGACCTCGGTGCCGTTTTGCAGATGGACGATACAGCCCATATTGGCCGAGAGAATCGCCGCCGGCTTTTCGGGCGCGAACGGCTCGTCCAGTGCTGCGATCTTGCGGTCTCGCAACTGGTGCGAGATGTCGGGCTGCAGCACCGAGTAGGTGCCGGCAGAGCCGCAGCACAGATGGGATTCGGTGCGCGCCACGCGCAGATCGAAGCCCAGCTCGCGCAGGCCCGCCTCCACGCCGCCACGCAGTTTCTGCCCATGCTGCAGCGTGCAGGGCGGGTGGTAGGCCACGGGGGCCCGGGGCGCGGTGATGCGGTCCTTGAGCTTGTCCACCAGCTCGGGCAGCATGTCGGGCAGCAATTCGCTGAGGTCGCGGGTCAAGGCGCTGATGCGCGCGGCCTTGTCGGCGTATTGCGGCTCCAGCCGCAGCAGATGGGCGTACTCCTTGACGGTGACACCACAGCCCGAGGCGTTCATCACGATCGCCTCGACTTCGCCGCGTTCCACCAGCGGCCACCAGGCGTCGATATTGGCGCGCATCTGGGCTTTGCCGCCGTCCTGGTCGTTGAGGTGGAATTTCACCGCGCCGCAGCAACCGGCCTTGTCGGCAATCACGGTCTGCACGCCCACGGCGTCCAGCACGCGGGCCGTGGCGTAGTTGATGCGCGGCATCATGGCAGGCTGCACGCAGCCTGCCAGCAGCAGCACCTTGCGTGCGTGCTCGCGCACGGGCCAGACCCCGGCATCCTGGGCGGCCGGTATCTTCTCGCCCAGGGACTCGGGCAGCAGGCCTTTCACGGCGCGGCCCAGCTTCAACGCGGGGGCGAACAGCGGGGAATTCATGCCCTCCTTGAGCAGCCAGCGCTGCAGCTTCTCGCCCGTGGGGCGCTCGACCTGTTCATCGACGATCTTGCGGCCGATGTCGACCAGATGGCCGTACTGCACGCCGCTGGGGCAGGTGGATTCGCAGTTTCGGCAGGTCAGGCAGCGGTCCAGGTGCAGTTGCGTGGACCGCGTGGGCGTCTGGCCTTCGAGCACTTGCTTGATCAGATAGATGCGGCCGCGCGGGCCGTCCAGCTCATCGCCCAGGGTCTGGTAGGTGGGGCAGGTGGCGGTGCAGAAGCCGCAATGCACGCATTTGCGCAAAATGGCTTCGGCTTCCTGGCCTTCTGGCGTGGCACGGTATTCGGGCGCGAGATTGGTTTGCATGGGGTGCTGTCCTTGTTCTTACCAATGCGCCGAGAGACGGTTCACATTGAGAATGCCGGCGGGGTCGAAGGCCTGCTTGAGGCGGGCATGCAGCTGTGCCGATGTGCGGCCTGCCGGGCTGGCCTGTGCATGCGTGTCGAGATCGCTATTGGCGCTTGTCTGGCTGCCTTCCTCGGCCCTGAAAAGCGAGGCGGAACCACCGGCTGCCTGCGCCAGCTGCTGCAAGGCTGCTGCGGCCGAACGCGGGGCCTGCACCCAGCGCTGTGCGCCATGCCAGTCGATCAAGGGGCCGATGGCATCGCCGGGCAATTGCAGCGGTGCTGCGGTCGCGGGAACGGACAGACGCCACAGACAATGATCGGCAGCGCGCTGCTGGAACCAGGGCAGGCTCAGATCGCGGCTGGCGCTCCAGTCGGCGGCAACGGCATCGTTGTCCAGCCGCTCGCCACCCAGGCGCAGCGTGGCGGCCTGAACGGCGGCGCGGGCGCCGCGCAGTCGCAGATACAGCGTGCCCTTGCCGTCTTCTTCCAGCCAGTTGCTGGCATTGAGCGGCAGAGGCTGGCCGCCCCAGTGATTGAGCCAGTCCAGAGCCTGCGCCTGGCTGCAGGCGTCAAAGCGCAGCGTGGCCTCGGCCGGAGCCACGGGCAGGACCTTGAGGCTGACCTCGGTGATCAGACCCAGCGTGCCCCAGCTGCCCGTCATCAGGCGCGAGACGTCATAGCCGGCCACATTCTTCATGACCTGGCCGCCGTAGCGCAGCAGCTCGCCCTGGCCGTTGATCATCTCCAGGCCCAGCACAAAGTCACGTACTGCACCCACGCTGGCACGCGACGGGCCGGACAGGCCTGCTGCGACCATGCCGCCCACGGTGCTGGCGGCGCCGAGGTGCGGCGGCTCGAAAGCCAGGCACTGACCCTGGGCGGCCAAGCCCGCTTCCAGCTCGGCCAGCGGCGTGCCGGCGCGCACGGTGACCACCAGCTCGCTGGGCTCGTAGCTGACGATGCCACTGAGCGCGCGCGTGGACAGCGGCTCGCCCTGCAGGCGCAGGCCGTAGAAGTCCTTGCTGCCGCCGCCGCAGATGCGCAGCGGGGTCTTGTCACTGGCAGCGGCGCGAATGCGCTCGCTGAGCTGATTGATTTGGCTGGTGGCTGAATCCATGGCCTGCATGGTAGCCGGGGTGCCCCCGGGGCAGGAAGGGCCGATCTTTGATTTTTTTGAAAAGCAGGCGTGAATAAAAAAAGCCCCGCAGCTTGCACTGCGGGGCAACGTAATGAAACTGAACTTGCGAAGAGCCTGCCGCTTAGCGGGTGTAGGCCACCTCACCATGGGAAGTGATGTCCAGGCCTTGGCGTTCGGACTCTTCCGAGACACGCAGACCCACGGTCAGATCGGCAATCTTGTAGGCCACGTAGGAGACCACGCCGGACCAGACGATGGTCACCAGCACGCTCTCGACCTGCACCCACAGCTGATGGGCCATGTTGTAGCCCTCGGGCTCGATACCGCCCAGGCCCTTGGCGCAGAACACGCCGGTCAGGATGGCACCCAGGATACCGCCGACACCGTGGACACCGAACACGTCGCAGACGTCGTCGACCTTGAGCATGTGCTTCAGGCCGGAGACGCCCCAGAAGCACAGAGGGCCGGCGATGATGCCCATGACGATGGAGCCCATGGGGCCGACGAAACCGGCGGCGGGCGTGATGGTCACCAGACCGGCCACGGCACCCGAGGCGGCGCCCAGCATGGAGGCCTTGCCGCGCAGCAGCGCTTCGGCCACGATCCAGGAGATGGCGGCAGCGCCGGTCGCCAGGATGGTGTTGATGAAGGCCAGGCCGGCAATGCCGTTGGCGGCACCGGCAGAGCCGGCGTTGAAGCCGAACCAGCCCACCCACAGCAGGGAAGCGCCCACCATGGTCAGCGTCAGGCTGTGCGGAGGCAGGGCTTCCTTGCCGAAGCCGATGCGCTTGCCCAGCATGTAGGCACCCACCAGGCCAGCCACGGCTGCGTTGATGTGCACCACGGTGCCGCCCGCGAAGTCCAGCGCGCCATCGGCACCCAGCAGACCGCCGCCCCACACCATGTGGGCCATGGGGATGTAGCTGAAGGTGAACCACAGCACGGAGAACACGATCACGGCCGCGAACTTGATGCGCTCGGCAAACGCCCCCACGATCAGCGCCACGGTGATGGCCGCGAAGGTGGACTGGAAGGCCACGAACACGTATTCGGGGATGGTCTTGAGCATGGACGACAGCGTGTCAGGCGTGATGCCCATGAGGAACAGCTTGTCGAAGCCCGCGAAGAACTTGCCCTCGCCGCCAAAGGCCAGCGAGTAGCCATAGATGGCCCACAGCACGGTGATCAGCGAAAAGATCACGAAGACCTGTGCCAGCACGGACAACATGTTCTTGCTGCGTACCAGACCGCCGTAGAACAGCGCCAGGCCGGGGATGACCATCAGGATCACCAGCATGGTCGAGGTCAGCATCCAGGCGGTATCGCCGGCGCTCAGGGTGGGAACAGCCTCGGCTGCGGCTTCGGCCACAGGTGCTGCGGCGGCGGCAGCGGTGGCGGCTTCCTGGGCAAAGCCAGCAGCGCTTGCAGCCAGCAGGCCCAGTCCCAGGCCTGCGCTCAGTAATTTCTTGGTCATGGCAATCTTTCTCAAAACGGTTCCAGAGAGACTGGGCCTTTACAGGGCCGCGTCGCCGGTTTCTCCTGTACGGATACGGATCGACTGCTCCAGCGCCTGCACAAAGATCTTGCCGTCGCCGATCTTGCCGGTGCGGGCCGCGCCCTCGATGGCGTCGATGGCGGCGTCCACCAGATCGTCGGCAATCGCGGCCTCGATCTTCAGCTTGGGCAGAAAGTCCACCACGTACTCGGCACCGCGGTACAGCTCGGTGTGACCTTTCTGACGGCCAAAGCCCTTGACTTCGGTCACGGTGATGCCTTGGACACCGATTTGGGAAAGAGCTTCACGCACTTCGTCGAGCTTGAAGGGTTTGATGATGGCGATCACCATTTTCATGACGGGCTCCTGAAAAATTAGAAAGTCTTGGAGAGCGTCAGAATCAGACGCGCCTTGTTCACATCGCCGAAGTAGGCCTTCTTGTTGGCGCCGGTCACCGCTGCTGCAGCAGAGAAGCCGTCGCCCAGGTCATAGGCACCACCGACGCTGTAGTCCACATAGTTGGGAACGCCCAGGTCCTTGATGTCGCTGGAGAAATGGGTGTAACCAACTGATGCTTTCAGTGTCACCTTGGGCATCACTTCCTGGCTGTAGGAGAACTGCAGATAACCGGTGTTGCGACCCTTGAGACCCGAGCCGGCCTTGGCGCCAGCCCAGCCGAAGTAGTCCTTGGACACCGTGTGCGAGTACTTGGCCGTGAATGGGCCATAGGTGCCGGAGCCGTAGATCTCGGTGGTGTTGCCGTTGGCATTGCCCGAGTAGACATAAGTCAGCATGCCCACGTCCCAGTCCACATCGGCGGCCTTGAACTTGTAGCCGCCGTAGAAGTCGGTTTCCAGCGAGTTGCCGGGCAGCCAGTCCACGGAGGAGTTCCAGTTGCCGACGTAGAAGCCGCTGTCGCCGAACGTGTAGTCGAAACCACCTTGCAGCGCAGGCTTGATGGCCTTGGTGCGGCTGGCGTCCTGGTCCTGACCGCGGAACTTGTAGTTGGTGGTCAGGGCAACGTTGGCGGAGAGCTGGGCATGGGCCCACATGGGGGCGACAACGGCGCAGGCCAGGGCGGCGGTCTTGGCGAAAGTCTTGAAACGGCTTGCAGCGGGACTAGGCATTCAGGGTTCCTCCGGTTTGAAAATTTCGTGGCAAAAATCTCGGATGAACTCTCAAAGCACAGACCGTGCCAGTCTCTGCGGCCGCTGCGGCGCGGTGCGCAGTCATCGGCCTCAAACAGGCAGCGGGCCATAGCTGCCGAGTACAAAAAGCTACGAATTTTCACAATCACTGAGCGCAACTTTCGCCACCTGGCTGGCGGGCTGGATGGATTGCACCAAGATGGTGCGTTTTTGCGATGCACCGCCATGGCCCGGCTTTTGCGCGGCTTTTTGCACCAAACAGGTGATTTGCAAGTGAGTGCATGCTCTTTGTTCGAGCGCAGACGCAAAAAAGCCCATCGCCAGGGCGATGGGCTTGCAGGTCGCGCGCCGCTCAGAAGCTGGCCTGCGGCAGGTCTGCCTTGGTGAATACCAGCGAGACCCTGGCTTCCTCGGGAATCGGCGGCAAGTCCTGATTCCAATGCTCCCAGGCGCTGCGCAGTTCGGCCAGCTTCCGGGGTTCGCGATCACGCAGATTGGCGCGCTCGCGCGGGTCGTTGCCGATGTGGAACAGATACTCGATGCCCTCGATCTGCAGATATTTCCAGTCGCCGCGTATCAAGGCCTTTTGCTCGCGGTGCTTCATGCGCCAGGCCAGGTCGCGCTCGGGCATCCAGCGTTGATCCTGCATCAGGGGCAGCAGGCTGATGCCGTCCAGCGGATAGTCGGCATGTGCGGCTACGCCCGCTGCAGCCAGGAAGGTGGCCGACCAGTCCATGGTCAGGCTGGGCGTGTCGCAGACGGCTCCGGCCGTCATGCGCGCCGGCCAGCGGGCCAGCAAAGGCACGCGGATGCCGCCTTCGAGCAGGTCCATCTTCTGGCCCACGAAAGGCCAGGTATTGGAGAAGCGCTCGCCGCCGTTGTCGCTGGTGAAGACGATGAGCGTGTTCTCGCTCATTCCTTTTTCCTCCAGCGCATCCAGCAGCCAGCCGATGCCTTCGTCCATGTGATGGATCATGCGCTGATAGGTGTCGATGGAGCCGCCGTCGATATGCTTGCCCATGCCTTGCAGGCGTTCGGACTCGGCGCGGTCCTCGCGCGTCAGCCAGGGCCAGTGCGGCGCGCTGTAGTGCAGCGAGAGGTAGAAGGGCTGCTCGGCCGTCTGGCGCTTGACGAAGTCCACGGCGCGGCGGCTCAGCAGATCGGTCAGGTAGCCGTCTTCGGTGTGCGGCTCCTCGTTGTGCCAGAAGTCGGGGCGCCCGCGCGGATCGCAGTGGGCGAAGTAGTCGGCGCCGCCGGCATGAAAGCCGTAGAACTCCTCGTAGCCCGACAGGCGCGGGCCGAAATGCGGCGGGTAGCCCAGATGCCATTTTCCGACCAGGGCCGTGGCATAGCCGGCATCGCGCAGCAGCGAGGCCACCGTGGGGTGATCGGGCGGCAGACCCAGCACCTTGTCGCCATGCACACTGGCGATGGGTTCCTCGGCCGCACCGCGCAGTCGGTACTGCCAGCGGCCCGTGGCCAGCGCAAAGCGCGTGGGCGAGCACACCGAGGAGTTGGAATAGCCGCGCGTGAAGCGCAGGCCCTGGGCGGCCATGGCGTCCAGGCGCGGCGAGACGTCGGTGGCGTTGTTGTGTGCATCGCGCGCACCGGTGCAGCCCAGGTCGGCATAGCCGAGGTCATCGGCCAGGATGAAGATCAGATTGGGGCGGGAGTCGGTCATGGGAGAGCGGGGAACATTCAAAAACAGGAGCTTCTATCGCTTGTTAATAAAGGATTCTGAATAGATTTGATGCTGAAAATGTTTGGTAGCAAGCGATAGATGCTCCTCAAATATCAGGGCTTGAAGCCCGAGCGCTGCACCACCGGCGCCCATTGCGCGCGGTAGGCCTTGAGCATTTTTTCCGTGTCCTGCGCGCTGCTGACCACGGGCACCAGGTTGGAGGCGGCGAACTTGTGCTGCGTGTCGGCTTCCTTCATCACTTCCTGCACCAGCAGCGAAAGGCGCTGCACCGTGGCCGGCGCCATGCTCTGCGGGGCGAACAAGGTGTTCCAGCCCGTGCCGACCAGGTTCACGCCCAGCTCCTTGAGCGTGGGAATGCCGGGCGCCATGGCGCTGCGGCGCTCGCCCGAGGTGGCCAGCACGCGCAGCTTGCCCGCTTCGTGCTGGGCAATCTGGGTGTCGAAAGTGTCCACGGCGATGGGGATCTGCCCGCCCATCAGATCGGTGAGCAGCGGGCCCGAGCCCTTGTAGCCCACGACCTCGACCGGCACCTTGGCGGTCTCGCCCAGCATCAGCGCGAAAAAGTGCGGCAGGCTGCCCGTGGCCGGCACGCCGAAATTGGCCTGCTGCGGATTGGCCTTGAGCCAGGCCAGCAGGTGCGGCAGCTCCTTCACGGGCACGGCGCTGGCGACGGCCAGGCCGAATTCGTAGCGGTTCACCTCGCTGATGGGGCGGAAGTCCTTTTCCGGGTCGTAGCCCGAGTCCGGGAACACCAGCGGCGCGACCACCATCACAGCGGGATTGGCCAGCAGCACGGCGGGCTGGGAGGCGGGCGCGTTCTTCACGTACTGGGCCGACAGACGGCCGCCCGCGCCGGGCTTGTTTTCCACGATCACCGGGCTGCCCAGCCGGGCCTGCAGGCGGTCGGCCACGATGCGTGCCACGCGGTCGGTGGCGCCGCCGGGCGGATAGCCGACCACCATGCGCAGCGGTGTCTTGTTGGGAAACAGGGCATGGGTCTCCTGGGCCTGCAGCGCGCCGCTGCCCAGCAATCCTGCGCTCAGGCCGAGCCCCGCCGCGAGCTTGCCGAAGATTCTTCTTTGCATCGTCATGTCTCTCCTGGTCTGTGGTCCGCGCCGCGGTCTCACGCCATTGCTGATGGGAAAGTGGGCAGTGTAAGTGCGTGCCGGCACCGGCCTGAACAGCTCGGACGGGCGGTGTCCGGGCCTGCGGCCTCAATCGGGTTTCAGATTGATCTTGCGGGCCAGCGCTTCCCATTTGTCGGAGATCTCGCGCACCCTGGCCTGGGCCTGCTCGGGGCTGCTGCCCACCATCTCGATATCCACGGCCTTGACCCGCTCCTGCTGCTGTGGCGAGCGGATGGCGGCATCCATGGCGGCGAGAAAGCGCTTCTGGATCTCGGCAGGAATGCCCTTGGGGGCGGCGAGCAGCAGCCAGTAGGTGCCGTCGAAGTCGGGGTAGCCGGACTCGGCAATCGTGGGCAATGCCGGCAGCAGGGGCGAGCGCGTGCGCCCCGTGGTGGTCAGGGCGGTGACGCGACCGCTCTGGATCTGGGGCAGCACCGTGGGGGCGGCCAGGAAGCCGCAATCCACCTGGCCGCCCATCAGATCCTGCATGGCCGGTGCCGGCCCCTTGTAGGGCACATGCACCATCTTCACGCCGGTGCTGGACAGCAGGGACTCCATGACCAGATGGCCGGGCGAGCCCGCGCCGCCCGTGGCATAGGTCAGCTCGCGCGCCTTGGCGGCGTCCAGCATGTCCTTGACGGACTTGAAGCCGAGGCCGGGGTTGCAGATCAGGGTCTGCGAGAACCTGGCGGCGGCATTGAGCACCACGATGGCATCGCTGGAGTAGCCGATGTTCTTGTAGATATGCTTGTTGACGGTGAGCACCGGGTCCATGGCCCACAGCCAGGTGTAGCCGTCGGCCGGGGCGCGGGCGACCTCGGCCGCCCCGATATTGCCGTTGGCCCCGGCCCGGTTCTCCACGATCACGGCCTGGCCCAGGGCCTTCTGCACGGCCGCCGCGAGCGGGCGCACGGCGATGTCGGACGGGCCGGCGGGCGGTGTGGGAACGATGATGCGTATGGGCTTGGCGGGCCAGGTGTCGGCCGCATGGGCTGCCGTGAGCAGCGCGGCGGCCGCCAGCCCGGCCAGAGTGCGGCGGGCGATACGGGTGCAAGGCATGGTGTCTCCTGTCGTTTTCTTTGGAGCCACTGTAAGCAGTGACTCGATAATGGATCTAATCCATCATTCCTAGAGAAAACCCACAAACATCCATGACCAAGGTGCAGTGCCACCCCTGGCGGCAGCCGTCCGAGCTGGACGATCTGTTCCTCTACCATCTGGCCCGCCTGATGAGCTCGACCGGGACCATGGTGGTGCGCCTTTGCGAGGGCGGCTTCGGCATTACCCGGCGCGAGTGGCGCATGATCGGCCTGCTGGCCACCAAGGGTGCCATGCAGCCGTCCCGGCTCGCGGAGCTGGCACAGCTCGATCGCACGCGCACCTCGCGCACCATCTCCGCGCTGATTGCCAAGGGGCTGCTGCACAAGCAGGGCATGGCCGGCGACGGGCGCCAGGCCATGGTGCAGCTGACGGCCGCCGGGCTGGCGCTGCATGTGCAGCTGTTTCCGCAGATTCAGGCGATCAACCAGGAGCTGCTCGGTGACGTCAGCGATGCCGAGCTTCAGGTGTTGTCGCAGGTGTTCGAGCGCGTGCGCAATAGGGCGTCCCGCATGCAGGAGCAGGGCAGCTTTCCCAAGGCAGAGCGCCGTCGTGGCGGGGCCGCCGGCAGGCAGCCTGCCCGTGATGACGCCGCCGGCTGACGGCCTGTGCACACCCCTATTGCCTGTTTGAGCCGCTGGCGCATACGCTAGTCCCTACAGTCCGGCTTGAAGGGGAGGGGGCGTGATGGGTCTGGCTCTGGTTCAAAGTCGTGCCTTGCTGGGCTTGCAGGCACCAGGCGTCACTGTGGAGGTCCATCTGGCCAACGGCCTGCCTTCGTTCACCCTGGTGGGCCTGGCGGATGTGGAGGTCAAGGAGGCACGCGAGCGTGTGCGCGCGGCCATCGTCAATGCGGGGCTGCAGTTCCCGAACAACCAGCGCATCACGGTCAACCTGGCTCCGGCAGACCTGCCCAAGGACTCCGGCCGCTTTGACCTGCCGATAGCGCTGGGCATTCTGGCGGCCAGCGGGCAGATCGATGCCCAGCGGCTTGCCGACTATGAGTTTGCGGGTGAGCTGTCCCTGACCGGTGCGCTGCGCCCGGTGCGCGGGGCCCTGGCAACGGCGCTGGCCTTGCAGCGTCAGCAGCGCCGCGTGCGGCTGGTGCTGCCGCCGGACAGTGCGCAGGAGGCCGCTTTCGTGCCGGCCATCGAAGTCTTCAGCGCTGCGCATCTGCTGGATGTGGTCAGGCAGTTCATCGCGCATGACGCCACCCTGGCGGAGCAGGGCGACGGCGTCGAGGGCTGGCAGCGGGTGCACTCCATACCTGCTGAAGCCTCTTTGCAGTCGCTGGATCTGCGCGAGGTGCGTGGCCAGATGCAGGCCAAGCGCGCGCTTGAAATTGCAGCTGCCGGCGCACATGGTGTGCTCATGATCGGCCCTCCGGGTTCGGGGAAATCCATGCTGGCCCAGCGCTTTGCCAGCTTGCTGCCGGGCATGACCGATGAGGAAGCGCTCGAAGCCGCAGCCATTGCCAGCCTCAGCGGTCGTTTCACGCCGCAGCAGTGGCGCCAGCGACCGTTTGCCGCGCCTCATCACACGGCCAGCTCCATTGCGCTGGTCGGCGGCGGCTCTCCGCCCCGGCCCGGCGAGATCTCCTATGCCCATTGCGGGGCGCTTTTCCTGGACGAGCTGCCCGAGTTCGCGCGCAGCGCCCTGGAGGCCCTGCGCGAGCCGCTGGAGACCGGGCGCATCACCATCGCACGGGCCGCGCAGAGGGCGGAATTTCCGGCCCGTTTCCAGCTGGTGGCAGCCATGAACCCCTGCCCCTGCGGCTACTGGGGATCGCGCATCAGGGCCTGCCGCTGCTCGCCCGATCAGGTGGCACGTTATCAGGCGCGCATCAGCGGGCCCTTGCTGGACCGTATCGATCTGCATGTGGAGGTGGCGGCACTGTCGCCGCAGGAGCTGCTGGCAGCGCCCGAGGGCGAGAGCAGCGCTGCCGTGCAGCAACGCGTGAGTGCAGCCAGAGACAAGGCCTTGCAGCGCCAGGGCCTGCCCAATCATCAGTTGCAGGGGGTGCAGCTCGACACCCATCTGCAGCTGGAGCCCGAGGCGCTGACCTTTGCGCACAAGGCTGCAGCGCGCCTTGGCTGGTCGGCGCGCGGCACGCACCGGGCCCTGAAGGTCGCAAGGACCATTGCCGATCTGGCTGGCTCTGATTCCATCGCGCAAACCCATCTGGCCGAGGCATTGCAGTACCGCCGTGCGCTGATGCAGCCTTGATGCCTGCCCGTGCTCAGGCAGCCAGGGCCAGCGGCACGGGCCGTGCCTGCGCGGTTCGGGGATCGACGCCCATCACCTGCGCAAATGCGTGCAGTGCGGGGGACCAGCCTTCAACGGCTGCGGTCACAAAGCAGGTGTCGACAAAGGCCAGCTCCTGTCCGCTCCTGCCGGGCAAGGTCATCCAGTGCACGCCAAAGCGCTGCTGCTGGGCTTCGACCAGAGAGCGCGACAGCAGCGCATAACCCATGCCGGCGGCCACGCAGCCGAGGATGGTGTCCAGCATGCCCAGCTCCATGATGCGCACCGCCGTCACCCCCATCGAAGCCATCAGCAGCTCGATCCGCTGGCGGTAGCTGCAGCCCTGGCGGAAGGCCAGGAACACGGCGTTGCCGAAGTCCGCAGCGGTGGGGAAGCGCGTCAGCGGCTGTCCGCTGACCAGCACCAGTTCTTCGCGGAACAGCGGCCAGGAATGCAGCTCGCTCTGCGGTGCGGCTCCGTTGATGAAGGCGCAGTCGATGTGGCCGGCCGCCAGCTCCATCAGCAATGCGGCCGTGGGCTGGGCATCCAGTTCCAGGTCTATGTCCGGATGCAGTCTGCGCAACTCGGCCAGCAGGGGCGGCAGGCGCAGGGCGGCCGTGGTTTCCATGGAGCCTATGCGCAAGGCGCCCTTGACCTGGCCGGCAGCAAACTGCCGGGTATGCAGCATGGCCAGCACCTGGTCATGCGACTGCAGCATCTGCCGCGCAGATTCCAGCAGCGTACGTCCGGCCGGAGTGGGGAAGACCGGGTTGGCCCGCATCAGCAGTTGCACGCCTGCCTCGTCCTCGAGCTTTTTGATATGGGCCGTGACATTGGACTGCACGGTGTGCAGCCGCTGGGCAGCGGCACCAAAGCTGCCGCTTTCGCAGACGGCTTCGAACATGCGCAGGGATTTGAGTTGCATATGCGGCTCCAATATCTTGAAATGAGATGCAAGTCATCATTTTGAATCATTGGACATGATCGAGTCGCTGCGTTTAGGCTTGATGCCAATTTCCCTCCGGAACCCGAGCTGTGATCGAGCGCAAAGAACTTCCCCTGCTGTTGACCGGCTTCATGGCTACCTTGAGCGGCGTCGGCCTGGCCCGTTTTGCCTATACGGCGCTGATGCCGCAGATGGTCCATGCGGGCTGGTTCAGCGGCGAGCAGGTGGCTTATCTGGGGGCTGCCAATCTGCTTGGCTATCTGATCGGGGCTCTGGTCGCTGCGCCGCTGGCCGAGCGCATGGGCGCGCTGCGTGTGCTGGTGATCTGCTGGGTGGCCGTGATGCTCAGCTTTGCGGGCTGCAGCCTGCCCCAGCCCATGGCCCTGTTCTTTGTCTGGCGGCTGATCTCGGGCATTGCCGGGGCCGCGCTGATGGTGCTGGGCCCGTCGGTGGCCATGGCTGCGGCAGCGCCGCAGCGCCGCGCCACGCTGGGCCCGCTGATGTTCTGTGGCATTGGCGTGGGAGCCTTGCTGGCAGCCACCCTGGTGCCCATGTTTGCGCGCAGCAGCCTGAGCGCCGTCTGGTGGGCGCTGACGGCGCTATGTGCGCTGGCGCTTTACAGCGGATGGCATGCTGCGCGCCAGATCCCGCTGCATGCGCCGGTGGCGGTCCAGCCCACGGCGACGGCCGCAACGTCCGGTGCAACGCCATGGAGCCTGGCGGTGATCCTGGTGTTGACCGCCTATGCCTGCGACGCCTTTGGCTTTGTGCCACACACCGTGTTCTGGGTGGACTACCTGGATCGCGAGCTGCAGCTGGGCGGCGCCTATGCTTCGACGCAATGGGCATTCTTCGGGCTTGGCGCGATGGTCGGGCCGCTGTGTGCGGCCTACTGCGCCACGCGCTGGGGCTGGTGGGGAACGACCACGGGCGCCTATGCCCTCAAGGCCGTGGCCATCGGCCTGCCGCTGGTCTGGGCCGGTTTCGGCGGTCATGCGCTGTCGGGTTTTGTGGTGGGGGCGCTGTCACCGGGGATGGCGGCCATCACCTCGGGCTATCTGATGCAGCTCATTGGCCCCGGCCAGCACAAGAAAATGTGGGGCTATGCCACGGCGGCATTTGCGCTGTTGCAGGCCAGCTCCGGCTATCTGATGGCATTTGTCTACGCCAGCAGCGGCAGCTATCGACAGCTGTTCGTGCTGGGCTGCGCGGCGCTGGGCCTGGGGGCGCTGCTGGTGGCCTCCAGCCGCCTGGCCCGCGCGGCGCAATGATCAGGATCGAGATGTGAAACCGGGAGACGCGCGATGAGCAAACTACCTTCATGGATGACAGGCCTGGGGCTGCAGCATCCCATCATTCAGGCCCCGATGGCCGGGACCTCGACCCCGCAGTTGGCGGCTGCCGTGAGCAATGCATACGCCCTGGGTTCGGTCGGCATAGGCGCCTACGGCCTTGAGCAGGCGCGCCAGCACATCGAACAGACGCGTGCGCTGACCGGTCGCCCCTTCAACGTCAACCTCTTCTGCCATCGTGCGCCTGTGGCCGATGCAGAGCGCGAAGCGCAGTGGCTGCGCTATCTGGCGCCGGAGTTCGAGCGCTATGGCGCGTCCGTGCCGTCTGGTCTGCGCTGCATCTACGAGTCAGCGCTGGGCAATGCGCGGTTGCAGGCCATGCTGCTGGAGCTGCGCCCCGCCGTGGTGAGCTTTCATTTCGGCCTGCCGGAGCAGAGCTTTGTCGATGCCTTGCGTGCTGCCGGCATCACCACGCTGGCCTGTGCCACCAGTCTCGATGAGGCGCGCCAGATCGAGCGGGCCGGGGTGGATGTGATCGTGGCGCAGGGCATGGAGGCGGGCGGCCATCGCGGCGCTTTCGTGCCCGAGCAGGACACTCTGATGGGGACTTTGGCGCTGGTGCGGCTGCTGGCGCGCGAGTCCCGCCTGCCCGTGGTCGCCGCAGGCGGCATCATGGACGGCGCGGGCATTGCCGCTGCGCTGCAGCTCGGAGCCTGTGCCGTGCAGATGGGGACGGCCTTCATCCTCTGCCCCGAATCCGCAGCCAGCCAGGCCTACCGCGCCGAGCTGCAAGGCGACAGCGCACAGCACACGGCCATCACCGCCGCCATTTCCGGGCGTCCTGCGCGCGGCATGTTCAACCGTCTGCACCAGCTGGGACGAGACTATGCGGGAGCACTGCCCGCCTATCCCATGGTGTATGACGCAGGCAAGGCGCTGCACCAGGTCGCCAGCGCCCAAGGCAGCAGCGACTATGCCGCGCACTGGGCCGGCCAGGGCGCACCGCTGGCTCGCGCCATGCCTGCCGCCGAGCTCGTGCGCACGCTGGCGCAGGAGCTGGAGCAGGCGGAGCACGCCTGACCGGGCTTGAGCGGATATGCGGTGCGCCTGGAGCGATCATCTGATTTGATAGCTGTCATCGCTTGTTATGCATCAAATCTGGACTGTTTGTGCCAATATTTGAGCACTGACTTGCGATGACTGCTATGGCTTCAGCTATCCCAGCGAATGACCGATGCATCCTTTGACGCGAACAGACGTCGCACCGCATCGGCGCGCCGCGCCAGCACCGCTCGCTGGTTGATATAGCCCTTGTCGGTGATCTCTCCGGCCTCTGCATCCGGTGGTTCGGCCAGGACCAGCGCGCAGCCGGGGCTTTGCGAGCTGCCCGCGCCTGCGTCGCGCTGCTCGTGCATCACGCGGCGCAGTGCCTGTGCCAGTGTTTCGGGGGCGGCAGCGCCTGCGGGTGTGGCAAACACCAGCAGACCCAGCTCGTCGAGGTCGTGGCCTGCGATGACGATGTCCTGCACCCATGGTGCCAGGCGCGACACCAGCTCCACGCGCAACGTTCCCACCGAGACCCAGGTGCCGCTGGAGAGCTTGAAGTCCTCGGTCACCCGGCCGTTGAAGATGATGCCGCGTTCGGGGCGCAGCTCGTCGACCATGAAGCCTGCATCGCCTATGCGGTAGTAGCCTTCCTCGTCGAAGGCTGCGGCCGTTTCGCGCGCTGCATCGCGGTAGCCGGGAAACACCGACACGCCCTTGACGCGCATTTCCTGCTTGCTGCCGTTGGGCACGAACTTGAGCTCCAGTCCGGGCAGCGGCGCACCTATGCAGCCTGCGCCGTCGAGTTGCCAGTGGGCCGAGGTGATTGCAGGCGAGGTCTCGGTGCAACCCCAGGACGTGGTCAGCCACAGGGGGCGACCCTGGCGCACGCGCAGGGCCACCGCCTCCAGCCGCTTCCAGGTCGAGGGGGCCAGCGCCGCAGCCGCGTAGAAGGCCAGGCGAAGGCGCGAGAGCATGTCCGCCGCCAGCTTGTCGTCGGCCTCCATCAGCGGCAACACCATATCGAAGCCACGCGGCACGTTGAACCACAGCGTGGGCCGAACTTCCCGCAGATTGCGCACCGTCTTCTCGATCAGACCCGGTACGGGCCGGCCCTCGTCGATGTAGAGCGTGCCTCCGTGCGCCAGCACCAGATGCAGGTTATGGTTGCCGCCGAAGGTGTGGCTCCAGGGAAGCCAGTCCACGAGCACGGGCTTTTCCTGCTCGAGGAAGCGCCATGTCTGCGCCATTTGCTGCTGGTTGGCGCACAGCATGCGGTGCGTGTTGATGACCACCTTGGGCGAGCCTGTGGAGCCCGAGGTCAGCAGGTATTTGGCATGCGTGTCGGGCACGATGGCCTCATAGGCGGTGCGCACGGCGGCCGTCTCGGGTCTGGCCATGAGCGCCTCGAAGTCCAGCCCGCCGGGCCAGTGCTGTGCATGCGCGCTGAAGACGCAGGGCGCGCGGGTTTCGCAGGCCGCCAGCGCCGCTCCGTACAGGCGCGCGTCTGATGCGTAGATCAGCGCAGGCCGCAGCGCCAGGAGCATCTGGCGCAGTCGCCCGAAGTCGCGCGCCGTGCGCGAGTAGGCACTGGACAGCGAGCAGGCTGCCCGGCCCACGTGCATGGTGGCCAGCATCAGCACCGCGTGATCGATGGCGTTGTCCGACAGTATGACCACAGGCCCGGGAGGCAGATCCAGGTCCAGCAGTCCCTGGGCTGCGCGCCCCACGGCCTCGCGCAGCTCGCCCCAGCGCAGTTGGCGCCAGCCGCTGCCGTCGGGAGTGCGCTCGGCCAGGGCCGGTGCCTCGGGGGTCTCGCAGGCCCAGCGTTCCACCCACTCGCCCACGCAACGTGCATAGGGCTTGAGCTCCACGGGCGATCGCAGCACGAAGCTGCCGTCGTCGGAATCGATGCGCAGGCTGCGCGGCGGGGCGACCTGCTGCGGGTCGGACAGGAAGTCTATGGCTTG
Source organism: Comamonas sp. Z3 (assembly GCF_008121565.1). NCBI lineage: Bacteria > Pseudomonadati > Pseudomonadota > Betaproteobacteria > Burkholderiales > Comamonadaceae > Comamonas > Comamonas sp. Z3. The sequence continues at coordinate 492,639 of NZ_VOQU01000003.1, forward strand.
CACGGGTGCTCCTCCATGTGGGCTCAGAACAGCGAGCCCTGGGCCTTGGCCTGTATCAGGTCGGTCAGCAGTTCGTCGCGCGTGCGCTCCAGCTCCTGCTCGCGGCGCATGCCGCGCGCTTCGGCCACGCCCCGCACCACACTGTCCTTGAGCGCCGCTGTCATGGCCGGATCGCCAAGATCGCGCCACCAGCTTTCGATGGGGCCGCCCAGGTGCTCCAGCAGATGCTGCATGCCACCCTGTCCGCCAGACAGATGCAGGTTCATGAATGGCCCCATCAGCGCCCAGCGCAGGCCGGGGCCGTGGGCGATGGCCGTGTCGATGTCACTGACGCTGGCCACGCCCTGGTCAACGAGGTGAAATGCCTCGCGCCACAGCGCGGCCTGCAGGCGGTTGGCGATGTGACCAGCGATCTCGCGCCGTACATGAATGGGGCGCTTGCCCAGTGCCGCGTAGAAATCCATGGCACGCTGGATGCTGTCTGGCGATGTGGCACCGCCACCACCCACTTCCACCAGCGGGATCAGGTGCGGCGGATTGAAGGGATGACCCAGAACCACTCGCTGCGGCGTCTTGCAGCGTACCTGCATGCCGCTGACCGGTAGACCCGAGCTGCTGCTGGCCAGCAGTACCTGCGGCGGCGTGGCCGCGTCCATGCGCGCATAGAGGTCAGCCTTGAAGTCGGCGCGCTCGGGGCCGCTTTCCTGCACGAAGTCGCAGCCGTCCAGCGCACGCTCAAGTTCGGCGTCGAAGCGCAGGCGTTCGGGCGATGCTCCATCCGCCAGCCCCATGCGTTGCATGGTCGGCCAGTGGCGCTGCACCGCTTCGTGCAGGCGCTGCTCGGAGCCGGGTGCGGGATCGGTGGCCGTCACCTCCAGGCCGCGCGCCAGGAAGAACGCAGCCCAGCTGGCACCGATCACGCCGGTGCCGACCACGGCCACGCGCCGTATCGCTGGTGCGGCCGCGCTCATGATGTCTTCCATTGCGCGCAGCGCGTCTCTGCGCGGGTGGTCCAGGCGGCCTCGCCCCGGATGGTCTCGACCACCTTGTAGTAGTCCCAGGGTTCTCTGGATTCGGCCGGCATCTTCACCTGCATCAGATGCATGTCATGCACCATCAGGCCGTCGGCGCGCAGCCAGCCGTCCTTGACGAACATGTCGTTGAAACGGGTCTTCCTGAGCTGTTCCATCACCTTGGTGCCATCGTCCGTGCCCGCGGCCTGCACGGCCTTGAGGTACTGCAGCGTGGCGGAGTAGTCGCCTGCATGGAAGGAGGTGGGCATGCGCTTGTGCTTGTCGAAGAAGCGCCGTGCCCATGCGCTGGCCTCGGGGCTCTGGTTCCAGTACCAGCTATCGGTGAGATACATGCCCTGTGCCGTCTTCAGGCCCAGGGCGTGCACGTCCTGAATGGTGATGATCATGCCCGCCAGCTTCATCTTCTGCGCCAGCCCGAATTCCGCCGCCGACTTGATGGCGTTGACCGTGTCGCCGCCCGCGTTGGCCAGGGCCAGTACATCGGGCTTGGCCGCCAGAGCCTGTAGCATGAAAGACGAGAAGTCGCTGGCGCCCAGCGGGTGCTTGACCGCACCGGCCACTTTGCCGCTGCCGGCTTCGAGCACCTTGGCTGCATCGGCCTGAAGTGCATTGCCGAAGGCATAGTCGGCCGTCACGAAGAACCAGCGCTTGCCGCCGCTCTTGAGCACGGCGCTGGCGGTTCCGCGCGCCATGGCCACCGTGTCGTAGGCATACATGACCGTGTAGGGCGAACACTGCTCGTTGGTGAGGCTGGAAGCGCCAGAGCCGACCACGAAATAGGGCTTGCGCTTATCGCGCGCCACGCCCGCCATGGCAATGGCCGCGCCCGAGTTCACGCCGCCGATCAGCATGTCGAAGCCTTCCACGTCGAACCATTGGCGCGCCTTGGCGGCGGCGATGTCGGCCTTGTTCTGGTGGTCTGCCGCCACCAGCTCGATCTTCTTGCCGTTGATGGCACCGCCCATGTCGGCGATGGCCATGCGTATGGCCTCTGCGCCTGCCGGTCCGTCGTAGTCGCGGTACACGCCCGACATGTCGCTGATGAAGCCTATGCGTATCACATCGTCCGAAATCTGAGCTGCTGCCGTGGCCGCGCCGGCCAGCGTCACGGCGCCGGCCAGGGCCTTGAATGCGAAGTTCATGATGCTGTCTCCTCGTTGTTTTGCGAACTGTGCTGCGTCGTGTGCGGCTCAAGCCGCCTGTGTCATGGCTGCGGGCGCGAACGCGGGCAGCGGCGAGCTGCCGCGTTGCAGTCCCATGATCTGACGTGCTTCCTCGGGTGTAGCGGGCTCCATGTCGAGCTCGCGGATCAGCCGCACAATGCGCTCGGTCAGCTGTACATTGGTGGCCAACTCGCCCTGGCGGTAGTAGAGGTTGTCCTCCAGACCCACGCGTGCATGGCCGCCCAGCAGCAGCGCAGCCACATTGGCCTCCAGCTGCGAGGGACCGATGCCGCTGACGCAGAAGATGCTGTTGGTGGGCAGAACGTCCACCATCTGCTGCAGATAACGTGGAGAAAACGGCATCGCGTTCTGGAAGTTGCGGTGCACGTTCATCACCAGGTTGATGAAGTGCGGGGTTGCATCGTGGTCTTCCTCGATCAGCGTCGTCACGTCCTGCAGGATATGGGTGTGGGCGAAGACTTCCCACTCTGGCTTGATGCCGCGTGCCTTCATGCCTACGGCAAGCTCGCGGGCCCGCGACAGCGGCGTGTCCATGAGGATCTCGCGCCCGCCGAAGCTCAGGTTCAGCGTGGTCGCATCCAGCGTGCACATCTCGGCGCCTGCCTCCATGCCCTTGATGCGCTCCTCCCAGGCGATTTCCCAGCGCCCGCCCTGCAACTCGCGCACCATGTCGCCGTGCACGCCGCCGCCCGTCGAGTTGTTGATCACGATGTCGCAGCCCGCAGCGCGGATGCGGGTGTTGATGTCGCGGTAGATGTCGGCATTGCAGGTGGCACCGTCGTCTGGGCGGCGCGCATGGATGGCAGCCACGCTGGCGCCCGCATTGCAGCAGCGCACCACGTCTTCGGCGATCTCTTCCGGCTGGGTAGGGAGATGGGGGTTTTGCGATTTGCGGGCCATGCCGCCCGTGGGGGCAATGGTCACGATCACCTTGCGCTTGCTCATGGCGTCTCCTGATGCGTGGGGTTGGGTCGTCAGCTATTATTTTTTTCACCCCCGCATGAATCAGTCGTTGCGATGACATTTGACCTCGGGGTAAGTACGCAAGGAGCTTCACCATCGCCCGCCATCACCGCTCAACGGCCGCGGCCCGCCCCACTCTCGACGAACTGCTCTCCGGCTCGGTCTGGTTTCCCGCGCTCGACGTTGCCGTGCGCGAACGCGTGCGTGCCGAGATGCGCGAGGTGGACCTGCCCGCGGGCACTGCGCTGTGCCGTATGGGCGATGAGCCCCGGCACTGGTATGGCGCCATCGAAGGTCTGCTCAAATGGTCGGTGAGCAGCGCCGACGGTCGCTCGGTTACGCTGGGCGGCCTGTCGGTGGGAAGCTGGTTCGGTGAGGGAACGGTGCTGCGCGGTGTGGCGCGCACGGCGGACGTGATCGCGCTGCGCGACAGCCGCGTGGCCTTGATGCCTGTGGAGGTCTTCGAGTGGTTGCGCGGCAGCGAGCGCAGCTTCGAAGCCTTTTTGCTGCGTCAGATCAACGAGCGAATGCACTGGTTCCTGGGCAACTTCGCGGCCTACCATCTGCTCGATACCGACAGCCAGGTGGCGCGCGCGCTGGTGGGCCTGTTTCACTCATGGCTGCATCCGGGCAGCGATCCGCGCCTGCGGGTGTCTCAGGAGGAGATCGCCAACCTCTCGGGCCTGTCACGCCAGCGCTGCAACGCAGCGCTGCGGCGCCTGGCGGCGGCGGGCCTGATAGAGATCGAATACGGCGGCATCACCGTTATCGACCTGCCGCAGCTGCGCACGCGTGTGCTTGCTGCGGCATCGTTCTAGCGGCCAGATTCACGCAGCCTCACATGCTCTCGCTGTGCTCATGGTAGGCAGCGATGGCGTCCATCAGTTCCTGCAACTGGGCCGATACCTGCTGCTCCTCGCGCACCAGCATATAGCGCGGGCGCACTGCCCAGGCGTCCGTCAGCGGGACGCGGCAGACACGCGGCAGACCGCGGTAGCGCTGTGCCACGGTCTCGGGCACCACGGCCACGCCCACACCTGCCGCGACCATGCGGCACATCGAGTCGAAGCTGGACAGCTGTATGCGCAGCTTAAGCGTGGTGCCCAGTTGCTGGCTCAGCCGCTCCAGAAAAGTCTGCAGAGTGCTGCCTCGGTGCATGCCCACAAAGCGCTCGCGCAGCACATCGGCAAAGGCCACGCTGCTCATGTCCGCCCAGCGTGCGGTGTCGGGGGTCACCAGCACCAGCCGGTCGGTGCTGAAATGCAGCACGCGCAGGCCGTGCGTGTCCACCTCGCCGGCCACTATGCCCAGGTCGGCGCGGCCGTCGCGGATGTCGGCGGCAATGCCGGCATTGGGACGCTCCTGCAGGTCCACGCTGATGTGCGGGTGGTGGGTGAGGTAGGCCGCAAGTATGTCGGGCATGAACTCCGTCACGGCCGTGGTGTTGGCGAATACGCGCACATGGCCGCGCAGGCCCGCGCCGTACTCCTGCAGGTCGGCTTGCAATTGCTGCGAATGCTGCAGCATGGCACGCGCATGGTGCAAAAAGGCCTCGCCGGGTGCCGACAGTTTTACCCCTCTAGCCTCTCGTATCAGCAAAGGCATGCCGGCCTGATCCTCCAGTGCCCTGACACGTGCGCTGGTGGCTGCAAGCGATAGATGAGACTGTTCAGAAGCCCTTGTCAGGCTTCCTGTCTGTGCTATCAAAACAAACAGTCTTAAATCCTTTAGATCGAATTGCATGGCGGTTCATGGTTTATACCAGTCAAGTCAAGGCTTCGGAAAAGCAAAAGGCTTGATTCCAATATCAGAGATTGTGCACAGAGCTGGTGCCAGCGAGCATAGGGCTATCAATCCCAAAAGAGGAGACAGTCGCCGTGCCAGTCCGATCAGCCCCGCTCTCCACCCCATCGGTATCGCGCCGCAGCCTCTGTGCCGGCGCTCTGCTGACCCTGGGCCTGCCGACCTGGGCACAGGCCTCCTATCCCGCCCGTCCCATCGTGCTGGTGGTGCCCCAGGCCGCGGGCGGAACCAATGACATCGTGGGCCGCATCGTGGCACAGAAATTGGGCGAGAAGCTGTCCGTGGGCACGGTAGTCGAGAACCGGCCCGGTGCGGGCGGCAACATCGGTACCCAGGCCGTGGCCAAGGCCGCCAGGGACGGCCATACATTGCTGATGACCATCAGCAGCAGCCAGGTTATCAATCCCGCGCTCTACAAGTCGCCGGGCTTCGATCCCGTGGGCGACTTTACGCCGGTGAGCATGATCGGTGCCGTGCCCAATGTGCTGCTGGCTCATCCATCCTTTCCCGCACGGACCGTTCCTGAGCTGCTGGCCCTGGCCAGGTCCAAGTCCGGCGAGCTGCAATATGCATCGGCAGGCAACGGTACGCTCAACCACCTGCTGGGCGAGATGCTTAACCAGATGGCCGGCATGCAGCTGCAGCATGTCCCCTACAAGGGTGTGGCGCCTGCACTTAACGATGTGCTGGGCGGGCAACTGCCGCTGCTGTTCGGCAGCCTGCCGTCCACGCTGCAGTACATCAAGTCGGGCAAATTGCGGGCACTGGCCGTCAGCAGCGCAGCGCGTTCGCCCGTGCTGCCTGACGTGCCCTCGCTGGGTGAGTTCGTGCCCGGCTACAACGGCACGCTTTGGATTGCTTTGTTCGCACCGCGCGGCCTGCCGCCTGCGGTGATGAGCCGGCTGAGCGAAGGTATGCAGCAGGCCATGGCGGACAAGGACATGCGCGCCCAGTTGCAGGCCCAAGGCGTGGAGCTTGCGGGCACGCCAGAGCGTCAAATCACGCCCGACGAGCTGGCTGCCGTCCTCAAGCAGGACATCGCCAAATGGGCTCAGATCGTAAAGACCTCCGGCGCCACGGTGAACTGAATTCCTTCCTGCACTTTCATCCATGAACCCGAACACCGTCCAGATCAACGCTGCCGCCCTGACCAAGCTCCAGTCTTGGCAGGAGCGTAGCGAGACCATGTCCGACCTCATCACCGCCGCTCCCCTGCGTGCCCTCTCGGCCACGCTGGACCGTGACGACCCGGTGCCTGAAGACGGCTCAGCCGTGCCTGCGCTGTGGCACTGGCTGTATTTCCTGCCGCATGCGCGTCAGAGCGAGATCGGCCCCGACGGGCATCCACGGCGCGGCGGCTTTCTGCCGCCCGTGCCGCTTCCGCGCCGCATGTGGGCCGGCGGGCGGCTGCGCTGGGAGACAGACAATCCGCTGCGCCTGGGGCAGGAGGTGCAGCGTGTCTCCACCATACGCAGCGTGCAGCACAAGACCGGACGCTCGGGCGAGCTGCTGTTCGTGCTGGTGGAACACCGTTTCTCGAACCAGGACGGTTTGGCGCTGGTCGAGGAGCACGACATCGTCTACCGGGCCGCCGCCGGCCCCGGCGATCCGGTGCCGCCACCGCAGCAGCCGCCGCTTGCGGGCCAGGCAGCCTGGTCGCGCACCATCGTGCCAGACGACATCCTGCTGTTTCGCTACTCGGCGCTGACCTTCAACGGCCACCGCATCCACTACGACCGTCAGTACGTGACCCAGGTCGAGGGCTACCCGGGCCTGATCGTGCATGGCCCGCTGATTGCCACGCTGCTGCTCGATCTGCTGCGCCGCAAGCTGCAGGGCGCCAAGGTGGTCACGTTCGACTTCAAGGCCTTGCGGCCGACCTTCGACCTTCACCCTTTCAGCGTGCACGGCAAGCCGCGCGAGGACGGCAGGACCATCGACCTGTGGGCGCGGGACCACGACGGCTTTCTCACCATGCAGGCTACGGCCACGGTGTCCTGAAGAATTAAGAAAACCATAGCTGATAACGCTTTATGGGTAAGCGTTTGAGGTCAAAAGGCTTGAAATGATCGAATACACCAGCTCCAATAACCACCACGAGATCCGCGATGCCATTCGTGCGCTGTGTGCGGAGTTTCCCGACGAGTATTTCCGCAAGATCGACGAGCAGCGCGTCTACCCCGAAGCCTTCGTCAACGCGCTCACGAACGCAGGCTGGCTGGCCGCGCTGATTCCGCAGGAGTACGGCGGCAGCGGCCTGGGCCTGACCGAGGCCAGCGTCATCATGGAGGAGATCAACCGCTGCGGCGGCAACTCGGGCGCCTGCCACGGCCAGATGTACAACATGGGCACACTGCTGCGCCATGGATCGCAGGCGCAGAAGGAGAAATACCTGCCGCGTATCGCCTCGGGCGAATGGCGGCTGCAGTCCATGGGTGTCACAGAGCCCACCACGGGCACGGACACCACCAAGATCAAGACCAGCGCCGTGAAGAAGGATGGGCGCTATGTGATCAATGGTCAGAAGGTCTGGATCAGCCGCATCCAGCACAGCGACTTCATGATCCTGCTGGCGCGCACCACACCGCTGGCAGAAGTGAAGAAGAAAAGCGAGGGCATGTCCATCTTCATGGTCGATCTGCGCGAGGCCGAGAGGAAGGGCATGACCGTGCGCCCCATCCTCAACATGGTCAACCACGAGACCAACGAGCTGTTCTTCGAGGATCTGGAGATTCCCGAGGAGAACCTGATCGGCGAGGAAGGCAAGGGCTTCAAGTACATCCTCGACGGGCTGAACGCCGAACGCACGCTGATTGCGGCCGAGTGCATAGGCGACGGCTACTGGTTCCTGGACCGTGTGACGAATTACGTGAAGGACCGCCAGGTGTTCGGCCGTCCCATCGGCCAGAACCAGGGCGTGCAGTTCCCGATCGCCGATGCCTTCATCGAGGTCGAGGCCGCCAATCTCATGCGCTGGAAGGCCTGCGAACTGTTCGACGCGCGAGAGTCCATGGGCGCTCAGGCCAATATGGCCAAGTATCTAGCGGCCAAGGCCAGCTGGGAGGCAGCCAATGCCTGCATCCAGTTCCACGGTGGCTTCGGCTTTGCCTGCGAGTACGACGTGGAGCGCAAGTTCCGCGAAACCCGCCTCTATCAGGTGGCGCCGATCTCCACCAATCTGATCTATTCCTATGTGGCCGAGCACCTGCTGGGTCTGCCACGTTCGTTTTGACATGGGCAGCCCCCTGAGCGGCTGCGCCGCTTCCCCCTTCTCTCGAATTGCTGAGCAATTCGGGCAGGGGGACGACGCCAGCGCGGCGGGGCGGCCCTTGCGCGGCGTCTGCTGGCCTGCTTTGCGCCGGTTGCACGCGCCGCTCACCAAGCCAATCCATGGAATGACCGATTCATGACCAATACCATCCGCCCTCTCGACGGCATCACCGTGGTCTCGCTGGAGCACGCGGTGGCCGCACCCTTTTGCACCCGCCAGCTCGCCGATCTGGGGGCGCGCGTGATCAAGGTGGAGCGCCCCGGTGCGGGCGACTTTGCGCGCGGCTACGACCAGCGTGTAAATGGCCAGTCCTCGCACTTCACCTGGATCAACCGCAGCAAGGAAAGCCTGGCGCTGGACCTCAAGCAGCCGGCGGCCCTGCAAGCCCTGCTGCAACTGCTGACCACGGCTGATGTGCTGGTGCAGAACCTGGCACCGGGGGCGGCTGCGCGCATGGGTCTGTCCTACGAGGTGCTGAAGGCCCGCAACCCGCAACTCATCGTCTGCGACATCAGCGGCTATGGCGCCGACGGTCCCTACCGGGACAAGAAGGCCTACGACCTGCTGATCCAGAGCGAGGCGGGGTTTCTCTCGGTCACGGGCACGGAGCAGGAGCCGTCCAAGGCCGGCATCTCGGTGGCCGATATCGCGGCCGGGATGTACGCCTATACCAATGTTCTTTCTGCCCTGCTGCTGCGCGGGCGCACGGGCGAGGGCAGCCATATCGATGTCTCCATGCTGGAGGCACTGGGCGAATGGATGGGCTATCCCATGTACTACGCCTGGGACGGCGCGCCGCCGCCGCCGCGCACGGGCGCATCGCATGCCAGCATCTACCCCTATGGACCCTTCATGGCGGGCGATGGCGGTACGGTGATGCTGGGCCTGCAGAACGAGCGCGAATGGAAGCTTTTCTGCGAGCAGGTGCTGCTGCAGCCGGCACTGGCCAGCGATGCGCGCTTTGACAGCAATGCACGGCGCAATGCCCACCGCGAGGAGCTGCAGGGCCTGATCCTGAGTGTGTTTGCCGGGCTTGACGCACAGCAGGTGGTGCAGCGCCTGGAGCAGGCCGGCATTGCCAACGCCCGTGTCAACGACATGGCGGGCCTGTGGGCCCATCCGCAATTGGCCGCACGCCAGCGCTGGTGCAGCGTGGGAACGCCGGCCGGGCCGGTGCAGGCGCTGCTGCCGCCCGGTGCCAACAGCGCCTTTGACTACCGCATGGACGCCGTGCCGTCCCTAGGCGAGCACAGTGCGGCCATCCTGGCCGAGCTGGGGTGGTCGGCCGAGCGCATCCGTGCTCTGTACGCCGAAGAAGCAACTCTGTGAAAACTGTGCGCAGCGTATGCGCGGGAGTGATTCCATGAAGAACGAGACCCAAGTGAGCATTCATCCGCTGGCCCGGTTCGCGGCCACGCTGTGCTGGGAGGATGTCCCGCTGCAGGTGCAGCGCCGCGCCGAGGATCTGTGGGTGGACTGGTTCGGCTCCGTTCTCGCCGGCCAGAACGCGCGCCCTGTGCAGAGCATCACGCGCTTTGCACTGTCCCAGGGGCCGGCCGCGGGCCCCTGCGAGATACTGGGCAGTGACGCCACCAGCTCGCCGCTGATGGCGGCCCAGGCCAACGCCGCAGCCTCGCATGTGGCCGAGCAGGACGATGTGCACAACGGCTCGGTCTTCCACCCCGCCGCCGTGGTTTTCCCGCCCGCGCTGGCCGTGGCGCAGAGCCTTGGTGCCAGCGGCATCGAGCTCATGCAGGCCTGTGTGGCCGGCTATGAGGTCGGCATCCGGGTGGGCGAGTTCCTGGGCCGCAGCCACTACCGCATCTTCCACACCACGGCCACGGCCGGCACGCTGGCAGCGGCTGCTGCCGTGGGCCGTTTGCTCAAGCTGACACCCGAGCAGATGCAGCATGCCTTCGGCTCGGCCGGCACACAGTCGGCGGGGCTGTGGGAGTTTCTGCGCACGGGCGCCGACAGCAAGCAGTTGCACACGGCGCATGCTGCCTCAGCAGGACTGACGGCCGCCTTTCTGGCGCAGGATGGTTTCACGGGCGCGCAGGACATCTTCATGGGGCCGCAGGGGCTTGCGGCGGGCATGTCCACCGATGCCGACCCGGCCCGGCTCAGCGATGGGCTGGGCACGCGCTGGGCCACGGCAGAGACCTCGTTCAAATGGCATGCCTCCTGCCGCCACACCCACCCTGCCGCCGATGCGCTGCTGCAGGTCATGCAGCAGCACGGCATAGTGCCTGCCGACCTGGCACGGATCACCTGCCATGTGCACCAGGGCGCCATCGATGTGCTGGGCCCCGTGGTCAGGCCGAGCACCGTGCACCAGAGCAAGTTCTCCATGGGCACCGTGCTGGCGCTGGCGGCGCGTCACGGCCATGCGGGGCTGATGGAGTTCGACCGCGACTATCTGGCACAGGAGACCGTGGAGCTGCGCGACAAGGTGAGCATGGAGCTTGATGCCGAGGTCGACGCGGCCTATCCCCGGCGCTGGATAGGCAAGGTCAGCGTGCAGACCACGGATGGCCGCTTGCTCAAGGGCCGTGTCGACGAACCCAAGGGCGACCCCGGTAACACGCTGTCGCGCGAGGAGATCACGGCCAAGGCGCTGCGGCTGGCTGACTACGGCGGGGTGGATGCGGCGCGGGCTGCCGCGGCCATCCACAAAGCGTGGGCTGTGGCCGCCTGGCCGCAAGTGGGCGCTTTGATGTAGGAGACAGCGATGAACGACTTTTCTGCGTGGATGCAAGAACGGTTCGACGACTACGTCCGCCAGTTGGAAAGCCTGGTGAACATCGACTCGGGCAGCTACCACAAGGCAGGCGTTTCCAAGGTGCTCGATTGGGTCGCCGGCTACCTGGATGGGCTGGGTATCGAGGTGCAGCGGCTGCAGGATGGCGGGCGATTGGTATGCGTGCGCGCCACCGTCCACCCCGGCGCGTCGCGTGAGCGCTCTGCCCTGCTGCTGGGCCATTGCGACACCGTGTTCCCCGAGGGAGAGGCTCAGCGTCGGCCCTTTCGCGTGGATGGCCCTGTCGCCTATGGTCCCGGCGTGGCCGACATGAAGGCCGGCGTGCTGATGAACGCCTACCTGCTGCAGGCCTGGCAGGCCATGGGCGATAAAGGCACCACGCTCTCGGCGCTGTTCACCTGTGACGAGGAAATCGGCTCGCCCCAGAGCGGCGCCTTCATCGAGGCCACCTGTCGCCAGCACCGCTACGCTTTCAATTCCGAGCCCGGCCGCCCCAACGGCAACGTGGTGGTGGGCCGCAAGGGCGGCGTGTTCTTCGACGTGCAGGTGCAGGGCAAGGCCGCGCACGCGGGGGCGAACTTCTATTCGGGCATCAGCGCTATCTCGGCTCTGGCGAAAAAGATCCAGAGCATGGAGCAGCTCATCGACCCGGACGAGGGCATCACCCTCAACGTGGGCCTGATCCGTGGCGGCCTGTCTGTCAACACCGTGGCACCGTCGGCTGTGGCGGGGGTGGACCTGCGCATCCACACCATGGCGCAGCGCGAGCGCTGCCTGAGCGAGGTGGCTCGCATCTGCGCCACCAGCCTGCAGGGCGAGACCGCGTCGTGGTCGGTGCGCGGCGAGTTCAAGCCCTTCGTGCAGAGCGAGGGTTCGCGCCTCCTGGCCGAGAAGTACCTGGAGATTTCGGTGACCGAGGGCATCGCCGTCAAAGGCGAGGTGACGGGCGGCTGCTCCGACTCGGGCATCGCCGCCGAATGCGGCTGCGACGTGATCTGCGCCGTGGGCCCGTCGGGCGGCGGATTTCACACGCCCGAGGAATACGTGCGCCTCGACTCGGTGGTCGGCAAGGCCACGGTGCTTTTTAGAACCCTGAAGACCCTGGGAGCCTGAACTATGAGAACCATCCCCGCTCTGCTGGCCGCCTGTGCTCTGGCCCTGTCCCTCGGGGCCTTGGCGCAAGGGCGCATCCTGGTGCCTTACCCAGCCGGCGGCCCCAGCGACGCCACGGGCCGCGTGATCGCCAACGCGCTCAGCGGCCAGGGCAAGCCCTTCTTCGTGGAGAACCTCGGCGGCGCCACGGGGCTGCTGGCGGTCAACAAGTTCCTGGCCAACCCGCAGAACCAGGTCTTCCAGGGCACGCAGAACGAGCTGATCTTGCCTGTGCTGCTGAACCAGGCCGCCAAGTTCAAGTCCGAGGACTTCGTGCCCGTGCAGTACGTCACTCAGACCTACCTGGTGCTGGCCGTGCGCAAGGGCCTGGGCGTGAAGAACTTCGACGAATTCTTCGCGCTCGCCAGTAGCCGCAAGGACAGCCCCCTGACCTATGGCACGGTGGGCGTGGGATCGCTGTACCACGTGATGGGCGAGTACCTGGCCAAGAAGAAGGGCGTGGCGCTGAACCACATCCCGTACAAGGGCGGTGCGCCCGCCATGCAGGACTTGATCGGCGGGCAGATCGACTTCTCCATCACGCCCTATCAGACCGCTTTCGACGACATGGCGGCCAAGGGCATGTTCCAGGTCATCGGCATTTTCTCGGCTGCCAAACCGCCCACGCTGGCTCAGCTGCAGACGGCAAGCAGCGTGGAGGGGCTGGCCGACTTCGACTTCTCCAGCTATGCGGGCTACTTCCTCAAGCGTACCGCCACCGAGGAGGAGAAGCAAAAGGCCAGCGCGCTGTTCGCTTTCGCGATGGCGGACGAGAAAGTCAAGCACAGCCTTCAGCTCGACGGCCGCCGCGTGCTGTCGCCTGTTTCGCTGAAAGAGGCGGACGCGATGTACATGGCCGAGATCGCACGCTACAAGAAGCTGCTGGAGACCGTGGGCCCCATCAAGCTCGATTGATCCTTCAGAATTTTTACCAGGAGACAACCATGGCTTTCTTCCCCTCGCAAATCGCCCGCCGCGCCGTCGCGGCTCTGCTGCTCGGCTGGGCCGGCTTTTCCCAGGCCGCAGGCTGGCCGGACAAGCCTGTGACCCTGGTCGTTCCCTACAGCGCCGGAGGGCCTACCGATGTGGTGGCTCGGCTGCTGGCCGTGCCGATGGGCCAGTACCTGGGGCAGACGGTGCTTGTCGAAAACACGGTGGGCGCAGGCGGCACGCTGGCACCGGCGCGCATCGTGCGCTCCAAGCCCGACGGCTACACCATATTGATCCACCACATGGGCATGGCCACTGCGCCCTCGCTGTACAAAAAGCTGCCCTACGACCCGCTCAAGGACTTCGAGTACATCGGCCAGGTGCTGGACGTGCCCATGACCCTGCTGTCGCGCAAGGACTTCCCGGCGAACAGCTTTGCCGAGCTGCTGGACTATGTGAAAAAGCACCAGGACAAGGTGTCGCTGGCCAATGCCGGCGTAGGCGCCGTGTCGCAGCTGTGCGGCATGCTGTTCATGCACCAGGCGGGTGTGAAGCTGACCGTCGTGCCTTACAAGGGAGCCGGTCCAGCCATGAACGATCTGATGGGCGGGCAGGTCGACCTGCTGTGCGACCAGACTACCCAGACCGTGCCCGTGATCCAGGACGGCAAGCGCGCGAAGGTCTTCGGCGTGACCACACCTCAGCGTCTGTCGTCGCTGCCCAATATCCCGACGCTGGACGAGCAGGGCCTCAGGGGCTTCGACGTCAAGGTCTGGCATGGCATGTATGCGCCCAAGGGCACGCCCAGGGAAGCGTTGGAGCAACTGAACAAGGCGCTGAATGTGGCGCTCAAGGACGATAACGTCAGAAAGCGCATAGCCGAACTCAGCTCCGATCTCGTCACGCCCGACAAGGCCACGCCAGAAGGACTGCGCAAGCACCTGGAGGCCGAAGTCGCGCGCTGGCGCGCCGTCATCAAGGCAGCCGGCGTATCGGCCGAGTAAGACCGTGCACGGCATGAGGCCCGCGCCCCGGCGCGGGCCTCCATCAGCCGATTGAAATCCTGCATTTCCAAGAGACGCCATGAGCACCTTGCTGCATAACGCCTGCACTTTTTTGTTCGTTCCCGCCAACCGGCCGCAGCGGCTTGTCAAGGCTCTTGCCAGCGGCGCCGATATGGTGATCGCAGACTGCGAGGATGCCGTGGCGCCCGGCGACAAGCAGGCCGCCAGATTGGCCCTGGAGCAGGCCGTGCAGCAGCTTTCCATGTCCGAGCGCGAACGGTTGATGGTACGTATCAATGCCTGGGAAACGCCCTGGTTCGATGAAGATCTGCGGGCGCTGGCACGGCTGGTGGCCGACGGCGTGGCCGGGGCCGTGGTGCCCAAGGCGGAAAGCGCGGCGGTGCTGCAGCAGATTGCCGGTGCAGCCGGCCCGCGCTGTGCGTTGCTGCCCCTGGTGGAAAGCGTGGCGGGCCTGGATGCCTGCGATGCGCTGGCCGGCACCGCGCAGGTGGTGCGGCTGGCTTTTGGGCATCTGGACTTTCAGGTCGATGCCGGCATGCAGTGCGAGCCGGACGAAGCCGAGCTTCTGCCAGTACGTCTGGCGCTGATCCTGGCATCGCGCCGGCGGGGACTGGCCCGCGCCGTGGATGGCGTCACCATCGATACCAAGGATGCGGCCCGCCTGGAGAGCGACACCGGGCGCGCGCTGCGCATGGGTTTTGGCGCCAAGCTGTGCATACACCCGGACCAGGTTGGCACGGTCAACCGCGTGTTTGCGCCTTGCAATCCGGCCGTGGCCCAGGCCCGTGCGGTGGTGCAGGCCATGCAGGCCTCTGGCGGCGGCGTCTGCACCGTCAACGGCAAGATGGTGGATGCGCCCGTGCTCCATCTGGCGCAGCAGACACTGGCCCGCCACATCTGGGCCCAGCAGCGCATGCAGCGCGACATCTAGTCTTATCGGACGTTGCCGGGCACCGCCGTCTGGTGCAGATTCATGCTGCTTCATGAAACAGGGGAACGGCATGAACCAGGCTTTGGTATGTGTGGTGACGGGGGCCAGCCGTGGCGTCGGCCGGGGTGTGGCGCTGGCGCTGGGTGCGTCGGGGGCAATCGTCTATGTAACGGGGCGCAGCGTGAAGGAGGGCGACTCGCCGCTGCCGGGCACGATAGGCAGGACGGCCGCCGATGTGACGGCTGCGGGCGGCCACGGCATTGCCGTGGCCTGTGACCATGGCGATGATGCCCAGGTGGCAGCGCTGTTCGAGCGCGTGCGTCGCGAGCATGGCCGGCTCGACATTCTGGTCAATTGTGCGATTGCGATTCCCGATGCGCTCACGGTGCCCGGGCCCTTCTGGCAGAAGCCGCTGGAGATGACCGGGCTGCTCGATGTGGGCCTGCGCTCCACCTATGTGGCCAGCCATTGCGCGGCCGGCCTGCTGATCGCGGGGCGCGGCCTGGTGGTCAATATCTCGTCAGCCGGCAGCCGCTGTTATATGCATGGTCCGGCCTATGGCGCGGGAAAGGCCGGCTCGGACAAGATGAGCTTCGACATGGCCCACGATTTCAAGCCTGCCGGCGTGAGCGTGGTCTCGCTCTGGCCGGGGCTGGTCAAAACCGAACGCTCCGCACGCGTCTGCGCGGTCGAACCCGACAAGTACGGCGACAGCTTCGACAGCGCCGAAACGCCGCAATTCATTGGTCGGGTGATTCTGGCCTTGCATGGCGATGCCGACTGCCTGGAACAGCGCTCCGGCGGCGTGTTCTACACGGCCGAACTGGCCAGCCAGTATGGCGTGCAGGACATCGATGGCGCGCAGCCTCCGTCGCCGCGCGCCTACTTCGGCGCACCACCGGAGTTCAGCCCGGTGGTGGTCGAATAGGCCGGTGCACTGATTGCACGCAAGAGCCGGGCCGTTGTGGCGACTACACTGCGGCCTTCCTTGTTCTTGCTGTACCCGGTCCGTGTCTGCTTCTGTCTCCCCTTCCCGCCGCCGCTGTCTGCTTCTATCCTTCTCGCTGTCTCTGGCATTAGGTCTGTCGGCCTGTGCCACGGCCACCCCTGAACAAAGTCAGGATGAGCTGATCCGGCGCTTTTACGCACTGGTTGCGGCCGGCGATTTCGACGCCTGCATTGCCCTGGTCTCGGCACGCAATATTTCCAGGGAGCAGCTGGCGAGTTTTGAGTACAAGCTGCGCCGCATGCTGGCAGGCGCCAAGGCAATGATCGACTCCAAGGGCGGCCTGGCCAAGGTGGAAGTGGTGGAAAGAACGCTCTCCGAAGACCAGCAGGTCGTCAAGCTGCGGGTGCTGGTCACCTATGGCGATGGCAGTACCCGCCGCGAGCGCATCAATCTGTTTCAGGAACAGGGCGTCTGGAAAGTGCAGCTGTGATTTTTCGGCGGCTGGCAACGGCTGCTGTGATGGCGCTGTCGGCCTGCTGTGTCGGCCTGGCTTTTGCAAAGCCGCAACTGCCGCCGCAGGCGGCGCCCGGTGATCTGATCTTCCGCCAGGGTACTGAGAACGTCAGTCACCTGGTGCAAGCCGTGGACCGCGGTGACTTCAGCCATGTGGGCATGCTGGTGGGCCGGCCCGGTCAGTGGCAGGTGCTGCATGCCACGCCGTCCGAACGCGAGGGCCAGCCCGATGCCGTGGTGCTGGATTCGCTGGACTTTTTTCTGGACGCTCGGCGCGCCCGGGCCTATCGCCTGTATCAGGTCGCTTCCGACACCGGCACGCGTGAGCGGGCCGTGGCCTGGGCCATGGCGCAGCAGGGCAAGCCGTTTCAGCTGCAGGGAGACGCTCAGGATCTGTACTGCACCACGCTGGTCTGGCAGGCCTGGCAGCAAGGTGGTATGGATCTCGGGGTGGTGTTCACCAAGGTGGAGCTGCCGGTTCTCGGCGGGCTCTACCTGCTGCCCGGCAAGCTGCTGCGCTCATCCCGTTTGCGCCCGCTGACGCCCTTGCTGTCTTTGCGCTAGAGCAGGCCTCTACACACCCAGATATTGCTGGCGCACGGCCTTGTCGCCCGCCAGTTCGGCCATGCTGGCCGCATGCACGATCTGGCCCTTTTCCAGCACATAGGCACGGTCGGCCACGACCTCGGCGAATGGCAGGTTCTGCTCGCTGAGCAAGATGCCTATGCCCTGTGCCTTGAGTTCGAGAATCGTGCGCGCCATCTGCTCGACGATCAGCGGAGCAACCCCCTCGGAGGGCTCGTCCAGCAGCACCAGACAGGGCTGGCCCATCAGCGTGCGGGCCACGCTCAGCATCTGCTGCTCGCCACCGCTCATGCGCCCGCCCAGGCGCTCGGGCATCTCGCCCAGGTTGGGGAAAAGCGCAAACAGTTTTTCGGGCGTCCAGTGCGGCACGGCCTGGCCATCGGGCCAGCGGCGTGGCTTTTGCTTGCCGACCTCGAGGTTTTCCAGCACCGTCAGTTCGGTAAAGATGCGGCGGTCCTCGGGCACATAGCCCAGGCCGCGCTGCGCGATCTGGTGCGAAGCCTTTTTCTCCAGCGCCTCGCCCATGAAGCGGATACTGCCCTCGCGGCGCGGCACCAGGGCAGCAATGCTCTTGAGCGTGGTGGACTTGCCTGCGCCATTGCGTCCCATCAGTGCCACGACCTCGCCGCGCCCCACGTTCAGCGATACCTCATGCAGGATATGGGCTGCGCCATACCAGGCGTTGAGGTTCTGGACTTCAAGCAATTTGGGGCTCTTGCCCTTATCCATCAAGCGCTGGTTGCTATGCATTTGATTCATTGCTGCTTTTCAAGAACGAGGCCTGTACCGAGGTAGGCTTGCTGCACGCGCGCATCGTCGCGAATGGCTTGCGGACTGCCTTCGGCCAGCAGCTGGCCGCGCACCAGCACAGCCACACGGTCCGCCTGACCGAAAACCACATCCATGCTGTGCTCGGTAAACAGCACGCCCATGTGGCGCTGCTGCGCAATCCGGCGCGTCAGCTGCATCAGGGCCACACGCTCGCCCGGGGCCATGCCGGCTGTGGGTTCGTCCATGAGCAGCAATTGCGGGTCATGGGCCAGCGCCATGGCCAGCTCCACTCGTTTCACATCGCCATAGGCCAGAGCGCTGCAGGGGCGATCGGCTTGAGCGGCCATACCCACCTGCTCCAGCAGGGCCAGGGCGTCGGCACGCCGGTGACTGGCGGCACGTGGCCACCAGCTGAAGATTTTGTGGTCGGCCGACAGCAGGGCCATCTGCACGTTTTCCGCCACGCTGAGCGAGGTAAAAGTCTGTGCAATCTGGAAGGTTCGCCCCACGCCCTTGCGCCAGATGGCGCGTGGCGGCAGGCCCGTGATGGGCTGGCCATTGAGCAGCACCTGGCCGCTGTCGGGCGGCAACTGGCCGCCGACCATGTTGAAGGTGGTGCTCTTGCCCGCGCCGTTGGGGCCGATCAGGGCCAGCAGCTCGCCCGCCTGCAGGCCGAATGAAACCTGTTGCACGGCTTTCACGCCGCCAAAGGCCTTGCTGAGGTTCTGTACATGCAGCAGGCTCATTGTCTAGCTCCTGATTGGTCCCTGGCACTCACGCGCGACCACAGCAGCTGCGCATAGCCTGCAATGCCCTGCGGTGCCAGCAGCACCAGAATCAGCATGGTCGCTCCCATCAGCGCGCGCCAGTATTCGGTGTTACGTGCCACGGTGTCGTGCAGCCAGGTAAAGGCTGCTGCGCCCACCACAGGGCCGGCCAGCGTCTGCACGCCGCCCAGCAGCACCATGACCAGTGCATCCACCGATTTGGTGACCGACATGGCGTCGGGTGCCACGCCGCCCTTGCTGAAGGCAAACAGCGCTCCGGCCAGACCGGCAAACAGCCCGGCGATCACAAATGCCGTCCACTGAATGCGGCGCACGTCGATGCCGATCGCATCGGCTCGCAGCGCCGAGTCGCGCGATGCGCGCAGCGCATAGCCCAGCGGCGAAAACAGCAGGCGGCGCAGCAGATAGATGCCCAGCGCGCAGATGCCCAGAGCCAGCCAGTAGAACGCCGGACCCTGCGATGCCCATTCGGGGGGCCATACGCCAGTCAGGCCGTTGCTGCCGCCCGTGAAGTCATCCCACTGAAAGACGATGGCCCAGCTGATCTGCGCAAACGCCAGCGTCAGCATGGTCAGATAGACGCCCGACAACCGCACGCAGAACCAGCCATAGAGCAGGGCGCCCGCAGCGGCGGCCAGGGGCCCGAGCAGCAGTGCGGCTTCCATGGGCAGATCCAGGGTACGCACCAGCAGTGCCGCACCGTAGGCACCGAGGCCAAAGTAGGCCGCATGACCGAAGGAGTGCATGCCGCCGGGCCCGAGTATGAAGTGCAGACTGCTCGCAAACAGCGCGGCGACAAAGATATCGGCCAGCAGCACGGTGGCATAGCTGCCGCCTGCGGCGCCGCTGGCCATCAGCGGCAGCAGCACCAGCGCGCTCAGCAGTCCCAGCCATGCGGCCGTTGCACCACGCCCTGAGCGGCGCAGCGGCTGTTCGGGCTCGCCAGCGCTGCGTGCCAGTGCCTGGTGCTTGCCCAGCAGGCCCCAGGGCCGCCAGATCAGCACCACGGCCATGACCAGGAACTCCACCACCAGCGTGAGCTTGGAGAACGACAGCTCGAAGCCCGCGATCTCCTGCACACCCAGCCAGATGCAGACGGCCTTGAGCTCCGCCACCAGCAACGCGGCCATGAAGGCGCCCGGTATGCTGCCCATGCCGCCGACCACCACCACCACAAACGCGGCGCCAATGGTGAGCATGTCCATCTCGAGGCTGGCGGGCTCGCGCGGCAGCTGCAGCGCGCCGCCCAGGCCTGCCAGCAGCGTGCCCAGTGCGAAGACGGCGGTGAACAGCCAGGCCTGGTTGACGCCAAGGGCGCCCACCATTTCGCGGTCCTGTGTAGCGGCACGCACCAGGGTGCCAAAGCGGGTCCTGGTCAGTAGAAGCGTCAGGCCCAGGAGGACGCAAGGGCCGACCGCTATCAAGAACAGATCGTAGGTGGGGAACTGGCGGCCCAGAATCTCCACCGAGCCTTCAAGCCCTGTGGCACGCGGGCCGAACAGCTCCTCCGGGCCCCACAGCCACAGCGCAGCATCCTTGATGACCAGTACCAGCGCAAACGTGGCCAGCAACTGGAATAGCTCTGGCGCCTTGTAGATGCGACGCAGAAGCAGTGTCTCGGTCAGCGCCCCGAGTGCGCCACAGGCCAGCGGAGCCACCAGCAGCGCGGGCCAGAAGCCGATATGGGGCGAGAGCCGGTCCACGCTGCTGTAGGCGATGAAGGCGCCCAGCATGTAGAACGAGCCGTGGGCGAAGTTGATGGTGCGGGTGACACCAAAGATCAGTGACAGCCCGACCGAAACCAGAAACAGCGACGATGCGCTGGCCAGTCCGTTGAGCAACTGGGCCAGCAGGCCGGATGCACTCATGCTGCGTAGCTCCTGAAGCTCGACATAGTGTGTTCAGAGATGAAAAAGCCACCTGCTGCAGTGCAGGTGGCCTGGCATTTTCGCCGAAGCGAAATCAGTTCGCTGTCGCGGGACGCAGCTTCTTCACTTCCTCGTCCGTGGGCTGGTAGTTCTTGCCGTCGGCATAGCGGTAGTCGACCAGCACGCCGCGCCCCAGCTTCTCGTCATAGGCGGTCTTGCCGACATAGGCCCCCATGGTGGACTGGTTGTCCTGTGCGCGGTAGGTGATGGGGCCGAAGGGTGTGGCGACTTCCAGGCCCTTGAAGGCCGCAATCAGTTTCTCGGTGTCGGGATCGCCCTTGGTCTTGCGCAGGCCCGCAGCAATCGACTGGATGGCGTTGTAGCCCACGATGGTACCCAGGCGCGGGTAGTCCTTGAACCTGGCCTGATAGGCCTTGAGGAAGGCGGTGTGCTCGGGGGTGTTGATGGAATACCAGGGGTAGCCGGTCACGGTCCAGCCTATGGGCGCTTCCTTCTTGAGCGGGTCCAGGTACTCGGGCTCTGCCGTCAGCAGGCCCACGACTTCGCGGCCCTTGAACAGGCCGCGTGTATTGCCTTCGCGCACGAACTTGCCGAGGTCGGTGGCGAACAGCACGTTGAAGATGGCATCGGGCTTGGCGTCAGCGAGCGCCTGCACGACGGAGCCGGCGTCGATCTTGCCCAGCGCCGGCGCCTGCTCGGCCACAAACTCGATGTCGGGCTGCCTGGCTTTCATCAGCGTCTTGAAGGTGGCAATCGCCGACTGCCCGTATTCGTAGTTGGGGTAGACGATGGCCCAGCGCTTCTTCTTGAGCTTGAGCGCTTCCTCCACCAGCATGGCGGTCTGCATGTAGGTGGAGCCGCGCAGACGGTAGGTGTAGTGATTGCCGTCGGCCCAGACGATCTTGTCGGTCAGCGGCTCGGAGGCGAGGAAGAAGCGCTTTTTCTGCTTGGCATAGTCGGTCAGCGCCAGGCCCACATGCGAGAGAAAGCTGCCCGTGAGCACATCGATTTTCTCGCGCGTGTAGAGCTCTTCGGCGGCACGCACGGCATCGCCCGGCGTGGCGTTGTCGTCGCGCACGAGGAGCTGCAGCTTCTTGCCGGCAATGCCGCCTGCGGCATTGACCTGCTCCACCGCCAGCTCCATGCCCTTTTTGTAGGGCTCCAGAAACGCGGGCTGCGCCTTGTAGCTGTTGATTTCGCCAATCTTGATCACGTCCTGTGCCCAGGCGGGCAGGGCGGCCAGTGTCAGCAGGGGCAGGGACCAGCGCAGCTGCATTGTCATTCTCCTTGGTGCTAGGTGGGCGACCATGGTCTGAGACACAGGGTCGTTGCAATTACTAATGCTCAATTTGAGCATTTATATAGACAAATAAAGCGCTTGTTCAAAGCGCGTGGGAAATGATCCTAGAGCAGCGTTTTCCCTGAGTCAAGATGGGCAAGACAGTTTTCCGGCGATCGGGCGGTATCGGAGCGCTTCATTCTGCTTATCACTATTCGATCTCAAGACATTGATGGGTGATTCCCCCGTTTCTGTGCAATTGCCGGACAATATAGGTCTTGTCCCGCTTGGCAACCGGCAGCCAACGCGCTAGCAGCCCTGACCTGCAGTGCCCCGCCACCGCCCAGCATTTGCCGCGCAGGTTTTCTGCTTAGAGTTTTTATTTCAGACGAATCATGAGTGCTTTTCTTGAAGAACGCGTGCTGTCCGTCCACCACTGGACCGACCGTCTTTTCTCCTTCACCACCACCCGCGATACATCGCTGCGCTTTTCCAACGGCCATTTCACCATGATCGGCCTGAAGGTGGATGGCAAGAACCTGCTGCGCGCCTACTCCATCGCCAGCCCCAACTATGAGGAGCATCTGGAGTTTCTGTCCATCAAGGTGCCCGAAGGCCCTCTGACTTCCAAGCTGCAGAACATCCAGGTGGGTGACACCATCATCGTGGGCAAGAAGCCCACAGGCACGCTGCTGATCGACTATCTGCTGCCCGGCAAGAATCTGTATCTGATCGGCACGGGCACGGGCCTGGCTCCCTGGCTGGCCGTGGCGCGCGACCCCGAGACCTATGAGCGTTTCGACAATGTGGTCGTCGTGCATGGCGTGCGTCAGGTGCAGGAGCTGGCCTATCAGGAGCTGTTCGAGAAGGAATTGCCCGAGCATGAATTCCTCGGCGATATCGTCAAGGGCAAGCTGCATTACTACCCCACCGTGACACGCGAGCCATTCCGCAACCAGGGCCGTATCTCGGCCCAGATCAACAACGGCACCTTCCCGCAGAATCTGGGTCTGCCCGATCTGAATCCCGAGACCGATCGCGTCATGCTGTGCGGCAGCCCCGCCATGCTGTCCGAACTCAAGGAACTGCTGGAAAAGCGCGGCTTCAAGGAAGGCAACACCACTACGCCCGGCGACTTTGTCATCGAGCGCGCTTTCGTGGAAAAGTAATTCCGGCTTGTCCTAGACAAAAGGCCTGCATTCGCAGGCCTTTTGCGTTTCCGCTGAGGAGAAGATGGCGGAGAGTCCATGTATGGCATGGCTGTTGTGCTTGACCTAGATGTTCTCCCCTGCGTTCTCGGGCAGGCGCTGCAAATCCATGGGCCTGGCGCTGGATGCCTTGCGCGCGACAAAAGGGACGGTCCACTGGACCCGGGACCTGCTGCAGGCCTTGGCCGTGGCGGCGGAGAACAGCAGAATGGCCGAGGTGAAGTAAAACCACATCAGCACTACCACCAGCGAGCCGGCTGCACCATAGGCCGAGACCACGGCTGCGGTGGACAGATACCAGGCCAGGGCCTGCTTGCCTATGGTGAACAGGGCGGCGCCCGTCAGCGAACCCAGCAGCAGGTATCTGGTGGAGGGCTTGATGCCAGCCCCCATGCGCATCAGACCCCAGAACAGCAGCACTGCAATGCCGAAGGAAAGGCCCTCGTTGATCAGCCCCATCAGCGGACCCAGCGGCACAAGCTGCAGCTCGTCGTTGGCCCATTTGGTGATCATCTGGATGGCGGTTGAAAGCACCATGGATACCAGCAGCAAAAAGCCCAGGCCCACCACATAGCTCAGTCCCCACAGCCGCGAGATGGCCATGCTCCACCATGGTTTGTTTTCCTGCGGGCGCGACTCTTCACCCATGGACCAGAGCTTGTCCAGTGAAGCCTGCAGCTCCACAAACACGCCCGTGGCGCCCGAGAGCATCATCACCAGACCGAGCACGGACGCGAGCGAGCCCTGATTGGCGTTCTGGGCGCTGGCCAGCGCGCTCTTGACGACCTGTGCCGCGCGCTCTCCGACCACGCTCTGTATCTGGCTGATCAAGGTGCTTTCCACATAGCTGCGATCCAGCCACCAGCCCAGCAGGCCCACGACGGCCAGCAGTAGCGGCGCCAGGCTCAGCATGCCGTAGAAAGACATGGCGGCGCTCATGCGCAGACCGTCGGCCTGCAGCCACAGCTGTACGGAATCGATCAGAGGTTGCAGAGGCTGGGTGAGGCGTCGCAGCTTGTGCTGCCAGCCGGAGGTATCAAAAGCCATGTGTCGAATTCTGGTTGCGAAAACACGGAGGGCTTGTCAGCCTATGTCGGCTGGCATTGAGGATAGGCAAATATTTTGTAATTGCCGCCAGGGCTCTGGCAACTCTGCCATGGTGGCGAGCTTCAGCAGCTCCAGGTTCTCATCCTTTATCTGCTGAGCGATGAATGCTCACTTTTTTGAAGATGAACTCAATTGCATTGGCTTCCTCCAGGAAAGCGCATCGGGGTTTTCTCTAGTCAACTACGCTTGGCGGCCTTCTGGGTGTCGTAGTTCAATCCGGGTTTGCACCAGTCAAAGTGCAACTCTTTAACTACAAAAAACCATCCCGCTTCACGAAAGCTGGCGAGACGAGACATATTTCATGAAGACATCCTTCACCAGCGCTTCTCCTGCAGATCGCGTGCTTTGCCCTGTCTTGCGCGAACGCATCATGACGGCGGACCAGGCCGCCGGCCTGATTCAATCCGGCATGACACTGGGCATGAGCGGCTTCACTCCCGCAGGTGCACCCAAGGCCGTGCCCCAGGCATTGGCACGCCGCATCGAAGCGCAGAACGCCAATGGCGGCAATTTCCGCATCAGCCTTTGGACGGGGGCGTCGACCTCGGCCGAGCTGGACGGAGCACTGGCCAAGGTGCATGGCATCGAACGCCGTCTGCCCTATCAGTCGGACCCCACGGTGCGCAAGGAGATCAACGAAGGGCGCATGCAGTATGTGGACATCCACCTCTCGCATGTGGCGCAGCATGTGTGGTTCGGCTTCCTCGGCCATCTCGACGTGGCGGTGATCGAGGTGGCGGGTGTTTTGCCCGATGGCCGCCTGATTCCATCGACCTCGGTGGGCAACAACAAGACCTGGCTGGAGCAGGCCGACAAAGTCATTCTCGAAGTCAACAGCGCCCAGCCCGCCGAACTCGAGGGCATGCACGATATCTACTACGGCGCGGCCGTGCCGCCCAGGCGCAAGCCCATCCCCATGGAGCACCCGTTCGACCGCATTGGCGAGCCCTATCTGCATTGCGATCCGGGCAAGGTGATTGCCGTGGTGCCCACAGCGCAGCGTGACAGGCTGGCAGCATTCACGGCGCCCGATGAGGGCTCCAAGCGCATTGCCGAGAACATCATCGACTTTCTGCTGCATGAGGTGAAAGTGGGGCGCCTGCCGCCCGAGTTGCTGCCGCTGCAGTCGGGCGTTGGCAATATCGCCAACGCCGTGCTGGCGGGGCTGAACAACGGCCCGTTCGACCATCTGAACGCCTATACCGAGGTGCTGCAGGACGGCATGCTCGACATGCTGGAGTCGGGCAAGCTCGATACCGCGTCGACCACCTCGCTGGCGCTGAGCCCTGTGGCCATGGAGCGCTTTCTGGCCAATATCGACTATTACCGCCAACGCATCATGCTGCGCCCGCAGGAGATATCGAACCACCCCGAGCTGATCCGTCGCATGGGTTTGATTTCGATGAACGCGTTGATCGAGGCCGATATGTACGGCAACGTCAACAGCACGCATGTCATGGGCTCGTCCATCATGAACGGCATTGGTGGCAGCGGCGACTTTGCGCGCAATGCCTATCTGTCCATCTTCATGACACCCTCCACGGCCAAGGGCGGCAATATCAGCTGCATCGTACCCATGGTCTCCCATGTCGATCACACCGAGCATGACGTGCAGGTCATCGTGACCGAGCAGGGCCTGGCCGATCTGCGCGGCCTGGCTCCGGTGCAGCGCGCACGTCTGATCATCGAGAAATGCGTGCACCCCGACTACAAGGCGGCGATGAGAGAGTATCTGGAGCGCGCGCTGCGCGATGCACCGGGCAAGCACACGCCGCATCTGCTCGACCAGGCTTATGCCTGGCACCAGCGCTATCTGAAGACGGGCTCCATGCGGACCTGAGGGAGCATGCGCAAACCAGAAACGCTGCCATGGCAGCGTTTCTGGGTGATGCTGTCTGCAACCCGGATGGCGGTTTCGCAAAGCGCTCTGGATTTGCAAGCCTTTCCGGGGCGTGGGCGCGGTACGGATTCAGGTCACCGGTGCCGGATTGAACAGTACCAGCGCGTTATGCAACTGCCAATGCTCGGCCCAGGTCTTTTTGCGACCGCTGGCCACATCGAGCATCAGCCTGAACATCTCCCAGCCTATGTCTTCGATCGAGGCCTCGCCATCGGCAATGCGTCCGGCGTTGATATCCATCAGATCGTGCCAGCGCCGCGCCAGGTCGCTGCGCGTGGCCACTTTGATCACCGGCACCTGTGCCAGACCGTAGGGCGTGCCGCGGCCCGTGGTGAAGACATGCAGGTTCATGCCGGCCGCCAGCTGCAGCGTGCCGCAGATGAAGTCGCTGGCCGGCGTGGCCGCATAGACCAGACCCTGGCTGATGTCGCGATCGGCCAGCCGCTGACCGGGTGACAGCACGCCGGTGATGGGGGCCGTGCCGCTCTTGATGATGGAGCCCATGGCCTTTTCGACGATGTTCGACAATCCGCCTTTTTTATTGCCCGGTGTGGTGTTGGCGCTGCGGTCCACGCGGCCCTTGTCGAGATAGGCGTCGTACCAGGCCATTTCCTCGATCATGGCTTCGGCCACTTCGGGGCTTGCGGCGCGCGAGGTGAGCTGGTCGATGCCGTCGCGCACCTCGGTCACCTCGCTGAACATCACGGTGGCGCCCGCGCGCACCAGCAGGTCGGTACAGAAGCCCACGGCGGGGTTGGCGGTGACGCCGCTGAAGGCATCGCTGCCCCCGCATTGCACGCCCACCACCAGGGCGCTGGCGGGCACGGTCTCGCGGCGGCGGGCGTCGAGGCGGCGCAGATGTTGCTCGGCCTGGCGCATGATGGAGTCGATCATGGACATAAAGCCCACATGGGCCTCGTCCTGCAGGCAGACCACATCGAGTGCTGGTTCGCGCTCGTCGACGATGGGAAAACTGCCCGGCGGCAGCAGGCGCTCGGGCTGCAGCTTTTCGCAGCCCAGGCTGACCACCATGACCTCGCCGCCGAAGTTCGGGTTGCGGCTGATATTTCGCAGCGTGCGCTGCGGGATCTCGGCTCCCACGGCATCGATGGCCACGCCACAGCCGTAGCTGTGCTCCAGGCCCACCACGTCGTCAACATGGGGGTATCGGGGCAGCAGCTCTGACTTGATGCGGCGCACCGCAAAGTCGAGCACCCCGGCCACGCATTGCACCGTGGTGGTGATGGCCAGGATGTTGCGCGTGCCCACCGTACCGTCCGCATTGCGGTAGCCCTCGAAGGTATAGCCTGCCAACGGCTCCAGCACGGGCGGCTTGACAGTGGCGATGGGCAGGCCCTGCAGCGAGCGTGCCTCGGGCATCTGCAGCAAGCGCTCGTGCACCCAGCTGCCGGCGGCAATGGGTTTGAGCGCATAGCCGATGACCACGTTGTAGCGGCGCACCGCACCGCCTTCGGGAATGTCCACCAGTGCCACCTTGTGCGCCTGCGGCACCTTGTCGAGTAGCGTGAGGCCGGACGGCAGCACGGTGCCCGCAGGCAGGCCGCCGTCGTTGGCAACAATGGCAACGTTGTCGGCCGCATGCATGCTGATGGAAAGCGGAAGTGGGGTACTCATGGCAATGTCTCAATTTTCTAGGGGCCAGCACTGCTACGGCATGGCAGTTGGCACAGTCTGCGCAAACGGCGCAGCCCAAGGCGAGGAACACCGAGCAAGGGCCGCCCCGCAGCGACGGTGTCGTCCCCCTCCCTTGCAAAGCAAGTTAGAGAGGCGGAAGCCGCGAAGCGGCTCAGGGGGTGCTTTACTTATTCCACCTTTATTCCTGCAGACTTGATCACCTTGGCCCACTTGCTCACTTCGGCCTTCTGGTAGTCGGCCAGCTCGACGGTCGTCATGTTCGACGGCAGCATGCCAAAGTTCTTGAGGCGGGCCTGGACTTCGGGGGTGGCGACGATCTTCAGGATCTCGGCATGCAGGCGGTCCACGATGGGCTTGGGCGTGCCCGCAGGGGCGAAAACGGCCTGCCAGGAGCCCATGTCGAAACCCTTCTCGCCGGCTTCGGCAATCGTCGGTACATCGGGCAGCGATTCCAGGCGCTTGGAGCTGCTCACGGCGATGGGGCGCAGCTTGCCGGACTGGATGTGGGGGCCGACAACCAGGGCAGTGTCGAACATCATGTCCACCTGTCCGCCCATGACATCCTGCACGGCGGGACCGCTGCCCTTGTAGGGAACATGGGTGAACTTCACGCCGGTCTGGTAGGCCAGCAGTTCCAGCGCCATGTGGTTGGAGGTGCCGTTGCCAGGGGAGGCCGAAGTCAGACCGCCCGACGAGGCCTTGGCCTTGCTGCCGGCCAGCACGTCAGCCAGGGTCTTGTAGGGGCTGGAGGCAGGCACCACCAGCACCAGAGGGCCGGAGCCGAGCATGGCGACGGGCGTGAAGGACTTGACGGGGTCATAGTCCAGCTTGGAGTACAGGCTGACATTGATGGCGTGCGAGCTGATGGTGCCGCCCAGGATGGTGTAGCCGTCGGCCGGGGCGCGTGCCGCCAGGGCCGAACCCACGCTGCCGCCGGCGCCGCCCTTGTTCTCGATGACCACGGGCGTGCCCAGGGCCTTGCTCAGCGGCTGCGCAATCACGCGCGCCAGGGTGTCGGTATTGCCGCCGGGGGGGAACGGCACCAGATAGGTGATGGGCTTGCCGGTGGGCCAGTTGCCCTGTGCAAGGGCCGGTGCGGCGACAAGGGATGCGCCCAGCAGCAGGGCGCTGGCGGCGAGGGTGGATTGAAGCAGGGTGCGGCGTTGCATGATGGTTGTCTCTGGTTGAAAAGCGTCTTTTTGTGCTGTGGAAAGGGGTGCGCTTGAATCAGCTCGGCTTGGGCTGGATATGTGCTCTTTGCGGTCTTTCTGTGCAGGGGGCTGGAGTTCAGAAGCGCGGTTGCTTGCCGGTGAATTCCGGGTCGTATCTGCGCATCTGCCCCAGGTCGTCGCGGTTGCGGATGCCGCAATGCAGATAGTTGTCGTGCAGGCGGGCCAGGGCATCGCGGTCCAGGGTCACGCCCAGGCCGGGCGTGGTGGGCACGCGCAGGCTGCCCTGCTCGAACTGCAGACGGCCGCCTTCGACGACTTCCTCGTCCTGCCACGGATAGTGGGTGTCGCAGGCATAGGTCAGCAGGGGCACGCTGGCGCACAGATGAGTCATGGCCACCAGGCTCACGCCCAGATGGGAGTTGCTGTGCATGGACAGGCCCAGGTCGAAGGTGCGGCACAGCGTGGACAGGCGCTGTGTGGCACGCAGGCCGCCCCAGTAATGGTGGTCGCTGAGCACGATCTTCACGGGGCAGCCCATCTCGGCGTTGCGGCGGAACTCGGCAAAGTCCGTCACCACCATGTTGGTGGCCAGGGGCACGTCGCACTCGCGTGCCACGGCGGCCATGCCGTCCAGGCCCGGGGCCGGGTCCTCGTAGTACTCGAGCACGCCGCGCAACTGCTGCACGATCTTCAGGCTGGTCTCCACGGTCCAGTTGCCATTCGGGTCGATGCGCAGCGGTGTGCCGGGGAAAGTCTCGGCCAGCGCCAGGATGCCGGCCGCTTCCTGCTCGGGCGGCAGCGTGCCGGCCTTGAGCTTGATGCTCTGGAAGCCGTATTGGTCGATCATGCGCCGGGCCTGGGCCACGAGCTGGGCCGGCGTCAGGGCTTCGCCCCAGGCGTCGGGGGCATAGGGCTGGCCCACATGCTCGGCGTATTTGTAGAACAGATAGGCTGAGTAGGGCACGCGGTCGCGTGCGGGTCCGCCCAGCAGGTCGACGATGGGGGCCTGGGCCATCTGGCCCTGCAGGTCCAGCATCGCAACTTCGAAGGCGCTGACCACCTTGGCCACGGTCTTGGAGACATGGGTGCCAGGGGCCAGCGAGACCTGCTGACCCAGAAATTCCGAGGCCGTGAGCTTGGGCGGAGTGACCAGGGCTGCAACACGGGTCTCCATTTCATTGAGGGCCCAGGGCGAGAGCCCGACCAGGGCCGGTGCGGCCTTGGCCAGAGCATCCAGCATGGGTTGGTCGCCGTAGCTCTCGTTGATGCCGACCAGACCGGAAGCAGTCTCGATCTCGATGATGGAGCGCAGTGCCCAGGGCTCGTGAATGCCGGCGGCGTTGAGCAGCGGCGGATCACGGAAGGCAATCGGCGTGATGCGGATGTGGCGGATCTGGTGAGAGGTGCTCATCTTGTGATGACTGATGCGGCCCAGGAGCTGCGGGCCGAAGTTGAAATAGGGCGTCTTTGTGGTATGTTGTCGTACAACTGAAAGCCATTATCATCAGGCTCATGAGTACTCAGACATCGGAATTACCCCAATCAACCCCGTCTTTGCCGCTGACGGAGGGGTACGCGCTGCGCAGCAAAACCAGCAAGGGCAGCCGCAGTCTGGCGAATCTGTTGTCCGAGGAGTTCGAACACAAGATCCGCCAGGGCCTGCTGCATGAGGGGGAGAAGCTGCCCACCGAGTCCGAACTCGTGCGCAGCTATGACGTCAGCCGCACCGTGGTGCGCGAGGCGTTGTCCAAATTGCAGGCTGCAGGGCTGGTCGAGACCCGCCATGGCATAGGCACGTTTGTGCTGCCCGCGCGCCAGAGTGCAAGCCCCATGCTCAGCGCGCGCGAGCTCAGCGAGTCCGTCGATGTGCTGGCCGTGCTGGAGCTGCGCATCAGTCTGGAGACCGAGGCAGCCGGTCTGGCTGCCCAGCGCCGCAGCGAAGCCCATCTGCAGGTCATGAGCGAGGCTCTACAGGAGTTCGAGCATCATTTCGCCCTGGGGCACGACACTGTCGAGCATGATCTGGCCTTTCACCTGAGCATCGCGCAGGCCACAGGCAACCGGTATTTTCAGGACATCCTGCAGCATTTCGGAACGCTGCTGATTCCGCGCAATCGCATCGCCTCCATGCATACGCCGGCACGCGATCCCGACTATCTGCGTCGCGTGAACCGCGAGCACGAGGAGATCTATGCCGCCATCGTGCGCCAGGATGCCGATTCGGCACGCGCCGCCATGCGCATCCATCTGACCAACTCGCGGGAGCGCTTGCGCCTGGCCCAGCGCCTGAGTCTGAGCGCCGAGTCCTGATTCCGAAACCCTGACCTGGGCGGGCGCTTGATGCAAGAGGCTGACCGCAGCAAAGCGCGGCGGACCGCCCGCGGCATGCGGCGGCCGTAGTGTCCCGCTGCGTCGAGCACTTGGGAATGCTTCCAAATTTATAGCTTCAAGCGATCTTCAAGATTGAGTTTGACGCATATTTCTTGGATGAAAGTGACGAAGACCAAAGCCTGGTAGACGTCGGCGATCCGTGCTTACCCTTAGAAAAAAACGCTTGGTGTTCAAAAAAGCCTAGTTGTATGATGACTGACCACAACAAGGAGACATTTCACCATGGTCCGACGCTCGCACTTTCTGCGCTCTCTGCTGGCCCTGGCGGCCGGCGGTTTGCTGTCGTCCACATTGCTGGCTGCCGATGCCTGGCCCAGCAAGCCCATCCGTCTGGTCGTTCCCTATCCGCCCGGCGGCAGCTCCGACATCATTGCGCGCTCCATCGGGCAGCTGATCTCCCAGGAGCTCAAGCAGACCGTGGTGATCGACAACAAGCCCGGCGCCAATGGCAATCTGGGCGCTGAGTTCGTCGCCCGCGCACCGGCGGACGGCTACACCTGGCTGCTCTGCGATCTCGGCGCACTGGCCATCTCTCCCTCGATCTATACCAAGCTCAGCTTCGATCCTTCCAAGGCGTTGCGTGGTGCGGCCATGCTGGCCTATTCGCCCCATATGCTGGTGGTGCACCCCTCCGTCCAGGCCAGCAATCTCAAGGAGCTGGTGGAGCTGTCCAAGAAGCAGGACCTGAACTTTGCCGTTACCGCATCGGGCAGTGCCCCCCATCTGGCCGGCGTGGAGCTGGCCCGGATCACCGGCGCCAAATGGGTGTATGTGCCCTACAAGGGCGGCGTGCAGTCGGTGCAGGACACGGTTGCAGGCCAGACCCAGGTGCTGATGAACGGCATGCTGGCCACCTATCCGCATGTGCAAAGCGGCAAGCTCAAGCTGCTGGGCATTTCCAAGAACACCCGCATGCCCCTGATTGCCGATGTGCCGACGCTGGCGGAGCAGGGCGCACAGGGTTTTGCCTCGGGCACCTGGCAGGGCGTGGTGCTGCCCGCCAAGACGCCTGAAGCCGTGGTGCAGCGTGTGAACCAGGTGCTGCTCGGTGCCATCCGCTCCACCGAGGTCCGCTCCCGGCTGACCGGCCAGGGTGCCGAGGTCGTCACGATGACACCCGCCGAAACCGACAAATTCTTCAATGCCGAGCGCGCGCGCTGGCGCGCCGTGGTGCAAGCCGCCCAACTGCAGCTGGATTGAGCTGCCAGATCTTTTTGCTCTCCTCTTTTCAAGGATTACCATGACACCCCAAGACCTCAAAGACGTGATGAGTTCCGGCCTGCTGTCCTTCCCCGTGACGGACTTCGATGCCCAGGGCAACTTCAATGCCAAGGGCTATGCCGCACGCCTTGAATGGCTGGCCCCCTACGGCGCCAGTGCCCTGTTCGCTGCCGGCGGCACCGGCGAGTACTTCTCGTTGTATGGCGAGGAATACGGTCAGATCATCAAGACCGCCGTGGATACCTGCCGCGGCAAGGTGCCCATCATTGCCGGCGCCGGCGGCCCCACCCGCACCGCCATTGCCCATGCCCAGGAAGCCGAGCGCCTGGGCGCCCACGGCATCCTGCTGCTGCCCCACTACCTGACCGAAGCCGGCCAGGAAGGCCTGATCGCCCATGTGGAGCAGGTCTGCAAGAGCGTGAAGTTCGGCGTCATCGTCTACAACCGCGACCGCACCCGCTTCACGCCCGAATCGCTGGCCATTCTGGCCGAGCGCTGCCCCAATCTGGTGGGCTTCAAGGACGGCATGGGCAATATCGAGACCATGTCCTCCATCTTCATGAAGATGGGCGACCGTTTCGCCTACCTGGGCGGCCTGCCCACGGCCGAAGTCTATGCGGCCGCCTACAAGGCTCTGGGCACGCCCGTGTATTCCTCTGCCGTCTTCAACTTCATCCCCAGGACGGCGATGGCGTTCTACGAAGCCGTGCGCACCGACGACATGGCCACGCAGCACAAGCTGCTCAAGGAATTCTTCATGCCCTACCTGAAGATCCGCAACCGTGTCGAAGGCTACGGCGTGAGCATCATCAAGGCCGGCGCCAAGCTGGTCGGCCACGATGCCGGTCCCGTGCGCGCTCCCCTGACCGACCTCAAGCCTGCCGAGATGGAGGAGCTCAAGGTCCTGATCGACAAGCTCGGCCCCCAGTAAGACCCGATGCAGGGGTCAGGCCAAGAACCGGGCCCCGCGTCTTCAGGAGACAAAGCATGAAAAAGATACTGATCACGCTGGGGGCCACCCTGGCCCTGGCCGCCCAGGCGGCCGGCAACTTTCCCGACCGGCCTGTCAACATCATCGTGCCTTTCCCGGCCGGCGGCTCCACCGACACCGTGGCGCGTGCGGTGGCCCTGAGCATGGCCGAGCAACTGGGCAAGCCCTTTGTCGTGGAAAACCGTCCTGGTGCCACGGGCACCATCGGTGCGGGAGCCGTCAAGCGTGCAGCGGCCGATGGCTACACCTTGCTGGTGGCCTCGCTGGGCCCTTTTGTGGTGACCCCTCATATGGTCAAGAACGTGCCCTATGACGCCAGCAAGGATTTTGACTACATCACCATCCCCGTGCAGGCGCCCAATGTGCTCGTTGCCAGCCCGACGCAAAAGGCCCGCAGCGTGAGCGAGGTGATTGCCGCGCTCAAGGCCAATCCCGGCAAGATCAGTTTTGCAAGCTCCGGCAATGGTTCCTCGGACCATCTGTCGGCCGAGCTGTTCTGGCAGCAAACGGGCACCGACGCCGTGCATGTGCCCTACAAGGGCGGAGCACCGGCCATCACCGATCTGCTGGGTGGACAGGTGGATTTTTCCTTCCAGAACGTCAATGCCGTGCTGCCCCATCTGCGTAGCGGCAAGCTGCGTGCCATTGCCGTGACCGGCAGCCAGCGTTCGCCCGTGCTGCCCGACGTTCCCACACTGGCCGAGTCCGGCGTCAAGGGTGCCGAGGTCTACTCCTGGCAAGGCATGGCCGCTCCCAAGGGCTTGCCGGCGGATGTCAAGGCCAGACTGGCCAAGGCCGCCATTGTCGCCGTGCAGCAACCCGACATCCGCAAGCGCTTTGTGGAGCAGGGGCTGGAAATCGTGGGCAACACACCCGAGGAATTCACGCGCTTTCAGGCCCAGGAGAACGAGCGCTGGAAGCAACTGATCCAGACCCGAAAGATCACCGCCGACTGAAGGCGGTCCGCCGCCGACGGGCGCTCTGCGCCTGCCGGATTTTCCTGCCGCGAACCGCGGCCCATGCACCCACAAAACCGATAACGGAGACAAGGCATGCGACACCCTTCCCGCCGATTGCTGCTCACACTGGTCTTGGCCGGACTGTCCTGCGCTGCCAGCGCACAACAGTCCGGCAAGCCCCTGACCCTGGTCGTTCCTTTCGCGCCCGGCGGCGGCAGCGACACCAGTGCCCGCCTGCTCAGCCAGGCCCTGGCCAGCCGCCTGGGACAGACCGTGGTCATCGAGAACAAGCCCGGCGCTGCGGGGGTGATCGGTGCCGACCAGGTGGCCCGGGCGCCGGCCGACGGCAATACCATCCTGCTGGGCAATATCGGCACCCAGTCCATCAACCCCATCCTCTACAAGAAGCTGCCCTACGACGCCAAGACGGCCTTCGCCCCCGTCAGCCTGGTCGCCGAGCTGCCCCAGGTGCTGCTGGTACATCCCGGCGTACAGGCCAAGGACGTGGCCGGCCTGATTACCCTGCTCAAGGCCCAGCCCGGCAAGTTCAGCTACAGCACCTCGGGTCCGGGCGGCTCCATGCATCTGGCCGGCGAGATGTTCAAGAGCGCCACCCAGACCGATATCCAGCATGTGGCCTACCGAGGTGGCGGGCCGGCCATCGTGGACCTGCTGTCCGGCCATGTGCAGATTACGTTTGCCACCGTGCTCGAAAGCCTGGGTCACATCAAGGCCGGCAAGCTGCGCGCCCTGGCCGTGACTGGTGACAAGCGTGTGCCGGCGCTGCCCGATGTGCCCACGGTGGCCGAGACCGTGCCAGGTTTCAAGTCCATCTCCTGGGTGGGCGTGCTGGCTCCGGCCAAGACGCCGCAGGCCACCATCGACCGTCTGGCAGCGGCCATCCGCGATACCGTGGCCCAGCCCGACATCGCCCAGCGGCTCAACGAACAGGGCGCTGTCGCCAGGACCACCACACCCCGGCAGTTCGCCGCGCTGATCGAGTCCGACTACACGACCTACGCCCAGCTCATCGCCGAAAAGGGGATCAAGGCCGAATAAGCTTTAAACCGCCTGGCGGCCCTCACAAGCGGGCCGCTTTCTCCCCTGGAGGCTGCGGCCTCCACCATTGACCAAAGCAAGGAATTCCCGGCATGGCGACCACCCGACCACGCGTTCTTCAATACGGCAAGATGCCGCTGACCCAGCTTGATGCCGAACTGGCTCAGGCCTACGAGGTGAGCATTCTCTCCGAGCAGCCCGATCCCGAGCGCTTTCTTGCCGAGCATGGCGGCCAGTTCGAATATGCGGTCACCTCGGCCGCCATGGGCCTGCCTGCGGGCGTGGTCGACGCTCTGCCCAATCTCAAGTTCGTGAGCAGCTTCGGCGTGGGCTTCGATGCCCTCGACAAGGACGCTCTGCTGCGCCGTGGTGCACGTGTGGGCTACACGCCCGGCGTGCTCGACGACTGTGTGGCCGACCTGGCCTTTGCCCTGCTGCTGGACGCCACACGCGGCCTGAGCGAGTCCGACCGTTTCGTGCGCCGCGGCGACTGGAGCCAGAGCCGTTTCGGCATCCGCACCCGCGCCAGCGGCAAGCGCCTGGGCATCTTCGGCATGGGCCGCATCGGTTCCACCGTGGCGCGCCGCGCCTCGGGCTTCGACATGGAAGTGGCCTACCACAACCGCCGCCCCGTCGAAGGCTCGCCCCACCAGTACCTGCCCTCGCTGCTGGAGCTGGCGCGCTGGGCCGACATCCTGGTCATCACCGCCGCCGGCGGTGAAGGCACGCGCCACCTGGTGAATGCCGAGGTGCTGGCGGCCCTGGGCCCGCAGGGCTTCCTGGTCAATGTGGCGCGCGGCAGCGTGGTCGACGAAGCCGCCCTGGCCGATGCCCTGGAGAACAGGCGCATCGCCGGCGCCGGCCTGGACGTGTTCGAGGACGAGCCCCGCCCCCTGCCTGCCCTGCTGGCCCTGGACAACGTGGTGCTGGCCCCCCACATCGCCAGCGGCACCCACGAAACCCGCCGTGCCATGGCTTACCTGGTGCTGCAGAACCTGCAGCAGTTCATCGCCACGGGCCGCCCTGCGGCCGAGGTGCCCTGGTCCGCCGCGCAGTGATTTCCTTTTCCCTCCGAGTCTGTTGAAGAGCCTTCCCATGTCCACTACCCCGACCATCACCGCCATTGAAGTCATCCCCGTCGCCGGCCGCGACGGCATGCTCATGAACCTCAGCGGCGCGCATGCGCCCTACTTCACCCGCAACATCGTGCTGGTGCACGACAGCGCGGGCCGTACGGGGGTGGGCGAGGTGCCGGGCGGCGAAGGCATTCGCCAGGCGCTGGAGGACAGCCAGCAGGTGCTGATCGGCCGTTCCATCGGCCAGCACCTGCAGCTGCTGCAAGAGGTGCAGAAATCCCTGGAAGGCCGCGACACCGGCGGCCGTGGCCTGCAGACCTTTGACCTGCGCATCGGCGTGCACGCGGTCACGGCCATCGAATCCGCCCTGCTGGACCTGCTGGGCCAGCACCTGGGTGTGCCCGTGGCCGCCCTGCTGGGCGAAGGCCAACAGCGCGAGCGCGTGGAAATGCTGGGCTACCTGTTCTTTGTGGGCCCCAGCGACAAGACCGGCCTGGACTATGTCAAGCCCGGCGAAGATAAGCGGGGCACGGACGACTGGACCCAGGTGCGCCACATGACGGCCATGACGCCCGAGACCATCGTGCGCCAGGCCGAAGCCGCCTACGCGCGCTACGGCTTCAACGACTTCAAGCTCAAGGGGGGCGTGCTGGCCGGCGAGCAGGAGGTCGAAGCCGTGACGGCCCTGGCGAAACGCTTCCCCGAGGCCCGTGTCACCCTGGACCCCAACGGTGGCTGGCTGCTCAAGGACGCCATCCGCCTGATGCGCGACATGCGCGGCGTGCTGGCCTATGCCGAAGACCCCTGCGGCGCCGAAGGCGGTTTCTCGGGCCGTGAAGTCATGGCTGAATTCCGCCGCGCCACGGGGCTGCCCACGGCCACCAACATGGTCGCTACCGACTGGCGCCAGATGGTGCACGCCCTGTCGCTGCAGTCTGTGGACATCCCCCTGGCCGATCCCCATTTCTGGACCATGGCCGGCTCGGTGCGCGTGGGCCAGACCTGCCGCGACTGGGGCCTGACCTGGGGTTCGCACTCCAACAACCACTTCGACATCTCGCTGGCCATGTTCACCCACGTGGCCGCCGCCGTGCCCGGCAAGGTCACGGCCATCGACACGCACTGGAACTGGCAGGACGGCCAGTACCTCACGCAGAACCCGCTGCAGATCAAGGGCGGTTTTGTGGAGGTGCCCAAGACCCCCGGCCTGGGCGTGACCGTGGACCGCGAAGCCCTCAAGCGCGCCAACGCCCTGTACCTGGAACATGGCCTGGGCGCGCGCGACGACGCCATCGCCATGCAGCACCTGATCCCCGGCTGGAAGTTCGACAACAAGCGTCCTTGCATGGTGAGGTGATGCTCCCCCTGAGGCGCTACGCGCCTTCCCCCTCTCTCGCTGTGCGGGAGGGGGACGACACCTTCGGTGCGGGGCGGCGCGGCCGGCTTAGGCCCTTCCTCGGTGTCCATCGCTTTGGGTCGCGCCTGCTTCAAATGCAGCGCCCAACTAGCTCACCCTCTTTTATCGAATCTCTCTTTTGGAGCATTTCATGTCCCGCTACGACAACCTCATCAACGGCCAATGGACGGCCGCCACCACCTACAGCCCCAACACCAACCCCAGCGACCTGTCCGATGTGATCGGCGAGTACGCCCAGGGCGGTGCCGAGGACGTGCAGGCCGCCGTGGCCGCTGCCGCTGCCGCTTTCCCAGTCTGGTCCACCTCGGGCATCCAGGCGCGCTCCGACGCCCTGGACAAGATAGCCACGGAGATCCTGGCGCGCAAGGCCGAGCTGGGCGAGCTGCTGGCCCGCGAAGAAGGCAAGACCCTGCCCGAAGCCATTGGCGAAGTCGGCCGCGCCGGCCAGATCTTCAAGTTCTTTGCCGGCGAATGCCTGCGCCTGACGGGCGAGACCGTGCCTTCGGTGCGTCCCGGCATCGGTGTGGAAATCACGCGCGAGCCCATCGGCGTGGTCGGCCTGATCACGCCCTGGAACTTCCCCATCGCCATCCCCGCCTGGAAGATCGCCCCGGCCCTGGCCAACGGCTGCTGCGTGGTGCTCAAGCCCGCCGACCTGGTGCCCGGCAGCGCCTGGGCCCTGGCCGACATCATCCACCGCTCAGGCATCCCCGCCGGTGTCTTCAACCTGGTCATGGGCCGCGGCCGCGTGATCGGTGAAGCCCTGGTCAACCACGCCGACGTGGCGGCGATCAGCTTCACGGGCTCGACGGGCGTGGGCCGCGGCATTGCCGAAGCCTGCGTGAAGAGCGGCAAGAAGGTGCAGCTGGAAATGGGCGGCAAGAATCCCCAGATCGTGCTGGACGATGCCGACCTGAACCAGGCCGTGGAACTGTCGGCCCAGAGCGGCTTCTACTCCAGCGGCCAGCGCTGCACGGCATCGAGCCGCCTGATCGTGACTGACAGGATCTACCCGGCCTTCATCGAGGCCCTGCAGGCGCGCATGGCCCAAATCAAGGTCGGTGACGCACGCGCCGCCGGCACCGACATGGGCCCCGTGGTCAGCCAGGCCCAGCTGGAGCAGGATCTGAGCTATGTGGAAATCGCCAAGGCCGAAGGCGCGCGCCTGGCCGCTGGCGGCGCCCGCGTGGCCTGCCACACGGGCAGCGGCAAGGATGGTTTCTACATGGCGCCCACGCTGTTTGTGGACACCGAAGCCGGCATGCGCATCAACCGCGAAGAAGTCTTCGGCCCCGTGGCCAGCGTGATCCGCGTCAAGGACTACGAAGAAGCCCTGGCCATGGCCAACGACACGCCGTTCGGCCTGTCGGCCGGCATTGCGACCACCAGCCTCAAGCACGCCACGCACTTCAAGCGCCACAGCCAGGCTGGCATGGTCATGGTCAACCTGCCCACGGCGGGCGTGGACTACCACGTGCCGTTCGGCGGTCGCAAGGGCAGCAGCTACGGCCCGCGCGAGCAGGGCCGCTATGCCCAGGAGTTCTACACCACGGTGAAGACGGCCTATACGCTGGCGTGAGGATTGGGACCGCTCGAGCCCGCGGCAGGGCTTGAGCAGTCCATGTTTCAGAAGAAGAGCGAGCCCGCCCCGGTTGCGTCGGCCCTGCTGCGAAAGCTGCTACGCTGCGGCCCAGTTTTTCGCTCTTCTCTTCCATGGATTCGCTCACCCCTTTGCGCGCCTTCAGGCGCATTGTCGAACTGGGCAGCATTGCCAGGGCTGCCGATGCACTCGATCTTTCCTCGGCGGCCCTCAGCAAGCAGTTGCGCGCGCTGGAGGCACAGCTGGGTGCGGTGCTGATCCAGCGCACCACGCGCCGCATGAGCCTGACCGATACCGGCCGGGCCTACTATGCCGAATGCTGCCGGCTGCTCGATGGCTTTGACATGCTGGAGCAATCGGTGCGTGTGCAGTCCGGGCAGGTCATGGGGCGTCTGCGTGTGAACGCGCCGCTGTCGTTTGCGCTGAGCACGCTGGCGCCGCTGCTGGCGCGCTTCATGCAGCGCCACCCGCTGTTGCAGCTCGATCTGTCCATGGAAGACCGGCTGGTGGACGCCGTGGGCCAGGGCTTTGATGTCTCCATACGCCTGAGCGCCGAGCTCGCGGATTCCTCGCTGATTGCGCGGCGCCTGGCCTCGCTGTCGCAGATGCTGTGTGCGTCACCGGCCTATCTGCAGCAACACGGCCGCCCGGCCAGCACAGCCGAGCTCCGCGACCATGCGCTGCTGAATTACAGCCTGGCACAGGCCGACGATGGCTTGCAAGTTCCGAGCGAAGCTCGTGCCAGCGTCAACAATAGTCTTATGTTGCGTGAGTTGCTGGAGGCTAGCCTCGGCATCGGTGCACTGCCGTCCTTTCTGGCCCGGCCCGCCATCGCCCAGGGCCAGCTGGAGGCATTGAGCCTGCAAGACTGGGCAGAGCCGCCACGCCATGTCTATGTGGTCTACCCGACGCAACGTCACCTGCTGCCCAAGGTGCGCGCCTTTGTGGACTTTCTGGCAGAAGAGCTGCCTGCGGCCATGGGCGGCGATTCTTGACGCCGGATTAAGAGTCTCTCAAGCGCAGGCCTCTTACTCCTGCGAGGCCTGCGCCCTACGCTTGCGGTCCATCAGCCATGAAGGACACAAGCATGACGCAATGCCATGATTTTTCCTGCGCTTCGCCCGCGCAGCCCGCAGCCCATCTCGCCTCCGGCCCGCTGCCGCCCCCCATCCTCGATTTCTTCCACGACGTGGTCTGTGGCTGGTGCTATGTGATGTCGCCGCGCCTGCGCCAAGTGGCAGGCGAGCTGGGCTTACGCGTACGTCAGCGCAGCTTTGTGCTGCAAGCTTCCCGCGCCGAAATGGTGGCCAGGTTTGGCTCCATGGAGCAGGCCAAGCAAACCATTCTCGGGCACTGGGAGGCCTGCGCGCAGCATGACGACACCCAGCGCATCGACATCGAAGGCATGCGCCGCGAAAGCTTCGAGTACCCCAGCGGCCTGGCCGGCGCACTGGCCTGCCAGGCGGCCCAGCTGCTGGAGGGCGACGAGGCTCACTGGAATCTGTTCGATGCCATACAGCACGCCCATATGAGTGCCCATCGCAATATAGGCGATGCCGAGGTGCTGCTGGACATCGCTACGCACACCGGCTTCGAGCGCAATGCTTTTGCACGCTGCATGGAAAGTGCGGAGGCCTTGAACCTGGTCCGCCAGGACCTCGCACTGGCTCAGCACCTGGGCCTGCGCAGCATTCCCAGCGTCATCGCTCCGGGTCTGCCCACGCTGCAGACCCTGCCCCTGGACCTGCTGCGCGAGCGGCTGCGCTCCCTGGTGGGCTAAGCCATTTCCTCTCACTTTCTCACTTGCGCCGCAAGGTGCACAGCTTCCTAGGAAACACTCATGTACTTCTCTTTCCGCGCCCGTGTCCAGCGCTTGTCCTCCCTGTTGCTCGCGATGGCTGCAGCGTTTTCCGGCCTGGCTCATGCCCACGGTGGCCACACGCTCCCAGCCGGTGCCGGCCAGGACGTGGGCCGCAGCCCCTGGGGGCCAGGTGACGAGATCGGCCGCCTGAACCTGATCACGCCAGCC
This sequence comes from Comamonas sp. Z3, assembly GCF_008121565.1. Taxonomy (NCBI): domain Bacteria; kingdom Pseudomonadati; phylum Pseudomonadota; class Betaproteobacteria; order Burkholderiales; family Comamonadaceae; genus Comamonas; species Comamonas sp. Z3. Next base: position 534,253 of record NZ_VOQU01000003.1, read on the forward strand.
TCGCGCGCTGCCATCCTGCAGCGCATCGCAGGTGGCCAGGTCTATGACCTCGCGACCGAGTACTACGTGGGCATGCCCAGCTGGCAGGACGCCGGCGATCCGCACTACCAGTTCTGGATGACGCACACGCCACGCGGCACCGTGGTGGACGACCCCATGAACGTAGGCAAGAGCATGAATGCCACGCGCAGCTACACGGGCACGGCTTTCTCCATGTACAGCCATACGGGCACGCACATCGACGCACTCAACCACTTCGGCATACGCGGCAGGATCTGGAACGGCTTCAGTGCCGACGAACATCTGGGCGACCGCGGCTGGCAGCGCACGGGCATAGAGAAATTCCCACCACTGGTGGCGCGCGGCGTGCTGATTGACGTGGCTGCGGTCAAGGGCCTGGACATGCTGCCCGACCAGTATCGGATCACGCGCCAGGACCTCAAGGAGGCGCTGGCCCGCCAGAACGTGACGCTGCAAAAAGGCGACATCGTGCTGATTCGCACGGGCCGCATGAAGCTCTACGAGCAGCCCCAGGCTTATATGGCCAAGCCGCCAGGGCTGGGTCTGGATGCGGCCCGCTTTCTGGCCGAGGATGCTGGTGCCATGATCGTCGGCGCCGACAATCTGAGCCTGGAGACCTTCCCCTCCGAGGTGGACGACGACTATGTGCCGCTGCACAGCTATCTGCTGGCCCAGCAAGGCATACCCATCATGGAGCTGGTGGCCCTGGACGCACTCTCGCGCGACAAGGTCTATGAGTTTGCCTTCATCGGAGGGCCGCTCAAGATCCGCGGCGGCGACGCCGCGCCGCTTCGCCCGATCGCCATTCCGGTGCGCTGAGAGCGGCGCTTGCCGGGGCCAGTCCCCGAGCGCCGCTCAGAAAAACAATGTGCGCACCCAGGGGGCGGCCAGCACGTTGACGGCACCGGCAATCATCATCACCAGCGATGCCATCACGGCCTGCACCTCGCCGGCCTGGCGCGCGCGGGCCACGCCGCTGCCATGGGCGGCTCCGCCCCAGCTGGCGCCCGTGGCCAGCTTGCTGCGGATGCGGGGCAGCACACGCAGCACGGTCTCGCCCAGCAGCATGGCACTGACACCCGTCAGCAGAACGAACAGCGCCGCCAGATCGGTGGGGCCGCCCAGCACTTTCTCGGCCTCGATCGCAAACGGTGTCGTGATGCTGCGCACGGCCAGGCCTTTTTGCAGCGCCTCGGACAAGCCGAACATATCGGCAAACGCAATAGTGGTGGAGATGGAGACCAGGCTGGCCACGACCACGCCGGTGGCTATCGACATCCAGTGCTTGCGCAGCAGCTTGCGGTTCTCGTACAGCGGCAGTGCAAATGCCACCGTGGTGGGGCCCAGAAGCCAGACCAGCCAGTGTGTCTGGGCGATGTACTGCGGGTAGCTGACATGGGTCAGCAGCGACAGGCCGATCAGCACCATGGGGGTGGCAACGATGGGCATCAGCAACGGGTGGGGATGCTTGCGATAAAGGCGCTTGTTGACCCAGTAACAGGCCACGGTGGCCAGCAGCGACAGCAGGCCGATGACTTCATTCGACAGCATGGCTTACTCCTCATCCAGGGCCGGGGCATCGCGGCTGGACTTGCGCCTTGCCAGCCACAGCTCGAAGCGGTAGACGCGATCGACCGCCAGCGCGGTCACTCCCATCACACAGGCCGTGCTGGCCACGATGACGGCCAGGATGCGCAGGCCCTGATGACGGATCAGATCGGGGTATTCGGTGACCACCAGCATGGCGGGCACAAAGAACAGCAGCATCTCGGCCAGCAGCCAGTTGGTGCCGCCTTGCAGCCAGCGCGCCTTGACCAGGCCCGAGAACAGCCCCACGGCCAGCAGGCCGAAACCGATCAGGCCGGCCGGCATGCTCCAGCCGAAATGCTGGCGCAGCACATCCATGGCAATCCAGATGGCGCTGAGCAGGCACACTTGCAGCACGGCCTTGAGTAGTTGCAAGAGAGTCTGGGCAAAAGAATGGCTGCCGCCCTGGGCGCGAGGGGTGGCAGCTTCCGGAATCTGTGACATGGATGAGATTCTAGGGTTTTCACCTATATTCATAAAATGACTTATTCTCATTTTTTCCATGCGTAAAAGGAATTGTCATGGACCTGCGTGCCCTGCGTTACTTCATCGAGGTTGTGCGCCAGAACGGCTTTACCCGCGCGGCTGACGCCTTGCACGTGACCCAGCCCACCATCAGCAAGATGGTCAAGGCGCTGGAGGACGAATTCGGTGGCCGTCTGCTGCTGCGCGAAGGCCGGGGCGTGCAGCTGACCGACGCAGGTCAGGTGGTCTATGACCGCGGACTGGAGATTCTGGAGCAGGCCCAGCTGCTGCGCCGTCAGGTGGCCGAGGTGGACCACATCACGCGCGGCGAGCTGTCCCTGGGCATCATGCCCACCACGGGGCACTACATGGCGCCGGTGATCGCACTGTTCCAGCAGCGCTATCCAGGTGTGAATCTGCGGGTCAACGAGCAGGGCGCACGCGCCCAGTACCAGCTGATCCAGGAAGGCAAGCTGGACATGGCGCTGGGCCTGTTCGCGGCCCCCGACCCGGCGCTGGAGCGCTACACCGTGGCGCGCCAGAAGACGCGCGTGGTGCTACCCGCCCAGCAGGTCGCTGATCCGGGCCAGCCCATGCGCTGGAGCGATCTGCGCGACCTGCCGTTTGTGCTCTATACCTCGGACTTTGCACTGCACGAGCATGTGCTGCAGCAATGCGAGGCGGCGGGCTTCACGCCCCAGGTCAAGCTGCAGACGCGCTACTGGGACTTCATCGGCCATCTGGTCGCGGCCCAGGTGGGCGTGGCCGTGATGTTCGAGCATGTCATCGCCCGCTACGACCCGCAGCGCGTGGCCAGCCGACCCCTGGTGGAGCCCGAGATCCCCTGGGATGTGGCGCTGATGTGGCGGCCCGGCTATCTGTCGCGCGCGGCCCAGGCCTGGCTGGACTGCGTGCGTGAGGTGTATCCGCAGCCGCTGCTGGGGGCGGCTTTTCCGGATTTTCAAAACTGATAGCTGTATTCTTATGTCCAGTAAGCGATGCAAGGCTTTTTGATGCTTGATGTCAGTCCCGGCCTTTGTTGCTAAGCTCGCAGCCATGCCTCGCCCGTTCTCTTCCCATCGCTCCAGCAACTTGCGCCGCAGCACTGCGGTGCGCCAGCCCGCGCCCCGGCCCGAGGTCACGCGCCTGCTGTGCTTTCACAAGCCCTATGGGGTGCTGAGCCAGTTCACGCCCGAGGGCAAATGGCAGGGCCTCAAGGACTGGATCGATGCGCCCGGTGTCTATGTGGCGGGCCGGCTCGATGCCGACAGCGAAGGCCTGCTGCTGCTGACCAATGACGGCCAGTTGCAGGCTCGCATTGCCGATCCGCGCCACAAGATGGAGAAGACCTACTGGGTGCAGGTCGAAGGCGTGCCCGACGAAGCCGCGCTGCAGCGCCTGCGCGATGGCGTCGAATTGAGCGATGGCAAGACCCTGCCCGCGAGGGCCCGCCTGATAGAACCCCAGCCCAGCATGTGGCCGCGCAACCCGCCGATTCGCGTGCGCCAGAACATTCCCGATTGCTGGATCGAGCTCATCATCCGCGAGGGCAAGAACCGCCAGGTGCGCCGCATGACCGCTGCCGTCGGCCATCCCACGCTGCGCCTGGTGCGCATGGCCGTGGGGCCTTACTCGATCGAAGGGCTGGAGCCCGGCCAGTGGCTGGATGTGCTGCCGGTCGTTTAGCGCAAGGTATCGAGCCGCTGCAGCTCATCTTCATCTTCGGGCAGGGCAAATGCCTGCCAGCGCGGCAGAGCCGGCCAGGGGCGAAAGCGAATCCAGCCCACTTGCACCTCCTGCAGATTGCCCTGCAGTACTGCAAGAGCGGGATTCAGTTCGGACTGGCGAGTCCGCACGCAGTCGCGCAGCGATTGCATGGCTTGCTGGCCGCGTCCGAGAAAGCGCTGCCTGCCCCACCAATCGGGGGATGGTTGGCACTGGGCATAGGCCAGTGGCAGGCTGCCGACTTCTCCTTGCACCACGGAAACCAGGGCCTGCAGGTGCATATTGAGCTGTTCCTGGGGCATCAGACCCGCCAGTTGCAGCTCCAGCGCATCCCCATGAAAACGATAGCGTGCGGGTAGTGCAGCGCTGAGGGTATAGCTGCTGCCGCTGCGCGAGCGGGCACGGTGACTGAGGACGCGGCTGCCTTGCTCCAGCAATGGGCGCACCAGTTGCAGCAAGGCCTGCTGCTGCTCGGCATTGTGATGCCTTAGGGGGATGCGCAGCCGCGTGCTGTCATAGCCCCGCCATTGCTCGCGCCAGACCATCCAGCCTGCCGTATGCGGTACGAAGAAAATCAGGGCGACCACGCACAGCATGGGCACAATGCCTGTCGCCAGTGACCAGGACGCCCGGATCTCGGCGGCGGCAGCGGCATCCTCGCCCAGGCTGACGAGATTGCCGCTCAGCTTGATGAGCGTTGCAAGACTGATGGCAAATACCAGACCACAGACCAGAGAAAGCTGCTCGGGCGAGTAAAGGCGGTCGGGAAGATGAATCAGGGTGGTCAGCGCGGCGGCGCATCCCAGCAGCACCACGGCTGCGGACAGCAGATAAAACAGGGCTCCAGGGGCCTGCTGCTGGAGATCGAGGGCCGGGTTTTGTTCGAGCTTGTGTAGCCATTGCCTGTGGCGCCACCGGCGCAGCGGCTGCCATAGCAGGGCGCTGACCGCCAGGCCGGCGAGCATGCTGATGAGCAGCGCCGAAAAAGCCCATAGCAGCAAGGCTGCCAGCAACAAGAAAACCAGTCCGACCAGCCAGTTCATGCCCGCGATTGTCCTTTTAAATTGATAGCTGCTTGCGATTGATAGGCAGGCGTTTGAGTCTGTTCTACATGAAAAAAAGCGCTGCCTGCAAACGCAGGTCAGCGCGATGCTTGCAGGCTGCGGGATCAGCTGCAGCTTTTGTTGTTGGCGCCGTGCATGCCGGCGGCCTTGGCATCGGCTTCGCTCATGTACTTGCCGTTCTTGGTCGTACCGTAGAAACGGGTGCCGGGGCAGTGATAGATCTTGCTGTCCTCATTGGCCCAGACCTTGCCTGCCCCGCCGCCAGGTGCTGCGGTCGTGGCCGGCTTGGCGCCTGCAGCCCCTGGTGCCGGTGCCGCCTTCGCGGCTGGTGCTGCCGCCGGCTTGGCGGGCATGGGGGCTGTTTTGGCGGCCGGAGCAGCAGGAGCTGCTGCCGGAGCCTGGGCCAGGCTGGGCAATGTGCCGCTGACCAGGGCTGAAGCCAGGCAAATTTTCCATAAATTGCGCATACGAACTCCCTCCAACAGATGTGATGTCACAAGGCGTGACAAGCGCATGCTGCTACGGAAGACCCGATCCCGCAAGCGTCGGCCGTCAGGCTTCAGGTCCCGCTGACATAAGGGTTCAGCTTGCGCTCGCGGCCGAAGCTGCTTTCCGGGCCATGGCCGGGGATGAAGATCGTCTGGTCGCCCATGGGCCACAGACGCTGCACGATGGAGTCGATCAGCTGCTGATGGTTGCCCTGGGGGAAGTCCGTGCGGCCTATGCTGCCGGCAAACAGCACATCGCCGACAAAGGCGCGGTCGATCTGCGGCGAGTGGAAGACCACATGGCCGGGCGTGTGGCCGGGGCAGTGGCGCACGTTCAGCGTTTCCTGGCCGATGGTCACGGTGTCGCCGTCATGCAGCCAGCGCGTGGGCACAAAGGGGTCGGAGTGGGGAAAGCCGAACATGGCGCCTTGCTGGGGCAGGCCGTCGATCCAGAATTGATCGCCCTCATGCGGGCCGATGATGGGCAAGGCGTGCTTGGCCGCCAGCTCGCTGGTGCCTCCGGCATGGTCGATATGGGCGTGGGTGATCCAGATGGCCTTGAGATTCAGGCCCAGGCGCTCCGCCTCCCACTCGATCTGCTCGATATCACCACCGGGGTCGATGACGGCCGCATCCATGGTCTGGTCGCACCAGACGAGAGAGCAGTTCTGTTGAAAGGCGGTGACGGGGACGGTGTGATATTGCAACATGGGTGACTTGTATTTTTCGGGCGTTTGCGTAGTCTCGCGGTCAGCGAACCCCGCAAGCATGACACGGCATGACACGCGCATCAAAAATGCCCGCTCAGATTCTGGCGTCATCCCTCATTTGAGCTAGCATGGATGCGAGTGCCCCATTTTGGTGCGGGCTGCTAAAACGTATTTGTGCTGCAAGGCAGCGGGCAGTCGCTTCATGGGAAGCGGCCCGACACAGTTTCAAGATCGTTCAGGCCGTGCCCATGCCCATGCAATACAAGTTCCTCCCACGGGCAGGAATGGCAGGGGACGGGTCGGTCTGGAGGAAAACCGTTTTCAAACTCCAGGAGACTCTGCATGTCTACCTCTTCCAACCAGCCGAGCGGCGCTGACGCCCAGCGTGGTGACGCCCAGCGCTCTGGCGCCCAACGCATCGGCATCCCGCGGGAAACATTGCCGCTGGAAAAGCGTGTGGCCACCGTACCCGATGTGGTTGAAAAACTCGTCAAGCTGGGTTTTTCGGTCGCCATCGAATCGGGCGCTGGCGATGCCGCCAACTTCAGCGACGAGGCCTACCGGGCCGCGGGGGCCGAAGTCCTGCCCACGGCCGCAGCGCTCTGGGCTGGCGCCGACATCATCTTCAAGGTGAGGCCGCCCACTCAGGAGGAGGTAGCCTTAATGCGCGAAGGCCAGATCCTGATCGACTTCATCTGGCCGGCCCAGAACCCCGACCTGATGCAGCAGCTGGAGGCCCGGAAAGTGACTGTGCTGGCGATCGACGCGCTGCCCCGCACGCTTAGCCGCGCGCAGAAGATGGATGCGCTGACTTCGATGGCTGGCGTCTCTGGCTACCGCGCCGTGATCGAGGCCGCCAACGCCTTTGGTCGCTATTTCAATGGCCAGATCACGGCGGCAGGCAAGGTACCACCCGCCAAGGTCTTCATTGCTGGCGCTGGCGTGGCCGGCCTGTCGGCCATCGGCACGGCCGCCAACCTGGGCGCCATCGTGCGCGCCAATGACACGCGTGCCGAGGTGGCCGATCAGGTCACTTCGCTGGGCGGCGAGTTCGTCAAGGTCGATTACGAAGAAGACGGTGCTGGCGGCGGTGGCTATGCCAAGGTGATGAGCGAGGGCTTCCAGGCCGCGCAGCGCCAGATGTATGCCCAGCAGGCCAGGGAGGCCGACATCATCATCACCACCGCGCTGATTCCCGGAAAACCGGCGCCCAAGCTGATCACGGCCGAGATGGTGCAGAGCATGAAGCCCGGCAGCGTGATCGTCGACATGGCGGCCGAGCAGGGCGGCAACTGCGAGCTGACCGTGCCCAATGAGGCCGTGGTGCGCCACGGCGTGACCATCATCGGCTACACCGACCTCGCATCGCGCCTGGCCAAGCAGTCGTCAACGCTGTATGCGACCAATCTGCTGCGCCTGACGGAAGAGCTGTGCAAGGCCAAGGATGGCGTGGCCGTGGTGAATATGGAGGACGATGCGATTCGAGGCCTGACGGTTGTCAAGGACGGCGAAATCACCTGGCCTGCTCCGCCCATTGCCCAGGCACCCAAGCCAGCCCCCAAGCCCGCTGCGGCGGTGGTGGAGCAGAAGAAAGGCGGCCATGGCCACGGCGCTGCCGGACCGCTGCCGGCCAAGACCTTGGCCATTATTTTTGCGATTGCTGCCGTGGCCTTCTGGTTCATCGGCGCCTATGCGCCAGCGGCCTTCCTGGGGCACTTCACGGTGTTCGTGCTGGCCTGTTTCATCGGCTACATGGTGGTGTGGAATGTGACGCCTGCACTGCACACGCCGCTGATGAGCGTGACGAACGCCATCTCCAGCATCATCGCCATTGGCGCGCTGGTGCAGATTGCGCCGCCGGGCACGGCAGGCACGGGCCGTCCGGATGAACTGATTCGCTGGCTGGCCTTTGCCGCGCTTGTGTTGACTGCAGTCAATATGTTTGGCGGCTTTGCCGTGACACGCCGCATGCTGGCCATGTTCCGCAAATAAGAAGAACGAGCACAAGAGAGAAACACCATGTCCCAAAGTCTCGCAACGGTCGCCTATCTGGGGGCTGCCATTTTGTTCATCCTCAGCCTCGGCGGCCTGTCGAACCCCGAAACCTCGCGCCGCGGCAATCTGTTCGGCATGGTCGGCATGGCGCTGGCCGTGCTGGCCACCGTGTTCGGCCCGCGTGTCGATGCCGGCGGCATCGCCTGGATCGTCGGCGCGCTGGTGCTCGGCGGTGGTATCGGCCTGTATGCGGCCAGGGTCGTCAAGATGACCCAGATGCCTGAACTGGTTGCCCTCATGCACAGCCTGGTCGGTCTGGCGGCATGTCTGGTGGGCTTTGCCAGCTATGTCGATACCTCCATCCAGCTCGCTGGCGCAGAAAAAGCCATTCACGAGGTGGAAATCTACGTGGGCATCCTGATCGGCGCGGTCACCTTCTCGGGCTCGCTGATTGCCTTCGGCAAGCTCAACGGCAGGATAGGCGGCAAGCCGCTGCTGCTGCCCGCACGCCACTGGCTCAATCTGCTCGCGCTGCTGGTGGTGATCTGGTTCGGCCGCGAGTTTCTGCATGCCGAAACCGTGGCTGACGGCATGTTGCCGCTGGTCGTGATGACCGCCATTGCGCTGCTGTTCGGCGTGCACATGGTCATGGCCATCGGTGGCGCCGACATGCCCGTGGTGGTCTCCATGCTCAACAGCTACTCGGGCTGGGCGGCGGCGGCCACCGGCTTCATGCTGGGCAATGACCTGCTGATCGTCACGGGCGCGCTGGTGGGCTCTTCGGGTGCCATCCTGAGCTACATCATGTGCCAGGCCATGAATCGCAACTTCATCAGCGTGATTGCGGGCGGCTTCGGCTCCGGCGCGCCGGCCAGGAAGGGCGGTGCCGCTGCGGCTGCCGAGCCCCAGGGCGAAGTGGCGCCCGTCAGCGCGGCCGAGACGGCCGAGCTGCTGCGCGAAGCCAAGAGCGCCATCATCGTGCCCGGCTACGGCATGGCCGTGGCCCAGGCCCAGCACACGGTCAACGAAATCACCAGGACCCTGCGCGAAAAAGGCGTCGCTGTGCGCTTTGCCATCCATCCGGTGGCGGGCCGCATGCCCGGTCACATGAACGTGCTGCTGGCCGAGGCCAAGGTGCCTTACGACATCGTGATGGAGATGGACGAGATCAACGAAGACTTCCCCGAGACCGATGTGGCCATCGTCATCGGCGCGAACGACATCGTGAACCCCGCGGCTCAGGACGACCCTGACAGCCCCATCGCCGGCATGCCGGTGCTGGAAGTGTGGAAGGCCAAGACCTCCATCGTGATGAAGCGCTCCATGGCCTCCGGCTATGCAGGCGTGGACAATCCGCTGTTCTACAAGGACAACAACCGCATGCTGTTCGGCGATGCCAAGAAGATGCTCGACGAGGTGCTGGGAGCGCTGAAGAGCTGATGAAATGGGGCGACTGCCCCTGAGGCGATCCTCTGCAGCCATGCAATGCGGGAGGAGGCCATCCTGTGCCGGGCGTCCCCGCCGCGAGGCGGCTCCTGCCCTGCGTGCGGGGCTTGCAGCCTGGGTCTGTCCCTGAAATGCCTGCGGTGTTCGGCCGCAGGCATTTTGTCTTTCAGAGATGCGGGACGGCGATCTCGCCCAGCAGCACGGCGGCAATCACCAGCATCAGCGTGCCCGACAGGCGCGAGACGGCCAGCGCGGCTGCGGGGCGCGAGCGCAGCACGCTTTGCGAGCCCCAGCCCACGCCGAAGTAGACCACGGCACAGCTGGCCGCATGGACGGCGCCCAGCACCATGATCTGCGCAAACACCGGCCAGCCCTCGGCGGGCCGCACAAACTGCGGTAGCAGGGCCAGCAGCAGCAACAGCTGTTTGGGATTGAGGCCGCTGACGCTGGCTCCCTTGACCGTCCAGTGCCAGCGCGTGCCGGCCTCGGCATCTGCGGCACGGCTGATGGCGGCCGGGCTGCGCCACAGGCCCACGCCCATCCAGGCCAGATAAAGCGCGCCGGTGGCCGTCAAGGCGGTCAGCAGGGCCGGGTTGCGTGCGACCAGGGCGCCTACGCCGGCAGCCACCGCCAGCGTGGCCAGCAGCGCGCCGCAGGCCAGGCCCAGCGTGGCAGGCAGCACCAGCCGCCGGCCGCGCAGACCGGCCGAGATCACATAGGCCCAGTCGGCCCCGGGCGTGAGCACCAGAAGAAAGGACACGGCCCAGAAGGCGGTCAAGGCGGCGTAGGACACGAAATTCCCTCGAAAAGCGTTGATACCGAGAGAATATGGAAGAGGAGCGAGAATGTGCTCTCAATATTCGCCGCTGATCGGTTTGAAATTGGAAGAAACTGCCACGTGAATTCGCTGGATCGAAAAATTCTTGCTGCGCTCGAAAACAATGGCCGCCTCACGGTGACCGAGCTGGCCGAGCAGGTGGGCCTGAGCCTGTCGCCCTGCCACCGGCGTGTGCGTGCGCTGGAGGAATCGGGCGTGATTCGCGGCTACCGCGCCGAGCTGGACCCTGTGGCACTGGGGCTGGATTTTTCGTCGCTGGTCTTTGTCACGCTCAAGGACAGCAAGTCCGTGCCCGCGTTCGAGGACGCGGTGGCCCGGCTCGACAATGTGGTGCAGGCCCAGCGCCTGTTTGGCGACCCGGACTACCTGCTGCAGGTCGTGGTGCGGGATCTGCCGGCCTATCAGCGGCTCTATGACGAGCACCTGACCCGGCTGCCCGGCGTGCTGCGCATGACTTCCACGCTGGTCATGAAGCATGTGGTGACCAACAGACCGCTGACCTCCGCGATGGAGTAGCCATGAAAAAGCGCCGGTGACTTTCGTCACAGGCGCTTTGGGTCAGTCAGATTTGCTATTTATTCAGAAGCTAATTGCGCTTTCTTATCAAGGTTTTCAGGTATTTATATATCTGAAAACCTTTGAAGGAAAGCGCTAGCAGCTACTAAAAAAATAGAATTTCCGGATCAGGAACCCAGCTTGAGCGAACCCTTCATGAGGGCCGAGTGGCCGGGGAAGCTGCAGAAGAAGGCGTAGTCCGTGCCAGCCTTGAGCTTGGCCACGTCGATATCGAACTTGGTGGTCTCGCCGCCGCCGATGAGCTTGGAATGCGCCAGCACGCGTGCATCGCCGGCCTTCACATAGTCGGCGCCAGCGCCGGCGGCCATGCCGTCGGTGATCACGGGCTGCATATCGGCTGCGGTGCTGACCACGATGTTGTGGCCCATGGCCGTCTTGGGCATCTTGCCCACATGCTTGAGAGTCACGCTGAACTTCTTGCAGGACTTGGGCACATCGATGCTTTTGACATTGAACTGCATGGCGTCGTTGCTCTCGACGACGGCTTCGCAGCCTGCCGCCATGGCGGGTGCGCTCAGGGCACCGGCTGCACACAGGGCCAGGGTCATCAGAATCTTCTTCATTGGCTATTCCTTTTCCTAAAAGCGAAACGGGAACCGCTGTGGCCTTGTCGCCCTCCAGGTTCCGCCGTTCATTCTTTCGGAAACCTGCCCAGCCGGCTCAGTACAACTCATGCTCGCATGGGTTGTACTGTTGCACCTTGCGCTAACTCAATTCGCCGAGCATGCCTGCGCTGCCGGCGTTGCTTGCACGCCTCAGAGCGTCAGGTCATAGCCAATGGTGATGGGCGCGTGGTCCGAGAACTTCTCGCCCTTGTAGATGGACTCGGTGCGTGCCAGGGCCGCGACCGCCGGCGTGGCCAGGTGGTAGTCCAGTCGCCATCCCACGTTGTTGGCATAGGCCTGGCCCCGGTTGCTCCACCATGTGTAGCAGGCATCCGTGGTGTCGGGCTGGAGCAGGCGGTAGACGTCCACCAGACCGCCGCTGATCTCGGTCTTGTGCAACAGCTTCGTCATCCAGTCGCGCTCTTCGGGCAGGAAGCCGCTGTTCTTCTGGTTGCCGCGCCAGTTCTTCAGGTCGGCCTGCTGGTGGGCGATGTTGATGTCGCCACAGAGCACGAAGTCACGCTCGGCCTTGAGGTGCATCAAGTGACTATGCATCTTGGCCAGAAAGCGGAACTTGGCTTCCTGGCGCAGCTCGCCCGAGCTGCCGCTGGGAAAGTAGGCGCTGATGACGGAGAGCTTGCGCGTGGGGGTGTCGAAGCGGGTTTCGACATAGCGGCCTTCGGCGTCGAACTCGTCGATGTCGAAGCCCACGACCACATCGCTGGGCTCGTGGCGGGTATAGACGCCCACGCCCGAGTAGCCCTTCTTCTCGGCAAAGTGGAAGTAGCCCTTCATGCCGGCCAACACTTCGAAGCGCCCGGCCATATCCGAAGCCTGGGCCTTGATTTCCTGGACACAAATACAATCCGGCGCAGTGGCTTCGATCCAGGCTTCGGCGCCTTTGGTCGTGGCAGAGCGGATACCGTTGAGGTTGAGGCTGGTTAATTTGAACAAGGATGAATCCATGGTGGTGAGTGAGAAGCCAATGGGCGGTGCAGACCGTCTGGCGCAGGATTTCGTGCAGTTTGCCGTCGATGCGGGCGTGCTGCGTTTTGGCGAATTCAAGACCAAGGCCGGGCGCATGAGCCCGTACTTCTTCAATGCCGGCCTGTTCGACGATGGGGCCAAGATGGCCCGTCTTTCTGAATTCTATGCAAAAGCCATTCTGGCCAGCGGCATGGAGTTTGACATGGTCTTCGGCCCTGCCTACAAGGGCATTCCTCTGGCTGCGACGGTGGCGGTGGAGCTGGCGCGCCAGGGCAAGAACGTGCCCTTTGCCTATAACCGCAAGGAAGCCAAGGATCATGGCGAAGGCGGCACCCTGGTGGGCGCTCCCCTCAAGGGCCGCGTGCTCATCATCGACGACGTGATGTCGGCCGGCACGGCTGCGCGTGAGTCGATTGCTATCATCAAGGCTGCCGGTGCCGAGCCGCACGCCGTGGCCATCGCTCTGGATCGTCAGGAAATGGCAACAGAGAATGGTCAGGACGTGTCGCACAGCGCTGTGCAATATGTGCGCAACCAGCTGGGCATGCAGGTGTGTGCGATTGCCAAGCTGGCCGATTTGTTGCTTTATCTCGAGCAGCAAGGCGGCGAGGCCGGCCCCGAGCATCATGAACGCGTGCTGGCCTACCGTCAGCGTTATGGCGTCGAAGACAAGGAATAAACACGCAAATGAAGCAGGCCTTGCATGCAAAACTGAGTTTGTATGTGGTAGCTACCGTCTGGGCAGGGGCCATGCCGGCTCAAGCCCAGGTCAATGGCGGCGGTATCTACGCCTGCACGGATGCCAGCGGGAGGCGCATCACGGCCGACAGGCCGATTGCCTCCTGCGTCGATCGCGAGCAGCGTGTGCTCGGCAACACGGGGGTCGAACTGCGCCGCGTGGGCCCGACACTGACCGATCAGGAGCGCAGCGCCCTGGAAGCCAAGCGCCGCCAGGATCAGGCCGAGCAGCAGCGCCTGCGCGAAGAACGCTCGCGTGACCGCGCCATGCTGGCGCGCTTTCCCAATCAGGGTGTGCATGACGCCGCCAGAGCCGAGGCGATTTCCCAGGTCAACGATGTGATCGGCGTGGCCCAGCAGCGCCAGGTCGATCTCAAGGAGCGCCGCCGCAAGCTCAATACCGAGCTGGAGTTCTACCAGAACGATCCGAAGAAGGCTCCGGCCAATCTGCGCCGCCAGCTGGACGACAACACGGACTCCCAGGCCGAGCAGCAGCGCTTCATCAAGCAGCAGGAAGAGGAAAAGCAGCGCATCAGCCAGCGCTTCGATGCCGAGCTGCAGCAGCTGCGCAAGCTATGGGCGGACCAGACACCGACCGCACCACGCGCGCCCTGAGAGCGTGTCGCGCTTTCAGTCTTCGTGACTGTTCTTGTGCATGGCCATGACGCGGCCCAGCAGCAGGGCCGCAATCCAGGCCACTGCGGCGATGATCAATGGCATCTGTACCAGCAGCGATGCCTGGGCCATGAGCAGCAGGGCATCGGCCTGCCACAGCGCCCCATAACCCTTGAACAATCCATAGGCCAGCCATAGCAGCAGGCCAGCACTGGCAATGGTGGCCATGTTGCGCATATTGCGGCCGTCACGGCTGCCCGCTGGAACGCGAAGGGCCGAGCGCCAGAGCCAGCCCATGGCAGCCAGCACCAGCAGCACGCAGGCCGCAACGGACAGCGGCAACCAGAGGGAAAGAGGAATCAGCGACATGGCGCCGCACTTTAGCCCAGTTGATCCCTGGATGAAAAAGAAAATACCCACCGGGGTGGGCATGCATGAAGGGGCTTGTCAGCGGCTCAGTTTGCGCGCCAGACCAGATAGTGGCCCGGCACGGACTGGATGCCCAGCACGGCTGCGTGCTGGGCGAGCAGCTCTTCGAAGGTCTTGGTGACCTCGCTGCTGGCGGTGCTCCCCTCGTACTCCGTGGCCACCTGTGTCGCGGTAAAGGAATTGGCGCCAAAGCTTTGCACGATGTTGCGCAGCTTGTCGAGGTTGGGGGTGAACACGGCGTCCATGGCAGCAACTCCTTTTCGGGCAATCAAACCAGTACTGCCCATAGTTTATCCAGCAGGACAGGTCAGGCAAGAGGGCTTTGCCCCCAGGGTTATTGATTGATGGATAGCAGGGTGCGGATCACGTCGGAGCGCGTGATGACGCCGACCAGGGTCTTGCCTCGCAGCACGGCAATGAACTGCACGCTATGCGATGCCAGCTCGTGCAGCAGATCGCCCATGGGAGTGTCTTCCTGCACGCTCATCTCGGGCGCGCGCATCAGCTCCTGGGCCACGGATTGCACCTTGGATGGCCGGCTGCGCAGGCGTTGCCAGAGATTTTGCTGCTGGCGTGAGCGATGGTCCTGCCAGAGCCAGTCGAACAGGTCGGCACGCAGCACACGGCCGATCAGCTCGCCCTGGGCATCGACCACGGGCAGACTTTTGACCAGATGACGGTGAAACAGCTCGGCTACTTCCTCGAGCGGAGTCTGCGGGCCCACGGTCAGCAGCTTGGCGGACATGACGGTGCCGCAGTTCACGCTGGACAGGCGGCGCTTGATGGCCTCTTCCTCGGCGGCGGCCAGCAGCTCGCCCAGATCCTCGGGGGTCAGGTTGTAGCTTTGTTCAAAGCGTTGCAGCAGCTGCTCCAGATCCTGCTCGCTCAGCGCCAGACGCGTGGTGGGGCGCCGGGTTTTGGCCACCTGGGGCGGCTGGTGCAGATAAGGGCGGCCGCAGGCGCGATGGTAGAGCACGCCGACGGCGGCAAGAACGCCCGAGAGCACGGCCATGGGTACCAGCAGATGCCAGCCCAGCGGCGCCATCTGGGACGCAGCCAGTACTGTCAGCAAGGCCACGGCGCCTCCCGGCGGGTGCAGGGCACGCAGCAGCAGCATCAGGGCGATGGCGCCCGCCACCGCCAGCGCAGCCAGCGAGGTCTGGGACAGCATGGGGAACGCCCACAGCAGCAGCAGGGTGTAGAGCGCGGGCACGGTGTTGCCGACCACACAGTTCCAGGGCTGGGCCAGCGGGCTGCTGGGCACGGCGAACACCAGCACGGCCGTGGCGCCCAGCGGTGCGAACAGGAACAGGGTGTTGGGAAAGAAATGCTCGACCAGTCCCACCAGGATGCCGGCCAGTGCCAGACCCAGGCCGGCACCGATGCTGGCGCGTACCAGCTCTTTCCAAGAAGGGCGCGAGGCCACCGGCCCCAGGCGTTGCCACATTGTTTGCATGACGGACATATAGGCTATGGCTGCTGGGTTGCAGAATGGACAGCTGCACCCGCAATGTTGTATTTGCTAATGCGGCAATTCTGTCAAAAAAAGCTCCACAGGGTGGGCTGTGGAGCTTTGCCAGCGGGGCTGGCGCTTCAGGCTGGCACGGCACCGGCGCTCAGCACTTCGACCAGCGGTTTGCGGCTGGACGGCAGCTCGCGTTCGCGCAGGTCGTCGGGCAGGGTGGCTGCATCGGCGCGGCGGCCCACGGCAATCACGCATTCGGGCACCAGATGCTCGGGCAGCTTCAGCACCTTGCGGGCTTCGTCCGCCGAGAAGCCGCCCATGGCATGTGTAGCCAGACCCATGGCATGGGCCTGCAGCGCCAGGTAGCCCCAGGCACAGCCCGCATCGAAGCTGTGCTTGGCGGCCGAGGCCTGCTTGTCCGACAGCAGCACGATCAGCGCGCCGCCATTCAGACACCAGCGGCGGTTGGCTTCGTTGGGGATCTGCGAGAACGCCTGCCAGTTCGCGTCGTCACGCAGGGCATAGGCAAAGTGCCAGGGTTGCTTGTTGCTGGCCGAAGGCGCCCAGCGGGCGGCTTCCACCAGTTGCTCGATCTGGGCGGCGCTCAATGCTTCGGGCACAAAGGCGCGCGGCGACATGCGCTCTATGAATTGCGTGTGAACGGGGACGGTGCTGGTACGGGTGGTGCTCATGGTGATCTCTCAAAAGAAACGGGCCCGTCTGCGGTGCAGAGGCGGGCCGAAACGATAGCGCAAGCTTCGGCTCCTGTTCAGGAGCCGGGAGATCAGGACTTTTGATCCGGTTGCGTGCCGATGCCGCGCAGATGGCGTTCCATGCGGAACATCACCAGTGCCATCATCACCATCACCAGGCAGGAAATCAGCAGCGTGGCAAACGCCGTGTCCATGCCCAGAAACTCCCACTTTTCCTCATCGGGGTTGTCGCCGCGCAGCTTGGCGGCCGTGCGGTCGAACGACAGCGTGTAGTTGGTCAGCAAGGTGTTGACGATCTGCGGGGCGGACTGCTGCTGCAGCTTCTTGGCCAGGCTCTCGTTGCCCAGCACCTTCTCCAGGGCCGTGGGCAGTCCCTTGAGATAGGCCGCATAAGAGCCTTCGCCATGCTCCATCTCGGCCGCCTGGGCGCGGTCGTTGATCTCGGAGGCCAGGTTCACCGGGTCCATCAGCATTGCGTCTTCGCCCGAAGCCTCGGCCGCGGCGGCCATCGCTGCATCGGCTGCCGCGTCTGCGGCGGCGCGGGCCATGCGGTCCTCGCGGGTCAGCGAGATGCGGCGAGCCGTCCAGGCCGCGTCGACTTCGGCAGCGGCTGCGTCGGCGGCATCCTTGTCGCAGCAGGAGTTCTCACGCGCTTCGCGCATCTTGATCTGGCGGCTGACATCGTCGGCCGAGGGCAGGGCATCGCCCTTGAGCAGTGGGTGGATAGGATCCAGGCCCTGGCTGTTGTTTTCGGCTTCCACGCGCTTGCGCGCTGCCGTGTCCCTGTAGATGAAGCCGCGCAGCAGGCCGTCGGCCTTGCGGAAGTCGGGACGCAGTGCCGGGTCGGCCAGGCGTTTTTCGATGGGCACGGCATTGCCGAGGCCGCTCAGGTCGCGGCCGGTCTCCTCTTCCATGTACTTGAGGTCGTAGGGCGCATCCTTCCAGTTCAGCGCCGTCGCGCCGGTCGTGACGCCTTCGGTCTTCTTGGGCTTGTAGTGGTCCCAGATCCAGTGGCCCATGCCAAACAGCACAAAGATGGAGAAGGCCAGCAGGACAAGACGCAGAACCTGAATCAGCAAATCTTCTGCGCGGCGCAAGAGGGTCAGCATAGGCAACAAATCCTTGGAAAAAGCTTGAATGGTCTGCACTTTCAACTATGAAATTGGAAGCGCATGAATGATCGCGATTGTAGGAAACGAATCGGAAAGTCGTAATTTGTTACAGCCGGCGCGGTGGGCCTATCCCGGCTGTCTGCAGCCTGCGGGCCTGGGGCGATGCACCCAGATGCTGTAACGGAATTACGAAACCGCTGTAATGGAGTTTTGATGGATCGAGGCTGGATCATGGGTAAGACGTCGCTGGATAAATCGAAGATCAAGTTTTTGCTGCTTGAGGGCATACATCCCTCCGCGCTCAAGGTGCTGCATGACGCGGGCTATACCAATGTGGAGGCGCTGACCGGCGCGCTGGACGGCGAGGAGCTCAAGCGCAAGATCGCCGACGTGCACTTTGTCGGCATCCGCTCGCGCACCCAGCTCACGGCCGATGTGTTCGCGGCCGCGCAGAAGCTGGTCGCCGTGGGCTGCTTTTGCATAGGCACCAACCAGGTCGACCTCAATGCGGCGCGCGAGCGCGGTGTGGTGGTCTTCAACGCACCTTATTCCAACACCCGCTCCGTGGCCGAGCTGGTGCTGGGCGAAGCCATCCTGCTGCTGCGCGGCATCCCCGAAAAGAACGCCGTCTCCCACCGCGGCGGCTGGAAGAAGAGCGCAGAGAACTCCTTCGAGATTCGCGGCAAGACGCTGGGCATCGTCGGCTATGGCTCCATCGGAACCCAGCTGTCGGTGCTGGCCGAAGGCCTGGGCATGAAGGTCATCTTCCACGACGTGGTGACCAAGCTGCCGCTGGGCAATGCCCAGCAGAGCAGCGGTCTCAACGAGCTGCTGGCCCAGTCCGACATCGTCACCCTGCATGTGCCCGAGCTGGCCTCCACGAACGGCATGATGGGCGCGACCCAGATTGCCGCCATGAAGCCCGGCAGCATTCTCATCAATGCCTCGCGCGGCACGGTGGTCGATATCGAGGCCCTGGCCGAGTCGCTCAAGAGCGGCAAGCTGCTGGGCGCCGCCATCGACGTCTTCCCCAAGGAGCCCAAGAGCAACAAGGACGAATTCCTGTCGCCGCTGCGCGGCATGGACAATGTCATTCTCACGCCGCACATCGGCGGCTCCACCATGGAAGCGCAGGCCAATATCGGTCTGGAAGTGGCGGAGAAGCTGGTCAAGTACAGCGACAACGGCACCACCACCTCGGCCGTCAACTTCCCCGAAGTGGCGCTGCCCGAGCATCCTGGCAACAACCGCATCCTGCATGTGCACGAGAACCGCCCCGGCATTCTCTCGGCCATCAACCAGGTGTTTGCCGACAACGGCATCAATATCGCGGGCCAGTATCTGCGCACCGATGAGAAGGTCGGCTATGTGGTGATCGATATCGATGCCAAGTCCTCGGCGCTGGCGCTGGAGAAGCTCGCGCAGATCGCGGGCACCATCCGCTGCCGCGTGCTGTTCTGAGGCCTGGGCCGCTGAACGACAAGGGAGACTTCGGTCTCCTTTTTTCATGGCTCGGTCATCGATGCTGCCAGTCTGGGGCCGGGATGCACGCTGCGCTGGAAGATATGGTGTTTTGCGTCGCTGATGCTAGGCTTGTGCCGTCACAGACCCTCCCGCTTGCACAATGACTACACCACCCAAGAGAGAGTTCACCTTCCGTGGCGTGCTGTTGGGCGCGCTCATCACCCTGGCGTTCACCGCCGCCAACGTCTATCTGGGGCTCAAGGTCGGGCTGACCTTTGCCTCGGCGATTCCCGCCGCCGTGATCTCCATGGCCTTGCTCTATCGCTTCAAGGATTCCAACATTCTTGAAAACAATCTGGTGCAGACCCAGGCCTCGGCGGCCGGCACCTTGTCCTCGGTCATCTTCGTGCTGCCGGCCCTGCTCATGCTGGGGCTGTGGACGGGCTTCCCGTTCTGGCAGACGGCATTGATCTGTGCGGCCGGCGGTACGCTGGGCGTGCTCTACACCGTGCCCCTGCGCCGCGTGCTGGTGGTGCAGTCCGAGCTGCCCTATCCCGAGGGCGTGGCCGCTGCCGAGGTGTTGCGCGTAGGCGACGAGCAGCGCCATCTCCACGATCCGCAGAACCAGGGCAAGCCCCGCAGTTCGAGCTTGCGCGAGCTGGGCTGGGGCACGGGGCTGGCCGCGCTGTTCGGTTTTCTCAGCGGCGGTCTGCGTCTGCTCGGCGATGCCTTCAATTTCTGGATTCCCGCAGGCAGCGCGGCCTTTCGCGTGGCAGCGGGCTTCTCGCCCGCCCTGCTGGCCGCCGGCTATCTGATGGGCGCGGCTGCGGGCATTGCGGTGCTTGTGGGGCTGGCGTTGTGCTGGGGTGTGGTCGTACCCTGGCTGACGGCCCAGGCTTCTCCTGCGGCCGGCCAGGCGCTCTCCGAGCTGTCCACCCAGCTCTGGGGCAGCAAGGCCCGCTTTCTGGGGGCGGGCGTCATCGGCATCTCGGCGCTGTGGACCGTGGCCACGCTGGCCAAGCCCATTGTGCTGGCGATTCGCAACCAGCCTGCGCGCAGCGTTGCCGAGGGGGCCGGTGGCGATGAAACCGACAAGGACATGCCGCGCAGCTGGATGCTGATGATAGGAGCCGTCGCGCTGGGCGTGCTGTTCCTGGTAGTCAATGACTTCATCGCCGGGCATATGCCCGACCTGGCCGCCGGCGCGCGCTACGGACTGGCGGCCCTGTGCGTGCTGTTCGCGGCCCTGTTCGGTTTTCTGGTGGCGGCTGCCTGCGGCTATATGGCCGGTCTGGTCGGCTCTTCGGCCAGTCCCATCTCGGGCATCGGCATCATCGCCACCCTGCTGATGGGCGTGGCCCTGCTGGCGCTGCATGCCCTGGTGCCGGCCTATGCCAGTGCCGTCTCCGGACAGATGGGCATTGCGCTGGTGCTGTTCATGGTCTCGGCGGTTCTGGCCATGGCCGCCATCTCCAACGACAACCTGCAGGATCTCAAGACCGGCTACCTGGTGGGTGCCACGCCCTGGCGTCAGCAGATCGTGCTCGTCATCGGCTGTCTGGTGGGGGCGCTGGTCATACCGCCCGTGCTGGATCTGCTCTACAACGCCTACGGTTTTGCAGGCAGCATGCCGCGAGCCGGCATGGACCCGAATCAGGCCCTGGCCGCGCCGCAGGCCACGCTGATGATGCAGATTGCCAGCGGCATCTTCAAGGGCTCGCTGGACTGGAGCATGCTGGGTCTGGGCGTGGCCGTGGGCATTGCCGTCATCCTGATCGATCTGGCCTTGCGCAGGAGCGGCAAGGGCGCGCTGCCGCCGCTGGCCGTGGGTCTGGGCATCTATCTGCCGCCCACCATAGGCCTGACGCTGACCATAGGCGCGGTGCTGGGCTGGTGCATTGCCAGAGCCATCAAGGCCTATGCGCAGCGCGGCGGCAAGGACTGGACGGCAGCGGCCGAGGAGCGCGGCCTGCTGCTGGCCTCTGGCCTGATCGTGGGCGAGAGCCTGATGGGCCTGCTGATTGCGGCACTGATAGGATTCAGCGGCAAGGATGCGCCACTGGCCCTGGTGGGCGAGGGCTTTGCGCCCGCCATGTGGTTGGGCCTGGCCTATTTCGTGGGCCTGTGTGTGTTCTTTTATCACCGGGTGCTGAGCAAATGAAGACAGGAAAATTCGACGGGGAACAGACCGAATACCGCCGGGGCAACTTCGGCTTCGCGCATGAGTGGCTGCAGGAGTTCAAGACGCTGGACGAGGTGCTGCAGCGGCTGCACGCGCTGCGTGCCGCCGACCCTGCACATCGCTACCTCTGCACGCTGGACGATGTGAGTCAGTGCAGCTACACCAGCGGCCATGCGAGCCAGGATGAGCGCCTGTATCTGGATGACCCCGAGGACATGGACTGGGAGGACCCGGCGCAGGAGCAGGCCCTGACGCTGGCTTCGCTGCAGCACCGCGTGGCGCAGCTGCAGCGGCCCGAGCTGGTGCAGGACTGGGCGCAGGTCTGCGGCACGCTGCTGCTGGCGGCCGAGGATGTAGATGCCCTGCTGCTGGCCAACCGCAGTCCCGAGGTGCTGCTCGACGAGGTGGTCTATGTCCAGCGTCTGCCCGTGCCCAGCGACGAACTCATGATTGCAGGCCAGCCCAATGGCTATTTCAGCGTGGACTGGGACAGTTTTCAGAACCATGCCGTGATCCGCCATCTGGCAGCCCAATACGGCTACCGTTTCTTCGGCATGGGAGCTGCGTGGATGGGATTTGTGCGCGCCAGCTTGCCCGATGCGGCGCTGGTCGAGCGGCTGATAGAGGATTTGCGCAGACTCTATGGCCAGGGGCGGCCCGAGCTGTGCGAGCATCAGGGCTGGTCGCAGCTGGCGTCTGCGCTGCTATCGCGGCGCACGTTGATGCTGGGCTATGCCGAGAGCCTGGCCGAGGGTCTGGGGCTGGAGCCGCCTTGTGCAAGTGCGATGGAAAGCTGACAGGGTGTGATGCAGCGGCCGCGCAGCCGGCCCTGAAATGCACGGTTTCGGCAGCGCTGGTTTTATAGTGTGCCGGCTACCCCCGCGGCGCAGGCCGCTTTTTTGCAACCTAGGAGAAACCGATGGCAGGTCATTTCGAGTTGAGCAAGAGCAGCGATGGGCAGTTCCGGTTTGTGCTCAAGGCCGGCAACGGCGAGATCATTCTCACCAGCGAGCTGTACAAGACCCGGGCGGCGGCCGAGAACGGCATCGCCTCGGTACAGACCAACAGTCCGTTGGCCGAGCGCTACGAGAAAAAGACCGCCAGCAACGGCAAGGAGCATTTCAACCTCAAGGCCGCCAATCACCAGGTCATAGGCAGCAGCCAGCTCTATGCCTCGGCGGCCTCGCGCGATGCGGGCATCGAGTCCGTGAGCAAGAACGGCGCGACCACGAGCATCAAGGATCTGGCCGGCGCTTGAGACTCAGGGCCGGCCGCGCCGCGGTCGGCCATGCACCGCTTTGCCGCGCGCCGCACCAGAGTCCTTCAGGCCGCCTTGTGGCGCGCGTCCACAAACTGCTCAATGGCGCTCCAGAAGCCGTTGGCGCGGAAGATGCTCGAATGGTTGGCCTGGGCAAACGCCAGCACCTGCACTGCCTTGCCCTTGAGGCTGTGCAGCAGCGCATCGGTGCGCTCGGGCAGCACCACCTGGTCGCGTCCCGCGCGCAGCACGAGAATCGGCCCCCGGTAGTTGCGCAGATGCGCGGCAGAGTCAAACGGGTCTCGCAGCAGCAGCTCCACGGGCAGCCAGCCATACATGCCGCGCACGGTGTTGAGAACGCTGTCGAAAGGAGTGACCAGCACCAGCTGGTCCGGCTGGCGCAGATCGGCCACGGCAGCCGCCACGCCCGTGCCCAGGCTGCGACCGATCACGGTGATGGGCAGCTCGGGGTGCAGGCGCCTGACCTCGTCGAACAGGGCGGCTGCATCGAGCTCCATCAGCTCCTGCGTGGGCTCGCCCTCGCTGGCACCGTAGCCGCGGTAGGCCAGCATGTAGATATCGCTGTGCGGCAGGCTGCGCGCCAGCTGCTGGCGCCGGTGGGCAATGTTCTCGGCATTGCCGCCAAAGTAGATCACCGCATTGCGCGCCTTGCCATCCGCCGGGTGCAGCTGCCAGCCCCGCAGCAGCACATCGGCGCGCTGCAGCGAGAAATCGGTGCTCTCGGCCGCCACCTGCGTGCTGCCGCCCGGAAAAATCATCTGGCGCTGCTGCGCAAACATATAGCTGCAGATACAGATATAGACCGCCAGGCACAGGGCCAGCAGCCAGAGCAGGGGCTTGAGCAGCTTGGAGAACATGGAGCGCAAAGATATGGGGTTTGCGCCGGATTGTGCGCAGATTTGTGTGGGTTGGGTGTGCGCTTTACCTCGGCTTTATGTAAGCGGCGGTTTGAGGAATTGATAGCGGGTGGCGCTGGTGTCGTCTGTGCTTGGGCTGGTTTGGCTCGTGGTGATGCTTTAGCTGTTTTGGCGAGGCTGATTGCATGCCTGCTTTGCTTGCAGAGGGCGGGTCTCGGCCCGCCTGCCGACCGACTTTCTGCTGCCAGAAAGTCGGCAAAGAGCCAGCCCCTACTGCCCCCGTCCCTCCGGCTTCGCCTGCGGGCAACCTGCGCCGTCAAGCTCTTGGGGCTGTGCGGCAAAACTCACTGCGTGCTGGCGCACTCCGCTCAAACAGGTTGCCGCAGATTGGGTGACGATGCAGTCGCACTCTGCGGTGCAACTGCCAGCACCAAGAGCCTGCCGTCGCAGGCGTTGGCACAAGGGGCAATACCGGATGCGGGATAGCTTCTTTGGAAAATTAATAGCTGCTACCGCAATACAGATAAGCGAAAGAAGCCAATTTCGTCATAACTCTCGCAGGCCGTCCGTATCCGCTTCCACCCGTGTGTTAGCGCCTGCGGCACGCGGGTCAGGCTGCGGGCAACGCTGCCGCAGGCCAGCGTTGCATCGTGCTCTGACTTGCGGCAACCTGTTTGAGCGGCGCGCGCAGCGCAAAGTGAGTTTTGCCGCACCGCAGACAGAATGGCGTGACGCAGGTTTGCCCGGAGCGAAGTGAAACGTAGCGTAGGGACGCGGACAGTCGGGTCTGTGTTCTTTGCTCACTTTCTTGCACAAGCAAGAAAGTGAGTCGCCGGCCGGGGCGAGACCCGGCCTCTGTCGCTGGCAACAAGCAAAAGGCCGCAGGCATGTACTGCCTGCGGCCTTGAACAGTGGCGGGTGCCCGGGTTGAGAGCTTAGGCCAGCTTGGCCTTGAGCAGCTCGTTGACCTGGCCGGGGTTGGCCTTGCCCTTGGAAGCCTTCATGACCTGGCCGACCAGGGCATTGAAGGCCTTGTCCTTGCCGGCGCGGTATTGCTCGACGTTGGCGGGGTTGGCGGCGATCACCTCGTCGATGATGGCTTCCAGCGCGCCGGTGTCGTTGGACTGCTTGAGATCCTTGGCGTCGATCACGGCATCCACATCACTGCCTTCGCCGGTCCACAGGGCTTCAAACACCTGCTTGGCCGAGTTGTTGCTGATGACATTGCCGTGGATGCGGGCGATCAGGGTGCCCAGTTGTCCGGCGCTGACCTTGACCTGGTCCATGCCGATCTCTTCCATGTTCAGGCGGCGCGAGATCTCGCCCATGATCCAGTTGGACGCCAGCTTGGGCTGGCCGCAGGCCTTGGCGGCGGCTTCAAAGTAGGCGGCCATGGCCTGGCTTTGCGTCAGCGTGGTGGCGTCGTACTCGGGCAGGCCGTATTGCGCGACAAAGCGCGCGGCCATGGCGCGGGGCAGCTCGGGCATCTCGGCCTTGACCTGCTCCACCCATTCGGGCGCCACGACCAGCGGGGGCAGGTCGGGGTCGGGGAAGTAGCGGTAGTCGGCCGCGTCTTCCTTGGTGCGCATGGCGCGGGTCTCGCCCGTGTCGGGGTTGAAGAGCACGGTGGCCTGCTGGATCTGGTGGCCGTCCTCGATCTGCTCGATCTGCCAGAGGATTTCGTAATCGATGGCGATCTGCATGTTCCTGAACGAGTTCAGGTTCTTGATCTCGCGGCGGGTGCCCAGCGGCTGGCCGGGCTTGCGCACGGACACGTTGGCGTCACAGCGGAAAGAGCCTTCCTGCATGTTGCCGTCGCAGATGCCGATCCAGGTGACGATCTTGTGCAGTTCCTTGGCGTAGGCCACGGCTTCGGCGGTGGAGCGGATATCGGGCTCGGTCACGATTTCCAGCAGCGGTGTGCCGGCGCGGTTCAGGTCGATGCCGGACTGGCCGATGAACTCGTCGTGCACGGACTTGCCGGCGTCTTCCTCCAGGTGGGCGCGCACCAGGCGCACGGTCTTGAGGACGTTGTTCTTGCCTTCTTCCAGATAGAAGCTGACTTCACCGCCTTGCACCACGGGGATCTCGAACTGGGAGATCTGGTAGCCCTTGGGCAGGTCGGGGTAGAAGTAGTTCTTGCGCGCAAAAATGCTGCGCGGCGCAATCGTCGAGCCCAGCGACAGGCCGAGCTTGATCGCGCATTCCACGGCTTTTTTGTTCATCACCGGCAGCGTGCCGGGCAGGGCCAGGTCCACGGCGCAGGCCTGGGTGTTGGGCTCGGCGCCGAAGGCGGTGCTGGCACGGCTGAAGATCTTGCTGTTGGTCGCCAGCTGGGTGTGGGTCTCGAAGCCGATGACGACTTCGTAGCCATTGATTAGTTTCACAGTCATGTTCTTGCTTCAAAAAGTGGGCTGTATCCATGGCGCCGCGCATGAAACCGGCGCGGCCCGATCCAGGGACAGCGAGCAAGGGCCGCCCCGCAGCGAGGCGGTCGTCCCCCTTGAGGGGGAAGGCGCGAAGCGACTCAGGGGGTGTTTCATTTAAATGCCAACAGGGCTCTTCAGGTGGAAGTCGGTCGCTTGCTGGAAGCGGTGGGCCGCGTTCAGCAGCTTGGCTTCGCCGAAGTAGTTGCCGATCAGCTGCAGGCCCACGGGCATGCCGCCGTCGCCGAAGCCTGCGGGCAGGCTGAGACCGGGCAGGCCGGCCAGCGATGCGGGCAGGGTGAAGATGTCGGCCAGATAGTTGCTCACGGGGTCGGCCTTGCCGCCAATCGCCCAGGCCGTCGTCGGCGCGGCCGCGCCGGCGATGACGTCGCAGTCCTTGAAGGCGGCCTGGAAGTCGTCGGCGATCATGCGGCGGATCTTCTGTGCCTGCAGGTAGTAGGCGTCGTAATAGCCTTCGGACAGCACATAGGCGCCGATCATGATGCGGCGCTTGACCTCGTCGCCAAAGCCTTCGGCGCGGGTCTTTTTGTACATGTCGTTGAGGTCTTCGTACTTGGCGGCGCGGTGGCCGAACTTCACGCCGTCAAAGCGCGACAGATTGGACGAAGCCTCGGCCGGAGCCAGGATGTAGTACACGGGCACGGACAGCTCGGTGCGCGGCAGGCTCACGGGCACCAGCTTGGCGCCCAGCTTTTCGTATTCCTTGAGCGCGGCGTCCACGGCTGTGCGGACATCGTCGGACAGTCCCTCGCCAAAGAACTCGGCGGGCACGCCGATGCGCAGGCCTTCGATCGAGTCACCCAGGCGGGCAGTGAAGTCCTCGGCCGGGTAGTCCAGGCTGGTGGAGTCGCGGTCCAGATCGGGGCCGCACATCTCGGAGAGCAGCAGCGCGCAATCTTCGGCGCTGCGGCCCATGGGGCCGGCCTGGTCGAGGCTGGAGGCAAAGGCGATCATGCCGTAGCGGCTGGCGCGGCCGTAGGTGGGCTTGATGCCGGTGATGCCGCAGAACGAGGCGGGCTGGCGGATCGAGCCGCCGGTGTCGGTGCCGGTCACGGCCGGTGCCAGACGCGCGGCCACGGCGGCGGCCGAGCCGCCGGACGAGCCGCCGGGTACGCGCTCGGTGTTCCAGGGGTTGCGCACGGGCTGGGCCGCATCAAAGCCCACGGGGGGCACGGCCGAATTCTCGTTGGCGCCGCCCATGGCGAACTCGTCGCAGTTGAGCTTGCCCAGGGTGACCACGCCGGCATCGGCCAGCTTCTTCACCACGGTGGCGTCGAACGGCGACTGGTAGCCCTCCAGCATCTTGCTGGCGGCGGTGGTGGGGAAGTCCTTGGTGACGAAGATGTCCTTGTGCGCGATGGGCACGCCGGCCAGCTTGCCGCCCTTGCCTTCGGCAATCAGGGCGTCGGCAGCCTTGGCCTGGGCCAGGGTGGCGTCTTCATTGATGGCGACAAAAGCGCCCAGGTTCTGGTGCTGCTTGGCGCGGGCCAGGAAATGCTGGGCGGCTTCGGTGGCGGAGACCTGCTTGGCGCGCAGTTGCGCGGCCAGCTCGGCCACGCTCAGTTGGTGGAGTTCGGTTTGGCTCATGTTCTTGTGTGTCCCGCGCGTTTATTCGATGACCTTGGGCACGAGGAAGTAACCCTTCTCGGCTGCAGGGGCGTTCTGCATGTTGGCGTCGCGGTTATTGCCCTCCCTTACCAAATCGTCACGTAGCCGTAAGGCAACGTCCTGAATGGCTGCCACCGGATGTGACAGAGGGCTGACGCCCGAAGTATCCACAGCCTGCATTTTTTCGACGATGCCGAAAAAGTTGTTTAGTTGCGCGAGCATGCGCTCACTTTCGTCTTGCGACAGCTCAAGGCGGGCCAAGTTGGCGATGCGCGCAATGTCTTGATCGTTCAATGCCATAGAAATTATTTAACAGGGCCGCCGCGTGTAAAGCAGTGTTTCTAACCCTGACAGTAGAAGTTATTCACAGGGGATACGGTATTATCTCGGCTTTGCCGCAATACCTCCGTTCGGCTGGTCATTGTGCAAAAAATGCCCACTACCCAGACTCCATTACCTTACATCCCGGCGACGGCTAGCCGATGCGCAAGCCGTGCCTGAGAGGACCCTGAATGTTCGGAGCTTTCCGTCGGTACTTCTCCACCGACCTTGCCATTGACCTTGGCACTGCTAACACCCTGATTTTCGCCCGAGACAAGGGCATTGTTCTGGACGAACCTTCGGTGGTTGCGATCCGTCACGAAGGCGGCCCCCACGGCAAGAAGGTGATCCAGGCTGTCGGCCGCGAAGCCAAGGCCATGCTGGGCAAGGTGCCCGGCAATATCGAAGCCATCCGTCCCATGAAGGATGGCGTGATCGCCGACTTCGTGATCACCGAGCAGATGATCAAGCAGTTCATCAAGATGGTGCATCCACGCTCGGTGCTGACGCCCAGCCCCCGCATCATCATCTGCGTTCCCTGCGGCTCCACCCAGGTCGAGCGCCGCGCCATCAAGGACGCCGCCGAAGCTGCGGGTGCCACGGCCGTGTACCTGATCGAAGAACCCATGGCAGCCGGCATCGGCGCGGGCCTGCCCGTGTCCGAAGCTTCGGGCTCCATGGTGGTGGACATCGGCGGCGGCACGACCGAAGTGGGCGTGATCTCGCTGGGCGGCATGGTCTACAAGGGCTCGGTGCGCGTCGGTGGCGACAAGTTCGACGAGTCCATCATCAGCTACATCCGCCGCAACTACGGCATGCTGATCGGCGAGCCCACGGCAGAACTGATCAAGAAGCAGATCGGCTCGGCCTTCCCCGGCTCCGAAGTCAAGGAACTGGAAGTCAAGGGTCGCAACCTGTCCGAAGGCGTGCCGCGCAGCTTCACCATCTCTTCCAACGAAGTGCTGGAAGCGCTGACCGATCCGCTCAACCAGATCGTTTCCGCCGTGAAGAACGCGCTGGAGCAGACGCCTCCCGAGCTGGGTGCCGATATTGCCGAACGCGGCATGATGCTGACCGGCGGCGGCGCGCTGCTGCGCGACCTGGACCGTCTGCTGGCAGAAGAAACCGGTCTGCCCGTGCTGGTGGCCGAAGAACCGCTGACCTGCGTGGTGCGCGGCTGCGGCATGGCACTGGAGACCATGGATCGCCAGGGCAGCATCTTCACCAGCGATTAATCGCTGTGCAATGTGGTGTTTTGCGGCGCGCTGCATAGTGCGCGTACCGCAGCCACTTCCATGAACAAGGCCTGAGTCCGTGATACGCCTGCATACCGCGCTCTCTTATTGCATTCCTTCTGAATGGGAAGGCCGTGCGCACACGGCCATGCCCAGGGAGCGCACATGAGCCTGGACACTCTGGACCACCGCGCTCCATCGCTGTTCAAGCAACAGGCCTCGCGCACTTCCCAGCTTGCCCTCTACAGCGCCTTGGCGCTGTTTTTGATGGTAGCCGACGCGCGTTTCAAGATTACCACCCCCGTGCGCTCCGCCTTGTCGGCGGCGCTGTCGCCCGTGCAATGGGTGGTGGCCCAGCCGGTGCTGGCCTATCAGAACGCCAGCCGCTATGCCGAAGTGCAGCAGCAGGCCGTGGCCCGCGAGGATGCCGCGCGCAAGGAGCTGGTCGTCATGGCTCAGCGTGCCGAGCTGGCCGATGAGCTGATCAAGGAAAACGAACATCTGCGCGCCATGCTGGAGTTGCGCGAGCGCTCGTTGACGCCGGGCCAGGTGGCCGAGGTGGTCTATGACAGCCCCGACCCCTATACGCGCCGCGTGGTGATCGACAAGGGGCAGGCCGACGGGATCGAGCCGGGCTCTCCCGTACTGGATGAAAGAGGCGTGATCGGTCAGGTCACGCGTGTCTACCCGACGCGCGCCGAGGTCACGCTGCTCATCGATCGCGATCAGGCCATTCCCGTTTTCAACCCGCGCACCGGTGCGCGCAGCGTAGCTTATGGCGATGCGTCTTCGACACGCGCCGGCGGCCTGGAGCTGCGCTTCATGCCCAGCAATGCCGATGTGCAGGTGGGTGATCTACTGACCACCAGCGGTATCGACGGGCTGTACCCCTTGGGCCTGCCCGTGGCCAAGGTGGTGACGGTGGACCGTCGTGCCGACTCCGCCTTCACCCGGATCTATTGCGAGCCCGTGGGCCGCGTGCAGGGCGTGCGCCATGTGATGGTGCTCAAGCCTCAGGGGCGCACCGAGCATCCCGAGTCTGCCAATATGCAGGCCAAGGCCGATGCCGAGAAGGCCGACCGCGCAGCCAAGGCGCGCGGCAAGAAGGAAGCCGCCGCTGCCGAAAAGGAGAAGGCCGCCGCTGAGAAAGCGGGTGCCAAGGCCGCGAAGCCCGCAAAGGATCCCGCATGATCATGCCGCGCGGCCAGCAGCTGTTGCTGCCGGTCAACCCTCTGTTCATCGTCGTCACCCTGGTGATCGGACTGGCCATCAATATGCTGCCGCTGGGCCGCATCGTCTGGCTGCCGGACATGCTCATGTTGCTGCTGGCCTTCTGGAGTCTGAACCAGCCGCAGCGCGTGGGCCTGGGCATTGCTTTTGCGCTGGGTCTGGTCATGGATGTGGACCGGGCATCGCTGCTGGGCCAGCATGCACTGGCCTACACCTTGCTGGTCTTCGTGACGGGCTGGATGAGTCGTCGTCTGCTCTGGTTCTCGAGCCCCGTGCAGGCTCTGCACCTGCTGCCGGTGTTTGCTGCAGCGCATGGCATCCAGGTGCTGCTGCGCGTTGCGACGGGCGGCATTTTTCCCGGCCTGGAGTTTCTGATCGCTCCGGCGATCGAGACCTTGCTGTGGCCGGTGGTCAGCGTGCTGCTGCTGGCGCCGCAGCGCCGCGCGCCCGACAGCGATGAAAACCGCCCTCTGTGAGATGCATTCCCTCCTGAGTCGCTTCGTGCCTTCCTCCCTCTCGCTTCGCGAGGGAGGACGACAGCCTCGTTGCGGGACGGCCCTTGCTCGCTGTCCTTGGGGCGAGGCACGCCGGTGGCGCAGCGCATGCGGGGCGGCTTTGTTTGCGGGTGTCGTCGCATGATGGAGATTCGTAACACCGAAGTCGAGCTGCAGCGCTTTCGCATGCGCGCGGTCGTCATGGGCTGCGTGGTGTTCCTGGCGTTCTGTCTGCTGGTCTGGCGCCTGCTGGTGCTGCAGGTGGAGCGCCATGAGGAGTTTGCCGAGCGTGCCGAGAGCAACCGCACGGCGGTGGTGCCGATCGTGCCCAATCGCGGCCAGATCCTGGACCGCAACGGCGTGGTGCTGGCCACCAATTACTCGGCCTACACATTGGAGATCACGCGCTCCAAGGTCGAGGATCTGGACGAGACCATCGATGGGCTGTCCGAGGTCATGGAGATCACGCCGCGCGACCGTCGCAAGTTCAAGCGGCTCATGGATGACTCCAAGAGCTTTGAGTCCATTCCGATCCGCTCGCGCCTGACGGACGAGGAAGTCGCCAAGTTCGCGGCCCAGCGCTATCGCTTTCCGGGTGTGGACATCAAGGCGCGGCTGTTTCGCACCTACCCGCTCAAGGAAGCCGGCAGCCATTTGATCGGATACATCGGTCGTATCAATCAAAGGGAAAAGGAAGAGATCGACGACTCCGATGATGCTGCCAACTACCGGGGCACCGAGGTCATGGGCAAGCTGGGCGCCGAGAAGAGCTATGAGCTGCAGCTGCACGGCCAGACCGGCTGGGAGGAAATGGAAACCTCGGCTGGCGGTCATGCCGTGCGTCGTCTGGGCAGTCGCCCCGCCACGCCGGGCCACAGCCTGCAACTGTCGGTGGACATCAAGCTGCAGAAGATGGTGGAAGAGCTCTACGGCAACCGCCGCGGCGTGGCTATCGCCATGGACCCGCGCAATGGCGAGGTGCTGGCCATGGTCAGCAAGCCGACCTACGACCCGAACTTGTTTGTCGACGGTATCGACCAGGAGAGCTGGAAGGCGCTCAACGAATCGCTGGATCGCCCCTTGCTCAACCGCTCCATGCGCGGCACCTATCCCGTGGGCTCGACCTACAAGCCCTTTATGGGCCTTGCGGGCATAGAGACCGGCAAGCGCACGCCGGGCACGGTGATTCAGGACGGCGGCTCCTGGACTTTTGGCGGCCACACCTTCCGCTCCGGCCACGCGCTGGGGCCGGTGGATCTGGCGCGCGCCATCCAGCATTCCAGCAATGTCTATTTCTACACGCTGGCCAACGAGATGGGCGTGGATGCGATTCACGACTTCATGAAGCCGCTGGGCTTTGGCCAGATCACCGGTATCGACCTGCCCGGCGAGGTGCGCGGCGTGCTGCCCAGCAAGGAGTGGAAGCGCAAGACCTACAAGCGCGCCGCGCAGCAGCAATGGTTCGCGGGCGAGACGATTTCCCTGGGCATCGGCCAGGGCTACAACAACTTCACCATCCTCCAGCTCTCGCATGCGCTGGCCACCCTGGTCAACAACGGCATGAGCTTCACGCCCCATGTGGGCAAGGAGCTGATCGACTCGGTCACCGGCACGCGCACGGCCATTGTCCAGCCGGCGCCCGTCAATCTGGGCTTCAAGCAGAGCAATGTCGATGCCGTCAAGCGCGGCATGGTGGGGGTGGTGACCGGCGGCACGGGGCGCGGCGTCTTCGGCAGTGCCAGCTATCTGTCGGGCGGCAAGACCGGCACGGCCCAGGCCGTGAGCGTGGGCCAGAAGGAAAAGTACAACGCCGCTCGTCTGGCCGAGTACCAGCGCGACCACTCGCTCTATATCGCCTACGGTCCCGCCGAAGCGCCCAAGATTGCCGTGGCCGTGATCGTGGAGAACGCCGGCTTCGGTGCGGCGGCTGCCGCGCCTATCGCGCGCCGCATCCTGGACTACTGGCTGGTGGGCAACTACCCCAGCGAGGCCGATATCGCTGCCGTGCGCCAGGGTAAGGCGGGCGCACCGATTGGCACGCCGCGCCGTGTGGAAGATATCTCGGTGCTGTCCGACGACGAAACAGCACCCTGACAAATTGATAGCTGTTAACGCTTGCTGTGTAATGGTTTAACGCAGAAAAGCGTCATAAGCTGTTTTCAGAATCAGCAG
This sequence comes from Comamonas sp. Z3, assembly GCF_008121565.1. Lineage (NCBI taxonomy): Bacteria > Pseudomonadati > Pseudomonadota > Betaproteobacteria > Burkholderiales > Comamonadaceae > Comamonas > Comamonas sp. Z3. Next base: position 567,121 of record NZ_VOQU01000003.1, read on the forward strand.
GCTGACCACGCCGATGAAAATCGCGCGCACAAAGCCCGTGCCGTGGCGCAAGGCCATCCAGGTGCCCAGCATGCTGCCCAGCACATTGGCCACGGCCAGCGGGATGGCAAAGTGCCACCAGACATGGCCCTTGAGCGTGAACAGCAGCAGTGCCGCAGCGTTGGAGGCCAGATTCAGCAGCTTGGCGTTGGCCGAAGCGTTGAGGAAGTCATAGCCCAGCAGGCGCACGAACAGGAACACGAAAAAGCTGCCCGTGCCCGGGCCGAAGAAGCCGTCGTAGAAACCGATCAGCAGGCCGATGGCGCAGGCGGTCAGCATCTCGGTACGGCCCGCCAGGCGCGGCTCGTGGTCACGGCCCAGCTCTTTTTTGGCCAGGGTGTAGCCCAGCACGCCCAGCAGGATGAAGGGCAGCAGCTTGCGCAGAAAATCGGGAGAGATCAGCGTGACGGCCCAGGCGCCGAGAAAAGCGCCCACCAGCGTCGTGCCGATGGCGGGCAGCAGCGTGGCCCAGGTGATATGCACGCGCTTGCTGAACTGCCAGGCGGAAATGGCCGTGCCCCAGACGGCGGCACTCTTGTTGGTGCCAAACAGCGTGGCGGGCGTGGTGGTGGGGAAGGCCGCAAACATGGCTGGCACCAGGATCAGTCCGCCGCCTCCCACGATGGCGTCAACAAACCCGGCCAGGGCCGAGGCGAGGGAAACAAGAATCCATTCCATGGAGCAAATGCCTGCAATTGGTGCATGCCGTGAACAGCGCGCGTTGCCGCTGGGGCGGCGCTGCAGAAGGCGGGATGAAGAAGCCAGGGGAGAGCGGGCGTGAATGCCCGAAGATGGCGCCGGCATTGTCGCACCGCCGCCTCAAGCTTGTGCGCAGGCATAAAAAAAGCGCCCACTGAGGGGCGCTTTTGAACGCATCTTTGATGCTTTTTATGTGTATTGGTCTGGTTGTGTCGAGTTGTCTCCTCGGCCCTCCATGCTGCTTCGTGGAGCAGCGAGAGTGACGAGAATGTAAGGGCTGCACCTGTGTGGTGCATTGGGGAATTCCCTTGGGTTATATCAAAAACGTCTGACAAATGAATCAGAAAGTTTTGTGACATCCTTATGAGTTTTGAGATTTTTCAAAAACAATAGCGTCATTTGCTTATAAGCAAAAGATCTCAGCAGACTTCGGTGCTTGGGGCAGGAGGCCGGACGGAAACTTCCCGCGCGGATGGACTTTGGGCCGCCGCGACTGCTTTCAGGCCCGGACAGGCTTTTCGGAGTGAATCGCTAGGTTTCTGAGCGGCCGCTTGTCAGGCGGCTGCGCGAATCCACTCCGCAGCCTTCTCGGCCATCATCAGTGTCGGGCTGTTGGTGTTGCCGCTGGTGATGGTGGGCATGGCGCCAGCATCGACCACGCGCAGGCCCTGCACGCCGCGCACCCTGAAGCGGCTATCCAGCACCGCCATCGGGTCGTCGGCACGCCCCATCTTGGTCGTGCCCACGGGATGGAAGATGGTGGTGGCGATATCGCCGGCCAGGCGTGCCAGATCCTCGTCGCTCTGGTATTGCAGTCCGGGCTTGAACTCCTCGGGCTGGAAGGGCGCAAGCGCAGGCTGGCTGACGATGCGGCGCGTGACGCGCAGACTGTCGGCTGCCACCCGCCGGTCTTCGGCCGTGGAGAGGTAGTTGGGCGCGATGGCCGGAGCCTGGCGGAAGTCAGCGCCCTGCAACTGCACCGTGCCGCGGCTGCTGGGGTTGAGATTGCAGACGCTGGCGGTGAAGGCGGCGAAGTCATGCAGCGGCTCGCCGAAGGCGTCCAGCGACAGCGGCTGCACGTGATATTCGAGATTGGGGTGGGCCTGTGCCGGGTCGCTGCGCGTGAAGGCTCCGAGCTGCGAGGGCGCCATGCTCATGGGGCCGCTGCGCCGCAGCGCGTATTCCAGGGCGATGGCCGCCTTGCCCCAGAGACTGCCGGCCATGGTGTTGAGCGTCTTGGCGTTGTGCACCTTGTAGACCGAGCGAATTTGCAGATGGTCCTGCAGATTGGCGCCCACGCCGGGGAGGTTGCGGCGCACGGCCACGCCATGGCGCTGCAGCAGGTCGCCAGGGCCAATGCCCGACAGCTGCAGGATATGCGGGGAGTTCACCGCGCCCGCGCAAAGCAGCACCTCGCACCCGGCCTGCACGGTCACCATCCCATCGCCGGTCCAGACTTCGGCGCCGGTGCAGCGCTGGCTGCCGTCCGGCAGATCTTCCAGAATCAGGCGCCGCACCTGGGCGCGGGTCCACATCTCGAAGTTGGGGCGGCCATAGCAGGTAGGGCGCAGAAAGGCCTTGGCCGTATTCCAGCGCAGGCCTGATTTCTGGTTGACCTCGAAGTAGCCCACGCCTTCGTTGCAGCCGCGGTTGAAATCGTCGGTGGCCGGGATGCCGGCCTGCTGCGCAGCCTGGGCGAAGGCGTCGAGTATGTCCCAGCGCAAGCGCTGCTTCTCCACCCGCCATTCGCCGCTGCCGCCGGTGCTCCTGCTGCCGTGCAGGCGTTTGAACTCCTCGCTGGAGCTGCCTCCGGCGTCGAGACGCCAATGGTCTTCGTGCTGCCGGAAGGCCGGCAGCACCTGTTCCCAGCGCCAGGTGTCGTCGCCGGTCAGCTCGGCCCATTGCTCGTAGTCGCGGGCCTGGCCGCGCATATAGATCATGCCGTTGATGCTGGAGCAGCCGCCCAGGGTCTTGCCGCGCGGGTAGCGCAGGCTGCGGCCGTTGAGGCCGGGGTCGGGTTCGGTCTGATAGAGCCAGTCGGTGCGCGGGTTGCCTATGCAATAGAGATAGCCGACAGGGATATGGATCCAGTGGTAATCATCCTTGCCGCCGGCTTCGATCAGCAGAACCCGGTGATTCTTGTTGCGGGTGAGACGGTTGCACAGCAGCGAACCTGCTGTGCCGCCGCCGATGACGATGTAGTCGAACTGGGTGTCACTCATGGGCAGATCAAAAGGCCGGGTACGGCTTGGCGGGCAGGCCAAACCTTGAGGCAGTCATGGGCAAAAAGGCCAACTCATTAGGTGCGATGACCTTGTCGGTGTCGATAGGGAAAGCGCTCGCATACTCCTGTTTTGGAAGCTGCCGATGCAATGCTGGTTTTGGCTTTGGCGGGTTTTTGATAAAAATTGCAACGCTATCATTGCGTGGCATGCGGCAGTGACCTACGTGCTGCGTTTGGCATGCTCCTCGCTTGGCGCGTTATGCTGGCCCCTGCGGCTAGCCCGTCTCCCTCATGTCCTAGGAAGCTTTTCTTTGCCCAGCTCAGACCAACTACCTCAATGCCCGCTGCAGTCCCGCGATGGTCAGCAATGGGCCGTGCCTGTGGGCCGCTGGAGTGCTGCCGAGCTGGGCGATCGCCATATCTGGCGTCGGCTGGCGCCACAGATCAGGGCGGTTCCCAAGGGCGTGGCCTGGGATTTGCAGCAAATGGTCTGGTTGGACCATATCGGCGCGCAGCTGCTGTGGGAGCAATGGGGCAGGACCTGGCCGGCCCGGCTGCTGACGACCAAGAATCAGCGTTCCATGCTGGAGCGTGTGGCCAGGTTCAGCGAAGTGCCCGAGGCCAAGCCCGAGCCCTCGGGATGGATGTGCGAGGTCAATCGACTGGGTCAGATGGTGATCGACGCCTGCGGGCACTTTTCCAACTTGATTCAACTGGTCGGTCAGTTGCTGCTGGACTGTCTGCGCCTGCTGCGCAATCCGTTTCGTGGCCCCTGGCGCGATATTTCGGGCCACCTCTATGCGACGGGGGCGACAGCCTTGCCGATCACGGCACTGGTCGGCTTTCTGATCGGCGTGGTGCTGGCCTATCTGATGGCGCTGCAGCTGCGCCAGTTCGGGGCCGAGTCCTTTATCGTCAATATTCTGGGCATTTCGCTGATCCGCGAGTTGGGGCCGCTGCTGGCGGCGATTCTGGTGGCAGGACGCAGCGGCTCGGCCATTACGGCACAGATCGGCGTGATGCGCGTGACCGAAGAGCTCGATGCCATGCAGGTCATGGGCATCTCCCAGGGCTACCGGCTGGTGCTGCCGCGTGCGCTGGCGCTGGCCGTGTCCATGCCGCTGGTGGCTTTGTGGACCATTTTGGCGGCACTCGCCGGCGGCATGGTCGCGGCGGACCTGACCATGGACATCACGCCGTCTTACTTCATTCAAAGCCTGCCTGCGGCCGTGAAGATCGGCAATCTGGTGCTGGCCATGGGCAAGTCCGTGGTGTTTGGCGTGCTGATTGCCCTGATCGGCTGCCACTGGGGCCTGAAGGTAGAGCCCAATACCCAGAGCCTGGGGCGCGGCACCACGGCGGCGGTGGTGTCCTCCATCACCATGGTCATCATCGTGGATGCCATCTTTGCCATCCTCTTCAGAAACGTGGGCTTTTAGGATGAACTACCCCCTGTGCGGCTTCGCCGCCTCCCCCCAAGGGAACGACACCTTCGCAGCGGGGCGGCCCTTGCTCGGCGTCTCTGGCTTGGGTTGCGCCAGCCTCGTGGAGCGGGGGGCGCGCAAATGACAGAGGTGATGCACAACCGCCGTATCGAGGGGGCTGTGGGCGACTACGCGCCGCCGCAGGATGTGAAGCCCCTGGTGCAGGCGGTGGACCTGTGGACCGAGTTTGGCGAGGGTGCATCGCGCTTTGCCGTGCACCAGGACTTGAATTTCGATGTCTACCCGGGCGAGATTCTGGCCCTGGTGGGCGGCTCCGGCACGGGCAAGACCGTGCTGCTGCGCCAGATCCTGGGCCTGCTTTCGCCTTCGCGCGGCACGGTGACCGTAGATGGCCGGCCCTCGCGCGAGGTCATCAGCGGTGAGCTGGCGGCGAGTCAGGTGGGCATGCTGTTCCAGCAGGGGGCGCTGTATTCGGCCTTCAATGTGCTGGACAACATCGCGTTTGCATTGCGCGAGCAGGGCACCTTGCCCGATGCCGTGGTGCGCGATGCGGCCATGGTCAAGCTGCAGATGGTGGGTCTCAAGCCGGAACATGCCTCGCGCATGCCCGCAGACCTGTCGGGCGGCATGATCAAGCGTGTGGCGCTGGCGCGTGCGCTGATGATGGATCCGCCGCTGCTGCTGCTGGACGAACCCACCGCCGGACTCGATCCCAAGGGCTCTGACGAGTTCTGCGAACTGCTGCGCGATATCCATGCCGAGCTGGGCCTGACCGTGATCATGGTCACTCACGACCTGGATACGCTGTTTGCGCTGTCCACGCGTGTGGCCGTGCTGGCCGAGAAAAAAGTGCTGTTCACCGGAGCCCCACGCGACGTGGCCCAGATCAAGCACCCGTTTATCGAACATTTCTTCCAGGGAGAGCGTGGCCGCCGTGCCATGGCCCCGGTGCAAGGCGGCGCGGCCGCAGAGGAAAGCTGATGGAAAACAAGTCCCATGCCATGGCTGCCGGCATTTTCGTGCTGGTGGTTGCGGCCCTGCTGGCAGGGCTGGCCGTCTGGCTGACGCGCGACAACCGCGAATACCAGCTCTACGAAATGTCCACCAAGGATGGTGTCAGCGGTCTGCAGCCCCAGGCCACGGTGCGCTACAAGGGCGTACCCGTGGGTAAGGTGGTGCGCATCGGTTTTGACCCGCAGATTCCCGGCAATGTGCTGATTCGCATTGCCGTGGGTGAGGACACGCCGGTCACGCCGGCCACTTATGCACAGCTCGGCTATCAGGGGGTGACGGGGCTGGCCCATATCCAGCTCGACGATGACAGCCGGGCTTCGCAGCCGCTCAAGCCCGGGCCCAGCGGCCTGCCGCGCCTGCCCATGAAGTCCTCGCCGCTGAACATGCTGGCCGACCAGGGCCCGGTGCTGCTGGAGCGGGTTGACGAAATTTCACGCCGTCTCAATGCCATGCTGGGCGAGGACAACCAGAAGCGCGTGAGCGCGGCGCTGGACAATATCGCGGCCGCATCCGGGGGGATCAAGGATCTGGCCGAGACCATGAACAAGACGGCCAAGGACTTTCCTCAGCTCACGGCAGATGCGCACCAGACCCTGCAGTCCCTGACCAAGGCCGGCAATGCCGCCACGGGCGTGGCGACCGATCTGCAGCAGACCGTGCGCAAGGTGAATGCGCCCGACGGCCCGCTGCAGCAGATTGCCGAGGGCACGCAGGCCCTGTCGCAGGCGGCCGAATCGCTGGGGCGCAGCACCTTGCCGCGCATGAACGGCGCGGCCGACGATGTCTCGCGCGCTGCGCGCACCATGGGCGCGGCGGCAGGCCGCTTCAATGACAACCCGCAATCCGTCATCTACGGCCAGGGCCTGGGCCAGCCGGGCCCCGGCGAGCCCGGTTTCGTGGCTCCGGCCAAGTGAAGCGGCAACAAGGACACGACTTGCGAAAATTCGGACCAGGTAGGCGGTTTCTCAATGGAAATGCCTGCTGCTCATCCATCCTGGCTGGCCTAAGTCCCTAAGGAATCAATATGGCAGACACAAAGATTTCATTCACCGGCCGTGGAGCATGGCGATTGCTGGGCACTTCTTCGCTGGTGCTGGCGCTTGCCGCCTGCTCGGGCCTGCCCACGGCACCCACGCAGCCGGTGCGCTATGACCTGGGCGTGGCCGACCTGGCCGCGCCGGCCGCGAATGCAGCCGCGGCTTCGGTGGCGCCGGTGCCGCTGGTGCTGGCCGAAGTCCAGGCTCCGGGTCTGCCCGAGGGCCTGACGGCCATGTTCTACCGCCTGAACTACAGCGACAGCCAGCAGCTGCGTGCCTACCAGAACGCGCGCTGGAGCCTGCCTCCGTCCCAGATGGTGGAGCAGCGCCTGCGCATGCGTCTGGGGCTGGAGCGCCCCGTGCTCTCGGGCAAGGACAATGTCCGCCCCCTGCTGGCCGACAAGCGCTCGATTGCGCAGCTGCGCGTGACGGTGGACGAGTTCAACCAGGTCTTTGACAGTGCCAGCAGCAGCCGTGCGCTGCTGCGTCTGAGCGCCAGCCTGATCGGTGCCGGCGAGAGTGCAGGCAACCAGTTGCTGGGCCAGAAGGTGTTCACGGTCGAAGTGCCATCCAGCTCAGCCGATGCGGCCGGAGGTGCCCAGGCCATGGCGCGCGCCGTGGACGAGGCGGCGGCCCAGCTCAGCCGCTGGCTGCAGGGCTACGGGCGCTAGGTTCTGTCCGGCCCCAAGTAGCGCCGTTCGGAAAGCCCTGCCATGCAAGGCTTTGTTGATTCCGGGCAAGTTCTGGGTCTGGCGGCAGCCGCTTTGCTGATATGGGTCAATGGACGGACCTGGTCTTGTTCTTAAGCTGCCAGTTCCTCAATCTCGCACAAGGAACTGCCATGGCCAGCCTCGAATGGAATGCCGCTCTCATCCTGGATTTTCCCGTCATGGACGCGGTGCATGAGGAGTTCGTCGCCCTGCTGGCCCAGGTGGAGGCAGCCGCCGACGAGCAGCTGTGTGCGCTCTGGGACGAGCTGATTGCCCACACCCAGCAGCACTTCGATCAGGAGGACCGCTGGATGCAGACCACGGGATTTGCCACGGGCAACTGCCACAGCCAGCAGCACAAGGTGGTGCTGGCCGTCCTGCGCGAGGGGGCGGTCAAGGGAGAGCAAGGTGATCTGGCCACCATCCGCCATATGGCGGCCGAGCTGGGTCCTTGGTTCAGCCACCATGCGCAGAACATGGATGCCGCCCTGGCCCTGCATATGCGCCGCGCGGGCTTTGACCCGGTGACCGGCGCGGTGCTGGTGCCCGAGGCTTTGCCTGCAGAGCCGATCACCGGCTGTGGTGGTGCCTGTGGTGAAGCTGAAAAAAGGGAAGTGGTAACTGCCTGAAACTGGCACGCGCTAAGGCGAGAGACAGCGAGCAAGCGCTGCCGGGCAGCGGAGCTGCCGTCCCCCTTGGGGGAAGCGGCGTAGCCGCTCAGGGGGTCAAGGGTATATGGCCGGAGAGGCCAGGATGGGGAAGATCTTGATCAGCCCTCCCGCCATCACCTCGATGGCCAGCGCGGCCAGAATCAGGCCCATGAGCCGGGTCATCACATTGATGCCGGTCTTGCCCAGCACGCGGGCAATCGGGTGGGCCAGCGAAAAGCACACCATGATGGCGGCCGCCACCACCACGCCATAGCCGACCAGCGCCACATGCTGCCAGATGGTGCGCGCCTGATCGGCATAGATCACCACGGTGGACATGGCGGCAGGCCCGGTCAGCAGCGGAATGGTCAGCGGCACGACGGCGATGCTGTTGCCCTCGGCGGCTTTTTCGACGCCGGCTGCCAGCGTGGCATTGTTGGGCCGGTCTTCGGCAGGGCGGGCGTTGAGCATGTTCATTGCACTGATCAGCAGCAGCAGACCGCCGCCGACCTGAAAGCTCTGCAGCGAGATGTTGAAGAACTGCAGAATCTGCAACCCCAGCAGCGCACAGACTGCGATCACGCAGAAGGCAGCAAAGGCGGCGGTGCGAATGGTCTGCCAGCGCTGCTCTGCATCGAAGCCGGCCGTGTAGTGGATGAAGAACGGAACAATGGCCAGCGGGTTGATGATGGCGACCAGGGTGATCAGCGGCTTGATATCCATTACAGCTCGCCTCCGGGCATGGGGGGCTTGTTGCGACTGTCTGCCTTTTGTGGGGCCGGGATAGCTGGCATGAACACTCCTGTGAAAAAATGAGCGAATCGTCGACGCGGCACCAGCCATTACAGCATTGCTGGCGACCGCGTCGCGGATTTCCCTTTTGAACCATGTTAAGGAGCTTCGCAATGGGCAGCTTTGTTGAACTGACAGCCGTGGATGGCGTAAAAACCCCCGCTTATGTGGCCATGCCCGAGGGCCAGGCACGCGGTGCCATCGTGGTGCTGCAGGAGATCTTCGGCGTGAACTCGCATATCCGCTCCGTGGCAGACCGCTATGCTGCCCAGGGCTATGTGGCCGTGGCCCCCGCCATGTTTGACCGCGTCAAGCCCGATGTGGAGCTGGGCTACACCGAAGACGATATGAAGGCCGGCTTTGCTCTCAAGACTGCGGTGGAAGCCCTGCCCGAGCCTGGCGCGCTGCGCGATGTGGAGGCGGCCGTGGCCCATGCCGCGACGCTGGTGCCCGGCGGCAAGATCGGTGTGGTGGGCTTTTGCTGGGGCGGCCTGCTGACCTGGCGCTCGGCCTGCAACCTGGCCAGTGTTTCTGCTGCAGTCTGCTATTACGGCGGCGGCATGACGGGCGAGCTGGAAGCCAGCCGTCAGGCGCTGTGCCCGGTGCTGGCCCACTTCGGCAGCAAGGATCACTACATCTCGCTGGAGTCCGTCGAAGCCTTCAAGAAGGCACAGCCCCAGGCACAAGTGCATGTCTACGACGCCGACCACGGCTTCAACTGCGACCAGCGCGGCTCCTACAACGAAGCCGCTGCAGCGCTGGCAGGTGAGCGCACTCTGGCCTTCTTCAAACAGCACCTAGGCTGATCGAAGTATCAAAACAATAGCTTCTGGCCCTTTATGCACAAGTGCTAGAAGCTAGTTTTATTCAAATTATGGGGTCAAGCCATAAGGCGCGTACTGCCTCAGTGCAGAGACAGTGAGGAAGGGCCTACGCCGGCCGCGCCGCCCCGCACCGAGGCGGTCATCCCCCTCCCGAAGAGACAAGGTGAGGCGGCAGAGCCGCTCAGGGGGAGTCCTTTTCTTCGCTTTCCAGGTAGCGGCGGCGCCAGAAATAGGCCACCAGTACCACGGTGATGATCACCATGGCCGCCAGGGCCCAGATGAAGCCGTCCTTTTTGTGCACGAAGGGGATGAACTCGAAGTTCATGCCGAAGATGCCGGCAATCAGGTTCAGCGGCAGAAAGATGGCCGTCACGGTGGTCAGCGTGCGCATGATGTCGTTGGCTCGGTTGCTCTGTGCCGAAAAGTGCATCTGCACGGCGGTCTCGGCGCTTTGCTCCATGCGGTGAATATGGTGGGTCACGCGCTCTATATGTTCGAGCACGTCGCGTGAGCGCACGCGCAGCAACTCACGCTCATGCTGGCGCGCGGGGGTGTGCTCGGGCGGCCAGCCCTCCAGTGCCTCGGTCCAGTCCTGCACGGCGGCGCGCTGGTCTTCGCAGATTTCATCCAGCTGGTGCAGCGCCAGGCGCACATCGAGCACGCTGGCCCAGTTGCTGAAGCGCTTGTTGGGCTTGAGCAGCGCCATCTGCCAGTGGTCGATCTGGCGCGTCAGCGTGCGGCGCAGGTCCAGATAGCCGTCCACCATGCCGTTGACCATGCGCAGCATCAGGTCCGCAGGCTCCACGGGCATCTTGCTGCTGACCTGGCGACCGTCAGTCTTGGCGGGGCCGGAGATCAGGCGCTGCCAGAAGTTTTCCAGTACAAAGCAGCCGTCGGGATGCACGGACAGCAGGATCTGGTCATACAGCGCAAAGCCCACGGGCTGCGTTTCCACGCGTTGCAGCACCGGCGCTTCGCGCTGGCCGCTGTGGGCCAGGCTGTGGGATGGCGGCGGGGCGCTGGATGCCGCACTGCCGGTGCCGGCCACCAGGGCAGGCGGTGCGGCCACGGCTGGCGCGGGCGAGGCGTGGCTGCCGTTGAGCGGCGGCAGATGGGCGTTGGCCAGACGGCGGAACACCAGCACGTCGTATACCGAGGTGTAGTCGTAGTTGGAAGGGATGGCCGGATTCAGCAGGTCGGAGACATGCAGGTCCACGAGAGCGGAGCCGCCCAGCCTGGTCAGCATGGTCTGAATGGCCGGCAGCTGAGTCTCCAGCTCCGAGCGTGCGCAGGAGACCCAGTAAAACCCCGTCGTCGCAGCCTGCGTTGGCAGTCCGTCAACAGGCTGGGCATAGAGGGGAGAGATATGCAGCACGCGCATGGGAATAGGCAGTCTCGATGTCAGTGCAAAAGCAGATGCAAAAACGGCCCGTGCAAGCTGCCTGGGCCGTCAGATCATGCCTGAAATGCTCTCAGGCGCAAGCATGACCTGCGCTGATAGCTATCAATTTTGTTACAGGCCGCGCAGCTTCTTGGCGGCGTCGATGGCAAAGTAGGTCAGGATACCGTCGGCGCCGGCGCGCTTGAAGGCCAGCAGTGCTTCCATCATCACTGCGTCATGATCGAGCCAGCCGTTGGCGGCCGCGGCCTTGAGCATGGCGTATTCGCCGGACACCTGATAAGCGAATGTCGGCACCTTGAACTCGTCCTTGACGCGGCGCACCACGTCCAGATACGGCATGCCGGGCTTGACCATGACCATGTCCGCGCCCTCGGCGATGTCCTGCGCCACTTCGCGCAGGGCTTCGTCGGTGTTGGCCGGGTCCATCTGGTAGACATTCTTGTCGGCCTTGCCCAGGGCGCCGCGCGTGCCCACGGCATCGCGGAAGGGACCGTAGAAGGCGCTGGCGTACTTGGCGCTGTAGGCCATGATGCGGGTGTGAATGTGGCCTTGCAGCTCAAGCGCCTCGCGGATGGCGCCGATGCGACCGTCCATCATGTCGCTGGGAGCCACCATGTCCACGCCGGCTTCGGCATGGGCCAGGGCCTGGCCGACCAGCACTTCCACGGTGTCATCGTTGATGATGTAGCCGCTCTCGTCCAGGATGCCGTCCTGGCCGTGGCTGGTATAGGGGTCCAGGGCCACATCGGTCATCACGCCCAGCTGGGGAAATTCCTTCTTCAGTGCGCGCACCACGCGCGGAATCAGACCGTCGGGGTTCAGGGCTTCCTTGCCGTCGGGCGTCTTGAGGCTGGATTCAATGGCGGGGAACAGTGCCAGATAGGGAATCTCAAGCTTCACGCACTCCTCGGCCACGGGCAGCAGCAGATCGAGGCTCAGGCGGTCCACGCCGGGCATGGAGGGAACGGCCTCGCGCTTGTTCTGGCCTTCGTGCACGAACACGGGGTAGATGAAGTCGTGCGGCGTCAGCACGCTCTCGCGCACCAGATTGCGGGTGAAAGCATCGCGGCGCAGACGGCGCGGACGATTCTGGGGAAAAGGAGTGGGGCTGGACAGATGCATGGGGAAAATTGTGCCCCATCCGCCGTGGCTTGGCTTGCAGCTGAGTGACTATTCCATGACGGCTGTCTCATTGCGGGGTAAAGACGCGGTGCGCAGCGGCTGTGGCGCGGCGCAGGCCTTTACACTGGCCCCATGCTATGGGTTAAAGCCTTTCACATCATTTTTGTCGCCAGCTGGTTTGCTGGTCTGTTCTATCTGCCGCGTATCTTTGTCAATGTCGCCATGGTCACTCCGGGCTCGGTGGCAGAGCGCGAGCGCCTGCTGCTGATGGCGCGCAAGCTGCTGCGCTTCACCACCATGCTGGCCGTGCCTGCGCTGGGCCTGGGCCTGTGGCTGTGGCTGGGCTGGGGCTTTGCGGGCGGCTGGCTGCATGCCAAGCTGGCCGTGGTGCTGCTGGTCATCGGGTATCACCACAGCTGTGCCGTGCTGCTGCGCAAGCTGGCGGACAACACCTGTCACAAAAGCCATCGCTGGTTCCGTTTCTATAACGAAGTGCCGGTGCTGCTGCTGATCGCTGCCGTGGTTCTGGTGGTGGTCAAGCCCTTCTGAGTCTTGTGCCGAGAGTAGGAGGCGACTGTGTCCGATTCCGCGGTGCCGGTGATTTCCATGCGCCATACCTCGGCCTGGCCGCTGGCGCTGGTCTATGGCCTGCTCATCGTGTTTGCCAGCCTGTTCCCGTTCGACGGCTGGCGCGCACAGGGGATTGATCCCAGCGTGTTTCTGTTTGCCAGGATTCCGCCGCCGTACTGGACCTGGTTCGACGTCAACACCAATATCGTCGGCTATGCGCCGCTGGGCTTTTTCCTGGCACTGGCCCTGATGCGCTCGGGCCAGCCCAGGCTGGCCGTGCCGCTGGCTTTCCTTGCTGGCACGCTGCTGTCCCTGTGCATGGAGTTTCTGCAGATTTATCTGCCGCGCCGCGTGCCGTCCAATCTGGATCTGGTGCTCAATGCCGGCGGTACCCTGATCGGTGCCCTGCTGGCTGCGCTGCTGGAGAGGCTGGGGGCACTGTCGCGCTGGAGCGCTTTTCGCAACCAGTGGCTGGGTGAGGGCGGTGCGGGCGTGCTGGTGCTGCTGGCACTGTGGCCGTTTGCGCTGCTGTTTCCGGCGGCCGTGCCCTTCGGCCTGGGACAGGTGCTGGAACGCATTGACGACACCTTGCAGGACTGGTTGCTGAATACGCCGTTCGAAGACTGGCTGCCGCTGGGCGATTTCGCCCTGACGCCGCTGTCGCTGGTGACGGAGATGCTCTGTGTAATGCTGGGGCTGTGGATACCCTGTCTGCTGGCCTACTGTGCCGTGCGACACATGGGCCGCCGCGCGCTGGCGGGGCTGCTGCTGATTGCGGCAGGTGTGGGCGTGACGGCGCTGTCGGCCGCGCTGAGCTGGGGGCCGGCCCATGCCTGGGAGTGGGTGGATCTGCCGGTGCGTCTGGGCGTCTGGGGAGGGCTGGGTCTGGCCGTGATTGCGCTGCCGGCCTCGCGCCGGGTGTGCACCGTGCTGTTGCTTCTGGTGCTGGTGCTGCATCTGAGCATCCTCAACCAGGCTCCCACCAATGTCTACTTCGCTCAGACCCTGCAGGCCTGGGAGCAGGGGCGCTTCATCCGCTTCTACGGACTGGGTCAGTGGCTCGGCTGGCTCTGGCCTTACGTCACACTGGCGTATGTAGTGATTCGCCTCTCGCGTCGCCAGCAGCCTGCCTAGAATGAGCCACTATGAGCGACACCCAGAATCAAGACCAAGCCGGTGGCTACTACCAGCGCCATATCTTCTTTTGCCTGAACGAGCGCCCCAATGGCGAGGACTGCTGCGCTCTGCACGGTGCCAAGGCGGGCTTTGACCACTGCAAGCGCAAAGTCAAGGAAGAGGGGCTGGCTGGCAAGGGTCAGGTGCGAGTGAACAAGGCCGGTTGCCTGGATCGCTGCGCGGGCGGCCCCGTGGCCGTGGTCTACCCAGAGGCCGTCTGGTACACCTTTATCGACGACAGCGATATCGATGAAATCGTCGAATCCCATCTGAAGAACGGCAAGGTGGTCGAGCGCCTGGTGCTGCCTGACAGCGTAGGCCGATAACCGGGGCTTTCCCCGGGGGCCTTGCCTGGGTGGCGCCGCAGGGATGACACCTTCGGTGCGCGGTGCAGCATGCTCGTTCAGGAACTTTAAGCATTTTTAAGCGTCAGCCTAATAACAGCAAGCGCTGATAGCTATAACTAGGATAGCGTAGTGAATTCTCAGACTGAACGACTGATGCTGACCGGCGCTGCCGGTGTGATCGAAACCCTGCGCGATGCGCCGCAACTGGCCGAAGGGCAGAGCCCCAGGGGGGTGGTCATCATCGCCCATCCTCATCCGCTGTTTGGCGGCACCATGGACAACAAGGTGGTCCAGACGCTGGCGCGTGCCTTTGTGCAGTGCGGCTATACGGCCGTACGCTTCAATTTTCGCGGCGTGGGTGCCAGTGCCGGCGAATATGACGCCGGCAAGGCCGAGCTGCAGGATTTGCTGGCCGTGGTGCAGCAGGTGGCTCCCGAAGGCCCGATCGCCCTGGCCGGCTTTTCCTTTGGCGCCTTTGTCACCAGCCATGCGCTGGCCCAGCTCTGGGATGAGGGGCGGGTGCAGAAGGCCGTGCTGGTCGGTACAGCCGCCAGCCGCTTCGAGGTGGCTCCCGTGCCTGCCGGCGCCCATGACCAGACGCTGGTGGTTCACGGCGAGGCGGACGACACGGTGGCACTGTCCGCCGTGATGGACTGGGCCCGCCCGCAGATACTGCCTGTTACCGTGATTCCGCAGGTCGGTCATTTCTTTCACGGACAATTGCCTCTGCTCAAGAACTTGGTGGTGCGCCACCTGAAGTCCCAATAAGAGCCAGTCCCCACACCCTGACGCACGTGAATTGCTGCCCCGTCTCGGTAACCCCTCTTTTCATAGCGCCAAGCCGAGGTATATCCTTGGTTTTGGCCGTTTTCGACGGTAAATCACCGCGCTTACCTTTGCTTTAGCGAGAACCCTCTTCATGAAGCCCATCTATTCCACACTGCGTGTTCTGGCCGTTGCGGCCGCAGTGGCGCCCGTGTTTGCCATGGCACAGGTGGCGGCCCCTGTCCCTCCCGAAATCGCTGCCCGCAACTATCTGCTGGTGGACGTCACTGCCGGCCAGGTGCTGGGAGCCAAGGATATCGACGCTCCCGTCGAGCAGGCATCGCTGACCAAGCTGATGTCGGCCTATGTCGTGTTCGACGCCCTGCGTGCCAAGAAAATCACGCTGGAGCAACGCATGCCCGTGAGCGAGCGCGCCTGGAAGATGCCCGGCTCGCGCATGTTCATCGACCCCAAGATGCAGGTTCCGGTCAATGACCTGCTCAGCGGCATGATCATCCAGTCCGGCAACGATGCCACCATGGCACTGGCCGAGGCCGTGGGGGGTACGGCCGAGAACTTCGTCAAGATGATGAATGACCAGGCCAAGGCCCTGGGCATGAAGAACACCAGCTACAAGAACCCCGAAGGTCTGACCGAGCCCGGCCACCTGACGACGGCGCGTGATCTGTCCATACTGGCCCAGCGCCTGATGCATGACTTCCCCGAGTACATGCACTACTACTCCACCAAGCAATACAGCTATCCCGGCACCCCCGCGTCCAACGGCAGCAACCGCAATGCTTTGCTGTTCCGTGATCCCACCGTGGACGGCCTGAAGACCGGCCATACCAATGCCGCCGGCTACTGCCTGGTGGCCACGGCCAAGCGCGATCTGCCCAATGTGGGCCAGCGCCGTCTGCTGTCCATCGTGCTGGGGACGGCCAGCGAAAAAGCGCGTGCCAACGAAAGCCAGAAGCTGCTGAACTGGGGTTACACCGCTTTCGATGCCGTCAAGCTGTTCGATGCCGATCAGCCCGTCGCCACTCCTGCTGTCTGGAAGGGTGCTGCCAATGCCGTCAAGATCGGCAAGGCCGACGGCGCTGTGGTGGTGACGGTGCCCTCGGGTACCGGTGGCAAGCTGACCACCGAAGTGGTGCGCCAGGATCCGCTGATCGCTCCTATCGCCAAGGGCCAGTCCATGGGTGTGCTCAAGGTCAAGTCGGGCGCGGATGTGGTGGCCGAGGTGCCGCTGGTGGCGCTTGAGGCCGTCGAGCAGGCCGGCTTCTTCGGCCGTCTGTGGGACACCATCCGCCTCTGGATCAAGTAAGTTCCCGGGCCGGCAGGAGGCTGCTCCTGCCGGTGACAGCCCTTGATCGGTCATGCAAAGCATCTTGCTGCCTGGGGGCTATTGCCCGCTGGTGCTTGTGCTGATTTGCGCAAGCTGGTACATTCGAGGGCTTTTCGGAATTTCCGAAGGGATTCACGTTTCCGCATCAGCATCTGTTTTTGCGGATAAACCTTTTGCTTTCACGAAGCAAATTCACGTTTAGGGACGTTTAATTAATGCCAACCATTAACCAACTCGTGCGTCAGGGCCGCACGGTAGAAGTTGTTAAATCCAAGAGCCCTGCTATGGAAAACTGCCCCCAACGCCGTGGCGTGTGCACCCGTGTGTACACCACCACTCCCAAGAAGCCTAACTCGGCTCTGCGTAAGGTGGCCAAGGTTCGTCTGACCAACGGTTTCGAAGTGATTTCGTACATCGGCGGTGAAGGCCACAACCTGCAAGAGCACAGCGTTGTGCTGGTGCGTGGCGGCCGTGTGAAGGACTTGCCCGGTGTGCGTTACCACATCGTGCGCGGTTCCCTGGACCTGCAAGGCGTCAAGGACCGTAAGCAAGCTCGCTCCAAGTACGGTGCCAAGAAGCCTAAGGCTAAGTAATCAGCCCTGGTTTTTTGAAAACAAACGGTGTTTGATTCGCCTGACTGGCGCGGTCAAACGTAGTGGCCCTGAGCACGAATGTTTTGTGCGGGTCGAGTAAGTGAGAGTTTTGAATAGCTCTCGCGGTATCTGAAAAGATGCCAACTGAAGCAAAGATAGAGGTAAAAAATGCCACGTCGTCGCGAAGTCCCCAAACGTGAAATCCTGCCGGATCCCAAGTTCGGCAATGTAGAGCTGTCCAAATTCATGAACGTGATCATGGAAGGCGGCAAGAAGGCGGTTGCTGAGCGCATCATTTATGGCGCTCTGGACCTGATCGAGAAGAAGCATCCTGGCAAGGACCCTCTGGAAGCTTTCGTTGTTGCCATCAACAACGTCAAGCCCATGGTCGAAGTGAAGTCCCGCCGTGTTGGCGGTGCCAACTACCAGGTGCCCGTGGAAGTGCGCCCCGTCCGTCGTCTGGCTCTGGCCATGCGCTGGATCAAGGAAGCCTCCCGCAAGCGTGGCGAGAAGTCCATGGCTCAACGCCTGGCCAACGAGCTGCTGGAAGCTACGGAAGGCCGTGGCGGCGCTATGAAGCGTCGTGACGAAGTGCACCGTATGGCCGAAGCCAACAAGGCCTTCAGCCACTTCCGCTTCTAATCGGAATCTCGCTCGAGATACAGGGCCGCATGCAAAAACTTGCTGCGGCCTTGTGTCGATTCTGAGCGCCCCCATATAGAGCTGCTGCCTCCTGCGCACAATGCGGGGCCGGCAGTACTCCCATACGATCAAGCAAGGATCCATCATGGCTCGCAAGACCCCCATTGAGCGCTATCGCAACATCGGTATTTCCGCTCACATTGACGCAGGTAAGACAACTACTACAGAACGTATCCTGTTCTATACCGGTGTGACCCACAAGCTGGGCGAAGTGCACGACGGCGCTGCTACCACCGACTGGATGGAGCAAGAGCAAGAGCGTGGTATCACCATCACTTCCGCTGCAGTGACCTGCTTCTGGAAGGGTATGGACCTGTCCTATCCCGAGCACCGCTTCAACATCATCGACACCCCCGGCCACGTGGACTTCACGATTGAAGTCGAGCGTTCCATGCGCGTGCTGGACGGTGCTTGCATGGTCTATTGCGCTGTGGGTGGCGTGCAGCCCCAGTCCGAAACCGTGTGGCGTCAGGCTAACAAGTACAAGGTGCCTCGTCTGGCCTTTGTGAACAAGATGGACCGTACCGGTGCCAACTTCTTCAAGGTCTACGACCAGATGAAGCTGCGCCTGAAGGCCAATCCTGTGCCCGTGGTGATCCCAATCGGTGCCGAAGACAACTTCAAGGGCGTGGTCGATCTGGTCAAGATGAAGGCCATCATCTGGGACGAAGCTTCCCAGGGCATGAAGTTCGAATACCAGGACATCCCCGCCGAGCTGGTGGAGACCGCCAACAAGTGGCGTGAAAACCTGGTGGAAGCCGCTGCCGAAGCTTCGGAAGAGCTGATGAACAAGTACCTGGAAGAAGGTACTCTGACTGAAGAAGAAGTGAAGCTCGGCGTGCGTACTCGTACCCTGGCCACCGAAATTCAGCCCATGCTGTGCGGCACCGCGTTCAAGAACAAGGGTGTGCAGCGCATGCTGGACGCCGTGATCGACTACCTGCCCGCTCCCGTGGACATCCCTGACGTTACCGGTACCGACCCCGATGACGAAGAGAAGAAGCTGAGCCGCAAGGCCGACGACGCCGAGAAGTTCTCGGCTCTGGCCTTCAAGCTGATGACCGACCCCTTCGTGGGCCAGCTGACCTTTGTGCGCGTGTACTCCGGCGTTCTGAGCAAGGGTGAGACCGTTCTGAATGCCGTCAAGGGCAAGAAGGAACGTATCGGCCGTATCGTGCAGATGATGGCCAACGACCGCGTGGAAGTCGAAGAAATCCGTGCCGGCGACATCGCTGCCTGCGTGGGTCTGAAGGACGTGACCACCGGCGAAACCCTGTGCGACATCGCTGCACCTATCGTGCTGGAACGCATGGTGTTCCCCGAGCCCGTGATTGCACAGGCTGTGGAACCCAAGTCCAAGACCGACCAGGAAAAGATGGGTATCGCTCTGTCGCGTCTGGCTGCAGAAGATCCTTCCTTCCGCGTGCGTACCGACGAAGAATCCGGTCAGACCATCATCGCCGGTATGGGCGAGCTGCACCTGGAAATCATCGTTGACCGCATGAAGCGCGAATTCAACGTGGAAGCCAACGTGGGCAAGCCCCAGGTTGCCTACCGCGAAACCATTCGCAGCACGGTCAAGGACGTGGACGGCAAGTTCGTTCGTCAGTCCGGCGGTAAGGGCCAGTACGGTCACGTGGTTCTGACTCTGGAACCCCAGGAAGCCGGCAAGGGCTTCGAGTTCGTCGACGAAATCAAGGGCGGTGTGGTTCCTCGCGAATACATCCCTGCGGTGGAAAAGGGCGTGATCGAAGCGCTGACTTCCGGTGTTCTGGCTGGCTACCCCGTGGTGGACGTCAAGGTGCGCCTGACTTTCGGTTCGTACCACGATGTGGACTCGAACGAAATGGCGTTCAAGATGGCTGCTATCTTCGGTTTCAAGGAAGCTGCTCGCAAGGCCAACCCCGTCATCCTGGAACCCATGATGGCTGTGGAAGTGGAAACACCCGAAGACTACGCCGGTACCGTGATGGGTGACCTGTCTTCCCGCCGCGGCATGGTGCAGGGCATGGACGACATGGTTGGTGGCGGCAAGGCCATCAAGGCTGAAGTGCCCCTGTCCGAAATGTTCGGCTACGCCACTTCGCTGCGTTCCATGACTCAAGGTCGCGCCAGCTACACCATGGAATTCAAGCACTACGCTGAAGCTCCTCGTAACGTGGCCGAAGCCATCGTTGCTGCCCGCGCCAAGTAATTGACGCAGGTTTGACGAATCCGTCATAATCTAAGGCTTCCAATCGCGGCAGTCCCTTGAGGATTGCCGCGATTTTTGCCGGTCTGCGATCCCATGCCGTCCTGTTTCCTGTGCGGGGCGAATCAGCAATGAGGTGCAGACCTTAAACATCACACAGGTTTTTGCTCTTTCGGAGAAATCATGGCAAAAGAAAAGTTCGAACGTACCAAGCCCCACGTGAACGTGGGCACCATCGGTCACGTTGACCACGGCAAGACCACCCTGACTGCTGCTATCGCTACCGTGCTGTCCAAGCACTTCGGCGGTGAAGCCAAGGACTACTCGCAGATCGACAACGCTCCCGAAGAAAAGGCTCGTGGCATCACGATCAACACTTCGCACGTTGAATACGAAACTGCCAACCGCCACTACGCTCACGTGGACTGCCCCGGCCACGCTGACTATGTGAAGAACATGATCACTGGTGCCGCTCAGATGGACGGCGCTATCCTGGTTTGCTCCGCTGCTGACGGCCCCATGCCCCAGACTCGCGAGCACATCCTGCTGTCGCGTCAGGTGGGCGTTCCCTACATCATCGTGTTCCTGAACAAGGCCGACATGGTGGACGACGAAGAACTGCTGGAACTGGTCGAAATGGAAGTGCGCGAGCTGCTGTCCAAGTACGACTTCCCCGGCGACGACACCCCCATCATCCGCGGCTCTGCCAAGCTGGCTCTGGAAGGCGACCAATCCGACAAGGGTGAACCCGCTATCCTGCGTCTGGCCGAAGCTCTGGACACCTACATCCCCACTCCCGAGCGTGCTGTTGACGGCGCCTTCGTGATGCCCGTGGAAGACGTGTTCTCCATCTCCGGTCGCGGTACCGTGGTGACTGGCCGTATCGAGCGCGGTATTGTCAAGGTCGGCGAAGAAATCGAAATCGTCGGTATCAAGGACACCGTCAAGACCACCGTCACCGGCGTGGAAATGTTCCGCAAGCTGCTGGACCAAGGTCAAGCTGGCGACAACGTGGGTCTGCTGCTGCGCGGCACCAAGCGTGAAGACGTGGAACGCGGCCAAGTGCTGTGCAAGCCCGGCTCCATCAAGCCCCACACCAACTTCACTGCTGAAGTTTATGTGCTGTCGAAGGACGAAGGCGGTCGCCACACTCCCTTCTTCAACAACTACCGTCCCCAGTTCTACTTCCGTACAACTGACGTGACCGGCTCCATCGAACTGCCCGAAGGCAAGGAAATGGTGATGCCTGGCGACAACGTGTCGATCACCGTGAAGCTGATCGCTCCCATCGCCATGGAAGAAGGTCTGCGTTTCGCTATCCGCGAAGGTGGTCGTACTGTGGGTGCCGGTGTGGTTGCCACGATCATTGCCTAATTCTTAGAAAAGCTAGGAATTAACAATGTCTAAGCAAAAAATCCGCATCCGTCTGAAGGCTTTCGATTACAAGCTGATCGACCAGTCTGCAGCCGAAATCGTTGATACCGCCAAGCGCACCGGCGCCATCGTCAAGGGGCCCGTGCCCCTGCCGACACGCATGAAGCGCTTCGACATCCTGCGTTCGCCTCACGTCAACAAGACCAGCCGCGACCAGTTCGAAATCCGTACGCACCAGCGTCTGATGGACATCGTGGATCCGACTGACAAGACTGTTGACGCTCTGATGAAGCTGGACCTGCCCGCAGGTGTGGACGTCGAGATCAAACTGCAATAAGAGTTTTGGAAGCCTCGCAAGAGGCTTTTGAGGGTCTTTGTTTAACGCGAACTTGCTTGAAAAAGCAGTTCGCGTTAAAATTTGGAGCTTCGCCTTTGATGCGAAGTTTTATTAACCTTCTTTTGTGTGCTAGGCATGATTGCCGAGGCGCAACGCTGGGCCAATTGCAGTTTCAGCGGCAAAAGTTTTGGAGCAAACAAATGAGTCTGAGCAACTCCCTGGGGTTGCTGGGTCGCAAGGTGGGCATGATGCGTCTGTTCACTGATGATGGGGACGCAGTGCCTGTCACAGTGGTGGATGTTTCTAACAACCGCGTGACTCAGGTCAAAACCCAAGAGAACGATGGCTATGTGGCCCTGCAGGTCACTTTCGGTGCACGCAAGGCTTCTCGCGTGACCAAGCCTCAAGCCGGCCACCTCGCCAAGGCGGGTGTCGAAGCCGGTGAAGTGACCCGTGAATTCCGCGTGACCGATGAAACCGCTGGCAAGTATGCCGCTGGTGCTGTTCTGCCTGTGGCAGAGCTGTTCAGCGTCGGCCAGAAGGTGGACGTGCAAGGCACTTCCATCGGTAAGGGCTACGCCGGCACGATCAAGCGCCACAACTTCAGTTCGCAGCGCGCTTCGCACGGTAACAGCCGTTCGCACAATGTCCCCGGTTCTATCGGTATGGCACAAGACCCCGGTCGCGTGTTCCCCGGTAAGCGTATGACTGGCCACATGGGCGACGAAACCGTCACTACTCAAAACCTCGACGTGGTTCGTATCGACGAAGCACGCCAACTGCTGTTGATCAAGGGTGCCATTCCTGGCGCCAAGGGTGGCTTCGTTTCCGTGCGCCCCGCGATCAAGGCTAAAGCTTCCAAAGGAGCGAACTAATGCAGCTCGAACTCCTGAATGAACAAGGCCAGGCCGCTTCCAAGGTGGAAGCTCCCGAGACTGTGTTCGGTCGTGAATTCAACGAAGACCTGGTCCACCAGCTGGTGACTGCCTACCGTGCCAACGCACGTCAAGGCACTCGCGCCCAGAAGGACCGTGAACAAGTGCGTCACACCACCGCCAAGCCTTTCAAGCAAAAGGGTACAGGCCGTGCACGTGCTGGTATGTCCTCCTCGCCTCTGTGGCGTGGCGGCGGTCGCATCTTCCCCAATCTGCCCGAAGAAAACTTCTCGCAGAAGATCAACAAGAAGATGTACCGTGCCGGTATGACTGCCATCCTGTCTCAGCTGGCCCGCGAAGGCCGTCTGGCAGTTGTGGAGTCCCTGACGCTGGATACACCCAAGACCAAGGTGCTGGCAGACAAGTTCAAGGCTATGAACCTGTCTTCGTCGGTGATGGTGATCGCTGAAGAAATCGACGAGAACCTGTACCTGGCATCCCGCAATCTGAAGAACGTGTTCGTGGTTGAGCCGCGCTATGCAGACCCCGTGTCGCTGGTGCACTACAAGAAAGTGCTCGTCACCAAGGGTGCGATCGACAAACTCAAGGAGATGTTCGCATGAGCACTACCAAGTTTGACGAAGGTCGTCTGATGCAAGTGCTGGTCGCTCCCATCGTGTCCGAAAAGGCCACTCTGGTTGCTGAAAAGTCCAATGCTGTGACATTCAAGGTGCTGCAGAACGCTACCAAGCCCGAAATCAAGGCCGCTGTGGAATTGATGTTCAAGGTTGAAGTGGCAGGCGTGTCTGTGGTGAACACCAAGGGCAAGACCAAGCGCTTTGGCAAGACCGTTGGCCGTCGCGACAATGTGCGCAAGGCTTACGTGATGCTCAAGCCCGGTCAAGAGCTGAACCTGTCTGGGGAGGCTGCGTAATCATGGCTGTTATCAAGCTCAAACCTACGACCCCCGGCCAACGCGGCGCGGTGAAGGTTACTCGCGACCACCTGCACAAGGGTGAGGGCTTTGCCCCCCTGCTGGAAGCTCAATTCCAGAAGGCCGGTCGTAATAACAACGGTCACATCACAACTCGCCACAAGGGCGGTGGTCACAAGCACCACTACCGTGTGGTGGACTTCAAGCGCAACAAGGACGGTATCCCCGCCAAGGTTGAACGCATTGAATACGACCCCAACCGTACTGCCCACATCGCTCTGGTGTGCTATGCAGACGGCGAACGTCGCTACGTCATTGCTCCTCGCAACCTGGAAGTCGGCGCTACCATCATCAGCGGCTCCGAAGCTCCTATCCGCGTGGGCAACACCCTGCCTATCCGCAACATCCCCGTGGGCTCGACTATCCACTGCATCGAACTGAAGATCGGTGCCGGTGCTCAGATCGCTCGCTCGGCTGGTACCTCCGCCACTCTGCTGGCTCGCGAAGGCATCTACGCTCAAGTGCGTATGCGTTCGGGCGAAGTCCGCAAGGTGCACATCGAGTGCCGTGCCACCATCGGTGAAGTTGCCAACGAAGAACACAGCCTGCGCCGTCTGGGCAAGGCCGGTGTGAAGCGTTGGATGGGTATTCGTCCTACCGTCCGCGGTACGGTCATGAACCCTGTCGACCACCCGCACGGTGGTGGTGAAGGTAAGACCGGTGAAGGCCGTCACCCAGTTGACCCATGGGGCAATCTGACGAAGGGCTACCGCACCCGTAACAACAAGCGCACACAGACAATGATCGTGTCGCGCCGTAAGAAGTAAGGGGTAGCAAATGACTCGTTCTCTTAAAAAGGGTCCGTTTGTTGACCATCACTTGCTGGCCAAGGTCGAAAAGGCCATCGCCACCAAGGACAAGAAGCCAGTGAAGACCTGGTCGCGTCGCTCCATGGTCCTGCCCGAGTTCATCGGTCTGACCATCGCCGTGCACAACGGCAAGCAACACGTGCCGGTTTATGTGACTGACCAGATGGTTGGCCACAAGCTGGGTGAATTCGCGCTGACTCGTACCTTCAAGGGTCACCCTGCGGACAAGAAAGCCAAGAAGTAAGGAATAGAACATGTCTGAAACACGTGCTGTTCTCCGTGGCGTCCGCCTGTCTGTTGACAAGGGTCGCCTGGTCGCGGATCTGATCCGCGGCAAGAAGGTGGATCAAGCTCTGAACATTCTCCAGTTCACGCAGAAAAAAGCTGCCGTGATCGTGAAGAAGGTTCTGGAATCCGCTATCGCCAACGCTGAGCACAACGACGGCGCCGATATCGACGAACTGAAGGTCAAGACCATCTACGTCGAGCAAGGCACTACGCTCAAGCGTTTCACTGCTCGCGCCAAGGGCCGCGGCAACCGCATCAGCAAGCCTACCTGCCACATCTATGTGACAGTGGGTAACTGAGGCCTTAAGGAAGAATATGGGACAGAAAATCCATCCTACCGGCTTCCGTCTGGCGGTGAGCCGCAACTGGGCAAGCCGCTGGTACGCTAGCAACCGTGACTTCGCCGGCATGCTGGCCGAAGACATCAAGGTGCGCGAGTACCTGAAGGCCAAGCTGAAGAACGCCGCCGTGGCTCGCGTTCTGATCGAGCGTCCTGCCAAGAACGCCCGCATCACCATTTTCTCGGCTCGTCCGGGCGTGGTGATCGGCAAGAAGGGTGAAGACATCGAGGCCCTGAAGAAGGAACTCGCTGCTCGCCTGGGCGTGCCCGTGGCTGTGAACATCGAAGAAGTGCGCAAGCCCGAAATCGATGCCAAGCTGATCGCTGACTCCATCTGCCAACAGCTGGAAAAGCGCATCATGTTCCGCCGCGCCATGAAGCGTGCCATGCAGAATGCCATGCGTCTGGGTGCTCAAGGCATCAAGATCATGTCTTCCGGTCGTCTGAACGGTATCGAAATTGCTCGTACCGAGTGGTACCGCGAAGGCCGCGTGCCTCTGCACACTCTGCGTGCCGACATCGACTACGGCTTCTCCGAAGCCAAGACGACTTACGGCATCATCGGCGTGAAGGTCTGGGTCTACAAGGGTGACACCCTGGGCCGTAACGATCTGCCCGCCGTGGAAACGCCCCGTCCTGAAGACGAGCGTCGTCCCCGTGGTCCCCGTCGTGACGGTCGCCGTGATGGCCGTGATGGCGCTGGCCGTGGTGGCCGTCGTCCCGCAGGCACCAATGCCGCTCCTGCCGATGGCAGCGACAAGCCTGCTGGCGCTGGTGCTGATTCCGTTAAGCGCGTTCGTAAGGCCGACGCGCCCGCTACAGCAGCGGACGGTAAAGGAGAATAAACATGCTGCAACCTGCACGCCGCAAGTTCCGTAAGGAACAAAAAGGCCGCAACACCGGCATCGCTACCCGTGGCAACTCCGTTGCCTTCGGCGATTTCGGTTTGAAGTCTACTGACCGTGGTCGTCTGACCGCACGCCAGATCGAAGCTGCACGTCGTGCAATTTCCCGTCACGTCAAGCGTGGTGGTCGTATCTGGATCCGCGTGTTCCCGGACAAGCCCATCTCTACCAAGCCCGCCGAAGTGCGTATGGGTAACGGTAAGGGCAACCCCGAGTACTACGTGGCCGAAATCCAGCCCGGCAAGGTGATCTACGAAATCGTGGGTGTGCCTGAAGAGCTGGCCCGTGAAGCGTTCCGCCTGGCTGCTGCAAAGCTGCCTCTGCGCACGACCTTCGTGTCCCGTCACATTGGTGCTTAAGGAGATCAACATGACGAAATCTGCTGAACTCCGCCAAAAAGACGTGGCTGGTCTGGAAGCTGAAGTGAAGTCCCTGCAAAAGGCTCACTTCGGTCTGCGCATGCAAAAGGCCACGCAACAACTGGGCAACACTGCGACCATCAAGGCTACACGCCGTGACATCGCTCGTGCCAAGACCATCCTTGCTGAAAAGCAAGCCGCCAAGTAAGGAGCCGACATGACGGAAGCTAAAACATCCCTCAAGCGCACCTTGATTGGCAAGGTGGTCAGCGACAAGCGTGCCAAGACTGTGACCGTTCTCGTGGAACGCCGCGTCAAGCACCCCATCTACGACAAGATCATGATCAAGTCGAGCAAGTACCACGCTCACGACGAGCAAGGTGAGTACAAGCTGGGTGACGTGGTTGAAATCACCGAGAGCCGTCCTCTCTCCAAGACCAAGAATTGGGTTGCTACCCGCTTGGTTCAAAAGGCTGCCCTGGTGTAAGCCTAACCAGGCCCACCGGCTGCAAAGCCCTTGAAAACGACCCACAATGTTGTGGGTCGTTTTTTTATTTGGGCCGCCAAGAACGCGGTCCTTGCTTTGCAACAAAGGAGATAGTCATGATTAAAGTTGGTGATGCCCTGCCCGCAGTGACCTTGATGGAATATGTGGAAGTGGAAGGCAATGGCTGCAGCCTCGGCCCCAACCCCGTGAAGCTGCCCGAAGCACTGGCCGGCAAGACCGTTGCCGTGTTTGCCGTGCCCGGTGCCTTCACGCCTACCTGCTCCGAAAAGCACCTGCCAGGCTATGTGGCCAAGGCTGAAGAACTCAAGGCTGCCGGCGTGGACGAAATCTGGTGCCTGTCCGTGAACGATGCTTTCGTGATGGGCGCCTGGGGCCGCGACCAGAAGGTGGCTGGCAAGGTGCGCATGATTGCCGACGGCGATGCGGCATTTGCCAAGGCCACCGGCCTGACGCTGGACCTGAACGGCAAGGGCCTGGGTCTGCGCGCCAATCGCTTCTCCATGCTGGTCAAGGACGGCAAGGTTGCGACCCTGAACGTGGAAGCTCCCGGCAAGTTTGAAGTCAGCGACGCCGCCACCATGCTGGCCCAGGCCAAGGCTTGATGGGTGAAGCTCTGAGCCGCTGCGCACGGGAATGATGTTCTCGCCGCAAGGCGGCTTGGTGCGGCGCCATAAAAAAAGGCATTGCCAGCTTGGCAATGCCTTTTTCGCGTCCGCGCTCAGAACAGATCGGCCTTGAGGTAGTGTGCGCCTGGAAGCGGGTTGTGATAGTAGGGCTCGATGGACGCAAAGCCCAGGTCCACATACAGCGCGCGGGCGGATTCCATGTCGTCCAGTGTGTCGAGCAGCACATGGTCGTAGCCGCTCTGGCGTGCCACGTCCAGCATGGCCTCGGCCAGCTGACGGCCCAGGCCGAAGCCGCGGAAGGGCTTGCGCACATACAGGCGCTTCATTTCGGCCGCATTGGGATAGTCGCAGTCATCGAGCGGGCGCAGCGCGCAACAGCCGGCGAGAGCACCGTCCACATGGGCCAGCAGTATCTGGCCGCGGGGCGGGGCATAGTCGCCGGGCAGATCGGCGATTTCGGATTCGAATCCTTGAAATTCCAGGTCGATGTTCAGGCTGTCCGCATACTCCTGGAAGATCTGGCGCACAGCACCCATTTCCTCCAGTCCGGGCGTCAGCAAGTCCACGGCGGGCTTGTCCACGGCAACTAGGCGATGATGAAAGAAGGGTCAGTGTAGCGGCAAGTGCTCTTCATGGTTAAAGCGCAGGCTGCGTCGTCAGAACTCAGAAAGCAGCGCCCTGGCCCAGTTGATGGACCCACCAGGACAGTGCGCTTGCCACCACGGCCAGCAGCGCAGCCAGCATGCGGGTGGCGGCGGTGTCGCGGCTCGCCGTGACCGGTTCTGCCAGGCATTTGTCGCCCGTCACCATGGCGGGCAGCAGCTTGTTGCCTTTGAGGCTGTAGCCGATGAGGGCGAGCAGATGCAGTGCGACCAGTGCATAAATCAGGTACTGGCCCCAGTGAGCATGGTAGTCGGTGGCCTTGGAGATCAGCTCGCCCGAGACAAAGCGCGTCAGGGGACCGCTGAAGGCAATTTCGTCATCGCTCATCAGCCCGCTTGCGATCTGCGCCATCAGCACGGCGAGCATCGCGATGACCGACAGCGAGCCCAGCGGGTTGTGGCCTGCGCGGTCCTGCGTGGTCGAGGCGCCGCTGAGATAACGTCTCATGGCGGCCGCGGAAGGAATGAAGCTGCCAAAGCGCGACCAATACCCGCCGACCAGGCCCCAGAGAAGGCGAAAGACCAGCAGGGCCAGCACCACCTGTCCCAGTATCAGATGCCAGTTCATGGCATTGCCGCCCATCTTGGCGGTGACGACCAGGGCAACGATGCAGGTCGCCAGCAGCCAGTGAAACAGGCGGGTGGGCAGATCCCAGATCCGGATTCTGTGGATTTCCGTGGCGGCTTGTGTGGCGGACTCTGTCATGGCTTTTTCATGGCTGATGGACCCGGACATTGTGCCCTGGCAAGGCGGCAAGCCCAAATCGCGGCCTTTGGGTGACTCTGCCATACTGGTTCTGCAGCCGCCTGTGGTGAGCTGCAGAACCAAGAAAGGATACCCCGATGAAAGCTTTTTCCACTCTGGCATTCGCTGCTGTGGTTGCCACCGTGGCCCTGCCTGCCTCGGCCCAGTTTGCCAAGGCTGAAGATGCCATCAAATACCGCCAGAGCGCGCTGAGTGTGCTGGGCACGCATTTCAGCCGTCTGGGCGCCATGGCCAACGGCAAGATGCCCTTCGATGCCAAGAGCGCGCAGGAAAGCGCCGAGGTCGTGGCCTTCATGTCCAAGCTGCCCTGGGCCGGTTTCGGCGCCGGCACCGAAGGCGGCAAGGCCAAGCCCGAGGTGTGGAAGGAGCAGGCCAAATTCCATGACCTGTCGGGCAAGATGGAAGCAGAAGTCGTCAAGCTCAACGCTGCCGCCAAGACCGGCAATCTGGACAATCTCAAGACGGCTTTCGGCCCGGCCGCCAATAGCTGCAAGAGCTGCCACGACAGCTTCCGCAATAAGTAAGTCAAGACTGTTCTGCATCAAGCAGACGCAAAAAAACCGGCAGTGCCGGTTTTTTTATGAGCGCCTTGCGCATGCTGATAGGTGATTTCAGCTTTATTTCATCTTGAAATCGAACAACAGCGTGCGCTACCAGCTATGTTTTTGAATGAGTTCAGGCGTTCGCAGGCTCGGCCAGCAGCTTCTCGATCAGCTTGTGCAGCTGCTCAAAGTCGGGGGCTCCGATATAGCGCTTCACGATTTCGCCGCGCTTGTTGACGATGAAGGTGGTGGGGGTGAGTTGCACATCGCCCCAGGCCTTGGCCACATTGCCGGTGTTGTCCAGCGCGACCTGGAAGGGCAGCTTGCGCGATTCGACAAAGTTCACGACATAGCTGGGCGGGTCGTAGCTCATGGCCACGGCCAGGGTGTCAAAGCCCTTGCCCTGGTACTTCTGGTAGGTGCTGATGATCTCGGGCATCTCTGCCACGCAGGTGGTGCAGCTGGTGGCCCAGAAGTTCACCAGCGTCACCTTGCCCTTGAGGTCGGCGGTGGTTTTCTGGCTGCCGTCCAGCAGCACAAAGGTGGATTGCGGCGCCGCGGTTTGCCCTGCGCCCGAATACACCCAGGCCCCGACGCCGATGACGGCGGCCGCCACAATGCCTGCGATCCAATGTTTGCTTGCCATAGAGATTGATTGTGCACAAATCTTCAGCATCTTGCTGATCTGTGGTTTGGTGTGCCAAACACGCAGAAAGTTCAGTTCCTACTGCTTGACCCACGGGTCAACCCTAGGCTTGCGTAGCAGGCCGGGCCCATGCCGCTGCCGATAATGGGTCATGAAGAAAACCGGACTCTGGGCTGCGACGCTACTGTTCAGCTGCGCACTGCTGGCCGCCTGCAGCCCGGCGCTGAATTGGCGCACCATCCAGCTCAAGGATGCGCCGCTGCAAGCGCTGCTGCCCTGCGATGCGCAGACGGCCAGCCGCCCTGTCGAGCTGGGCCTGGGCCAGGTGCCGCTGTCGGTGGTGGGCTGCGAGGCCCAGGGGGCGACCTATGCGGTATCGCATTTCGCCGTGGCCGAGCCCGCCCGCGCGGCCGAGGCGCTGACGTTTTGGCAGCAGGCGGTGCTGGCGCAGCTGAAGTCGGCAGACGGCGTCGCGACAAGACTCAATGTCAAGGGAGACGGCCCGTGGGTGCCCAAGGGGGCGCTGAACCTGCCGCAGTCCTTGCGCATCACATTCGAAGGCCTGGGCCCCAGGGGGCAGAAGGTGGTGGGACATGGACTGTGGTTCGCTCGCCTGGAAGGCAGCGGCGCCAGGCTCTACCACGCGGTGATTTACGCTGACAAGGCCATGCCTGCAGAGGCCGAGCTGTTTTTCTCGGGCCTGCAGCTGCAATAAGCCCGGATCCAGATCATGACCCTTGCGCTTCATCCACCTCATTGCCCTTGTTGACGGCGGCGACAAGCCATAATTTGCTATCAAGAACTGTGACTACATGACCACGCGCATTCTTTTGCTCACTCACGCTCCTCTGGCCGCTGCATTGCGCGAATGCGCGCTGCACGTGTTTGCCGATAGCGCTGACGACTTGCTGGCTCTGGACGTGCCTTCCGACGAGGCGCCCGAAGCCACGCTGGAGCGTGCCCTGGCCATGCTGGTGGCGCATGGCGGGCTGGATGCGCCAACACTGGTGCTGACCGACCTGTTCGGCGCCACGCCCTGCAATGTGGCCCAGCGTCTCAGCGGGCTGTTGCAGGCCAGGCTGGTGGCGGGGGTGAACCTGCCCATGCTTTTGCGCTCCATCGGCTATCGACACGAGTCGCTGGACGCCCTGGTCTCGCGGGCCATGGTGGGCGGTAGCCAGGGGGTGATGCAGGTGGCCGGCAGTTCCCGACAAAATCAAAGCGCACGACCTTCCAATGATCAAGACCAATATCACCATCAGCAATAAATTGGGCCTGCATGCCCGCGCATCGGCCAAGCTCACCAAGCTCGCCGGCAGCTTCCCCTGCGAGGTCTGGCTGACCAAGGGCGAGCGCCGCGTCAATGCCAAGAGCATCATGGGCGTGATGATGCTGGCCGCGGGCATAGGCTCCGAGCTGGAGATGGAAACCGATGGCGCGCAGGAGCAGGAAGCCATGGATGCGCTGGTGGCCCTGATCAACGACAAGTTTGGTGAAGGCCAGTAACAGGGGCGCGGCCTGCGTCGTCGCTTGACTGCGTGCAGGCGGCGGCTGGGGCGCTAGCTCCTTTGATAGCAGGGAGCTCCTTGCTGGCAATGAGATAAAGCGTTTTTCGTGCTGCGGCGCAGTGAAGAACTGCGCTGGCTGCTGCAAAAACAAGAGCAAGAAGCAAGCAAAAAGCAATCGCGAAATTCGCGAAAGGGCATTCGCTATGACATTTGCCATCCACGGCCTGGCCGTTTCCCGAGGGATTGCCATTGGGCGCGCGGTCGTTGTGGCCTCCAGTCGCATGGAGGTGGTGCATTACTTCATCCGTCCAGATCAGGTGGAGTCGGAGATCCAGCGTGCCCGCACGGCACGCAATGCGGTGATTGACGAGCTGCGTCGGCTTCAGGAGGAGATGCCCAAGGACGCGCCCGGCGAGCTGGATGCGCTGCTCGATGTGCATCTGATGCTGCTGCAGGACCAGGCGCTGGCCGAGGCCATTCGCAACTGGATCTCCGAGCGTCTTTACAACGCCGAATGGGCGCTGACCACGCAGCTGGAGATCGTCTCGCGCCAGTTCGACGAGATGGACGACGAATACCTGCGCGAGCGCAAGGCCGATCTGGAGCAGGTGGTGGAGCGTATTCTGCGCCACATGAAGGGTGCGGCCAGCCCGATTGCGCAAGCTGCACCGCCGCTGGCACCGACAGGCGCCACACCGGCAGCCAGCGGGCAGCAGCTGCAGCTCGAAGGCGCCACGGAAACCCCGCTGGTGCTGGTGGCGCAGGATCTGTCGCCGGCGGACATGCTGCAGTTCAAGAGCAAGGTCTTTGCGGGCTTCATCACCGCCGTGGGCGGCAAGACCAGCCACACCGCCATCGTCGCGCGCAGCATGGACATTCCGGCCGTGGTCGGTGCGCGGGCTGCAAGCCAGCTGATCCGCCAGGACGACTGGGTCATCATCGACGGCAACGAGGGCGTGGTCATCGTGGACCCCACTCCCATCATTCTGGCGGAGTACAGCTTTCGTCAGCGCCAGACCGAGCTGGAGCGCGAGCGCCTGACCCGTCTGCGCTACACGCCTTCGCTGACCATGGACGGGCAGAAGGTGGAGCTGCTGGCCAATATCGAGCAGCCCAGCGACGGGGCGGCGGCCGTGCGGGCTGGCGCTGTCGGCGTGGGGCTGTTCCGCACCGAGTTCCTGTTCATGGGGCGCAGCGGCAATCTGCCCGGTGAGGAGGAGCAGTACCGCGCCTATCGCGAGGCCATCGACGGCATGCAAGGCATGCCGGTCACCATCCGCACGCTGGACGTGGGGGCCGACAAGCCGCTGGACAAGGCCCAGCCCAAGGACTACTACCTCAACCCGGCGCTGGGCCTGCGCGCCATCCGCTGGAGTCTGGCCGACCCCGTGATGTTCCGCACCCAGCTGCGCGCCATCCTGCGCGCGGCGGCGCACGGGCAGATCAAGCTGCTGTTTCCCATGCTGGCACATCGCAGCGAGATCGAGCAGACCCTGGCCCAGCTGCGCCAGGCACAGCATGAGCTCGATGTGCGCGGCATCGCCTACGGTCCGGTCAAGCTGGGCGCCATGATCGAGATCCCGGCGGCTGCGCTGACGGTGCGCAGCTTTTTGCAGTATTTCGACTTCCTGTCCATAGGCACCAACGACCTGATCCAGTACACGCTGGCCATCGACCGGGCCGACGAAACCGTGGCTCATCTCTACGACCCCATGCATCCTGCCGTGCTGCGGCTGGTGGCCGAGGTGATCGCAGCGGCCAATGCCGCAGGCAAGGAGGTGTGCGTCTGCGGCGAAATGGCGGGCGACCTGAGCATGACGCGGCTGCTGCTGGGTCTGGGGCTGCGCAGTTTTTCCATGCATCCCGCGCAGATCCTGGCCGTCAAGCAGGAGGTGCTGCGCGCGGACGCCAGCAAGCTGGCTCCCTGGGCCGCTGAAGTGCTGGGCAGCGAATGCCCGGCGCAGATGCTGGCGCCCTGAAGAACCTTGGGAACGACCTCAGGGCAGGCAGAAAAGGGATGGATGAATTACGCAAATTCGCAGGAAATCGCCCGTGCGCTTGAGCCGGTGCTGGAAGATGCAGCGCTTGCGCTGCAACTGGCAGCGCAAGCCAGGCCGGCTGTGTGGCTGCAGACCACTGCAGTGGAGGATGAAGCGGAGATTGCGTCCGGCAGCACCAAGTTTGGCGGCTGTCCCGACCTGCCTGCCGGTGTGGCCTGGCCCGAGCGAGGGCGCTATCCGGACCATGAGCAGCGGGTGAAGCCCCATCGCGAAGACAGCGTTGCTCCCGACAGCCGCTGGCGTTGGGCCAGACCGGAGCAAGTAATCCTGTTTCGCGAAGAGGCCTTGCAGCACATTGCAAGACTCGAACGCACTTTTCCGCTGAGCTTTGTGGCGCAGATCAACTTCGCGGAAGCCCGCTCCGCCGGGACCCTGGAGGCAGATTTTCCCGAGTCCGGGCTGTTGTCCGTCTTCTACGACCTGCTGGAGCAGCCCTGGGGTTTCAATCCTGCAGATGCCTGTGCGCTAAAGCTCATCTTCTCCGAAGACGATGCTGTGCTCGAGCGACGTCAGCAGCCGCCGGCGCTGCTAGAACTGCCCGATCACTGCCAGCTCGCACCTATGGCCTGCGAAATGCATGCCTGCGTCACGGCCTTGCCCCTGGAGAGCGCTCAGTGGGGTTCGCAGGGGCTGGAGCTAGACGAAGAGCAGCGTGATCGCTTTGTCGAATGGTGGTTCGATGACGCACAAAACGCTGCCAGCAGCGGTGGAGAGGACAGCGGCTGCCATCGCATCGGCGGCTGGCCCACGCCCATCCAGGGGGATATGCAGACCGAATGCGCGCTGGTGGCTGCGGGGCATTACTGCGGTAATGGCGATGCCTACGCGGACGAGGCCACGCGGGCCGTACGCGATACCGCAACGCAGTGGCTTTTGCTGCTGCAGATCGGCTGCGATGAAAAAGGCGGCATGGGCTGGGGCGATGAAGGTCAGGTCTATCTGTGGATGCGCCGCGACGATCTGCGCGCGCGTCGCTTTGACCGGGCGCGGTTGGTGCTGCAGTGTTGCTGAAACCCGCCTGCGCCGTGGCCTCAGGTACCAACGGTTGCGAAATGGCGGCAAAACAGCTGCTTGGAGATTTCTTTTGGTGGAAAACGAAAATTAATTGATATTGATTCTCATTTGATGTTACTATCCATCCCAGCTTGCAGCACGGGACTCTGGTGGGGTATCCAGCGCTGCATGGCTCAGTTTCATCGTGGGGCGACTCGTCGGGCCTGTTCAGCCTGCAGTCGTTTTTGCCAGCCAGCGGTTTGCCGGTTAGCCAGGCGTTTTTTCGATGCAAACAGTGGGTTATTCAAATTTCATGGCTTTTAGCGCATGATCTGCAGCGATCCTGCTATGAATTGACTATGTAGGCTTTACCAGAAAGCGCAGCAAGCTCCTTATTCAGGAGCTTTATTTTTGGGCAAATCCTGGAGCGTGCAGCACTGCTCGTTGTGTGTGGCCATGAAAAAAGCAGCCCTTGGGCTGCTTGTGGGTGAGCACTTTCTTCGGTGCTCAGACGCCTGCGGCATGTGCCTGCTGGTCGGCGTGATAGCTGGAGCGCACCATGGCACCGACGGCGGCGTGGGTGAAGCCCATCTTGTAGGCCTCCTGCTCGAACATCTTGAAGGTGTCGGGGTGCACATAACGGCGCACGGGCAGGTGGCTGTTGGTGGGCGCCAGATACTGGCCGATGGTCAGCATGTCGATGTTGTGGGCACGCATATCGCGCATCACCTGCAGGATTTCCTCGTCAGTCTCGCCCAGGCCCACCATGATGCCGCTCTTGGTCGGTACATCGGGGTGCAGTTCCTTGAACTTCTTGAGCAGGTTCAGGCTGAACTGGTAGTCGGAGCCGGGGCGCGCTTCCTTGTACAGGCGTGGTGCGGTTTCAAGGTTGTGGTTCATCACATCAGGCGGAGCCGACTTGAGAATCTCCAGCGCGCGGTCGTCACGGCCGCGGAAGTCGGGCACCAGGATTTCGATCTGCGTCTCGGGCGAGAGTTCGCGGATGTTCTTGATGCATTCCACGAAGTGGCCCGAGCCGCCGTCGCGCAGGTCGTCGCGGTCCACGCTGGTGATCACCACGTACTTCAGGCGCAGAGCGGCAATGGTGCGCGCCAGATTCAGCGGCTCGTTCACGTCCAGCGGGTCGGGGCGGCCATGGCCCACATCGCAGAAGGGGCAGCGGCGCGTGCACTTGTCGCCCATGATCATGAAGGTGGCCGTGCCCTTGCCGAAGCATTCGCCGATATTCGGGCAGCTGGCTTCCTCGCAGACCGTGTGCAGATTGTTCTTGCGCAGAATGTCCTTGATTTCGTAAAAGCGCGTGCTTGGGCTGCCGGCCTTGACGCGGATCCACTCGGGTTTCTTCAGGACTTCGGCCTGCTCCACCTTCACGGGGATGCGCGCCAGCTTGGCGGCAGCCTTCTGCTTGGCCAGCGGGTTGTAGTTTTCGGCGGACTGCGCTTCGCGCACGACTTCATTGGTGCTCATGATCTTGCCTTCAGGGAGAGAGACGCGCCTTCAGCTGGCGGCCCAGCACGGATGCGGCCTCGTCCCAGGTTGTCTGTATGCCGATTGTAGAAAGGTCCACCGTCCTCAGCCCTGCGTATCCGCAAGGGTTGATTCGCAAATAAGGTTCCAAATCCATATCGACATTGAGTGCCACTCCGTGGTAGGTGCTGTGGCGGCTGACTTTGATGCCCAGGGCGGCAATCTTGCCCAGGCCCTCGAAATGAGGCTCGGGCGCCGGGCTGCCGGCTTTGCGGTGCTGCGGGCGCTGCTCCAGCATGGCATGGCTGCGCGGATCGTCCAGGCGCACATAAATGCCGGGCGCGCCCGCCACGCGGTGGCCGGTGACGCCGAAATGATCCAGCGTGCGGATCACCGCGTCTTCCAGCCGGTACACGTATTCCTTGACGAAGTAGCCCATGCGCTGCAGATCCAGCAGCGGATAGGCCACCACCTGGCCGGGGCCGTGATAGGTCACCTGGCCGCCACGATTGGTGGCGACCACGGGAATATCGCCGGGGTTCAGAACATTTTCGGTCTTGCCAGCCAGCCCCTGCGTGAAATGCGGTGAGTGCTCACAAATCCAGAGTTCGTCGCGCGTGCTCGCGTTGCGGGTGCGCGTGAACTCCTGCATCGCGACCACCGCTGCCTCATAGCCGGTACGCCCCAGAAAGCGCAGGTCCATGGCTTCGGGCGGCTGCGAAGCAGAAGCAATCGGGCTGTCGCTCACAGCACGACCTTCACCAGGGGGTGAGAGGTCAGTGCGCGGTAGGTGTCGTCCAGCTGCTCGCGGCTGGTGGCCGTGATGGTGATGGTCACGCCCAGGTAGTTGCCACCGGAGCTGGGGCGCAGCTCGACCGTGCTGGCGTCAAAGCTGGGGTCGAATTTTTCGGCGATCTTGGTGATTTCATGTACCAGATGCTCATTCTTGACACCCATGACCTTGATGGGGAACTGGCTCGGGTACTCGATCAGCGAATCCTTGCGCGGGTCTTCTTGCTGACCGTTCTCGTTGGCGGCAGATGTGTTGGGCGTGTCGCTCATGAGGAATCCTTGGCTGAAATGAAAAATTGCCGTTGGTGAAACAGCCTGTCAATGAGTAGCAAAGATTGTGCGCCACGCCGGGCAGCCCTGCGTGTGTGGGCCTAATCGATGGATGACCGGAGCCTGCAAACCCTCAAAGCCCCTGGGTGCAGGCAGACAATTCAGGGCAATCGGGTTTTTCAATTGAGGCACACTCGCGCCGCACCAAAGCTGCGGGTGGCAAATGTTGTCACTCGGCGACAACCCTCAGGTCTTGTCAAAGACGTTTTGCGCATGACAGTATCAACCCCTATCTAACGACGGGGGTTTTTACTTATAATCAGAGGCTTTGTAAAAAAGTCTTGCTTGGTCAGCGGTGCGAAAGAAAACATGACAAACATGCCCGCTGATTTCCAGGATGAGGACGAAGTCGAAGACTTCAAGCCCCTGACTGCACAAGAAGCCTCTGCATGGCGTTCGCGCTTTCCGCAGGTTTCGGTCTGGCGCATCGTCATGGTTCAGACGCTGGTAGGCGTTATCGTGGCTTTGCTGTCGTGGTTGATCACGGGGCGTGCAGCCGCAGGCTGGTCGGCAGCGTATGGAGCGCTGGCGGTCGTGTTGCCCGCGGCGCTGTTTGCAAGAGGCGTGGTTCGTCAGCGGCCGGGAGGTGCCGGTGGCGCCATGGCAGGGATTTTCGGTTGGGAGCTGGTGAAGCTGGTGCTGTGCATTGCCATGTTGGCGGCTGCACCCAAGCTGGTACCTGACCTGAGCTGGCTGGCGCTGCTGGTCGGCTTGATTGTTGTGATGAAAACGTATTGGGTTGCGCTTCTGGTGCGATCCAGTGTCCAAAAACCGATTGATATTTGAGAGAAGTTGACCGATGGCCGCAGAAGCGCACGCACCAACTGCAAGTGAATACATCGTTCACCACTTGCAACACCTCCAGAACATCAAGCAGAAGTCCATCATCGACTTCTCCGTGTTCAATCTGGATTCGATTGCCGTGAGTGTGACTCTGGGCGCTTTGTGCCTGTTCGTCCTCTGGCTGGCTGCCCGCAAGGCGACTTCCGGCGTTCCCGGTCGTTTCCAGGCTGCGGTGGAAATGCTGGTCGAAATGGTGGACAACCAGGCCAAGGCCAATATTCACAACGCTGAATCTCGCAAGTTCATCGCTCCTCTGGCACTGACCGTGTTCGTCTGGATCTTCGCGATGAACGCCATGGACATGCTGCCTGTGGATCTGCTGCCCGTGCTGTGGCAGACCGCCCAGGGCGACTCCCATGCCTACCTGCGTGTCGTGCCTACTGCCGACCTGTCCACCACTCTGGGTCTGTCGACCGGCGTGCTGGTGCTGTGCCTGATCTACTCGGTGAAGATCAAGGGCATGGGCGGCTGGGCTCACGAACTGGTTACCGCTCCGTTCGGTACCTCTAAGAATCCCGTGTTTGCTGTGATCCTGGGCGTTGTGAACCTGGCCATGCAAATCATTGAATACATTGCCAAGACGGTTTCGCACGGTATGCGACTGTTCGGCAATATGTACGCTGGTGAGTTGGTGTTCTGTCTGATCGCCTTGATGGGCGGTGCGGCTGCCATGTCGCTTTCCGGTGTGTTGCTCCCCGTGGGGCACATCATTGCAGGTTCGATCTGGGCGATCTTCCACATCCTGATCATTACCCTGCAAGCCTTCATTTTCATGATGCTGACGCTGATTTACCTCGGCCAGGCACATGAAGCTCACTGAAATCCTTTCTTTCACTCAACCTTTCTTTAATCCCTAGGAGTCATCATGGAAAACGTTCTCGGTCTCGTCGCTCTGGCTTGTGGTCTGATTGTTGGTCTGGGCGCTATCGGCGCTTCGATCGGTATCGCTCTGATGGGTGGCAAGTTCCTGGAATCCTCGGCACGTCAGCCTGAGCTGATCAACGAACTGCAAACCAAGATGTTCATCTTGGCTGGTCTGATCGACGCCGCCTTCCTGATCGGTGTGGCTATCGCTCTGCTGTTCGCCTTCGCCAACCCCTTCCAACTGGTTGCCTAAGCTCCGTTCAACGCCCTAAATAGAAAGGTGTTGCCGTGAGTATTAACGCGACCCTGTTCGTTCAGCTTGGTGTTTTCCTGGTTCTGGCGCTGTTCACGATGAAGTTCGTGTGGCCCCCGATCGCGAAGGCACTGGATGAGCGAGCCCAGAAAATCGCCGATGGCCTCGCTGCTGCCGACAAGGCCAAGACCGAACTGACCGCTGTCAACAAGCGCGTCGAGCAGGAATTGGCCCAGACGCGCAACGAAACAGCTTCGCGGCTTGCGGACGCCGAACGCCGCGCCCAGGCCATCATTGAAGAAGCCAAGGCCCGCGCGACAGAAGAAGGCAACAAGATTGTTGCTGCTGCCCGCGCTGAAGCTGACCAGCAAGCCATTGCTGCCCGTGAAGCCCTGCGTGAGCAAGTGGCAGCGCTGGCCGTCAAGGGTGCCGAGCAGATCCTGAAGAAGGAAGTCAATGCCGGTATCCACGCTGATCTGCTGAACCGCCTGAAGACAGAGCTGTAAGGAAAGCAAAAAATGGCAGAACTCGCCACCATTGCCCGCCCTTACGCCGAAGCATTGTTTAAAGCCTGTGTCGACAAGGGCGCAGACTTGAACAGCACTGTCGCTTGGGTGGAGGAATTGGCGGCGATTGCCGCCAACCCGCAATTGCGCCAACTGGCCGACAACCCGAACGTGAGCGACGCGCAAGTGTTCGATCTCGTCACGGGTGTGGCCAAGTCGGCATTGCCCGAGTCCGCACGCAACTTCCTGCATGTGGTCCTCGAAAACGGCCGTCTGGACGTGCTGCCTGAAGTGGCAGCCCAGTTCCGCAGCCTCGTGAACAGCAAGAGCGGCTCTTCGGATGCCGTGGTGTACAGCGCTTTCCCGATTGAGGATGCAGCGCTGGCCGAGCTTGGCGCCACGCTGCAAAAGCGCTTTGGCCGCAAGCTGAATCTCACCGTGAAGCTCGATGAATCGCTGATCGGTGGCGTTCGCGTCGTGGTGGGCGACGAGGTGCTGGACACCTCCGTCAAGGCCCGTCTGGAACAAATGAAAGCGGCCCTCACCGCGTAATGCGCTTGAGGTCTCGGCTAACACACAAGAAAGAAGGAAAGAGTCATGCAACTCAATCCCGCAGAAATTTCTGAACTGATCAAGAGCCGCATCGAAGGGCTGGCTGCTAGCACTGACGTCCGTAACCAAGGCACCGTGGTGTCGGTGACTGACGGTATCGTGCGCGTGCACGGCCTGTCGGACGTGATGGCTGGCGAAATGCTGGAATTCCCCGCAGGCGCCGACGGTCAACCCACTTACGG
Source organism: Comamonas sp. Z3 (assembly GCF_008121565.1). Classification (NCBI taxonomy): domain Bacteria; kingdom Pseudomonadati; phylum Pseudomonadota; class Betaproteobacteria; order Burkholderiales; family Comamonadaceae; genus Comamonas; species Comamonas sp. Z3. Next base: position 607,233 of record NZ_VOQU01000003.1, read on the forward strand.
CCTGGCTCTGAACCTGGAGCGCGACTCCGTGGGCGCCGTGATTCTGGGTGCTTACGAGCACATCGCAGAAGGCAACACCGTCAAGTGCACCGGCCGTATTCTGGAAGTGCCCGTGGGCCCAGAACTGGTCGGCCGCGTGGTGAACGCCCTGGGTCAGCCTATCGACGGCAAGGGCCCCATCAACGCCAAGATGACGGACGTGATCGAGAAGGTCGCTCCTGGCGTGATCGCACGTCAATCCGTGGATCAGCCTCTGCAGACCGGTATCAAGTCCATCGACTCCATGGTTCCCGTGGGCCGTGGTCAGCGTGAACTGATCATTGGTGACCGTCAGACTGGCAAGACGGCTGTCGCTATCGACGCCATCATCAACCAGAAGGGCCAGGGCGTTACCTGTATCTACGTCGCTATTGGTCAGAAGGCATCTTCGATCAAGAACGTGGTGCGCGCTCTGGAGCAAGCTGGCGCGATGGACTACACCATCGTCGTGGCCGCTACCGCTTCCGAATCGGCAGCCATGCAGTACGTGTCGGCCTACTCCGGCTGCACGATGGGCGAATACTTCCGCGATCGCGGTGAAGATGCTCTGATCGTTTATGACGATCTGTCCAAGCAGGCTGTGGCCTACCGTCAGGTTTCGCTGCTGCTGCGTCGTCCTCCCGGACGTGAAGCTTTCCCCGGCGACGTGTTCTATCTCCACAGCCGCCTGCTGGAGCGTGCCGCTCGCGTGAACGCCGACTACGTCGAAGCCTTCACCAAGGGCGAAGTCAAGGGCAAGACCGGTTCTCTGACCGCTCTGCCTATCATCGAAACACAAGCTGGCGACGTGTCCGCTTTCGTTCCCACGAACGTGATTTCGATTACTGACGGCCAGATCTTCCTGGAAACCAGCCTGTTCAACGCCGGTATCCGTCCCGCTATCAACGCCGGTATCTCGGTGTCCCGCGTGGGTGGTTCCGCTCAGACCAAGGTGGTGAAGGGCCTGTCCGGCGGTATCCGTACCGACCTGGCTCAGTACCGTGAACTGGCTGCCTTCGCGCAGTTCGCTTCCGACCTGGACGAGGCAACCCGCAAGCAGCTGGACCGCGGTGCCCGCGTGACCGAACTGCTCAAGCAGGCTCAGTACTCTCCTCTGTCGACCGCTCTGATGGCTTCTTCGCTGTTCGCAGTGAACAAGGGTTTCATGGACGACATCGAAGTCAAGCAAGTGCTGCCCTTCGAGTCTGGTCTGCACCAGTTCCTGAAGACCAGCCACGGCGCTCTGCTGGACCGTCTGAACGAAAAGCGTGCTTTCGACAAGGAAGGCAAGGACGAAGCTGAACTGACTGCAGCCATTACTGCATTCAAGAAGTCCTTCGCTTAATACCGGCGAGGAGTCATCATGGCAGCAGGTAAGGAAATACGCGGCAAGATCAAATCGGTGGAAAACACCAAGAAGATCACCAAAGCCATGGAAATGGTGGCTGCATCCAAAATGCGCAAGGCGCAGGACCGGATGCTGGCTGCCCGTCCATACAGCGAAAAAATCCGCAACATTGCAGCCCATCTTGGCGAAGCCAACCCTGAATATGTGCATCCGTTCATGCAAGTGAGCGATGCCAAGAAGGTCGGCGTCATCGTGGTGACGACCGACAAGGGTTTGTGCGGCGGCATGAACACCAACGTGTTGCGTGTCGTCACCAACAAGTTGCGCGAACAGCAGGATGCGGGCATTGCGACAGAAGCGGTGGCCATTGGCGGCAAGGGACTGGGTTTTCTGAACCGTGTCGGTGCCAAGGTGGTCTCTCACGCTACAGGCTTGGGCGACACGCCTCACCTCGACAAGCTCATCGGGCCTGTCAAGGTGTTGCTGGACCAATATGCTGAAGGCAAGTTGAGCGCGGTGTACCTGGCGTACACCAAGTTCATCAACACCATGAAGCAGGAATCGGTGGTGGAGCAACTGCTCCCCCTGTCGTCCGAAAAATTGCAAGCCGAGAAGACGGGTGCATCCTGGGAATACATCTACGAGCCCGACGCTCAGAGCGTCATCGACGAACTGCTGGTTCGTTACGTGGAGTCCCTCGTGTACCAGGCAGTTGCGGAAAACATGGCGTCCGAGCAATCGGCGCGCATGGTGGCCATGAAGGCCGCTACCGACAACGCCGGCAACGTCATCAGCGAGTTGAAGCTGGTCTACAACAAGACGCGTCAGGCAGCGATTACGACCGAGTTGTCGGAAATCGTGGCAGGCGCAGCCGCTGTGTAAACGGCTTTAACGAACAAACAGATTGGAGCAAAAAATGGCTCAAGTACAAGGCAAGATTGTTCAATGTATCGGCGCCGTGGTGGACGTGGAGTTTGCCCACGGCCAGGTGCCCAAGGTGTATGACGCCTTGAAGCTGGAAGGTACGGCCCTGACCCTGGAAGTTCAGCAGCAGCTGGGCGACGGCGTGGTGCGTACCATTGCCCTGGGTTCTTCCGACGGCCTCAAGCGTGGTCTGATGGTCACCAACACCGGCAACCCCATCACCGTGCCCGTGGGCAAGGCGACGCTGGGTCGTATCATGGACGTGCTGGGCAACCCCATCGACGAGCGCGGCGATGTGGACCAGACACTGACTGCCCCCATCCACCGCAAGGCTCCTGCATACGACGAACTGTCGCCTTCGCAGGAACTGCTGGAAACCGGCATCAAGGTGATTGACCTGATCTCTCCTTTCGCCAAGGGCGGCAAGGTGGGTCTGTTCGGTGGCGCCGGCGTGGGCAAGACCGTGAACATGATGGAGCTCATCAACAACATCGCCAAGGGCCACGGTGGTCTGTCGGTGTTTGCCGGTGTGGGTGAACGTACCCGCGAAGGCAATGACTTCTATCACGAAATGTCGGATGCCGGCGTTGTGAACCAGGCCAACCTGAACGAATCCAAGGTTGCCATGGTTTACGGTCAGATGAACGAGCCTCCAGGAAACCGTCTGCGCGTTGCGCTGACCGGTCTGACCATGGCCGAAGCTTTCCGTGACGAAGGCAAGGACGTGCTGTTCTTCGTGGACAACATCTACCGCTACACACTGGCCGGTACCGAAGTGTCCGCTCTGCTGGGCCGTATGCCTTCCGCCGTGGGCTACCAGCCTACCCTGGCTGAAGAAATGGGTAAGCTGCAAGAGCGTATCACCTCCACCAAGGTGGGCTCGATCACTTCCATCCAGGCCGTTTACGTGCCAGCCGATGACTTGACCGACCCCTCGCCAGCCACGACCTTTGCTCACTTGGATTCCACCGTGGTGCTGTCCCGTGACATCGCTTCGCTGGGTATCTACCCCGCCGTGGACCCGCTGGACTCCACCAGCCGTCAGCTGGATCCCCAAGTGGTTGGCGAAGAGCACTACAAGGTGGCTCGCCAAGTGCAAGGTACGCTGCAGCGCTACAAGGAACTGCGCGACATCATCGCGATTCTGGGTATGGACGAGCTGGCTCCCGAAGACAAGCTGGTCGTGTCCCGCGCTCGTAAGATGCAGCGTTTCCTGTCGCAGCCTTTCCATGTGGCTGAAGTGTTCACCGGCGCTCCCGGCAAGTACGTTCCCCTGTCTGAAACCATTCGTGGCTTCAAGATGATCGTGAATGGCGAAGCCGACCACCTGCCCGAACAGGCTTTCTACATGGTTGGTACCATCGACGAAGCCTTCGAGAAGGCCAAGAAGCTGGCAGCCTAACGGACTTTCACCCCCTGAGCGGCTAACGCCGCCTCCCCCTCTCTCTTCGGGAGGGGGACGACGCCCTCGCTGCGGGGCGGCCCTTGCTTGGCGTCTATGGCTTGGGGTGTGCAAGTTTCAGGACCAGTTTTAACCTTTTCCAAGGAGCAAAGATGAACACCATCCACGTTGATGTGGTCAGTGCCGAAGAGTCCATCTTCTCCGGTGAAGCGCGCTTTGTCGCCTTGCCCGGCGAAGCGGGCGAGCTGGGCATTTATCCCCGCCACACACCGCTGATCACCCGCATCAAGCCGGGTTCGGTGCGCATCGAAATGCCTGATGGCAGCGAAGAGTTCGTCTTCGTGGCCGGAGGCATTTTGGAAGTGCAACCCAACTGCGTGACCGTGCTGTCCGACACCGCCATCCGCGGCAAGGATCTGGACGATGAAAAGGCGCAAAAGGCCAAGGCTGCCGCTGAGGAAGCCCTGAAGAACGCCAAGGGCGAGCTGGATATCGCTCGTGCACAGTCCGAGCTGGCCGTCATGGCAGCTCAGATTGCCGCTCTGCGCAAGTACCGCCAGAAGCGTTGATGTCTGGTGCCCTGGAGCACCTGCATCAGCAAAGAAAAGCCACCGCATGCGGTGGCTTTTTCATGCCTGTGCATCCTTGAGGTTCAGGCGCATCGCACTTGATACCTCGGAGGGCAAGGCGCGCAATACTCGGTATTTCGGAGTGCTGCAGGGCTTAGCCGTTGCAGGCGGCCTGATAGCCGTAGACCACAGAGTTGCCCTTGGGGTCCACATGGCGCGATTTGCGCACCACGGCCTTGCTGGGGTCTTCGCAGAGAGCGCGAATCTGGGCTTCGCACTTCTTGGGGTCATCTTCCTTGAGCTTGCAGCTGAGTGCGTAGTCGTATTCAGCCGGTGCTTCAGCGCCTCTGGGGCTGATGGAGGAGCAGGCGCTCAGTGCCAGGGCAGAGCTGATGACGGCCAGAGAGAACAGGGATTTCTGCATGCTTGAGTGCTTTCTTAAGAAAATACGGCTGCCCCAAAACTAACACAGCCATGCGAGGGAAAAGGTTTTTTCTGGACGGGACCCGCCTGCTTTTTGCCTCGCCGACCCTTTTCGCGGTGTCAAAAACAACAAAGGACGTAGATGCGCTACAGCGGTACCTTGACGCAATGGAATGACGAACGTGGCTTTGGCTGGATAGAGGCCGATGGCGGTGGCGAGCGCCTGTTTGTCCATATCAGTGCTTTTGAGCCGCGCCCGCCCGCAGAGCAGCGTCCCCAGCCCGGCCTGCGACTGGAGTTTGCCGTCGGCATGGAGCAGGGCAGAAAGCGTGCGCTTCAGGTTGCATGGTGCGCTGGCGGTTCGGCGACTCAGGCCCGGTCATCTCTGGTGCGGCGCAACAGCCCGTCTGCAGGGCGTTTGCAGTCCTCGCGTGCGGCATCTCAGGGCTGGCATGCCTCCAGTGGCTTCAGCTATGGCGTGTTGCTGACCTGGCTGCTGCTGATGCTGGCCGCCGCCGTGATCTGGGGCGTGCCGGGCATCCTCTGGCTGGTCTATGCGGGCCTGAGCATGCTGACCTTCATGGCCTACTGGCAGGACAAATGGGCCGCCCAGAAGGGGCAGTGGCGCACGCCGGAAAAAACGCTGCAGACCATGGCGCTGTCCGGAGGCTGGCCCGGAGCCCTGCTGGCTCAGCAGTGGCTGCGCCACAAAAGCAGCAAGACCAGCTTTCAGCTGCAGTTCTGGCTCATGGTCCTGATCAATGTGGCGGCCGTGCTCTGGCTGTGTTCGCCGTACGGGCGACATGTGCTGGCCTGAGGCTTATGCGGTCTGCAGCCGGCGCATGCGGCTGCAGAACCGGATCAGCGGTTGCGGCCCGGCAGATGCCTTTGGACCACGGGCGCGTCGGACAGGTTGCGCTGCGTGTTGGCCGCGGACTTGCGCGGAAAATGCGCCTGCAGCTGCCGGTTGACACGCTCCAGTGCCGAAACCAGACCCACGCTGAAATGCCCGCCCTGGAAGGCGGATTGCATATCGCTGATCAGCGTTTGCCATTGCTCGGCGTTCATGGTGCGGTCCAGGGCGCGATCGGCCACGATCTCTATGGCATGGTCGGCCAGCAGCAGGTAGATGAGGGCACCGTTGTTGTGCTCCGTGTCCCAGACATGGAGCTTGGCGAACTGCGAGAGCGCGCGCTGGCGCGCAGTGGCATCGCGCCAGATATAGCTCCAGGGCAGGCCGGCCTCGACGCAGATACGGACCTGGCCGGTGTGGCCCAGCTCGCTTTTGGCGATCAGCAATTCCAGCTCCTTGAGCGTGGCAGGCGGCAAGGCCTTGCGCAGATGCCGTTCGGCCCAGCGATGTCGCACCAGGCGTGCCAGGCGTTGGAAGATATTGCTCATTTCACCAGTCCCCCGAGGCGCCACCGCCACCAAAGCTGCCGCCGCCACCGGAGCTGAAACCGCCCCCAGAGCTGAAGCCTCCTCCGCTGCCGCTGCTCCAGCCGCCGCCGCCGGTACTGATATACGGTCCGCCCCCGCCACGCGAGAGGTTGGAGAGCAGGGTGAAGATCAGGCCCACAAAGCCAGCCACGCCTGCGATCAACAGGCTGGTGGTGATCACATAAGCGGCCGTCCCGGCAATGCCTCCAATGATCAGCGAACCCAGCACGCGGCCGAAGATGGCGCGGGCGACGGCAATCCCGATCGGAAAGCCGAAAAACAGCAGCGGAAGCAGAAAGTCCAGATTTTCGGACCAGGATGGGCCCGACTTGCGCGCCCCGGACTGCGGCGCGGGCAGCTTCTCGCCATGAATCAGCAGACTCATCTGCTCGATGGCGGTCGAGAGTCCGCCTGCATAGTCGTCGGCGCGAAAGCGGGGCTTCATGGCGCCATCGATGATGCGTGCGGCCTGGATGTCGGGGATGGCGCCTTCGAGCTTGCGCGCCACCTCGATGCGCATGCGCCTGTCGTTCTTGGCCACGACGATGAGAGAGCCATCGCCTATGTCCTTGCGTCCCAGCCTCCAGCTGCTGGCTACGCGCCAGGCATAGGCTGCAATGTCTTCCGGGGCCGTGGTGGCGACCATGAGCACGGCGACCTGGGCGCCGGTCTCATCCTCCAGCTTCTTGAGCTGCTCGCTCAGGGACTGCAGATCGCCGGGGCTCAGCGTGCCGGTCTGGTCGATGACGCGCGCTGTCAGCTCGGGCACGGGCTGCAGCTGAGCGCCTGCGCCGCCTTGCGCCCTGACCGGCAGCGCCGACAGCAGCAGCATGCTTGCAAAAAAAATAGCTGCAAGCGCTTTGTAGATAAGGGCTTGAGGCGATTCTTGCATGAATTTCAAGAGCGGTGCTCGCCATTACTTGCTGCCGGCAGGCGCTGCGGGTGTGGAGAAGTCAACGGCCGGTGGCTGGGAAATCTGGGCCTCGTTCTGCACCGTGAAGGTCGGTTTGACCTGGTAGCTGAATACCTTGGCCGTGATATTGGTGGGGAAGCTGCGCGCAAGCACGTTGTAGGCCTGCACCGTGCCTATGTATTCGTTGCGTGCCACGGTGATGCGATTTTCCGTGCCCTCCAGCGTCACACGCAGATCGCGGAAGGCCTGGTTGGCCTTGAGCTCGGGATAGCGTTCTGCCACTACCATCAGGCGCGAGAGCGCGCTGGAAATCTCGCCCTGAGCCTGCTGGAACTTGTTGAAGGCTTCGGGGTTGTTGATCAACTCGGGCGTGGCCTGGATCGAGGTGGCCTTGGCGCGTGCTTCGATCACCCTGGTCAGGGTCTCCTGTTCGAAGTTGGCCTCGCCCTTGACCGTGGCGACAATGTTCGGTATCAGGTCCGAGCGGCGCTGGTACTGGTTCAGCACCTCGCTCCAGGCGGCCTTGGATTTTTCATCCAGACGCTGAAAGTCGTTATAGCCGCAGCCCGTGAGGGAGAGCATGGAGGCGGCGGTTGCGATTGCCAGAAGCCAGCGTTTCATGGGTGTTTCCATTCACGAAGTTGAGACGGAAACCATAGCATAAGGGCTTGCCCGGTTCGTGTGCGTGCAAGGCCTGTCACCCTGTCCGCTGTCCAGCAGCGCTAGCATTGCAATCATGTCCACTGTTTCCCCACTCGATGCTCTACGTGGCGCACAGCGTCCCGGCTCGAAAGCTGCGGCCTTGCCGCGCCTGTTGCTGGCCGGGGCCACGGGGCCGCTGGGCAACGAGGTGCTCAGCCGCGTGGTTGGCGCACAGAACTACGCGCTGGTCCAGGTGCTGGCACGCGAGCCTTACGTGCAGGGCCTGCGTGGCATGGAGCTGCTCGCCCAGCAGTATGACGATGTGTGCCAATGGCCTGTGCAGCAGGCCGATGTGGGCCTCATCATGTTCGAGCCACCGCGCCCCTACTACCAGCGCGAGCGCGCCTTGTGGACGCCGCAGCCCGAGCAGCTGCAGGCACTGGCGCAGTGGATGCTGCGCTGTGGTGTGCAGACGCTTGCCGTGGTGCTGCCCCACGATATGGGCAGTCTGCCCCAGGCGCTGAAGCAGGGGCTGGCCAATCTCAATGAGCAAGGCGTGGCCGCGCTGGGTTTTGAGCGGCTGATTTTTGTGCGTTCGGCCAGGGAAGCGCACAAAGCCGCTGCCGGCCATTGGCTGCAGCGCACGGCAAAGACCATGCTGTCGGCGCTCAGCTATATGCTGCCGCAGGCGGAGCGCCCGGTGCGGGCCATGCATGTGGCCCGTCTGGTGGAGGCCGCCTTGCTCAAGGCGCCGCCAGGAATTCATGTGGCACCGCCGGAGCTGGTCTGGCGCGCGGCGCAAAAGGATGGCCTGCAGTCCGAGCTGCGCAGCTGGCTGGGATCTTCATGAATTTCGAGCAGTTTCGTGCGCCCTGGTGGCAGCCGGGCGGTCATATGCAGACCATCTGGGCGGCACTCTGTGCCAGGGAAGCGCAGACTCCGGCATGGCGGCGTGAGCGCTGGGATACGCCCGATGGCGATTTCATCGATATCGATTTTTCAAGTCATCCGGCAAGTGCAAGCGCACCCACACTGGTGCTGTTTCATGGTCTGGAAGGCTCTTCCTCCAGCCACTATGCCAAGGCCCTGGCCCAGGTCTGTGCGCGGCGTGGCTGGCATCTGGCCGTACCGCATTTTCGCGGCTGCAGCGGCGAGCCCAATCGCCTGCTGCGCGCCTACCACTCCGGCGACTCGGACGAGGTGGACTGGATCTTGCGCCGACTGCAGCAAGGCGCGAGCGGCGGGTTGCTGGCCATGGGGGTCTCGCTGGGTGGCAATGCTCTGGCACGCTGGGCCGGAGTCCAGCAGCAGGCTGCGGCAGAGCTCGTCAAAGGCGCTGCGGTGGTCTGTGCGCCGCTGGATCTGGTGGCCGGCGGCGTCAATCTGGGGCGCGGGCTGAACCGCTGGATCTACACCCCCATGTTCATGCGCACCCTGGTGCCCAAGGCGCTGGCCAAATGGCAGCGGTCGCCAGGTGTGTTCGACAGGCGGCGGCTGCAGCGCGCTCGTACCCTGCATGACTTCGACGATGTGTTTACGGGCCCGGTCCACGGCTTCAGGAATGCCGATGATTACTGGATCCGTGCCTCGGCAAAGCCGCTGCTCAAGCAGGTGGCCGTGCCTTTGCTGTTGCTCAATGCGCGCAACGACCCCTTTGTGCCGGAGCACAGCCTGCCCACGCCCAGCGAGGTGAGCGCCTCTGTCCAGCTTTGGCAGCCGCCGCATGGCGGGCATGTGGGTTTTGCCAGCGGTGCCTGGCCGGCCCATGTGCAGGCCATGCCGCTGGCGGTGACCGAATGGCTGGAGCAGTGGCTCTGAGCGGCCGCCGAATAATCAGGAGATGAGTGATGGATGAGATCGTGAAACAGGCCATGCGCAAGTGGCCCAATGTCCCGGCCTGCAGTGGCTGGCTGGGTCTGGATGCGCGCGGCCAGTGGTGGCTAAGGGACGAGCAGGCGCAGGCCTGCGGTGCGTTTGCCAGCGGCAAGCCCGGCTCCAGGGGCAATTTGCTGCAGCACGACAAGCTGGCCGAGTTCATCGGCCGCAACTATCTGGTCGAGGCAGATGGTCGCTGGTATTTTCAGAACGGCCCGCAGCGCGTGTATGTGGAACTGGAGAGTGCGCCGTGGATATGGCGCCTGCGATACGCGGAGCATGGTTTGCAGTTGCACAGTCATACGGGTCAGGAGCTGGCTGCCGAACAGGTGGATCAGGTGCTGCTGGACGAGCAGGGGCGGCTGTTTCTGGCCCTGCCGCAAGGTCTGGGCATGGTGCACAGTCTGGACATGCTGGATGCCGCCAATGCGCTGGATAGCGGTGCGCTGCCCGAGGCGCAGGAGATCGAGAGCACCTTGCTGCCGTTGCAGTTCGGTTTTGTGCCCAGTCCTGAGGGTTATCAAGTTTGATAGCCGCTTGCGCTTGTGTGCAAAGGGTTTGAGGCCAAAAAATAACAAAACCGGCCCCAAGCCGGCTTTTGCGGGGCAGAGGGGTGCCTACTTGGCTGCGTCCACCATGTACTGGATGGCGGCCTTGAAGTCTGCATCCGATGCGGTGGAGCCGCCCTTGGGAGGCATGGCACCTACGCCTTGGGTGGCCTTCTGCACCATATCGTCCATGCCCTTGGCAATGAAAGGCGCCCAGGCAGCCTTGTCGCCAAACTTGGGAGCACCGGCTACGCCGCTGGCGTGGCAGGCCATGCAGGTGGTGTTGTAGAGGTTCTTGCCGGCATCGGAGGCGGCGGCTGCTGCGGGAGCCGGGGCGGCTGCAGGTGTCGGTGCCGCTTCGGCGGCCGGAGCCGCAGCAGGAGCGGCTGCGGGGGCTGCAGCCGTTGCAGCGGGCGCATCGCCTGCGGCGGCGCCACCGGCTGCGGGCTGTGGCTCGGGGAAGCTGCCTCCGGCCGCATTGGCCATATAGACCACGCCACGGGCAATTTCCGTGTCATTGAATTCGCCGCCACCCTGGGCCGCCATCGCCCCCTTGCCTGCCAGGGCAGAGTGCACCAGCGTCTCCAGGCCCTGCTTGATGCGGGGACCCCAGGCCGCTGCATCCTGGAATTTGGGGGCGCCGACGGTGCCGGTCTCATGGCAGGCGGCGCATTGCGACTTGAAGACTTCCGCTCCGCCGCGCAGGGGGCGGTTGGCGTCGCGAATCTCCACGCTTCCCACTTTTTGCAGACGCATGGCCTTGGCCATTTCGGCATTGCCTGTGCCCGCACCCGGGGTGTCGGACGAGGTCACGAACTTGACCAGACCGATGATGACGAAGATGGGAACCACAAACGAGAAGAAGACGGCAAGCAGCAGCTGCTTGGGTTTTTTAATGGGGCCGGTATGGGCTTCTTCGTGGTGTTGCTCGCTCATGAAGTCCTCTGAGATCGTGGGATGGGGATGAACAAACCATTATAGAAGTGAGGGTTAAGAACACCAGTGCACGACGATCCGGGTTGACGGCTGCTGGATAAAGGAGTTGAGTTGGATCAACGTTGTGTTGGCAATTTGTGGCGGGCATGAAAAAAGGCGTCCGAAGACGCCTTGTGCGAGAGCGCAAAAACCGGCCTGTTTACTGGGCCGAGATCGCCGCTGCGGGGCGGTCGTTGGCGCTGGCTTCCGTCCAGCCGCCACCGAGCACCTTGTAGAGGTTGACCTGGTTTTGCAGCTGCGCCAGTCGCACCTGCACCACGGACTGCTCCAGCGCAAACAGCGAACGCTGGGCATCCAGCAGATCCAGATAGCTGGCTACGCCGTTGGTATAGCGCAGATCCGACAGCTTGTAGCGCACCTGCTCCGCCTCCAGCTGACGCGACTGGGCGTCGAGCTGTTCCTTGAGTGAGCGGCGATTCACCAAGGTGTCGGACACTTCGCGGAAAGCCGACTGGATAGAGCCTTCGTACTGCGCCACGGCAATCTTCTGGCTGGTTTCTGCAACCTGCAGATTGGCGCGATTGCGACCGGCATTGAAGATGGGCAGGTACAGCGAAGGCGCAATCGTGAAGGCGGCAGAGTCCGACTTGAGCAGGTCGGAGATGTCGGAGCTTGCGAAACCTGCAGAGGCGGTCAGCGTGATGTTCGGGAAGAACAGCGCGCGTGCCGCGCCAATGCTGGCATTGGCGGCAATCATGCTTTGCTCGGCCTGGCGGATGTCGGGCCGGCGCAGCAGCAGGTCCGAGGGCAGGCCCGAAGGCACATCGGCCAGGGCCGGCAGATCGCGCAGCTGCTTGCCTTGCATGCTGGTCAGCAGATCGCCAGGCAGAGTCTGGCCCACGATCAGCGTCAGGGCGTTGACGTCGCGCTCGCGTTGACCGGCCTGCTGGGCCAGGGTGGCGCGTGCGCTTTCGGTCAGCGACTGGGCCTGGCGGTAGTCCAGCTCGGAAGCCACGCCCGAGTCCAGGCGCAGCTTGGTCAGCTTGATGGACTGCTCGCGCGTGCCCAGGGTACGGCGGGAGATGGCGAGCAGTTCCTCGTCCGCCTGCAGATTCAGCCAGGTGTTGGCGACTGTCGCGATCAGGCTGATCTGGGCAGCCTTGCGGCCTTCCTCGGTCGCCAGATACTGGGCCAGAGCCTGCTGCTTGAGGCTGCCGATGCGCCCCCAGAAGTCAATCTCCCAGCTGGGCATGGACAGGCCCACCATGTACGAGTTGGCATAGCGGCCCGTGGTGGCGCTGGGCTGGCGGCTGGCGCTGCCTGCCACACCGAACTCCGGGAACTGGCCGGCACGCTGGATCTGGTACTGAGCCTGCGCCTTTTCGATGTTGAGCACGGCCACACGCAGGTCGCGGTTGTTTTCCAGCGCGAGCTGGATCACCTGCTGCAGGCGTGGGTCGGTGTAGAACTGCTGCCAGGGGATGTCGGCAGCCGCCGTGGTGCCAGCCTGCTCGTCGGTGGCCAGGTAGTGCTCAGCCACCGGAGCGGCAGGGCGCTCCAGCGTGGGGATGAAGGAGCAGCCGCTGGCCAGCAGCGCGCCGGCCAGTGCTACGGGTAGCAAGGTTTTATTCATGTTGGGAGCCTCCCTGCGCTGCAGAAGTTGCCGCCGGGGGAGTGGCGTTGGAGTCTTGCTTGGATTTCTTGCCAAACAGATTGAACACGGCCACAAAGAACACGGGCACCAGGAACACGGAGATCGGCGTGCCGATCACCATGCCCCAGAACACGCCCGTGCCGATTTCCTTCTGGCTGGCCGCGCTGGCGCCGGAGGCGATGTACAGCGGCACCACGCCCAGAATAAAGGCCAGCGAAGTCATCAGAATGGGACGGAAACGCAGGTGACCGGCCTCCAGCGCGGCCTCCAGCGCACTCTTGCCTTCCGCATGCAGGTCCTTGGCGAACTCCACGATCAGGATGGCGTTCTTGGCCGAGAGACCAATCACCGTGATCAGCGCCACCTGGAAGTAGATGTCGTTGGGCATGCCGCGCATCAGCATGCCGGCCACGGCGCCGAACACACCCAGGGGCACGACCAGCAGCACGGACAGCGGAATGCTCCAGCTTTCATACAGCGCAGCCAGGCACAGGAACACGGCCAGGATGGAGAACGCGTACAGCAGCATGGCCGAGGAGCCTGCCTTCTTCTCGTCCAGGGACTGGCCGGTCCACTCGTAGCCGAAGCCATCGGGCAGTTCCTGGGCCAGCTTTTCCATTTCCTTCATGGCGTCGCCGCTGGTAAAGCCGGGCTTGGCCTGACCGGTGATGCTCATGGAGGGGTAGCCGTTGTAGCGTGTCAGCTGCATGGGGCCGCTGATCCACTTGGCGTTGACCATGGTGGACAGTTCCACCAGCTGGCCTTGCGCGTTGGGGACCGTCAGGCGCATCACGTCTTCGGGCTGCATGCGGCGTGCCGCATCGGCCTGGATGGTGACGCGCTGCATGAAGCCGTTGTTGGGGAAGTCCGTGGAGTTGGACGAGCCCAATGCCGTTGCCAACGTCGTGGCCAGGTCACCCATGCTCACGCGCTGGGCATAGACCGCGTCGCGGTTGATGTCCACCTGCCATTGCGGTGCGTCGTCCACACCGTCAAAGCGCACGCCGGTCAGCACCGGGCTCTGGTTGGCCTTGGCGACCAGCTGATTGCGGGCTTCCAACAGTGCGGCATGGCCCTTGGCGCCGCGGTCTTGCAGGCGGAAGGTGAAACCGTCGCTGTTGCCCAGCTCCGAAATCGAAGGCGGGACCAGCGTGAAGATGAAACCATCGCGCAAGGCGGACATGGCGCCCATGGTGCGTCCGGCAAAGGACTTGGCATCCGAGCCAGCGCCTGTACGCTCGGACCAGTCCTTGAGCGTGGTGAACGCCAGGCCCACGTTCTGGCCCTGGCCCATGAAGCTGAAGCCCAGAATGCTCACGATGTGATCGGTTTCAGGCTGGCTCAGGGCGAACTTCTCCAGCTCCGCCATGGTCTTGCTGGTGCGCTCCAGGCTCGCGCCGGGAGGCAACTGGGCCAGCGAGATGACATAGCCCTGGTCTTCGGTAGGCAGGAAGGCCGTGGGCAGTCGCAGGAACATGAAGACCACGCCGGCGATCACCAGCAGGTAGACGATGAAGGCCTGCACGGAGCGCTTGACCACGCCGGAAAGAGCCGCGGAGTAGCGCCTGGTGCCGGCTTCGAACTTGCGGTTGAACCAGTTGTAGAAGGGGCCGAGCAGGCCGGTCTTCTTGTCGTGCGCATGGCCCTTGGGGATGGGCTTGAGCATGGTGGCGCACAGCGCGGGCGTCAGTGTCAGCGCAAAGAAGCCCGAGAAGAAGATCGAGATCGCCATCACCAGCGAGAACTGGCGATAGATGTTGCCGGTGGCGCCGGAGAACATGGCCAGAGGCAGGAACACGGTCACCAGAATCACGGTGATGCCGACCACGGCGCCCTGGATCTGTCCCATGGCCTTGATGGTGGCTTCCTTGGGCGGCAAGCCTTCCTCGGCCATGATGCGCTCGACGTTCTCCACCACCACGATGGCGTCGTCCACCACGATACCGATCACCAGCACCATGGCGAACATGGCCAGAATATTGATGGTCAGACCGGCGACCAGCATCACGGCAAAGGTGCCGAGCAAGGCGATGGGCACCACGATGGTAGGGATCAGGGTGTAGCGGATGTTCTGCAGGAAGATCAGCATCACGATGAACACCAGCACGATGGCTTCCAGCAGCGTGTGCACCACCTTCTCGATGGAGATCTTCACGAACTTGGAGGTGTCGTAGGGTGAGGACCATTTCACGCCGGCAGGCAGGAAGGGCTCCATCTCCGCCATCTTGGCCTTGACCAGCTTGGCCGTCGCCATGGCGTTGGCGGTCGAGGTCAGCTGCACGGCCATTGCCACGGCGGGCTTGCCGTCCAGGCGCGACTCGAAGGCATAGCTTTCAATGCCCAGTTCGATGCGAGCCACGTCCTTGAGGCGAACGGTGGAGCCGTCGGAGTTGGAGCGCAGCACCACTTCGCCGAATTCCTCGGGCGTGCTCAGCTGACCGGGAACCACAATCGTGGCCGTGGTCGTGGTGCCGGGGGTGCTGGGCAGATTGCCCAGGGCGCCGCCGGAGATCTGCTGGTTCTGCGCGGCAATCGCTGCATTGACGGAGGCAATCGACAGGCCAAAGCCCTGGAGCTTGGCCGGATCCACCCAGACGCGCATGGCACGGCCCGAGGCAAACAGCTGTGCCTTGCCCACGCCGTCCAGACGCTGGATTTCAGGCACCACATTGCGGTTCACATAGTCGGCGATGTCGTCACGCGAGGTCTCCCCGGACTCTGCCTGGAAGGCCAGAATCATCAGGAAGTTGCTCATGGACTTGTCCACGCGCACGCCCAGGGCCTGAACCACCTGGGGCAGGCGAGGCAACACGCGCGAGAGGCGGTTTTGCACGTCCACCTGCGCCAGATCGGGGTTTGTACCGGGTGCAAAGGTGACGGTCAGAGTGCCTTGACCACCCGCAGGGGCGGAGGCTTCCATGTACATCAGACCTTGCGCGCCGTTGATTTCGCGCTCGATCAGTTGCAGGACGGAATCCGTCATGGTCTGTGACGTGGCGCCCGGGTAGGTCGCTGTCACGTTGATGGTGGGAGGTGCCACCGATGGGAACTGTGCCACCGGTAGCTTGGTGATGGAGATCACGCCCGCAATGATCACGAAAATCGCGATCACCCAGGCAAAGATCGGTCTGTGGATGAAAAACTTGGACATGGATCGTGCCTGTTACTTGGCTGCCTTGCCTTCGCCAGCAGCTTCGGCTGGTGCGGCAGCTTTCTCTTGCGCTGGTGCGGCGGGGGCCGCAGCAGAGGGCTGTGCTGGGGCGCCGGCAGCTGCATTGTTGATCTCGACGGGCTTGACCTTCTTGGCTCCCATGCCCACCTTGATCAGGCCGTCCACCATGACTTTTTCTCCGGCCTTCAGGCCAGATGTGACGACCCAGTTGGTGCCACTGGACTGACTGATCTGAACGGGACGCGGCGCCACCGAGCCATCCTCGGCCACGATCATGACGAAGTTGCCCTTTTCGTTGCGGGTCACGGCCTGTTGCGGAATCAGCGCGGCGTTCTCGACCTGTGCCTGCTCCAGGTGCACGCGCACATAGGTGCCGGGCAGCAGCAGTCCATCGGGGTTGGGCAGTTCCGCGCGCACGCTGACCTGGCCGGTAGTCGGGTCCACGGTCAGGTCGGTGAACAGCAGCTTGCCGGTGTGTGCGTATTCCTTGCCATCGTCCAAATAGACGTGGACGCGCGCGGCGTTGTCACCTACCTTTGCCAACTTGCCGGAGCTGAGCGCTTCGCGCATGCGCATGATGTCCGAAGAGGATTGGGTCAGGTTCACATACAGCGGATTGACTTGCTGAATGGTCGCCAGTTGCGTGGCTTCGCCCTGGCCGACCAGTGCACCTTCCGTCACCAGAGCGCGGCCGATGCGCCCGGAGATGGGGGCCGTCACGCTGGCATAGCCTAGGTTGACGTTGGCATTGGTGACTGCCGCCTTACCTGCGGCAACCTGTGCCAGGGCCGCTTTTTCGTTGGCGATGGCGGTGTCGTATTCCTGCTTGCTGATGGCATTGGCCTCCACCAGCGGCTTGTAGCGGCGGGCGGTGGCAGATGCCTGAGCCAGGTTGGCTTCGGCCTGTGCCAAGGTCGCCTGGGCGCTTTGCAGATTGGCCTTGTAGGGGGTGTTGTCGATCTCGAACAAGGCCTGGCCGGCCTTGACATCCGAGCCTTCGCGGAACAGGCGCTTTTGCACAATGCCGGCCGCGCGGGCTCGCACCTGGGCAATGCGCGATGGCTCCAGGCGACCGGGCAGATCGGAGATCAGGGGCACGTTTTGCATGGATACCGTCACCACACCCACTTCGGGGGGCTGTGCCTGTGCGGCGGCCTGTGCCTTTTGGGCTTCCGCGTTTTTGTCACTGCATGCGACTAGGCCCAGTGCAGCAGCCAGGCTCAGGCCGATGACCATGGAGCGGGTGCCGGATGCGGCTGAATTGGACTGGTTGTCGGGAGCCTGGTGTGCTTCATACATCGGGTGCATGAACGTCCTTCCGGTTGACATTGTGAAAACGAAAAAGAGCGCAGTCCTCAGGGGTGCGCTCGTTTGGGTGGAAACCCTAGATGGCTTCCTGCGTATCGGTGCTAGAGAAATTATACATACATGCATAAATGTATAATTGAAAACGTTGCGTAAAGCAGCTGTGAAAAGTTTTTTCCCGCGGCGAACTATCGCTGTCGGGTGAGGAAGAAGGTGAGTGATGGCTCGAAGAACCAAGGCTGAGGCGGATGAGACGCGCACCAAGCTGCTGGATGCGGCCGAAGAGGTGTTTTTCGAGAAGGGCGTGTCTCGTACATCTCTGGGCGATATTGCGCAGCGTGCAGGGGCTACACGCGGAGCGGTGTACTGGCACTTCAAGGACAAGATGGATGTCTTTGTTTCCATGCTTGGGCGCATATGCCTGCCTTTCGAGGAAATCTGTGACGACAGGTACGGCGACCTGTTGCCGTTAGAGCGTATTCGTCACTCCATCCTGTGTGTGTTCGAGAGTCTGGATGAGGATGAGCGCCGGCGCAAAGTGTTTGAAACAGCGCTCTTCAAGATGGAGTACGTGGGCGAACTTGCTGATGTGCGCTTGCAGCATATCGAAAGTTCAGGCTTTGCCCGGGAAAAATTTGCGCGTGATCTCGCGGCTGCTGCGGAGGGGCAGTCCCTGCGGTTGTCGGTATCCCCGGAAGAGGCAGCCCTTGGTTTGCACTCTCTTTTTGTCGGACTCATACATGGCTGGGTGTTGACCGAAGGAAGTTTCTCACTGGTCAAGGTTGGCTCGATGTCGGTGGATGTCTACTTGTCTGGTTTGGGATTTCGGGTGAATTTGTGATTTGGGTGTCCAAAGCCGTGCAATAATTGCGGCTGTTGAATTGTTGTTGGCCGTGCAAGCGGCCTGCCGGATTCGCGGCTGTAGCTCAGTGGATAGAGTATTGGCCTCCGAAGCCAAGGGTCGTGGGTTCGATCCCCGCCAGCCGCGCCAGCATCGATCTTCGGTAAGAAAAAAGAAATTTCGAAATTTCTTTTTAAGCTGAAAATAGATGCTACAATTCGAGTCTCTTCGGAGGGGTGGCCGAGTGGTTAAAGGCAGCAGACTGTAAATCTGCCCGCTAACGCGTACACAGGTTCGAATCCTGTCCCCTCCACCAGCAATGGTTGAGAAGAGCGATTGCTAGAAATAGCAGTCACGTGCAGTAGTAAATCTGTGCGGGAGTAGTTCAATGGTAGAACCCTAGCCTTCCAAGCTAATGACGCGGGTTCGATTCCCGTCTCCCGCTCCAGTTTGCGAGCAAAGATTTTAGAAGTTGTTTTTGCAGCTTCTTTGCCCATGTGGCTCAGTGGTAGAGCACTCCCTTGGTAAGGGAGAGGTCGCGGGTCCGATTCCCGCCATGGGCACCATTTTCTGGTGCGCTCGCTTGATAGGGTTGCGCCGAAATCCTCTTGCAGTGAATTAATTTTTTCGGAGTCGGAAAAATGGCAAAAGAAAAATTCGAGCGCACCAAGCCCCACGTGAACGTGGGCACCATCGGTCACGTTGACCACGGCAAGACCACCCTGACTGCTGCTATCGCTACCGTGCTGTCCAAGCACTTCGGCGGTGAAGCCAAGGACTACTCGCAGATCGACAACGCTCCCGAAGAAAAGGCTCGTGGCATCACGATCAACACTTCGCACGTTGAATACGAAACTGCCAACCGCCACTACGCTCACGTGGACTGCCCCGGCCACGCTGACTATGTGAAGAACATGATCACTGGTGCCGCTCAGATGGACGGCGCTATCCTGGTTTGCTCCGCTGCTGACGGCCCCATGCCCCAGACTCGCGAGCACATCCTGCTGTCGCGTCAGGTGGGCGTTCCCTACATCATCGTGTTCCTGAACAAGGCCGACATGGTGGACGACGAAGAACTGCTGGAACTGGTCGAAATGGAAGTGCGCGAGCTGCTGTCCAAGTACGACTTCCCCGGCGACGACACCCCCATCATCCGCGGCTCTGCCAAGCTGGCTCTGGAAGGCGACCAATCCGACAAGGGTGAACCCGCTATCCTGCGTCTGGCCGAAGCTCTGGACACCTACATCCCCACTCCCGAGCGTGCTGTTGACGGCGCCTTCGTGATGCCCGTGGAAGACGTGTTCTCCATCTCCGGTCGCGGTACCGTGGTGACTGGCCGTATCGAGCGCGGTATTGTCAAGGTCGGCGAAGAAATCGAAATCGTCGGTATCAAGGACACCGTCAAGACCACCGTCACCGGCGTGGAAATGTTCCGCAAGCTGCTGGACCAAGGTCAAGCTGGCGACAACGTGGGTCTGCTGCTGCGCGGCACCAAGCGTGAAGACGTGGAACGCGGCCAAGTGCTGTGCAAGCCCGGCTCCATCAAGCCCCACACCAACTTCACTGCTGAAGTTTATGTGCTGTCGAAGGACGAAGGCGGTCGCCACACTCCCTTCTTCAACAACTACCGTCCCCAGTTCTACTTCCGTACAACTGACGTGACCGGCTCCATCGAACTGCCCGAAGGCAAGGAAATGGTGATGCCTGGCGACAACGTGTCGATCACCGTGAAGCTGATCGCTCCCATCGCCATGGAAGAAGGTCTGCGTTTCGCTATCCGCGAAGGTGGTCGTACTGTGGGTGCCGGTGTGGTTGCCACGATCATTGCATAATTGATTTTGTAGGGGTATAGCTCAATTGGCAGAGCGTCGGTCTCCAAAACCGAAGGTTGTAGGTTCGATTCCTACTGCCCCTGCCACCTCTTAATGGTGGAATCAACAAGAGCCCGCCTTTGGCGGGCTTTTGTGTCTTGAAATTGCACCTTTTTGTGCATTTGAAACAAAATATGGCCACTACTCAGGTTGAAACAGTCAGCTCTGCAGCTGACAAAGCAAAAATAGCCGCTGTTGCGGCTTTAGTTGTTGCTTCTATTGCTGGCTTTTATCTGTTGAGCAAGCAAGGCGCACTGGTGCAGTGGGCGACTTTGATTGTCGGCCTGGCTCTGGCTGCTGGCGTGTTTCTGATCTCTGAGCCGGGTAAGCGCTTCATTGGCTTTGCCCGTGATGCTTGGCGTGAGGTGAAGAAGGTGGTCTGGCCCACCCGCAAGGAAACCATGCAGATGACTCTGTATGTCTTTGCTTTCGTGGTGGTGATGGCCTTGTTCTTGTGGTTCACCGATAAGACGCTTGAATGGGTCTTGTACGACTTGATTTTGGGCTGGAGGAAGTAATGGCTGATGCAGTCGAAACAGATGTGAATGGTGGAACGGCGGGACCCGCCAACCCCGATCTGCGCTGGTATATCGTCCATGCCTATTCGGGTATGGAGAAGGCTGTCGAGCGCAATATTGCCGAGCGTATTGCGCGCTCGGACATGCAGTCCAAGTTTGGCCGCATCCTGGTGCCTTCCGAAGAAGTTGTGGAAATGCGCAACGGCACCCGTCGCACGACAGAGCGCCGCCTGTTCCCCGGTTATGTGTTCGTTGAAATGGTGATGGATGACGATACATGGCACCTGGTGAAGCACACCAGCAAGGTGACCGGTTTCGTCGGTGGCGCCAAAAATCGTCCTGCTCCCATCTCCGAGGAAGAAGTTCGCAAGATCGTCGACCAGATGCAGGAAGGCACCGAGAAGCCTCGCCACAAGGTCGAGTTCATGGTTGGCGAAATGGTTCGTGTCAAGGAAGGTCCTTTCGCAGACTTCAATGGCTCCGTGGAAGAAGTCAACTACGAAAAGAACCGTCTGCGTGTGTCGGTCACCATCTTTGGCCGTGCGACTCCTGTGGAATTGGAATTCTCTCAAGTTGAGAAAACTTGAGATTCGCAATAGAATCTAGGGCTTCGCATTTTTTGACTCGATGCGGAGCTTTTTTGTAGAGTCAGCAACCTCGGGGAGCTGCTTGCACGCATTGCAAGTGGCGCTATACCCGTAAGGAGCTCAACATGGCGAAAAAAATCGTCGGCTTCATCAAGCTGCAAGTGCCAGCTGGTAAGGCCAATCCTTCTCCTCCCATCGGTCCTGCGCTGGGTCAGCGCGGCCTCAACATCATGGAATTCTGCAAGGCGTTCAACGCCCAGACCCAAGGTGTCGAGCCCGGCCTGCCTCTGCCCGTGGTGATCACGGCTTTTGCTGACAAGAGCTTCACGTTCGTCATCAAGACCCCTCCCGCAACCGTTCTGATCAAGAAGGCTGTGAAGCTGGACAAGGGTTCTTCCAATCCTCTGAAGAACAAGGTCGGCAAGATCACACGTGCTCAGCTGGAAGAAATCGCCAAGACCAAGCTGAAGGACATGAACGCCGCTGACGTTGACGCTGCTGTGCGTACGCTGGCTGGTTCTGCCCGTTCGATGGGCGTGATCGTGGAGGGTGTGTAAATGGCCAAGTTGACCAAGAAGCAAAAAGCTCTCCAGGGCAAGGTTGATTCCAACAAGCTGTACGCTTTCGCTGACGCCGTGGCGCTGGTGAAGGAAGCTGCAACTGCCAAGTTCGATGAATCCATCGACGTGGCCGTGCAACTGGGCGTGGATGCCAAGAAGTCGGACCAAGTGGTGCGTGGCGCCGTGGTTCTGCCTCACGGTACCGGCAAGACTGCTCGCGTGGCTGTGTTCGCACAAGGCGCCAAGGCTGAAGAAGCCAAGGCCGCCGGCGCTGACGTGGTCGGTATGGACGACCTGGCTGCTCAAGTCAAGGCCGGTGACATGCCCTTCGACGTGGTGATCGCTGCTCCCGACGCCATGCGCGTTGTGGGTCAGCTGGGCCAGATCCTGGGCCCCCGCGGCCTGATGCCTAACCCCAAGGTTGGCACCGTGACTCCTGACGTCGCTACGGCCGTGAAGAACGCCAAGGCTGGTCAAGTGCAGTTCCGCGTGGACAAGGCCGGTATCGTGCACGGCACGATCGGTCGCCGCTCGTTCGACGCCGACAAGCTGCAGGGTAACCTGGCTGCTCTGATCGATGCGCTGAACAAGGCCAAGCCTGCTTCCAGCAAGGGTCAGTACCTGCGCAAGGTGGCGGTGTCGTCGACCATGGGTGTGGGCGTTCGCGTCGATACACAATCCATCTCGGCGTAATTGCTAGAAATCGTCAGATGAGCCTGGCTCATCTGGTGTGGTGGGCTGCGGGAGTTGTTGCTCCTGCAGGTCATCCAAGACCGTTGGTGTGATTTGATCACTTAATCACGAAGGCCAACGCAGATGGCGATCCCGCTGCAGATGGAATTTTTCCTAAACAGTTGGTCGCTGCAACAAGAGCGTGTATGCAGGGCTTGCCTTGTATATGCATTTGAAGGAGTAGACCTTGAGTCTGAATCGCAGTGAGAAAGAAGCGGTCATTTCCGAAGTGACCAGCCTCGCCGCTAAAGCTCAAACGCTTGTGATCGCGGAATACCGTGGCATCACGGTCGCCGACATGACCAAACTGCGTGCCGATGCTCGCAGCAAGGGTGTGAGCCTGAGCGTGTTGAAGAACACCCTGGCCCGCCGTGCTGTTGCCGGTAGCGCGTTTGACGTGGTGGTTGACCAGATGACTGGTCCCCTGATCTATGGCTTCTCTGAAGACGCAGTGGCTGCCGCCAAGGTGGTGGCCGACTTCGCGAAGACCAACGACAAGTTGGTGATTCGCGGTGGTGCGTTTGCAGGTAAGGCCCTGGACGTCGACGGCGTTAAGCAACTGGCAAACATCCCCTCTAAGGAAGTACTGCTCGCACAACTGTGCGGCTTGCTCATGTCGCCTATCTCGCGTACAGCCGTTGTGCTGGGCGCTCTGGCGACCAAGAAGGGCGAAGGCTCTGCCGAAGCGGCAGCCGAACCAGCCGCAGCCTGAGTGCTCGGCAAAACCAACCAATTTTAGGAAATCAAAATGGCATTCGATAAAGACGCATTCCTGACCGCCCTGGACAGCATGACTGTTCTGGAACTGAACGACCTGGTCAAGGCTATTGAAGAGAAGTTTGGCGTGTCCGCCGCTGCTATGGCTGCTCCCGCTGCTGGCGGCGCTGCTGGTGGCGCTGCTGCTGCTGAAGAAAAGACCGAATTCAACGTTGTGCTGACCGAAGCTGGCGCCAACAAGGTGTCCGTGATCAAGGCTGTGCGCGAAATCACCGGCCTGGGTCTGAAGGAAGCCAAGGATCTGGTCGACGGCGCTCCCAAGACCGTGAAGGAAGCCGCTCCCAAGGCTGACGCTGAAGCCGCTGTGAAGAAGCTGGTTGAAGCCGGTGCTAAGGCTGAACTGAAGTAATTCAGTGAAATCAAGGGCTGGAGACTCGTAAAAGGGTCTCCAGCCTTTGGCGCTTGTGGAACGCGCTGAAAGAACACACCAGAAAGCAGGTTTCCTAGGGAGTCTGCTTTTTAGTGTCTTCTGACAATCCGACAGCAGAAGATGCCTTGGTTCGGGCGATGTGCAACGCATCGCCGTCAGCCATGGTTGGTAGTGGCCAACCGCCAAGCCCGCAGGAGACCCCTGTGGGGCAGTCGTCGCAGACCCAGGACTCATGTCTTTGCCCGGAGATCTCATGGCCTATTCTTATACCGAACGCAAGCGAATCCGCAAAAGCTTCGGGAGCCGCGATAGCGTGCTCGAAGTGCCTTATCTGCTGCAGATGCAAAAAGATGCCTATACAGCATTCCTGCAGGCAGATGTAGCCCCCAAAAAACGTACCATTGATGGCCTGCAAGCGGCCTTCAATTCCGCCTTCCCCATCGTCTCCCACAATGGTTTTGTGGAGATGAAGTTTGTCGAGTACAACCTCGCCAAGCCCGCTTTCGACGTGCGTGAATGCCAGACCCGTGGTCTGACCTTCGCCTCCGCTGTCCGCGCCAAGGTTCAACTGATCATCTATGACCGCGAGTCCTCCACGGCTCAGTCGAAGGTGGTCAAGGAAGTGAAGGAACAAGAGGTCTACATGGGCGAAGTGCCCCTGATGACCGACAAGGGTTCTTTCATCATCAACGGTACCGAGCGCGTGATCGTGTCTCAGCTGCACCGTTCGCCTGGCGTGTTCTTCGAGCACGACAAGGGCAAGACCCATAGCTCGGGCAAGCTGCTGTTCTCGGCTCGTATCATTCCTTACCGCGGCTCCTGGCTGGACTTCGAGTTCGACCCCAAGGACCTGCTGTACTTCCGCGTGGACCGTCGCCGCAAGATGCCGGTGTCGATCCTGCTGAAGGCCATCGGCATGACGCCCGAGACCATCCTGGCAACGTTCTTCGTGAACGACAACTTCCGCCTGATGGACAGCGGTGCCCAGATGGAATTCGTGGCCGATCGCCTGAAGGGCGAAGTCGCGCGTTTCGACATCACCGACAAGTCCGGCAAGGTCGTGGTCGCCAAGGACAAGCGCATCACCGCTCGCCACACCCGCGAGCTGGAGCAGTCCGGCACCAAGTTCGTCAGCGTGCCTGAAGACTTCCTGCTGGGTCGTGTGCTGGCCAAGAACATCGTTGATCCCGACACCGGTGAAATCATCGCCAAGGCCAACGAAGAACTGACCGAAGCCCTGCTCAAGAAGCTGCGCAGCGCCGGTGTGCAGGACGTTCAGTGCATCTACACCAACGAACTGGACCAAGGCGCCTACATCTCGCAGACCCTGCGCACCGATGAAACCGTGGACGAGTTCGCTGCCCGCGTTGCCATCTACCGCATGATGCGCCCTGGCGAGCCTCCTACCGAGGACGCCGTGCAGGCCCTGTTCCAGCGCCTGTTCTACAACGCCGACACCTATGATCTGTCGCGCGTGGGCCGTATGAAGTTCAACGCCAAGATCGGCCGCGAAGGCGCGACCGGTCCCATGGTGCTGTCCAACGAAGACATCCTGGCCGTGGTCAAGATCCTGGTGGACCTGCGCAATGGCCGTGGCGAAGTCGACGATATCGACCACCTGGGCAACCGCCGCGTGCGTTGCGTGGGCGAACTGGCCGAAAACCAGTACCGCACCGGTCTGGCTCGTATCGAAAAGGCTGTGAAGGAACGTCTGGGTCAGGCCGAGCAAGAGCCTCTGATGCCTCACGACCTGATCAACTCCAAGCCCATCTCCGCGGCCCTGAAGGAGTTCTTCGGTGCCTCGCAGCTGTCGCAGTTCATGGACCAGACCAACCCTCTGGCAGAAATCACGCACAAGCGTCGTGTTTCCGCCCTGGGCCCAGGCGGTCTGACCCGCGAACGTGCCGGCTTTGAAGTGCGTGACGTGCACGTGACCCACTACGGTCGCGTCTGCCCTATCGAAACGCCTGAAGGTCCCAACATCGGTCTGATCAACTCGCTGGCTCTGTACGCCCGCCTGAACGAGTACGGTTTCATCGAAACCCCGTACCGTCGCGTGGTGGACGGCAAGGTGACGATGGACATCGACTACCTGTCGGCCATCGAAGAAGGCAAGTACGTGATCGCCCAGGCCAACGCCGATCTGGATGCCGCAGGCAATCTGGTGGGCGAGCTGGTGTCGGCGCGTGAAGCCGGTGAATCGACCCTGGTGTCGGCCGAGCGCGTGCAGTACATGGACGTGTCGCCTGCGCAGATCGTGTCCGTGGCCGCCTCGCTGATTCCCTTCCTGGAACACGACGACGCCAACCGTGCCTTGATGGGTGCCAACATGTCGCGTCAGGCCGTGCCTGTGCTGCGCCCTGAAAAGCCCATGGTCGGTACCGGCATCGAGCGCGTTGCCGCCGTGGACTCCGGCACCGTGGTCACTGCCAAGCGCGGCGGTATCGTGGACTATGTCGACGCGACCCGCATCGTGATCCGTGTGAACGACGACGAAGCCGTGGCCGGTGAAGTCGGCGTGGACATCTACAACCTGATCAAGTATCAGCGTTCCAACCAGAACACCAACATCCACCAGCGCCCCATCGTCAGCCGTGGCGACAAGCTGGCCAAGGGTGATGTGCTGGCGGACGGCGCTTCGACCGACCTCGGCGAAATCGCCATCGGCCAGAACATGCTGATCGCGTTCATGCCCTGGAACGGCTACAACTACGAAGACTCGGTGATGATCAACGAGCGCATCGTGGCTGACGATCGCTACACCTCGATCCACATCGAAGAGCTGGTGGTGATGGCTCGCGACACCAAGCTGGGTGCCGAAGAAATCACGCGCGACATCCCCAACCTGTCCGAGCAGCAACTGAACCGCCTGGACGAGTCCGGCATCATCTACGTGGGCGCCGAAGTGCAACCCGGCGACGTGCTGGTGGGCAAGGTCACCCCCAAGGGCGAGACCACGCTGACGCCTGAAGAGAAGCTGCTGCGCGCCATCTTCGGCGAGAAGGCTTCCGACGTGAAGGACACTTCTCTGCGTGTGGATCAGGGCTCGCAAGGCACCGTGATCGACGTGCAGGTGTTCACGCGTGAAGGCATCCAGCGCGACAAGCGCGCCCAGCAGATCATCGACGATGAACTCAAGCGCTTCCGCCTCGACCTGAACGACCAGCTGCGCATTGTGGAAGCCGACGCTTTCGACCGTATCGAGAAGCTGCTGACCGGTCGCGTGGCCAACGGTGGTCCTCAGAAACTGTCCAAGGGCGCCAAGATCGACAAGGCCTACCTGGACGGCGTGGAGAAGTTCCACTGGTTCGACATTCGTCCTGCCGAAGACGATGTGGCCGCTCAGCTGGAGTCCATCAAGAACTCCATCGAGCAGCAGCGTCACACCTTCGACCTGGCGTTCGAGGAAAAGCGCAAGAAGCTCACCCAGGGCGACGAGCTGCCTGCCGGCGTGCTGAAGATGGTCAAGGTCTACCTGGCCGTCAAGCGTCGTTTGCAGCCCGGTGACAAGATGGCCGGCCGTCACGGTAACAAGGGCGTGGTCTCGAAGATCACTCCTGTGGAAGACATGCCTTTCCTGGCTGATGGCTCCACTGCCGACATCGTGCTGAACCCGCTGGGCGTGCCTTCGCGTATGAACATCGGTCAGGTGCTGGAAGTGCACTTGGGCTGGGCCGGCAAGGGTCTGGGCCAGCGCATCGGCGACATGCTGCAAAAGGAAGCCCGTGCTGCTGAAGTGCGCGCCTTCCTGGAAGAGATCTACAACCGCAGCGGTCGCAAGGAAGAGCTGTCTCAGCTGGACGACGGCGAAGTCATGTCCATGGCCAAGGAACTGACCACAGGCGTGCCATTCGCAACGCCGGTGTTCGACGGTGCTTCCGAAGCCGAAATCAAGGACATGCTGAAGCTGGCCTACCCTGACGACATCGCTGCCGCCAAGGGTCTGACCGAGACACGCACTCAGGCTTATCTGTATGACGGCCGCACCGGCGAGCGCTTCGAGCGTCCGACCACCGTGGGCTATATGCACTACCTGAAGCTGCACCACTTGGTCGACGACAAGATGCATGCCCGCTCCACCGGTCCTTACTCGCTGGTGACGCAACAGCCTCTGGGCGGTAAGGCCCAGTTCGGTGGTCAGCGTTTCGGTGAAATGGAAGTGTGGGCGCTGGAAGCTTACGGCGCCGCCTACGTGCTGCAGGAAATGCTGACCGTGAAGTCCGACGACGTGGTCGGTCGTACCAAGGTGTACGAGTCCATCGTCAAGGGCGAGCACTCGATCGAAGCGGGCATGCCCGAATCGTTCAACGTGCTGGTCAAGGAAATCCGCTCTCTGGGCTTGGACATCGAGCTCGAACGTTCTTAAGCCCTATTAAACAGAGAGCTGCAACCGCTTTAAAACAAAGGATTTGCGCTTGGTTCGTTGCTGAAACCAAGGCAAATCCAGCGGTGGCTGCAATGATTTTTGACGAAAAGGAAAGAGTTACATGAAATCGCTACTCGACCTGTTCAAGCAATTTACGCCTGATGAGCATTTCGATGCCATCAAGATCGGCCTGGCCTCGCCCGAGAAGATCCGTTCCTGGTCTTTCGGTGAAGTGAAGAAGCCTGAAACGATCAACTACCGTACTTTCAAGCCCGAGCGTGATGGTCTGTTCTGCGCCAAGATCTTTGGCCCGATCAAGGACTACGAATGCCTGTGCGGCAAGTACAAGCGCCTCAAGCACCGCGGTGTGATCTGCGAGAAGTGCGGCGTTGAAGTCACACAGACCAAGGTGCGTCGCGAACGCATGGGTCACATCGACCTGGCCGCGCCCTGCGCCCATATCTGGTTCCTGAAGTCCCTGCCTTCGCGCCTGGGCCTGGTGCTGGACATGACGCTGCGCGACATCGAGCGCGTGCTGTACTTCGAAGCCTATGTGGTGACCGACCCCGGCATGACTCCGCTGAAGAAGTTCAGCATCATGACCGAGGACGACTACGACGCCAAGCAACTCGAGTACGGCTACGATGAGTTCACCGCCAAGATGGGCGCTGAAGGCATCAAGGACCTGCTCGAAGGCATCGACATCGACGTCGAGATCGAGCGCCTGCGCAACGATCTGACCGGCTCCGAAGTCAAGGTCAAGAAGAACGCCAAGCGCCTGAAGCTGCTGGAAGCGTTCAAGAAGTCCGGCATCAAGCCCGAGTGGATGGTGATGGAAGTGCTGCCCGTGCTGCCTCCCGATCTGCGTCCTCTGGTGCCTCTGGACGGTGGCCGTTTCGCCACTTCCGACCTGAACGACCTGTACCGCCGCGTCATCAACCGCAACTCGCGTCTGCGTCGTCTGCTCGAGCTCAAGGCTCCTGAAATCATCGCGCGCAACGAAAAGCGCATGCTGCAGGAAGCGGTGGACTCGCTGCTGGACAACGGTCGTCGCGGCAAGGCCATGACGGGCGCCAACAAGCGTGCCCTGAAGTCTCTGGCCGACATGATCAAGGGCAAGAGCGGTCGTTTCCGTCAGAACTTGCTGGGCAAGCGCGTGGACTACTCCGGTCGTTCCGTGATTACCGTGGGTCCTTACCTCAAGCTGCACCAGTGCGGTCTGCCCAAGCTGATGGCGCTGGAGCTGTTCAAGCCCTTCATCTTCGCGCAGCTCGAGCAGCGCGGCATCGCCACGACCATCAAGGCGGCCAAGAAGGAAGTGGAAGCCGGTACGCCCGTGGTGTGGGACATCCTTGAAGAAGTCATCAAGGAACACCCCATCATGCTCAACCGTGCGCCTACGCTGCACCGTCTGGGTATCCAGGCGTTCGAGCCCATCCTGATCGAAGGCAAGGCCCTGCAACTGCACCCGCTGGTCTGCGCGGCCTTCAACGCCGACTTCGACGGTGACCAGATGGCTGTTCACGTGCCCCTGTCTGTCGAAGCGCAGATGGAAGCCCGCGTGCTGATGCTGGCCTCGAACAACGTGCTGTTCCCCGCTTCGGGCGAACCCTCCATCGTTCCTTCCCAGGACGTGGTGCTGGGTCTGTATCACGCCACGCGTGAAAAGATCAACGGCAAGGGTGAAGGCATGGTGTTTGCCGACCTGATGGAGCTGCAACGCGCTCTGGATGCCGGCGAGACCGAACTGCACGCCAAGATCAGCGTGCGCCTGACCGAGTGGAACAAGAACAAGGAAACCGGCGAATTCGAGCCCGTGACCTCGCTCGTGGAAACCACCGTGGGCCGTGCCCTGCTGTCTGAAATCCTGCCCAAGGGCCTGGCTTTCAGCAACATGAACAAGGCGCTGAAGAAGAAGGAAATCTCCAAGCTGATCAACGCCTCCTTCCGCAAGTGCGGTCTGAAGGCCACGGTCGTGTTTGCCGACAAGCTGCTGCAAAACGGCTTCCGTCTGTCCACGCACGCTGGTATCTCGATCTCCATCGACGACATGCTGGTGCCTCCGCAAAAGGCCGACATCCTGGCCCGCGCAGAGTCCGAAGTGAAGGAGATCGAGCAGCAGTACGTCTCGGGTCTGGTGACCTCCGGCGAGCGCTACAACAAGGTGGTGGACATCTGGGGCAAGGCCGGCGACGACGTGTCCAAGGTGATGATGGACCAGCTCAAGGTCCAGAAGACCACAGACCGTCACGGCAACGAAGTCGATCAGGAATCGTTCAACGCGATTTACATGATGGCCGACTCCGGCGCCCGCGGCTCCGCAGCGCAGATTCGTCAGCTGGCCGGTATGCGTGGTCTGATGGCCAAGCCTGACGGCTCGATCATTGAGACGCCTATCACCGCGAACTTCCGCGAAGGCCTCAACGTGCTGCAGTACTTCATCTCGACCCACGGTGCTCGTAAGGGTCTGGCCGACACGGCGCTGAAGACGGCTAACTCCGGTTACCTGACTCGTCGTCTGGTGGACGTGACGCAGGATCTGGTCGTGAACGAACAGGATTGCGGTACCTCCAACGGCTATCTGATGCGCGCCATCGTCGAAGGCGGTGAAGTGATCGAATCCCTGCGCGACCGCGTGCTGGGCCGCTCGACCGCCGAAGAAGTGCTGCACCCCGAAACCCGTGCCGTGCTGGTGCCTGCCGGTACCCTGCTTAACGAAGACACCATCGAAGAGCTGGAAGCTCAGGGCGTGGACGAAATCAAGGTGCGTACGGCTCTGACCTGCGAAACCCGTTTCGGCCTGTGCGCCACCTGCTACGGTCGCGACCTGGGTCGTGGCGGCCTGATCAACCTCGGCGAAGCCGTGGGTGTGATCGCTGCCCAGTCCATCGGTGAACCCGGCACGCAGCTGACCATGCGTACCTTCCACATCGGTGGTGCCGCTTCGCGTGCTGCCATCGCTTCGAGCGTGGAAGCCAAGTCCAATGGTGTCATCGGCTTCAACAGCACGATGCGCTATGTGTCCAACACCAAGGGCGAGCTGGTGGTGATTTCGCGTTCCGGCGAGATCGTGATCAGCGAAAACGGCCGTGAGCGCGAGCGTCACAAGGTGCCTTATGGCGCCGTACTGACCATCAAGCCCGATGAAGCCATCAAGGCCGGCAAGATCCTGGCGAACTGGGACCCGCTGACCCGACCCATCATTACCGAATACGCCGGTCAAGTGCGTTTCGAGAATGTGGAAGAAGGTCTGACGGTGGCCAAGCAGGTCGACGAAGTGACCGGTCTGTCCACTCTGGTGGTGATCGACCCCAAGCGTCGTGGCTCCGCCAAGGTAGTGCGTCCCCAGGTCAAGCTGATCGACGCCAACAACCAGGAAGTCAAGATCCCTGGTACCGACCATGCCGTGACGATCGGCTTCCAGGTCGGCGCCCTGATTCAGGTGCGCGACGGCCAGGACGTGGGCCCCGGCGAAGTGCTGGCCCGTATCCCTGTGGAAGGTCAGAAGACCCGCGACATTACCGGCGGTCTGCCCCGTGTGGCCGAACTGTTCGAAGCCCGTACGCCCAAGGACAAGGGCACTCTGGCCGAGATGACCGGTACTGTGTCCTTCGGTAAGGAAACCAAGGGCAAGATCCGACTGCAGATCACCGATCTGGAAGGCAAGGTCTGGGAAGAACTGGTGCCCAAGGAGCGCAACATTCTGGTCCACGAGGGCCAGGTGGTGAACAAGGGCGAGTCCATCGTTGACGGTCCTGCCGATCCTCAAGACATCCTGCGTCTGCTGGGTATCGAAGAGCTGTCGCGCTACATCGTGGACGAGGTGCAGGACGTTTACCGCCTGCAGGGTGTGAAGATCAACGACAAGCACATCGAAGTGATCGTGCGTCAGATGCTGCGTCGCGTGATCATCGAGAACTCTGGCGATACCACCTACATCCAGGGTGAACAGGTCGAGCGTTCCGAGGTGCTCAACACCAACGAACAGATGCAGAAGGAAGGCAAGCTGCCTGCCACGTACTCCAACGTGCTGCTGGGTATCACCAAGGCTTCGCTGTCGACCGACTCGTTCATCTCTGCGGCTTCCTTCCAGGAAACCACCCGTGTTCTGACCGAAGCTGCCATCATGGGCAAGCGCGACGAACTGCGTGGCCTGAAGGAAAACGTGATCGTGGGTCGTCTGATCCCCGCCGGTACCGGTCTGGCCTATCACCAGGCTCGCAAGGCCAAGGACGAAATGGACGATGCCGAGCGTCGTGCCATCGCCGAAGCCGAAGAAGCCGAGCTGGCCGGTGTGCTGGCTGATGACGTCGAAGCACCTGCTGGCGACGCCTCTGCCGACTAAGCATGGCATTGGGCCGCGGCCGGCAACGGCTGCGGTTCGCTGCTGATGCACCGCGCTCCCGCTCTGCCTTGTGCAGACGGGAGCGTTTTTCATTGATCAAGACACGATTTGCGCAAGTTCGGATCAGGCATGGCGCTTTTTCGATGAACATGCCCACTGCGCCTTCCTGTCTGCCTCAGTTTCCCAAGTTTTTCAGGTCTGCTCTTCATGACTTCCAAGCCTTCCCAACCCAAGAACGCCGCGGCTGGTGCTGCTGTGCCCAATGCTCCTGCCCTGTGGCAACAGCTGGATGCAGTGGCCAAGGCCTTGCACGGCATCCTGGGTGGCCAGTCCAGCAAGGCTGTGCTGGCACAGGTGCCGCAGCGCTTGCGTCCGGGAGTGCAGGCCTTGCTGTTCCAGGTGCTGCGCAATCTGGGGCGTGCCCAGGCGCTGCAAAGGCAGCTGGTGTCGCGGGCTCCCGCGCCCAAGGTCAGCGCCCTGCTGAGCACGGCGCTGGCTCTGGCCTGGGATGAGGCGCAAGCCCCTTACCCGCCCTTCACCCTGGTCAACCAGGCCGTGGAAGCCGCCAAGAACGGTGCGGCACGCGCGCAGTCCGGCTTCATCAATGCCTGCCTGCGCCGCTTTCTGCGCGAGCGCGATGCCCTGGTGAGCGCCACTGACAACGATCCCGTGGCTGTCTGGAATCACCCTGCCTGGTGGATTGCACGGCTCAAGAAAGACCATCCCCAGGACTGGCAGACCATTCTGGCGGCCAACAATGCCCAGCCGCCCATGACGCTGCGCGTGAATGCACAGAAAAGCACGGCAGCCCAGTATCAGGATGCGCTGCAGGCGATGGGCCTGAAGGCGACGGCCGTCGCCGAGTGCGGTCTGCAGCTGGAGCAGGCCGTGCCCGTGCAGGAGCTGCCGCATTTCGACGAGGGCTGGACCTCGGTGCAGGATGCTGCGGCGCAGGCTGCGGCACCGCTGCTGCTGGCCGGCTTGCCCCAGCCCCAGGGGCGCCCGCTGCGCGTGCTGGATGCCTGTGCCGCGCCCGGCGGCAAGACCGCCCATCTGATCGAACGTGCCGTGCCCGGCAGCATCGAAGTCACGGCCCTGGAGATCGATCCCGAGCGGGCTCGTCGCATCGATGAAACCCTGTCGCGCCTGGGCTTGAAGGCCAAGGTGCTGGTGGCCGATGCCTCCGCCCCAAAGGACTGGTTCGAATCTCAATGCGGCGCCCAGCCCTTCGATGCCATCTTGCTTGATGCGCCCTGCACGGCATCGGGCATTGTGCGTCGCCAGCCCGATGTGCGCTGGCTGCGCCGTGAAAGCGATGTGGCCCAGCTGGCAGACATACAGTCCAGGCTGCTGGACACCTTGTGGCCGCTGCTGCAGCCCGGCGGGCGCATGGTCTATTGCACCTGCTCGGTCTTCAAGGCCGAGGGCGATGCCCAGATGCAAGCGTTTCTTGCACGCAACACTACGGCGGCCAGCTTGCCTGCTCCGGGCCATTTAATTCCCGGCAAAGCCGCCAAACACGATTCCGTGTCCGACAATCCCCTGGGTGACCACGACGGCTTTTTTTACGCTCTGCTGGAAAAATTGCGCTAACGCTGTAGCGGGGGCCTTTCGGCGTGCGGCCCGTGCAGCCTCGATGGTGCTGGCGCTATCCCTGGTCTTCGTGCTGGCCCGGGCCGATACCGTGCCGCCGGACATCAGCTCCATGCAGCTCACGCGCACCGAGGACGGCGTGTTTCTCTCGGCCAATCTGCAGTTCGAGCTGCCCGGTCAGGTGGAAGACGCCCTGCGCCAGGGCATTCCCATGTATTTCATTGCCGAAGCCCAGGTACAGCGCGAGCGCTGGTACTGGTCCGATCAGCAATTGGGTATTGCCACCCGTTATTACCGCATCACGCACCAGCCGCTCACCAAACGCTGGCGTCTGCATATCTCCAACTCCGCCTTCACCGGCGGCAGCGGCACCGGGCTGGCGCTGGGCCAGACCTACGAGCAGCTCGAGGATGCCATCGCGGCCATTCAGCGCATCTACCGCTGGAAGATTCTGGAGCCCGCCCAGCTCGGCTCCACCTCGGGCGTTTCGGTGCAGCTGCGCTTTCGCGTGGATCTGTCGTCCCTGCCCAGGCCTTTGCAGATCGGTGCGCTGGGGCGCTCGGGCTGGAATCTGCAGATGTCGCGCACGCAGACCCTGGAGGCGACTCCCTGATGGCAGACTTCAAGCTCCCGGACGGCGAGGCCGGCGGCTCCTCGGCCGCACGCTGGTCGCGCGCCACGCGCTGGGCCGTCGGTACGGGCGTGGTGCTGATGGTGGTGGTGGGGGTGCTGCTGCTGTTCCTGCTGACCCTGGCCACCAACAACCGGCTGGCCTACGAGCGCAACTACAACTGGCTGTTTGCGGCCAATGTGGTGGTGGCCGGATTGCTGCTGCTGGTGCTGTTCTGGGGCGGGGTGCGCCTGGCGCTGAGGCTCAGGCGCGGGCGTTTCGGCAGCAAGCTGCTGCTCAAGCTGGCCGGCATCTTCACCCTGGTGGGCTTGCTGCCGGGCTTGCTGATCTATGTGGTGTCCTACCAGTTCGTTTCACGCTCCATCGAGAGCTGGTTCGACGTCAAGGTCGAAGGGGCGCTGTCCGCCGGCGTGAGCCTGGCCAGCGCCACGCTGGATACGGTGGCCAACGACATGGCCAACAACACGCGCACCGCAGGCCTGCAGCTGTCCCAGACCTCGGATGCCGGGGCCGCGCTGATGCTGGAGCGCATCCGCGATCAGATCGGCGCCACCGATGTGGTGCTCTGGAACGCCTCGGGCAAGGCCATCGCCAGCGCCGGCCAGTCTCTGTTCAGCCTCGCACCCGAGCGGCCCAATACCCAGCTGCTGCGCAGCCTGAGGGAGCAGGGCGGGCAGCGCGCCGTGGCCAGCATCGAAGGTCTGGATGATGCCGGCGATGTGCCTGCCGAGCAGGCCGCCGCCAATGCCAAGGTGCGCACGCTGGCGCTGGTACCCAGCTCGGCCGTGAATCTGCTCGAAGAAGCGCGCTATCTGCAGGCCACGATCCCCTTGCCTCAGGCCCTGGTCATCAATGCCCTGGCCGTACAGGAGGCCAATCGCGAGTACCAGGAGCGAGCGCTTGCTCGCGGTGGTTTGCAGCGCATGTACATCGGCACATTGACGCTGGCGTTGTTTCTGGCCGTGTTTGGCGCCGTGGTGCTGGCCGTGGTGCTGGGCAACCAGCTGGCCAAGCCGCTGCTGCTGCTGGCCCAGGGCATGCGTGATGTGGCGCGTGGCGATCTGCGCCCCAAGCCCGCGTTGCAGAGCAAGGACGAGATCGGCGGGCTGACGCGCTCCTTTGCCGTCATGACCCAGCAACTGGCCGATGCGCGCTCCGATGCCAATCGCAATCTGCTGCAGCTCGATGCAGCGCGCAGCAATCTGCAGACCATTCTGGACAACCTCACATCGGGCGTCATCGTGCTCGATCGTG
This sequence comes from Comamonas sp. Z3, assembly GCF_008121565.1. Lineage (NCBI taxonomy): Bacteria > Pseudomonadati > Pseudomonadota > Betaproteobacteria > Burkholderiales > Comamonadaceae > Comamonas > Comamonas sp. Z3. The sequence goes on from NZ_VOQU01000003.1 coordinate 642,847, forward strand.
CCGGGCGCATCGTGCTCAGCAACCCCGGCGCGACACGTATTCTGCGTGCGCCCATGGCGGTATTCCAGGGCAAGCGACTGCGCGATGTCTCGGGCCTGCAGGACTTTGCCCGTGTGGTGCAGGAGCAGTTCGAGATCTTCCTGGGCGATGCTTCGGCCCAGCAGGGGCGGGACCGCTGGCAGCAGGTCTATGAGCTGGACGCCGGCAACGGCAACGGTGATGTGGTGCACAACACCACCAGTCTGGTCATGCGTGGTGCGGAACTGCCCGAGGACCAGCGCCTGCTGGTGTTCGATGATATTTCGGAGATCGTCTCGGCCCAGCGTGCACAGGCCTGGGGCGAGGTGGCGCGCCGCGTGGCGCATGAAATCAAGAATCCGCTGACGCCGATTCAGCTGTCTGCCGAGCGTCTGGCCATGAAGCTGACCGACAAGCTGCAGCCTGTGGACCAGGCGCTGCTGGCCAAGTCGGTGAAGACCATTGTCGATCAGGTGGCTGCGATGAAACGCCTGGTCGATGAGTTCCGCGAGTACGCACGCTTGCCGGCGGCCAATCTGCAGCCGCTGGATCTGAATGCTCTGATCGCCGAGGTGCTGCAGCTCTATGGCGAGGAAAATGCGACGGTGCGCGTGGAGGCATCCCTGGACGAAGCCTGCCCGCCCATCCAGGGCGATAGCCAGCAATTGCGCCAGGTCATCCACAATCTTTTGCAAAATGCGCAAGATTCCACGGCGCAAAGAGCGCAGGAAACAGGGCAGACTCCGGGCTCCGTCACCATCGAAACCCGCTGGATGGACACGGCCCAGCGTGTGCGCCTGAGCATCAGCGACAGTGGCACAGGTTTTGCTCCCAATATTCTGCAAAGAGCTTTCGAGCCCTATGTGACCACCAAGTCCCGCGGCACCGGCCTGGGCCTGGCGGTGGTCAAGAAAATCGCCGACGAACATGGCGCAAGAGTGGACCTGGGTAATCGAGAGGAAGACGGGGTAGTTCAAGGCGCGCGAGTGTCGCTATCATTTGTACCTAACGACCGTGCAGGGACGGCTTGATCCCGTTCAGCACAAGGCATAGCAACAGGCTTTAGACACATGGCAAACATACTAGTGGTCGACGACGAACTGGGGATCCGGGATTTGTTGTCGGAAATCCTCAACGACGAAGGTCATAGTGTGGACGTGGCAGAGAACGCCACGCAGGCACGCGTATCCAGGGCCACCAACAACTACGATCTGGTGCTGCTGGACATCTGGATGCCGGACACCGACGGCGTCACCTTGCTCAAGGAATGGGCCACGGCCGGTCAGCTCACCATGCCCGTCATCATGATGAGCGGTCATGCGACCATCGAGACGGCCGTCGAGGCAACGCGCATCGGCGCGCTGTCCTTCCTCGAAAAGCCCATCACCATGCAGAAGCTGCTCAAGGCAGTGGAGCAGGGGCTGGCGCGCAGCACGGCCAGCCAGGGCTCGGAAGCCGCCTCGCATGCCAGCAATGGCACCGCGCCATCGGCCGTGGTCAGCATCACGGCGCAGGCGGCAGAAGACAATCTGCCCAATTCGCACCAGGGCTTCGATCTCGACCGCCCCTTGCGCGAGGCGCGCGACGGCTTTGAAAAAGCCTATTTCGAATTCCACCTGGCCCGCGAAGGCGGCTCCATGACGCGCGTAGCCGAGAAGACCGGCCTGGAGCGCACCCATCTGTACCGCAAGCTGCGTCAGCTGGGCGTGGATCTCGGACGCAATCGCCGCGGATAATTTCCAAAAAAATCGCAGTTTTCGATTTGGGCTCGAAAAGTGTGCCTATAATCGTGGCTTGGGCACTGAAGAGTGTTGATGAAGGCCCGGTAGCTCAGTCGGTAGAGCAGAGGATTGAAAATCCTTGTGTCGGCGGTTCGATTCCGTCCCAGGCCACCAGATTCCAAGCCCTGGATCATTAATGATTCAGGGCTTTTCTGCATCTGGATCTGATCCGTGTCCGGAGGCATTCGCAGACCGGCGAGTGCTGCGATCTGGAATGCCCAGGCGGGGCGGGATGCGGAAAAATATGCCTATAATTGCTGCTTCAGCACATTCAAGTTGCTGGACAGCAAAGGCCCGGTAGCTCAGTCGGTAGAGCAGAGGATTGAAAATCCTTGTGTCGGCGGTTCGATTCCGTCCCAGGCCACCAGATTGAAAGCCCTGAATCAGCAATGATCCAGGGCTTTTCTCATTGCCGCCTTGAATGTCTGCAACGGGCTGTGGGCAGCAAAAAAGCAGAGCGGCTTGCGCTTGCTTTGGCTCGATTTCAAGGCGTTTCAGCTCCAGCTCGCTTTGTAGGTATGCGCAACCAGCTTTTCATTTGATAGCGCCTGCATGCTGCCGTTAAGCTTGCAGCTTTCATCGTGCACAGACAGGCACAGGAGCGCGTGTGACAGCAGAGCAGCAACCAAGGGCGTCGCAACCGGCCGCGAACTGGCAGCCGGGCCTGATCGCCATCCACGGCAACCAGACCGAGGCGCTGGCCGACACCGTGCTGGCCTGGCTGGCGGCGCATCCCTTGCAGGCGCTGGAGCCCGAGATCGTGCTGGTGCAAAGCAACGGCATGGCCGAGTGGTTCAAGATGCGCATGGCCGAGCAGCAGGGCGTGTGCGCCGCAGCACAGGTCGAGTTGCCGGCGCGCTTTGTCTGGCGCAGCTACCGGCAGATTCTGGGCAGGCACGAGGTACCGCGCGAATCGCCGCTGGACAAGACGCCCATGATCTGGCGCCTGATGCGTCTGCTGCCGCAGTGTCTGGGCGAGCCAGCGTTTGCGCCCATTGCCAGCTTTCTGCGCCCCGCAGAGCCGCAGCGCCTGCTGCAGCTGGCCGAAAAGCTGGCCGACCTGTTCGACCAGTACCAGATCTACCGCGCCGACTGGCTGGCCGCCTGGGAGCAGGGCGAGGATGTGCTGCGCACGGCGGGCCGCCCCGACGCGCCCGTGCCTGAAGGGCAGCTCTGGCAGCCCCAGCTATGGCGCAAGGTGCTGGCCGAGCTTGATGAGCAGGAGCGTGCCGCCACCCGCCCGGCCCTGCTGGCACGGATTCTGGGCGCGCTGCAAAGCGGTCAGCCGCCGGTCACGCCGCTGGCGCGCCGCGTGGTGGTGTTCGGCATGAGCCAGATGCCTCTGTCGCTGATGCAGTTTCTGAGCGGCATTGCCCAGCACAGCCAGGTGCTGATTGCCGTTCCCAACCCCTGCCGCTTTCACTGGGCCGATGCCATCGACGGGCGCGAGCTGCTGCGCCAGCAGCGCCGCCGCCATGCCGACAAGGGCGGCAAGGACCTGGCGCAGATTCCCCTGGCCGCCATGCACGCCCATGCCCATCCGCTGCTGGCGGCCTGGGGACGACAGAGCCGCGACTATGTGCGCCAGCTCGATGCCTTCGACACCACGGGCGACACTGCCGTTCAATGGGGCTGGCCGCGTGTGGATGTGTATGACGAGGCCGATGCGAGTGAGCTGATCGACGCACCGCTGCTGACCCAGGTGCAGCAGCGCATTCGCGATCTGGTGCCCATGTCGGAGCACCCAGCGGTCGAGATCGCGGCGGCCGACCAGTCCATTGTCTTTCACAAGGCCCATGGCCTGGTGCGCGAGCTTGAGGTGCTGCACGACCAGTTGCTGCAATGGCTGGCCGAGCCTGCCGCTGCGGGCCGCGCCGCGCTGGCGCCGCGCGAGGTGGTGGTCATGCTGCCGTCGATCGAAGAGGCTGCACCCGCCATCCGCGCCGTGTTCGGCCAGTACGGCCGCCACGATGCGCGCCATATTCCGTTTGATATCGCCGACGTGGGCGCGCGCGCCAGCAGCCCGCTGGTGACCGCGCTGCAATGGCTGCTCAAGCTGCCGCAGCAGCGCTGCCGCCTGAGCGAGTTGTGCGATCTGCTCGATGTGCCCGCCGTGGCGGCGCGCGTGGGGCTGGCGGCCGACGATCTGCCCCAGCTCACGCACTGGATGGCCGGTGCGGGCATTCGCTGGGGGCTCAACCATGCGCAGCGCGCCCAGTTGGGTCTGGCAGCCTGCGGTGATCCCAACAGCGCCTGGTTCGGCCTGCGCCGCATGCTGCTGGGCTATGCCAGCGGGCCGGCGCTGGAGGCCACCTTCGACGAGGCACAGGCTTTTGCCGGCATGGAGCCCTATGACGAAGTGGGGGGCCTGGCGGCCGAGCTGGCCGGATCGCTGGCCAGCTTGCTGGGGCGCATGCTGCAGTGGTGGCAAACGGCTTCAACGACCGCGGCTGCCGAGGTCTGGGCCCAGCGTTTTCGCAGTCTGATGGACGACTTCTTTGTCGCGCAGGGCGATGAGGACCAGGCCCTGTGCGCCGCACTCGACACGGCCCTGGTCGGCTGGCAGGCCGCCTGCGAGCAAGCGGGCTTCGATGCCCTGATTCCGCTGGAGGTGGCGCAGGAGGCCTGGCTGCAGGCCCTGTCGGAGCCTGCGCTCAATCAGCGCTTTCGCGCCGGCGGCGTGACTTTCTGCACGCTGATGCCGATGCGTGCCATCCCCTTCGAAGTGGTGTGTCTGCTGGGCATGAACGATGGCGACTACCCGCGCCGCGCCACGCGAGTGGACTTCGATCTGATGGCTCTGCCCGGCCAGCAGCGCCCCGGCGATCGCGCGCGCCGCGACGATGACCGTCAGCTGATGCTGGATGCCTTGCTGTCGGCCCGCAGCAAGCTCTATATCAGCTGGGCCGGCCGCCATGTGCGCGACAACAGCGAACAGCCCCCCTCGGTGCTGGTCTCGCAGCTGCGCGACTATCTGCGCCAAGGCTGGCAGGGCGAGGGCAGCTCAGGCCTTTGCGCCAGCGAGCGCGGAGATCTGCTGCTGGCCCAGCGTACCCGCCAGCATCCTTTGCAGCCCTTCAGCCGCCGCTATTTCGAACAGGCTTCAGGGCTGTCGACCTTCGCGCGCGAATGGTATGGCGCGCATGAGCAGCGGGCAGCGCAGGCGCTGCCGGTCGTGGCCGCCTTCGAGCCCGACCCCGAGGTGCCGCTGACGCTGGCGCGACTGACGGAATTTCTGCGCCATCCCGCACGCAGCTTTTTGCGCAACCGCCTGCAGGTGCGCTTTGAGCAGGACGAGGAACTGCTGGAGGACGATGAGCTTTTCAGCGTCGATGGCCTGACCGCCTACGGCCTGATTCAGCAGCTGCAGCAGGGCGTGCGCACGCAGCTGGCGCACGATGCGGCGCTGGACGTGGGCCTGCAGGTGCAGCGCCAGGTGCAGCGTCTGGGGCGTGCCGGCGTGCTGCCGCTGGCAGGTCTCGGCAGGCGCGAGGCCGAGGCCTTGCAGGCCCAGGCCACGCCGTCGCTGCTGGCCTGGCAGCAGCAGATGCGGCAGTGGCCCCATGCGGCGCCGCGCGAGCGGCTGTTGCTGCACTCCGGCGCGGTCACGCTGGACGACTGGATGGATGGCTTGCGGGAGCGCGAAGAGCCGTCCTCGGATGCGGGCTACAGCCGCTGCTGGTTCGCGCTGGAGCCGCGCACGCTGCTGAACAAAAAAGGCGAGCTGCAGGCCCATAAGCTGCTGCCCATTTATGTGCGCAGTCTGGCGCTTTCAAGCACGGGCACCGACACGCTGATGGGGGTGATCGCACGCGACACCCTGGTCTGGGTGCAGCCGCTGGAGCCTGAGGCGGCCACGCAGCGCTTGCAAGCCTTGATGCAGCTGTGGCTGGCGGGCCAGAACGAGCCCTTGCCGCTGCCTCTCAAGGCCGCCATCGCAGCCGGCCTGGACGATCTGAGCGCCGCCGCACAGGCCTACGAGGGCGGCTACATGCTGGGCGGCGAATGCGAAGACCCCAGCTGGGCGCGCTGCTACCCAGACTGGGAGGCGCTGACGGCTGATCTGCGCTTTCATGCCCTGGCCAAACAGGTCTATGGCCCGTTGCATGACTGGCTGGCCGCGCAGGTGCAGATCGAGGGCCTGCCCCTGATGCAGCGTGCAGACCAGGACGAACAACCAGGAGAGCCGGCATGAGCGCGCCCGCCAACCCGATGAAGCCCGGCAGCCAGGCGCTGAAGCCCCTGCAATTCCCGCTCTGGGGTTCGCGCCTGATCGAAGCCAGTGCGGGCACAGGCAAGACCTGGACCATTGCAGCACTCTATCTGCGGCTGGTACTGGGCCACGGCGCCGAGAACGGCTTTGCCCGGGCATTGATGCCGCCCGATATTCTGGTCATGACCTTCACGCGGGCCGCCACACGCGAGCTGTCGGATCGCATTCGTGACCGCCTGATCGAGGCCGTGCAATGCTTTCGCGGCGAGGCTGAACCGGCGGCGCACGACAGCTTCTTGCGCGATCTGCGCGATGCCTATGCCGAAGGCACAGAGCGCGACACTGCGGCCTGGCGGCTGGACATGGCTGCGCAGTGCATGGACGATGCTGCTATCCACACCATAGATGGCTGGTGCCAGCGCATGCTGCGCGAGCATGCGTTCGACAGTGGCAACCTGTTTGATGAAACGCTGGAGGCCGATGAAAGCCAGCGTCAGACCGAGGCTGCACAGGATTACTGGCGCCAGCAGTGCTACCCGCTGTCGGGCGAGGTGCTGGAGACGGCGCTGCAGGTCTGGCCCGATGTGCATGTGCTGGTCAAAGACATGCAAGCGCTGCTGCGCGAAAACGTGCCCGCTGTGGCAGGTGTCGGGTCGTTGGGCGAATGCATTACGCAGACGCATGCAGAGCGTGCGCAGCGACTGCAAGCGCTGGCCGATGGCTGGGAAGCCAAGGCCGAGCGCATGTTGCGCTGGATTGAGGGTGAACTAGACGGCCGCGCCGCGCTGTGGGACAAGCGAAAGCTGCAGGCTCGCTACTACACAGGCTGGTTTGCGGCGCTGACCGCTTGGGCGCAAGACCCGCTGAACCAGCCTCTGGAGCTCAGCGATTCCGCCCGCAAGCGCCTGTGCCCAGAGGGGATGGCCGAGGCCTTTAAGGGCTCGACCATGGACTTGCTGCTGCCCACCGAATTTTCCGAGCTGGAGCAATTGCTGAAAGCGTTGACCGGGCTGCCGTCGATCAAGGTGGCGCTGCGCCTGCATGCTGCAGTCCATGTCCAGCAGCGCCTGCTGTGGCTCAAGCGCCAGGCCGGCACCTTTGGCTTTGCCGATATGTTGCAGCGCCTGGATACCGCCTTGGCCGGCGATAACGGCCCCGCGCTGCAGGCCGGCATTCTGGCCCAGTACCCGGTGGCGCTGATTGACGAGTTCCAGGACACCTCGCCGCTGCAATACCGGCTGTTCGACCAGATCTACCGCACGGCAGACAACAGCACGGACAGCGCACTGCTGCTGATCGGCGACCCCAAGCAGTCCATCTACGGCTTTCGTGGTGCGGACATCTACAGCTATCTGCAGGCCAGGCAGGCGACCGAGGGCCGCCACTATGTGCTGGACACCAACTTCCGCTCCACGCAGGCGCTGGTCGATGCGGTCAACCAATGGTTTGTGCAGGCTGAAGTGCGCGAAGGCGAGGGCGCGTTCCTGTTCCGCGCCGGACAGAGCAATCCGCTGCCGTTCGAGAGCGTCAAGTCAAATGGCCGCAAGGAGCGGTTGATGCAGGGCAGCCAGCGCATGGCAGCGCTGACCATTGCCTGGGATGGCAGCAGCGATGAGCCGCTGAGCAATGACGACATCCGCCGCCGTGGGGCGGAGTTCTGTGCCAGCCAGATCGTGCAGTGGCTGATGGACGGTGCCACGGGCTTTGCCGAGGACGGTCAGCCGCTGCAGCGCCTGAGCCCGGCCGATGTCGCAGTGCTGGTGCGCACGGGCAAGGAAGCTACTGCCGTGCGCCGCGCGCTGGCGCGGCGCAATGTGGCCTCGGTCTATCTCTCCGATCAGGACTCGGTCTTCGCCAGCGGCGAGGCGCAGGATCTGCTGCTGTGGCTGCGTGCCGTGGCAGCCCCCCTGGACGCACTTGCCGTGCGCGCCGGTCTGGCCACGCCCATGATGGGTCTGTCGTTTGACGAGCTGGCCTGGCTGGCCAGCGATGACGAGGCCTTCGATGCGCGCAGCGAGCTGCTCAAGGAGCTGCACAGTCTCTGGCTGCGCCTGGGCGTGCTGGCCATGCTGCGCCAGACGCTGTACCGCTTTGAATTGCCGGCGCGCTGGCTGCAGGACATGGGCGGCGAGCGCCGTCTGACCAATTATCTGCACCTGGCAGAGCTGCTGCAGGGCGCGAGCGCCCAGCTGGAGGGCGAGCAGGCGTTGATCCGCTGGCTGGCCACCCAGATCGAGAGCCCGGGCGCGGCCGGCGATGCGCAGATCGTGCGGCTGGAATCGGACGCCGATCTGGTCAAGGTCGTCACCGTGCACAAGAGCAAGGGGCTGGAGTATCCGCTGGTCTGCCTGCCGTTTGGCGGCAGCTTCCGGCCTGTGGATGGCAAGGCGGCCTATCTTTCGCTGCCGGTGCAGATCGATGGCGCACCCGCACGCGAGCTGGTTCTGGACTACGACGATGCGCAGCTGGCGCAGGCCGACAAGGAGCGCCTGCGCGAGGATCTGCGCCTGCTCTATGTGGCGCTGACCCGTCCGCGCCATGCGCTGTGGATGGGGCTGGCCCCCATGAAGCGCGGCAGCAGCAAAAACTGTGCGAACGAACAGGGGGCGGCGGGCTATCTGCTGGCCGGAGCTGTTTCGCAGTCAGCAGCGGGCTGGCGCGCCAGCATCGAGGCCCTGAGCGAGCGTTGCACGGAGATCGCCGTGGTGGATCTGCCGGCCGAGCTACCCGTGGCCTCGCGCTATGTGGCCGCTCAGGCATTGCCAGCCCTGGCCGCCGCGCCGGTGTACGAGGCGCAGTTCGACCGCCGCTGGGGCATTGGCAGTTTTTCGTCGCTGACCCGCGCCATGGCCGCACCCAGCCTGCCGGTCCTGCCGGTGGCGGCACAAAGCCCTGCCGAGGACGAGCGTGCGCTGCAGGCCCAGGAGGCCGGCGAAGCTGCGCTGGACCTGGGCGTCATCAACGACGTCATGACCGCCCTGCCCACCTTGAGCAGATTCGCCGCAGGCGCGCGCAGCGATGCTGCGGTCTGGCACCGCTTCATGCGCGGCCCGGTGGTGGGCAATTTCTTGCACGACCAGCTGGAATGGCTGGCCGCAGAGGACTTTGCGCTGCAGGCTCAGGATGATCCCGACAACAGCGAGCCGCTGGCGGCCCGTCTGCTGCGCCGCTGCGAGCGCGCGGGCCGCAAGGAGCAGGCCGCCGATGTGCTGCAGTGGCTGCGCGCCGTGGTGCATCAGCCGCTGGCGCCGCTCGGTGTCTCGCTGGCCCAGCTGGGCGAAGGTGATGCGCTGTTGCCCGAGATGGAGTTCTGGCTGCCGGCGCGGCGCCTGTCGGCACCGCACATCGATGCGCTGTGCCGCCGGCATATCCTGCCCGGTCAGCCGCGCCCGGCGCTGCCAGAGCGCGAGCTGCACGGCATGCTGATGGGCTTTGCCGACCTGGTGTTTCACCATGCCGGCCGTTACTGGGTGCTGGACTACAAGACCAATCATCTGGGCCAGGACGCTGCGGCCTATGGCCCCGGGGCGCTGGAGCAGGCCATGCTCGAGCACCGCTATGACGTGCAGGCGGCGCTGTATTTGCTGGCTCTGCACCGTCTGCTGCAAAGCCGGCTGGGCGCGGCCTACGACCCCCGGGAACAACTGGGCGGCGCGCTCTATTTCTTCCTGCGCGGTCTCGATGGCGAGGCTGCCGGCATGCATGTCCTGAAGCCGCCACTGGCGCTGCTGCACGGGCTAGAGGCGCTGCTTGGCGACTGTGAGCAAGCATCGAAGGAGGAGCAGCCATGAAGGGCCGCCGCAAAGCCGATCTGCAGACGCTGGACCTGTTTGCAGCCCTCGCGGATGGGGACACGATTGCGCCGGGCACCACGGACTGGCTGGCCGCTCTGGAGCGCCTGGCCGATGCCGGCCTGCTGCGCCGCCTGGACAGCGCGCTGGCGGCTTTTGTGGCCGCGCAGGACGCCGAGGCCGGGCCCGCGCTGCTGGTGGCCACTGCCGTGCTGGCGCAGATGGAAGGGCGCGGTCACAGCTGTCTACCCCTGCAGGCGCTGGCTGGCGATCCCCATCAGATTCTCGCCTGGCCCAAGGAGGCCGAGCGACTGCAGCAATCGCTATGGGAGCAATTGCCCGGCCGGCTGGCTGACTGGCTGCAGGCCCTGCGTCGCAGCCCCGTGGTGCGTGTCGTGCAGCCGGGCGTGGTAGCGGCTGACCGAGGCCAGCCGCTGGTGCTGCTGGACGGCGCTGCGCCCTTGCTGTATCTGCGCCGCTACTGGGACTACGAGCGCAGTGTCGCCGCCCATATTGCCCAGCGCACGGCGGCCGATGCGGTGGCGCTTGACGAGCCCAAGGTCCGCGACTGGCTGGCGCGGCTTTTCACGGCCTCGGCCGATGCCGCGACGGCGCCGGACTGGCAGAAACTGGCTTGCGCGCTGGCGCTGCGCGGGCGCATGTCCGTCATCACCGGCGGGCCGGGCACGGGCAAGACCTATACGGCCGCCCGCCTGCTGGCGCTGCTGTTTGCCACGGCGCCGGATGCCGCCCAGCTGCGCGTCGCGCTGGCTGCGCCAACCGGCAAGGCGGCGGCGCGGCTCAAGCAGTCCATCGACAGCTCGCTGCTGGAGCTCAAGGAGGCCGTGGGCCGTGAACTGGATCTGGAAGCGCTGGTCAAGCGCATGGGGGCGGCACGCACCCTGCATTCGCTGCTGGGCGCCAGGCCCGATACGCGGCGCTTTGCCCACCATGCGGGCAATCCGCTGGATGTCGACGTGCTCATCGTCGATGAGGCCTCCATGATCCACCTCGAGATGATGGCCGCGCTGCTGCAGGCCCTGCCGCCCACGGCGCGCCTGATTCTGCTGGGCGACAAGGATCAGCTCGCCTCGGTGGAGGCCGGTGCCGTGCTGGGCGATCTGTGCCGCGACGCGCAGCGGGGCAATTACGCACCGGACACCGCGGCCTATGCCGGGCGCGTGACGGGCCAGCTCCTGCCAGCGCAGTACCTGGCGCCAGCCAGGGCCTTGCCGCTGGCCCAGCATACCGTCATGCTGCGCGAGAGCCGCCGCTTTGGCGGCCCGATCGGTCAACTTGCACAGGCCGTGAATGCCGGCGATGCACCGGCTGCGATGGCGCTGCTGCGCACGCAAACCCAGGCTGGCCTGCATGCCGAACTCTGGGCACGTGAAGGCGGTGACGTCGAGTCAGTGGTGCGCAGCGCCGTGCAAGGCCGCGGCGGCATGGCCAGCTATGCCGCCTATGCCGAGGTGCTGGCTCAACATGGACAGGGCAAGGGGCGCGGCTTTGCCACCGAGGCCGAGCACCAGCAATGGGTGAGGGCCGTGCTGGCCGCCTTCGACCGCTACCGCCTGCTGTGCGCCGTGCGCGACGGCAACTGGGGCGTGGCGGGCCTGAACCGCGCGGTGGAGCAGGCCCTGCAGGCCATGGGCGCCATACGCAAGGAGGGCGAGTGGTATTTGGGCCGTCCGGTGATGGTCACCCGCAACGATGCGCAACTGGGCGTGTTCAACGGCGACATCGGCATGGCCCTGCCCAGCTTTGCCGACCCGGCGCGGCTGCGCGTGTACTTCATGCAGGGCGAGCATCTGCACCATGTCAGCACGGCGCGCCTGGCCCATGTGGAGACCGCATTTGCCATGACGGTGCACAAGAGCCAGGGGTCGGAGTTCGAGCACACGGCGCTGGTGCTGGCCGCGCAGGGCGGTAACGTGCTCAGCCGCGAGCTGGTCTATACCGGCATCACGCGGGCGCGCAAGGCGTTTTCGCTGTGGGCCGAAGTGCCCGGCCTGCTGGTGTCGGCGATGGGCAGTCCCACGCAGCGCAGCAGCGGTTTGCTGGGATTCATGGAGAGTGCTCGGTAGCCTATGGGTGAGGTCCTGTTTTGATCGCTGCTGGCGCAATCCAGGTAGGAGCTGGAGGCTGATCTCGATCAGCCTTTATGGGACTTGCGCAAACAAGAATGCAACAACGGCCTGCCTGCTGAGGCAGTCATGCTGCCTGAACCCGTTTTGCGTGAGTCCTGCGATACAGGTAACCCATCTGGCCCGGCTCGAAGTGATGAGCCTGTGACACTGGCGCAGTCCAGGCGCGAGACGGCCAGCCAGGGCCACCCCGCAGTCCCTCTTCAGCAGAAGATGCGAAGCGGCTCAGTGGAGATCAGTGTTCGTAAACCGCTTCCCAGTTGGCAAATCCCTTGACCTCGATCGGGTTGCCACAAGGGTCGGTGAAGAACATCGTCCACTGCTCTCCGGGCTCGCCTTCGAAGCGCACCTGCGGCTCCAGAATGAAGGCCGTGCCAGCGGCTTTGAGACGTTCGGCCAGGGCCAGCCAGTCGGGCTTGAGCAGGATCACGCCCAGGTGGGGCATGGGCACCATATGGTTGCCGACCTTGCCGGTATTGCTCACGGCAAAGGGTTGGCCCAGGTGCAGGGAGATCTGGTGGCCGAAAAAGTCGAAATCGACCCAGGTGTCGGTGCTGCGACCCTCGCGGCAGCCCAGCACGCCGCCGTAGAAACGGCGGGCCTGGTCGAGATCGGTCACGTGATAGGCGAGATGAAAAGCGCTTTGCATGATGGTCTCAAGCGTAGCATCAGCGGGCCCGGACAGGCTAGACCAGGCCCTGCCGCATCAGCGCGCAGCCTTGGCCTGCATGCGTGCCATCAGCTCTTCGGTATTGCTCTTGCGATCGGCGTTGACCTTCTGCACCGTGGGACGCTCGCTCATGCGCGCCAGATAGTCGCGCACCGGCAGCTCGGCCAGCAGATCGCTGCCGCCCAGGATCTTGCTGGCGCTGCTGACCAGGGGCAGATGCACGATGGCGCTGCAGTCGGCCAGCGTGAAGCTGTCGCCCGCGATGAACGGGGTGTCGAAGCGGGCCAGCTTGGCAAAGGCCGCAATGTTCTTTTTCAGCTGCTCCAGGGTCTTGTCGCGCGTGGAGTCGCTGATCTTGCCGCCGAAGAAGGCCTGGGGATAGAGGTTGCGCGCCACCAGCTCCAGGTGCAGGTTCAGATAGACGCAAAGCTCACGCACCTTGGCGGCAGCAAAGGGGTCTGCGGGCAGCAGCGGCACCTTGCTGGACAGCGCTTCCACATATTCGATGATGGCGTCGGACTCGCTGATGGCGCCATGCTGGGTGCGCAGATACGGCACCTTGCCCAGCGGCGATTCCTCGGGATTGGTGCTGCCCAGCCAGGCCAGCTCCTCGGCGAAGGGAATCTGCTTTTCCATCAAGGCCAGCTTGACCTTGTTGTAGTAGTTGCTGGCCGAAAATCCGCACAAAGTCAGCATGCTTGTCTCCTGATCGGTGGTTGTGAATAGGTATCCGTGGCCAGCCATCGTAGAGGCAAGTGGTGCAAGCCCTGCGTCGCCAACCGGATAGCGGTCCGGCTCCTACAATCGCCTCATGCATTGGCGCGCGCACCCTCCTCGGCACCAACCGGCAGCCCTTGTGGCGCGCTGGGCGCTGGGTGCGTGGTTTTGCATTTTGCTGGTCAGCATACTCACGCCCTGGGCGCGCGCCACGCCGCCTGCCGGCTGGGAGGCGGTGTGCACGGCCAGCGGCAGCACCCACTGGGTGCCCAGCCCCGCCAGCGACGATGCGGCCACCCCGCATGGACTCGATTGCGCGCTGTGCCTGCCGATGCTGGCGCCGCCGCCCGCGCAGCAGCCAGGCCCGGGCAGTCACCGCGCCGTTCTCGATGCCCGGCCCTGGGCCGAAGTCGCACACAGAGCTTTTGTCTCCACCCTGCCGCCCGTACGTGCGCCGCCCTTTGAAACCCTGAAAAACATAGCTGAAGGCGCTTGATGGTCAAGCGCTTCAGTTCGATTTGAGATTGACACGACTTGCACAAATCAGGCCCAGGCAAGGGCTTGGTTTCAAGGAGATGCATCCTGATGCACCCTTGTTTGCGTAAGTCCAGACTGAATTTGAATGGAGATGGTTTCATGAATACGCGTCGTTTTACCCTGATGGCCCTGGGTTCGCTGGTCGCTTCGTTGCTGGTTTCGGGGGGCGCCTGGGCCCATGCCGATGCCGCCCATGTCAAGGTCGAGAACGCCTGGGCCCGCGCCAGCGTGGCGGGTCAGCAGGCCTCGGGGGCCTTCATGCGCCTGACGGCCCAGGAGCCGCTCAAGCTCGTGGGCGTGGAAACCCCGGCCGCTGCCGTGGCCGAGGTGCACGAGATGAAGATGCAGGGCGATGTGATGCGCATGCGCGCCATCGAGGCCCTGGAGCTGCCCCAGGGCGTGGCGGTGGATCTCAAGCCCGGCGGCTATCACCTGATGCTGCAGCAGCTCAAGGCCCCGCTGGTCAAGGACAGCCAGGTGCCCGTGACCCTGGTGTTCAAGGATGCCAAGGGCGCCCTCTCGCGCCTGAGCCTGCAGCTGCCGGTGCGCGCGACGGCCCCAGCGGCTGCCGGTGCCGGGCACCAGCACATGGGCCAGGGCGGGCATCAGCATTGAGGCCCTGAGCCAGGGTTGCTGCCTGCTCCCTTGTTTGCAGCAAACATCACAAGTGCAGTAAGCTAGTTCCGCATCCGGCCCTGTCCGGATGCGGATTCTGGTATCCATCCCTGCAGCGGAGAGCACTATGAGCGGTGACGCATCGGCATTTGGTTTCGGCAAGTTCATTCCCGGCTTTGACTTTTTGCAGGGGCTGGCGCAGAGCGCTGGCGCTGCGGCCAATCCCATGGGCCGCGTGCCCCAATGGGTGGCCCCCACGGTGAGCGTGGAGGAGGTGGACAAGCGCATTGCCGAGCTCAAGGCCGTGCAGTTCTGGCTGGAGCAAAACAGCCGCGCCCTGGCTGCCACCATCCAGGCGCTGGAAGTGCAGCGCATGACGCTGTCCACGCTCAAGGACATGAATGTCAGCATGAGCGAGCTGGCCAAGTCCTTTCCTTTCCCCGGTGCAGCGCCGGCCGAGCCCGCTGCGACCGGCAATACCGGCTGGCCCATGGGCAGCGCCTCGGCCAGGACGGCAGCCGCAGAGCCATCAGCGGCGCCAGTGCCGGAGCCCGAGGCAGAACCCGCAACGACCGAGGCGGATGCCAAGGCCCAGGCCGAGCCGCCTTCTCAGGCCGGCTTGAGCCAGGCCATGCAATGGTGGGGCGCGCTGACCCAGCAGTTCCAGCAGATTGCCGCCAAGGCCATGGCCGAGCCCGTTCCTCCCGAGACCCTGGCCGCAGCCCAGCGCGCGACCGAGATGGCCAGCGGTTTTGCCAAGTCCACCATGGAAAAGGTGATGGCACAGGCCGGCGGCCTTGGCGCTGCAGCTGCAGCAAAAAGTGCGGCAAAGAGCGCTGCGGCAGCCGAGCCCAGGCCTGCACGCAAGGCGGCGGCCAAGACCGTTCAACCCAAAACGGCAGCCAGCAAGACGGCAGCTGCTAAAAAAACTGCTTCCAAGCAGCCTGCCGCCAAAAAGACGGCAGCCAAAACCTCTGCTACCTCGCGCAAGCCCTGAGCAATCCCTTCCCGCCAAGGTGGAAAATCGTGCTTGCAAGGCATCCACGCCCCAGCAAGAACAGGAGGGCTTATGTCATTGTTTCCCGTCGCTCATGCCGCTCATGAAGACTGGCGCACTGCGGCAGAGCAAGTCGTGCTGCAACTGCGCGAGCAACTGCTGCGCCAGTCGCTGCAGCCGCACCGCCTGGGTCTGATCTATATCGCCCAGGGACTGGTGCCCCATGCGCAGCAACTGCTGGCGCTGCTGGCGCGCGAGCTGCCCCAGGTCACCGACTGGGTGGGCAGCTCCGGCCATGCCGTGCTGGCCATGGAGCATGAGTATTCCGAAAGCTCCTCGCTGGCGGTGATGCTGCTGGACCTGCCCGCCGCCCATTACCGCGTCTACTCCGGTGTGGCGCCGCTGGCGCAAAGCGGCGCCGAAGCCGGATTCGAAGCCCATTCGGCCCTGGTGCACTCCAGCATCGACCAGCCCGATCTGGCAGAGCTGCTGCTGGAGCTGTCCGAGCGCATCAGCTCGGGAAACCTGTTTGGGGCGCTCAGCAGCGAGCAGGGTGTGCAGTTCGCCTGCCGCGCCGAAGATCTGCCCCGGCTGCGCGCCCAGGCCAGCGTCGGCATTTTTCATGCCGGCTTTTCGGGGGTGGCCTTCGATGCCGACGTGGCCTGCACCTCCAGGTTGGCCCAGGGCTGTGCGCCTTTGGACACGGGGCTTGCGATTACCGAGGCCAGGGGCCCGGTGGTGCTGGAGCTGGAAGGCGAGCCCGCCTTGCCCCGACTGCTGCAGATGCTGGATGTGGAAGCCAGCCCCAGCGCCGGCGGCGGCTGGCAGGCTGCGCTGTCCCAGCTGCGCAAGACCCAGGCGGCGATCGCACCGCTGGGCCGGGGTCTGGAGCGTGGCGCGCTGACCGACGAGGCCCAGGTGCTGCATATCGTGGGGCTGGACCCGGTGCGCCAGGGCATTGCGCTGTCGTCGCCCGTGGAGGCCGAGCATACGGTGATCTTCTGCCAGCGCCAGAGCAGCGCGGCACGCCATGAGCTGATGCAGATGGGCGCGGCCCTCAAGGATGCGCTGCAGCCCGACTTTGCCGATGCCGGCCTCGAAACCATGGCCGAGGCGGCCGTGCCGCAGCATGTACGCGGTGCCATCTATGTGAGCAGCAAGGGGCGGGGCAGCGAGCTGTTTGGCGGCGTCGATGCCGAGCTCAAGCTGCTGCGCCATGCGCTGGGGCCGGTGCCCCTGATCGGTCTGGTGGCCGAGGCACAGCTGATGGATGCGCATGTGCATCAGCTGGCCGGCGTGCTGACGGTGTTTACCGGCAAATAGTATGAAATTTGATAGCTTCTATCGCTTTATTTAAAAGGATTTCAGAATCAATTGATGCTGAAATCATTAGCTGGAAAGCACAAGCAGCTATAAAAAAATATGGGGTGCCCCGAAACCGGCGCAGCCCAACAAAGACATGGCAAGCAAGCGCTGCCGCGCAGCGAAGCTGTCGTCCCCCTCCCGTAGCGCGCAGCGCGTAGAGAAAGGGGGAAGCGGCGGGGCCGCCCCGGCAAAGCCGCTCAGGGGGTTGAATACAGCTCCACACCCAGATTCAGCATCAGGCGATTGGCCCAGCCGAACAGTGCGGCCGAGTGCAGCATGTCCAGGATTTCCAGATCGGACAGGCCTGCATCACGCAGCGGCTGCAGCTGCTGCGGGCCAAAGCTGCCCGGCGCACGCGTCAGCGTCAGCGAAGCCTGGATGATGGCGCGCTCGCGGGCATTGGTGCCGGCAGTGTCAGGCTCGTCAAACAGCTGGGCCATCACATCGTTGCGCTTGGCCAGTTGCTCGAAGCGCTGAGCGTGCACCGATGCGCAGTACACGCAGCGGTTGGAGCGAGAGACGGCAGTGGCTGCCACTTCACGCTCGGCGCGGGAAAGGCCGCCGGGCGCATACATGATGGCGTTGAAGGCCTGGGAGCGCTCCAGCAGCACCTGGGGCTGGCGGGCCAGCAGCAGGTAGAAGTCCATGCTCTTGGCCTTGGGGTGGCTGACCTCCAGCACCTGCTGCTGCTCGGGCGTGGCGGTGCCGGGGTCCAGCACCTGCAGCCAGGCCTTCCAGTCCAGCGTCTCGCTGGTGAAGCCGTTGCGGCGCAGCGGCTCGCCGGGCGGCGGCAGGTTGGCGGGGTGGACAAAGGGTGCTGCATCGACAGGCTGGGTGGCAGGCGCTTCGGTCACGCCGCCCAGCTCGCCCATGGCCTTCACACCCGCCAGCAGGCGGGCCTGATAGGCCACAAAGCCGATCAGCTGGGCCAGCAGCACGGTGTCGTTGAGCGACAGGCCAGCGGCCGGAATGGCCAGCAGCGCGGCCTGATCGCTCTGGGCCGGGTTCAGGGCCAGCGTGCGCACAAAGTGCAGCATGGCGTCCAGGCGCGCATTGCCGGTCTGGGCGCCGGGCTGATCGAGGATGGCACGCAGCTCGGGCGTGATGGCTTGGCCCAGGGCCTCGGCGCGGCTGCGGTATTCGGCTTCCAGCGTGCTCACGCCGCTGACGCGGGCCTGCTCGGCGGCCAGCACCAGGCGCTCGGCCTGGGTCAGCGCGCTGTCCAGTTGATTGCCCAGCAGCAGGTCTTCGCAGGCCTGGGTGGCCAGAGCGACTTTTTCGCGCTCGTGACGGGTGGTGAATGTGGGGCTGCCCTGTTCGAGGCCGGCCAGTCGGTCTATGGTGTCTGTCATGCGAAGTCTCTTGATTGAATGCCGCCAACACAAGCCTTGATACATCGTAGCGAAGCCTGGTCGTACTTCCGTACTGCCTGCGGCTTCGGGTCTTGTCTCAAGTCGTGTTTGCTGGTTTCAGGGTTGCAGCTGGCGGATGCGCGCAGCGCTGTCGGCGGCGGTCCATTCCGTGCCGTCCAGTTCGGGCTCGGCATAGGCCTTGAGCTTGTCGAAGTGCTGCTCGATATCGTTCAGATAGAACAGCGAGGCCAGACCTTGCGCGAGTTTGCGCGCTCCGTCACTGATGGCGGGAATATCGCCCGACACCGTGCCGTGCGAGAGCGCAGCGGGGTAGCAGAAGCAGTGGATCCGGTCGAGACCGGGTAGCTCGCCCTGGAACTCGAACAGCGGCCCCAGATCGGGCGATGCCGACAGCTCGGCATCCTCATCGGCGGCCTCGGGCGTGAAGCGGCTGTTCCACAGCTTCACGTGCGGCGCTATGTCGGCAAACTCGGGACGCAGGCTCCAGTCGATGGCAAAGCCCGTGGAGACGATGAGAAAGTCCAGCACGAACACGCCGGCCGAGGTCCGCACCTGCAGCTTGTCGCCCGCTTTTTCCACGCTCTGAACTGCGCAGCCCAGGTGGAAGAAGGCGTTGTCATGGCGCGAGACGCGCAGCGTGCTGCCGTGTGGGGGCGGCACCTGCTGGGCGTTGATGTAGTGGCGGATGCGCCATTTCCACGCATCGGGCAGCAGATACTGGCCGTGGGTCAGACCGGGCACGCCCGAGCCCTTGGACTTGTTGATCAGCGGCAGCTGCGGGCGGCGGATCAGCATGTCCACGCTGGCTGCGCCGTTTTCGAGAGCCGTCGCTGCGCTGTCCATGGCCGAGGCGCCGGCACCGACCACGCCCACATGCTTGCCGGCCAGCGTGGCGTAGTCCATTGCGTCGGAGGAATGGGCCCAGAACTTCCTGTCCACGCCCCGCATGAAGGCGGGAACCGTTGCGCCGCCCAGACCGTCACGGCCCGTGGCCAGCACCAGGCGGCGGGTTTGCCAGGTGGCGATCACGCCATTGGCCTTGACATCGACTTCCACCACGCCATCGGCCTGCGGGCGCACGGCAACGACTTCATGGCCGTTGCGCACATCAGCGTTGGTCACGCGGCGGTACCAGCGCAGATAGTCCATCCACTGCAGGCGCGGGATCTTGTCCAGCGCCGTCCAGGCATCCGGACCGAACTGGGCGATGAACCAGGCGCGGAAGGACAGGGCTGCAATTCCCATGGCGGGGCCGGTCAGCTCCTTGGGCGAGCGCAGGGTTTCCATGCGCGCCGTGGTGGCCCACGGGCCTTCGAAGTCCGGCGCGGACCTGTCCAGCAGCACAGGCTTGATGCCGACCTGCTGCAGCGCCATGCTGAGCGCGAGACCGGCCTGGCCGGCGCCGATGACGAGCACCTCATGCACCGGCAGTTCCTTGCGCGTGGAAGGGGGAATCCAGGCCTTGGCAGGCCAGCCCAGAGTGACGAAGTCGTCACGCAGGCGTTCTTCCAGCGTTGCCAGTCCCGATGTGGCGGCTGTCGTAGAAGGTGAAATTGACATAGCTAAAACCCAAAAGCGCCTGAGGCTGGAGCCGCAGACGCATCAAACAAACACCGATAACGCAATACTGGCACGATACAAGCCAGGGCTCCGAGCAAGAGCCGCCTCGCGGCGAAGGAGCCGTCCCCTCTCGATGCAACGCATCGAGAGAGGGGGAAGCCGCGCAGCGGCTCAGAGGGTGTCAATCAATACTTATCTTGGCATCCTTGACCACCTTGGCCCATTTGATGCGATCTTCATGCACGGTCTTCTTGAACTGCTCGGGTGTCTCTTCGCGGATGGCGTTGCCCTGGGAGACAAAGCGCTCGCGCACCTCGGGCTGCTTGAGCACGTCGTTGACCGCCAGGTTGAGTTTCTTGATGATCACCGGGTCCGTGCCCTTGGGCGCGAAGATGCCGAACCAGATGGAGCTGTTGAAGCCCTTGGTGCCTGGCAGGCCGCTGGCTGCAATGGTGGGCACTTCCTTGACGGCTTCCACGGGCTTGGCCGTGGTCACGCCCAGCAGGCGCACCTTGCCGGCCTTGTAGTGGCTCAGCACGGTCTGCACCTGGTTCATGATGCAGCAGGTCTCGCCGCGCAGCACCGAGGTGATGGCTTCGGGGCCGCCCTTGTAGGGCACATGCACCATGTCCAGGCCCAGACGCGAGTTGAACTCGGCAAACGCCATATGGGTGCCTGCGCCATTGCCGGTGGAGGCATAGTTGTACTTGCCGGGATGGGCCTTGACCTCGTCAACGAACTCCTTGAGGTTCTTGACGTTGATCACATTGGGATTGATGGTCAGCACATTGGCCACGTCCACCAGTGGAGCGACGGGCACGAAGTCGGCTTCCACGTCGAACGGCAGTTTCTTGTAGAGCGCGGCATTGCTGCCATGGGTGGCGGCGGTGCCGAAGTAGATGGTGTAGCCATCGGGCTTGGCACGGGCCACGAACTCGCTGCCGATATTGCCGGCGGCGCCGCTCTTGTAGTCAATGATCACGGGCTGGCCCAGGGTCTTGCCCAGCGGCTCCTGCGCCACGCGGCCGATCACATCCACTCCCGATCCTGCGTTGAAGCCCATGATCATGGTGATGGGCTGATGAGGATAGCTGGCGGCGCCCGGGTCGGCCGCCTGGCTGGCCAGGGGAAACAGGGCGGTGGCCGCTGCTGTGGCAACAAGACCGGAGATGAAACGGGGCAGCAAACGCATGATGGGACTTGTCCAGAGGAACCTTGAATGCTGTGAATTGTGTCCGTAATTTAATGATTTGCTTCTATATGCTTATGCAGCATTAAGCTCGTGGGGTTAATGCAAAAAAGCCCGTATCTCTTGCGAAACACGGGCTGAAATCCGCTGGAAAGTGATGACTCGGAGGGGCCAGCGGAGGGAGCGATCAAGGCTTAAAGCTTTAACAGGCGCTTAGCGGCGATAGGGGTTGTGGGGGTTGCGGTCATGGCGGTTGGGCACGCCGTCACCATCCCTGTCCCAGCGGCTGGCGCGGTAGTCCCAGCGGTTGCCGTGCTGCACCCAGACGGGCTGGCGGTACACATAGCCGGGGCGGTTCTGCACCCAGTGGCCGGCGCGCCAGACATGGCGGTGGCCGCGCGGCTCCCAGTAGCCAGGAGCCCAGACATAGCCACGGCGCGGAGCGGGCACGGCTTCATAGCGGACCGGGGGCGGTGCGTTGAACTGCACGTTCACATAGGCGCCCTGGCTGGCACCCGCCCAGTAAGCGCTTTGGGCCTGTGCACTACCGGCAAAGCCCAGCAAGGCGAGTGCGCCTGCGGCAGCGACGGTATGGATGGTGTTGCGGATTGTCAGCATATACGCCTCCTTCATGGGTAGCGGGTTGCCGGTGGTTCAGGCATCCCTTGGGCTCCATGTTGGAAGGCCAGCGTCAACCGTGGGTTGCCGCTGTGCGAAGTCTTGCAATCTTGTGTGTCTGCTTGGTGAAGAATGTATATAACAGGCGGATGATGCAGATGCAGCAAGCGCATTTAGCTACATATTTGGGAGTGATGGTCTACCGGCGCAAGGCCGCAAAGGCGGGCAGCTCCCATTTGCGCATGCCCAGCACCAGGGTGTAGCCCTCGATCTTGTTGGGCCCCAGGCGCTGATCCTGCAGATGCTGCTGCGAAAAGTCCTGACCGATGCGCTGGATGCGCTCCACGAAGCTGGGCGCCAGGCTGGGGGCGATGGAGCCATGCACCAGCAGCATGGTCTCGTCCTCGCCGGCAAAAGTGCCGCCAAAGTAGTCCAGCACGGCGTTCTCGCGGAAGAAGTCCATCACCGGGCCGTTGGTCTGCCAGCGGAAGGTCTTGGCCAAGCGCAGCTTGTAGCGGTTGCCGGGACGCAGCTCGATGATGCCGATGCGGTCCAGCTGTGCCAGATAGCCGATGCCCTCGGGCTCGCTGATGCGGTAGGTGGCGACGATCTGCTCCAGCGTCCACAGGCTGAGCACGCAGATGGCCGTGAGCAGCAGCTTGCGGTCGGCAACCACGGCAATCTCCTGCTCGCGCGTGATCTGCTGCAGCAGAGGCCGGCTGTCGGCCACATTGCGCGCCAGATCGGCAAAGTCCAGGTGCAGGGCGCGGCAGATCTCGTCGATGCGCGACAGCGGCATGTCGCCCTTGGCCAGCATGCGCTTGACGCTGGATTCGGCCATGCCTATGGACTGGGCCAGGTCGGCATAGGTCATCTGCGCGGCCTTGAGTTCTTTCTTGATGGCGGTGACGAGGTCGGCGGTCGTGCTCATGGTATCGGTTGGTAGTACTGGCAGTGCAGCGATATGGCGCAAGTTTAGAAGATCGATGCCGCTGCTTGGGCTGATTTCCATACTGCGCAGCAATCACACAAGGAAGCGCCATGCAACTGCATACCTCATCGATCACGAACGTGGAAATGACGAGCCCCGAGACCTCGGGCACGCTGGAGCAGCGCTTTGCCTTGTTCGGGGGCATGGCCTTGCTGTTCACGCTGGCGCTGCTGATGCCCGGCATGGCCCAGCCCGAGCACTATCACGCCTTTGCCGACCGGCGCGGCTGGCTGGGTCTGCCGCATGCGGCCGATGTGCTGAGCAATCTGGGGTTTGTGCTGGCCGGACTGGCGGGCGGGCATGCGCTGCGGCGTGCCGACTATCAGAAGCTCAATGGTACGGCGCGTGCCCTGTGCGCCCTGTTCTTTGCGGGCCTGCTGTGCTCGGGGGCGGGCTCGGCCTGGTATCACTGGGCGCCGCAGGATTCGAGTCTGGTCTGGGACCGGCTGGGCATGAGCCTGGCTTTCGCCGGCTTGCTGGGTCTGGCGGTGCAGACGCGCATTGACGACATCAGCGCCCGCATCACTGCCGGGGTATTGCTGGTGGCGGCACCCGCCAGCGTGGCGGTCTGGGCGCAGACCAGCAATGTGCTGCCCTGGGTGCTGGTGCAGGGCGGCGGCATGCTCGTTCTCCTGTGGCTGGCCTTTGTGGCGCCGCGTCGTCACGCGCTGCCCGTGGAGCTGGGCTGGGTGATCGGTCTGTACCTCGTGGCCAAGCTGCTGGAGCTGTCGGATGGCGATGTGTTCGATGTGACCGCGCACGCAATCTCCGGCCACAGCCTCAAGCACTGGGTGGCCGCCGCCGCCGCGTGGCCTGTGCTGCGTGCCTTGCAGCAGTGGCGTGAATCGTAATATTCATAGCGGCTGGCGCATGTTCAACAAGCGTCAGCCGCATAAAACCTACAAAAAAATCCGGGCAAGTTGGCACAATGCCAGCAGCGCCACAGGGAGAGATCCATGAATTCCACGCCGACCGTGCATACGGCCGCCGCTGCACAGCAGCATGCCCACCCCAACCAGTTTGCCCTGCTGGGCCAGCGCCGCTTTGCGCCGTTTTTCTGGACGCAGTTTGCCGGTGCGGGCAATGACAATCTCTTCAAGTTCGCCTTCACGGTGATGGTCACCTATCAGCTCAGCGTTTCGTGGCTGCCGCCTTCCATGGCGGGTCTGGTGATCGGTGCGCTGTTCACCCTGCCTTATCTGCTGTTTTCGGCCACTTCGGGTCAGCTGACCGACAAGTGGGACAAGACCCGCATGTTCCGCCTGGTCAAGAATCTTGAAATCGGCATCATGCTGATCGCTGCCTGGGGCTTTATCCAGGCCAATGTGCCGGTGCTGTTGCTGTGCGTGTTCCTCATGGGGCTGCACTCCACGCTGTTCGGTCCCGTCAAGTTCGCCTATCTGCCCCAGGTGCTCAACGACCGCGAACTCACGGGCGGCAATGGCATGGTGGAGATGGGCACCTTTGTCGCCATCCTGCTGGGTCAGGTCGCTGGCGGCCTGCTGATCGCCGTGCCGCAGGTCGGCCATATGCAGGTCGCCATGGCCTGCGTGGCCGTCGCGGTCGTGGGCCGCATCTGCGCGCAGTTCATTCCTCACGCGCCGGCCACCGATCCGGGCCTGGTCATCAACTGGAACCCGTTCACCGAAACCTGGCGCAACCTGCAGCTGGCGCGCCAGCAGCCCGTGGTGTTCCGCTCGCTGCTGGGCATCAGCTGGATGTGGTTCTTCGGCGCGGTGTTTCTCTCGCAGTTTCCCAGCTTTGCCAAGGAGGTGCTGCATGGCGACGAGCATGTGGCATCGCTGCTGCTGGTGATCTTCTCGGTGGGCATCGGCATTGGCTCGCTGCTGTGCGAAGTGTTCAGCCGTCGCCAGGTGGAGATCGGCCTGGTGCCGCTGGGTGCGATTGGCATGAGCGTGTTTGCGATTGATCTGTTCTTCGCCACGCGCGCGCTGCCGCCGTCCGAGCTGATGGGCGTGAACGCCTTTTTTGGAGAGGCCAAGCACTGGCGTGTGATGCTGGATCTGGGCCTGCTGGCACTGTCGGCGGGCATTTACAGTGTGCCGATGTATGCGCTGATCCAGATGCGCAGCCAGCCCACGCACCGTGCGCGCATCATCGCGGCCAATAATATTTTGAACGCGCTGTTCATGATTGCCTCGGCCGTGCTGGCCGGCGCCCTGCTGGCCGCAGGTTGCAGCATTCCCCAGGTGTTTCTGATCACCGGCATCGCCAACGCCATCGTGGCGCTCTATGTGTTCCTGCTGGTGCCCGAATATCTGCTGCGCTTTGTGGCCTGGGTCATCACCCACTTTGTCTACCGCTTCAAGGTGCGTGGCGACGAGCATATTCCGCGCGATGGCGCGGCCGTGCTGGTCTGCAACCATGTGAGCTTTGTCGACGCCATCTTGCTCATGGCGGCCAGCCCGCGCCCCATTCACTTTGTGATGGATCACCGCATCTTCCAGGCGCCGGTGCTGGGCTGGTTGTTCAAGCTGGCCAAGGCGATTCCGATCGCGCCGCACAAGGAGGATCCTGCGACCTATGAAGCGGCGTTTGCTCGGGCGGCAGAGGTGCTGCGCGAGGGCAATCTGCTGGCCATCTTCCCCGAGGGCGGCATCACCTCTGACGGCCAGCTGCAGTCCTTCAAGGGCGGCATCATGAAGATTCTCGACCATGCGCGAGACGACGGCCTGCAGGTTCCCGTCATTCCCATGGCGCTGACCAATCTCTGGGGCTCCTACTTCAGCCGAATCGAGTGGCGCGGCGGCAGGAATGTGGCCATGGTCAAGCCGCTGCGCCGCGGCCTGTTCAACCGCGTGGGGCTGGAAGTGGGCGAGCCCGTGGCGGCTGCTGCGGTCACGCCGGCCCTGCTGCAGCAGAACGTGGCGGATTTGCTCCGGCGTTGAGGCCGGATGGTCAGGGCGCGAGCCGGATATCACCCAGGTAGGCAAGTCCTTCGCCATGGGTGTTGTCCGAGTCCGCCGAGACGGTGACGCCGATGATGGTGGGCATGGCCTGGGATTCGTCGCCAAAGGCCTGCCGGTAGTCGGAGGAGAGATGGCGCTGCTCCGTCACCCACTGGCCTTTGTGTGCGTCACCGCTTTGCAGCACGATGTAACGCATGCGATGCGTGAACGCGTTGTGCATGACCGTGCCCACGGGCTGCTTGTTGTCCCAGACATAGCACAGCGTCTCGGCCGGGATGTCCTCTCCGGTGCTGATTCTGCCCAGGCGCAGCTTGGCCCGTTCGCCAAAGCTCAGCTGCGACTTGTCAAAGTCGAAGGACACGCAGAGCTTGAGCGCCGCATCGTCGCCGGCCCTGGTTTTGATATCGGCCTTGTCGATCAGCTGATCCACGCGCCAGCGCCATTGCAGCTGCAGATCGGGCGCGGCAGCCTGTTGCAGGCTGTGCACCATATTGCCGTAAGCATCATGTGTGCTCACGCGCAGCACATGCCCGCCATCCTGGTCCACCACATTGAAGGCCGTCGGGTTCTTGTTTGGCAGGGTGGCAAAGTGCCAGGGCCCGCCCAGCGGGCCCGGCGGCATTTGCGAAAAAGCAGGAATGCCGCTGCCCTGTGCCAGGCCAGGGACAGCCAGGGTGGAGATGATGGTGGCGAGCGCTGCTGCAAGCCAGGTCCGCGAAGGCGAAGGTTTGCGCTGGGCAGAGGTCTGAGAGTGAAACCGCATGGATTGCCTGATGATTTTTAAAAGTTGTGGGCGCGGAAATCGGACAGCATGCATACACTGCCACCGGTTCGGGGGCAGCAGCGGACTGAAAGTATCGGGTTGAGATACTGAAAGATCTGCCAAGTGCCAATTTTGACAAAACACAGGGCCAAAGTTTCGGGTGCGTGGATGATTCGTTTGTCGCCGCATGGAAATAGCGGTTCATTTCAACAACCATCGGGAGCCATTTGTGATCAACGTCTTGACCTTTATCCGTCCTCTTCGCAACAGCCTGTGCGCCCTGGGCGCGGCCTTTGCCTTGCTGGGCGGCAGCGCAGTCCACGCCCAGAGCGAAGCCTCTCTGGTGCTGTCGGCCCTGCCTGTGGCATCGGTGGTTGCAGCGGTATCGGGTGGCGCTTCGGAGGAAGTCGTGGCAATACCCCTGTTTCTGTCGGCCGCCGGCGCATCCGTGATCGTTGAGGCCGTGGAGAGCAGTGCCACAGGCGTGACCTATGTGCTCAAGAATGTGGCCGACGGCACCTCGGCCGTGGTCAAGGTCTCTGGCCAGGCCGCTGGCGCCCTGTCGGTCGGCGTGGGCACAGTGGTGCAGACCAGCGCCACGGCAGCCGGCGTGATTCTGTCCACGGCAGGCAAGGTGCTGGCCTTTATCCCCAACGAAATCGGCAAGGCGCTGATGCACAACGAGCGTCTGTAACTCAAGAAGCTGGAGGCTCGCATGATCAAGGAACCGACAAGCGTTGTACAAGCCATGGCGCCTGCTCAACGCGCAGGCATGCCTATTCGCGGCCCTGTGGTGCTGGCGCTGGGCGCTGCGCTGATTGCCTGGGCAGGCTCGGCCCAGGCCGGCCGCAGCTGTGAGGACCGGCCGCTGACTGCCGATGTCATGGCCAAGGGGCTGAATCTGGCTGCGCGTACCGCCAAGGCGCTGGATGCCGAGTTTCAGAAGAACGGCACCCAGGTCGTGCTGCTGGCGCGGCAAGGACAGGACTTGAGCAAATACGATCTCAAGTATTCCCACTATGGCTGGGCTTACAGAACACCCGCCGGCCCCTGGCGCGTGGCGCACAAGCTCAATGAGTGCGGCACTGCATCTGGCCATATCTACCGCCAGGGCCTGGGCGAGTTCTTTCTTGACGATATGTGGCGCTACGAAGCCGCCATTCAGATCCCGACGCCGGCGGTGCAGCAGGCCTTGCTCAAGTTCCTGAGCGCTCCCACGGTGCTGCGCCTGCAAAACGAACCCTACAGCATGGTCAGCTATGTCTGGAGCAGCAAGTACCAGCAGTCGAACCAATGGGCCACCGAGACGCTGGCCGCGGCCATGGAGCCGGCGGCGATTCAGAATCGCGCACAGGCTCAGGCCTGGCTGCAGGCCAAGGGTTACGAGCCCAGCGCGCTCATCATTCGCGCGTTCTCGCGATTGGGCGGGCGCATGACGGCAGCCAATATCGCGTTTGACGATCATCCGAATGAAAAGCGATTTGCCAGCCGCATCGAGACGGTGACCGTGGACTCCGTGACCCAGTGGTTGCAGCGCACGCAACTCGCATCGGCCGTGCGCACTGTGCAATGAGCTTGAGCCTTGTTGGCTTCAAGACCTTGCTGAATATGCGCATTGCGCTACGTTTTTGGAGTAATTGAAAATGAGCAAGTCACTGCGTTTGCCCGAAAAATGGTTTCGCCGCGGCCTCTGGCTGGTGGCGCTGGTGTTTGCCTTTTTCCTGATCGGTCTGGGTGGACTGGTGGTGGGCAATCTGCCGCAGCCCGATCGCTCGTTGGAGGTGGAATCCTTTATTCCGCAGGCCGATGTACAGCGCGTGCAGGCCGAAATCGACCAGGCCCGGAAGACGGCCGGCGTGACCCAGAAGGCTTTGGACAGGGCGCAGCTCAAGTTCGATGCCGAGCGCGCGCGTTACCAGTCGGCGCGGGATACCTTTGACAACTGGGTGGCGACCCGTCGGGCGACGGAGCGCCCGGAGCAGGATGCCGAGCTGGTAGCGCGCAGCAAGGCGCTGGATGCACTCAAGCAGGCCGAAGACATGGCCCGCCAGGAGCGCGAGAAGGAGGCTCAGACCCATCTGGAAGCCAACCAGGCCGTCTCCAACGCCGAGGCTGAGATGAGCAGTCTGCGCGAGCAGGCCTATCCCCAGTATGAAGCCGCCATGCGCGCCAGCGAGCTGCGCGTGTTTCTGTTCCGTCTGGCCATCACCTTGCCCCTGCTGGGCGTGGCGGGCTGGCTGTTCGCCAAGAAGCGCAAGAGCACCTGGTGGCCTTTTGTCTGGGGCTTCATCTTTTTCGCGCTGTTTGCCTTCTTTGTCGAGCTGGTGCCCTATCTGCCTGACTACGGCGGCTATGTGCGCTACATCGTTGGCATCGTGGTGACGGTTCTGCTGGGACGCTATGCCATTCTTGCGCTCAACCGCTATCTGGAAAAGCAGAAGCTGCAGGAGTCTCTGCCCGAAGAGCAGCGCCGTGAAGAGCTGAGCTATGACGTGGCGCTGGAGCGGCTTTCCAAGAATGTATGCCCGGGCTGCGAGCGCCCGGTGGACCTCAAGAACACCGAGATCGACTTCTGCCCCCACTGCGGTATCGGCCTGTTCGATCATTGCGGCAGCTGCGATACCCGCAAGAGCGCGTTCTCACGCTTTTGCCATAGCTGCGGCACTGCGGCAGGCAAGATCTTGCCGCGCCTGGATGCGGCACCCGCAGCTGGGCCGGCATCCGGGGCGAACGAGATCGGGTGAACGCTGGCCGGGCAGTCCAGCGGCTGGACGCAGGGCTGCGGGTCGCGCTCAGCAAAGCTGTGAACTGACGCGGTCGCGCCCGGCCGCCTTGGCCTCATACAAAGCCTGGTCGGCATCCTGCAGCAGCAGATCGAGGCTTTGATGCGCTTGCAGCCGGTCGGTATGGATCAGGCCTATGCTGACCGTGGCGCTCATCAACTGGTCATCCATGGGAACGCGCAGCTCCCGGATGGCGCGGTTGATACGCTTGGCAATCTCCTGCGCTGCGGCGGCATTCACCTTGGGTAGAGCCACGGCGAATTCCTCGCCTCCCATGCGGCCCACGATGTCCTGAGCGCGCAGCACCTGGGTCAGCGTCTGGCAGAAGCTGCGCAGCAATTGGTCGCCGCCGGCATGGCCGAAGCTGTCGTTGATCTGCTTGAAATGGTCCAGATCCAGCATGAGGATGGCAAAAGGCTGGCCATCCTGGCGGCATCGCTCCAGTATTCTTTGTCCCTGCTTCAAAAAGGCGCCGCGTGCCAGCGCATCGGTCAGAAAGTCGTGGTTGACGGCATGGCTGAGCTTTTGCATCAGCTCGTTGCGGGCCATGTGCGATCCTGCCACCGCAAGCGGGCCCAGCACCAGCATGCAAAGACCCATGCGAAATGACAAAGCCTCCAGAAAATGAGCGGGTGTGAATTCAAGCGTGCCCAGCGAAATGAAAATGATGCTGCTCAGGCAAAGTGCTGCCGTGATCAGCGTCAGGCTGAAGATGCGATAGCTCAGCGCGCACCATATGAGAGCCGGCAGCGAGAACGCCAGCGAACCGGGGCCTTTGATCCAGTAGCTGATGGTTTCCAGTGCAATGACAGACAGCAAAGGCAGGACGCGGCGCATGGGGGTGGGCTCGGTCCAGTTCGGTGCAGGCTGCTTGCGTGTCGGCCAGGCCAGAACAACGGGCAAAAATGTCATGTAGTTCAGCCATTCGCTGCTCAACCACATGGAGAAAGCCTGCCAGTGCGGTGTTCCGAACACGGCCGTCACCACCGGCCCGCCGAGTATTGCCGCTGCCAGTGCGCCCATGCCGCTGCCGACAAAGAGCAGCAAGGCGGAAGACTGGCGCTGCATGAACAAGGTGGCGCGGCTTTGCCTGTGCATCAGCGCCCAGGCCGTACCGACACCCGCCATATTCGCCATGCTCAGCAGGACTGCGACATCCAGCCGGCTGCCTGTCAGCAGATCCGCAGCGATATAGCCTGCCGAGACCGCCAGGATCGAGCCAGGACGCAGCCAGCCAGGCTTGTGCAGAAGCACCCCCAGCAAGAGCGCGTTGGCCGGCCAGATCGCCGAGAAAAATCCCAGAGGACGTCCCAGGATACCGAGCAAGGCCGCCACGAACACCATGCACCCCAGGGCGAGCGCGACCGTCCATGCCTGGGGGGCGGTGGTCTGCAACGAAGGCGTTTGCTTGGGTGAGGAAGCTTCGGTCATGGAGGGAGATGCCGCGAGCGTGTCGTGTCGTGCTTTTCAGTGGTTATTGGTGGATTTCGATGTCAATCGCCAAAGATGTCGGTGGTTGCCGTCCAATGCGCTGATGTTTTAACAAAAACATACAGAAAATCGGCCTCCTATGCCGCATTGCAATGGGCAATTGACGAAATTTTTCAATTGAAGGTTTCAATGGTGAAATCGGAAACGAAAAAGCCAGAGACTGGCTCTGGCTTTTTTGTGTTCTGCTGCAGCAGATGGAGTCGAAGGCTTAGACCCCGCGTGCGCGATCGGCCTTGAAGCGGGCGCGGAACTCGGTAAACGTGCCCGCGTCGAGCGCATTGCGGATTTCCTGCATCAGGTTCAGGTAATAGTGCAGGTTGTGGATGGTGGTCAGCATGGGGCCCAGCATTTCGCCGCAGCGGTCCAGGTGGTGCAGATAGGCGCGGCTGAAGCCGTCGCGACCACCATCGTCCCAGCTCACGCCGCTCTTGCCGGCACAGGCATGGCAGGTGCAGGTGGTGTCTATGGGCTGGTGATCCACCTTGTGACGGGCGTTGCGGATCTTCAGATCGCCGTAGCGCGTGAAGATGGTGCCGTTGCGTGCATTGCGGGTAGGCATCACGCAGTCAAACATGTCCACGCCGTCGGCAACGCCTTGCACCAGGTCTTCGGGCGTACCCACGCCCATCAGGTAGCGCGGCTTGTTGGCGGGCAGCAGATGCGGCGTGTGGGCCATGATCTCCAGCATCTCGTCCTTGGGCTCGCCCACGGAGACGCCGCCCACGGCATAGCCGGGGAAATCGATTTCCAGCAGACCCTGCAGCGATTCCTCGCGCAGATTGGTGTACATGCCGCCTTGCACAATGCCGAACAGGGCATTGGGGTTCTCCAGGCGCTGGAACTCCTCCTTGGAGCGCTTGGCCCAGCGACGGCTCATCTCCATGGACTTGCGTGCTTCGGCCTCGGTGGTCTTCTTGCCGTTGGTCTCGTAGGGCGTGCACTCGTCGAGCTGCATGACGATGTCCGAATTCAGAATCGTCTGGATCTGCATGCTGACCTCGGGCGACATGAACAGCTTGTCGCCATTCACGGGGCTCTGGAAATGCACGCCTTCTTCGGTGATCTTGCGCATGGCGCCCAGCGACCAGACCTGGAAGCCCCCCGAGTCGGTCAGGATGGGCTTGTCCCACTTCTCGAAGTCGTGCAGACCGCCGAAGGACTTCATGATGTCCAGGCCGGGACGCATCCACAGATGGAAGGTATTGCCCAGGATGATCTGTGCGCCCATTTCTTCGAGGCTGCGCGGCATTACGCCCTTGACGGTGCCATAGGTGCCCACGGGCATGAAGATGGGGGTCTGAACCTTGCCGTGGTTAAGCGTCAAGGTGCCACGGCGCGCGTGGCTGTTCGGGTCGGTCTTGAGAAGGTCAAACTGCAGCATAGTCCGCTATTTTCCCAGATGCTTGCAAGCACTGCTGCAATAGCCGATGCTTGGCCCAGATTCGTAACCCGTCTTTGCTGCCTGGCCCTACACTGGTGCACAAGACGAACAGGAGGTTGCCATGCTCAAGATCATGCTTGCGGTGGATGGATCGGATGTCGCGCTTGAGGCCGTACGCCACGGCATCAAGCTTTTGCGGAGCGGACTGGATGCTCACTTTGTGATAGCTCATGTGCAGAAGGAGGCATCGCTGCTGGAGCTTGCAACCACAGATTCCGACCTGATCGCCAACGCGAGCATCGAAGCCGGCATGGATCTGGTGGCACCGGCTCAGGATCTGCTCAAGGAAGCCGGAGCTTCCTACGAGGTGGAGATCAGCCTGGGCGAAGAGGCGAATACCTTGATCGATATTGCCGAGAGCAATGAATGCGATCAGATCATCATCGGCGCCACGGGCCAGAGCGGACTGGGCAGTATTCTGATCGGCTCGGTTTCACGCGAGGTGGCCAGGCACAGCCGTCTGCCGGTGACGATCGTGAAAATGCCGGAAGTCGCTGAGTTGGATGAAAGCTCCGACGAGGAAGCGGACGACTGAGGGGATGACCCTGCGCAACACGTCGCAGGGGGCGCTTGGGGGCGAAGTCAGGCCGCGCGGCGCTGCTGGCCGGATTCACGCCTTTGCCAGCTGCTGCGGCTGCCTGCGCGGTGGGCGGAAAATTTGCCATGCGGCATGCTGGCCAGACGCATCAGCATCCAGCGGCAATAGCCCTGAACGCTCAGGCATTTGTTGATTTCCTCTTCGGGCAAGGGACCGGAGACCACGATCAGCCGGTCCGCGCCCTCCCAGTCTCCTGCCATGCGCAGCCGGCGCTGCGCACCCATGGCCCAGGAGTGGATGCGAGTGGGGTGACCATGCTGGTGCACGCGGCCGGTGATGCGATCGAACGCGATGGCGACCAGCTCGGTCTTGAGGCGATAGGGGCGCTCTCCCGTGATGGCATTGAGCGCATCACGCATGTCGTAGAGGTAGTAATACCCGGACCTGAGCCGATATCGCAGATGCATTAAATCCATGAACCATGCCCCCAAAGCCTGTGTCACGCAGGACTGCGTGCAGGGCATTCTCCATGAAATTGTCACTAAGCGGTGGTTTTTCGGGCTCAGGCACCTTCTGACAAGCTCAGTACCTGTCTGAGCTTGCCCAGCTGTTTGTAGAGATCGCTGGCACTTTCGCTGTCCAGCGGTGCCAGCAACTGCTGCAGCCACTGCTCATGGGCGGTGGCCATGGCCTTGAACTGCTTTCTGCCCATGCGCGTCAGCCGAACGATCATGGCGCGTCGATCTTCTTCGTCGGCCACGCGCTCCACCCAGCCTTCGGCGACCAGCTGATCGGTCAGCCCCGTCACATTGCCTCCGGTCACCATCAGATATTCCGACAAGGTCTTCATGCGCAGCCCCTTCGGAAAGCGGCTGAGCTGGGCCAGATAGTCGAAGCGAGGCAGGGTGGTGCTGAATTCCGTGCGCAGCTGGCTGCGTATGACTTGCTCGATCTGCGTGCTGCAGGTCAGCAGGCGCAGCCACAGGCGAACGGCCTGATGGTCGGAGTCAGACAGACCAGCCTCGCGGCCAGGGGTGTCCGGCATATCGATGGAAGAGTCCAGATGGTGTTTGTCCATGGTCTACATAGTGTTTCAAGCGCCTGAGCTTGGCTTCAGGGTTTGGCCTGATTTTAGTGAAAAGTTCATGCGTTAATAATTTAGACATAAAGTAATTTTCAGTGCGCCATTTCTCGACGCGCCAGGAAGGGATTGCTGTCATGAAGATCGTCTGCATAGGTGGCGGCCCCGCCGGCCTGTATTTCGCGCTGCTGATGAAGCAGATGAACTCTGCGCACGAGGTGACGGTGGTGGAGCGCAACCTGCCCTATGACACCTTCGGCTGGGGCGTGGTGTTCTCCGATGCCACCATGGACAATATGCGCGTCTGGGACCCGGTGACGGCGACGCAGGTCGAGCAGGCCTTCAACCATTGGGACGATATCGAACTGCTGTTCAAGGGACGCAGGATTCGCTCCGGCGGCCATGGCTTTGTGGGGATTGGCCGCAAGCACCTGCTCAACATCCTGCAGGCGCGCTGCGAGCAGCTGGGTGTCAACCTGGTGTTCGAGACCGATGTGCAGAGCGACGAGGAGTATCCGGATGCCGACCTCATCATTGCCTGCGACGGCGTGAACTCCCGCATCCGCAGCAAGTACGAGAACACTTTCAAGCCCGATATCGTCACCCGTCCCAATCGCTACATCTGGCTGGGCACGAACAAGGTCTACGAGGCCTTCACCTTTGATTTCGTGCGCACCGAGCATGGCTGGTTCCAGGCGCATATCTACAAGTTCGACGACCAGACTTCGACTTTCATCGTCGAGACCACGGAGGAATGCTGGAAGGCCAGCGGCCTCGATGGCGCCGACCAGGAGCAGTCCATTGCCTTCTGCGAAAAGCTGTTTGCGGACAATCTGCAGGGCGAGAAGCTGATGACCAATGCGCGACATCTGCGCGGTTCGGCCTGGATCAATTTTCAGCGCGTGGTCTGCGACCAATGGTGGTTGCGCAATGCCAGGGGCAGCCATGTGGTGCTGATGGGCGATGCCGTGCATACGGCGCATTTTGCAATCGGCTCGGGGACCAAGCTGGCGATTGAGGATGCCATTGAGCTGGCGCGCCAGTTCAAGCAGATCGGCGATGCGGTGGTGCATATTCCCGAGGTGCTGACCGCCTACCAGGAGGCGCGTCGTGTGGAGACGCTGCGCCTGCAGAACGCGGCCTGGAATGCGATGGAGTGGTTCGAGGTCTGCGGACAGCGCTACTGCGATCAGCTCGAGCCCGAGCAGTTCATGTACTCCATGCTGACGCGCAGCCAGCGCATCAGTCACGAGAATCTGCGCCTGCGCGATGCCGCCTGGCTGGACGGCTATGAGCGCTGGCTGGCCGAAAGAAATGGCGTGACCACGGATGGCAAGGCGCCGCCGCCCATGTTCCTGCCCTACAGGCTGCGCGGGCTCACGCTCAAGAACCGCATCGTGGTGTCGCCCATGGCCCAGTACTCGGCCGTGGACGGTGTGCCCGGAGACTATCACCTCATGCATCTGGGCGCGCGCGCCATGGGCGGGGCGGGGCTGGTGTTTGCCGAGATGGCCTGTGTCAGCCCCGAGGGGCGCATCACGCCGGGCTGCCCCGGGACTTACTCGGCGCAGCAGAAGCAGGCCTGGAAGCGCATTGCGGACTGGATTCATGCCAATACCGATGCCAAGTTCGCCATGCAGATCGGCCATGCGGGCGCCAAGGCCTCGACGCGGCTGGCCTGGGAAGGTACGGATCTGCCGCTGGAGCAGGGCAACTGGCCCATCATGGCCGCGTCGGAGCAGCAATATCTGCAGGGCGTGAGCCAGATATCCAGGGCCATGACACGCGCCGATATGGATCAGGTGCTGCAGCAGTTCGTGCAGGCCGCGCAGATGGCGGCCGACATCGGCGTGGATTGGCTGGAGCTGCACTGCGCCCATGGCTATCTGTTATCCAGCTTTATCTCGCCGCTGACCAATCACCGCAGTGATGAATATGGCGGCAGTCTGGAAAACCGTCTGCGCTACCCGCTGCAAGTCTTCAAGGCCATGCGTGCCGTCTGGCCTCAGGACCGGCCTATGTCCGTGCGCATCTCGGCCCATGACTGGGTGCCCGGCGGCATCACCCCCGAAGATGCGGTGGAGATCGCCAAGGCGTTCAAGGCTGCGGGTGCGGACCTGATCGACTGCTCCTCGGGTCAGGTCAGCAAGGCAGAAAAGCCTGTGTTTGGCCGCATGTTTCAGACCCCGTTTGCCGACCGCATTCGCCAGGAGGCCGGTGTTGCGACGATGGCCGTGGGCGCGATCAGCGAGGCCGACCATGCCAACAGCATCATTGCCGCAGGACGTGCCGATCTGTGCGCGATTGCCAGACCGCATCTGGCCAACCCGGCCTGGACGCTGACCGAGGCTGCCAAGATCGGCTACACGCCCATCGTCTGGCCCAGGCAGTACTTCCAGGGCAAGCGCCAGATGGAAGCCTTGTTCGAGCGCGAGAAAGCGCAGCAGGCGTCGGCCAAATGAAACCCCTGAGTCTTCGCTGCGTGCCTTCACCTAAGCCTGGGGACAGCGGATGCAGGGCGTTCCCGGCCCGGCAGGTGAGGGCGGGAATGCATCCGTTTGATGGGCCGCTGGCCTGGAGAAATCAATGACAGGCGATATGAACGATCAACATGCGCTGGTGACGGGCGCGGGCCAGGGCATTGGCGAGGCGATTGCACGCCGGCTGCTGGCCCAGGGCGCCCGCGTCACGGTGCTTGGGCGTCGCGCCGAGCCGCTGCAAAAGCTGGTGGAGCAGCACCCTGGTCAATGCCAGATGGTGCTGGCCGATGTGGCCGATGAAAAACAGGTGGCGGCTGCGTTTGCGCAGGCGGCAGCCTTTCATGGTGACATCAGCATTCTGGTCAACAACGCCGGCCAGGCCAGCAGCGTGCCCTTCATGAAGATGGATGCCGCGCACTGGCAGCAGATGCTGGCGGTCAACCTGACCGGTACCATGCACTGCATTCAGCAGGTGCTGCCAGCCATGTCCGCTTCGGGCTGGGGGCGCATTGTCAATGTGGCCAGCACGGCTGGCCTGGTGGGCTATGCCTATGTCGCTGGCTATGTGGCTGCCAAGCATGGCGTGGTGGGCCTGACACGCGCCCTGGCGCTGGAGTACGCCAGAACCGGGATCACCGTCAACGCCGTCTGCCCTGGCTATACCGAAACCGAGATTGTCAAAACCAGCATAGACCGCGTGGTGGCCAAGACCGGCCGCACACCGCAGCAGGCCATGGCCGAGTTCGTCAAATCCAACCCCCAAGGCCGTCTGGTGCAGCCGCAGGAGGTGGCGGACGCCGTCCAGTGGCTGTGTGGGCGAGGCGCATCAAGCATTACCGGGCAAGCCATCGCCGTCGCCGGTGGCGAAGTCATGTGACCCAGAGTTTTTGGAGGCAGACATGAGCGAATACGCAATCGACCCAGCGCTGCAAGCTGGCAACCACAAGCCGCTGGCCGGCTATCAGGCCACGCATTTCCTGTGGCAGGTGGCAGATGGTGTGGCCACCATCACCCTCAATCGCCCCGAGCGCAAGAATCCGCTGACGTTTGATTCCTATGCGGAGCTGCGCGACCTGTTTCACCAGCTCAAGTGGGCGCAGGATGTGAAGGCGGTGGTGCTGGTCGGCGCCGGCGGCAATTTCTGCTCGGGTGGCGATGTGCATGAAATCATCGGTCCGCTGGTCGCACTCAAGGCCCCCGAGCTTTTGATGTTCACCCGCATGACGGGCGAGCTGGTCAAGGCCATGCGTGCCTGCCCCCAGCCCATCATTGCTGCAATCGATGGCGTATGTGCGGGGGCTGGGGCCATCATGGCCATGGCCTCGGACATGCGCCTGGGCACCGCGCGCAGCAAGACTGCCTTCCTGTTCAACCGCGTGGGGCTGGCGGGCTGCGACATGGGGGCCTGCGCCATGCTGCCGCGCATCATTGGCCAGGGGCGTGCCAGCGAGCTGCTCTATACGGGGCGCAGCCTGGGTGGCGAGGAGGGCGAGCGCTGGGGCTTCCTCAACCGTCTGTGCGAACCCGAGAGCGTGCTGGCCGAGGCGCAGAAGCTGGCTGCCGACCTGGCTGCCGGCCCCAGCTTTGCCAACGGCATTACCAAGACCATGCTGCACCAGGAATGGGCCATGACCCTAGAGCAGGCCATCGAAGCCGAAGCCCAGGCCCAGGCCCTGTGCATGCTGACCGAGGACTTCTCGCGTGCCTATCACGCGTTCGTGGCCAAGCAAAAGCCCGTTTTTCAAGGAAACTGATATGGCAGACACCAGCTATCTGAAGTGGCCTTTTTTTGCAGCCCATCACGCTCGTCTGGCCCAGTCGCTGGATGCCTGGGCCAGGCAGAACATTGCGCATTCCCATGGCCCCGATGTGGATGCCGAATGCCGGCAACTGGTCAAGGCCCTGGGCGAAGCCGGCTGGCTGCGGCATGCGGTGGCGGGCGAGGCCCATGGCGGTGCCGGCGAGCAGATCGACACCAGAGCCATCTGCCTGATCCGGGAGACGCTGGCGCGCCACAGCGGTCTGGCCGACTTTGCGTTCGCCATGCAGGGCCTGGGCTCGGGGGCGATCTCTCTGGCGGGGAGCGAAGAGCAGAAAAAGCGCTACCTGAGCCGGGTGGCCAGGGGCGAGGCGATCTCGGCCTTTGCACTGTCCGAGCCCGATGCCGGCTCGGACGTGGCTGCCATGGCCTGTGAGGCCAGACTCGAAGGTGATCACTATGTGATCAACGGCGAGAAGACCTGGATCTCCAACGGCGGCATCGCCGACTTCTATGTCGTTTTTGTGCGCACCGGCGAGGCACCGGGCTCGCGTGGCCTGTCGGCGCTGATCGTGGATGCCGACACACCGGGCTTCGAAGTGGCCGAGCGCATCGAGGTCATCGCACCGCACCCGCTGGCGCGTTTGAAGTTCTCCAGCTGCCGCGTGCCTGCAGCGCAGCGTGTGGGCGAGGCCGGTGAGGGCTTCAAGGTGGCCATGCGCACGCTCGATGTGTTCCGCACCTCGGTGGCTGCCGCATCGCTGGGCTTTGCGCGGCGCGCCATGGATGAGGCCTTGCAGCGTGCCACCAGTCGCAAGATGTTCGGCGGGGTGCTGGCCGACTTCCAGCTCACCCAGGCCAAGCTGGCGCAGATGGCCACGCAGATCGACAGCGCAGCGCTGCTGACCTACCGTGCGGCCTGGCTGCGCGATCAGGGCGAGAGCGTGACACGCGAAGCTGCCATGGCCAAGATGACGGCGACGGAAAACGCCCAGCAGGTGATCGATGCGGCCGTGCAGATCTGGGGCGGTCTGGGCGTGGTCAGTGAGCAGCCCGTGGAGCGGCTTTACCGGGAGATTCGGGCCCTGCGCATCTACGAAGGCGCGACCGAGGTGCAGCAGCTCATCATCGGGCGTGACCTCATCAAGAACCATGGCTGAAAGCGCTCGCGAATAAAGAACATCCGCCTGTTTTGGCCAAAAGGAGTGTGAGTCATGTCGTACACCGCGCATATCGATACCTTTGCCGCAGACAATCTGCCGCCCGCCGAGCTGCAGCCCGAGTTCCGTTTCGAGCTGCCCGAGCTGCAGTTCCCGGAGCGCCTGAACTGCGCCGTGGAGCTGCTCGACAGACATGTAGCGCAAGGTCGGGGCGATCGCCTGTGCATTCAGGCCGAGGGAGTGCGCTGGACCTATGCCGAGCTGCAGGAGCAAGCCAACCGCGTTGCCAACGTGCTGACCGGGCCGCTTGGCCTGGTGACCGGCAACCGCGTGCTGCTGTGCGCGCCCAACAATCCGATGATGGTGGCCTGCTGGTTTGGCGTCATCAAGGCTGGCGGGATAGCGGTGGCTGCCATGCCGCTGCTGCGAGCCAAGGAGCTGTCCGCGATTGTCGACATCGCGCAGATCGGCCATGCGCTGTGCGACGAGGCCTTGCGCAGCGAGATGCAGGGCGCCCAAGGAAAATCCGCCCGGCTGCAGAAGGTTCTGTTCTTCAACGGCCAAGGCGCTGCCGCAGACGCGCTTGAGCCGCTGATGCAGGCTGCGTCTGCGAGCTTCACGGCCGTGGATACTGCCGCCACAGACACCTGCCTGCTGGGTTTCACCTCGGGCACCACGGGCGTGCCCAAGGCCACCATGCATTTCCATCGCGACGTGATGGCGGTCTGCGCCTGCTGGCCTGCGCATGTGCTGCGCGCCAATGCCGACGATGTGTTCATAGGCAGCCCGCCGCTGGCCTTCACTTTCGGTCTGGGCGGACAGGTTCTGTTCCCCATGTCCATAGCGGCCAGCATGGCCTTGCTGGAGAAGGCCGGCCCCGCGCAACTGGTGGACGGCATTGAGAAATTTGGCGCCACCGTGGTGTTCACGGCCCCTACCTCCTATCGCGTGATGGCCCAGCAGGGCGAACGCATTCGGCGCACCCGGCTGCGCAAATGCGTGTCGGCGGGCGAGGCATTGACTGCCTCCACGCGGGCGCTGTGGAAGGATGCGACCGGCATTGAAATCATCGATGGCATCGGCTCCACCGAGATGCTGCACATCTTCATCTCGCACCGCGAAGAGGATGCGCGCCCTGGCGCCACCGGCAAGGCCGTTCCCGGCTACCGTGCCAAGGTGGTGGACGAGGAGGGGCGTGAGGTCTCTCCGGGCACCGTGGGCAAGCTGGCCGTGCAAGGCCCGACGGGTTGCCGCTATCTCAACGACAGCCGTCAGACCAAGTATGTGAGTCAGGGCTGGAATCTGACGGGCGATGCCTATCTGATGGATGGCGACGGCTATTTTGTCTATCAGGCGCGTACCGACGACATGATCATCTCGTCCGGCTACAACATTGCCTCTCCCGAAGTCGAGGAGGCCTTGCTGCTGCACGCGGCCGTGGCCGAATGTGCGGTGATCGGCGTGGCCGACAGCGAGCGCGGCCAGATCGTCAAGGCCTTTGTGGTGCTGCGTGCCGGCCATATGGCCAGCGATGCCCTGGTCATGGAGCTGCAGGACTTTGTGAAGAGTCAGGTCGCGCCCTACAAATACCCACGGGCCGTGCAGTTCGTCGACCAGTTGCCGCGCACGGCCACGGGCAAGTTGCAGCGCTTTCGCCTGCATGAAACCTGATGGCCATGTTTTTCAAGCGACCTGCGCCTGATGGGCAGGTGTTGCACGTAATTTTTGTTGAAAGAACAGTCTGGCTATGAGTGAGGTAGCAATGGCTTCAGAACGCTTTGTGACGCAGATGCCGATTCGCTTTGCGCATTGCGACCCGGCGGGCATCATCTTCTTTCCGCAGTATCTGGTGCTGTTCAACGGACTGGTGGAAGACTGGTTCAACAACGCGCTGGGCCTGAGCTATGCGGACATGGTGCAAAAGGACAGGGTGGGTCTTCCCATCGTGCACCTGGAGTGCGATTTTCGCGCCATCACCCGCATGGGGGAAACCGTGGCGCTGGGCCTGTCGGTCGCCAAGCTGGGCAATCGTTCGCTGACACTCGATGTGGACTGCACGGGCCCGGAGGGACAGCTGCGCGTGACGGCGCAGAAAGTGCTGGTCTTCACCAGTCTTCAAACCCATCAGGCGATCAGTGCGCCACCCGCAATTCGCCGCGCCATCGAACGCTGGCTGAGTTCATCCAATCCAACAGAAAACAGGAGTTGAACATGCAAGTACTGCTGCCGCCGGGCTGGCCCCGGCCCAAGGGATATGCGAATGGAGTTTCCGTGAGTGGCCGCCAGATCTATGTAGCCGGCATGATTGGCTGGGACGCCGAGGGCCGGTTTCATACCGACGATCTCGCGGCGCAGGCCAGACAGGCTCTGCACAATATCGTCGAGGTGCTGCAGGCCGGTGGAGCCAGGCCTGAACACATCGTGCGCATGACCTGGTACATCACCGACAAGAAGGAATATCTGGCGCAGCAGGCCGAGATCGGCAGGGCCTATCGCGAGCTGATTGGTTCATTCAGCGTGGCCATGACAGCTGTGCAGGTGGCGGCCCTGATCGAGGACCGAGCCAAGGTGGAGATCGAAGTGACGGCCGTGGTGCCGGAGTGACTCTGATTTGATAGCTGTTAGCGCTTGTCTCTATTGAATTTCAAGGCCTTTTAATCTTGAAATTAATGGTGAAAGGGTGCTATATGCTATGAAATATGAGTGCGACGAAGCTGGCGGGCGCAATCTGTAGAAGCGGTACTTCCCGAGCCTCAAGCCCTCAGCCGGAGGCAGCGAGCCTGGGCTGCCCGTTGCATCTCGCCCCTGGGGGTGGGCGCGGGGCCGCCCGGGCGCAGCGCCTCGGTCGGCGCTTAGAAGTCCAGCAGGCTCAGACCCACGCTGAGCACCGTGCGCTTGTTGTTGTAGTCGATCAGGCTGTCGCCATAGCCGCTGAACAGCTGTACATGCAGGCGCAGATTGCTCTTGCCACCGTTCCAGCCTTCGCCCAGGGTGCGCAGCCATTCGATGCGTCCGGAACCTTTGCCCTGGCCCAGTGAGCCGCGAGCGGTCAGGCCCAGGTAGTTCTGGTCGTTGACGTTCCAGCCCAGCTTGACTTCACCGCGGCCGATGTAGTCCTGGATGTGGGGGTTGTCGTCCTCGAGCGCGCTCTCCTTCATGCGCTGCCAGGCTTTCAGATGCAGCTGCCAGCGGTTGCCCAGCTCGGCGCCGGTCATCAGATACCAGCGGTTCCAGCTGCGCGACAGCGGATTGCTCTGACCGTTCGACTGGTGCGCGATGCCAATGCCCGAGTAGCGCCAGCGCCAGCCCAGCGGCAGCTGGGCGTCCGTCGGGTAGACGTAGAAGACCTCGGGCTCGTGGTCGGTGGTGCGGAAGGGCCTCGAGATATCGCCGTTGAACAGCTGCCAGTAGGACTGCTGGGTATAGCCGAACCACAGCGAATCCTTGCCCTTCGAGGTGGGGCCGGTCAGCAGGCCGGAGGCAATCTTGGTACGGGCCGAGAGCTGCAGGCGCATCTCGTGCTTCTGGTAGGGCTGCTCGGTCGCCAGGCCGCGGCTGGGCGAATAGGGCTGCTGGTTGACCTCGTCGCCCATGACCACGGAGACCGACATGGGGCGGTAGCCACGGAAGTTGAAGGTGCCGCAGTCCGTGCCGGGCTCCAGCTCGAAGTAGCGCGAAACCTCGGTGTAGCGCGGATCGCGGCAGCCGCCGTTGGTGGGCGAGAGACCCAGGCCGCTGTCGGCGCTGGCGACAGTCGCCCCAGCCGTGCTGGCGGGCGCTGCGTCGTTCGCCGAGGCGGTAGCGGCAGTGAGAGCAGGCGCAGCTTGTGCGCTAGCCGCAGGCACACTCCAACCGGCGGCCTGGGTTGCAACCGCCGGGCCTTGCTTGTGTGCCCATGCATCGAAGCAGGCCAGGCGGTCGGTGTTGCTGGTGGTGGCTGCGCATTGCTGCCAGCTTTCGGGTGGCGGCAGTTCCGCGCTGCTGGCGGTGGCCGGGTTCAGGCCGCCGACCAGTGTCAAGCCTATGCTCAGGGTCAGGGGGGGCGGGGTGAAGAAGCGAATACTCATGGGATCAATCAATGCACAGGCAGGACAAGGCCCGACCCTGCTCAGGGTTGGGCCTTGCGCATGATGAACGCGCGGGGTGGATCATTTTCTCCCTCCTGGTAACTGCCGTGAATTTCTGTACCGCAGCTGCCGTCGACCACTTCTCCCAGCCAGGTGCCGGTGATGCGTGAGCCGTCAGCGCTTTCTTCGAGCG
Source organism: Comamonas sp. Z3 (assembly GCF_008121565.1). Classification (NCBI taxonomy): domain Bacteria; kingdom Pseudomonadati; phylum Pseudomonadota; class Betaproteobacteria; order Burkholderiales; family Comamonadaceae; genus Comamonas; species Comamonas sp. Z3. The sequence goes on from NZ_VOQU01000003.1 coordinate 686,115, forward strand.
TGACCGTGCCATCGTTCACATCGCCGACCATGGGGTGGCTGCCGCCCGGGCGGCTGACGCTGCCCTTGACGTTGCCTGCCCATTCGGGATGCGGGCCCAGCACCATGCGGGCGGTTTCTTCGCTGCCGGTGACGGAGGCTGTCCATTCACCTTGCAACTGCTTGTCGCCCATCTGCCAGTCTTGCGGGCAAGTGTTGGCTGATTTGGAGTCAAACTGGGCGCAGGCGCTTAGGGAGAAAGCGCTGGCAGCTATGAAAATCAGAGTTCTCAAAGTCATCTCGGGTCTTCAGTTGGCGGCGCCTGGCGCCGCCTGGTTCTTGCGTGCGGCAAATTCCTCGCGCAGCTTGCGCAGCTTCTCGCGCGGGTCTTCCTTGGCCGTGGCCGCATCGAGGCCCATTTCCTTGATGAAACGGCTGGGCTGGCAGGCCACCATCTCGCGGCCTTTTTTGCGGCGCTTGGTCCAGCTCACGGCCAGCGTGCGCTGGGCGCGGGTGATGCCCACATACATCAGGCGGCGTTCTTCCTGCAGCCGCGCTGCCGTTTCATCGCTGAGCTTCTGCTGCTTGCCGTCGTCGTCGTCGAGCTTGAACGGCAGCATGCCCTCGGTTACGCCGACCTGCATGACATGGGGCCATTCCAGGCCCTTGGAGGCATGGAGGGTGGAGAGCACGACCATGTCCTGCTCCTTCTCGCGCTCGCTGATGGTGGACAGCAGGGCAATGTTCTGCGAGACCTCCAGCAGGCTCTTGACCTCGGTCTGGGTGCCGGCGCCTGCGGCATCCTCGATCTGGCCGCCGGCGCGCTGGGCCATCCAGTCGCAGAACTCCAGCACATTGCTCCAGCGCGCGGCAGCGACAGACTCGCTGTCTTCGCTGTCATACAGATACTGTTCGTAGCCAATTTCCTTGAGCCAGTCGATCAGAAAGCTGCGCGAGGCTTCAAAGCCCAGGGTGTGGCGGGCGCGGTATTCCAGGTCGTTGATATAGCGGCCGAATTCCAGCAGGCTTTCGAAGGCCTTGCGCGGCAGCGCCTCCTCCAGCATGGCATTGAACAGCGAGCCGAACATGCTGAGCTTGTGCGCAGCGGAGAATTCCCCGAGCTTGCCCAGCGTGGTGTGACCGATGCCGCGCTTGGGCGTGCCGATGGAGCGCAGAAAGGCCGGGTCGTCGTCGTTGTTGATCCAGAGGCGGAACCAGGCGCACAGGTCCTTGATCTCGGCGCGGTCGAAAAAGCTGGTGCCGCCCGAGACCTTGTAGGGGATGTTGGCCTTGCGCAGCGCCTTCTCGAAGGGCTTGGCCTGGTGGTTGGCGCGATAGAGGATGGCGAAGTCCTTCCACGCGGGCTGCGGGTTCATATTGGCACGCAGGCTCTGGATGCGGGCCACGGCACGCTCGGCCTCGTGCTCTTCGGTGTCGCAGTCGACGATGCGCACGGGTTCGCCCTCGCCGAGTTCCGAAAACAGGGTCTTGGGAAACAGCTTGGGGTTGGGGCCGATCACATTGTTGGCGGCGCGCAAGATGGCGCTGGTGGAGCGGTAGTTCTGCTCCAGCTTGATGACCTTGAGCTGCGGAAAGTCCACGGGCAGCTTCCTGAGATTGTCCAGCGTGGCGCCGCGCCAGCCGTAGATCGACTGATCGTCGTCTCCCACGGCCGTGAAGTGGGCGCGCTCGCCCACCAGGAATTTCAGCAGCTCGTACTGCGTGGCATTGGTGTCCTGGTACTCGTCCACCAGCACATGGCCCAGCAGGCGCTGCCATTTCTCGCGCACCTCGGGGTGGCCGCGCAGCAGTCGCATGGGCATGCCGATCAGGTCGTCGAAGTCCACGCTCTGGTAGGCGGTCAGGCGCTCTTCATAGCGCTGCATGATGAGAGCGGTGCTGCGCTCGTTGTCGTCCTGCGCCATGGCCAGGGCCTTGCGGCTGTCCCAGCCCTGGTTCTTCCAGCCGCTGATGGTCCACTGCCACTGGCGTGCCGTCGCCACATCGGTGGTGCCGCCCGAGCAGTCCTTGAGGATGCCGGTGACGTCGTCGGTGTCCAGAATGCTGAACTGGGGCTTGAGGCCGAGAATGTGGCCGTCCTCGCGCACCATGCGCACGCCCAGCGAGTGGAAGGTGCAGATCAGCACCTCCTTGGCCTGGCGGCCGATCAGGCCTGCGGCGCGCTCGCGCATTTCGGCGGCGGCCTTGTTGGTAAAGGTGATGGCGGCAATGCGGCGTGGCGCCAGACCGGTTTCGATCAGGCGGCCTATCTTGTGTGTAATCACCCGGGTCTTGCCTGACCCGGCGCCTGCCAGAACAAGGCATGGACCGTCGGTGTAATGCACGGCCTGGAGCTGAGCGAGGTTGAGACCAGCAGACATGAAGCAGAGTGACCCATCATCAAAAACAAGGACTGGGAGCATACCGCTTCACCGGGAAGAGCCCTGATGACAGCGCCCACAACTGACAAAAATCAGGGACTCAGCGAGCATTTCACCTACACGTGCGCTCTGCCGTTACTTGAATAATTGTTGTAATAAGGTGTTAGTTGTGTAGCGTGAAGATTGCATCGTGTCCGGCCTTGATCCCGACAGCGCCAGCGAATTGGCGATGGTTGAGGGATTCATCGTCTTTTCCTCAACAGTCAGGGTGCTGTGCATGGCGAGAACCATCGGTGAAGTGAGCTTGGCCGCAGAACTTTGGACGCCTGCCGTGCAGCAGCGCTTTGAAGCGCTGTTCGCCGTGGCCGCGCGCAAGTCGCTTTCTGCCTGGCGTCAGGTTCCGCGCCAGGCGGCCGAAGTGCTGGTGATCGAAGGGCTGGACAGCCTGCTGGCCAGGGCAGAGGCGAGAGCCCCTTGCGTGGTCTATCTTGGTGGCGAGCCGGCCATGCAGCCGCTGGGGCGCTCCTCCCAGGGCTGGGCCGCACATCTGGATGCGGACTTTACGCTGTCCGACCTGATCGACATGCTTGATCGCGCAGCGGTTTTCCTCATGGACTGGAGAGCCCGGCACAGGACCGACGCACCCCTGTCGCTGCAGCGTGCCCTGCAGGAGCTTCAGCAGCAGGGTGCCGACTGTCCGCACCGCTTTCAGATCAAGTCCTGGGTCGCCCTGCCTGGCAGCGCCAACAGTGCGCTGCACATGCGCGTGCTGGCGCTGCTCGCGCGCGGGCCCATCGATGCCCGATCGCTGGCCGAGCACGCCGGCATCGAAATGCCGCAGCTATCGACCCTGCTGTCCCTGCCTCAGCTTCAGGCCGTCCTGCACTGCAGTCTGCGCGGCCCCGAGCAGCCTGCGGATGCACGCAAATCAAGCACCCCAAGGCAGGCCGCCACTTCGGTGACGCTCCAATGGGTCAGCAAACTGACGGGCTGGATTAGCCGTGGAGGACGCACATGACATCTTTCATGCCCATGCAGCCCGGCCAGGGCCTGCTGCGGGTGAGTCTGCTTGGGCCCATGGGCATAGGCAAGACCACGGCGCTGCGCAGCCTGTGCGGGGAATTCATGGCAGGCAGCGATGTGCGCAACCTGGACAGGGCGGCACACAGCAAGGAGTTCACCACGGTAGGGGCGGAGTTTGGCGAGATCGATCTGGGCTCGGGCGAGCGACTGCAGCTGGTGGGAAGTCCCGGCCAGGACCGTTTCGATTTCGTGCGTCGCTGGGTGCTCTCGGCATCGGTGGGGGCGCTGCTGATGCTGGACGTCAACGATGCGGGCGCGGTGGATTACGCCAGCGAGATGCTGACGGGGATCGCAGAGCTGGAGCAGGCTCCCCTGATGCTCATTCTCAGCTGCCGCAGCGCCAGCGGAGCAAGGCTGGAGGCGTTCAGCTCGGCCCTGGTGGCCAGAGGCCATGAGATCACCCCGCTGATTGAAGCCGACCCGCGTGATCGCCAGCAGATGCTGGATGCGCTGAGCGTGCTGGCATCGCTGCTGTCCCTGCAAAGTCAGACCCTATGAATACCCATACCTCTCTCGTGATTCCGGCCGATGCGGTGCAGGCCGGCCAGGAAATCCTGGCGCGCGTGGTCGCCCCGGTTGCAGGCGTCCATATCGCCTTGCTCTGCACCCCTGACGGCTTCGAGATTGCTGCGCTGCGCATTCGCAGCGAGTTGCCGACCGAGCGGCTGTCGGCCATGGCGGGCTCGCTGATGGCCATGGCCAGGGCCGTGGCCAATGAAATCGGTCACAAGGATTGCAAGCGCCTGACCTTCGAGACGGAGTCGGGCACCGTGGTCTTCCAGGCGGTGAACGGCTCTTTCCCGGCCGTTCTCTGTCTGGTGGTCGATCAGAACGCCTTGCTGGGGCGCGCGCTTTGGGCGGCCGGCGAGGTTGCCACAGGGTACCTGCCTTCCTGATCACAGGTTCACTGGAGTTCTGAGTCCGAGTGGGTGCGCATACTGCGCACGGGTTCCTTGTCTTGCTTTTTCAAAAAGGTGGATTTATGGCCTCTATCCAGGATTCTCTGAACGCTTTGATGACCACAGACGGCGCCGTCTGTGGCGCTCTCGTGGACAGCGCCAGCGGCATGCTGATGGGCAGCGTCGGCGGCGGCGTGGACATGGAGCTGGCTGCGGCCGGCAACACCGAGGTGGTGCGCGCCAAGCTCAAGACCATGCGCATGCTCAATCTCAACGATCAGATCGACGACATCCTGATCACTCTGGGCAAGCAATATCACATCATCCGTCCCGTGGCCGCCAATGACGGTGTGTTCTTCTATCTGGTGCTGGACAAGGCTCGCGCCAATCTGGCGCTGGCGCGCCGCAAGACTGCCGACGTGGAAAAGGAGCTCAAGCTCTGACGCGCAGTCCTTGCATCCGTCACAGCGGCCTGCCTTGCGCAGGCTTTGTTTTGTGAACCGGGGCGGCACTGAAAAATTTTCATCGAAGGCTCCGAGAGGTCTGCCGCAGCGCGCTGTCACAATTTGCCGGTGCTGTCCGTTCTACTCATCACCTTTCCCTTCTTTGCGCTGGTGGCTTGCGGCTTTGCCGCCACATGGCGCTGCATCCTGCCCCAGGCAGCGATCCCCGGCCTCAATGCCTTTGTGCTGTACTTCGCGCTGCCCTGCATGCTGTACCGCTTTGGCGCGCAGACACCGATTCATCAGCTGCTCGACATCAACGTCACCCTGGTCTATCTGCTCTGTGCGGTGCTGATGGTGGGCGCGACCGTGCTGCTGACACGCAGACGCCTGGGCTGGAACGATGCCGCATTCGGTGCTCTGGTGGCAGCGTTTCCCAACACCGGCTTCATGGGCGTTCCCATGCTGGCGGCGCTGCTGGGCGCGCAGAGCGCGGGGCCGGTGATCGTGACCATGGCCATCGACATGGTCGTCACCACCTCGGCCTGCATTGCGCTGTCGCGGCTCGATCTGGCGGGAGGGCAAGGAATCTGGCTGGCGGTGCGCAATTCGCTCAAGGGCATGGCGTCCAATCCCATGCCCTGGTCGATTCTGCTGGGCGGTCTGGCGTCGGCCATGGGCTGGGTATTGCCCGGCCCGGTGGACAAGACCGTGGCCATGCTGGCCGCAGCGGCTTCGCCGGTGGCCTTGTTCACCATAGGCGCCGTGCTGGCGCGCTCGCAGATGAACAGCCACGAACGCGTGGCAGCGCGGGACTATGTGCCGGTTGCGCTGGCCAAGCTGGTCGTCCATCCGTTGCTGGTCTGGGCCGTCGGACTGGCCGCGATCTCCATGGGCCTGGGGCTCCAGCACGAAACCCTGGTGGTGCTGGTGCTGCTGGCGGCTCTTCCCTCGGCCAGCAATGTGTCGCTGCTGACCGAGCGCTACGGCGCCCACAGCGGCCGAGTGGCGCGCATCATCCTGGTGTCGACCAGCCTGGCCTTCCTCAGCTTCTCCGCTGCCGTGGCGCTGATGACCTGATCAAAAACAAGAGCGGCTTGCGCAAGACCAGCCTGTGCAAACCGCTTTTCATGCTTTTAACCCCCTTGCTTATGCAGATCCCTTTCGAAAGAGACAGCGAGCAAGGGTCTAGGCGGCCCCGCCGCCCCGCAGCGAGGCTGTCGTCCCCCTCCCGCATTGCGTAGCAAGGCGAGAGAGGGGGAAGGCGCGTCAGCGCCTCAGGGGGAGTGCTCAATACTCCCAGAACATCCGCTGCAGTTCCTTGGTGTTGGCGCCCTTGGTCAGCGCCAGCATGGTCAGCAGGCGTGCCTTTTCGGGGCGCATATCGTGGGCGACCACCCAGTCGTACTTGTCGTCGGGCTGCTCGGCATTGCGCAGCACAAAGCCGTAAGGCACGCGTGACGAGCGCACGACGAGCACGCCCTTGCCGCGGGCATCCTGCAGCGGCTTGACCATGCGGTCGGCCACCGAGCCATTGCCGGTGCCGGCATGGACGATGGCCTTGGCGCCGGCATCGACCAGGGCATTCACGGCCGTGGGCTGGACGCTGCCATAGGCATAGACGATGTCCACCTGGGGCAGCTTGTCGATGTTGTCGATATTGAACTCGGAGTTCATGGTGTGGCGCTTGACGGGTGCGCGGAACCAGTAGTTCTTGCCCTCGACCACCATGCCCAGCGGGCCCCACTGGCTCTTGAAGGCACCGGTCTGGATGTTGATGTCCTTGTTCACATCGCGGGCGATGTTGATCTCGTCATTCATGGTGACGAAGACGCCCTTGCCCTTGGCGTCCTTGGAGCCGGCCACGCTGACGGCATTGACCAGGTTCAGCGCACCATCGGCGGACAGGGCCGTGCCCGGGCGCATGCTGCCGACCACGGCAATGGGCTTGTCGGTGTGCACGGTCAGGCTCAGGAAGTAGGCCGTCTCGGCCAGCGTGTCCGTGCCGTGGGTGATGACGATGCCGTCCACATCAGGCTGCTTGGCCAGCTGCGAGACGCGCTTGGCCAGTGTCAGCAGATTGTCGTTGGTGAAGCTCTCGGAAGCGATCTGGAACACCTGCTCGCCGCGCACATTGGCGATCTGGGCCAGCTCGGGCAGGCCGGCCAGCAGCTTGTCCACAGGGACCTTGGCGGCCGTGTAGGTGGCGCTGTTGACGGTCGAGGCACCGGCACCCGCAATCGTGCCGCCCGTGGCCAGTACCACTACATTGGGCTTGGCTGCCTGCGCCTTGGCCGCCTGCGCGGCCGCAGGCGATGCATCCTGCGCCAGGGCTGCGCTGGGGGCGGACAGAACGCCCAGAACGGCAATGGTGGCAGCCAGCAAGGACTGGCGGAAGACTTGTTTTTGCATGAAGTAGTGCTCCGTGATTGAATGAAACGGCCTCTTGTGGAGCCGAGCCTCACACCATGCAATAGCCATGCCGGCTTGCCCATTCGCGCAAATCCCGATGGATTTGCCAGGCGCCTGTGGTTTATATAAATTGATAGCTGTCAGCGCTTATGGGTAAAGGGTTGAAGACTTAAAACCCTTAAATTTTCAGCGGCTTTAGATGCTGAGCGGATCCACATCCACCAGCCAGCGCACCAGCGGCCTGTGCTCGGGCAGAGTGCGCAGCCAGTGCAGATACTGCTGCCAGGCATTCAGAAAGCGCAGCAGGGCGCTGCGGTTTGCGGCTTCCAGCAGCATCTGGGCACGCTCCACATTGGCCACGCGCTGCACCGCCATGGGGATGGGCGGGTAGATGAACACCTCGTCCAGATAGGGCAGCTTGGCCTCTCTGGCGACCTGGGTGGCGGAATTCAGGAAAGCCTGGGCAGCTTCCTGGGTGCGCGCATCGGCTCGGACTATGGCCTGAAAGGCATAGGGCGGCATGCCGGCATCCAGCCTTTCCTTGAGTTGCTGCCTGGCAAACGCCGGGTAGTCATGCTTGCGCAGTGCGGTGTAGACGGCGTTCTGAGGGTCGTGGCTTTGAATCCACATCTCCGGATGGCTGCCCTGGTCCTTCACATATTGCGCATCGCGCCCGGCGCGCCCGGCGGCCTGCATCAGCAGGCAGAACAGCCGCTCCGGGGCGCGATAGTCGCTGGAGTAGAGCGCGCTGTCGGGTTGCACGGCAGCCACCAGCGTGATGCGCCGGAAGTCATGGCCCTTGGCCACCATCTGGGTGCCGACCAGCACGTCCACATCGCCAGCATGCACCTGGGCGAGCTGCTCCTGCAGACTGCCCTTGGCCTTGGTGGTGTCGGCGTCGATGCGCGCCACACGGGCCGGATTGCCGTCGGGACGCTGCACATTGCGCAGCAGCCGCTCCAGCTCTTCCTGCAACTGCTCCGTGCCCTTGCCCAGCGGCAGGATGTCGGGGTTGCCGCAACTGGGGCAGGCAAACGGCACACGCTGGGTAAAGCCGCAGTGGTGGCAGCGCAGCGTGCGGTCGCCCTTGTGAAAGACCTGGTGAGCGCTGCAATGGGGGCAGTCGCTCTTCCAGTTGCAGTCGGCGCAGAACAGCACGGGGGCAAAGCCGCGGCGGTTGAGCAGAATCAGGCTTTGCTCGCCGCGCTTGACGCGCTCGGTAATGGCCTCGATCAGCGGTGGCGAGAACACGGCGCGCCTGGGTTGCTGGCCCATGTCCACCATTCTCACCCTGGGCAGACCGGCCACGCCTGAGCCGGCCGCGCCTGAGCCGGCCGCGCCTAAGCCGGCCGCGCCGATACGGCTGGGCATATGCAGGCGCAGGTAGCGGCCGACTGCGGGGTCCGAGGCATGCCAGCTCTCCAGGGATGGCGTGGCGCTGCCTAGAATGACCTTGGCCCCGGTATCACGACCGCGCCAGATGGCCAGATCGCGCGCCGAGTAGCGCGCGCCTTCCTGCTGCTTGTAGCTGGCATCGTGCTCTTCATCGACCACGATCAGCGCCAGCTGCGGCACGCTGGCAAAAATGGCCATGCGCGTTCCGAGCACGATGCGGGCGCGGCCCGTGTGCGCGGCCAGCCAGCTTTTGAGGCGCTGCGGGTTGGTCATGCCGCTGTGCATGCTGACCACGGCCTCCCTGCCATACCGGGGCACGAAGCGGGCGATGAAGCGCTCTTCCAGCTGCGGCGTGAGATTGATCTCGGGCACCATCACCAGAGCCTGTGCCTCGGGGCTGGCATCCAGCATGGCTTGGACGGCGCGCAGATAAACCTCTGTCTTGCCGCTGCCGGTGCTGCCATAGAGCAGAAAGGGGCCGGGGTTTTGCGCAATCTGCTCGAAAACCGAGGACTGCTCGGCGCTGAGCGCGATCAAAGGCATTGCGCTGCTGGCGTCAGGCGTATGAGCCACCGTCTCGGCGCTCGCCAGTGCTGTTTCGGCGGCCTGTGCCTTCCTGCGCTTGCCGGCTGGCGTCTTGGCTGTCTTGGGCGAAGCCAGCCGCCGGGCCAGTTGCTCGGGCGACATCTCGCGCAATTGTGGTGGCAGGGCGGCGACGGCGATTTCGCCGAGGCTGCGCTGGTAATAGTAGGCGGCAAAGGCCACCAGCCGTCGCCAGGCCTGGTCCAGTGGCGCTATGCCCTGCAGCTGGGCGGCAATGCTGCGCAGCTCCACCCCATCGGGAATCGCTTCCGGGGCGGCCGGCGTATCCCAGACCACGCCCAGCAACTCCCTTTTTCCCAGGGGAACGCGTACCAGCGTGCCGGGCTCCAGCGGCGCGTCGCTACCGTAGCTCAACAGATCACCTACGGCGCTATGGGCAGGGGTCTGGACGGCAACGTGAACAGTATGGGACATGGGCTGGGATAAGGGGAAAGTGCTGCCAGGGCCGCAGCTTCTCAGAGCTATAGCAGATTTTGAGGCCTGCCAAGGCTTTGCGCTCTGTGGATAACTTTGTGAGAAAAAATACGCGCCAAAGCTCCAGTCAAGTCTGGTTCGCATCTGGAAGCCAGCGGGAGAACTGGGTGCATCAGTAATTAATAGATTAAAAACAAATACTTATATGTATTTCTGGTGATTTTCCGAGATGGGGCAGACGGGGCGCATGCAGGGACTCTGCCTTGCCAGATCTGTGCATAAATCAGGTGGTGAGGCACTGTCAACCGAGAACCTCCCTAAACTTAACTGCGCGCAAACCATGGTGCAAAGTCCTTAACTTCCCAAAAAAATAGCAGGAATGCAAGCAGCCGCGAGACCTGATGCCTCCTCGGAACATCCACATGTGGATAACTTCCTTCAATCGAGGCGGGAAGAAGTGAAAAAATAAAAAAGCGCCAAACACTGCTGGCGCCGAATTTCGAGAGTTCTGAGATTTAGTGGTTTGAAATCAATAACTTACCGCTTTTGTTCTGCGTCGCAGGCCAGGGATTGTCGTCCAATAACCACTTGATCTGCTTGGGTGATACGACCTTGTGATGCTGCAACAATCGCCCGGCAAGGCCTTTGTTGCAGCGGGAATCAGCCCTGAGCGCGCTGCAGGCGCGAGTGCTTGTGCACAGCTTCGACCAGCGCGGCCACATGTTCGGGCGGGGTGAACTGGCTGATGCCATGACCCAGATTGAAGATGTGGGTGGGGCCGGTGGTGCGTTTGTCGGTATGGGGCTTGCCAAAGCTGTCCAGCACGGCGCGCGCCTGGGCGGCGACCTGCTCGGGCGCGGCAAACAGCACATTGGGGTCGATATTGCCCTGCAGCGCCTTGCCGGGGCCGCCGATCTCGCCGCCCACGATGGCGCGAGCCTTGCCCAGATTGGCGGTCCAGTCCAGACCCAGCACTTCGCAGTCGATGTCCTTCATGTCGGGCAGCCAGATGCCTCCGCCCTTGGTGAAGACGATACGGGGCACATCGCTGCCGTCCACGCCGATGCGCTTGAGCCCGGCCAGCACGCGCTTGGTATAGGTCAGGCTGAATTCCTGGAAAGCGCCGTCGGCCAGCACGCCGCCCCAGCTGTCAAAAATCATCACGGCCTGGGCGCCGGCATCGATCTGGGCGTTCAGGTAGGCGGCCACGCTGTCGGCGTTGACTTCCAGGATGCGGTGCATCAGGTCGGGGCGCGAGTACATCAGCGACTTGACGGTGCGGTAGTCATCGCTGCCCTTGCCCTCGGTCATGTAGCAGGCCAGAGTCCAGGGGCTGCCCGAGAAGCCGATCAGGGGCACACGGCCATTGAGCGCCTTGCGGATATTGGTGACGGCGTCAAACACATAGCGCAGCTTGTCCATGTCGGGCACGGCCAGCTCGGCCACGGCGGCCTCGTCGCGCACGACCTTGGCAAAGCGCGGACCTTCGCCTTCGGCGAACGACAGGCCCAGGCCCATGGCGTCGGGTACGGTCAGGATGTCGCTGAACAGAATGGCCGCGTCCAGAGGGAAGCGTTCCAGCGGCTGCAGGGTCACCTCGGTGGCGTAGTCCACATTGGTGGCCAGGCCCATGAAGCTGCCGGCCTTGGCGCGGGTGGCCTTGTATTCGGGCAGGTAGCGTCCCGCCTGGCGCATCAGCCACAGGGGCGTGTAGTCAGTAGCCTGGCGACGGCATGCGCGCAGGAAGGTGTCATTGGTCAGGGGGGCGAAACTCATATGTCGATTGTCGCCCACTCCGGCTTTCCCATTCACCACAATCCCGAGCAGCAATTCAGCTCTCTGTGCAGGGATGGCGGCTGCCATGGTTTGTCATGCAACCGTCATCCAAGTGTCGCGCGGGCTTCATCTGCGTTTTCCACAATGACGCCACGCAGACACACCGTGTGGCACAGGCAGGCCGCCAACTGCGTCCAACACCGGAGGAAAGCAGACATGAGGCATCCCGAGATTCTTGATGCGCTGAATGGCCAGAGCATCGCGACGACACCGTCATCGGCTCCCTCGCTTTCCCATCGCCCCGCCAGTCCCGCACACGCTGCAGCGCCCGCTTTGCGCCTGCAAGTGCGCTGGGCCCGTCATCTGGACGAGGTCCGGCAGGCCCAGCGCCTGCGCTATCAGATCTTTGCCGAAGAAATGGGTGCCGTGCTGCAGACACCCGTGGCAGGTCACGACATCGATGTCTTCGACGATTTCTGCGAGCATCTGATGGTCTGTGATGAAGAGCAGAACAAGGTGATCGGCACCTACCGTCTCCTGACCCCCGCTCAGGCCCAGCGCGCCGGCGGTCTGTACAGCGATCAGGAGTTCGACCTCTCGCCCATCCACGCCTGGCGTGCGCAGATGGTGGAGCTGGGACGCAGCTGCGTGCATGCGGAGCATCGCCAGGGCGGCGTGATTCTGGCGCTCTGGGGCGCGCTGGCCGAGTTCATGCAGCGCAACCAGCTGGAGGCCATGGTGGGCTGCGCCAGCATTCCCATGCAGTACCCCGGTCTGGCCCATGGCGAAGGCCCGGCACGCATCTGGCAGCAGCTGCGCCAGAGCCATCTGGCCGAGCCCGAGTTGCAGGTGCGCCCGCGGGTGGCGCTGCCCGAGGAGCTGGCATGTGTCAGCAATGTCTCGGTGGATGCGCTGAAGGTCGAGCCGCCAGCGCTGATCCAGGGTTATCTGCGCGCCGGTGCCAAGGTGCTGGGGGCACCGGCCTGGGATAGCGACTTCAATACCGCCGATCTGCCCATCATGATGCGCATGCAGGATCTGCCTTCTCGCTATCGCCGACTGTTCGGACGCATGAAGTCTTGAGGTGGGAGCAGAAATCAAAAAGCCTGCGGCCGATGTCGCAGGCTTTTTGCATGGCAGGGCGTGCTATGCGGCGTGGCTGGGCTCATCTTCCAGGCCTTCGGCAAACAGGCCCAGCGCGGTAACCATCAGGCCCAGCATGAGGAAGGCATAGGCCGCAATGGACAGCACCAGGCTCATGCTGTAGCCCCACTGGAGAACCGAGCAGGCCCATTCCCAGGAAGCATAGAGCGCGGTGCACTGATTGCTGGCCGGCATGTGCACATACCAGGTGACGGCGACCCACATCAGGACCAGCATCACCACCGTGGTGCGCAGCTTGTGCGAGGGGGTCTGGTCCATGTTCTTGAGCAAGACCAGTGGTATGGCTCCGCCCCAGACAAACATCATCAGCCAGCTGAAGGCCGGCGCCTGTGCCAGTATCTGCTGCAGCCAATGCATCTTGGGCATGCTGTTGATGCTGGCCAGGATGTCCCAGGCAAAGGGCAGGGCCAGTCCGGCAATGGCCAGGCTGGCTAGCGCCAGTGCACGCAACAGGCAAAGACGTTTGTGAGACGGCTGATGGATAAGGTTGGCATGCATGGCTTACCTCCTGTGCAGTTCAGGCGGTCCGCAGCAGTCAACGCGTGCAAGGCTGGCAAAGGCCGAAAACTGCGGTTGCACCTGGCTTGTGGGCAATTCCAGTCTAGAGCTTTTGTCCGGTTTGTGCCATAGGTGCTGCCCTCCTGCGTAGAGTCGCGTTCCAGCGCGAATCGAAGCCAGACCGGAACCCGCCGGTTTGACAGGAGCGAGGCTGGTGTGCCGAGTCGTAAAGTTGATTGCGCCAGGTTCATGAACCCCGCCGACTCTGGCTTCTGCCGGCCCACGGGACTAAGCTTTGTCTGCTCGACTCGGGGCGCCGGGCAAAGGAGTTCTTATGCTGAGCCAATCTGCTGTGACGACGATGCTGCCGGTAATGGATCTGGCGCGGGCCCGTGCTTTCTACGAGGAATGCCTGGGTCTGCAGCCCGGGGAGCTGCGACCCGACGGGAAATTTGTCTATCGGGTGGGCGGCAGCGCCCTGGCCCTGTTTCCCAGACCTGGCGGCACCAAGGCCGAGCACACGGCCATCAGCTTCCAGGTGTCCGATATCGCCGCGAGCATTCGGGAGCTGAAAGGCCGGGGCGTGGTGTTTGAAGACTATGACTTTCCCGATTTCAAGACCGTCGACCATGTCTGCGTGCTGGCGGCCGAGAAAGCCGCCTGGTTCAAGGACACGGAAGGCAATTACCTCTGCCTGCACGAGGAGCTGGAGCAGGCATGAGGGGGCGCAGCGCCCGGCACGCAGGGGCGACCTAGATCTGCTGGAGCGCGTCCAGCACTTCGCTATTGGAGAGCAGCTCGCTCATCACCACCGGCGGCTTGCCGGGCAGGTACAGCACATAGACGGGGACGCCGCTGCGTCCCAGTGATTGCAGTGCCTGGGTGATGGCCGGGTCCTGGCGCGTCCAGTCGGCGCGTAGCAGCTGCACCTTGTGCTGCTCGAAAGCTGCCAGCACCTCGGCATTGCTCAGCGTGGTGCGCTTGTTGACCTGGCAGGTCACGCACCAGGCGGCCGTGAAGTCCACAAACACCGGCCGGCCCGAGGTCTGGGCAGACTGAACCTTGTCTGCCGACCAGGGTTGCCAGAGTTCACCGGCCTGTGCCCTGACCTGATCCGCAGGCTCGGCCTTGATCAGCGGCAGTGCGTAGTAGGCCACACCAATGGCCAGCAGCAAGGCGACAGCGCCGAGGCTCATGCGGCTCTTGCCGCGCAGGCCCAGGGCCCAGATCAGCGCGGCCAGCACCAGCAGCAGGGCCAGCAGGGCCGCGGCGGCATCCATGCCGCCCTGGTGGCCCAGCACCCAGACCAGCCAGACCACGGTGGCAAACATGGGGAAGGCCATGGCGTGGCGGAAGGTCTGCATCCAGGGACCGGGGCGGGGCAGCCAGCTCACGACGGCGGGCACGAAGCTGGCCAGCAGATAGGGCAGGGCCATGCCCATGCCCAGTGCGGCAAACACCGTCAGCGCCTGCGCCGCAGGCATATCGATGGCAAAGCCCAGAGAGGCACCCATGAAGGGTGCCGTGCAGGGCGAGGCAATGGCCACGGCCAGCACGCCGGACAGAAAGGAGTCCAGTATCGGGTTGCGTGCCTGGGCGCTGGCAATGCTGCTGGGCAGCAGACTGCCGAACTCGAACCAGCCGGCCAGATTCAGTCCCAGCACGGTGAACAGCGCTGCCAGCAGCGAGACCACCACGGGCGACTGCAGCTGGAAGCCCCAGCCCAGTTGTTGACCGGCCGCGCGCAGGCCCAGCAGCAGTGCGCCGAGTGCCACAAAGGACAGCACCACGCCGGCAGCATAGGCCAGGCCGCCCAGTTTCTGGGCCTGGCGGTTCTGGCCATGCACCGCAAACCCCAGTACCTTGATGGCCAGCACGGGAAACACGCAGGGCATGAGGTTGAGGATCAGACCGCCGATCAGGCCGCCCAGCAGGGCCGCCCAGAGGCTGCCTGCACTGGCCGTATTGCCCGCCGGTACGGCCTGAGAAGCGGTCTTGTTGGCCTCCAGAGCTGCGGCCAGGGCCGGAGAAACGCCTGCGAGCGCGGGGGCGCTCCAGCGGCCCTGCACGGCCAGCTCGCTGCGCCAGCCAGCGCTTTCGCCCCGCTCCAGCGCGGCAGCGCGCTCAGCGGGCGGCAGGGCCAGCACCACGGCCAGTTGCGCCGCGGTTTCGCCGCGCATATCGGACAGGGGCATGTTCTCGCCCACCCAGACGTTACCGTCCCAGTGCTGCTTCCAGTCCTTGCCCGACTCTGCGGCATGCTTGAAGGTGTCGGCGTTCTCGGGATAGAACTCCAGTGTCTTGCCCTTCAGGCTGGGGGGCAGTCCGGGTATGCGCAGTGTCACGCGGTCGTCGGGCAGTTTCGTGCCTTCGGCCTTGCCGGACTCGACAAGGGCCTGGCCGCCCTGGCTCAGCGCCTGCGGCTGGTCGGCCTGGGCCTGCACAAAGGCCTGGCTTTGCGGAGCGCTGCTGCCCTGAACGGGGATCTGCAGTTGGAAGTTGCCGGACTCGGGAATGCATTCCACGCGGCAGACCAGCCATTCGGCGGCCAGGCCCAGGTCCACCATGCCGGAGGCCGGTGCCTTGAAATCGGCCGCGACCTTGATGGGTACGGGCAGCAGCACCGTGTCCTCATAGCCATAGTTGACCAGGGGCCCTACGCGTAGCGCATGAGGCAGCGGCCATGCGATGGGGCCAGCCTCCAGGCCCGGGGGCAGCTGCCACTGCAGCACCGTGGGTAGGCCCGAATCGCCGGCATTCTTCCAATAGGTATGCCATTCGGGCTGATGGGTGATCTTCAGCCCCAGCCAGAAGACCTGGCCGGCGGTGATGCCCTCGGGGGCCTGGGCCACCAGCTCGGCCTGCACGCGCGGCGTCTGCACGGTGGCTCCACCCGAAGCCGAATTCTTCAGCAGGATCTGCGCGCCGGCACCGGTGGAGAAGGCACAGACCCAGACGGCCAGCGCCAGCATCAGCCAGAGTGAAAGGCGCTGCGAGAGGCTGCGGGGTCCGGTGGTCAGGGAAAGGGCTTGAGAAGACATGGCGGACGGTGGGAGTCTGTGGCGGTGTTTTTGGTTCCCTGCACGGGGCGGCCGATTGGCAAAACCAATGCTTGCATAGGCGCATGGTATTGGACAGAGGGCGCGGGCGGACTCCATCATGGCCCGGCCAACAAGGCTCAAACAGCCCGCAGCCGGAGCCGGTCGCAGGAGTCCGTTGCCGGGCAATTACAGGAGACAAGCATTATGGTGAATACCTCACGCCGCCGCTTTCTTGCCACCTCGGCAGCCTGTGCTGCCACCGCGCTGCCCTGGCCGGCGGCCGCTGCGTCAGCCTATCCGGACAGGTCGGTACGGGTCATCGTGCCGTTTCCGGCCGGAGGCACCACGGACGTGGTGGCGAGGCTGGCCATGCAAAAGCTCGGCGAAATCACGGGCCAGTCCTTTGTGGTCGACAACAAGGGCGGCGCCAACGGCGTCATCGGCTCCGAACTGGCAGCCCGCGCCGCACCCGATGGTTACACGCTGCTGATGAACACGGCAGGAGCGCAGACCCTGAGTCCCGTGCTCTACAAGACCGGCTACGAGGCGCTGGCCAGCTTCGAGCCCATCAGTCATCTATGCGATGTCGGTTTTGTGGTGATTGCGCGCAAGGACCTGCCCGTCAACAGCATGCAGGAGCTGATCGCCATGGCGAAGCAGGGTCGGCCGCTGAGCGCCTCCTCGGGCAGCAGCATGATCTCGCTGATCACCGAGCAGTTCAAGAAGGTGGTCGAGGGGCCCGGCATCGTCAATGCCCAGTACAAGGGCACGGGCGCGCAGATGCAGGCCGTGGTGGCGGGCGAGGTGGACTTCTCGTTCGATTCCTTCACCTCGGTGGAAATGATTCGCGCGGGCAAGGTCAAGGCCCTGGCCGTGCTGCTGCCCCAGCGTGCACCGGCCTTTGCCCAGGTGCCAACGTTGCGCGAGCTGGGCGTCAGTGGCATGGATTTCAGTTCCTGGTCGGGCCTGCTGGCGCCCAAGGGCACACCGCAGGAGATCGTGGGCTATCTGGCCCAGCAGATGGACAGGATCATGCAGATGCACGATGTGATGGCCAGGCTCGCCGGCTACAACTACCTGCCGCGGCGCAGCACGCCCCAGGAGTTCGGACGGCTCATCGCCGCCGACCACGAGCGCTGGAAGCGCGTCGTCAAGGAAACGGGCATCACCCTGGGTTAGCGTCGCGCGGTGGCCCCCCCGCATCCGCGGCCAGGGTGGCCACGGTGCTGGGCGGCTGGCCACCCACCTCGGCAGGGATGGCGATGCGCTCGCAGGGGGCGGCCCGGGCTATCAGTGCATCGCTGTCCACGGGGGCTTCTGCTTGCTCTGCGGCCGGCGTCTGTTCCCGGGCCGGCTCTGCAGCCGGGATGGCGGCCTGGGCCGGCAGCATGTGCGCCTTGCGCCAGTTGCCCCAGCGGTAATAGGCCAGCATCATCAGCATGGAGCAGACGGAGCTGATGGGAAAGCTCCACCAGATGGCATCCACGCCCATCACGGGTTGCAGCCAGCGTGCCACGGGAACGCGTATGCCCCACATGGCGATCGCCAGAATCAGCACCGGCGCCATGACGGCTCCCGTGGAGCGCACCACGCCGGCCAGCACAAAGGTCACGCCGAAGAAGAGGAAGGAGCCAATGGCAATGTGGTTGAGGTGGCGGGCCACCTCCAGCGAGGGGCTGCCGCCGGGCAGAAACCAGCCCAGCACATGACGGTCCAGCAGCACGATGAGGACGATCAGGCTGCCGGTCAGCAGAAGATTGCCCAGCATGCCGGCATTGGCCGTGGCGCTGACACGCTTCCAGAGGCCCGCGCCCACGTTCTGCGCCGCCATGGACGAACAGGCGGCGCCTATGGCCATGGCTGGCATCTGCACATAGGTCCATAGCTGCAGCGCGGCGCTATAGGCGGATGCCGTCTGCACGCCATGCTCGTTGACCATGGAGATCATGGCGATCATGGCCAGCGAGATCATCACGATCTGCACGCCCATGGGCAGGCCCTTGACCACCAGAGTGCGTACGATCGTCAGATCGGGCTTGAACAGCCCCAGCTGCCGGCGACCTATCCACAAGGGGTGGCGGCGCAGACGCAACCAGCCCAGCAGAGCCGCAAAGCTCGCGGCATTGGCAATCAGCGTGGCGACTGCCGAGCCCTGGATGCCCATGCGCGGCACGGGGCCCCAGCCAAAGATCAGCAGAGGGTTGAGGGCCATGTCCAGCGCCACGACGACGAGCAGAAACCAGAACGGCGTTCGGGTGTCTCCCGCGCCGCGCAGGGCGGCCGTCACAAAGCTGAACATGAACAGCAGCGGAATGGCCAGAAAGATGATCTGGAGATAGGCCTCGGCCAGCGGCAAAGCCGCCTCGGGCGTGCTCATCCATTGCATGAGATGGCGCGACAGCGGCCAGCCCAGCACGGCAATCAGCAGTGAGACAACACCAAAAAACGTCGCACTGGTGCCAAGCACACGTTTGGCCTGCGCGATGTTTTTCGACCCCATGCTCTGGGCGATCAGGATATTGGTTGCCATGCTGATGCCGAACACCGCGCCGATCAGTGCAAACATCACGTTGTTGGCATTGGCGGTGGCCGTCAGTGCGGCCTCGCCCAGGTGACCGCCGACCCAGATGGCATTGACCGAGCCGTTGAGCGACTGCAGCACATTGCCGGCCAGGATCGGCAGGGCAAAGACCAGCAAGGTGCTGGCGATCGGGCCCTGGGTCAGGTCGCGGGTCTGGGGCTTGGAGTTGGCGGTGCGCGCACTCTGGCGCGAGGCGCTGGCGGAGGCTTCAGGCATCGGCCCATTGTGGGGCATGTCGACTGGTTGCGGTTGACGGGCGGTGGGCCCGGAATCCGGGGCATGTGGTGGTTTCGGGGCGCTGGCGCAGCTACGATGATGGCCATGAGCAATACCCCGACCACTCCCGCAAGCGCGCTTCCCCGCTGGCCCTCGCGCTTCTGGGCCCAGGCCTCGGCCCATGACTTTGCCCTGGCCCAGAGCAATGGCCTGGCCGCAGACACCGTGGCTGTGCTGCCCGTGGCGGCGGTGGAGCAGCATGGTCCGCACCTGCCGCTGTCGGTGGATGCCCGCCTGATAGAGGGCGTCATCGATGCCGCTCTGGCGCAGCTGCCAGCCGAGCTGCCGGTGCTGTTTCTGCCGCCGCAGAACATCGGTTTTTCGGTCGAGCATACGCACTATGCGGGCACCTTGAGCCTGCAGCCGGCCACGCTGATTGCGCTGTGGACGGAGCTGGGCGCCTGCGTGGCGCGCGCCGGCATCAGGAAGCTGCTGCTGCTCAACGGTCATGGCGGCCAGGTCAGCGTGATGGACATCGTTGCGCGCGAGCTGCGCATCCGGCATGGCCTGCTGGTCTACAGCGCCAGCTGGTTCGGGCTGGTGGACGATGCGGCCAACCAGCAGTTCTGCGCGCATGAGCATCGCTTCGGCATTCACGGCGGCGAAGTGGAGACCTCGATGCTGCTGCACCTGGCGCCCGAGACCGTGCATATGGAACGTGCGCAGAACTTCGCTTCGAGCTCTGAGCAGCGGGCCGGCAAATACCACTTCATCGGCAATGGCCGCAGCGCCAAGCTGGGCTGGGCCATCGAGGACTACAACCCGGCCGGAGCCGTGGGCAACTCCGCCGCCGCGACGGCCGAGCGCGGCGCGGCCATGGTGCGTTCATCGGCGCAGGGCCTGGTGAGGTTGCTCGGCGAAATTCATGACCTGCCCCTGAGCACGGTCGGAAACCAGCCGCAGCCGCTTTGAATTCAGGAGCTTATTGCACAATAACAGTATGTATTTCCGATACATTTTGTATTGAAAATAAATGCTATCAGTCGATAAAAGCTACTTAAAAGATAGCAAAAAAACAGAAAGGCCCTGAAAGGCCACTGCAGCAATCTGTTTCATCGCGGGCCTCGTTCAACGCAAGCCGCCAAAAACTGGCGCGGTCCCGCAAAGAAACACCGAGCAAGGGCCGCCCCGCAGCGAAGGTGTTGTCCCCCTCCCATAGCGCGAAGCGCGTAGAGAGAGGGGGAAGGCGCGCCAGCGCCACAGGGGGAGCTTACTGTTTCGCAATCTTGGCCGTGGTGATGACATCGCCCCAGCGCTTGATTTCCGACTGCAGCAGCTTGGCGGTCTGCTCGGGGGTGCTGGCCTGGGCCTGCACATTGAGCTCGCGCAGCTTCTTGGCGACCTCGGGGTTGTTGACGGCGGTGTTGATTTCCTTGTTCAGGCGCGCGATCACGGGGGCGGGCGTCTTGGAGGGGGCGGCCAGCGCATTCCAGGACGAGGCCACAAAGCCCTTGACGCCGGATTCCTGGGCTGTGGGCACATTGGGCAGCAGCGGCGAGCGCTTCTCGCCCGTCACCGCGAGCAGGTTCACGGCCTTGGAATTGATCTGTCCCATGATGGGCGTGAGAATTTCCACGGCCGCATCGATCTGCTTGCCGCGCAGCGCGGTCACCACGGCGGGCGTGCCGTTGAAGGGCACGATCTGCGCGTCGATGCCGGCCGTGGTCTTGAACAGCTCTGCCGCCAGGTGCTGGGTGCTGCCCACGTTGATGCTGCCCAGGTTCAGCTTGCCGGGATTGGCCTTGGCATAGCTCACGAGTTCGCCCAAATTCTTGAAGGGCGATTTGGCATCGGTGATGACGCCGATGTCAAAGTAGCCCAGCGTGGAGATGGGCGTCAGATCCTTGACCATGTCGAAGGGCAGATTGTTGAACAGATTCACCGTGACGGCGCTGCCGTTGGACATGAGAAACAGCGTATGGCCATCGGGCGCCGCCTTGGCCACGGTGTCGGCCGCGACGATACCGCCCGCGCTGGGCTTGTTGTCGATGACCACGGGCTGGCCGAGCTGGGTGGACAGTTGCTGGGCCACCACACGGGCCGTCACATCGGCCACGCCGCCGGCCCCGAAGGGAACGACGATGCGGATGGGTCGGTTGGACAGGCCTTCGGCCTGGGCGGTAGCGGCAAATCCGCTCAGCAGGGCAGCCCCCGCTGCGGCACTGATCAGGGATTGGGTAAAACTGCGGCGTTTCATGCTTGTCCTTCTGTCTGAAACTTTTATCCCGAGAGTGTGCCGCCGAAAGATGCCCGCAGGCAGCCGCAAAGCGTTCTGTCTGCTATGCCGCACAGGTATGGCTAGTTACCGCTTGCTTGCAGGGTATCCATTTCCCAGTGATGCATGACCTCGCGCACTATCAGCAGGGCGGCTGCATGCTCGGGGGTCTGCGGCAGCTGCGGATCGGCATGGCCAGGCTGCTGGGCCTGGCGCGCCAGCAGCTCGAACAGGTTCTCGATGGCCTCGCGTGACGCCTGGGGGGCTTGTGGATCGGCCGTGGCGCCATGGATCAGTTGCCGCAGCAGCGGGTCTGTCGTCTGCAGCAGACTGGCGCCTGCAGGCAGCCAGCGCCCGGCCGGCATGACGGCATCCTCGACATCGGCAATCGCGTTTTCCAGCATCAGCGCATTGGGCATGCGCTGGGCAAAGGCCTTGACCAGGGTGGCGATGCCGATGGGCAGCCGGTGCTGCTGCGCGCCTATGTCAAGCGTCAGCGTCGTATCGCCAAGACTGAGAAAGATGGAGTCCATTGCGGCTTTGTAGCACTTTGCGTTGGCCGGCTCCGGGCCTGAGGGGAGTCAGGCGCTGGTGATCCAGCTTCTGTATTCGGCGCTATCGAGATGGTTGAGCGTGTTGAAGCTTTGCAGCATCAAGCGCTTGGGACTGATGCTGAACTCCGTCACGGCAATATTGCGCAGTCGCATATTGAGGGCGATGGTCACCTCGGGCGCGGTGCCAAGCACCTGGCCCACGGCAGTGGAGATGGGGCCGCCGCTGCTGACCAGCAGCACGTTGCGGCCGCTGTGCTGGTGGCGTATCTCCTCGAGCACCTGGTGCACGCCGTCCGCAAAGCCGTTCCAGTCGGGCATGCCCTGCGGGCTGATGGTGCCTCCCATCCATTGCGCCAGTGCGTCGCACAGCAGGCGGAAATGATGGCGGTACAGCTCGGGCGTATCGGGCCTGGGCAGGGGGGCCGGGTGGATGGCGCGCAGCAGGGCTTCGCTGTCGTACTCGTTGAGTCCGGGGCGGTTTTGTGCCTCGGGGCTGGACGCGCTGTCCAGGCCCTGGACGATGCCGGCCAGCGTCTGCTGATGGCGCTTGAGCGTACCCGCATAGACGGCGTCGAACTTCAGACCTCGCTCACGCCAGTATTCGCCCAGACGCACGGCCTGTTCCTGGCCGCGTGGGCTGAGCTGGTCGTAATCATCCGCGCCAAACGAGGCCTGGCCATGGCGCACAAGGTAGAGGTTTCCCATGGCGCGGATGTTGGGCCTTGCCCGCTTGCGGCGCTGTCATGCCTGCGACCTGCTGGCGCTTGGGCGACAGCGCCGGGATGCCTATTTCCGCAACCGACGTCCGGATTGGAGTGCGAGCAGGGCATGCCTCTCGGTTAAGATAGTTGAGAGCTATTCTCAAAAACATAAAAACACGCTCCGCTTTCGATACTGGTTCACGGATCTCCTGCACTTGGCTGGCAGGAGACTTGCCGGTTTCGAGGCGGGGCGTGTTTTTTTATGCCTGTCCACCTCCTGGAGCCCTTCATGTTTCGACGACCCCTGTTTGCACTGGCCGCCGTTGCCAGCCTGTGCGCCCCTGCGCTGTCCGCCCACGCCGAGGACATCACGCTCTACACCACCCGTGAACCGGCACTGATCCAGCCCTTGCTGGCGGCCTTCACGGCGCAGACCAAGATCGGTGTGAAGACGGTCTTCGTCAAGGACGGCCTGCTGGAGCGCGTCAAGGCCGAAGGCCCGCGCTCGCCTGCCGATGTGCTGATGACGGTGGACATCGGCAATCTGGTGGATCTGGTGGACGGCGGCGTGACCCAGCCCGTCAAGTCCAGCGTGCTGGAGGCGGCCATTCCGGCCCAGTTGCGCGCCGCAGACGACCAGTGGTTTGCGCTGTCCATGCGGGCCCGCGTGCTGTATGCCGAAAAGGACATGAAGATCGGCGCCTTCCGCTATGAAGACCTGGCCAAGCCCCAGTTCAAGGGCAAGGTCTGCAGCCGTGCCGGCCAGCACCCCTACAACACGGCACTGATCGCCGCCATGATTGCCCATGACGGCGAAGCCAAGACCGAGCAGTGGCTCAAGGGCGTCAAGGCCAATCTGGCGCGCAAGGCCACGGGCGGCGACCGCGACGTGGCGCGTGACATTCTGGGCGGCATCTGCGATGTGGGCCTGGCCAACACCTATTACGTGGGCCATATGAAGGCGGCCAAGGAAGGTACGGACGCACGCAAGTGGGGCGATGCCATCAAGGTCGTCAAGCCTACTTTCAACGATCCCAAGAGCGGCACGCATATCAATATCAGCGGCGCCTCGGTGGCCAAGCACGCACCCAACCGCGATCAGGCCGTGAAACTGCTGGAGTTCCTGGTTTCCGAGCCGGCCCAGAATATGTACGCCCAGGCCAACTACGAGCACCCTGTGCGCAAGGGCGTGGCGCTGGACCCCGTGGTGGCCCAGAGCATTGGCGAGATCAAGATCGATCCGCTGCCGCTGACCGAGATCGCCAAGCACCGCAAGGCTGCCAGCGTGCTGGTCGACAAGGTGGGATTCGACAAGTAAACACCCCTGAGCGGCCCCGCCGCTTCCCCTCTCTCTACGCACTGCGCGCCAGGGGAGGGGACGACAGCATCGCAGCGGGGTGGCGGGGCCGCCGAGGCCCTTGCTCGCTGTCCCTTGCTTAGGAGCATGCTTGTTTTAGCATTGCGCTCCTGTTTGAGCCCCTTTGCTGGGGCATGTCTGTTTCTGGGCGTTGGTCTTGTCGTGATCGTTTTGTCTTGATGTTTTCTTTTCTTCGTTCAGGGCTCAGGCCCGTCGGGCCGGTGTGGCAGGGCGCAAGCTGGTTGATTGCGCTGGGGGTGTTTGCGCCCATTGCCTCGCTGGCCTGGCTGGCGCTGGGCTCGGACTGGGCGCACTGGCAGGATCTACTGCGCTATGTGCTGCCCGATGCCGCCGCCAATACGGCCTGGCTGCTGGGCGGGGTGGGCCTGGTGGTGCTGGTGGTGGGCACGGGCTGCGCCTGGCTGGTGACGGCCTGTGATTTCCCGGGACGGCGCTGGCTGCACTGGGCGCTGCTGCTGCCGCTGGCCATGCCGGCCTATATCGTGGCCTTTGCCTATCTGGATCTGCTGCACCCCATAGGCCCGGTGCAGGGCGCGCTGCGCTGGTTGCTGGGTTACGACAGCCCGCGTCAGTGGCGCCTGCCCGATCTGCGCTCCATGGGCGGTGCGATCTTCGTGCTGGGGTTCACGCTCTACCCCTATGTGTATATGACGGCACGGGCCATGTTCATGACCCAGCCGGCGCATCTGATGGAGGCCGCCCGCTCGCTGGGTGAGACCCGCTGGGGTGCTTTTTGGCGCGTGGCCCTGCCCATGGCGCGACCGGCGCTGGTCGTGGGCCTGAGCCTGGCGTTGCTGGAGACGCTGGGCGATATCGGTGCGTCCGAGTTTCTGGGCGTGCACACGCTCACGGTATCGATTTACACCACCTGGGTCACGCGCTCCGATCTGGCCGGTGCCGCGCAGATTGCCTGCTCCATGCTGCTGGCCGTGGTGGCCCTGGTCTGGCTGGAGCGTCAGGGCCGCAGTCGCCAGCGCTTTGGCTCGGCCCAGCGCATGAGGGCCATAGCGCCGCACCGTCTGCCTGCAGGCAGGGCCTGGCTGGCCACGCTGGCCTGCAGCCTGCCGGTGCTGATCGGCTTTGCCGCACCGGCGGCCTATCTGGCCTGGGAAAGCGGCAAGCGTCTGCTGCAGGGCTCGGGCGTCTCCGAGGGCCTGGTCTCCAGCCTGCTCAACACACTGGGGCTGGCGCTGGGCGTGACCCTGATCGCGGTGGCTGCGGGTCTTGTCGTGGCCTGGGCCACGCGCACCGGCATCAGCACGCGAGCGCCATCGCGCTGGCCTGCACAGCTGGCGGCGCTGGGCTACGCCGTGCCGGGCACGGTGCTGGCCATCGGCCTGTTGACGCCGGCGCTGGCATTCGACGCAGGGCTGGCCCAGCTGTTCGGCATGGACGGCCTGCCGCTGATGGGGCAGGGGATTGTGCTGGTGGCCGCCTGCGTGATTCGCTTCCTTGTCATGCCCGTGGGCGGGATCGAGGCCGGTCTGGCGCGTATCCCGCCGACGCTGGAGCAGGCCTCGCGCCTGCTGGGCGAAAGCCGCCTGGGCACGCTGCGTCGCGTACACCTGCCGCTGCTGCGGCCTGCCATGGCCACCAGTGCCATGCTGGTGTTTGTCGATGCCATGAAGGAACTGCCCGCCACCTTGCTGCTGCGCCCGGCCGATTTCGATACCCTGGCCACCTGGCTCTATGCCGAAGCCGCGCGCGGCACCTATGAGGAGGGCGCGATCGCCGCGCTGTGCATTGTGGTCGCGGGGCTGGTTCCCGTCATGCTGCTGGCGCGTGCCCAGCTGTCGGGTACTCAGCGATGAATATGCACGAAAATCGGCTCAAGCGCTTATGGATATTGCGCAAGCAGCTATTGAATATGAATAGGATGAGCAGGACTTGTGCAAACAAGAATGCAGCAACAGCCGGCCTCCCGAGGCAGTCGCTCTGCCAGAACCTGTTTGCCCAAGTCTTGATGAAGTGACTGCATGACCGCCTCTCTACAAATTGCGCAGCTGCAACTGGGCTATGAAACGCCTACGGGTCTGCACACCGTGCTACAGGGCTTTGATCTGCAGGTGCCTGCAGGCCATATCGCCAGCCTGCTGGGTCCCTCGGGTTGCGGCAAGACCTCCGTGCTGCGTGCGATCGCGGGCTTCGAGCCGGTGCATGCGGGCAGCATTCATCTGGGCAAGGTGCTGCTCTCCGGACCCGGCACGCATCTGCCTCCCGAGCAGCGCCATGTGGGCATGATGTTCCAGGAGTACGGGCTGTTCCCGCACCTTTCGGCCACACAGAACGTGGGTTTCGGCCTGCGCCGCATGGGCAAGCCAGAGCGCGACAAACGTGTGCAGGAGCTGCTTGCCGTGGTGGGGCTGGCGAATTCAGGTAGCAAGTTCCCGCACGAGCTGTCCGGCGGCCAGCAGCAGCGTGTGGCGCTGGCCCGCGCCCTGGCGCCGTCCCCGGCCTTGCTGCTGCTCGATGAGCCATTTTCGAACCTCGACGCTGCCACGCGAGAGCGCCTGACGCTGGAGGTGCGCGACATTCTGCGGTCTGCCGGGCAGACGGCGATTCTGGTCACGCACAACGCGCAGGAAGCCGAAACCATGGCCGACCAGATCTGCAGGATGACGCCGGCTCAGCTCTGAGTCGGCCCTGAGGTTTAAAGCAGGACGCGGCCTGAGGTCACGGTCACGGTGTGGCCGCCCACCCAGAGCTTGCCGTTGGCGGCGGTCTGCACATGAACCTGGCCGTCACGACCTACGCAAACGCCTTGCGCGGCGCTATAGGGCGTCTGCAGCAGACCTTCGCCCGTCAGCCATTGGGCCAGCGCTGCATTCAGGCTGCCGGTGACTGGGTCTTCGCTCGCTGTCTCACCCACCAGGGCGCGCACTTCCAGACGCGGCGGAGCTGAAGTCACTTTTTCTTGAGCGGCTTCTTCAGCCTGCTTGGCAAAAGCGCGGGCCTCGCGGCTGGAACGGCCAATCAGCGGGGCATCCTCTTCCACCTCATAAATGGCCGCCAGACCGGCTTTGGCTCCCAGCTTCTTGAGCGCTCCAAAGTCTGGCTCCACACTCAGCACCGTATCGGGGTGTTCGAGCAGCAGGCCCAGCCAGGGCGAGCCGTTATGGAGGCTGCGCGCCATCAGCAGTTGCTCACGCTGCAGGCCCAGCGCCTGCAGCACGGGGGCCAGCTCCTCTTCGGGAATTTCCTGGGAGTCGAGTGAAGGGGCTTCGAAAAACAGAGCGCCTTGCGCATCGCAGCCAATGGCTACCAGGCCTTTTCTGCACTCCTGCAGTACCTGTTCGGGGTTGCGCGGCTGGCCGCCCTGGGCCAGCCAGGCATGGCAGCTGCCCAGCGTGGGGTGGCCGGCAAAAGCCAGCTCGCCCGCGGGCGTGAAGATACGCAGCTGGTAGTCGGCGCCCGCAGCCAGCCCCTCGGGCGTGGGCTGCAGCACAAAAGTGGTTTCCGACAGATTGGTCCAGCGCGCGAAGGCCTGCATCTGGGCCTCGCTCAAGCCATCGGCACCCAGCACCACCGCCACGGGGTTGCCGAGCAGCGCGGTGCGCGTGAACACGTCCACGGTCATATAGGGGCGAGAGAGAGGGCTGGTATGTGCGGAGGCAGACATGGGCAGCGATTGTCGGCAAAAAGAAAAACCGGCGCTGCACGGAGGTTCGTGGCAGGCCGGTTGATGGGGCATTGCACATGCCATGGGGTATCAGAGACAGCGAGGAAGCGCCGCCGCGCACCGAGGCTGTCGTCCCCCTCCGGCGCAAAGCGCCAGAGAGGGGGAGGCGGCAAAGCCGCTCAGGGGGCCTTCAGATCACAGGCTGGCCTTGATGGCCTCGGCCAGAGACTTGATGCCGACGTTGATCTGCTCGGCAGACACCGTCACATACGACAGACGCAGCGTGTTGTTCTGTGCATCGCCGGCGTAGAAGGGCGCGCCGGGCACAAAAGCCATATTGCGCTCCACGGCCTTGGCCAGCAGGGCCTGGGCGTCCATGCCCGCAGGCAGCTTGACCCAGAGGAACATGCCGCCCACAGGACGTGTCCATTGCACGTCGAGGCCGGCCATCTCGCGCTCCAGGGCCATCAGCATCACATCGCGCTGCACCTTGTACATGGCGCGGATGGTGGGCACATGGCGGTCCAGGAAGCCGTCCTTGATGACTTCGGCTACCACGCGCTGGTTGAAGCTGGGGGTGTGCAGGTCGGCCGCCTGCTTGGCCTGGGTCAGCTTGCCGTACACGGACTTGGGCGCGACGATGAAGCCGATGCGCAGGCCCGGGGCCAGCACCTTGGAGAACGAGCCCATATAGATCACGCCCTCGGGGTTGCGTGCAGCCAGGGGCAGGGGAGGTTCCTGCTCGTACCAGAGGTCGCCGTAGGGGTTGTCCTCGATGAGGGGAATGTCCAGTTCCCTGGCCTTGTCGACCAAAGCCTGGCGGCGCGCATCGCTCATGGTGCGGCCAGTGGGGTTCTGGAAGTTGGGCAGCACATAGGCCAGGCGGGCCTTGCCGGCACCGCTGCCGATCTGCTTGGCAAAGTCGTCGATCAGCATGCCTTCGTCATCGCTGTCCACGCCCACGGCCACGGGCTCCATGGGAGTGAAGGCCTGCAGGGCGCCCAGGTAGGTGGGCTTTTCGACCAGCAGACGGCTGCCCTTGTCCAGGAACACCTTGCCGATCAGATCCAGCGCCTGCTGGCTGCCGGTGGTGATCAGGATCTGCTCGGGATCGACGTTCCAGGGCAGGAAGTCGGCGATCGCCTGACGCAGCGGGGCAAAGCCTTCGGTGGTCGAGTACTGCAGGGCCGCGGCACCGTCACGCTGCATCACGGTCTGGCAGGCTTCGGTGAACGCGTCCAGGGGGAAGGCCTTGGGGGAAGGCAGGCCGCCAGCCATGCTGATGATGCCGGGGCGGTCGGTCAGCTTGAGGATCTCGCGGATGGCGGAGGAATTCATCTTGGCAGCACGTTCTGCCAGCGTCCAGGTTGTCATAAACAGTACTCGATCTCTACGTTGCCAGCCCGGTCAGGGCTGGCCGGTGTGCATTCTCACGCCATTGTCGGGCATGTGCCGGCCCGAGCTTGGGGCTCGGGATGCAATCGCTGCGGCGCACAAGGCGCTGCAACTATGCACCAGCAGGTGGGGCTTATTGTGTCGCGGCCGGTTTGCCTGTGTGGGCTGGCGGGCAATTGCGACGGTGTGGTCTGCAGTCGGTGAGGCCGCAGACCGTGACCATAGCCCTGTGTGGAGGGCGGCCAAGAGAGGTTGATGGACTCAATATACGCCTGAGACCATTACAGTACCTATACAGACAGTCTCACAATTATGGCTTCTGTATTGGTACTCGCTTCAATACAGTTCGCGGCACATCACCATGTCCATCTCCCTGTCCCGCCAGGCGGCCCTGACCCTGACCCAGCAACTGGCCGAGCGTCTGGCCGAACGCATACGCACCAGGCTGCTGCCCGCAGGCGCGCGCCTGCCTTCGGTGCGTGAATGTGCGCGCCAGCAGGGCGTGAGTCCGTACACGGTGGTGGCCGCCTACGACCTGCTGCAGGCCCAGGGGCTGGTCGAGGCCAGGCCGCAACGCGGCTTCTTTGTGCGAGATATTGTGCAAAATCCGCTTCAAACGCAGGAGGGTAAAGCGCAGATAGCTATCAATGAGGGGGCGGTCAATACCCCGGTAGGCATCCCGCCGGGCACGCGCATCAACGCCACCATGCTGATCCGCGGCATGTTTGTGGAGAGCGTGGCCGGCAAACCCCAGCCCGGTGCCGGTGTGCTGCCCGCCGAGTGGCTCGATGCCGGCTTTCTGGTGGCGGCCATGCGCAAGGTCACCAGCGGGCAGGCGCTGCGCGAATCGCTGGTGCGCTACGGCGAACCCATGGGCGACAGCCGGCTGCGCGAGGCGCTGGCACGTCGCATGCAGCGCATAGGCATCGCGGCGGGGCCGGGCCAGATCATCACCACCCTGGGCGCGACCCAGGCGCTGGACATCGTGAGCCGGGCCCTGTTGCAGCCCGGCGATCCGGTGATGGTGGAAGAGCCGGGCTGGGCCGTGGAATATGCGCGCCTGGCCGCCATGGGCATGCGCGTGCTGCCGGTGCCGCGCGGGCCCGAGGGGCCGGACATGGCGGTGATGCAGCGCTATTGCGAGACCATGGCCCCCAAGCTCTATGTGAGTGTCAGCGTGCTGCACAACCCCACGGGTTACAGCCTGAGTGCAGCCAGCGCCCATGAGGTGCTGCAGATGGCGCAGCGTCATGGCTTTTATGTGGTGGAGGACGATAGCTACTGCCATATCGCACCCGATCATGCGCCGCGCGTGTCGGTGCTGGACCGGCTGCAGCGCAGCATCTACATCAGCGGCTTTGCCAAGGTGCTGGTGCCCAACTGGCGCCTGGGCTATCTGGCAGCGCCGCCCGAGCTGGTCGAGAGACTGCTGGACACCAAGCTGCTGTCCACCCTGTCCACGCCGACCCCCATGGAGCAGGCGCTGGCCCTGTGCATGGAGCAAGGCCAGCTGCGCCGCCATGCCGAGCGGCTGCGCCAGCATCTGGCCCAGGCGCGCACGCGCAGCGTGGCGCTGGCTCAGGCTGCCGGTTGCCGTTTTGTGGCCGAGCCTGCGGGCATGTTCGGCTGGGTGGATACCGGTGTGGATACCGAGGTGCTGACCCAGCTGCTGCTGGATCAGGGCTACATGATTGCCCCTGGTGCCATGTTCCATGCCAGCCGGGGCTCCAGCACCTGCATGCGCATCAATTTCGCGACCACGCAGGACGCCGCCTTCTGGCGGGTCTTCGAGCGGGCGGTGGCCCAGATGCGGGCCCAGGCACAGAAGTTGTAGAACGTGTTGACGATCTCCTCGCGCCGCGACAGAGTAGAGATCGTCAACACGTTCTTAGCCCAGCTGGATGGGGCCCTGATGGATATGGCAGCCGGTGCGCTGCAGCAGCTCGCCAAAGGCGTCGGACATGAGATAGTCGAACTCCACGGGGCGCTGCCTGCCTATGGCATCGCCCTCCACCACGCCGCTGGCCGGGTGGCACATCAGCAGGCCGCCAGCCGCCATATGCGGCAGCCAGCCGGCCATCTGCCTGCCATAGCTGGCGGTGTCGGGGGCATCAAAGCCATAGACGCCGCCAAAGCCATGGTTCATGG
The DNA here is from genome assembly GCF_008121565.1 of Comamonas sp. Z3. Taxonomy (NCBI): domain Bacteria; kingdom Pseudomonadati; phylum Pseudomonadota; class Betaproteobacteria; order Burkholderiales; family Comamonadaceae; genus Comamonas; species Comamonas sp. Z3. Next base: position 717,069 of record NZ_VOQU01000003.1, read on the forward strand.
GGATGTCTGCATGGCGTAGCCGTCTGGTGGTGGCCCAGCCACCCAGCAAGGCAATGATGGCGGCCTTGGGGCTGCGCCACAGACCTGCGGCCGGTGCCGTGGAGCGCACCCAGGGCATCTCGTGCGCGGCGTAGCGGGCCTGGAGTTCCTGCTGCATGGCCGCTCGCAGACCCGGCAACTGATGCACATGCTGGTGGCCGTCTATGAAGTCCGGGGCCGTGCCCATGACCTGCTCGAAAGCATCGAGCTGTTCGCGCCAGGCCTGGCGCATCAGACCCTGCGGCATCTGCCGTGCATAGGCCAGGCGCAGTACCGTGCCCAGCGCCTGGGCTCCATGCTGTCCGCCATGGTCTTCGGTCAGATTGAAATGCAGACCCACCGAGAGCCGGGGACGCAACGCCCTTAATGCCGGCGCGGCTTGCAGCCAGAGTGGCGAGGTGGTCATGCAGCTGGTGGCCGACAGACGACCGGCAAGCGTCAACTGCTGCACGGCGTCGTCCACCAGCGGATGCAGGGCGTAATCGTCGGCACACAGCAGGATGGCGCGGGGGGCTTTCATGTGATTCATGCGGTGCTGCTTGCCTTGAAGGCCCAGAACTTGCTCATGACAAAAGTGCCTGTGGCCACCAGCACCAGCACGGCGGCCAGACTCCAGAAGTAATGCCAGTGCAGCCAGTTCAGGGCGATGTAGTACAGCGCCTCGTTGGCGATAAAGGAAAGACAGGCCACGGCAAAGAATTTCGCCACCACCGGCCAGCCCCTGGCCTGCGCTGCTGAAAAAGTGAGCAGGGTATGACCGTTGTAGCTGACCACAAAGGCCACGAGAAACGCCAGCACATTGGCACCGAGCGGTGGCAGGCCCAGCAGTGACACCAGCAGGCCGACCACCGCCAGATGCGTGGCTGCTGCCGAGCCGCCCACCAGCACGAACTGCAGCAGCTGCGGCAGGCGGCGCAGTCTTTGCAGCGCGCCCACGATCACGATGGCTCGCGCAGCGGGCTGCGGTCTTCATCATGGGCCACCAGGTAGATGGGGCGGCGCTTGACCTCTTCGTAGATGCGACCGATGTACTCGCCCAGAATGCCGATGGACAGCAACTGCACGCCTGAGAACAGCATGATGCTGGCGGCCAGTGTGGGCCAGCCGCGCAAAGGGTTGCCAAAGAACAGGGCTTCGGCCGCAATCCACAGGCCATAGGCCAGAGCCAGCAGGGAAATGCCGGCTCCCACCATGCTCCAGACGCGCAGGGGCAGGGTGGTGAAGGAGGTCAGTCCCAGGAGGGCCAGAGACCCCAGGCGGCGCAGATTGAAGCTGGAGCTGCCCGCCGCACGGTCCCGGGGAACAAAGGGCAGGGCGACGGTCTTGAAGCCGACCCAGGCGTACAGACCCTTCATGAAGCGATTGTTCTCCGGCAAAGCCTTGAGGGCATCGACGACCTTGCGGTCCATCCAGCGGAAGTCGCCTGCGTTCGGCGGCATCTTGACCGAGCTGCCCGAGTTCATCACGCGGTAGAACAACTGGGTGCCCATGCGCTTGGCGCCGCTTTCTGCGCCGCGGTCGGCGATCACGCCATAGATCATCTCGTAGCCCGATTGCCACAGCTCATGCATTTCGGCCAGCATCTCCAGCGGATGCTGGAAGTCGGCGTCGATCAGCAGCACGGCATTGCCCCGGGCGTGGTCTATGCCGGCAGACAGCGCGGCTTCCTTGCCAAAGTTGCGCGACAAGGCGAGATAGCGCAGCGGCAGCTCCTGCGCCAGACGCAGGCTCAGCTCATGCGTGGCGTCACGGCTGCCGTCGTTGACCACCACGATCTCGAAATCGGGCGTCAAGGCCCGAACCGTCTCGGCCAGCGCACGCAGAAACCCCTCGATATTGGCTTGTTCGTTATAGGCCGGCACCACGCAGCTCAGCCTCAGCGGCTGGCGCGGCAACTGGGCTGGCGGGGCTGCGGGAGCATATTCGGCGTGAAAATCGGTCATGGGGCAGGATTTTCGCGCAAGTCTGTAACTGCTTGCTGGGCCGGCCATGGTTTGCACTGCTTCAAAAAGGCCGTCGTTATACTCACGCCCCTACTGCTCCTGCTTCTTTCCTGATCGTCTGATGACCGCTGCTCAACGCGAATCTCTTGTTCTTGGCGGCCGTGCCGTTGCCGCCTTGCTCGCCGTATACGGCGTGATCTGGCTGGCCATTCACTGGGTGACGGCCCTGGCCGCGCCCGGGGACAACGTGGAGCAGCTGATCTGGATTCACTCCCTGGAGCTGGGCTATTTCAAGCATCCGCCGATGCCGACCTGGATCATGGCCGCCTCCGCGGCTGTCTTTGGTCCGTCCATAGGGCTGACCTATGTGCTGGGCGGCGTGCTCACACTGGGCTCATTGGCGATTTTCTGGAAGCTGCTGTGCGATATGCGGGGCCGGGCCTATGCGAGCGTGGGTCTGCTGGCGGCGCTGAGCATCACCTTCTATTGCGGGCGGCTCTACTACTACAACCACAACGTCGTGATGATGCTGTGGATTTCGCTGGCCGTGGCGCTGACCTGGCATGTCACGCAGAAGCCATCCCTGGCGGGTTGGGCCTGGCTGGGCCTGGTTTCGGGCCTGGGCATGCTCAGCAAATATCAGTATGTGCTTGCGCTGGGCGTGATCGGCCTGTGGTGGCTGCGCATTGGCGCCTGGAAGAACCCGGTCCATGTCAAAGGAGCAGCACTGGCTGCTGCGGTCGGCCTGCTGGTGCTGTCTCCTCATCTGTACTGGCTGAAAACCCATGACTGGATGCCCATGCATTACGCAGAGCGCACGTCCCTGGGTCTGCACCTGGATACGGCCGCGCGCATCAAGATGTCCTGGACGTTTGCGGTGGACTGGATCTTCAACCGCTGCATGCCTGCCTGGATCGTGCTGGGTGTGGCTCTCTGGTGGGGACGCCGCAGGGCGGGCAAGACTGGAGCGCAGACTGCGCCTGCCAAGGAGGTGCCAGTCGACGCTGACAGGTTGCTGCGCGAGTTCTGGCTGCTCTGGGGCCTGGTGCCGCTGCTGGCCATGCTGGTGCTGTGCCTGTTTACGGGCTCCTATCTACACCTGCAATGGGGCACGGCCTTCATGTTCCTGTGCGTGCCGGCCGTCATGGAGTGGGCGCGCTCGCCACGGAGCTGGGGTGCAGCCGGGGACATGCGTGCCGCCTGGCTGACGTTTGGGGTTCTGCAGGCGCTGCTGTTGCTGCAGTTCTGGCTGGCTTCGCCCATGGGGCTGTCGGGCTACAAGAGCACCCATCAGAACCATATCCCCGTGGACAAGATCGTGGAAGGTCTGGCGCCGGCGGCGCATCAGGCACTGGGCGGCCCTGTGGACATCATCATCGGTCCGCAGGCGCTGGCCGGGCGTATTGCGATGGAGCTGCCCGAGCGTCCGCGCGTCTATGTGGAGCGCAATCTGCAATACAGCCCCTGGATTCGTGAGGAGGAGCTGCCGAGCGCCCGCATCATCGAGGTGGTAGTGGCCCCGGACCCATTGCCTGAAGGCTTCACCCGCGCCTATGGTGTCTGGGCCTGGCGGCCGGTGAAGATCGCCAAGGGCGAGCACTGAGACCTGCCACAACAAGAATAGGCGAGCCTCTGGCTCGCCTTTTTGCGGGAGTTGCCGATTCGAGCCTAGCTGGCTGCGTGATAGATGCGTGCGCGGCCGGTCTGCGATGCGCCGCGCAGGCTGCTTTCGTAGGTGCTGTCTTCGGCCGCAGGCACCAGTGCCTTGGTACGGCGCTGGTTGAGCACGGAAAGCCGTGCCAGCTGGTCACGGACCAGGGAGATTTCGCGGTCCAGATTCTGCGCTCGCTCGCGCAGTGCAGGCGTCCAGTCGTCGGCCGAAAAGCGCCTGGCGAGCTGGGAGAAGGCCACCATGGCGTCCCGCAGGCGGGTGCTGGACTGTTCCAGCGCGGATGCGTCCGGTGACTGCAGCGATGCCGAAACGGTCTGAATCACCGCATCCAGCGAATCGAGCATTTCCTGCAAGGTCATCGGGTCAGCCTCTGTTCGGGAGTTCAGCCGCGGGCGCTTCAGCCGCGGGCGTGAACCAGGAATTCTTCGGTATTGGCCAGCAGCTTGTCTGCCACGGCCTCGGCGTTGACGCGGAAGCTGCCATTGGCAATGGCTTCGCGCATGGCCTTGACGCGATCGGCATCAAAGTCGGTGTTGGTACGGCTTTGGCTGTCCAGGGCGCGGGCCGAGGACGAAAAGGACACGGGCACACCGGCGGTGCGCTCGGACAAGCCTTTGGTCGATTCTTCGGTGGCAACCGTGGTTGCGGATTTCGGGGCCTGCTTGGCGGCTGCAGCGGTCTGCTGCAGGTCCGGCTTATTGCCTATCTTCATGCTGGTTCTCCAATCGCCCTGTATCGGCGTAGGGCGCTGTAGCCTTGCTTTCGACAAGGGCGCGTAAAACTTGAGGAATATTTGGCACGGTCTTTAAAGTGAGTATGCACTCTCTTGTTATTGAACCAGAACCACGCCACTGGCATTGACCGTTCCTGTGACAAGGCGGCCATTATCCATGCGAACCCGTACCTGTTGCCCTTCTCCGGCTGCTGCCATCGCCTTGCCCGAGCCGGCAACGCTGAAACCGCCACCGTTGACCATCACCTGCACGGGCGATCCCGCCGTGAACAGGGCCGGCGGGCGCACCATGTTCTGGCGCAGAGCCTGCCCCGATGTCAGCGGACGCGCCGCGACCATGCCGATGAAATCCTCTGCATTGGCGAATACGGCAGCGCTGTCCTCGGCCCAGTCCACTTCTGCGGGGACGGCGTCCTCGGCGCTCAGCGTCTTGCCGGCGGGAATATTGCCCTGCGCTACCCAGGCCGGGCCATAGGCTCGCACGATGATGGGAAGGAACACGTTCCAGGGCACGCTGCCCTGCACGCAGCGCAGGCCCAGCCGGGTGCGACCCCAGAGGCGACTGCCCGCAGGCAGATAGGGCTCGACCTTGGCGCAGGCTGCCAGTCGCAGACGCGAGTCCAGCTGGCCCATCTGGACCTCCATGCGCAAAGCCATGCCGTTGCCGGCCTGCATGGTCTCAGCCGACGGCTGGTGCAAAGCCGCATCGACAAAGCGCTGTCCGATCTGGCTGAGCTGCGCCGCGCCATCCTGGGCCTGTGCGCCAGCCGTCAGCAGCAGCGCGCCCAGACCCCATGCCGCAGCCAGGCCTTGAGAGGGGCGCAGAGACAGGGAAAAGCGGCCAGACATGCATCAATCCTTTGAAGTATCCGCAGACACAGGGCTGCAGACGATGCTTGCAAATATAGGCGCGACCCGGCTTGCGCAATGGCTTGAAGTGCCAGCGCAATACCGCTTTCTTCGCGCTTTAGTTTGCGCTGCCGATTTTCATAATCCTCGCATGCCGCAGTCCGTGGGCTCCGGCATCCCCGAATTCTGAAAGCGAGGCCGCAATGCTGAACAAAATGACCGAACGACTGGACTTCCAAAGCGAGGCGTTGCTGCTGCGCGCCGAGCGCCAGCGTGCGATTGCCAGCAATATCGCCAATGCCGACACCCCTGGTTATGTGGCGCGCGACTTCAATTTCCGCGAAGCCCTGATGGCCGCGACCAGCGGGCCCAAGCCCCTGACCCAGGCCAGCGTCACGACGGCAGGTCATATCCCGCTGCAGGCGCAGATGTCGGACGAGGCACTCAAGGCCAAGCTCGGCTATGCGGTCAATTCCCAGCCCAGCCTGGACAACAACACCGTGGACCTGGATCGCGAGCGCGCCAACTTTGTCGACAACTCCGTGCGCTACGAAGCCACGCTGCGCTTCATCAACGGCCAGGCCAAGACCATGCTCAGCGCCATTCAAGGCCAGTAAGCCCAGGAGCTCAACCATGTCCATGTTTTCCATCTTCAATATCTCGGGCAGCGCGGTCAGCGCCCAGTCCCAGCGTCTGAACGTGGTGGCCTCCAATCTGGCCAACGTCGATGCCGTGGCCGGCCCCGATGGCAGCGTCTACAAGGCGCGCCAGGTCGTGTTCCAGACCGTGCCCATGGGCAATGACGGCAGCGCGGGCGTCAAGGTCAATGCCATCAGCGAGGACAACACGCCCGGCCGCCGCATCCACGACCCCAGCAATCCGCTGGCCGATGGCGAGGGCTATGTCACCCACTCCAACGTGAGCGCCGTGGACGAGATGGTCAACATGATCTCGGCGTCACGCTCCTATCAGAACAACGTGGAAGTCATGAACACGGCCAAGACGCTGCTGCTCAAGACTCTGCAAATGGGCCAGTAAGCCCGGGAACACACACATGATCTACGGCGCAAGCAGCGTGGACGGCACCACGACCAACACCACCAGCAATACCAAGAACTCGGTAACCGACCCCAACGAGGCGCAGGACCGCTTCCTCAAGCTGCTGGTGGCCCAGCTCAATAACCAGGACCCCATGAATCCCATGGACAACGCGGAAATGACCTCGCAGATGGCGCAGATCAACACCGTGACTGGCATTCAGCAGCTGAACCAGACCATGGCTTCCATGTCCAGCCAGTTCTCGGCCATGCAGGTGCTGCAAGGCACTTCCATGATCGGCCGCACGGTGCTGACGGAGGGCAACACCCTGGGCGTGGCGGCCGACGGCACGCATACCGCAGCCTTCGATCTGGAAAACCAGGCGGCCAGCGTCAAGATCCAGATCACCACGGCCAGCGGCGAGCTGGTGGACACCATCGATCTGGGGGGCGGCACGGCCGGTCGCAACTACTTCACCTGGGAAGGCAAGGACAAATACAGCGGCGACTCCTCGCAGCTGCGCTACAGCGTGGTTGCCACCAATGGCACGACCGCCGTGGCATCCACACCGCTGGCGCCCCATGCCGTGATCGCCGCCAGCTCGGCCAACGGCGCGCTGTCGCTGGAACTCGATAACGGCAGCAGCGTGGCTTATTCCGGCATCAAGGCCGTTTACTGATTGAGGAGCACATCATGGGTTTTCAACAAGGTCTCTCGGGCTTGAACGCCGCCAGCAAGAATCTGGACGTCATTGGCCACAACATCGCCAACTCCAGCACCACGGGCTTCAAGGCATCGCGCGCCGACTTTGCCGAAATGATCGCCAGCGCCATTGGCTCGGCCAGCGGTCAGAGCAGCGGCATCGGCGTCAACGTGGCCGCCGTGTCCCAGCAGTTCCGGCAGGGCTCCATCACCTCGACGGGCAACAACCTGGACCTTGCCATCAACGGCAACGGCTTTTTCGTCGTCAAGCAAAGCGACGGTAGCATCGCCTATACGCGCGCCGGCAACTTCGGTCTGGACAAGGAGGGCAACCTCAAGACCGTGGACAACGACAACGTCATGGGCTATGTGGTCGATCCCACGACCGGCAAGATCCAGTCGGGCGCCACTCCCGTGCCGATGAGCTTTCCCACAGGGCAGCCGATTCCCGCCAAGCAGACTTCCACGGTGAATGTGGAGCTGAATCTGGATGCGCGCGCCACGGCTGCCGCCGGCGACGCGACGGCCACGCCTCCCGTGGCTGCCACGCCGCGTGCCACCTATGGCACCTCGCTCAATGTGTATGACACCCAGGGCACGGCCATTCCCGTCAATCTGTATTTCGAGAAAGATGCCACAGGCAACACCTGGAACATCTTCAACTCGCTCGATGCCTCGGCCACTCCCATCGGCACGGCCGTGTTCGATGCCAGCGGCAAGCTCACCAGCGTTACCCCCAATGCACCGACCACAGGATCGGGCTCCACGCTGAATCTGAGCATCAGCGGCGGCACGGCCAATCCCAACGGCCTGCCCGCATTCGACGTGGCCTTCGATTTCGGCGGCCTGACCCAGTTCGGCACCAAGTTCGCCGTCAGCAGTCTCAAGCAGGACGGCTATACCTCGGGCGCGCTGACCGGCATCAATGTGGGCCGCGACGGCTCCATCGTGGCTTCCTACTCCAACGGCGTCACGCGTACCGAAGGCCAGATCGCCCTGGCGGCTTTCACCAATACCCAGGGTCTGGGCTCCATCGGCAACAACAAATGGGTGGCCACCTCCGATTCCGGCCCTGCGCTCAATGGTTCGGCCCAGACCGGCACCTTCGGCTCGCTGCAGTCGGGCGCGCTGGAAGAGTCCAACGTGGATCTGACGGCCGAGCTGGTCAACATGATGACGGCGCAGCGCTCCTATCAGGCCAACGCCCAGACCATCAAGACGCAGGATCAGGTGTTCTCCACCCTGGTGAATCTGCGGTAACGGGTAAGCCTCTGAGGCGCTTTGCGCCTCCTGACTGGATGCCCTGGCTGAGCGCCGGCATCCGGGGGAGGCGGAAAAAGCGAGTGATTTGACGCAAGAAAGGTCAGCATGGACAGAATAATTTATACATCGATGACTGGGGCCAATGCGGCTGCCCAGCGTCAGGCCGTGCTGGCCCACAATCTGGCCAATGCCGGCACCAACGGCTTTCGCGCCGAGATGTCCACCTTCCGCTCGGTGCCGCTGCAGGGCACGGGAGCCGGCACGCGCGTGTTTGCGCTGGAGGCCACCTCCGGCTATCAGGACACTCCCGGCCCGGCCCAGCGCACCGGCCGTGCGCTGGATGCCATGGCCATGGGGCGCGCCTGGTTTGCCGTGCAGGGGCTCGATGGCCAGGAAGCCTACACGCGCAACGGCGTGTTCGAGATCTCGCCCGAAGGGCAGCTGGTCAACAGCAACGGCCAGGCCGTGCTCTCCGACGGCGGTGCGCCCATCGATATCCCGCCCGAGTCCACGATTTCCCTGGGCTCGGATGGCACGCTGACCGCCAAGATGGGCAATCAGCTGCCCGTGGCGGTGGGGCGCGTCAAGCTGGTCACGCCGCCCGTCGACGAGCCGTTGGTGCGCGGCGATGACGGCTTTTTCCGCGCTGCCCAGGGCGATGCGCTGCCCAACGACGAAACGGCACGCCTGCTGTCGGGCTCGATCGAAGGATCGAACGTGAACTCCGTCGAAACCATGGTCGGCATGATCGCCGCCTCGCGCCAGTTCGAGCAGCAGATGAAGCTGCTGCAGACCGCAGAAACCAACGATAAATCCGCCAGCCAGCTGCTGAGCATGAACGGCTGATAGCCAAAGGAATACGTCATGATCAATTCGCTGTTCATTGCCAAGACCGGCATGGAAGCCCAGCAGACGCAGCTGGACGTGATCTCGCACAATCTGGCCAACGTCTCCACCACGGGCTACAAGCGCGCGAATGCGGTCTTCGAGGATCTGATCTATCAGAACCTGCGCCAGTCGGGTTCGCAGACCACCGAGCAGAACCAGCTGCCCACAGGCTTGCATCTGGGCCTGGGCGTGCGCACAGTGGCAACCAGCCGCAACTTTCTGCAGGGCAGCCTGCAGCAATCGAGCAATGCGCTGGATGTGGCGATCAACGGCAACGGCTTCTTCGAAGTCAATATGCCCGACGGCACGATTGCCTATACCCGCGACGGCTCGTTCGAGGTCGATTCCCAGGGCCAGCTGGTAACTTCCAGCGGCCTGCCCGTGGCCAATGGCATCACCATCCCGCAGGGCGCGACCAAGGTGTCCATTAGCCATGACGGCGTGGTCAGCGTCACCATGCCCGGCCAGGCCGCGCCGCAGCAGGTGGGCAATATCGCAATGAGCCAGTTCATCAATGCCGCAGGCCTGGAGCCGCGCGGCCAGAACCTCTACGTCGAGACGGCCTCCTCGGGCCAGCCCCAGCAGGGCACACCCGGTACCAACGGCCTGGGCACGATTCAGCAGGGCTATCTGGAAGCCTCGAATGTGAACGTGGTCCAGGAGCTGGTGACCATGATCCAGACCCAACGCGCCTACGAAATGAATTCCAAGGCGATCCAGACTTCCGACCAGATGCTGGCCAAGCTGGCACAGCTCTGATTGATCACCATGTATTGAGGAGCAGCTTGCGCTTGACACATATGGTTTTCAGATCAATTCGATGCTGATTTCCATTCTGAGAAAGCGTTAGAAGCTCTGATTTCAATAGCGTGCATTGCGCACGCAGGGCACAAGGGGCGAAGCGCCTGACTGCCAAGGACTTGCCGCCATGTTCAAAGCCATTGTTTCCCATTGCCCGCCGCTCTGTGCCCTCGCTGGGGCCCTGCTGGTTTCGGGCTGCGTCACGCTCAATCCACCGCCGCCCGTGGACATGCCCTCGACGGCGCCTCCCGTGCTGCAGCCGCGCGAGCAGACGGCCCAGAATCCCACCGGCAGCCTGTTCAATGCCAGCCGCTACCGCCCCATGTTCGAGGATCAGCGCGCCCGCATGGTGGGCGACTCGGTGACGGTGCAGATCGTCGAGCGCGTTTCGGCCAGCCAGAGCACGGACTCCAAGGTCGGGCGAGCCAACGAGCTGAGCACGGGCATCACCTCGCTGCCGCTGCTCAGGGGCGGCGCCGAGAAGACGGTGGCCGATGCGCTCACCCTGGGGGCCGAGAGCAAGAACGACTTCAAGGGCTCGGGAGCCACCAGCAGCAACAACACCTTCACGGGCTCGATTGCCACCACCGTGGTCGATGTGCTGCCCAACGGCCATCTGGTGATTGCCGGCGAGAAGCAGATCGGTGTCAACCACAACGTCGATGTGCTGCGTTTCACGGGCACGGTGGACCCGCGCTCGCTGCGTCCGGGCAGCACCGTGGCATCGACCCAGGTGGCCAATCTGCGCGTCGAATCGCGCAGCCGTGGCCAGGCCGGTGAAGCCCAGTCAATTGGCTGGTTGTCCCGGTTCTTTTTGAACGTTATGCCGTTCTGATTCTTCCGAGAATGGGCAGTATGAAAGTACTGTCCACGCTCCTGTCACTGCGCCCTGCGCACACCGCCTTGCTGGTGGTCGCAGCCCTCGGCGCCAGCGGGCTCACCCTGCCTGCGCATGCCACACGCATCAAGGAGGTTGCCGCCATCCAGGGCGTGCGCAGCAACCAGTTGACAGGCTACGGTCTGGTGGTCGGCCTCGATGGCACGGGCGACCAGACCACGCAGATGCCCTACACCAAGCAGGCGCTGGCCAATTATCTGGAGCAGATGGGCATCGCCCTGCCGGCCACGGGCAATGCGGCCCAGTTGCAGCTCAAGAACGTGGCGGCGGTGATCATCACGGCCGAGCTGCCGGCCTTCGCTCAGCCCGGCCAGGCCATAGACATCAATGTCTCCTCCATGGGCAACGCCAAGTCGCTCAAGGGCGGCACGCTGGTGGCGACACCGCTGCGCGGCGCGGACGGCGAGATCTATGCGCTGGCCCAGGGCAATGTGGTGGTCGGTGGAGCCGGGGCTGCGGCCGGCGGCTCCAAGGTGCAGGTCAACCACCTGAACGCGGGCCGCGTGCCGCAGGGCGCGCAGGTGGAGCGTGCAGTGCCCACCCCCGTCAACCAGGGCAGCACGATCACGCTGGGCCTGAATCAGACCGACTTCCAGACTGCCGACAAGATGGTGCGCGCCATCAACCAGCGCATGGGTGCCGGTACGGCCATGGCCTTGGACGGCCGCACGGTGCAGGTCAACGCACCCATCGACCCGGGCTCGCGCGTGCGCATGATCGCCGAGATTCAGGAGATGCCCATCGAGACCTCCAAGCCGGCGGCCAAGGTGGTCATCAATGCCCGCACCGGCTCCATCGTGCTCAATCAGGCGGTGACCCTGGGCCCCTGCGCGATTGCCCACGGCAACCTGTCCATCACCATCAGCACCACGCCGGTCATCAGCCAGCCCGCACCGTTCTCGCAGGGGCAGACCGTGGTGGCGCAGAAGTCCGATATTCAGGTCAAGCAGGAGCCCGGCAAGGTCATCAACATGCCCAATTCGCCCCAGCTCACCGATGTGGTGCGGGCACTGAATTCGCTGGGCGCCACGCCCCAGGACCTGTTGGCCATCCTGCAGGCCATCAAGGCCGCGGGCGCGATGGACGCCGAGCTGGAGGTGATATGAGCACGTCATTGCCCCATTCTTCATCGCTGGCGGCCAGCAATGCGCTGGCTGTCGATGCACGTTCGCTCAATGCGCTCAAGACGGCGGCCGGCGAGAACAGCCCCCAGGCCGCACGCGAGACCGCCAAGCAGCTCGAATCGCTGTTCATGCGCGAGATGATCAAGAGCATGCGCGAGGCGACCATGAAGTCCGGTCTGCTCGACAGCGCGCAGGGCAATCTCAGCACCGACCTGCTGGATCAGCAACTTTCGGTGGCCATGGCGGGACAGCCCGGCGGTCTCACCGATGCCATCAGCAAGCAGCTGGCGCGCAGCATGGGAGTCGACGCCGCCGAGGACGCCGAAATTGCCGTGCCTTCCACCCTGAGCCTGAGCCGCAATGCCTGGCGCAATGTGGGCAGCAACGGCGCCTGGAGCGGCAGCCGCAGCCAGGCTGCGCAAACGATCAATGCCTATGCACCGGCTCCCAAGGGCCGCGACAATTTCGTCACGGCACACACCGGCGCGGCCCAGCGCGTGGCCAGCGAGAGCGGTATCCCGGCCCATTACATGATCGGCCAGGCAGGGCATGAGACGGGCTGGGGCAGGAGCGAGATCCGCAACAAGGACGGCAGCAACTCGTTCAACCTGTTCGGCATCAAGGCCGGCGGCAGCTGGACGGGCAAGGTTGCCGAAGTCACGACCACCGAATACATCAATGGCGCGCCCAAGAAGGTGACGGCCAAATTCCGCGCCTATGACTCCTACGAGGAGTCATTCCGCGACTACGCACGCCTGATCGGCAGCAATCCGCGCTACGAAAAAGCCATGGCCCAGACCGGTTCTGCCCAGGCCTATGCCAGCGAGCTGCAAAAGGCCGGCTACGCCACCGATCCGGCCTATGCGCAAAAGCTCAGCCGCGCCATCCAGAGCGTGGCCCAGGTCGCAGTCGCCAACGCCGGCAGCACCAACGTCGCAAGCCGTCTGGGCGCCAGCGCCCGTGCCGCCCAGATCAACAAGATCACCGAGAACCAGTCATGAGTCTTCTGAACGTGGGCGCACGCGCCCTGATGGCCAACCAGATCGCCCTGCAGACCACAGGGCACAACATCGCCAACGTCAACACCGCGGGCTACTCGCGCCAGAGCGTGGCCTTCCAGACCTCGGCGGGTCAGAACATCGGCAACGGCTATATCGGCAACGGCGCCGATGTGGCCACCATCTTGCGCAACTTCAGCGAGCTGCTCAACCGCCAGGCCGCAGCGGCCAGCGCGGTCAGCGCATCGGACGCGGCGCGCTCGCAGTCGCTCAATCAGATGCAGGAAGTGTTTTCGGGCGGCAGCAATGGTTTGGGCGCTGCAGTCAACGACATGCTGAATTCCTTTGCCGATGTGAGCAGTGCCCCCACGGATCTGACTTCGCGCAACGTGGTGCTCACACGCATGAATGAGCTGGCTGCGCGCTTTCGCTCGGCTTCCGGTCAGCTCGATGAGCTGGACTACAACACCAAGCAGCAGATGACCAACGATGTGAACGTGGTCAACAGCCTGGCCAGCCAGGTCGCGTCGCTGAACTCGCAGATCAGCCGGGCTGTGGCGACTGGCGGTGTGCCCAACGACCTGCTGGATCAGCGCGATCAGCTGGTGCGTGACATCAACAAATATGTGCAGACCTCGCAGGTCGACGCCGGCGATGGCTCCATCACGCTGTTTGTAGGCGGCAGCCAGCCGCTGGTGATGGGGCAGACTGCCGCGCAACTCAGTCTCAAGGAGTCTGTGCAATACCCTGGCAGCGGCCAGATGAGCCTGTACTTCCAGCAAGGCAGCGGGCAGACGGTGGAGCTGACGGCCAATATGGTTGGTGGCGGTGAACTGGCGGGTCTGCTGCAATTTCAGAACTCCGACTTGACCGAGGGCCGCAATTTGCTGGGCCGCATGGCGGCCACGCTGGGCGCTGCCATGAATCAGCAGCAGCAAAGCGGCCTGACGCTGGATGGCAAGCCGGGCGCTGCCCTGTTCACCGTGCCCAGCACGGTTGTGGGGCATACCTCGATTGCCGGCATCACGGCGCAGGCGCAGTTTGTGGATACGGCTTCCACCAGCATTCCAAAGACGCCGCTGGATTACACGGGCTATCAAGCCTCCGATTACAAGGTGCTGTTCAAGGACAACGGCGCGTTGTCACTGATTCGTCTGTCGGACAACAAAGTCACGGATTTTGCCGATATCAATGAGCTGGCAACGACCACGGTTGACGGTTTGCGCTTCAATGTATCGGGTGCCGGAGCAAAAGGCGAGTCCGTCCTGTTTCAGCCCTATGCCAATGTTGCGCATGACTTCAAGGCCCTGGTGTCCTCGCCGCGCGATCTGGCTGCAGCCAATCCGATTACAGCGGGCATGTCGCAGAGCAACAAGGGCAATCTGCAGTTGGCGGGACTGAAAGTCAATTCGGGTGACTTCACGGTGCCGCCTACGACTACCGGTGTGCAACTGAGCTTTCAAACCGATGCGCAAGGCAATATCAGCTATACCGTTTCGGGCTCCAGCAATGCTGGCAGCAACGTCAGTGGCAAGCCCTATGTGTCTGGCCAACCGATTGAGGTCGATGGCTGGTCCATCACGCTGACGGGGACGCCTCACGACGGCGATTCGGTACTGGTGGGCGATGCGCTGGATCCTCAGTATGGTGACGCCTATACGCGCAATGCCGGCAATGCGGGGGCCTTTATGGATCTGCGCGACGCCAAGGTGTTTGATGGTGGTACCAGTCTCAGCGACGGTTACTCGGCACTGATCGCTCAGGTCGGCACACGCACGCAGAGTGCCAATTACGCCGCCAAGCTCTCCAGCACGATTGCCGACAATCTGGAGGCTGACCGCACGGCTGTGTCGGGAGTCAACCTCGACGAGGAAGCCGCCAAGCTGCTGCAGTTCCAGCAGGCCTACCAGGCCTCGGCCAAGATGCTGCAGGTGGCACAGGGAATTTTTGACAGCGTGGTTCAGGCCGTGGGCCGCTGATCCGCAACAAGGAGCCAATCATGACCAATATCGCCCGCGTTGGCACGGCCAGCATGTATGACAGCTCGGTTCGCAACATCAATTCGCGCCAGAGCAATCTGGTCGACCTGATGGACAAGATTACCGCTGGCAAGCGCGTGCTGCGCGCCAGCGACGACCCGGTGGCGGCCGCCCAGGCCGAGCGCGCCCGTACCAGGCTGACACGCACCGAGTCCGATCAGCGCTCTCTGGACGCGCAACGAAATATCATCTCCTACGGCGAAGCGACTCTGGGCGAGGCCAACAAGGCTTTGCAAGACTTCCGCGATCTGCTGGTGAATGCGGGCAATGGCACGTTCAACCAGACCTCGCGCGATGCATTGGTGGCGCAGATGACGAGCCTGCGCGACCAGCTCATGGGCTATGCCAACCGCAAGGACAGCAATGGCTTGCCGCTGTTTCGCGGCCTCGACAGCTCCGAGCAGCCCGTGCAGGGCTACACGTTTGCGGGCCAGCCCGGTCAGTCCGGCAGTGGCGACAACAGCATTCCCAACTCGCTCGATGGTGCAGCGGCATGGATGAATGTGCCGACCGGAAACGGCGTGCTGGAAGTCAATGCAAACCAGAGCAACAAGGGCAAGGCCTGGGCCGATGTGGGCGTGATCTCGGACCCGTCCGCCGCAACCGCGCTGACCACGCCCGTCAGCGTCGAGTTCTCCATGGATGCCGACGGCAAGCCTCAGTACAGCCTGGATGGCGGAGCGACCTTCAAGCCTTACAAATCGGGTGAGGCGATCGAGGTGGCTGGCATGAAGCTGACCATCACGGGCGAACCTGCCGCCGGCGACAGCTTTACCGTGTCACCCAGCCAGCGCTCGAACATTTTCAGCGTGCTGGACAAGGCGATTGATGCCGTGCGCAACGGCAGCAATACCGATGGCTCCACGGCGACGGGGGCATTGACCCATGCCATCGCCAAGGGCCTGGCGGAAATCGATACCGGCATGAGCCGTATGCAGACCGTGCAGAGCTTTGCGGGTGACTTGCTCAACCGTGCCGATCGCATTGAAACCGGACTGTCCGCACAGTCGTTGCAGCAAGAGGCTGACCGCTCAAGAGCCGAAGATCTGGATATGATTCCCGCGCTTTCTGAAAAAGAAACCCAGACCGTGGGTCTGCAGGCGGCTCTGCAGTCTTATGCTCAGATCCAGAAGCTGTCACTGTTCAACTACATCGGCTGATTCCTGCGGGCTCTGCCCGTCTTGATGTCTCGTCGTTCACCTGTCCAAATCCTCCATGACCCAGTCTGCCCTCAGCTCTTTGACTCTTGGTTATCGGCCGCTCTGGGGACGTACGCGACGCCTGGCAGGGATTCAGCTTTATGTGCACGAGGACTCTGGCAGCTCTGCCGACATGGCGCATTTTCTGCGCACCGTGGATGAGATCTGGAGCCGTCAGGCGCCGCCGCTGCTGATATCGCCACAGTCCCGCCAGGTTCTGTGCAATCTTCTCGAACATGCACCTCAGGGTAGCCCCTGGATCGAGGTGCGCGGTGACTGGTTGCAGCAGGATGAAGGTATTTACGAGCTGGTGCAGAAGGCCAAGGCGCGCGGGCTGATGCTGGTCTGGGGAGGATCGCTGGCCGATGTGCCCGATGCCGATGCGGCGCGCTGCTTTGCCAGCAGCCTGCTGAGCCTGCCGCCGCAAGGAGCCGCAGGACTGCCCAATGTGGTGCGCCCAAGCCAGCCGGCAAAGGATGCAGACAGGGAGGCCGCTTCGGGCTTTTTTGCCACCCAGCCCCTGAATCTGCTGGACGGCCAGATGTACCAGAGCCTGCAGAGCCTGGAGCTGGCGCGCTCCTGTCTCGACGAGCACGAAGCGGCCGCCGTGGCCGGCTGGCCTGTGGCAGACACCATGCAGGCTTTTCGGCTGCAGCAGCCCCAGCCCTCGCGCGATGCGCTCTTCAGGCTGATGAAGGCCATCGACAAGGAGCAGTCCCTGGATGTGATGGAAGAGATACTGGGTTCGGACCCGGTGCTGGCCTATCGCTTTCTGCTCTATACCAACTCGGCCGCGCTGGGCTTGCGCCGCGGCGTGGACTCGCTGCGCCGCGGGCTGGTGATGTTGGGGCTTGGCACGCTGGAGCGCTGGCTGGCCGACCAGCTGCCCCATGCCTGCACCGAACAGGATCTGGTGCCTCTGCGCACCCAGGTCGTGCTGCGCGCAAGGCTGGCCGAGCAGCTGATCGAGGCCGGGGTGAGCCTGGACCTGCAGCGCGAGATGTATTTGTGCAGCCTGTTTTCGCAGCTGGATCTGCTGCTGCATGAGCCGGTGGCCACCATCTTGCGACGCACACCGCTGAATGAGCGTATCTTCGATGCCATCGTCACGCGCACCGGTCCCTATGCGGCCGTGCTGCAGATGAGCCAGGCCCTGGAGAGCCGCGACCCGGCGCCCATCCGGCAGTTGCGCGAGCAGGAGGATTGGGAGGCCGAGGACCTCAACCGGATGCTGCTGCGCATGCTCGGTGAACTCAGGCTGGGCATGCCCCAGGCTCAGACCTGAGTGTCCGGATGAAAATTCACTGAAAACAGGCCTAATCCCATTGCAGATGGGGGATGGCAGCTATCAAACTGATGAATGTGCGATGGGGCAGAGTCGTGCATAAGCAGGGCTTGGCTGCCGCTTATCCACGCATTGCAGGGGCGCCGGATTCGGACAATTGGGACATCCAATCCGTCCGTGCGCCATGTCCGAATCCCAAGACAAAAACCTGCCCGCCACCGAACGCAAGCTGCAGAAGACGCGTGAAGACGGCCAAGGTGCGCGCTCGCGCGATCTGTCGCACCTGGCCATTCTGGGCACGGGCGCTTTGCTGGTGCTGATGGGCACCCAGCCCATGATGAATCATCTGCGCGAGGCCATGGCCCAGCAACTGGTGTTCAATGCCGTGACAGCCAAGACTCCGGCGCTGATGCTGGAGCGCTTTCAGTCCATGCTGATGCTGGGTCTTGGAATTTCCGTGATCTTCGCGCTGGTGACCACCACGGCCTCGGTGCTGTCCGGCGTGGCTGCAGGTGGCTGGATCTTCAGCTTCAAGCCCATTCAGCCGCGCTTTGGCAAGCTCAATCCCTTGTCTGGCCTCAAGAATCTGTTCTCCAAGCAGCAACTGACCACGGTGGTCAAGATGGTGTTCCTGACCATCGTGCTGGGCTTCGTGGCCTGGAAGTACATGAGTGCCAATATTGCCGAGATTGCATCGGTTTCGGCCCAGCCATCGCCCATGGCGCTCGCCATGGTGGGCTCCTGGCTGACCACGGGCGTCACCCTGCTGCTGGTCGTGGTGCTGCTGGTGGCCCTGATCGATGTGCCGTTGCAGGCCTTTCTCTTCAAGTCGCGCCTCAAGATGAGTCATGAGGAGGTCAAGCAGGAGCACAAGGAGTCCGAAGGCAACCCGCAGCTCAAGGGCAAGATCCGCCAGAAGCAGCGCGAGATCGCCGACCGGGCCAGCGTCTCGGCCGTGCCCAGAGCCGACTTTGTGGTCACCAACCCTACCCACTATGCCGTGGCGCTGCGTTATGACGATGCCACCATGGCCGCGCCCCAGGTGATTGCCAAGGGCACGGATCTGGTGGCGCTCAAGATTCGCGAAATCGCGGGCGCGCATCAGATCCCGGTGCTTGAGTCGCCCATGCTGGCGCGCGCTCTCTATGCCCATGCCGATCTGGATCAGGCCATCCCCGCCGCGCTTTACACGGCCGTGGCCCAGGTGCTGGCCTATGTCTATCGTCTCAAGGCTGCACTGAGCGGCCAGGGTCCCATGCCCGATGCGCTGGGCGAGCCCCCCGTGCCTGTGGAGCTGGATCCGCACCGTGGCCGCACCCAGCCTGCGGCGGTCGATGCTGCTGCGCAGCAAGAAGGTAATCTGTGATGTCGTCGAATCCTCTGCAACTGTTCCAGAAGTGGTCTGGCTCCAATGCCGGCGCCCTGCAAGGGATGACTACTCCCATTCTGGTGGTGGCCATTCTGGGTCTGATGGTGTTGCCCGTGCCGCCCTGGCTGCTGGACACCTTCTTCACCCTCAATATTGCCGTGGCGCTGATGGTGATGATGGTGGCGGCCTACATGATCAAGCCGCTGGATTTCGCGGCCTTCCCTTCGGTGCTGCTGCTGACCACGCTGATGCGCCTGTCGCTCAACGTGGCGTCGACGCGCGTGGTACTGATGGAGGGCCACACCGGCCCCGGCGCCGCGGGTGCGGTGATCGAGGCTTTCGGCCACTTCCTGATCGGCGGCAACTTTGCCGTGGGTCTGATCGTGTTCAGCATTCTGGTGGTCATCAACTTCGTGGTGATTACCAAGGGCGCAGAGCGTATTGCCGAAGTCTCGGCCCGCTTCACACTGGACGCGATGCCCGGCAAGCAGATGGCGGTGGACGCCGATCTGAACGCCGGCCTGATCGACGAGAAGGAAGCCAAGCGCCGCCGTGCCGAAGTGGGCGAGGAAGCCAATTTCTTCGGCTCCATGGACGGAGCCAGCAAGTTTGTGCGCGGCGACGCGATTGCCGGCATCTTGATTCTGGTGATCAACGTCATCGGCGGCCTGATCATCGGCATGGCCCAGCACGGCCTGACCGCGGGCCAGGCGGCCGACAGCTATATCCTGCTGGCCGTGGGCGATGCGCTGGTGGCGCAGATTCCGGGTCTGTTGATCTCGGTGGCCTAGGCCATGGTGATCTCGCGCGTGGGCAAGGAATCCGATATGGGCCGCCAGATCGTGCAGCAGCTGTTCATGTCGCCCAAGGTGCTGGGCATCACGGCCGGCGTGATGATCCTGCTGGGCCTGATTCCCGGCATGCCGCATCTGGTGTTCATCAGCATGGGGGCATTGCTGGGCTGGGGTGCCTGGATGCTGGACAAGCGGGAGAAAGCCCGCGTCGCAGAAGAAAACAGCGCCGCGGCACCCCAGCAGCAGGCTGTGCAGGGTGACGGCGAAGCGAGCTGGGACGATCTGCAACCCGTGGATCTGCTCGGCCTGGAGCTGGGTTACCGCCTGATTGCCTTGGTGGACAAGAGCCGTCAGGGCGACTTGTTGACGCGTATCAAGGGTGTGCGCCGCAAGTTTGCACAGGAGGTGGGCTTTCTGCCCCCGGCCGTACATGTGCGCGACAACCTGGAGCTCAAGCCCAGTGCCTATCGCATGACGCTGCGCGGCGTCATGGTGGGTGAGGGCGAAGCCTTCCCCGGCATGTTCCTGGCCATCAATCCCGGCGGCATCACCACGCCGCTGATAGGCACGGCCACGACCGATCCTGCCTTTGGCCTGCCCGCGCACTGGATTGACGAGCGGCAGAAGGAAGCGGCACAAATGGCCGGTTTTACCGTCGTTGATTCGGAAACCGTGATGGCGACGCATTTGTCACACTTGATGCAAGTGCACGCGGCCAAGCTGTTGTCTCGTACTGAGACGCAGCAGCTCGTTGACCATGTGGCCAAGCTGGCCCCCAAACTCATCGAAGAAGTCATCCCGAAAATGGTGCCCATCACAACGTTCCAGAAAGTGCTCCAGCTGCTGCTGGAGGACTCTGTGCACATTCGTGATATCCGCACCATCATCGAGACGCTGGCCGAAAACGCCACGCAGACGGCCGATCCGGTGGAGCTGGCGCGTCGCGTGCGCATTGCGCTGTCGCCTGCCATCGTGCAGCAGATCTACGGTCCGACCCGCGAGCTCAATGTGATTGCCATCGAGCCCGGCCTGGAGCGTCTGCTGGTGCAGGCACTGTCGAACCCCAATGCGCCATCGCTGGACCCCGGCGTGGCTGAAATCCTCACACAAAAAGCGGTCGATGTGGCCAACCAACAGGAAGAGCTGGGTCTGCCCGCCTGCCTGCTGGTGCCGGACGTCATCCGCAACTCTCTTGCCAAGCTGCTGCGCCGTGTGGCGCCGCGTCTGCAGGTGCTCGCGCACAGCGAGATTCCCGAGACGCACACCATCCGCATCGGCCCGATTCTTAAAGGTGCAACCGCATGAATATCAAACGCTTTTACGCCCCGACTGCCCGTGAGGCCCTGGCCAAGGCGCGCATGGTTTTTGGCGACGGCACCCTGATTCTCTCCAACCGACAGACGCCGGATGGAGTGGAAGTCATGGCCACGGCCGAAGAGACCCTTCAGGACATGGATGCCGGCATGCAGACCGGCTCGCCCCTGCAAAAGGCACTGGAGCGCCGCGCAAGTGACGAAGGCATGAGCCTGCGCAAGGAGCACTCGCCTCTGGCCCCCGCTGCTGCCAGGCGCAGCCGGGGCGGTGAAGCCATGAGTACGCTGGAGCATGTGCAGGCGCGTCAGACGGCCAAGGAAGAGCAGGCCCGCGAGATGCAGATTCAGGCCAAGCCGGTCAAGGCCATCAATGAACTGGCCCAGCATTCCGTGCAGGACGATGTGGAGCAACTGTCCATGAGCACGCTGACCTTCCAGGACTATGTGCGCGAGCGCATGCTGCGCCGCCGCCATGAGTCGTCGCTGGACAGCAGCGAAGCGCTGCCCACCTTTGCCCAGCGCGTGCAGGAGCGCAACAACGAGCGCCCTGCCATGGCCGCCAAGTCTCAGGCAGCCAGCGCTGCGGTGATCCGCCACAATCCTCTGCGTCCCGAGAAGATCCAGCTCAAGGAAAGCGCCAGACCCGTCAGTACGGCTGCACCTCAGAACTTCATGCAGGAGATGCAGTCCATGAAGGATCTGATCGAGGAGCGCTTCAACACGCTGACCTGGCTGGGCCAGACGCGTCAGAACCCGATCCAGTCCAGCCTGATGCACAAGCTCATCCGTGCCGGATACTCGCCCGCACTTGCACGTGCGCTGATCGAGAAGCTGCCAGAGACGCTCT
This sequence comes from Comamonas sp. Z3, assembly GCF_008121565.1. Lineage (NCBI taxonomy): Bacteria > Pseudomonadati > Pseudomonadota > Betaproteobacteria > Burkholderiales > Comamonadaceae > Comamonas > Comamonas sp. Z3. The sequence continues at coordinate 738,863 of NZ_VOQU01000003.1, forward strand.
CCGCCGGCGACGCCGTGCGCTGGCTGATGCAGGTGCTGGAGCGCAATCTGCGCACCGATGCAGCCCAGCCTGCCATCTACGAGCAGGGCGGGGTGTTTGCCCTGGTCGGCGCGACCGGCGTGGGCAAGACCACCACCACGGCCAAGCTGGCGGCGCTGTGCGCGGCCAAGCATGGTCCCGCATCCGTGGGTCTGATCACGCTGGATACCTATCGCATCGGTGGCCATGACCAGTTGCGCACCTATGCCCGCATGCTGGGCATGGTGGCCCATCAGGCCCATGACAAGGCTGCGCTGCAGGACCTGCTCGGACTGCTGCAGAGCAAGAAGATGGTGCTGATCGATACGACCGGCGTGGCCCCGCGTGATCCGCGCAAGGACGAGATCATGGATGTGCTGGCCATTGAGGGCGTGCAGCAGCTGCTGGCCGTCAATGCAGCCGCTCAGGGCGATGCGCAGGACGATGTCATGCAGGCCTTCAAGGCGCGCGGATCGCAACACGCCATCCTCACCAAGGTCGATGAAGCCGTGAAGGTTGGTCCTTCGGTGGACACGCTGATCCGTCATCAGATCCAGCTGCGCGGCGTGACCAATGGCCAGCGCGTGCCCGAAGACTTCGAACGCGCCAATGCGCAACTGCTGGTCTCGGCCTCCATGCGCTCGGCGGCCAAGTCGGCCTTTGATCCCCAGTCGCTGGATCTGGACTTCTTCTTCACCCCTTCGTCCGCCAGCAGCGCAGAGGCTGCCCATGCTTGAGCGTCGCTCGCCATTGCATCAGGGCATGGCTCTGCATGTGAGCGATGCCAGCACCGCAGGCTTGCGCGTGCTCGCCGTGCTGCACAGCGCATCGGGTGCGGCTGCCGAGCAGGCCGTGCTCTGGCCGTTGTGCGCCCAGTTGCAGCGCCTGGGGCAGAAGGTGCTGGTGCTCGATGGCAGCCAGGCCGAATCCTTTCACACGCCAGGTCTTGCCCAGCTGCTGGCGCAGCATGCCTGGCAGGCTCAGGCGGGACTGCGCGCAAGCGTCGGCGACGCCCAGTCGGTGGCCAGCCTGCCCGCGCGACTGGGCCTCAAACAGCTCAAGGCCTCTGCCGACGAGATGGGGCTGGACATGCTGACGGCCCTGCAAGCCTATGTGCGCGGCTACACCACCGTTCTCATCTATGCGAGCAGCGAGACCCTGACGCCGCTGCTGCAAGGCCAGGGCCTGCAGCCGCTGCTGGTCGTGCCACCCGATTCCGAACACCTCATTGAAAGCTACCGTCAGCTCAAGCATCTGGCCTTGTTTGCCGGTGTGGAGTGCACGATTGCCGCACTGGAGGCACCGCTCGCGGCTGATGGTCCGCAGAAATACGACTGGAGCCGCAAGCAAAGCAGCTCGCAGACAGCCAAGCAAAACGCTCAGACACGCTTGCAGCGCCTGAATGCACTGCTACAGTGTTCGCAGCGCCATCTGGGCGATGCCCCGGTGCTCATGCGCTTGCGCTGGCGTCAGGCCAGCGATCTGCATCAGCTCACGCTGCACATGCTCAAGACGGCCTGCATCCTGCCCATGCAGGCCCAGCCTACGGCGGCTGCCGCGCCTGAATCCCTTGTCTGGAGCCATTGACTGCCATGTACACCGCCAAAGGCCAACTCGACCGCGACGCGCTGATTCGTCAGCATGTGCCGCTTGTGCGTCGAATTGCCTTGCACATGATCGCCAAACTGCCACCGAACGTCGAGCTGGATGACCTGATCCAGGTAGGCATGATCGGTCTGGCCGAAGCGCTGTCGCGCTTCGAGAGCGAGCAAGGCGTGCAATTCGACACTTTCGCCAGCCAGCGCATTCGTGGCGCCATGCTGGACGAACTGCGCGAAGGCGACTGGATGAGCCGTAGCTCACGCAAAAGCCAGAAGGAAATCGAGCAGGCGCTCAACCGCCTGGAACAGCGCCTGGGCCGGCCCCCGCTGGAGTCGGAGATCGCGGCCGAGCTGGGCATGGCCCTGGACGACTATCAGTCCCTGCTGGGCAAGGTGCGCGGCACGCAGCTGGTCTATCTCGAGGACATAGGCGGAGGTGACGGCGACGACGGCGACGACTATCTGGAGCGGCATGTGGCCGACTCTGGTGCCGACCCCTTTGCCTTGCTGCGTGACCAGCGCATGCGCTCCGCATTGGTCGAGGCCATCAAGGCCCTGCCGGAGCGCGAGCAGTATGTGATGGGCATGTACTACGAGCACGACATGAACCTCAAGGAAATCGCCGCCGTGCTCGGCGTGACCGAGTCGCGGGTCTGCCAGCTGCACAGTCAGGCCATCGCCCGTCTGCGCACCAAGATGCGCTCGCATTGAACACCTGAAACGGTCCGCCAGGAGCGGGCCATTGACCAGAACAAAGCCGCCGCTTGGGCAGATCCCATCTGCCCAAGCGGCGGCTTTGTTTTTGCAACGCAGCGGCATGGCTGCGTTTTTCTGCTTCATTGTCGATAGCGTTTGGCGTTCTGCGGCATTGGGTTCATGGATGTCTTGATCGTCGCTGCAAGCAAAAAGCCCTGTTGCATCGCTGCAGCAGGGCTTGGCTTGAGTGGCTTTGCAATCAGTGCATCACATGCGGCTGGCCGTCAAACATGTGCTCGAAACTGGCCAGCCAGGGCTCGGCGAGCACGCGAATCTGGGCATCGTTGCGCAGGATGCGTTGCATGATGCGCGCCTTTTCCTTGCGCAGTTCGGGCGCCAGCTTTTCGTCACGCGAACGAAAGCGCAGCTGCTCGATCAGCACGGCACAAGTGCCCTCATAGCGCGCAACACCGTCCCAGTCCTTGGCCTGGGCGGCCTGCAGCATCTTGGCGCTGCTTTCCTCAATGGCGCGGTAGAAGTCGATCAATGTGTGCTCCATATATGCATTGTTTTATTGCCCGGCTGCAGCAGCGGGAGCGGAACCGATTTCTTGCCAGCCTTGGGCGACAGGCTCCACCAGCGAGACTACCTCTTCCACGGCCTGCACGTCATTGCGCAAATTGGCATGAGTCAGGCGCTGGATGCAATAGTCATACAAGGCGCCCAGGTTAGCGGCAAGCTCTCCGCCCTGTTCGCGGTTGAGACTGCCCTTGAGGCCTTCTTCCAGGATGCGCACCGCACGACCCAGTTGGGTGCCCTTGACCTCTACCTCGCCGCGCTCAATCGCGCCGCGTGCAGCATTCAGGTTCTGCAACAGCCCTTCAAACAGCATCTGAATCAGGCGATGTGGCGATGCGCTTTCCACGCCAGACTGAGCACCTACCTGGCGATAGGCACTCGCAGCGCGGGAAAAAGAGGGGGTATACATGGCAGGCTTCCTTGTCAACGACTTACCTTGGATATCGGCAGTCGCTTTCCAAAATCAAGTTTTTTTTGGCCCCGTGCAGAACTGAGCCGCTTTACGCAAAGCGCGAATCTTCAGCTGCTCTTGTTCCAGGCAGCAATCTGGTTCTGCATATAGGTGCTGAGCGCCGAGATGGAGGACATCTGCGAGTCCAGTGCCGAGTATTGACGCGTCAGTTTGGCCTCCAGCGTCGTCGCTCCCGCGTTGATCTTGTCCTGGTCCTTTAGATTGCTCTTTTTGCGCAATTCGAGTGAGTCGGTCTTGCTGTTCAGCGTTCCGTCATAGGCCAGCAGTTCATCCGTGAATTTCTTCATGCTCACGGCAATGCCGCCACCGGTTCCATCGCTGGAAGACTTGGCTGCGAAAAGCGACTTGAGGGCGTCGGGTGAGTCCAGGGCCTTGTCCAGCTTTTCGGACTTGGTGATGCTCAAGGTGCCATCCTTGTACTCGATACCGATATCCGCCAGGCGCTTGAGATCGCCCGTGGCATTGCTGGCCGAGCCGCTGAGCAGGGAGCGCAGGCTGCTTTGCAGACTGATCGTGGCTGAATCGCCCTGGAACAGTCCCGATGGGTCGTTTTCGTCGGTCGAGGATGTCTGTTTGCCGCTCTCGTCCCGCATGCCCTTGGTGGTCTTGGTCAACAAGTCGTTCAAGGCATTGAAAGCGTCTACAAAGTCCTGAATGTTCTTCTTGGTGGCGGTCTTGTCAGCCGTCACGGAGACGCGCGCAGGCTTGTCCACATTGGTCGCCTGATCGACGGTCACCTGGTTGACCGTGATCTTCAAGCCCGGCAGCACATTGTCGAAGTTGTCAGTGCTGGAGGCTTGCGTCACACCATTGATGGTGATCTTGGCATCCTGCGCCCCTTGGTTGGCAGGGATGGAGAAACTGCCCACGGCGGAGCCGCTATCCGTCACGCTGAATGCCGCATCTGCCCCCGTCGCCTTGGAGCGAAGCATCAATTGCTCGTTGCCTGCGCCATCACGCATCACCAGAGCCTGCATGCCGGAGGCCTTTTCATTGATTTTCGCGGCCAGCGTGGTCAGCGTGTCGCTGCTGGTGTAGTCGACATTCACCGGTACGCCAGTCTTGGTGTTCTGGATGCTCAACGTGCCTGCCGCGCCCATCTTCTGATCCACGGCACGCGCAGCGTTCACCGATGTCTGCGATCGAGCGAGCTGGGTCACCGACACGTCATACGTCGCCGCGCTGGTAATGCCCGACACCGTCATCGACACTGCGGAGTTGCTGGAGTTGATGGTCATCGAATTCCAGCCGCTATCGCGCGTGAGCTTGGCATTCGCATCGGCCAGCGTGCTCGACAGCGACTTGATCTGAGCATAGGTCGAAATCTGGGTCTGGATGGTCTGCTGTTTGACCTGCAGTCCTGCCAAAGGCTGCTTTTGCAGAGACACCATCTTGCTGATGATGTCCGAGACATTCAGGCCACTGCCAATACCCACAGAGGAAACTGCCATTTTCTACTCCTTGCGGCCGTGGACTCCCGCAGTCCATGCCTATCACTGCCGCCCATTCTGGGGCAAGAAGAAAAAATCAAAAGCATGAAAAGCAGCATGAGGCCTTGTCTATCGCGGCTTTGGACTCGGGCCTCACAGCTTTTCCCGCCTCTTTCTCGGCTTTTTGGATGAGAACTTGAGTGCTTTTTACAGGCGCATGCAAAAAAGGCGGTCTCGCATTTGCAAGACCGCCATCAAAAAGCAAACTTTCACTAGAGCTTGCCTGCGATGCCTCTCATCGAGACGACGCAGGCAGCTACCGTCATCAGCGCAGCAGGCTCAGGACCTGCTGGGGCAGCTGGTTGGCCTGGGCCACCATCGCCGTGCCGGCCTGCTGCAGGATCTGCGTGCGGCTCAGGTTGGCGGTTTCCTTGGCGAAGTCGGCATCGGTGATGCGGCCGCGGGCTGCAGTGATGTTCTCGCTCTGGATGTCGATGTTCTCAACCGATTTCTCGAACCGGGTCTGGATGGCACCCAGGTCACCTCGGGAAGAGTTCACCTTGTCAATGGCCTTGTCGATACGCTGCAGAGCTTCCCAGGCACCAGATTGAGTGCTGATGTCCACCTGGTCAATGCCCTTGCCGCCGCCCGCGGTGGCGGCACCGGCCGCAACATCCACTGCTGCGATGCTGCTGCCCGTGTCAATCTTGACGTTGGCAATATCGTCGCCATTGGCCTGATTTTCGGTGGCGCGCAGCTCGATCTTGGTCTTGTCGTCGCTCAGGAAGGCTGTCACGCCGGTGTCGGCCGTCTTGGAGTTGATGGCCGCCACCACCTTGCCCAGGGCTTCGTCCTCGGTCACGTTGGCATCCTTGGCAATCTTGACCGAAGTCTCGGTGCCATTGGAGCCCGTGATCTTGATTGTCACATCGCCAGCCGAGATCGATGCCTGTGCCTGCGTCTTGACCGTTGCTGCAGTGACATCCGCTGCCTTGCCGTAGGTCGAGTTGCCGAGCTCATCGACCTTGGTATTGGCCAGAGCGCCCACGGTGATGTTGTCGCCGGAGTTGGCGCCCACCTGGAAAACTGCACCGGTGAAGCCACCGTCGAGCAGCTTGGCACCGTTGAAGCTGGTGGTCTTGGCCACGCGGTCCACTTCATCACGCAGCTGGGAAAGTTCGGACTGCAGGGCTTCGCGGTCGCTCTTGCTGTTGGTGGCATTGCCCGACTGCACAGCCAGTTCGCGCATGCGTTGCAGCATGTCGCCGACCTTGCCCAGCGCGCCTTCAGCTGTCTGGGCCAGGGAAATACCGTCATTGGCGTTGCGCGATGCCACGGACAGGCCGCGGACCTGGGTGCTCATGCGCTCGGCAATGGCCAGGCCGGCGGCGTCGTCCTTGGCGCTGTTGACACGCAGGCCCGAAGACAGGCGTTGCATGGAGGTCGCCAGCGAGTTGCCAGACAGCCCCAGATTGCGTTGTGCATTGATGGACACAACATTGGTGTTAATGGTCATTGCCATTTGAGTTTCCCCTTTTTCTAACGCTCACTCGGTGATATGGAATCCGATGGTTGGGAGCACACGAAAAACATGCGCATTTCCATCGACTCCTTTTTTTCAGGCAGTCTGGCTACCCGTTCTTGCCAAAGCCCTGCACTGAAGCTGGGGAGTTGCAGTGCAGGGCCTTGTGTTCATGTCAGGCCTTGCTGTAAGAGCGCATCGCCAAGGCCTGACCTCATTACTTCAGCAGGCTCAGCACTTGCTGAGGCAGCTGGTTGGCCTGGGCCACCATGGCCGTGCCTGCTTGCTGCAGAATCTGTGTGCGGCTCAGGTTGGCGGTTTCCTTGGCAAAGTCGGCATCAGTGATGCGGCCACGCGCTGCCGAGAGGTTCTCGCTCTGGATGTCGATGTTCTCGATCGACTTCTCGAAGCGAGTCTGGATGGCGCCCAGATCGGCACGGGCAGAGTTCACCTTGTCGATGGCCTGATCGATACGCTGCAAGGCTTCCCAGGCACCGGATTGGGTGCTGATGTTTACTTTGTCAATTCCCTTGCCGCCAGCTTCGGTGAAGCTTGCCGCGTCCACCGAGGCAATGCTGCTGCTGATCGAAATATTGGAGAGCGCATCGCCATTGGCGGGGTTTTCGGTCGCACGCAGCTCGATCTTGGTCTTGTCGTCGCTCAGGAAAGCTGTCACGCCTGTGTCTGCAGTCCGAGTATTGATGGCTGCGATCACCTTGCCCAGGGCCTCGTCCTCGGTCACGTTGGCATCCTTGGCAATCGTGACGTCGGCTGCTGCCTTGCCATTGGCGCCGGTGATCGTGATCGTCACATCGCCAGCCGAAATCGCCGCCTGCGCTTCAGATTTGACCGTTGCTGCGACCAACCCACCCGTCACTTCGCCATAAGCAGACTTGCCCAGCTCATCCACCTTGGTATTAGCCAAAGCTCCCACCGTGATGTTGTCGCCCGAGTTCGCACCCACCTGGAACACACCACCGGTGAAGCTGCCGTCCAGCACCTTCTGACCGTTGAAGGTGGTGGTCTTGGCCACGCGATCCACTTCGTCACGCAGTTGCGAGAGTTCGGCCTGCAGGGCTTCGCGGTCAGACTTGCTATTGGTGGCATTGCCCGACTGCACGGCCAGTTCACGCATGCGTTGCAGCATGTCGCCGACCTTGCCCAAGGCACCTTCTGCCGTCTGGGCCAGAGAAATCCCATCGTTGGCATTGCGAGAAGCCACGGACAGGCCACGCACCTGGGTGCTCATGCGCTCGGCAATGGCCAGGCCGGCCGCATCATCCTTGGCGCTGTTGACACGCAGGCCCGAGGATAGGCGTTGCATGGAGGTCGCCAGCGAGCTGCCCGACAGGCCCAGGTTGCGCTGGGCATTGATCGAAACAACGTTGGTGTTGATGGTCATGGCCATGATGGAATTCCTTTATGCAGACGGTATTGATGAATGGTTTGCTTGGTTGCCGGAGCCTTGCATTGCGGGCCTCTTTGGGCTTTGCTTGCCGCTTTTGCGGCTTGCCTGCTCCGTACAATGCAGTTATCGGGCTGTATTTTTTTTTCTTTAGCGTTTTTTCATCTCGCCCGCAGCAAGTCGCCCAAGGGCTTGCTGCGCCGGGCAGATTCTTTACAAAAGCCTCCGTATCAACAGCAGCATGCTGAACAGGCTTTTGGGCGTGAGTCCGCTTCATGGCTGAGAACCAGCCGGTGATGCCGGGGGCTTGGGAAAGCAGCAAGAAGGCGGGCAATTGGCGCTTTATTCGGTCGTATGCAGGTCAGCGGTTCATAGAAAAATCCTCTCATCGCTAGGTTTGCCAATCGCTTAACCAATGTCTTTGGTCACTGCAGCGATGCTCCAAGCCCTAATTCCGGAGGTTTCTAGACATGGCTGCTACCATCAACACCAACATCATCTCGATCAACGCCCAGCGCAATCTAGCCCTCTCAGGCACGTCGCTGGCGACCTCCATGCAACGCCTGTCCTCGGGCCTGCGTGTCAACAGCGCCAAGGATGATGCGGCCGGCCTGGCCATTGCCGAACGCATGAATACACAGGTGCGCGGCCTGCAGGTTGCATCGCGCAATGCCAACGACGGAATTTCCCTGGCCCAGACGGCCGAAGGTGCGTTGGGCAAGGTCGGCGACATGCTGCAGCGTATGCGCGAGTTGGCCGTGCAAGCCGGCAATGCCACCAACAGCAAGAGCGACCGCGAAGCGCTGCAGGCCGAAGTCAAGCAGCTGTCCTCCGAAATCGATCGTGTTGCCAAGCAGACCAATTTCAACGGCCAGAAGCTGCTGGAGGGCAGCTTTGCGGGTGCGGTGTTCCAGGTGGGCGCCAACTCTGGCGACAACATCACGCTGGGCGCTTTGGCAGATACACGGTCCTCGCAGCTGTCCTCGGTGTCCTATGGACAGTCGACAGTCTCCCCCGTTGCGACTGCCCAGCCCATTGCTGCAGGCCAGCCCCTTGCCGATTTCAGCACCGCTGCCGCCGATGTGACCATCACCGTTGGTGGTGGCTCTGCGATCAACCTGGGGCCACTGGCCGCAGCAGGCAGCCCCCAGGAGCGCCTGGGACAGATCGTGGAAGCCATCAACAACAAAACCGGTGATACCGGCGTGACCGCCTACCTGACCAAGATTGATGGTTCCGAGAACTACCAGGTGGACATCCTGTCCAACAAGCTCGACGGCAGCGGCAACCCTGTGTCCGTGACTTTTGGGGGCGCCGACTTCAGCGCGCCAAGCGTGGGCCTCAACCCTGCGGCCAATCCAGCTGGCATCAGCTTGACCGGTGGCGCTGCCCCTGCTGCAGGTTCCGTCAGCAAAGCTCAGGGCATCGAAGACATTGATGTATCCACCCAGGCGGGTGCCTGGGTTGCCTTGCAGAAGATCGACAGCGCCGTAGACCAGATCAACAGCGCACGAGCCACGCTGGGCGCCATGCAGAGCCGTTTCGAGAACGCGGTCAACAATATCGACATCCAGTCGGAAAACCTCTCGGCCGCACGAGGACGCATCGTTGATGCAGACTTTGCCAAGGAAACCGCCAACCTGAGCCGCACGCAGATCCTGCAGCAGGCCGGCACAGCCATGGTGGCCCAGGCCAACCAGATTCCCCAGCAAGTGCTGCAATTGCTGCAAAAATAAGAGGCTTTGCGACGATGCTCCCGCCATCGTTCGCAAAACTCCTCGGGCCGCTTGTTCGCCATGGCTGACAAGCGGCTTTTTTATAGAATCGGATCATCATGACTTCTATCAATATCGACCAATTCATCGAAAATTTTCTAAGTGCCGTGGACTTCCAGGAGTCCGTGGAGGTCACACCCGAGACCGAACTCAAAAGCCTGCCCGAATGGGATTCGCTGGCCGCGTTGGGTGTGATCGTGATGTTCGATGTGGAGTTCGGTAAGGCCATCACGGGCGACGATCTCAAGACCTGCACGACCATTACCGACCTCTACAAGCTGCTGGGCTAAACCCGGAAAGGCTCTTATGGCGCTGTCCACACTGCACAACGTCCGCTTTGCGGGTATGGCGAGTTGCGTCCCACGACGGGTTCTTGACAACTTGCTGGATTGCCCTCCACAGCTGAAGTCGGAACGTGAGCGCCTTGTGCGCAATATCGGCATTCAGAACCGCCGCATCTGTCACGAATGGCAATGCTTCTCCGATCTGGCCTTCGATGCTGCCCAAGAGCTACTCAACTCCTTGCAATGGCAGCGTGAAGAAATAGGCGCCCTCATCGTCATTTCCCAGTCACCAGATTATTTGATGCCCTCCACGGCCATCATCCTGCAAGATCGATTGGGTCTGTCGCACTCGACAATCGCCTTCGACGTGAACTTGGGCTGTTCCGGTTATCCGTTCGGCTTGCACCTGTTGGGCAGCATGATTGCTGCTGGGAGCATTAAAAAGGGCTTGATTCTTGTCGGAGACAAATGCGCATCCGTGCAAGATCCGCTCTTTTCCGATGCGGGCACCGCCACGGCGCTGGAGTTCGATGCCGGTGCGCCTCCAATGCATTTCGACCTCAACAGCGATGGTAGCGGCTACCAGTCCATCCTGCTGCCCGCAGGCGGACACCGTGAGCCGTTCAGTGTTGAACATCTCATTCCCAAACGCGATGAAAACGGTCTCAAGCAATGGCCTAGTGCGCTGCACCTGGACGGCCCTGCTGTATTGAGCTTTTCCACGCAGCGCGTTCCGCCCGCCGTCAATCGCTTGCTTGAATACGCCAACACGCCTAAGGAAGAAGTGGATTACTTCGTCTTCCACCAAGCCAACCGTATGATCAACGAGACCATCCGCAAAAAGCTGAGCTTGCCTGCGGAAAAAGTACCGTCAACCCTGCATGACTTCGGCAATACCAGCGGCGCCTCCCTGCCCATCACCATGACGGCGCGACTGCGCGATGTCTTGGCCAACCACCCCAAGCGTCTGCTGCTAAGTGGTTTTGGCATTGGCTTGTCCTGGGGATCATGTCTTCTGGAGACGGATGGAAACGCCCAATTCCCTGAGCTGGTAGTGTCATGACATCTGTATTCAGCCTCCAAGACAAAGTCATTCTGGTTACCGGAGCCAGCTCCGGTATCGGCCGGCAAATCGCACTGAGCTGCGCCCAGGCAGGCGCCCAAGTGATTGCTTCAGGGCGCGATGCTCAGAGGCTGGCGGCCACGCTGCAAGCCATGCCGGGTACCGGGCACAAGCCCCTGCACCTCGATCTGTGTGACGACCTGGCTATCAAAACGGCTGTGGCAGAACTGGGCAAAATCGATGGTGTCGTACATGGCGCCGGGATTTCTCTACTGGCTCCTTTACGGCTTGCCACGCGCCCCCATATAGAAAGCCAGCTCGCGGCAAATCTGGTCGGTCCCATGCTGCTGACGCAACAGTTGCTGCTGAGGAACTCTATACAGCAAGGCGGAGCCATCGTCTTCATCTCGTCCATTTCCGCCCATATCGGAGTTCATGGCGTGTCGTCCTACTCCGCCAGCAAAGGGGCGGTGGAAGCCATGGCACGCAGCCTGTCGATGGAAGTGGCAAAAAAAGGCATTCGCGTCAATTGCCTAGCCCCAGGTCTTGTACAAACGCCCATGTTCGAAGCGGCTCTTAGCACCACGGGCGGCCTTGATGAAACCATCAAGAGCTACCCATTGGGGCTGGGGCAGCCTGAAGACGTTGCGAATGCCGCCATCTTCTTTCTCTCGCCCGCCAGTCGCTGGATCACCGGTACAACCTTGGTCCTCGACGGCGGTCATACCGTCGGCTGAACTACGTCATGCAACCACGCAAGAAACTCATCATCGTCGGCGCCGGCGGACTGGGTCGCATCGTCCATGACGTGCTGTCTCAAGACCGCGAAATGGACCGCGAATACATCCTGGCAGGCTTCCTGGATACACGCGCCGATCTAGAGCTGCCCTCTGAGCTACATGAAAAAGTGCTCGGCTCTCCTCTGACCTATCAACCGCAACCTGATGAGGTCTATATTCCAGCGATTGGCGATCCCCGATGGCGACAAGAACTGCTGGCTCCCTTGATCGCCCAAGGCGCAGCTTTCTACAGCTATACACGGCAAGCTTCCATTGCCGCTCGCGCCCGCATAGGCCAAGGCGTTTTTCTGACGCCTGGCGCGGTCATTTCCACGGACTGCGAGATTGGCGACTACAGCTATATTGATACCTATGTCATTCTGGGCCATGACACCAAAGTGGGCAGCTATTGCATGATTGGTGCGATGAGCTTCTTAGCAGGTGGAGTGAGCGTGGAAGATGGCGTAGCTCTTCACCCTCGCGCCACTATCGCCAAAGGCGTCACATTGGGGCAGGGCTGCACGGTGGGTATCGGGTCTGTGGTTGTCAAAAATGTGGCATCTCAAGTTACGGTATTTGGTAATCCGGCTAGAGTCATATCTGCCTGATATCTTCATATCTGGATTTTCCACTTTAAATATTGGCTACGCATCGTGCTACTCCCCGTATTATCATCGGCCTGCTATACAGACCAATATTGGTTCGAGCTTGAGCGTCAGAAGATATTCGGAAGCCTTTGGATATTCATTGGCTTGAAACAGCAGTTGCAGCAGGAGAATGATTTTATCACCCGCACCGTTGGCGGGGTACCTGTTCTTGTGCAGAACATCAACGGAGAGTTACGCGCATTTCGCAACACATGCACACACAAGGGGATGCCAATACAAACACAGCTGTATGGCAATCGCAAATTATTGTGCCCTTATCACGGCTGGAGCTTTCATGGCGACGGAAGACTGAGAGGTATTCCTAATGAGCACATTTACAATATCTGTAATCGTTCTGAACTGAACCTGAAGCAGCTTGGAATTGAGACTGTCGGAAATTTCATTTTTATCAATATTTCCGAAAAACCATTCCCCATAGAAAATCAACTCTCTGAGCAGTTGCGCTCCTGTTTGGAAATAGTTTCCAAGCATTTCGACAGCCGTGTCTCTTATACAACATTCACGGGCCGGTACAATTGGAAGCTCAATTTCGAAAATATTCTCGACTGGAATCACGTTCCATTTGTACATTCCAAGACATTTTCACCCATCGTCAACTATGCGGCTGCTTTGCCTAAAAATAAGGAGAGCACGAAAACTGTCGATGAGGGAACGCAAGAAAAACCAACATCCCCATTCAGAGATATCGATTTCAGAACACCCATCCACAGGCGGGATGAGGTCTTGCTGCATGACATCAACTGGATAAGCCGAGTCTCTCTTGAATACCATGGTCGATGGTATACAAAATTTCTGGAAAATATCTTTGATAAGGGTCATCTTTTTGGATGCCATATTTTTCCGAATTTCAACTTTGGCTCGCTGCATGGAGAGACGTTCTATCTGCAGCAATACGACCCACTAGCGCCTGATCTCACCAACTTCCACTCCTGGGTTTTCACCTCCAAGATCAAGGAAGAATTACCTCCGCAGCCTCACTTGTTATGGGGAATACATCACGCGGAAAAACGGGTGATCGACGAGGACAGGGTTCTACTCGAAGCTATGCAGGCATCGCTACTCAATGCCGGGACCATGGGCGTCCTGGGAGACTATGAGCATCGTCAACATACGATGGCTCGCTGGTATATGCAGAATCTTGCAGGCAAGGAGGCCATGAAATAATGAAGCCACTATTGGTTATTGGCCCCGACGGTACATTGAGGAATGCATTCCATCTAGCCTTACAAATATATCCCCAGCGCCAGGCACTCATGTGTCCCATTCCGGTCGAGGATTATTACGAATTTGATTTTTCGGTCCTGAGCGATTTTTCGGCAACGGAGTGGGAGATTAGTGCCCCGGTCAATGAGTTCTACGTCAATGACGTGCGACGCGCTTTCTGTCAGGAACTCAGTGAAGCAGGCTATCAATTCGCTTCCCTCATCTCGCCTCACGCCCATATCGATCCCAGTGCTCGTATTGGGGCAAATTCTATTGTTCACGCAGGATGCTTTGTTGGAGCCGGCAGCTCCATCGGAGATCATTGTGTTCTACACCCCAACGCTGTTTTGACAGAGGACGTAGTTATTGGAGACTACGTGACACTAGAAGCCAATGTGACCATACGCGAGCAATGCAATATCGGGAGCTTCGTTACGATCTGCGCCAACAGCAGCATCATGCGTGCAACGCAGATTGGTACTCATTGTTATCTCAATATCGCAAAACAGTACTCTGGAAATATTCCCGCCTGCACTTTTCATTCACCCATGTTCCCCAACCCTGTTCAAGTAATTTAGTGAATGAAAAACAGTGTCCAAAAAATGCCAAATAGCGCACCCAGGAGGGAGAAATGACAGCAGTGGACGGCATTATCTGCATGCCGGACTTGTTACGCGGCACCCGTAACTTCCCAGAAGCTTTTTTCGACTTTGTGCGCGAACCGATCCAGCAAGGTGCTGGCATAGCCATTGGTTATCCACCGGGCGGCAGGAAGCCGCATGGGCTAAAGCCGGGATTTGATCTTGCGGAATTTCGTGCCCGTGCAGGTATGCCGCCCAGCATTTTTGCCGATAACGCTGCACGGCAGACCCATTGGACAGCGAACTACCATTGTGTGACGGATAGCGCCATTGACTATCTGTTTCAATACATGCCCGCGCGCCACCTCCTGCTTGCCTTCGAGATTCCTCCCTGGCTAGAGCAGGCCTGTATTGCGCGGGATGTGGAATTCCTCAACCTTGCCGTCTCGCCCCTGCGTTTTGGCCGGGATCTGTACGTGGCCCTGCGCTGCTCCAGTGAAATATTGCGACAACGCATTGCCCCTCTCTGTGTACCCTACGAGGAACTGCGTCTGGAAGCAGCCTTGCTGGGGGCTAATGTCCGGATGCACAGGCTGCGGATGGAAATAGAGCGCAACTACCATTTCGAGAGTCTGGACGATGCATTGGTCTTCGTTGGCCAAGCACCCTACGATGCTTCGCTGCTGGCGCCCAATGGGTCTTCATTTCGCTGCACCGACTATGCCGACACTCTGCGCACATTGAGTCAAGGCAAAGTCCTGCGATACAAGCCGCATCCATTTGCCCCAGATTTTTCCCGACAGGAATGTGCTGCACTACAGCGCATCACCGGACAAACACCAAGCATCTGCAATCAGAGCGCTTACCAAATCCTCAGCAGCGAGGACGACGTGGAACTCGTTGGCATTTCTTCAGGCCTGCTGCAAGAAGCCGCATGGTTCGGCAAAAAGTCGCACACGTTGTTTCAGCCTTTTGTTCCGCTGGCCAAGGAAGGGGAGTTATCCGATTCCGCCTACCTTCAAATGCATTTCAAGACTCTGCTGTCACCGGATTTCTGGCATAGAGTTTTAGCCCCGCAGTGCCCTGCACCACGTCTAGCCGCCTTGCCCGATGTAGCACACAGCCATGCCCGGGAGCTACTGGATCACTGGTGGGATTATTCCAAGGTTTTAACCTGGGAACGTGCACTACCCTATGAGTCTTTCATGCGCGGCGGCGGTGCAGCAATGAGGCAGCGTATCGAGACGCTGGAACAAATGGGGCGCACATGGTTGAACGAGGACGAAGCCCCCTTGCTCTGTGCCGATGTTGAGAATTTACTCAAAGACCGTGGCGTAGTTGAGCGCAAGGTAGGCGGCGTCTCACTGACACTGCATTTGGAGCATCCCCACGAACGTAGGTATGCGGCGTGCCTGAAAGCACCGCTGCGCTATCCGCAATATGACATCGACAAGATGTTCATTCAGCGGTTTATCCAAACTGGAGACATCGTGTTGGATGGCGGTGCAAACATAGGCCTGACTGCTTTGCATTTCCTGGAGCAAGGTGCTGCTCGGGTGGTCGCCGTGGAGCCACTGCCTGAACTGGCGTCCCGCATTCAGGATTTACACGAGCCGCGAATTATCTGCGTGGAGGCTGCACTTTCCGAATCCACGGGATATGCTGATCTTCATGTGTCACAGGAACATAACCAAGGCTCTACCTGCGACCAATCTATGCTGGAGCTTTTTCCAGCCATCTTCGGAAAAGAAAGAAAGACAATACGGATTCCGACCATCACAATAGATAGCTTGATTGAAGATTGTGATGTGTGGAAACTGGACCTAGAAGGTGCAGAGTTAAATGCCATTCGTGGTGCACAGGAAAAGTTGGATACCGCGCCACCGCGTCTGATTTATGTCGAACTTTTCGATAAAAAATACCACGCATTCCGTGATTTTATTGTGAACTGGTTTCCGTTTGTGTATCGACTTGGTATTCGAAAATCAAACTATTCCTTGGCACTTTTGGCACCTGAGGATTTTTCAGAGAAATTAGACGAGTTTTATCCCACCTCGCCAACTTATATTTTTTCACTGAAATCCTTGGTTCCATGAATTACAAGCACATTGTGCTCTTGCCCGACCTGTTTCGAAGCCATCGAGCAGCGTCGGAAGGCTTGTTCGCTTTTGTGCGAGAGCCAATACGCCAAGGCTGCGGCATCAATCCCTGCTGGCCTCCGACGGCAAAACAGCCTTCGGCATTATTGCCGGGCTTCGATCTACAAAAATTTCGCGCTCTGGCGGGGTGGAACCCCATGCTCGCCACGGAATTCTGGATGCAGACTTGGCGTGCCGCGCCAGCAGCGGCGGTGGACTACCTGTTCGCCCATGTGCCGCCTTCATCCCTGGTCTTGTCCTATGATCTGCCCCCCTGGCTAGCCCAGGCATGCGCGCAGCGGGACATTGACTGGCTGGACATGCGTCCCTCGCCCCTGGCCTTCGGGCGCGATTTATATGTCGCCTTACGCGCATCGAATGTCACGCTACAAAAACGTCTTGCCGACCTGAGCGTGTCAGATGAAGAGTTGCTGCTGGAAGCCGCGACTCTGGCGGCCAATCTGCATACCCATCAGCTGGGCATGGAAGAAAGTTACCGCTACAAATTCAATCTGGATGACTGCCTTCTTTTCATCGGCCAGCCTTACGGAGATCCGGCACTTCTCTCGCCGCATGGGCGCACCCTATGCTGTACGGATTTTTCCGCACAGTTGCGCACGCTGGCAAGAGGAAAAACCGTGCTGCACCTTCTGGATGCTCGCCATGTTGCGCCCTCATCCCATAGCCTGAGCAGGGGCCCATTGCGCGACCAGGTGCAACAAGAACGCGCAAGGTTGGAGCATATGCTGGAAACCCCTGTGCGGGCATGCCAGCAAAACCTCTATCAGGTGTTGAGCACGCATGACGACGTGGAGTTGGTCAGCATCTCCGCCCCAGCCTTGCAAGAAGCCATATGGTTTGGCAAGACAGCGCACACGCTGTTTCGCTCCTACACCTCGCTGACGGGAACGGGGACTCCGCGGGAAGACGGTTATGTGCAGGTGCATTTTCGTGATGTGCTGTCTCCCGCCTTTTGGCACGCAACGTTATCTCCCGATGCTCCACCCCCACGGCTGCCCGCCTTGCCCGAGCTGGAGCGCAGCCAGGCCCGCACGACGCTGAACCACTGGGGCAGCTACGAGCAGGTCACGACGTGGGAACGCCCCTTGCACCATGCGAGCTTTGAGCGTTCTGGTGGCAGTGTGCTGCGCCAGCGCATTGAAAAGCTGGAACAGGTGCATAGCTCCACATCCGCTGTCGGAGCCTCGGATGAGTCCATCATGCGCATGAGAATTCGTGCCTTAAAGGACACCAAGAAAGGCCAGACCGCATATGTGCTCGGCAATGCTCCTTCCTTGAATGAGCTGGATATACGGGCCCTATTGCAAGCAGAATCATTCTGGTGCAACCGTGCCTATGAAATAGAAAAAAAGGGCATTGAATTTCTGCCTCAATACTATTTTTTCAGCGATCGCATGGGATTTCAGGAATTTGGCAAAAACGTCATGGCCGTCAAAGCGCAGCAGAAGTTCTTTCGGGAGCAAGCGGCCGTACTGGCCCGTCAAACCTTTCCGCAAGATTTTGATGCGCAAGGAGTGATTACCTATGGTAGCCAACCATTGCCCTTGATGTTCGAGGGAGAAGGACACTTTTCAACAGACCCATCCTTGATCGTGAACGGAAGCTTTACCGTCGTCATGGATGCCATTCAATTTGCCTTTTATATGGGATTTGAGAAAGTCTATGTCGGTGGCGTAGATCTGGATTATTCAGGCACACCCTATTTCTTTGGGGGGAAAGTGCCGGATTATGTGAATTTTGAATCCGGAACGGAAAATATGAGAAAGTCCTTCATTGTCGCACGACGGCACTTTGAAAGGCATGGCCGCATTTTGGGAAAAATAACCCACTCCCCTAATCTGCCACTCGATTACATATCATTATCAAGTCACTCGGAGAATCTTAATGGATGATACACAAATATTTATGTGTCAAGGGGTGGGTGTATGCCGCATCGGCGACAAAGATGTTCGCTATCTACTCAGCAATAAGAACTCAAACGCTTGGCGCTTTGAAACCTTGTTCACTAAAGAACCAGAAACCCTAGAGTGGATTGATAGCTTTTCCGAAGGTGATGTGCTATGGGATGTTGGGGCAAATATCGGTATGTATTCAATATACGCGGCCTTGCGTGGCATCAATGTCATAGCATTTGAACCACATTTCGGAAACTATTTTCAACTTTGCGCAAATATCTATATGAATGGTTTGCAAGACAAGATTAAGGCCTACTGCTTTGCCTTGTCTGAGGATATTTCTGCCGGTACAATAAATCTTGCATCTATCAGTATCGGAACGGCGCTGAGTTCATTTAACAACGATCTGGATTACCTCGGTAATCCATACATCCCCGCGTTTCGGCAAGGCATGATGGGCTGTAGTATCGATCAACTGGTTAACCTTTTTGGCATGGATGTGCCTAATCACATCAAGATTGACGTAGATGGTATCGAATTAGATATTGTTAATGGTGCACGCCAGACGCTTTCAGATCCAAAGCTAAAATCTGTATCTATTGAGTTGGTGGAAATGCTACTTGAGCAGGTGGACGGCGTGAACAGCATTATGCACACATGTGGTCTTGAATTTATGCACAAGAAACAAAGTACTATATATCCTCACAAACAGCTTGAGGGTGTACTCAACTTTCTCTACAAAAAACCTTGATTCTATGAAAAGGAGGTTCTCATGTTTTCTGTTAATCAAGTAGTGGATAGATTGATTGATAAGATTCGCTGTGCAGACATTGATGTCGAGCCCTCCGATAATATTTACGTGGAAGACCTATTTGAGCCGACGATTTATCAATCAATACTTGCTCAACTCCCCAGCAAGGACAACTACGAAATCCTTCCCCATCCTGACGCTAAGCTGCCAGATGGAGGCTCCACACGATTAATGTTTGATCTGACCGATGAGTCCATACAGCGGTTACGCGGCGAGAATCGGACCTTTTGGGAAAGAATGCGTCAAGTATTTTCTTCAGATGCATTGAAAGATGCAATTCTTGAAAAATTCAGCGGAAGAATAAAGCGGCGCTTCAATGGAGAAATTCCGGAAACTGTTTCCATTCCTATTTTCTACAAAGACTTCCCTGGTTATTTTATTAACGTACATCCGGATCATGCTATAAAGGTGGCCACTTTCCAGATTTATTTGCCAGAAGACAATTCACAAATCCATTTAGGCACATCTTTCTATCGTCAGGAAGGAAATGATTTCATAAAATTGAAACGCAACCAGTTTCAACCAAATTCAGGCTATGCCTTTGTTCGGACGGATGAGAGTTGGCATGGTGTTGACCCTATCGGTGAAAGTGAAAGAGAACGAAATACAATGGCACTCACCATTTATATAAAAGGTTCCAATCACAAACCTTGGCAACCAAAGATGTAGTTCTTCACCAGCTAAAATAAGAATTTCTCATCTTTTTCAAAGAAAATGAAAAAAACAGAAAAAAACAAACCTAATAAATCTTATTCTCTTAAAGATATTCAAAATTTTCAGCAGAGATCAGATATCACCAAACTTCTCAAAGCTGGCTCCATCGGTGTCGAGTTGGGTGTTGCAGAAGGAAGATTCTCCGAAACGTTGCTGAAAACAGGGTGTTTTTCTCACCTCTATAGCATCGATATGTGGGCGGGAGATCGCCATCACGATACAGCGCAATACAAGACTGCATTGCGCCGCTTGCTTCCATTCCGAGATCGAAATACCACATTGCGCATGACTTTTGATGAGGCGCTTGACCTATTTCCCGATGCATTCTTCGACTTCATTTATGTCGATGGGTATGCACATACAGGCGAAGAAGGTGGTGCCACATTTGACCACTGGTGGCCCAAATTGAAGCCAGGCGGCGTGATGGCTGGTGATGACTACGCCCCCAAATGGCCACTAGTCGTTCAAGCAGTCGATGCTTTTATCGACAAGTATCAGCTAGAGATAGGCTTACTGAATTTCCAGAAATCCGATGATCCTTGGTCGCAGTATCCGACCTGGGCAACGGTAAAACCCATTGAGAAGTAAAGTTTTCGCGCAGATGGAAAGGTGGCACCAAAACGTGTTCACTACCTAAGCAGTGCTTGCTACCGCACTACATACCCGCTGGCGTTGCTCCGCCGTAATGCTCAGAAAAAACGGTAGCCCCAGCAGAGTTTGGGCCAGTGCCTCGGCATTGGGCGTATCCAGTGACACGCATCGCTGTTGCAGCACGTCGATGTGCTGCAACAGCGGCTGGTACCAGCGCCTCGTCATGATGCGCGCCTGCTGGCAGGCTTGCTCTACCGCCGCACGGGCTAGGGCATTCGGCAGGCGAGCACACAGCACTGTGGGGGCCATCAGCGGGCCGCCCGCGCCCTGGGTCTGCCAAGTCATGCAGTGGCCGCTGGCCTGATCGATTTCATGTATCAAATCAGCCTGTAGTGCTTTTCGTTTATGCGCATGGTGCTCCCATTTTTGCAGTGAAGCCAGACCAATGGCTGCATGATATTCGCTCATCTTGGCGTTACTGCCCAGCCCAGCCAAAGTGCCCACTGGCGCATCAGCGTCAGGATCCAGGTTGATGCCGAAGTTGGAGAGCTGGCGCACCTTGGCCGCTAGGCCAGGACGGGTGGAAACGACCAGCCCGCCCTCGCCCGCAGGCAGACTTTTGGTGGTGTGCAGACTGAAGATCAAGGTACCTTCGACACCTTGCAACCATTGGCTGCCATAGGCGGCCGCGGCGTCGATGACCACGGGCAAGCCGGTATCCCGCTCGAATTGCTGCCAGGCCCGCATGTCGTGGGGCATGCCGAAGGTGGCAACGGGTATCACCGCGTCAATGCGCATGTGCTCGCAGACGGAACGGGCAATGTCGGGCGTGAGCATCCAGGTTTGCGCATTCACATCGGCCAGCACGGGTTGATGGCCTATTCGCACTACGGCAGTGGCTGTGGCGACAAAGGTAAAGGCAGGCAACAGGATGCGTGAACCAGGCTGCAAGTCCAGTGCCTGCAAGACCAGCTCCAGCCCCTGAGTGGCGTTAGCCACCGTGGTGAGTTGCTCTGACCCCAGAACGAATCGCTGTGCAAGCGCACTCTCCAGCTCCTGTACCAGCGGGCCAAAGTTGGAATAGTGCCGAGCGGCATGCATGCGCTCCAGCCAAGGCAACAGCTCCTGGGGAGATGGCATATCGGGCACCAACAATGGCACCCATGGCGGCTGCTGTACAGTCGTCATGCGACAGCATCCATCTCGGCCAATGCTTGCGCTAGATCGACATCGACGCTCAATGCCTTGCGGTCACCGCGCAAATAGTTGAGCCACATGAGCCGATAGGCGTCTTCCAGCTCTTGCGTACGTGAGACATAGTCCATCAACCCACTTTGCTTGAGACGATCGCGCGTCACAGAGCAGCGGCACTGCTGCAAGAATTCGGGATTGTTTATGCATCGCAAGACACGCTCTATATATTCCTGTTCGCTTTTCACTGCCCAATGTCCCAGGCCCAGCCCTTCCAAGATACGCGCAGTTGACGCATCTACGCCACGCTCAGCATCCAGGGCGACGATAGGCATGCCCATCCACAGCGCATGCAAGGTGGTGGTGCCACCGGAGATTGGAGAGGTATCGAGCACGATATCTGCAATATGTCCCATCTCCATAAACCGGTCGAGCGGCTGCTGGTGCAGCACCGAAACGCGATCCAGGGGCATGCCGGCCGTTTCCACACGTGGTTGCATATGGGCCTGGGCGGCATCGGGATTTTCTTCCTTGACCATGATGATGAGACGCGCATCCTCGCGTTCATGCAGGATGCGCGCCCAGATGCGCAGCATCTCGTCGGTGATCTTGGACGAGTTGTTCAGCGATACCAGCGTCGGGTAGCCGTTGCGCAGCATGGGCGGCTCTTCGCATAGCGGGGCATAGGCAGGCGGCGTATAGCTTGCCATGGCGCGCAGATAGAACAAGGTTTCCGAGTAATGCGGAGCATGGCTGGGGGGAGCGATACCCTCATCCACCAGCCGGTAATCCATGGCCTTCATGCCCAGCGTCTGCATATAGCCCAGCCAGGTCACCTGCACGGGTGCGGCACGGCGCGCGAAAACGCCCAGGCGGTGGCCCTGTGTATATCCGGACAAGTCCACGAGCACGTCGATTTCGTCCTGACGGATTCTTTCGCACAGCGCTTCATCGTCCATCTCCATCACATCCAGCCAATGCAGCACCAGGGAGCGCATGTGTTCAGTGGTGCTGTCGCTGGGGCCATTGGAGTAGACATGCACCTCGACGTTGTCCGGATTGTGGTGGGCCAGCACGGGCTGCATGAAAAAGGCCACCGAGTGCTGGCGGAAGTCCGCCGTTACGTAACCTACCTTGAGCTTCTTGCGCGGGCTGCGGTCTGCCACCTTCAAGGGTTTGGCCTTGCGCGTCAGCGGATCGGCAAAGCGCCTGCCCCAGTCGCGTGCTGCTTGCAGTGCCAGCATGGGGTCACGACTGGTGTGTGCGTGGATGTAGGCGCGCATCATCCATTGCGGGCCAAGATTGCCTTTCTTGACAACCTTGTCTATCAGGTCACAGGCTTCCTGCTTGCGTCCCGTGCTGAACAGGGCCATGGCCATCAGATGCTCGGCCTGGACTTCCCTGGGATCAAGCTCCAGCACCGTCTGCAGCGCCTCGATCGCAGGCTTCCAGTCCGACATGCGCGTGTAGGCCAGGCCGATCAGCAGCCACAGTTTCGGATTGCGAACGTCCTGCGCCACCTGCTGCATCAAGGCGGTGAGCGCAGGCACAAACTGATTGGTCTTGATCAGCTGATGGATCTCTTCAAGCTCCGATGGCGTGGCTTGCTGCGGTGTTGAGTTCGCGGTGGTGGAGGGGGAAGACATTGGTACCCAGAGAAATGCAAAAAGTGCACTGGCATGCTGTGCGTAGAGAGCCCGATATGGTGCCACCTCAATATACCTGTCGCACTCTTGGTCATCGGCGAGTTAAGACCCCCAATAGCAGCCCATGAACAGGTACGTCTTTACCTTTCAATTCGGCTGCCGCCCTACAAAAGAGCCTGAAGCTGCCGATCTAGAGAGCAATCACCCGGCTTTTTTCCGTTAACAATCACGGCCCGCCCCCTCACAATCACTTCCCATGCTTGTTCTCATCGGTTATATCGTCGCCTTCGGCTGCATCTTCGGCATGTATGTGCTGCACGGCGGCAGCGTGGGCGTTCTTGTCAAGGCGCTGCCGTTCGAGATGGTGACCATTGGCGGTGGCGCCCTGGGCGCATTCATCGTCAGCAACCAGCCCAAGGTGCTCAAGGCCACGGCCAAGGCGATCCCTTCGGCGCTCAAGCCCTCGCGCTACAACAAGGCGCGCTATATGGAAGTGATGGCGCTCCTGTACGAGCTGCTGCAGAAGGCGCGCAAGGAAGGCCTGATGTCGATCGAGTCCGATGTGGAAGATCCGCAGTCCTCGACGGTGTTCCAGAACTATCCGCAGCTGATGGCCGACCACCATGTCGTCGAGTTCCTGACCGACTATCTGCGCATGATGGTCTCGGGCAATCTCAACTCGCATGAGATCGAGGCGCTGATGGACAGTGAAATCGAAGCCCATCATGCCGAGGCCCATGCGCCGGTGATGGCACTGAATCGTCTGGCGGGCGCCCTGCCGGCCTTCGGCATTATTGCGGCCGTGCTGGGTGTGGTGAACACCATGGCTTTCGTGGGGCAGCCCCCGGCGGTGCTGGGCGGCATGATTGCCTCGGCGCTGGTGGGTACCTTCCTCGGGATCTTGCTGGCCTATGCGCTGGTGGAGCCCATGGCCGCGCTGCTGGAGCAGCGTGCGCAGGATGCGGCCAAGGAGTTCGAGTGCATCAAGGCGACGCTGCTGGCCAGCATGCAGGGCTACAACCCGGGCACGGCCATCGAGTTCGGCCGCAAGGTGCTGTTCTCCACCGAGCGCCCAGGCTTTCTGGAGCTGGAGTCGCACGTCAAGGGTAAGAAGTGATGAGTGCCCGCTCTCGCCAGTATGTTGTGATGGAGCGCTGCCATGGCTGACAAGAAACTGCAGCCCATCATCATCAAGCGTGTCAAGAAGACCGCCCATGCCCACCATGGTGGCGCCTGGAAGATTGCCTATGCCGACTTTGTGACGGCGATGATGGCCTTCTTCTTGCTGATGTGGCTGCTGGGTTCGACCGCTCAGGGCGAGTTGCAGGGGATTGCCGCGTATTTCAATTCGCCGCTGAAGGTGGCGATGTCGGGTGGCAGCGGTGCGGGCAACAGCTCCAGCATCGTGCCAGGCGGCGGCAACGACCTCTCCAAGGTGCACGGCCAGGTGCGTCGTTCCGAGTCCGAGGACAATGCCAACCGCCGCTCCAGCCAGACCATGGGAAGGGCCGATGAGTCCGCGCGCGACGCGCAGCGTCTGCATGCGCTCAAGGCCAAGGTGGACACCATGATTGCCAACAATGCGCGCCTGAACGAGTTTCGCTCGCAGATTCGCACGGAGATCACGCATGACGGCCTGATGATTCAGATCGTCGATGACCAGAACCGCCCCATGTTCGACAGCGGCAGTGCCGTGGTCAAGCCCTACATGCGCGATATCCTGCGCGAGATCGGTGCGGCCATGGGCAATGCAGAAAATCGCATCAGTCTCTCGGGTCACACCGATGCCGCGCCCTACGGCAATGCCGATCGCGGCTACAGCAACTGGGAGCTGTCGGCCGACCGCGCCAATGCATCGCGCCGCGAACTCGTGGCTGCCGGCATGCCGCTGGACAAGCTGGCGCGCGTGGTGGGCATGTCAAGCAGCGACCTGCTGCTGCCCGAGGAGCCGCGCGCGGCGCAGAACCGTCGCATCACGATTACCGTGCTGACCAAGGAGGCCGAGCGCCGTGTGCTGGGCAACGACAAGGAGCGCAGCATGGAGCGCGTGGCCAGTGCCGAAGAGGCAGCCAGCACGATCAACCAACCCAAGGCCCGGCGCGCAGTACCCAGCGCTGTCGACAAGCAGTCTCTGGATGCCAAGGAAGAGTTTGTTGTAACAAACCCTGAAGTTGCTACAGAGGCTGTCGAAAAGCCTGACAATGCACGTCCAACGCCATGAGGTTGACAAATTGTTACCATCACGGCGTGAAAACTTGTTCCCACGCACCTATTCCGACCGAAAGGGCCTCTCGTGGCTAATGCCCTGCGATTTTTGATTGTTGACGACTTCTCCACCATGCGCCGCATCGTGCGCAATCTGCTCAAGGAGAGTGGCTTTGCCGATGCCGATGAGGCCGAAGATGGTGTGGTGGCCATTACCAAGCTGCGTGCTAGCAAGTTCGACTTTGTGGTGACCGACATCAACATGCCGAACATGAACGGCTTTCAGCTGCTCACCGAGATCAAGCAGGATGAAAAGCTCAAGCATCTGCCGGTGCTGATGGTGACCGCCGAAGCCCGCAAGGAAGATATCGTGGCTGCCGCCCAGGGCGGCGCTGCCGGCTATATCGTCAAGCCCTTCACCAAGGCCACGCTGGAAGAGAAGGTCAACCTCATCATCAAGAAACTAGACCTCTGAGCCATGAGTAGCGACCAGGCTTCCGCCAACGTCCACTACAAGATTGGCGTGCTCACGCGCCAGTTGCATAACTCGCTCAACGAGTTGGGCTATGCGGATCGTTTGCGCGGCAGTGCAGGGGAGCTGCCCGATGCGCAAAGCCGCCTGTCCTATATCGCCCGCCTGACGGGCGAAGCTGCCAACAAGGTGCTGGGCCAGGTCGAGGTGACGCAGAACCGCCAGGATGCGCTGGCCGAGCGTACCCGTGCCATGCGTGCAGAACTCATCAAGGATCCCGTGGCCGCAGTAGCCAAGGGGCGTGTGATGAACTATCTGCAGGAGGTGGAAGAGGGTACGGAGCAGACCAATAGCCATCTGACCGAGATCATGATGGCGCAGGACTTTCACGATCTCACCGGCCAGGTGATCGCGCGTGTGGTGGCCCTGGCGGCCGATCTGGAGTCGCAGCTGCTGGAGTTGCTGATCCAGACCTCGCCGGATGTTGCGCAGGCACCTGTCCTGGCGCCTGTGGAAGCCTTGCAGCCCAAGCTGGCAGGTCCGGTGGTGGATCCGGAAAAGACGGCAGACGTGGTGACCTCGCAGTCCCAGGTGGATGATCTGCTGGCCAGTCTTGGCTTTTAAAAATATTGCTGCCTGCGCTTTGCAGATAAGCACTTGAGCCCGAGAAGCCTGATCTTTTGAATGGATCGGGCTTTTTTATTGGGCGCTGCCAGGCGGGCAGGGCGCAAAAAGCCCGCATGTCACTACAACATGCGGGCAAGCCTTGGAGGGCAATCTGCCTTTTGAGCGATGTGCGGCGTCGCGCCGATCACACCTGCATATTCATCACATCGGAGTAGGCCTGCACCAGGCGGTTGCGCACATGCAGCGTGGCCTGAAAGCCGATCTGCGACTTTTGCATGGCCACCATGGTCTGCTCCAGGCTGACCGCGGGGTTTTCCAGCTGTACTTCGCGCTGCAGCTGGCTGGAATGGTTTTGAGCCGAGCTCACCGATTGCAGTGCATTTTGCAAAGCCTGGCCAAAGCCGCCGGCCACGGGCGCGGTGCCGACGCTGCCGACCTTGGTGAGCTGGTTGCCCAGTTGGGCGGGATTGATTGCTGGGATCTTCAGGTCCATATCTTTATCCAACAGGCTTGGTGAGTTGGAGGTGATCGTAGGTTTTTCGCTTGATCGCAGACGGGCAATAAGTGGGTGAATCGGCTCGCTTATCGGGGGAACGCCATGGGCCCGAGTCCGAATAATCCACTGGACGCTAGACCTCGTGTGGGGTCTGACACCATGGAATCAAGATGTCTGCTGTAGCTGAAGTACCTGTCCCCAATGCCGTGCCCGGTGCCACGTATGCGCCCCGCCCTGCGCTTGCGCAGCGCTGGAGTGCGCTCGACCGTGGCCAACGTCTTCGCTGGGGCGCACTGGCGGCCTTGGTCGCCGTCGGTCTGGTGGCGGCGGCGGTGTTCTATCGCCAGCCCGACTACAAGATGCTGTTCTCCAACGTCAGCGACAAGGATGGCGGCGCCATCGTGGCGCAGCTGACGCAGATGAACGTGCCCTACAAGTACAGCGAGGGCGGCGGCGCCATCCTCATCCCCGCAGACCGTGTGCACGATGTGCGCCTGAAGCTGGCCACGCAAGGCCTGCCCAAGGGCTCGGTCACGGGCTTCGAGCTGATGGAGAACAGCAAGTTCGGCATCACCCAGTTTCAGGAACGCCTCAATTTCCAGCGCGGCCTGGAAGGCGAGCTGACCCGCTCCATCCTGGCGCTCAATGCCGTGCAAAGTGCCCGCGTGCATCTGGCCCTGCCCAATCAGAACGGCTTTTTTCGCGAGCAGCAAAAGCCTTCGGCTTCCGTGCTGCTGAGCTTGCATCCGGGCCGCATGCTGGACCGTGCGCAGATCGCGGGCATCGTGCATCTGGTCGCATCCAGCGTGCCCGAGATGGAGCCTTCGGCCGTGAGCGTGGTGGACGACACCGGCAAGCTGCTGTCGCAGTCGCCTGACGGCAATGCCGGCGGCGTGGACATGCAGCAATTCCTCTACACCCAGCAGGTGGAGCAGCAATATGTGCGCCGCATTCTGGACATTCTGGAGCCCGTGGTCGGCAAGAACAATGTGAAGGCCCAGGTTTCGGCCGAGCTGGACTTCAGCCAGACCGAATCGACGTCCGAGCAACATCGTCCCAATCAGTCCACCGACGGCGGGGCCGTGCGCAGCCAGCAGGTGATGGAAACCAATGGCGACAAGACGGCCACTCCACCTACCGGCGTGCCTGGCGCGACCAGCAACCAGCCACCTCAGAACTCTACCGCACCCATCAACGGTGCCAATCCTGCGCCGCAGGCCGCTGGTGCAGGCCAGGGCAACGCCCAGGGCAACAAGCGCGAGTCCATCACCAATTACGAAGTGGACAAGACCGTCAAGGTCACACGTGGCAGCACCGGCACCGTCAAGCGCCTGACGGCGGCGGTAGTGGTCAATGCGCCGCTGGCCGCTGCCGCTGGCACCGATGCGGCGGCAGCGGCAGCGGCAGCCGCAGTCAGCTCCGGCCTGCGTCCCCTGACGGCCCAGCAGCAGGAGCAGCTGCTCACGCTGGTGCGTGAGACCGTGGGCTATAGCGCCGATCGCGGCGACTCGGTGAATCTGGTCAGTGCGCCCTTCATGGACAGCGGTGCCGCACCTGCCGAGCTGCCGATGTGGAAGGACCCCGAGATTCAGGCCATGGCCAAGAGCCTGGGTGTGCCGATTGCGCTGGCGCTGTTTGGTGCCCTGGTGCTGCTGGGCCTGGTGCGCCCCTTGCTCAAGGGACGCAATACCAGCCCCGGCGGCCAGCTCAATGCCATTGAAGCCGAGGCGCTGGACCGCCCCGCTCTGCCCGCACCTGCGAAGGATCTGTCTCCGACGAAGGAGCAGGAGCGACTGGATCAGGCCCGTCATCTGGCCAAGCAGAACCCGATCGCGGTGGCGAACATCGTGAAGACATGGATTAACGGAGAAGGCTAGTCCCCTGGGCGGCTGCGCCGCATCCCCGAGGGGGACGACAGCCTTGCTGCGGGACGGCGGGGCCGCCTAGGCCCTTGCTTGCTGTCACTGGCTAAAGAGTCGTTGGCAAAGCAGGCGATGAGCTGGCCCGGTTTTGGATCATTGAATAGAGAGTTTTGAATATGGACGATAGAGGTCTGAACGACGCTGCCATCTTGCTGGTCTCCCTCGGTGAGGAAGAGGCGGCCGAGGTGTTCAAGCACCTCACGCCCAAGGAAGTGCAGAAGCTGGGCGAGACGATTGCCCGCATGCGTGGCGTGACGCGGGAAAAGGTGGATTTCGTGATCGACCGCTTCACCAGCGATGCTGCGTCGCAGAGTCTGCTGGTGGACGATGCCAGCGACTATGTGCGCTCGGTGCTCAAGCGTGCCCTGGGCGATGACAAGGCGGCGCTGCTGATCGACCGCATCATGCAGGGCGGCGATATCTCGGGCATTGAAAGCCTGAAGTGGATGGACCCGCTGTCGGTGGCCGAGCTGCTGCGCGGCGAGCATCCGCAGATCGTGGCGGCAATTCTGGTGCACCTGGAGTATGAGCAGGCTGCGGCCGTGCTGATGCAGTTCCCCGACCGGGCACGCAGCGAGGTCATGCTGCGCGTGGCCACACTGGAAGGCATTCAGCCCACGGCACTCAAGGACTTGAACGAAGTGCTGTTCAAGGTGCTGGCGGGTGGAGACAAGGTGCGCAAGACCTCGCTGGGCGGCGTCAAGACCGCAGCCGAAATGCTCAATCAGATGGGCGGCAATGCCGATGTGGCGGTGCTCGATACCATCCGCAACTACGACCCCGAGCTGGCACAGAAGATCATGGACAAGATGTTCGTCTTCGACGATCTGGTCAAGCTCGACGACCGCTCGGTGCAGCTGGTGCTGCGCGAGGTGGTGTCCGAGACGCTGATCGTGGCGCTCAAGGGCGGCTCCATGGAAGTGCGCGACAAGATTCTGGCCAATATGTCAATGCGTGCGGCCGAGTCGCTGCGCGAGGACCTGGAAGGTCGTGGCCCCATGCGTCTGTCCGAAGTGGAAGCCCAGCAGAAGGAAATCCTCAAGGTCGTGCGTCGTCTGGTCGAGGAAGGCCAGGTAACCATCGGCAGCGGCCCGGAGGACAGCTATGTCTAAGGGCCAGCCACCGCGTTCGCACTCGCGCTTTATCCCGCAGGAAGAGATCGACGACAGCACCGTGGTGCAATGGCGCTTCGGCGCGGTGGATGCGCAGAGCGGTGGCGTCTTCGCGCCCGCACAGCCAGCGGCCTTCATCCCGGCAGGGACACCGCACTTCAACGGCTTTTCCCCTTCTATTGCCCATCAGCCGCAGCCACAACCCGAGGTGCAGGCTGTGGAGTCGGTGGAGCCGGCCGCCCCGGCTTTCGACGAGGAGCAGCTGCAGCAGATGCTGGCGCAGGCACGCGCCGAGGGCCATGCACAGGGCCTGGCCGAAGGCCGCACCCAGACCCAGCAGCAATGGCAGCAGCACCTGGACGACCATATCAATGGAGCAGGCCGCGAGAGCGCGCAACGTATCGATGGCGTGTTGCAGGGCCTGGAAGACAACTTCAAGCAGCTGCAGTCGGGCATGGCCCAGGAGTTGCTGAATCTGGCCTGCGACATCGCACGCCAGGTGGTGCGCCAGGAGCTGCGCAGCCAGCCCCAGGCCTTGCTGCCCGTGATTCGCGAAGCACTGGACATGCTGGTCGAGGAGAGCCGCCCGGTGACCGTGCGCCTGAACCCCGCAGACTTTGAGCTGCTCGATGAGGCCCTGCGTGCCGAGCATGGTGCGCACAGCCGTATCCAGTGGCTGGGCGATGCCACGATTGCCCAGGGCGATGTCAAGGTGGAATCCGGCGGCTCCGAGATCGACGGCGGTCTGGACAAGCGCTGGCGCCGTGCTGTGGCGGCTCTGGGGCTGGTCTCCACCTGGTATGACGGAGACAAGCCATGAACGCCTGGCAGCAGTTCATGAGCCAGGCGCGTGCTCGCTATGCCGAGCCGGTGCCACTGGAATGCCAGGGCCATCTCACGCGCCTGACCGGCATGGTGCTGGAGGCCTCGGGGCTGCGCGTTCCCGTGGGGGCGCAATGCCATATTCATCAGCACGGGCAGGAACCTGTGCTGGCCGAGGTGGTCGGTTTTGCCGGCGAGCGCGCCTTTCTGATGCCCGCGGGCGATATTCAGGGTCTGTCCAGCGGTGCCATGGTGACGCCGGCAGCTCCATTTGTTCCCGTGCCCCAGCTGGGCGTGGCGGAGACCGAGAAGGTCAGGCAGACCGTGGGCGTGCTGCGCCTGCCCATGGGCGATGGCCTGCTGGGGCGCGTGGTGGATTCGCAAGGAATCCCGCTGGATCGCGGCCCGGCGCTGGAGGGCGTGGTGCCCGAGGTGCTGGATCGCAACCCCATCAACGCCATGGACCGAGACCCCGTGCGGGAGTCGCTGGATACCGGTGTCAAGGCGCTGAATTCGCTGCTGACCGTGGGGCGCGGCCAGCGTCTGGGTCTGTTTGCCGGCTCGGGTGTGGGCAAGTCCGTGCTGCTGGGCATGATGGCGCGCTACACCCAGGCCGACGTGATCGTGGTGGGCCTGATCGGCGAGCGTGGCCGCGAGGTCAAGGAGTTCGTCGAGGACATCCTGGGCGCCCAGGACCGCAGCCGTGCCGTGGTGGTGGCCGCCCCCGCCGATGCGCCGCCGCTGCTGCGCATGCAGGGTGCCAGCTACGCCACGGCGATTGCCGAGCATTTCCGCGACAAGGGCAAGCATGTGCTGCTGCTCATGGATTCGCTGACTCGCTATGCGATGGCCCAGCGCGAAATCGCCCTGGCCATCGGCGAGCCGCCGGCCACCAAGGGCTATCCGCCATCGTGCTTTGCCAAGCTGCCTGCGCTGGTGGAGCGCAGCGGCAACGGCCTGCACGGCGTGGGCTCGATCACGGCCTTCTACACCGTGCTGTCCGAAGGTGACGATCAGCAGGATCCGATTGCCGATGCGGCCCGCGCCATTCTCGACGGTCACGTCGTGCTCTCGCGGGCGCTGGCCGAGACCGGGCATTACCCGGCCATCGACATCGAACAGTCGGCTTCGCGCGTCATGCACAACGTGGTTTCGCGCGAGCATTTCGAGCTGGCACGTCGCTTTCGCGCCGTCTATTCGCGCTATCAGAAGGGGCGCGATCTGGTGCAGGTCGGCGCCTATGTCCCAGGCTCCGATCCGCAGCTGGACGAGGCGATTGCGCTGCAGCCCGCCATGACCGGGTTTCTGCAGCAAAGCATGTTTGAAAGCTCCAGCATGGAGCAAAGCCTGGCCGGCATGGCGCAAGCCATGCAGCGGGGCTGAGACTAAACGGGTTAGCCAGAGGGAGAGTCGCAGATGTCGTCCTTGAATGCCTTGAACGTCGCCATTGAAGCCGCAGAACGCAAGCGCGATGCGGCCCGCACCGCCTTGCAGGAGCGTCAGCGCGCTCAGCAGGCGGCGCAGGCCCAGATGGATCAGCTGCAGGGCTATGTCCTGGAGATGCAGACGCGCTGGGGGGCCCAGGAAGGGCTGGCCGTGCAGCCAGAAGTCATGCATCACCAGTACCAGTTCATGGAGCGCCTGCAGCACGCCATCGGCTTGCAGACCCGTGTGGTGGCAGATCAGGACATTCGGCTGGAGACCGCACGCCAGGCCCTGCTGGCGGCCGAGCTACGCGTGACCAGTCTGCAGAAAGTGGTGCAGGCCCGCCGCCGTGATGTGGCACTGGCCCAGATGCGCCGCGAGCAAAAAGATACTGACGAACGCGCCACCATGGCCTTTTTTCGACGCAGCTTCGGCCTGCAACTCCAGGAGGCCTGAGCATGGCGGAAACCAGAATTGATGGCCCGCGCGGCGGCGAAGCGCGCACCGGCAAGGCCATGGCACAGTCCATGAGCTCGGCCAAAAGCGCTACGGCCGCGGCAGGCGAGCCCGGCCAGGGCTTTTCATCGCTGCTGGCATCGCTGGACGGATTCGTGGCTGCCGGCCTGCCGCAGACGGCGCTGCAGCCTGCCGAGGTGCCGGACGTGAAGCTGGCTCCAGGCGAGCAGGATGAGCTGCTGATCGCTCAAGGCCATGCGCCGTGGATGACCCTGGTGGGACAGACCGCCCAGCTGGATGGACAGGGGGACACCGATTTGCGCCAGGGCGTGGCCACCGACTTTCTTTCAGGCAGAGGCCATGCCGCTCAACTGGCCCATCGCCAGGCTTTGCAGCCCGGGTCCGAGCAGGCGCATGCCGCATTCATGGGCAAGGATTTACATTCAGATCAGGCTCAAACGTATACGGTGAAAGCGCAGGCAGCTATAAGTTCTGATGAGGCTGCTTTACAGCCGCAGCAGGATTCAGCCGCGCAGGGGCAGGACGGCGGGTACAGCGCACTGGCTTTGGTGACTGAAGAGGCGCCTGCTGCGCGCATCGAGCCTGCCGTGCACAAGGCGCAGGCAGTGCCGCAGCAAGGCATCAGCCTGCAGGGCATGACGGCCGTGCAGCCGCAGGCCCTGGAAGGGCTCAAGGATTTGCTGCGTGCGGCCCGCTCGCCCCAGCAGGATGAGGCTGCGCCGCAGGGCAAGACGGCGGCAGTGCAGGGCGGGGCAGACTTGCAGGCCGCAGCCGCTGCCGCAGGGGTCGCCATGGGAGCGGCGAGCGCCGGCATGCAGGGCGGCGGCCAGAACAGCTCCGACTTCGGCCAGAGCCTGGCAGGACAGGATGCTGCACCGACAGAGCGCGAGCAGGAGGTGTCCGAGCAGGTGGCCTTCTGGGTGCATCAGAAAACGCAGAATGCCGCGCTGTCTATCCAGCATGAGGGCAAGGCTATCCAGGTCCAGGTGCAACTGAACGGCCAGGAGGCGCATGTGCGCTTTGCCGCGGGCGATGAGCAGGCACGTCAGCTGCTGGCTGACGGCCAGGCTCAGCTGCGCGAGCTGTTGCAGGCGCAGGGGCTGAATCTGAGCGGCGTCAGCGTGGATGCGGGCGGTGCTGGCGCCCGGTCCGGGGGCGACAGCCAGGGCGAGGATGCCCAGCGCGGCCAGGCCAGGGTGTCCCGGGTCTCGGTCAATGCTGCCGAGCTGCCCATGGGTGCGGCCAGCGCCCGCAATGGCGCGCGGCCGCTGCAGTCCGGGGTGGACCTTTTCGTGTAAATGATCAGAGTCGGTTCACGGAAGCAGTGAGCCGGACATGGTGCGAAACCCGGAATGAAGCCGGGTTTCGCGCTTTTATTCGGGCAATGGTCGGCAGGGCGGGCGGCGAATAATTCAGGCGTGGATCTTCCGTGTCGCGGCAATGGCTGCGGGGTGGATGCAGTCCCCCACTCTTGAGGAATACCCGCCGTGTCAGCCAATCCCAATGCCGCCCCTGTCGCACCTGCTCCTGCCAAAAGCAAGAAGCTGATCGTCATCGTGGCCATCGTTGCCGTGCTGGCCATTGTGGCTGCCGCGGCCTATGTGCTGATGATGCAGCGCCAGCACAGCAGCGCCGATGGCGAAGAAGAAGTCAGCGCCAAAGCCACAGTGCCCACTTTCCTGCCGCTGGACAATATGGTGGCCAATCTGGCCGATCCCGGTGGCGACCGCTTTGTGCAGCTGGGCATCACGCTGGAGCTGTCCGACGAAAAGACGGCTTCCACCGTCAAGCAATACCTGCCCAGCATCCGCAACGGCATTCTGATGCTGGTGTCCCAGCGCACGGCCGACGAGCTGCTGGCGCGCGAGGGCAAGGAAAAGCTGGCCGCCGACATCCTGACCGAGGTCTCGGCGCCGCTGGGCTTCGGCCCGAGCGCCAAGAAGCGTTCGCGTGACGACGAGGACGCCGACGAAGACAGCCCGCGTGCCAATCGCAAGGGGCCTGTGCGTCGCGTGCTGTTCTCCAGCTTCATCATTCAGTAAGCAGGGAGGGAGTGCATGAGCGATTCTTTTCTCTCCCAGGAAGAGGTTGATGCTCTTCTTGAAGGCGTTACGGGCGAAAGCCAGCGTTCCGAAGTGGTGGAGGTCGATCTCGGCCAGGTCCGCAGCTACGACATCTCCAGCCAGGAACGCATCGTGCGTGGGCGCATGCCCACCATGGAAATTGTCAACGAGCGCTTTGCCCGCAACTTCCGCATCGGCCTGTTCAACTTCATCCGCCGCAGCCCCGAGGTTTCCGTCGGCACGGTGACGGTGCAGCGCTACAGCGCTTTCCTGCGCGAGCTGGCCGTTCCCACCAATTTCAACATCATGGCCATTCGCCCGCTGCGCGGCAATGGTCTGATCGTCTGCGATCCCTCGCTGGTGTTCGGCGTGATCGACACGCTGTACGGCGGCACGGGTCGCCTGCAGACCCGCATCGAGGGGCGCGACTTCTCGACCACCGAGCAGCGCGTGATCAACCGCATGGTCAACGTGATCTGCGAGGAATACAAAAAAGCCTGGCATGGCATCTATCCGCTGGAGCTGGCCTATCAGCGCTCGGAAATGCAGCCGCAGTTCGCCAACATCGCCACACCCAGCGAAATCGTGGTCTCCACGGCCTTTCAGCTGGAGATCGGCGATATCTCGGGCTCCATCCACATTTGCATGCCTTATGCGACGCTGGAGCCTATTCGCGACGTGCTGTATTCGTCGACTCAGGGCGATGCCATCGAAGTGGACCGCCGCTGGGTCAAGGTGCTGACGCGCGAGATTCAGGCCGCGGAGGTCACGCTGGTGGCCGAGCTGGCCCGCGCCGATGCCACGGTGGAACAGTTGCTGGCCATGCGCCCGGGTGACTTTATCGAGCTCGACCGCGAGCCGCTGATTCGCGCCTCCATTGGTGGGGTGCCGGTTTTCGAGTGCCAGTACGGCACGCACAACGACAAATATGCAATCCGCGTGGAACGCAGCCTGCGCGGCGGCGATACCAGCTGGATGGGAGAGAAGCATGGCAATTGACGACAACAACAAGCCCGCGGGCGACGATCCGTTCTCCGGCTGGGCCGAGGCGCTGGAAGAACAGCGTCAGCATGACCAGGCCGTCGAAGGCCCCGACCTGTCCGATCAGGGTGGGCCGCTGGCGGGCGACGCCGCTCGCAGCTATGGCGATGTGCCGGTGCACGATATCAACATGGTGCTGGACATTCCGGTTCAGCTGTCCGTGGAGCTGGGCCGCACCAAGGTGCCCATCAAATACATTCTGCAACTGGCTCAGGGCTCGGTGGTGGAGCTCGATGCTCTAGCCGGTGAACCCATGGATGTGCTGGTCAACGGCTACCTGATCGCCCAGGGCGAAGTGGTGGTGGTCAACGACAAGTTCGGTATCCGTCTGACGGACGTGGTAACACCGTCCGAGCGCCTGCGCCGGGTCAGCCGTGGTTGAGAATACGGCCAGCTCTGCGGCTGCTGCCCCCTCCATGTGGCCCACGCTGCTGCTGGTCGTCCTGTTCGTGGCGGTCATGGCGGCATTGCCCTGGCTGGTGCGCCGTCTGCAGCAGAAAAACCTCCTGCCGCGCGGCATGGGCATGGCCCGTGGAGCCTCTGCCGTGCCGGCGCAGGTGCTGGGAACGCTGGCCATTGGCCCGCAGCAGCGGGTGCTGACCGTGCAGCTGGGTGAAGGGGAGCAGGCCGTGCGCCTGGTGCTGGGCGTGACGGCGCAGCAGATTCAATGCCTGCATGTGCTGCAAGACCCGTCCGCGACTTTGCAATCGGCCCCTGCAGCCCATTCACCTGCCGTCTCATCGTTCACCGACTCGCTGATGCGTGCGCAGGCCGACGAAGTGGCCCGGAATTCTGGAAATGTCTAAATTCGTCTCTCGTGCTGCTGCAGCTGCCCTGCTGGCGATGCCCCTGATGGCCGCAGCCCAGGGCGCACCCGCCAGTCTGCCGCTGCTGGTAGGCCAGGGCGCGGGCGGCACCAGCTATTCGGTGCCCATCCAGACATTGCTGTTCTTCACGGCGCTGTCCTTTCTGCCCGCCATCCTGCTGCTGATGACGGGTTTCACCCGCATCGTCATTGTGCTGAGCCTGTTGCGCCAGGCGCTGGGCACGCAGTCTGCGCCGCCCAATCAGGTGGTGATCGGCCTGTCGCTGTTTCTCACCATGTTCGTGATGGGGCCCACGCTGGACAAGGTCTATCAGGACGCCTATCTGCCTTACACGCAGAACAGCATCAGCTTCGAGCAGGCCATTGAAAAGGCCGAAGCCCCAATGCGCGGCTTCATGCTCAAGCAGACGCGCCAGTCGGACTTTGCGCTGTTCAAGCGCCTGGCCAAGCTGGATGCGAATGTCACGGCGGAAACAGCACCTCTGCGGGTGCTGGTGCCGGCCTTTGTGACCAGCGAGCTGAAGACGGCCTTCCAGATCGGCTTCATGATCTTCATTCCGTTCCTGATCATCGACATGGTGGTGTCTTCCATCCTCATGTCGCTGGGCATGATGATGCTCTCGCCCGTGCTGGTGGCCCTGCCGTTCAAGCTCATGCTGTTTGTGCTGGCCGATGGCTGGAACCTGATCATCGGCTCCCTGGCGGCAAGCTTTGCTACATGAGATACCGCCCTGAGGCGCTTGCCTAGGCGGCCCTGCGCCATCTTAGGTGCGGGGCGGCCCTTCCCCGGTGTCTCGCACATTGAGCCGAGGCGGTTGCAAGCGTATTGGATTCATTGAATTTTTAAGAGAACGTCATGACCTCTCAGTTTGTTCTGACCTTTGGCCGCGAGGCGCTGACCCTGCTGCTCATGATCTCCATGCCGGTGCTGGGCGTGGTCATGGGCGTGGGCCTGCTGGTGAGCGTCTTTCAGGCCGTGACCCAGGTGCATGAGGCCACGCTGGCCTTTGTGCCCAAGCTCATCGCTGCCGTGCTGGTGTTTGCCGTGGCCGGACCGTGGATGCTGTCCACGCTGGTGGATTTCATTCGTCGCACCATAGAGAGCATTCCGGGTTCGGTGGGATGATTTCCTTTAGCGAAGCCCAGATCGCCGCCTGGCTCTCGCCGCTGATCTGGCCTTTTGTGCGCGTGCTGGCGCTGTTCACCGCGGCGCCCGTGTTTTCCCAGAAAGCCATTCCCATGCGGCTCAAGGTCGGGCTGGCTTTCCTGGTTGCGCTTTGCGCGCAGCCCGTGCTGGGCGAGCAGACGGTGGTCAGCATTGCTTCGGCCCAGGCGCTGGGCACGCTGGTGCAGCAGGTGGTGGTTGGGCTGTCCGTGGGCTTTGCCGTGCGCCTGGTGATGGCGGCCATCGAAGTCGCCGGTGAAGTGGTAGGTCTGCAGATGGGCTTGAACTTCGCGTCCTTCTTCGACCCGACCAGCAATGCCCAGCTCAGCGCCGTGGCGCGTTTCCTGGTGCAGATCGCCACCTTGCTGTTCATCGTCATCAACGGCCATCTGCTGGTGCTGATGGCGGTTCTCAAGAGCTTCCAGGCTTTCCCCGTCGATGGCAATTTCCTGCAGGCTATCTCCCAGATGCGGATTCACGAGATGGGCAGCGCCATTTTCTCCAGTGCTTTCTGGATTGCCCTGCCCATGATTGCCATGCTGCTCTTCGTCAACCTGGTGCTGGGCATCATCTCCCGGGTCGCGCCGCAGATGAATATCTATGCCGTGGGCTTTCCGGTCACCTTGACCGTGGGCCTGCTCGGCCTGACGGCCACTCTGCCCTTGCTGGAGCAGCCCCTGGTGGCCCTGCTGCAAAAGGGCATGGCAGTCTTCGGCGTCTAGGGCGAGCGACTATTTTTTTATAGCTTGATGCGCTTTGTGGACAAGCGCTGAAGCCGGGTTTGGCTTTCGGTCAGCGGCTCAGGGCGTATCGATCAGCCCATTCTTGATGGCATAGGCGGTCAGTTCGGCGTTGCTGCCCATGCCCAGCTTCTCCAGCACGCGTGCCCGGTACACGCTCACCGTCTTGGGGCTGAGCATCAACTCCTGTGCAATCTCGGTCTGGCGCTGACCGCTGGCAATCTTCAGCAGCGTCTGCATCTCGCGCTCGGACAGGGTTTCATGCGGCACCGGGGCCGCAGGCTGGGCCAGACTGTCGGCCAGCATCTGGGCCACCTCGGCAGTCAGGTATTTGCGTCCGCTGTGGACGGTGCGCACGGCGTCGATCAGCAGCACCGGATCTCCCGCCTTGTTGGCATAGCCGGCCGCGCCGGCCTTGATGCTGCGCAAGGCATACTGGTCTTCGGGGTACATGGAGACCATGATGACGCGGATCTGCGGATGCGTTTCGCGCACGCTGGCCAGTACTTCCAGGCCGCTGCGGCCCGGCATATTGATGTCCAGCAGCAGCACATCGCAGGTGGCATCGCGCAGTTGCTCACGCAGCTCGGCGTAGCTGCCGGCTTCTGCAGTGACGCTGATGTCCGTCGCCTCTGCCAGGGTGTCGCGTATGCCCCGGCGCAAAATGGCATGGTCGTCGCACAGCACCACGTGAATCAAGGTTGCTCTCCCAGGAAGTCAGATGGCAGACCGGGCAAGCGCGTGGTTGGGCGGCTCATGCCTGGGTCTCTGCCAGAGGAATGGTGAGGATGATAGAGGTTCCTCGGCCGGGGTGGCTGCTCACATCCAGCCAGCCCTGAATAGTTCGCGCGCGCTCACTTAGTCCGCGAAGGCCGAAGGAATGCGGTTTATTGCGCTCATCCTGGCTCAGGCCTATGCCGTTGTCTGTTACTTCCAGTGTCAAAAAACCCTCGTGGTCGGACAAATCCAGGGTCACCTGGCTGGCTTGTGCGTATTTGCTGATATTGGTCAAGGATTCCTGTGCCGTACGGTAGACCACCACCTGCTGCGCGGCTGCTATTTCCATATGCTCGCGGCTGGTGTGCAGCTGGGCGGGTATGCCGGTGCGGCGCTCGAAGTCCTGGGCCAGCCATTGCACGGCTGCCACCAGTCCCTGGTCCAGTACGGGCGGACGCAGGTTCTGCATGATGCGCTGGCTGGCGCCCAGTGCGTGCTCCAGCATCTCCAGCGCCGATCTGGCATGCTCGCGCTGCTTGCCTTCGGGGCTGTTGCGGATCAGCCAGGCCAGGTCGAACTTGACGGCAGTGAGCGAGCCGCCGATGTCGTCGTGAATCTCGCGCGAGATATTGGCGCGCTCCTGCTCGATGCTGGTGTGCAGGTGTTCGGTCAGCTCGGCCAGGCGCTTTTCGGACTCGGCCAGTTGCAGCGCGGCGCGGCGGCGGGCCAGTCGCGCTTCATGGACTTCCATGGCGCGCTTGATGACACGGGGCAGGCTGTTGATCTGGTCCTTGAGCAGATAGTCGCTGATTCCCAGGCGCATGATGTCCACTGCGGCGGACTCGCCGATGGCCCCCGACAGCAGCACGAAAGGGGGGGCGTCGGCACGGTTTCGCACCAGGTCCCAGACATCAAGCGCCGTGAAGCCGGGCAGATGATAGTCCGCCAGGATCAGGTCGAATTCCTGCGTCTCCAGGGCGTCGCTGACCTCCTGCAGACTGTCCACGGCCGTGAGCGTGCAGGGCAGCTGACCGCGCTTGAGGCTCAGGCGTGCCAGCGCCTGATCTGCGACAGAGTCTTCAATATGGAGGATTTTCAAGGTCTGATTCCGGAATTGAATATCGCCAAGGAGGCTATCATTGGATACATTTTGGAACATCGAGGGCTGTTGTCGTCAGGTCGTGGCTGTGTGGTCACGAGGGACGGACTGCTGATCGGTTCATTTCGTGGAGCATGGCGGCAGGGCCGTCATGATGGTTTTACGCAGTTGGAGTAACAATGCAGACGATGCAAAACCCTTCGGGTGTGCCTGCAGTTGCCGTGCCGGTGATGGTGGCTGCGGAGCTGCAGGATGCCTTGCTGGTCACGCTGCGTGATCTGCAGCGTCTTGAAGGGCTGCTGGACCATGCCACGCACAATCTGCTGGAGCGCTTCGAGCAAGTCAATGGGCAATTGTCGCAGCCGGCCTTGCCTGATTCCACTGCGCTGGCAACAGCACGTGAGTCGTTGCGCCTGGCTGTGACCGAGCTTCAGTTTCACGACATGTCGTCTCAGCTGATTGCCCATATGGCACACACTTTGCAAGCCTGTGCTTTCAGGCTCGGGGCTGCCGCCATGGGTAGGGACGAGGACGAGGCGGAGTCCGCCATCAGTCTGCCAAACCTGCCCGAAAAGCCCAATCCCGTCACGCAAAGCGAGATGGATGCCGGCTCCGTGGAGCTGTTTTGAACTTCTACCCTGTTTTCCGTTGCCCGTCTGTTGGAGCTGTACATGCGATCGATTCTGGCTGTTGATGATTCCCCCTCGATGCGAAAGATGGTGTCTTTCACATTGAGCAGTGCTGGTTTTAAGGTGGTGGAAGCCGTCGACGGTGTGGATGCGCTGGAAAAAGCGCAGGCGCAGAACATCGATCTGGTGCTGGCCGACCAGAACATGCCGCGGCTGGACGGCATCGGTCTCACGCGCAAACTGCGTGAAAACCCGAAGTTCAAGGGCACGCCCATCCTCATACTGACCACGGAATCCAGCGATCTGATGAAGCAGGCGGGCCGGGCTGCAGGTGCCACAGGCTGGCTGGTCAAGCCCTTCGATCCCAATCGATTGATCGAAGTTATTCAAAAAGTGCTGCGTTAAGCCGATAACAACGAATCACAGCAGGAAACACCATGGCGGATACACACCAGGATGGCGCAGGTTCGGGCGCAGACTTCGACCTTAGCCAGTTCTATCAAATCTTTTTCGAGGAAGCCAGCGAGAACCTCGACCAGATGGAGCAGATGCTGCTCAGCCTGGACCTTTCGGCCGCCAATGATGAAGAGCTCAACGGTATCTTCCGCTGCGCCCACTCCATCAAGGGCGGTGCGGCGACCTTTGGCTTCTCGGATGTGACCGAGCTCACGCACCGCATGGAATCCCTGCTGGATCGCCTGCGCCGCCACGAAATCACGCCCATCCCCGAG
Organism: Comamonas sp. Z3; assembly: GCF_008121565.1. Lineage (NCBI taxonomy): Bacteria > Pseudomonadati > Pseudomonadota > Betaproteobacteria > Burkholderiales > Comamonadaceae > Comamonas > Comamonas sp. Z3. The sequence continues at coordinate 780,515 of NZ_VOQU01000003.1, forward strand.
ATGGTCGATGTGCTGCTGGAGTCGGCGGACGCCAGCCGCAGCCTGCTGGCACGTCACCAGTCGGGCGACGAGGGCGAGCCGGTTTCCACTGCGGAACTCGTGGTGCGCATCGAGGCCCTGGCCCAGGGCCTGACCGAAATTCCCCAGATCAACCGCAGCGCCGCGGCTGCCGAGCCTGCGCAGCAGGCGGCCGCCGCCGTCGCGCAGCCACCCGCTCAGGCGCCGGCTCCGGTCGCTGCCCAGGCGGCGGAGCCAGGCCCTGCGATCGGTACCGAGCCTCCCGAGGGTGCACGTGAGCTGATGATCGAGATCGGCCCGCTGTCCCGGCTGGAGCTGGGCGACGCCATCAAGGAGCTGTTCCGCGACATTCCGGGTCTGGGCACGATCCAGGACCAGGCCAGTGCCAAGGCCGATCACCGTCTGTTCAAGGTCAGAACGGTGTCCACCGATGACGAGTTGCGTGATCTGTTTGTCTTCCATGTCTCCAAGGAGCAGGTGCAGATCAGCGAGGCGACCCTGCCGCAGTCCGCGGCCGAGCCCGTGGCCGAGCCGGAAGCCGTGGTCGATGAAGAGGCCGCCATGCCGCCCCACAATCTGCCGGCCGAAGAAGCCTACGGCTTTTTTGCGGGTGCTCCGGGCAGCCCCGAGGCTCAGCAGAATCAGGAGCATGGTGCGCTTGCCGGCGCTGGAGGTGCTGCGCAAAAGGCTGCACCCAAGGCCGCTGCAGCCCATATGGAGTCCACCAGCATCCGCGTGGATGTAAAGAAGGTGGACCAGCTCATCAATCTGGTGGGCGAGCTGGTTATCACCCAGGCCATGCTGGCACAGAACAGCCAGGGGCTGGACCCGACGACCTATCAGCAGCTGCTGGCCGGTCTGGCCGACCTGGATCGCAACACGCGTGACCTGCAAGAGTCCGTGATGTCGATCCGCATGATACCCATGTCCACCGTGTTCAGCCGCTTCCCGCGCATGCTGCGCGACCTGGCGGGCAAGTTGGGCAAGAAGATCGATCTGGTCACGCTGGGTGAGGCCACCGAGCTGGACAAGGGACTGGTCGAAAAGATTACCGATCCGCTGACCCATCTGGTGCGCAACAGCGTGGACCACGGCATCGAGATGCCGGAGGACCGCATCGCTGCAGGCAAGTCCGAACATGGCACGCTGACGCTGGCGGCATCCCACCAGGGCGGCTCCATCGTCATTGAGGTGCGTGACGACGGCAAGGGCATGAATCGCGAGAGGATTCTGAACAAGGCCCGCGAGCGCGGCATGGATGTCTCCGACAGCATGCCCGACAGCGAGGTCTGGCAGCTGATCTTTGCGCCGGGCTTCTCGACGGCCGATGTGGTCACCGATGTCTCGGGCCGCGGCGTGGGCATGGACGTGGTCAAGCGAAACATCACCTCGCTGGGCGGCACGGTGGAGATCGAGTCCGTCGCCGGCGTGGGCATGAAGGTGGCGGTGCGTCTGCCGCTGACGCTGGCCATCATGGACGGCATGTCCGTCGGTGTGGGCGAAGAGGTCTATATCCTGCCGCTGTCCTCGGTGGTCGAGTCCTTCCAGGTCAAGGCCGACGATGTCAACACCGTGGCCAATGGCACCCAGCTGGTCAAGGTGCGCGACGAGTACATGCCGGTGATCGCGCTGGAGCGCACTTTCAAGGTGCCGCGCGCCGATGAAAGCCAGACCAGCAACATCATGGTGGTGGTCGAGGCTGAAGGCAGTCGCGTGGCGCTGCTGGTCGACGAGCTGCTGGGCCAGCACCAGGTGGTGGTGAAGAACCTGGAAAGCAATTACCGCAAGGTGCCCAATGTATCGGGTGCCACCATTTTGGGCGACGGATCCGTGGCGCTGATTCTGGATACGGGCGCTCTGGTGCGCCGTACCCGCCACTGAGGCAGCCAACCCGAACAACGCAGAGAGAGCCGACATGAACATCATCAACAAGACTGCCGAAGGCGTGGCCACCGGGGCCCGCGAATACCTGACCTTCCGCCTGGGCGAGGAGGAATACGGCATCGACATCCTCAAGGTGCAGGAAATCCGTGGCTACGAGCAGCCCACGCGCATTGCCAACGCACCCGAGTTCATCAAGGGCGTGGTCAATCTGCGCGGAACCATCGTGCCCATCGTGGACATGCGCCTGCGCTTCAACTGCTCCGAGGTGGAGTACAACGCCTTCACCGTGGTCATCATCCTGAACCTGCGCAATCGCGTGGTCGGAATCGTGGTGGACTCGGTCAGCGATGTGATGGAGCTGGCCGCCGATGCCGTGCGTCCTGCGCCCGATATCGAAAGCGCCATCGACAGCGGCTGCATCCTGGGCCTGGGCTCGGTGGGCGAGCGCATGCTGATCCTGCTGGACATCGAGAAGCTCATGGGCAATGTCGACATGGGCCTGGTGGCCTCCGAAGCCTGAGTGCGCCAGAGGTCTGTGTGCTGAACCTGGGACGTAACGCTTCATTCGCAGCCTCTCCTGCCCGGCCTGAGCAGGATGATGAGGCGCTGCCGGGCGGCATGTCCGGTCCGCTGGCGCAGGGGCGCGAGTTCGTCTGGTCCAACCGCGACTTTGCCCGCGTCCAGACCCTGATCTACAAGCGTGCCGGCATCAGCCTGCATGATGGCAAGCACGCCATGGTCTACAGCCGTCTGTCGCGCCGCCTGCGCGAGACCGGGCATGAGAGCTTTGTCAGCTATCTGGACTGGCTGGAGAGCATCAACGACGGGCCTGAATGGCAGGAATTCGTCAACGCACTGACCACGAATCTGACCTCGTTCTTCCGCGAACAGCATGCTTCGACATCCTGGCCCAGCATCTGCGCAGCCATAAACCCGGCGGCAATGGCTGGAAGGTATGGTGCAGCGCGGCCTCCACGGGAGAGGAGCCTTATTCCATCCTGATGACGGCGGTGGAGAGTCTCGGTGCCTCGGCCAGCTTTCAGCTCATGGCCAGCGACATCGATTCGCGCGTGCTGGAGACCGCCTCGCGCGGCGTGTACCGGGCAGAGAACCTCAAGGGCGTGAGCACCGAGCGGCTGCACCGCTTTTTCCTGCGTGGGCGTTCGGCCAACTCGGGGATGGTGCGGGTCAAGCCGGAGCTGCGCCGCATGGTGGACTTTCTCAACGTCAACCTGATCGCCGGCGACTGGCCGTTCCGGGAGACCTTCGACATCGTCTTCTGCCGCAACGTGATGATTTATTTCGACGCACCGACCCAGCGTCGCGTGCTGGAGCGCATTCATCAGGTGATGCGTCCGGGCGGGCTGTTGTTTGTCGGTCATGCCGAGAATTTCAGCGATTCGCGCGATCTGTTCGCGCTCAAGGGCAAGACCGTCTATGAGCGCCAATGAAGCTGAAGGGCAGGGCTGCAAGTCATGAGGAATCTGAGCTCTCCGCTGGATCTGCCAGGTGCTGGCGCTGCCAGACCCCTGCGCGGCAACAGCTTCGTGCCCCTGGGCTATCCTGATCCGGCCATGCCGGCGCCGGTCTCATCGCTGGAGCAGCTCAAGCGCCAGCCGCGCCAGCCGGGCGAGGCCTCGTTCTTCTACTACGACCCGCACTTCCAGCTCAATTCGGCCAAGGTGTTGCCGGGCGAGTACTTTGTCTCGCGCGACGAGATGGCCATCGTCACCGTGCTGGGTTCCTGTATCGCGGCCTGCCTGTGGGATCGTTTCATGCGCATTGGCGGCATGAACCACTTCATGCTGCCTGACGGCGATAGCAGCGACGTCTCGGGGCGCTATGGTTCGTACGCCATGGAGCTGCTGATCAATGAGATGCTCAAGCTGGGCGCAAGGCGCGAATCCATGCAGGCCAAGATTTTTGGCGGCGCCCAGGTCATGGCCAATTTCACGACCATGAATGTGGGTGAGCGCAACACCAGTTTTGTGACAGAGTATCTGCAAACCGAGCGCATTCCCATCGTCTCCGAGGACGTGCTGGATATTTATCCGCGCAAGGTGGTGTTTTTCCCATCCACGGGCAAGGCCATGGTCAAGCGCCTGGCACACGCCCATCCCGAGGCATTGGTGCAGCAGGAAATCACTCGCGGCAACGCGGCTGCGGTGGCACGCAATACGGCGGGCGGCTCGGTGGATCTGTTTTGAGGAAGGTTGAGCGTTGTTAAAGCCAAAAATCCGGGTGATCGTGGTGGACGACTCTGCGCTGGTGCGCAGTCTTCTGGCCGAGATCATCAATCGCCAGCATGACATGGAGTGCATCGGCTCGGCCAATGACCCGTTGATCGCGCGTGAAATGATCCGCGATCTGAACCCCGACGTCATCACGCTGGATGTGGAAATGCCCCGCATGGACGGCATCGATTTCCTCGGGCGGCTCATGCGCCTGCGACCCATGCCGGTGGTGATGATCTCCACGCTGACCGAGCGGGGTGCCGAAGTCACCATGCGCGCCCTGGAGCTGGGTGCCATCGATTTTGTGGCCAAGCCCCGCGTCGGCGTGGCCAACGGCCTGCAGGAGCTGGCCAGCCAGATTGTGGACAAGATCCGCGTGGCCGCCGTGGCCCAGGTGCATCGCCTGCCGGTGGTGCCGCACGGTGTGGCCGCGTCGGCGGGTACGGGCGCCAAGCCTGCGGCGCCCCGTGCGCCGGCGACTCCCGGTCTGCTGGGTCGCATCTCGACCGAAAAAATCATCGCCATCGGCGCTTCCACGGGGGGCACCGAGGCGATCCGTGAAGTGCTCACGCATCTGCCAGCCGACTGCCCGGCCATCGTCATCACCCAGCACATGCCGCCGGGCTTTACCACCAGTTTTGCGGCACGGCTCAACAGCCTGTGCCAGATGACGGTCAAGGAGGCCGCGCACGGCGAGCGTTTGCTGCCCGGCCATGCCTATATCGCTCCTGGCGGCAGGCATTTCTCCATCACGCGCAGCGGTGCCAACTATGTGGCCGTGGTCGATGATGCGCCGCCCGTCAACCGTCACAAGCCCTCGGTGGAAGTGCTGTTCAAGTCCGTGGCCGCCAGCGCCGGGCGCAATGCCTACGGCATCATGCTCACCGGCATGGGGGCTGATGGCGCCACCGCCATGCGCGAGATGCGCGATGCCGGCAGCTACAACTTGGTGCAAGATGAGAGCACCTGCATCGTCTTCGGCATGCCCCGCGAAGCCATTGCCCATGGTGCGGCCGACGAGGTGCTGCCTCTGCCGCAGATCGCTCATGCACTGCTGACCAAGCTGCGCGGCGGCTCGGACCAGGTACATCACCGTATCTAGGATTGCATAAAAAGAGAGCGCCTTGCGCTTGTCAGGTAAAGATTTCAGGCTTCTAGAGCTTTGAAATCAAGAACTGACAGGCGCAAGGCGCTCTCTTATTTGATGGCCTGATTATTCAGACAGTAAGGTCCAGCGCTCCAGCGCCTCCATCAGTGCTTCATCGATCTCCGCATCGCGCTGGTGCATGGCGACGGCCTTGGCGTTGTCGCTGGCAAACAGGCTGCCGTCGGCCAGTGCTTGCTGAATCTGCTTTTGCTCGGTCTCCAGTGCGGCAATCGTGGCCGGCAGGGTTTCCAGCTCGCGCTGATCCTTGTAGCTGAGCTTCTTCTTGGGGCTGGTCGCAGCGTCGGTGCGGCTTGCGACGGGCTTGGGCTCCTCCTTGGGGGCGGACTTGGCCTGCGCGGCTTCGGCCATGGCCTTGCTGCGGCGCGATTGCTCCATCCAGTCCGTCACGCCACCTTCGTATTCACGCCAGTGGCCGGGGCCTTCCCAGGCAATCGTGCTGGTGACCACGTTGTCGAGGAAAGTGCGGTCGTGGCTGACCAGAAAGACCGTGCCGTCGTAGCTTTGCAGCAGGTCTTCGAGCATGTCCAGCGTCTCGATGTCCAGATCGTTGGTCGGCTCGTCCAGCACCAGGACATTGGCCGGTCGCGCAAACAGACGGGCCAGCAGCAAGCGGTTGCGCTCGCCGCCTGATAGCGATCGGACCGGGGAATGCGCACGCGCCGGAGAGAACAGAAAGTCCGCCAGATAGCTCTTGACGTGCTTTTTCTGGTTGCCGATCTCGATCCACTCGCTGCCGGGGCTGATGAAGTCTTCCAGCGTGGCATCCAGATTCACCTGATGGCGCATCTGGTCAAAGTAGGCCACTTGCAGATTGCCGCCCAGGCGAACCTGGCCGCTGTCCGGAGCCAGCTCGCCCAGAATCATCTTCAGCAGCGTTGTCTTGCCTGCGCCGTTGGGGCCCAGCAGGCCGACCTTGTCGCCACGCAAAATGGTGCCGCTGAACTTCTCGACGATCTTCTTGTCGCCAAAGGACTTGCTGACATCGGTCAGCTCGGCCACGATCTTGCCCTGATAGCCGTCGCCCTTGCCGGATGCGATATCCATGTTCACGCTGCCCAGCACATCACGGCGCTGGGCACGGCTGGCACGCAATTCCTGCAGACGGCTGATGCGGCTCTGGCTGCGGGTGCGGCGGGCTTCCACGCCCTTGCGAATCCAGACCTCTTCCTGGGCCAGCAGCTTGTCCGCCTTGGCGTTGATGACGGCCTCCTGGCTGAGCTGCTCTTCCTTTTGCAGCACGTACTGAGAGAAGTTGCCCGGGTAGGTGCGCAGAACGCCCCGATCCAGCTCCACGATGCGGGTGGCGATGCGGTCCAGAAAGCTGCGGTCGTGGGTGATCGTGATCACGCTGCCCTTGAAGGCAATCAGCAGCTCTTCCAGCCACTCGATGGAGTCCAGATCCAGGTGGTTGGTCGGCTCGTCGAGCAACAGGACATCGGGGCGGGCCACCAGAGCCTGGGCCAGCGCCACGCGCTTGCGGGTGCCGCCAGACAGACTGCCCACCAGGGCGTTCGGGTCCAGATGCAGGCGCTGCAATGTTTCTTCTACGCGCTGCTCCCAGTTCCAGGCATCATAGGCCTCGATCTGCGTCTGCAGCTCGTCCAGATCCTCGCCCTCGCCGCCAGCCAGGTAGCGCTCGCGAATCGCAATCACGGCCGCAATGCCGTCCGACGCCGACTCGAAGATGGTGTGCTCCGGGTTCAGGTCGGGCTCCTGCGCCACATAGGTAATGCGGACCCCGTTCTGCACCTGGAGCTGGCCGTCATCGGCCTTTGCCAGTCCGCCCAGAATCTTGAGCAGTGAAGACTTGCCGGCGCCGTTACGGCCGATCAGGCCGACGCGCTCGCCGGTCTCCAGGGAAAAATTTGCGTGGTCCAGCAGGGCCACGTGCCCGAACGCCAATTGAGCGTCTAACAAAGTAATCAGTGCCATCGTGCCAGCATTATCGTTGGCCTCCATAGAGACAGCGGCCGTAAGGCCGCTGTCTCTATCTCTGTCTATGGATGCAGCCCGGGCAAAGACCACGCTGGCAGATGAATCTTTTGTGTCAGAAGCGGCATGGCTAGGGTTTCACCTATGCTATAGTTCGATCCATCGCAGCAAACGACTGCCTCGCAAAAACTCAAAAGTTCTTGCGCAGGAATGCAAAAGTTGTGATACACTACAAGGCTTCGCTGATCGCAGCAAGCAACGAGATTCAAATTCAAGCTTCTTGATTTTGCACTTGGCTCCTTAAAAAAATACAGCCGATAAGCGTGGGCGTTTGAGGGCAAGCAGCCAGTTCTTCGGAACAAACTCTTCGGAGTTATCAAACGCTCACAAAAACAGTAATGAGGAAGAATTAATTCTTCTT
>NZ_VOQU01000004.1:0-302586 GCF_008121565.1 Comamonas sp. Z3
TGCAGCGCTGGCCGCTGGAGTAGAAGCCGCTCTGGGCCGACAGTTCCACGGCCTGGTTCAGGTCGGCATCGTCCAGCACGATCTGGGGATTCTTGCCGCCCATTTCCAGCTGCACCTTCTTGCCGCTTTTCACGCAGGCTTCGGCAATGCCACGGCCCACGCCCGTCGAGCCCGTGAAGCTGATCGCCGCCACGTCGGCGTGGTTGACCAGGGCTTCACCGATCACGCGGCCGCGGCCCATGACCAGGTTGAAGACACCGGCGGGGATGCCAGAGCGGTGGATGATGTCGGCCAGGGCCCAGGCACTGCCGGGCACCAGGTCGGCGGGCTTGAGCACCACGCAGCAGCCGTTGGCCAGGGCCGGAGCGATCTTCCAGGCGGGGATGGCGATGGGGAAGTTCCAGGGCGTGATCAGGCCGACCACACCGATGGGCTCGCGCGTGATTTCCACACCGATGCCGGGACGCACCGAAGGCACGGTCTCGCCAGTGAGGCGCAGGCATTCACCGGCAAAGAACTTGAAGATCTGGCCGGCGCGGCCGACTTCGCCAATGGCTTCGGGCAGGGTCTTGCCTTCTTCGCGGGCCAGCAGCTCGCCCAGCTCCGCCTTGCGCGCCAGGATTTCCGTGGCTATCTTGTCCAGGGCGTCGGAGCGCGCCTGGATGCCCGAGGTGGACCAGACTGGGAAAGCGGCAGCGGCGGCGGCCACGGCGGCCTGCACGTCCTCGGCACCCCCCTGGGCGTACTCGCCGATCACGTCGGACAGGTCGCTGGGGTTGGTGTTGGGGCAATAGCTGTCAGCAGCCGTCCATTGGCCGTTGATGAGGTTGTGGTGTTGGGTCATGGATATGCTCTTGATAGAGGAGCTTGCTGCACTTGCTATTCATAGATTTCAGTATAAAAAGCACCTGAACTCCTTAATGAAAAAGCGCAACCAGCTCCTGTATTCATAGTCGTCTCAACGGGCCCAGCGCAGCACCAGCGGGTCCAGCCGGCGGGCGATGTCCAGCAACTGGCGTCGCACCTCGGGGTGCATGGGCGGCCAGGGCGAGCGCGGCGCATCGCAGGCGATCACGCCGCCCTCCTTCATCAGCGCCTTGGCGGCGAGGAAGCCGGCCTGGCGGTTTTCGTGGTTGATCAGCGGCAGCCAGCGCTGGTACTGCTCGAAGGCCTTGTCCTTGTCGCCTGCGCGGTGCGCCTCGATGATGGGGCGTATGCCGTCGGCAAAGCCGCCGCCCGTCATGGCGCCCGTGGCGCCGGCCTCCAGGTCGGCCAGCAGCGTGATGGCTTCCTCGCCGTCCCAGGGGCCTTCTATCGCTTCGCCGCCCAGGGTGATCAGTTCGCGCAGCTTGCCCGCCGCACCGGCGGTTTCCATCTTGAAGTAGCTGACCTGCGCTATCTCCCTGGCCATGCGGGCCAGAAAGGCCGGCGACAGCGGCGTGCCCGCGGCCGGTGCGTCCTGGACCATGATGGGGATGTCGATGGCGTCGGACACGCCCTGGTAGAAGGCCTGCACCTGGGCTTCGCCGAAGCGGAAGGTGGCGCCGTGGTAGGGCGGCATGACCATGACCATGGCGGCGCCCATGTCCTGGGCACGGCGGCTGCGCTCGGCGCAGATTTTGGTACTGGTGTGCGTGGTGGTCACGATCACCGGCACACGGCCGCCCACATGCTCCAGGGCCGTGCGCGTGAGGATTTCGCGCTCCTCATCCGAAACCAGGAACTGCTCGGAGAAGTTGGCAAGGATGCACAGGCCGTCCACGCCCGAGTCGATCATGAACTCCAGGCAGCGCTTCTGGCTGGTCAGGTCCAGCGTGCCGTCCTCGTGGAAGGTGGTGGGCACGACGGGGAAGATGCCCCGGTAACGGGGATTGGAGGGTGCTGGCATGCTGCGTCTCCTCAATCGATGATGTGGAACTGGTCCAGATACTCGGTCTTGAGCGTGAGGCCCAGGCCAGGCACGTCGTCGCGCAGTTGCAGGAAGCCGTTGTCGGCAACCGGTTCGCCGTCGAAGATGTACCAGAACAGCTCGTTGCCGACTTCCACGTCGAAGATGGGGAAGTACTCGGCCATGGGCGAAGCCAGCGTGCTCATGGTCAGGTGGTAGTTGTGCATCTGGCCGGCATGCGGGATCACGGGCACTGAATAGGCTTCGCACAGGGCATTGATCTTGTGCGCCGCCGTGATGCCGCCCACGCGGTTGGTGTCGTACTGCACGACGGAGACGGCCTTCCTGTCCAGCAGCTGCTTGAAGCCGTAGAGCGAAAACTCGTGCTCGCCGCCCGAGATGGGAACGATGTTCATGGCGTTGAGCTCGGCGTAGCCGTCGATGTCGTCGGCGATCACAGGCTCTTCCAGCCAGCGCGGCTCGAACCTGGCCAGCTTGGGCAGCATGCGCTTGGCATACTCCAGGTTCCAGCCCATGTAGCACTCCAGCATCAGGTCGGTGTCGTAGCCGATCACTTCACGGATGGCTTCGACGGACTTGAGATTCTCCTTCACACCGTCCTGCAAATGGGCGGGCCCGTAGCCGAAGCGCATCTTGAAGGCCTTGAAGCCCTGATCCAGGAATTTCTGTGCTTCGTCCTGCATCTCTTTCAGGTCGGTGCGGTAGAGCTTGCTGTAGTAGCAGGGAATCTTTTCCTTGGTGCGCCCGCCCAGCAGCTTGAACACGGGCTTGTTCACGCTCTTGCCCAGGATGTCCCAGATGGCCAGGTCCACAGCCGAGATGGCGGCCATCGTCACGCCCTTGCGGCCCCAGGCATGGGTGGCGCGGTACATGCGCTGCCACAGGTATTCGTAGTCCCAGGGGTCCTGGCCGATGACCAGGGGCGCCAGGTACTCGTCGATGATGGCCTTGGCTATTCTTGGCGCCAGGGCCACGTTGCCCAGACCGATGATGCCGTCATCGGTTTCGATCTCGACCACGGTCCACGAATGGAAGCGGAAGGTGCTCATGGACTCGGTGTTGGAGTACACCAGATCCATGGCGTTGGAGCAGAAGTTGCCCTGGGGCGGAACGGTCTTGCCCTTCCATTCATAGACACGGGCGCGGACGGACTTGATCTTCATACAGACCTCGGAAGCAAAGAGTGGGTAGGACAGGCGGCCCAGGCCGCCCGGAAAATGGGCTCAGACAGTTGGGGCGACCTGGCGATCACGGTGGGCGGCCCCCATGCGCGCGGCGATCTGCAGCGCCTGCCAGGTGGCTTCCACATTGGCCTTGCCCTGGCCCGCGATGTCGTAGGCCGTGCCGTGGGCCGGCGTGGTGATGGGAATCGGCAGGCCGCCCTGCACCGTCACCCCGCGCGAGAAGCCCAGCAGCTTGATGGCGATCTGGCCCTGGTCGTGGTACATGGTCACGATGGCCTGGTACTCGCCGGCCTGGGCCTTGAGAAAGATGGTGTCGGCCGGGAACGGGCCGTGGAACGGCGCATCGCTGGGCCAGTCGCGCGCCTGCAGGGCCTGGACGGCGGGCGCGATGATGTCGATTTCCTCGCGACCGCAGGTTCCGCCATCGCCGTTGTGCGGGTTGAAGCCGGCAATCGCCACCTTGGGAGCAGCCAGGCCGCTGGCGCGCAAGGCGTTGTAGATCAGCTCGGCCGCCTGGCTGATGCGCTCCTGGCTCAGATAGCCGGCCACATCCTTGAGCGGCACGTGGGAGGAAATGCGCGAGGTCCAGAGATCGCCCAGCGTGTTGAACTCGCAGAAGTAGCCGGTCACGCCCAGGTACTCGGCAAAGTGGTGCAGCTCGTCCTCGTGGTGCAGGCCGCCCAGCTTCATGGCCTGCTTGTTCAAGGGCGCAAAGCAGATGGCGTCGATATCGCCGGCCAGGGCCGCATCCATGCATTGGTCTAGCACCTGCAGTACCGAGCGGCCGCCTGCCGCCCCCACCTGCCCCTGCACCACATCGGCCTGGGCGATGGTGTCCACGGCCACAAAGGCCGGCAGCCGCGTGTCGGCACGCTCGCGCGCGGCAGACAGGCCGGCCAGCGCCGCGGTTGCCACCTGCAGTCCGGCGATACGCTGGCCCTGCTCCCAGAGCCAGGGATCGCCTATCAACACCAGGTTCGCCTGCTCGGTGGCTTGCGGCCTGGCCAGCAAACGTGCAATCAGTTCGGCGCCGATGCCGGAAGGATCGCCCAGGGTCAGGGCGACAACGGGAAAAGAAGCCTTGCTCATGCTCAGTCCAGCTTGATGTTGTTCTTGCGAATGATGTCGCCGAAGCGTTTGTACTCGGCGAGGTGAAAACTGCCGAAGTCGGCCTGGGCCATGGGCCGCAGCTCGGCACCCACGGCTTCGAGACGGGTCTTGGTCTCGGGCATGGCGATGACCTTGTTGACCTCGTCATGCACTTTCTGCTGCACAGCCTTGGGCGTGGAGGCGGGCATGTAGATGCCGTACCAGGCGCTGATCTCCACGTCGCGCAGGCCCGCTTCGGCCATGGTCGGCACCTGGGGCAGCTGAGGGTTGCGCTGGGGAGAAGTGACCGCCAGAGCGCGCAGCTTGCCGGCCTTGATCTGGCCTATGACCGAGGGCATGGTGTCGAAGCTCATCTGCACCTGGCCGCTGACCAGATCGACCAGGGCCGCGGCACTGCCCTTGTAGGGCACGTGGGTGATCTGAATGCCTGCGGCATCCTTGAACACCTCGGCAGCGATATGCTGGGTGCTGCCCGTACCGCTGCTGGCGAAATTGATCTGACCGGGATTCTTCCTGGCCATGGCCACCAGCTCCGCCACCGTGTTGGCGGCAACGGAGTTGCCCACCACCAGCACATTGGGCACCGAGCCGACAAAGGCCACGGGAACCAGATCCCGGTTGTTGTCATACCCCAGCTTGAGCAGATGCGGTGCGATGGCATGGGCCGTGACCACGCCCATGACCATGGTGTGCCCATCCGTGGCCTTGGCCGTCATGTCCACGGCCAGCGTATTGGAGACGCCGGGCCGGTTCTCCACGATCACCGGCTGCTTGAGCAGCGGCCCCAGTCGGTCGGCCACGGCGCGGGCCATGGCATCGGTGCCGCCTCCGGGCGCAGAACCCACCAGCATGCGCACGGGCTTGACGGGCCAGTTCGCAGAGTCCTGTGCCTGGACCTGCCAGGGCAGCGCGGCGGCGCCGCACAGGGCGGCTATGGAAAGTAGATGACGTCTTTGCACATTTGTCTCCTTGGCTTTTTTATTTCATCGCAGCCCGATCCTAGGGAAGCCGCTGATATGCGTAAACTGAAAGTTATTGATTAATCGATAACCTGAAGCAATAAGAAACCATGCCATGGGATCAATCGACAAAAGCGACAACACGCCACAGCTGCTGAACCGGCTGCGCATGCGCCAGGTGGCCTTGATACTGGCCATCGACGAGCGCCAGACCTTGCGTGCAGCAGCGGCCGAGCTCGGTCTGACCCAGCCGGCAGCCACCAAGATGCTGCAGGAGCTCGAAGACGCCCTGGGTCAGCGGCTGTTCGAGCGCGTGGGCCGCCGGCTGCAGCGCAATGCGGCAGGAGAGCGGGTGCTGGAATATTTCCGTTCGCTGCGCGGCAATATCGAGGCCCTGAATCGCGAACTGGGCGAGCTGCGCCAGGGAAGCTCCGGACGGCTGGCCGTGGGCAGCATCATGGCCGCCTCACCCGGGCGCCTCACCCAGGCCCTGCTGGAGCTGAAGCAGCAGTTGCCCCTGCTGGAGCTGGAAGTGGCCGTGGACACCAGTGATCGCCTGCTGGCCCAGCTGCGTGAAGGAGTGCTGGAGGTAGTCGTCGGGCGCATGACCAATGAAGCGGGCAGCGATTGCCGCTTTTGCCCGATCGACGACGAGCAACTGGCCTTCATCGTGCGCAAGGAGCATCCTCTGCTGTCGCTGCAGCGGCCCGGTCTGCAGGCCTTGCAGGGGCATGGCTGGGTGATGCAGCCGCCTGGCAGCCCCATGCGCAGCTTGATCGAGCAGGAGTTCCGCGAGCACAGTCTGCCGCTGCCGCGCGGCCTGATCGAAACCGGCTCCATACTCACCACCATCAATCTGGTGCGAAGCTCGAATATGGTGGGCGTGATTCCGCGCACGGTGGCGGACCTTCATGCTGCCCACGGCATGCTGCATATCCTGCCGTATCGGACCAAGCACAGTCTGGAGGCCTACGGCAGCCTGGTACGCAAGGACAGGCCCATCAGCCGCTCGGCACAGATGTTCCTGGATCTGCTGCACCGTCACGATGCAGCAGCCTGAAGCGTGGCGTGGCCGGTCGTGACAAGCGGCCCTTTTTCAAGACCGTCAGACCAAGGCCGCTGAGGTTCGGTGAAAGACCCCGGTCCTCTGGAAGCACTGGCCGCCAGGGCCCGGCTCCCGGCACATGCCACATCAACCCCGAAGCATCGATGAATGAGTGCTGTGCCTGTTAGATACAACGCTTGCGGTATGCAAAACCGTCATGGACGTTGAACACATCAAGGCCTCGGAGCTGCTCTGGGGCCGTCCAGCACCGGCGATTAGGCCAGGGGCTTATGGCGTCTGCTCCTCATGGCAAAGGGCCTCGGCAATGCGTGCACGGATGGCCAGAAGACTCGCAGACCACCGCACATCAGTTACATGCTGACAAACGAAGGCCAGGGCTTTCGGCTGCTGCGTCAGCACGGCCCTGGCGCGCTCGCACTGCGCCGTGGCCTTGCCTAGTCACGCCGGCGGAAGCACAGCAATACATTCAAGAAACAGGATAGTCATCCCAATAAATTTGCTTATCAAATTTATTGCCGCCATCCAAACTGTCTTCAAGACATACGAAACCTGGAGACACCCGTTGAAGCAAACGATTTTCAGTGCGCCTGGGCATTTTTTCCGCCCCTCGCGTTCACACGCTGTGGTTATTGGCGGCGGAACAATGGGAGCCGATGTCGCGGTCGTCCTTTGCCGCGGAGCTTGCAGAACGACGGTGATCGAACCCGACGCCGACCGGGCCGCCAAAGTCCCTGAGCAAGTCCGTGAGGGATTGATCCAGCTGGGCGCGGCTCAGCACCTTGCCCGGCTGTCCGTCGTATCGTCCTTGGACGATCTTGACTGGAACTCTGTGGACCTGGTGATCGAATGCATCCCGGAGCGTTTGGACATCAAGCAAGCGCTTTTCAGGCAACTCGAGCAGCGCGCCCGCAAGGATGCATTGCTGGCCAGCAACAGCTCGAGCTTTCCCATCACCGCAATTGCACAAGGCCTGCCAACACAGGAACGCATGCTGGGTCTGCATTTCTTCATGCCTGCGCACCTGACGCCTCTCGTTGAAGTGGTGTGTGGCGAGGCGTCCCGCATGGAATGCGCAGAGAACCTTCATGCCTTCATGCGCCAGTGCGGCATGGTTCCGGTGCTGGTCAGGAAGGATTTGCCAGGCTTTCTGGCGAACCGCCTTCAGCACGCGCTGGCTCGCGAGGCTTTTGCACTGATTGAAGCGGGCATTGCATCGGCCGAGGATGTGGATGCAGCCGTGCGCTTTGGCTTCGGATTCCGCTTTCTCGCAGCAGGTCCCGTGCTTCAGCGCGACCATGCGGGTCTGGAAGTCCACTGCGCCGCTGGAGCAACGATGTACCCGTCTCTGGCGGCCAACAAGGAGCCTAGCCCATGCCTGTCGCAAAGAGTGGCTGAAGGCAAGTTCGGCATGAAGTCCGGAGAAGGTTTTTTCAAGTGGACTCCGGAGAGCATCGCCCAAGAGAAACAGCGCTACCAGAGGACACTGCTGGCAGGTCTCGAACTTCTCAAAAGCGAACTGCCTGCCGTGGGCGATGCCGCCGAGCAAGAAGAAAGCGCATGATGAATACACCGCTGATCATCACCGTTGCTCCCAACGGAGCCTACAAGACCAGGGAACAGCACCCCGAGGTTCCATTGACTGCCGCCGATCTGGCACAGACCGCCAAGGAATGCCTGGACTGCGGTGCGTCCATGATTCATATGCATGTGCGCAAGCCTGACGGCAGGCATTTGCTCGATGCCCACGCCTACCTTGAAGCCACTGCCGCAGTGCGCAAAGCGGTGGGCCAGGAACTGGTGGTTCAGGTCACCACCGAAGCGGCTCAGGTCTACCAGCCACACGAGCAGATGCGGGTCGCACGAGAAACGGCGCCGGAAGCGATCTCCGTCGGCTTGCGCGAGATACTCAAACCTGAAGTTCCCGAAGCGGATATCCACTCCTTCTTCACATGGCTCAAGCAGAGCAATGTGATGACCCAGATCATCCTGTATGACGTGGCGGACGTGCAGGCCTGGCAACGCCTGCGTGCAAGCGGCGTCATCCCGGAAAACAAATGGTTTCTGCTTTTTGTACTGGGCCGTTACTCTGCCGGTCAGACCTCTTCGCCCATCGATCTGCTGCCGTTCCTGAATGCCCATGACGATGTCTATCCATGGGCAATGTGCGCCTTCGGCCCTCAGGAAAACGCGTGCGCGATGGCTGCAGCCAGCCTGGGAGGGCATGCACGCGTCGGCTTCGAGAACAACCTGTTCCTGAAGAGTGGTGAGCCGGCTGCAAGCAATGCCGCCCTGGTCGCCCAGGTCTGCCAGGGGGCCGCAGCGCTGGGCCGTCCGCTGGCCACGGCTGACGATATTCGAAGCCTGTTCCTAAACTGATCAGCACTTCAAGGCAGCAGCGCCTCTTGTGTCTTCAGGTAATGGTCTCTTGGAGGCACAAGATGCTCTGCGGTCAGACGGATCAGGCGCTCCCGCGAGCCCTCCCCCTGCGCCAGTACCGCCAGCAGCTCGTGATGCTCCTGTTGGGATTGCAACTGACGCTCTCTGGACATCAGCGTTCCAAATCGAATCGCATGCGTTTGGCGGGCGAAGTCTTCGATGGATTGCGACAGGAAAACATTGCCGCATTGCGCAAACAACAGCCGATGAAACTCCTGGTTGGTCCGAAAAATGCCGCGCGGCTCCTGTTGCTGGATCGCTGCGTCGTGCCCGGCCTGAATGCGCCTGAGCTGCTCCAGGGCATCACGGTCCAGAGGCAGCGCAATTCTGCGCATCGCCTCCAGCTCGAGCAGCTCTCTCATTTCGTAGAGATGAATGACCTCGTCTCTGCTGAAGGCCTTCACCATGGAGCCAATATTGCGCCTGCGCTCAAGCAGACCAGCGCTTTCGAGCCGAGCCAGCGCGTCTCGCACCACATGGCGTTTGGCTGCGAACCGTTCCATCAGCTCGTCTTCAACAAGACGCACTCTGGGAGCCAAGAGGCCCAGAACGATGTCTTCCTCCAATGTCGCGGCAATCACGGATGCACCGTCCTCGGATGGACGGCGCTCCCTGGCAAAAGCGCCCGTCGGCATATGAACTTAACTCCTTGGAATCGAACCCTTGCGCTGCGTCGCAGTCAAGAAATCAAAGTCTGCGCCACGATCAGCCTGCAAAACAGTTTTCTTGAACAGATGCGCGTAGCCACGCTCTGCGGCAGGAACTTGAACAGGCTTGGCATTCTGACGCATAGCCAGCTCTTCCTCACTGACCAGCCATTCAATACAGCGCTCGCGCACCGACAGGCGAATTCTGTCCCCGGTTTGCACCCAGGCCAAGGGCCCGCCAATTGCCGCCTCGGGCGTCACATGCAGGACGATGGTGCCGAAAGCGGTGCCACTCATACGCCCATCGGAGACACGCACCATGTCTTTCACGCCTTGGGCAGCGAGTTTCTGGGGAATGGGCAGGTAACCCGCTTCCGGCATCGCCGCTCCTTTGGGGCCGATGTTCTTGAGCACCAGCACATCCTCGGCCCGGACATCCAGCTCGGGCGAGTCGATACGCGCGGCCAAATCCTCCGCATTCTCGAAGACAACGGCACGGCCCTCATGCTCCATCAGCTCGGGGTTGGCTGCGGACTGCTTGATGATGGCTCCTGCCGGGGCAAGATTGCCGTGCAGCACGGCAATGCCGCCCTGTGGATACAAGGGAGCATCCAGAGTCTTCACCACATGCTGCTTGAAGCCGGGACCTGCCGCCTCCAGCTCCTCGCCCAGGGTGCGCCCCGTCACGGTCAGAGCATCGAGGTGCAGCAGGGGCTTGAGCTCTCGAAGCAGGGTATGCATGCCGCCCGCGGCATGAAAGTCCTCCATGTAGTGGTCGCCGGACGGCTTGAGGTCGAGCAACACCGGAGTATTGCGGCTCATGACGTCCAAGGCCTTGAGATCCAGCTCGTATCCCAAACGACCTGCGATCGCTGCCATATGCACGATGGCATTGGTCGAGCCCCCCATGGCCAGCAGCACGCGCATGGCGTTTTCGAAGGCAGCTGGTGTGAGAATCTTGTCAATGCTCAATCCTGCACGCGCCATGTGCACAGCCACCTCACCGGATCGCTCTGCAACCCGGATGCGGTCGGCAGTGACCGCTGGAGGGGTCGCGCTGCCAGGAAGGCCAATTCCCAGAGCTTCTGCGATACAAGCCATCGTGCTGGCAGTGCCCGCCACCGAGCAGGTGCCCACACTGGCGACGAGCTGATTGTTGACGTCGGAAATTTCCTCCGCATCAATTTCTTCGGCACGAAATTTGCCCCAGTAGCGTCGGCAATCGGTGCAGGCCCCCACTCTTTCGCTTCGATGCGATCCGGTGAGCATGGAGCCGGTCACCAGCTGAATCGCCGGCAGTCCGACCGAAGCCGCACCCATCAGCTGGGCCGGCACCGTTTTGTCACACCCCCCGATCAGCACGACCGCATCCATGGGCTGCGCTCGCAGCATCTCCTCTGTGTCCATGGACATGAGGTTGCGCAGATACATGCTGGTCGGCTGGGAAAAGCTCTCGTGCAAGGAGATGGTCGGGAAGTCCATGGGCAGCCCGCCGGCCATCAGGATGCCGCGCTTCACCGCCTCAATCAGTTGCGGCATGTTTCCGTGACAAGGGTTGTAGGAGCTGCCGGTGTTCGTGATACCGATCACAGGCCTGTCCAGCGCCTTGTCGGTATAGCCCGCTCCTTTGATGAAGGCCTTGCGCAAAAAAAGAGAAAAGCCGCGATCACCGTAGTTGGTGAGTCCTTTGGAGATGCCGCTCGAAGCGGCTTCCGGATGAATCGTGGCTTGCTGGTCTGGCTTGTTCGTCATGGAAGGGTTAACCATTGTTGATGCACTGATTATTAATAATATTATTGATTAAAAGAAAAATCGAGCGCTCGAACCAGAAAGCGCATACCTGAAAACCCTAAGGAGACTTCATGAAACCCACAGACCCCGTCAATCCGGGCATGTACCGCCGCAAGCTCGTTAACCTGCTTGCAACCGCCCTCGTTGCAGCCGGCGCATCGGGAGCAGCCAGTGCGCAGACCGACTACCCCAACAAACCCGTGAGGCTGGTGGTTCCCTATGCGCCGGGCGGAGCGACCGATGTCATTGGCCGCGTTCTCGCCAAACAGCTTTCAGACCAGCTCGGGCAGCAGTTCGTCGTCGATAACCGTGCCGGAGCTGGCGGCAGTCTGGGGGCGGGTCAAGTTGCCAAATCACCTGCCGATGGCTACACCTTGCTGATGGGCGCCTTCACAAGCCACACCATCAATGCAGCACTGACGCCTGCGGTGACTCCTTTTGACATCCACAAGAGCTTCGCGCACATCTCGGTGGTTGGCAGCGTTCCGCTGGTATTTGTAGTCAATCCCAATGTTCAGGCGAAATCCGTCAAGGAACTGGTCGCCCTCGCCAAGGCCAGCCCTGGCAGCGTCACCTTCGCTTCCGCAGGCAATGGCTCGCCCCAGCATCTCTCGATCGAGATGTTCAAGCGCCAGACGCAGGTGGAAGTCGTGCATGTACCCTACAAAGGCAGCGGCCCCGCTCTTTCCGACCTGCTCGGCGGTCAGATCAATGCCATGATTGACACCGTTCCTGCCGCACAAAGCCAGATCAAGGCAGGCAAGCTCCGTGCCCTGGCCACCACCACCAAAGAACGCGTCGCCTCGGTTCCAGATATCGCTACCGTGGTGGAAGCCGGATTTCCAGACATGCAGGTCAGCTCCATGTTTGCGCTCACGGCTCCTGCAGGAACGCCAGTTGCAGTCATTCAGAAGATCAATTCGGCGCTGAAAGTGATTCTGTCCAAGCAGGATGTCAAGGACTCCATGCTTGCCCAGGGCGCCATTGCCACCTACAACACGCCTGAAGAGTCGGCCAAGATCATCAATGCCGAGTACGCCAAGTGGGCCAAATTGATCAAAGACAGCGACATCAAGGCTGAATAAGCGCAGATGGCGGAGCTGCAAAAAGCTGCAGCTCCGCTACCTATACTGCTGTGGTGGAAGCCAATCTATCAACCAAAGACCTGAGGGCGGTGGTCGCTCTGAGCCAGACCAAGAGCTTTGGCCAAGCCGCGCTCCAGGTTCACCTCTCGCAGTCTGCGCTGTCGGCCCTGATTGCGCGTGTAGAAGCCCAGATCGGAGCAAGACTGTTTGAGCGCACTACTCGCGCCGTCGAGCTGACCGATGCGGGCCATGTCTTTATCGCCCATGCCCAGGAGATCTTGCGCGATACGCAGCGTGCCTTGCGCGCCGTGACGGACACCGTACAGCTCAGAACTGGTTCGGTGACGGTTGCTGCACTTCCCTCTCTGGCCGCCTCGCTGCTGCCAAAGGTCTTTGCCGAATTCACGCGGATTCACCCCGGGGTGCGCCTTGCCTTGCTTGATACCTTGTCGGGAGCAGCGTTTGATCTCGTTCGTGATGGCAAGGTCGACTTTGCACTCACTGCAGCCGATCCCAAGCAGGAAGACCTCGCCTATGAACAACTGATGGAAGACCAGTTCTTTATCATCTGTCCCGATGACCATCCTCTATCCAGGCAGGCAGGTCCCATCCCGATCGAGACCACCCTGGACTACCCGCATGTCTCCATGCCAAGCTCTGCCAGCGTGCGCCAGTACATTGATGCGGATCTGCTCTCAAAAGGGCTTTATTTCGCTCCTGTCTTTGAAGTTGACCATATAGCAACCATAGGAGCTCTGGTCAGTGCGGGCCTGGGCATCAGCGCGCTACCCGAAACAGCCATATCGCTGCTACAGGCCGACCGCCTCGCGCAGATTCCCTTGTCGGCCCCTGGAATTCAACGTCCTTTGGGCATAGTGATGCGCCGCCACGCACCTCGAAGCTCGGCTGCTAGGAAATTAGAGACATTAATCAGAGCGAGCCTGCAAAACCTGGCCTTTCATTCCAGCTAGAGCACCGCTCCGGAGGCCGGAAAAGACAGAGATCGAAGGGAATGTAAGAAATTCTCCATGAATCGCTACAAACCGCCTGCGCCATCAGAAAACCAACAAAAGCTGTGGGAACTTTGTCTTTAGCACTCTCTCTAACGGAGTGCTAATATGAAGATCATGGAAGAAAGGAAACCTGCAATGAAAACTGCCTCCGGCTCCATTGCTACTGCCCTGGCGCCCGCGAACCCCTGGGCGCTGGTACCTCCGCTGGGCAACCTGGATGCCTATATCTCGGCGGTCAATCGTATGCCAATGCTCACCCTTGAGGAAGAGCAGGACTACGCTCGCAAGCTCAAAGAACACAATGATCTGGACGCCGCCGGGCGTCTGGTGATGTCTCACCTGCGTCTGGTCGTCTCCATCTCACGCCAGTACCTGGGCTATGGCCTGCCTCACGGCGACCTGATTCAGGAAGGCAATGTGGGCCTGATGAAGGCTGTCAAACGCTTCGACCCTGATCAGGGTGTGCGTCTGGTCAGCTACGCCATGCACTGGATCAAGGCGGAAATCCACGAATACATTCTGAAGAACTGGCGCATGGTCAAGGTCGCCACGACCAAGGCCCAGCGCAAGCTGTTCTTCAATCTGCGCTCGATGAAGCATGAGCTGAAGTCCGATGCCGCCATGGCCGACGATGAACTGGCCCTGCGCGAAACCCTGACCTCAAACGAAATTGACGCTGTCGCTGCCAAGCTCAACGTCAAGCGCGAGGAAGTCATCGAGATGGAAACCCGTCTGGCCGGCGGCGATGTGCTGCTGGATCCTTCTCCCAGCGACGACGGAGAGCAGGCCTTCGGCCCCATCGCCTACCTGGCCGACGCCAGCCACGAGCCTACCGCCATGCTTGAATCGCGTCAGCGCGATCATCTGGCGACCGATGGTCTGGTCATGGCCCTGGAGGGCCTGGATGACCGCAGCCGCCGCATCGTTGAAGAGCGCTGGCTCAAGGTCAATGACGACGGCTCCGGCGGCATGACGCTGCATGAGCTGGCTGCCGAATATGGCGTGAGCGCCGAGCGCATTCGCCAGATTGAAGTAGCCGCCATGAAAAAGATGAAAAAAGCGCTGGCCGAGTTTGCGTAAACGCCAACTTGCGCACCAGGGCCTTAAAAGGCTGAAATGTTGAACCTCAAACCCGGATAATTTCCGGGTTTTTTATTTTTCGGAATCGATGCATGTTTTCATGCACAGCGATCACCCATCAAAAATTCAAAAGAGACCTGCCATGCCTATTCGCACTTCGCAAATTCTGAAGAATCTGTCCCGCCGCAGCCTGATTGCTGCAGGCGTCACCATGATGGCGACTGCCATGGCTCCAGCCGCCATGGCGGCTGACAACTGGCCCGACAAGCCCCTGCACCTGATCGTGGGATTCCCCGCCGGCTCCTCGCCCGATCTGAGCGCGCGCGCACTGGCCGAGCCTCTGGAAAAAAAGCTGGGCCAGACCATCATTGTGGAAAACCGTGTGGGTGCAGGCGGCAATATCGCCGGTGAATACGTGGCCAAGGCCGACGGCTACACCTTCAGCGTGATGATCAACGGCAATATGACCATTGCCAAGATGCTCAACCCCGCTGTGCGCTATGACCCCATCAAGGATCTGCAGCCCGTGAGCCTGATCGGCGTGGCGCCGCTGGTGCTGGTGGCCCCGTCATCGGCCCCGCAAGGCAAGGCCTTCATGGAAGCGGCCGCCAAGGCTGGCGACAAATGGAGCTATGGCTCTCCCGGCGTCGGCACCGTGGGCCACCTGGGCATGGAATTGCTCAAGAGCCGATCGGCCATCAAGGCCGTACATGTGCCCTATACCGGCTACCCACAGGTGTTCAACGGCATTCAGGGCGGCGATTTGAAGCTGTCCATGCTGCCTCCGGCACTGGCCATGGCGCAGATTCAGGCCGGCAAGCTGCATGGCATTGGCGTGACTTCTGCCGCACGCAGTCCGCTGGCTCCCGGCCTGCCCAGCCTCAAGGAACTCGGCGTCAACAACTTCGACCTGGAAATCTGGAACGCAGTGGCAGCGCCCAAGTCCATGCCCAAGGCCCATGTGGACAAGCTGGCGGCAGCCGTCAGCGAGATCGTGCGCACGCCAGAAATGCGCCAGAAGCTGTCCATGCAAGGCTGGCAAGCCGTGGGCAGTTCGCCCGAAGGCCTGAGCAACCGCATCCAGCAGGATGTGAAGGCCCTTGGCACCATCATTCGCGAGCAGGGCATCACGGCACAGTAAACACGCCCCCCTGAGCCGCTTTGCGGCTTCCCCCGAGGGGGACGACAGCCTCGCTGCGCGGCGGCGCTTGCTCGCTGTCACGCAGATGACGTGCGCCAGTTTTGCTCCATCCCACACGCTGAAGCTACTCCGGGTATCAACGAGAGCTACCGCAGCGTCCTTTATCATGCGCCCGACAGGCATGGGTTTACGCTATGCCGTCGGGCGCATTGTTGTTTCTGGAGCAGCGCCACCGCTTTTGGAGCCTTCATGGACGCTGGTACCTGGTTCACGCAGCTCAATGCCTGGCAAGTCATGGCCTTGGGTCTGGTTTTTTTCGGGGGTATTTATCTGCTGGGCGGCCTGCTCATGGCGGCACTGACAGCGGCCCTCGCGCGCGCGGGCACAGGCAGACCGCTCGATACGCGCCCGCTCAAGCCCGAGCAGCTAAAGCGTGAATGGCGCCAGTCCTTTCATTCCATACTGATCTTCGGCATCGGCATGATCGTTCCCTGGGGTCTGCTGCAGCTGGGCTGGGCCCAGCTCTCGCCCACGGCCAGCGCCGGACGCATTGCGCTGGAGATCTTTGCCTTGCTGATCTGGAACGATGTGCACTTCTGGATCAACCACCGCCTGCTGCACACGCGCCGCCTGGTGCGCTATCACGGCGACCATCATCGCTCCGTGGTGACCACGCCCTGGTCCACCTACAGCTTCCACCCCATCGAAGCTCTGATGCTGGGCAACATCATCTTGCTGCCCATGCTGGTGCATGACTTCTACTTCTGGTCGCTGGCCTCGGTACCAGTGCTGAGTCTGATCCTGAATCTGATCGGCCATTCCAACTATGATTTTTTCCCCGAGGTCTCCGACACGCACCCGCTGGCTGCCAGCCGCCGTCACCATCTGCACCACGCACGCCCCGCCGGCAACTATGGCTTTGCTCTGGCCTTCATGGACCAGATCATGGGAACGCGGGTCACGGACAGCGCTCCCCAAGGCCCTCGTCGCTGAATGAACAGGCGCCGCTATCCCGCCCTGCGTCATTGGCGCGACTGGCAATCCGTCCTCTACATGCTGCTGCTGCCGCTGCTGGTATGGTGGCAATGGACGCAGGGCTTCAGCTTCATTCTCTACGGCGTCGAGCTGTTTCTGACCCTGGGTGTGGGCGTGATCCACCACAACCACACCCATGCGCGCATGTGGCGGGGGCGCCGGACCAACCGCCTGACCGATTACTGGCTGACCCTGCTGCAAGGCCATCCCACCTTTGTGTTCTGGCCCGCTCATGTGGCCAACCACCACCGCTTTCGCCACGGACCGCGCGATCTGGCGCGCACCTACCGGCCCGAATGGGGTGGCGATACCAACCATCTGTGGGGCTACCTGATTCACCCGGTGCAGGCGGCTTTCGTGCTGTATCCGCTGTTCTTTCGGTGGCTGAACAATCTGCGTCTTCACTGGCCCGGAGCCTTTCGCTACTGCATGGGGCAATACCTGCTGTGGCTGGGCAGTTGGGGCTTTTTTCTCTGGCTGGACTGGCAGAAGGCCCTGATTTTCATCATCGTTCCCCAGTTGCACGGCCTGCACTGGCTGCTGGCCACCAACTATCTTCAACATGCCCACGCCGATGGAAGGCCGCTGACCAGAGCACAGCGCAATACTCCGGGTATCGAGCTGAACTACGCGCGCAACTTTGAAGGCCTGGTCAACCCCCTGCTTTTTAATATTGGCCTGCACACCGCGCACCATGAATGCCCGCATGCCCATTGGTCCGAGCTCAGCGGACTGCATGAGCGCATTTACCGCCAACGGGTCACTCCCGCATTGAACGAAGGTGGCCTGCTGCCTTATATGGGACGCGTGTTTGTATTGGGTCTGGTCTGGCCCGCGGCAAGAACCGAGCCGCAGATGCCGCCCGACGCTGTGAAGTAAAAACCTGTTGAGGATCTATGCCCGTCGCCTATTCCAAGGTCTATCTGCAATCTGCCGGCATGTTTCTGCCTGGCGCCCCGGTGGACAACGCTGGCATGGATGCGTTTGTCGCACCGCTGAACCGCATCTCCGAGCGCATCAAGCGCCGCATCCTGGCCGAGAACGGCATCCAGACCCGCCACTACGCCATTGATGGTGAAGGCCAGACTGTCTTCAGCAACGCCCGCATGGCGGCCCGCGCGATCGAGGAGACCCTGGCCCTGGCTGGCAAAAAGCTCTCCGACATCGGCTTTCTGTCCAGTGGCTCCTCGGGGGGCGATGCACTGATGCCCGGCTTTGCCAGCATGATTCAGGGCGAGATGGCCGCCCCGCCCATGGAAACGCTGTCCGTGCATGGAGTTTGCGCCGCCAGTGTGGGTGCCATGCAAGCTGCAGCCATGGCCGTGGAAAGCGGCGCCCATGCGCTGGCCCTGTCGGTGGCCAGCGAAATGCCTTCGCGTCTGTTCAAGCGTTCACGCTTTGCGGCCCAGGGCTATGACACCGACTTTGACGCCCACTTTCTGCGCTGGATGCTGTCCGACGGCGCAGGCGCCGTGTTGCTGGGCGGCCCCAAGGCCCTGCCTCAGGCCAACGGGCTGCGCCTCAAGCTCAGGTGGACGCACCAGCGCAGCTTTGCCGGCGACTACCCCGTGTGCATGCAGCTGGGCATGACGGCCGATCGCGGCAAAAGCC
Organism: Comamonas sp. Z3; assembly: GCF_008121565.1. Lineage (NCBI taxonomy): Bacteria > Pseudomonadati > Pseudomonadota > Betaproteobacteria > Burkholderiales > Comamonadaceae > Comamonas > Comamonas sp. Z3. Next base: position 18,068 of record NZ_VOQU01000004.1, read on the forward strand.
ATCTGGACTTCCCTGCCTGGAGCGATGCCGAGGCCGCAGGCGCTCTGGCACTGCGCCAGGACATTCGCCTGCTGCCGCATCTGTTCGATGTCTGCATTCACGAATATGCAGCCCTGGCCCACCAGGGCTGGGTGCCCGAACGCGGCATCGACCACTTTCTCTGCCACTACTCGTCGGAGCGCTTCATTCCCGTGGTCGACGAGTTGCTGGGCAAGGCCCAGCTCAGCATTCCACGCGAGCGCTGGTGGAGCAATCTGGCCTGGCGCGGCAACACGGGTGCCGCCTCCATCTTCATCATGCTGTCGGAGTTTCTGCAAAAACAGGGCCAGCACCTGAAAGCCGGCGACACCGTACTGTGCTTCATCCCCGAGTCGGGCCGCTTCACCGCAGGCTACATGCTATGGGAAGTAGAGCTTGATACGCATACGCAGAAAGCGATTGAGGTCAATTTCCCTCAAGAATCCGTGCAGACTCCGGCGCAAGCCGATGATGCGCTTCCAGATGTTTCGGGCATCGCCGCACCGCATGACCCGGCCACCGCTCCAGCGCAGTTGGCGCCGCTGCTGACCGAGCTGGCCAGCATCTGGCAGGACTACCGCAGCAATGTCTGGCGCACTCCCCTGCTGCAGCGCATGCGCACGCGCCGGTTGCAGATCACCGACTATCTGCGCTGGATGAGCCACTGGATTCCCCAGGTGCGCGAAGGCAGTCTGTGGATGCGAGAAGGCGCGGCCTCGCTGACCGGAGACTACGCAACGCTGGCCTCGCTGATCGACCTGCATGCAGGTGAGGAGCAGAACGACTTCAAGATTCTGCACAGCGACTATCTGAAGGCCGGCGGCACCGAGACCGACATCAACCGACTACGCCGCAACCCCGGCGGCGAAGCGCTCAATGCCTATCTGCACAGCCTGGCTGCCACGCCCAACCCGGTCGGCCTGCTGGGCGCCATCTACATCATCGAAGGCACGGGTCAGCGCATCGTTCCGAGCCTGCTGCCCCTGCTGCGCCAGAGCCTGCCGCTGCCGCCCGATGCCTTCCGCTTTCTCGAGTACCACGGCGCCAACGACGAGAACCATCTGGAGCGCTGGCTGCTGGCCGTGCAGATGGCACTGGAGCTGGACAGCGAAGGCACGGCCCAGCAGGCCATACTGCAGACCGCACGCAACACCGCAGCCATGTACCTGATGCAGTTTCAGCATGTGCTGACAGAGCGCTAAACAGAAACAGCAAGAAGCACCGCGAGGAGCCATGAAGAACGAATTCAACGACCATGTCTGGGACGAGCGCGACCCCAGTCCCTGGCTGGCGCTCTACCTCGACCAGAGCACGCCTCTGCCCGATGACGTCAAGGCCGCCTGGCTGCGCGACTGCAGCAGCAGCTCGCGCCAGTTCTTTCTGCCCGCCATGCGGCCGCTGGCGCGGCTTTCCATGATCATCATTCAGGCGCTGAAGATCTTTCTGCCCAAGCGCTGGTCGCACTCCATGCTGCTGCACCGCCTGCTGGCCTTCGGCATGAAGAAATTTCTCTCTCCGGAGGCCAACTGGCTCATCATGCGCCACTTTCATCTGGGCTCCCAGGTACTGGCCTTCGTCGCAGCCAATGCCCCGACCAAGGTCAGCACCGCACCCTTGATGCCCATGGAAATCGACGATGTGAAGGACGAGCTGTTTCTCAAGCACGACCTCAACCTCTTCAACTTCGTGATCCGCCTGAACAAGGCACTGCGCGAGAACGGGCAGGAGCTGGTGCCCGTGGCCGAGCCCGACTTCTCCATGATCCGCGAGCCCGATCTCAGGCTCGAAGACATGCCGCGCGGGCGCTTCAACGTCATCGATCTGCAAAGCGCCATCGAGCTCTACACGCCCATCTACCAGTTGCTGCTGACCGACAACGACTTCTGGCGCGCCAGCAACTCGCTGCAGCTCGACGAAACCGTTGCCATCTACTGCGCCAAGATCCTGGCCTCGCCCGAGCATCTGGTGCTGCTCAACAACAAGCATCCCATGGTGCCGCTTTCCACCCTGTATGCAGCCTACCGTCTGGTGCTGCACGGCCTCTCCACCGAGATGCTGCACTCGCTGCTGACACGCATGGCCAACGGCGAGCACCCCATTCCCGCGCGCGAGCTGGCCAAGATGCACCGGGCCGCCGAGACGGTGATGGATCAGACTGCCGCACAAAGCTGAACCATGGACCCACGAAGCAACCGCATCACAGGCGTTCGCATCGACGAGCAGACCATCTGGCTTGCACTCGCGGATGGACGTGAACTGGCCGAGCCCATCAAACGGCATATCCGCCTGAAAAGCGCCGCGCCCGAGCAAAGGCTGCACTGGGTTCTGACCGATGAGGATCACGGTCTGAACTGGCCGGCACTGTGGCAGCCCTCTGCAGCGGGCATGGTCAGCGTCTGGGACCTGGATCAGGACAGTCTCTACAACCAGGCTATGGGCGCGCTGCTCGCCGCCCAATGGGACATCACCCGGATATCCCGTCTCCAGCATGAGCTGGTGGCTCTGTGGCGCATGGAAGCCGATATCAACAACGGCGGCTTTCTGCAGTTTCTGGGCAACTGGGGGCTGGCCAACCATCGGCTCAGCCTGGAGGCTCTTCAGGCCATAGGCGCGCCCATCACGCGCCAGTGTCTGCAGGACATGTTTGCGGTGCTCAAGCGCTTCGAGGAGGAGCCAGAAAATGTGGACTACTCCGATCTGCCTGCACTGCTGACGGATGCCGAGCATGAGCAGTTGCAGGAGCTGGAAGAAGCCTTCTGGGACTACCCGGAGCCCCTGAACAAGCTGGTGGTCATGCACTACGGACCCGCCCAATGAAATCTGAAAACAAATCCGGCGAGACCTATTCGCTGGCGTTTCGCAAGGCTCTGGTGGACGAAGCGCTGAACCGCACACCCGGCGGCGGCTTTCCGGAACTGGAAAAGCGCCACCGCCTCAAGCCCGGAACCCTGTTCGGCTGGGTCGAGGAGCTGGGTCCGACACCGCCGCCCGCGCCTTTTTCCGCACTGCATTTCTGGATCGGCAACACGCCGCTGGGCGAGGCGGAGTTTGGCCGCTACTTCGACTATGCAGACAGCTACTGGGAGCTGGAAGTCGAAGGTATCGAAAGCAGCCGCGAAGATGTCACGGGCTGCGGCTTCTGCCGGGATCTGGGCAGGAAGTTTCTGTTCGACGAAGACCTGCTGCTGATGATCTGGCTGCCCGAGCCTGTTCCTGTCGCCGCCTTGGTGCGCCACAGCACTCTGGACTCCGACGCATCCCTCGCGCTCATCGTGCAGGCCTGCGAGGCACGGGGCATTGAGACTGCCAACGCCATGTTTGTCTATGCCGACCCCACCGAGCCAATCACCGAGCCGGACAAGCTCTACAACGGATTGCGCTACATAGGCCTTTTTGACGACTGACGCAGTTTCGACGTTTTTTCATCTTCTGCATGCACGACTTTATTGCCGAGATTTCGCAGCAATGGCTGCAGCTGCCGGATTGCCGGGCCGAACACCAGGACGTGGCCAGAACACGCATTACCAGCGGCGTGGTAGCCGGCTGCATGGAAGTCGAGTTTTTTGTGCACCGCAATGGCAACGGTGCCTTCTCGGCCACCCGCTATGAGGAGGCCATGCAGCTTGGCGCCGAGCACAGGCTGCATGCCTGGATCACGCTGCGCGATGCTGCCACAGAGGTCATCCACCATGAAGTCAGCTGCAACCCCGGGCGCTTTGCACAGCTGCTGCACGAATGGCGCACTGCACCTGATGCGGCACCGGCGCAAGTCACCATCCGGACCACGGCCTTCACTCCATCTCTTGCGGAGACTGCAGCCCGTGCCCCGTCAATGGGTCAGGATCTGAACCTCGGCCTGCTGGACCAGCTCGCGGATTCCCAGCAGGCGCTTGAACGGCTCAAGGCCGATGTATCCGCTGTCGACCTCATGCGCCTGCTTCAATCCTGGCCGCGCGATGATCGCGGGCGACTGGCGGCACGCACCACCGCCGTGCTCGCGGCCTATGGCCCCGCCAGCCGCAAGCGCCAGCCCTGCCTGCTGGCTCGATCGGTGATGCAGTCAAAAATGCCCGGCTGGCAATTGCTTCTATCGTCCGAATTTCTCTACAACTGCCGCCATCAATGGAGCGATGCCCGCTGGCTATGGTCGTCAGCAGACGCCCCCAAGGACGCCGCGCTGGAGCGCAAGGCACGCCAGCTGATGGCGCAGGGCAGGATCAGCGAGGCCTGCGCACTGTATGGCGTCGAGCTGCACGAGCGCGTGCGAAGACTGTCCGCAGGCCAGTCATTCCAGCGCTTCTCGCCCGTGCCAGAGCCTTGGGTGCAAGAGCTGCAAGCGGCGCTTCTGCAACTGGCACCATGGCGTCTCACAGCCGGGCTGCAGCGCATCCAGGAGCATCTGAGTCAGGCCAACCGCAAGCCGCCCAAGCCCGGCAGCTGGGAGCGCAAGCTGTTCTGGTTTTCGGGTCAGCGGCAGCAGGCACGCTGGGGCCCCGGTGTGCGTCTCGACAAGCAGGGCAAGCCGGTACTGGACCTGATCGTCACCGCATCCAACGAGCATTTTCCCGAGCCTGACTGGAAGCAGTAGCCACACTCTTTGCGTCACGCCGCCAGCCAGTCCCGCACCTGCTCGGCAGGCATGGCGCGTGAATGCAGCCAACCCTGGAAAAACTCGCAGCCGATATCGCGCAGCAGCTGCAGTTGATCGGCCTCTTCGACGCCTTCGGCCACCACCTCCAGATCCAGTGCATGGGCCATATGCACAATGCCACCCATCAACCTGTCACGGCTGGGCGAGGGAAACAGGAATTCCCGCCCCAGCTTGACGCGCTGCAGCGGCAAATACTGCAGATAGGCCAGTGAAGAATGGCCGGTGCCGAAATCATCCAGTGCAATCGTCACCCCCAGCCGCGCCAGCCCCTGCAGCACCTCACACCCCTGATCGGGATTGATCATGGCCTGGGACTCGGTCACCTCCAGCTCCAGCCATTGCGGCGGCACCTGATAGCGCTGCAGACAGCTTCTGACCTGCTCGACCAGATTCACCTGCCGCAGCTGATAGGCAGAGAGATTGACCGCCACCCGCAACGGCGTACCAGCCTTGAGCCACAGGGCGATCTGCTTGCAGGCGGCGTCCAGCACATAGTTGCCCAGAGCCACGATCTGGCCCGAAGCCTCGGCCACCGGAATAAAGCGCGCCGGACTGACATTGCCCAGCAGCGGATCATGCCAGCGCAGCAAGGCCTCCACCGCCACCACCGTGGCGCCCTCGACCTTGACCTGGGGTTGGTAATGCAGCTGCAGGCCACCATAGCTGAGCGCCATGCGCAAGCGCTCGGCCAGTTGCACACGCTCGGCCATTTCCTTGCCCATGCCGGGTTCGAAAAACACCGCGTGGCCGCGTCCCTGGGCCTTGGCGCTGTACATGGCCATATCGGCGAAGCGCATCAGGTCGTCGCCGGTCTGCGCATTGTCGGGATAGAGGGCAATGCCCACGCTGGCACCGAAATCCAGTGCCAACCCGTCGTGCCTGAAGGGGATGGAGAGCGCCGCCAGTATCTGCTCGCTCCAGAACCGGGCTCGGGTCGCGTTCTCGCCCACCAGCAGCACCATGAATTCGTCGCCCCCCAGGCGCGCCAGAGTGCCTTCGCTGCGCAACTGGGACTTCAGCCGCCTGGCGACCTCTCTCAGCAGTTGATCACCAGCGGCATGTCCGTAGCCGTCGTTGATGGCCTTGAAATTGTCGAGATCCAGCTGCAGCAGGGCCAGGGCCTCGCCCCCGGCCTGCGCCAGCTTGAGCTGCTCCTGCAGCTCCTGGCCGAACTGCCAGCGATTGTTGAGTCCGGTCAAGGTGTCCTTGGTGGCCTGGAACTTCAGGCGCTGCTGCATCTGATGCAGCTCGGTCACATCGCGCACAAAGGCAATCGCCAGGCCTTTGTCGTCATCCCCGAAATAGCCCAGGGCAATGTCCACCGGCACGGCATTGCCCTGCTTGCGCTGCAGCCACAGCACGCCGCCCAGACCCATGGGCCGGCGCGATGGCCGGGAAAAATAGCTGTTCAGATACTGGCCATGCCCTGCCTGAAACTCGGGCGGCAGCAGCATGTCCAGCATCCGGCCTTCGAGCTCGTCGCGCTCATAGCCGGAGATGGCCAGCATGGCGGCGTTGGCCGTCACCATCTTCCCGTCACGTTCCACCAGCAAAATGCCGTCGGGCGCGGCGTCCAGCGCCTGGCGCTCGCGCCGGCTCAACATGACGGAAAGACTCACCCCCTCCTGCCGGGCCGACATGGCTAGTCCCAAACGGCGCTGGCAATCCGCCAGCGCCAGTTCAGACACGGGTTTGAGCATCGAGGAAAAAGGGCACTCGGCCATACGCAAGCTCCAGACATCCACTCTGGCGTTCCTGCGTGCAGCCACTCTCCATGCCGCATCCACGGCCTGCATGCCCGGCTTCCGGAAGCCGGATCGAGCCTTGCCAAGTGTTTGAAGGCGCCCACTATGCGCGCGGCATCACGGGCTCCCTTTGCGCTATATCAAACACCAACATGTAACAACAGATTTCAAGAAACTCCGGCACCCGTGGCCCATGCGGCCCTGGGTGCTTTGCTTCAGCCCAGCAGTGCCTTGACGTCCTGGGTCAGCAGCTGCGGTCCCGCGCCATAGCGCTCGTACACGCGCAAGCGGCCCTGGGGATCGAAAAGATAGGTGCCAGCCGAATGGTCCAGGGTGTAGGTGCCTTCGACCTTGCCTGGCACCTTCTTGAAGAAGATCTTGAAGTCCTTGGCCACGGCTGCAATTTCGTCGGCCGTACCGCTCAGCCCCACAAAGCTCTCGTCGAAGTTGGCCAGATAGGCCTTGAGCACCTCCGGTGTGTCACGCTCGGGGTCCAGCGAGACAAACACGGCCTGCAGCTTGTCGCCATCGGCGCCCAGCGCCTGCTTGACCTCAAGCAGTTCCTGCAGCGTGGTGGGGCAGACATCGGGGCACTGGGTGTAGCCGAAGAACACGGCCACCACCTTGCCCGAGAAGTCCTTGAGGCTGCGCTTCTTTCCGTCGACATCGGTCAGCGGAATGTCCTTGGCGTAGTCTGCGCCCGTCACATCCACGCCCTGAAATTTGGGCTTGCTATCGTCCTTGCAGGCGGTCAGTGCGAATGCGGCCGTGCAGGCCAGTGTTGCGGCGCCCATCGCGCGCAGCGCAGCTCGTTTATCCATGGTCGGTCAGGCTAGGTAGTGATCCACCAGCAGCGCGGCAAACAGCAGGCTCAGGTGGATCAGTGAAAAGCGGAAGGTCTTGCGTGCCAGCGCATCCGAGTAGTTGCGCAGCAGTGCCCAACCATAACCGCAAAAGCCCAACCCCAGAATCACTGCGGCAAAAAGGTAGAGATAGCCGCTCATGCCCACCACAAAAGGCAGCAGACAGCCGGCAAACAGCACCAGGGTATAGAGAAACACTTGCAGCCGCGTGAAGGCATTGCCATGCGTGACCGGCAGCATGGGCAGACCTGCGCGGCGGTAGTCCTCCACGCGGTACAGCGCCAGCGCCCAGAAATGCGGCGGCGTCCAGAGGAAGATGATGAGAAACAGCAGCAAGGCCTCATGGCCGACCTGTCCGGTCATCGCCGCCCAGCCCAGCACGGGCGGCATGGCGCCCGATGCCCCGCCGATGACGATGTTCTGCGGCGTCAGGGGCTTGAGCACCAGGGTGTAGATCACGGCGTAGCCGATGAAGGTGGCCAGCGTCAGCCACAACGTGAGCGCATTCACCGCCAGCAGCAAGATGGCGGAACCTGCGGCGCACAGCAAGGCCGAAAACAGCAGGGCCTGGGAATGCGAGAGCTCGCCACGCGCCGTGGGCCGCCAGGCCGTGCGCTTCATGCGCGCATCGATACTGCGCTCGACCAGGCAGTTGAACGCCGCTGCCGCCGCGGCCACCAGCCAGATGCCTGTGCAGGCCGCCAGCATGCGGCCCCAGTCCTGCCAGCTGGGAACGCCAGGCACAGCCAGCACCATGCCGATGAAGGCGCAGAAGACGATGAGCTGCACCACCTTGGGCTTGGTCAGCGCGTGGTACTGCGCCCAGCGCGAGGAAGCCGCCATGGCGTCTGGAACAACCACTTTCAACTCCGAGATGTCTGCCTGCATGCGGCCCTCCTCGCTGACCATGATTCAGATCGCTGATAGCGCTTTGCGAAAGCCGGCTATCGCGGGTTTCAACAGCTATTTCTGCGCCGTGTCGGCCGTGGATCGCCCGGCCTCATCCCAGGAGGCAGAGGCGCGCAGCAGCCGCTCCAGATCGCGCTTGGCCTTGCCGGCCGTGGCTTTGCCCATATCGGCAGGAAAGCGCATCATCCAGTGGCCCTGGGGATCGACCACATACAGATGCTCGTCCAGCGCATGGCCGGCCTCGGGCTTGAGCCAGTTGCCGATGACCGCAGCCGGCACGCGCAGCGTTGTCGCCTGCTCGGCCGCGGGCAGGATGGCCTCGGGCACGGGCTGCTGGTCATCAATGAGCCAGACCCAGTCCAGCCGGTCCTTTTCACGGCCCAGGGTTTCACGCAGCTGGCGCTGCAGATAGAGATGATCCTGACAGCGTTGCCCACAGTCCCCGGCACTGGTGCTGATCAGCAACCACTGACCCTTGAGGCTGCCCAGATTCACGCTGCTCCCGTCCAGCGTCTGCGCCTGCACATCGGGCAGGCCGGGCTGCTCGGCAATCAGCTCGCCATAGCTGCGCTGCTGCGAGGGACGCAACACGTAGTAGGTGAAGTAGGAGGCCAGCACCGGCGCCGCACAGACCAGCAGCACGGCCAGCATCTTCCAGCGACCGCTGCGCGCCTGCATCTGCCGTGCCTGGCTCTGCGAGGGATCGGGCAGGCTGTGGACCGCAAAGCTCAGCGGCTCATCCCCCGGGCTGCGCTGCGCGGCGGCGGGGGTAAAAGCGTCGGACGAGTTGAAACCAGACATAGAGCAACACCACCAAGACACTGAGTCCGAACCACTGAAAAGCATAGCCGTAGTGCTTTTGCACACCGGCATTGATCTGCGGCCAGTCGCGCAGCAAGCCTTCGCTGGCGCTGCCGCTTTGCACCACGCTCAGGGCCAGCAGCGGCAAGCCGCCTTGCTGCGCCCACAGGGCAATGTCTGCATTCTGTCGGATGCGCGACTGTTGCTCATCAGGGTCTGCCCCGCCATTAGCCGTTTCCAGCTCCATCAGCCTGGACGGTGGCGCCTCCAGCCGGCCCTCGATGCTGACCGTGCCTGCAGGCGTCTGCACCTCTGGCAGGACCGAGCGGTCCATGAAGTTGCGCGGTGCCCAGCCGCGCTGCACGACGACAACCCTGTTCGCGTGAGGCGCACTCAGCCTGAACGGCGTGAGCACATAGAAGCCGGCCCGGCCCTGCATCTGCCGGTTGTCCAGAAAGAGGGTCTGCTCGGCCAGCCACTGGCCCTGCAGTTGCACGGGTCTATGCAGCAGCGTCGCCTTCTGTGCCTCGCCGGTGGATTCGGCTGCCAAAGCCACCTCGGCGGCCAGCTCTGCGTTGTGCCAGGGCTCCAGCGCCTGCTGACGCTCGATGGCATCGAAAACAGCCTGCTTGTGCGCTGCCCGGCTCAGTTGCCAAAATCCCAGCGATGCAGTGACGGCCACGCAGGCCAGGGCCGCCGCAGAAATCAGTAGAAACCGCCAGAGGTCTGGAAATCGGGAAATGCGCACCAGATAATCCGTTCATGAAATTCGTGATCATTCTCGCCTTTCTCGCCATCTTGGCGAGCCTTGGCAGTGCGCTGTTCTTCATGATGCGCCGGGGCGACGGCGGCGAAAGCTCGGAGGCCGACGATGCCGAGCGCAGCCGCAAGATGTTTCGCGCCCTGGCCCTGCGTGTGGCTTTGTCGGTTGCGCTGTTTCTCTGCGTTCTGATGGCAGCCAAGCTGGGCTGGATACAGCCCACGGGCTGGCAGCCTGGGCAATAGCCGGTTGCACGCAGCGCCTTTTGGCACTATCAAAATAAAAGCACCTTGCGCTTTCCATTCATTGATTTCAGTGCTATTTGATGCTGAAATCAATACTGGACTTGCGTAAGGCGCTTCTATTTTTGATAGTCCTACATCCAGTACACCAGGATGTAGAGGAAGACCCAGACCACGTCCACAAAGTGCCAGTACCAGGCCGCACCTTCAAAGCCGAAATGGTGCTTGTCGGTAAAGTCCCCCTTCATCAGGCGGATGGTGATGAAGAACAGCATCAGCATGCCGACCAGCACGTGGAAACCGTGAAAGCCCGTCAGCATGTAGAAGGTGGAGCCGAAAACGCCCGAGTTGAGCTTGAGGTTGTAGTCGTTGTAGAGATGGTGGTATTCGTAGCCCTGCACGCAGAGGAAGACGAAGCCCAGAATCACCGTCATCCACATGAAGCTGATGCAGCGCGCGCGGTTGTTGACCTGCAGCGCATGGTGGGCGATGGTCAGCGTCACGCCCGAGGTCAGCAGCAGCGCCGTGTTGATGGTGGGCAGCCAGAACGGCCCCACGGTCTTGAACGGCTCGACGATATTCGCGGGCGACGCCGTGGCACCGGGTGCCACACTGGGCCACACTGCCTGGAAATTGGGCCACAGCAGCTCGTTGGCGAGACTGCCCAGTGCCGGCACCGAGTGCGCGCGTGCCCACCACAGCGCGGTGAAGAAGGCGCCGAAGAACATCACCTCCGAGAAGATGAACCAGCTCATGCTCCAGCGGTAGGACAGGTCGATCTTGCGGCTGTTGAGCCCGGCCTCGCTCTCGCGCGCCGCATCGCGGAACCAGACGAACAGCACGGCCAGCCACCAGACCAGGCCGAAGAACAGGGAATACATTCCCCATTCGTGGCCGTTGATCCAGGTGCCGGCACCCAGAATCACGAAGAACAGGCCGATGGCCGCCATCACTGGGTGGCTGGATTCGGCTGGCACATAGTAGTAAGGGGTTGCGCCCTGCGGGATTGCACTCATCACTCGGCTCCTGACTCTGTTGATCGTTGTTCTGACCGACGCTCCACTAACACTGGCACTGCATTCGCCACACCTGCCCTCAGCCAGAGGCTAAACGACCAGGTTGACGATCCATATCAACGCTAATACCAAGGCAAAAATCGCCACCAGCCCCACGGCAATCACATGCAGCGGCGTGATGCTGGCGAAATCCTTCTCGTACTCCTTGCCCTTGCGCACGCCCAGCATGGCCCAGGCGACGGCCACGATGCTGCGCCAGAAACCGGTCTTCTTGGCGTCCTGCGTCATGAGCTGCCTCCGGGCGTGATGACTGCAGCCGTGCTGCCTTCAGGCGCTGCGGGGGTCTTGCCGCCCACCTCGAAGAAGGTGTAGGACAGCGTGATGGTCTTCACATCCTTGGAGATGCGCGGATCGATGACAAAGGCCACCGGCCACTCACGCTTCTCGCCGGGCTCCAGCGTGTACTGCGAAAAGCAGAAGCACTCCATCTTGTTGAAGAAGGCCGTGGCCTGGCGCGGCGCATAGCTGGGGATGGCCTGGGCGGCCATGCGCCGGTTCTGCACGTTCTGGAATTCGTACATCACCGTGGCCAGCTCGCCGGGATGGACCTGCACCGAACGCTTGGCCGGCTTGAAGTCCCAGGGCCCGCGTGCATTGGCATCGAACTCCACGGTGATGGTACGGCTGGTGTCGATCTGGCTGTTGGGCGGAAGCTTCACGTCGCGGCCCGCCACGCCGGCACCGGGTACCTGCTTTTCGGACAGCGACAGGATGTTGATGCCCGTCAACTCACAGATATGCTTGTAGATGGGAATGAGCACATAGCCGAACGCAAACATGCCCAGGGCAACGATCGCCAGCTTGCCCACCATCTTCGCGTTTTCCTTGGCTATGCTCACCTCAAGCTCCTTCACTCGGTTGCCATCGGCCTGCCTCAATGCAGCCAGGCCATCTTCACCACAAAGCCGATAAAGAACACGGCAGCCGTGGAGGCCAGGATCAGCCCCAGCCTCCGGTTCGCCTTGCGTTGTGCCTGTGTCGTCATGCGTGCCTCCTCAGCCGATCACCTTGGTGGCGGTTTCATCGAGCTTGGGAGGCGTCTCGAAGGTGTGGAACGGAGCTGGAGAAGGCACTTCCCACTCCAGGCCTTCGGCCGCTTCCCAGGGCTTTTGCGGCGCCTTCTCGCCATGACCGCGCATCGCGGGCCAGACGACGAACAGGAAGAAATACACCTGCATCAGACCGAAGCCAAAGCCGCCCAGGGAGGCAATCATGTTGAAGTCGGCGAACTGCATGGGGTAGTCGGCATAGCGACGCGGCATGCCGGCCAGACCCAGGAAGTGCATGGGGAAAAAGGTGATGTTGAAGAAGATCAGCGAGCCCCAGAAGTGGATGCGGCCGCGCGTTTCGGAATACATCACGCCCGTCCACTTGGGCGACCAGTAGTAATAGCCGGCGAACATGGAGAACAGCGAACCGGCTACCAGCACATAGTGGAAGTGGGCCACCACGTAATAGGTGTCCTGCAACTGGATGTCGATGGGCGCCATGGACAGGATCAGTCCCGTGAAGCCGCCCATGGTGAACACGAAGATGAAGCCCACGGCGAACAGCATCGGGGTTTCAAAGCTCATGGAGCCGCGCCACATGGTGGCCGTCCAGTTGAACACCTTCACGGCCGTTGGCACGGAGATCAGCATGGTCGCGTACATGAAGAACAGCTGACCCGTGACCGGCATGCCGGTGGTGAACATGTGGTGCGCCCAGACGATGAAGGACAGGATGGCAATCGCCGCCACGGCATAGACCATGGAGGTGTAGCCAAACAGCCTCTTGCGGCTGAAGGCTGGCACGATCTGGCTGACGATGCCGAAGGCCGGCAAGATCATGATGTAGACCTCGGGGTGGCCGAAGAACCAGAAGATGTGCTGGTACATCACCGGATCGCCACCGCCTGCAGGGTTGAAGAAGCTGGTGCCGAAGTGGCGGTCGGTCAGCGTCATGGTGATGGCGCCGGCCAGCACCGGCATCACGGCGATCAGCAGATAGGCGGTGATCAGCCAGGTCCAGGCAAACAGCGGCATCTTCATCAGCGTCATGCCGGGCGCGCGCATGTTCAGGATGGTGACGATGATGTTGATCGCGCCCATGATGGAGCTGGCGCCCATGATGTGCATGGCAAAGATGCTGGTGTCCATGGACGGACCCATCTGCAGCGTCAGCGGGGCATACAGCGTCCAGCCGGCCGCGGGCGCACCGCCGGGCATGAAGAACGAGCCCACCAGCATGATGCCGGCAGGAATCAGCAGCCAGAAGCTGAAGTTGTTCATGCGTGCAAACGCCATGTCTGAAGCACCGATCTGCAGCGGCAGCATCCAGTTCGCGAAGCCCACGAAGGCCGGCATGATGGCACCGAACACCATGATCAGTCCGTGCATGGTGGTCAGCTGGTTGAACAGCTCGGGGTTGACGATCTGCAGGCCGGGCTCGAACAGCTCGGCACGGATCAGCATGGCCAGAATGCCTCCCACCATCAGCATGGTGAAGGAGAACAGCAGGTACATCGTGCCGATGTCCTTGTGATTGGTGGCAAACAGCCAGCGACGCCAGCCCGAGGGCATGGCGTGGTGATGGTCGTCGTGCCCATGGTCGTGACCATGGCCCTCATGGGTGTGGACGGGAGGAACTACGGCGCTCATATTCTTTTCTCCAATCGGTCTCTATACCCGGGCTTACTTCGCGGCCGTGATGTCAACACGGCGTGCCTGCTGGTCCGCGCCTGCCGCAGCCGTGATGGTCTCGGGCTTGCGCAGCTCGATGCGGTCACCCGCAATGCCGCTGTCCTCCAGCAGCTTGGCCACGGCCTTGGCTCGCTCCTTGGCCAGCTCCGCGTTCTTGTCGGCGTTGCCGGTGGAGTCCACAAAGCCCGACAGGGCAATCTTGCCGTCCTTGTGGGCCTTCCAGTACTCGGCCGCCTTCTTCACCGCAGCCTGAGCCTGATCGTCGAGCGCGCTCTTGCCGGTCTCGAAAAAGACCTGATAAGGGCCTGCATCACTGGCGGCAGCGGCTGCACCTTGCGCAGGAGCGGCAGAGTCGGCAGCCGCAGCTGCGGGTGCCGCACTTCCGCCGCCTTCAGGGAATTTGCCGCCGCGCGCAGCCACAAACTGTGCCGGCTGCACCAGCTGGCCGGTCTGGTTGCTCCAGTGGTTCTTGGCAAAGGTCACCACTGCGGCCAGCTCGGTGTCGCTCAGCTGCTTCCAGGCCGGCATGGCACCGTTGGCGCGGCCTTCGAGCACCGCATGCATCATGTCGGCTGTGGGGCCCAGCACCACGGGACTGCCGTCCAGCGGCTTGATGGGACCGGCTCCCTTGCCATTGGCCTGGTGGCAGGCTGCGCAGTTGGCGGCATAGACTTTTTCGCCACGTGCCACCAGATCGGCCAGTACCCAGACCTTGTTCGGATCATCGGCCTTGGCAGCCAGCTTCTTCTTTTCTTCGCCCACCCAGGCGCTGTAAGCCTCGGCAGACAGCACCTTCACATGGATGGGCATGTAGGCATGTTCCTTGCCGCACAGCTCGGCACACTGACCGTAGTAGTCGCCGGTCTTCTCGGCCTTGAACCAGGTGTCGCGCACAAAGCCGGGAATCGCGTCCTGCTTGATGCCAAAGGCCGGCACCATGAAGGAGTGGATCACATCGTTGGCCGTGGTGATGATGCGCACCTTCTTGCCCACGGGCACGACCAGCGGGTTGTCGACTCTCAGCAGGTAGTCGCTGGGCGCGTTGCTCACATCGCCGCTGTTGGACATCTGGCGCTGGGCGTTATCCAGCGTGGACACAAAGCCCAGGCCTTCGCCCTCGCCGCTCAGATAGTCATAGCCCCATTTCCACTGGTAGCCGGTGGCCTTGATCGTGAGGTCGGCGTTGGTCGTGTCTTTCTGTGCCACCAGCACCTTGGTGGCAGGCAGCGCCATCAGGATCACGATGATGAAGGGAGCCACCGTCCAGGCCACTTCCACCTTGACCGATTCATGGAAGTTCGCGGCCTTGGCTCCCTGGGATTTGCGGTGCTTCCAGATGGAATAGAACATCACCCCGAACACCGCGATGAAGATCAGCGTGCAGATGATGAGCATCATCCAGTGCAGCCAGTGCTGCTCCACGGCAATGCGTGTCACAGGCGGATGCAGATTGAGTTGGTTGACGGCAGGGCCTCCCGGCAGATCCTGCGCCGCAAAGGCCATGGAACTGCCCCACGCCGCCAAGGCCAAACTCCAGGGAACCAGCTTGGTGGAAATGTTTTTCATCGTTTTCACTTACCTCAAAGCCTCAGTTGTCCACTCGCTCACACCGCTTCCGCCGCTGCCGGCCGATAGGCTGTGACACTCACACTACCTCGCGAACTTCAACGCAGCATGCCCCAGAATTTGATAGCACTGTCTGCGCGCATTCACTAATGCATGTACCGGAAACCCATGCCAACCGGGCTTGCACAGGCAAGCCTGACCGGACTTGAAACTCGTACTGGCAAGCGCACCTCACGGCAAACGCCGGACATGGCTGAAACTGGCCTGGCAGCCAGGACAGGAAGAAGGGAGATGGGACGCTGCTGTACCGCGGCCACCGCCGGGCACAGGGATGCATCAGCGCAGCAGGAGGCTGGCTTGTGGTGATGATGAAATGCGAAAACCGGCCGCTGTCGAACCCGCTGGCCAGTCCCCTTGGCAAAGCGAAACACCCGATATCCCCCCCTGGCGGCTTGGGCCGCACTGTCTGTTTTCCTTCAGGCAGGAGAGAAGCCCGAAGGATTGCTGCTATCCATGAAGTAACTAGGAGAAATTGTAGGCAGCTTTGTGTCGAATCAATGACCGGAAAACGACAGATGTGCTATCGCAAACCCGTGTTGCGCGGCTGCTTGAGCATGGCCTTCATGTCTTCCAGCGACACGGCGCTATTGGCTTCCAGACGCAGCTTGGGCTGCGGTTTGTAGGCGTGACCATAGACGATCTCGAAGGTCAGCGAGAGCTGTCCATCGGGTTGCTTGTCGGCCCAGTGCTGCTCTATTTTCTGCAGCAGCCCGGCCTTCCAGCCGCGACCGCGCAGGCCGGCAAAACGACCGGGGTGGAAATTGCGGCCCAGTTCGCGCAGCTCCTGCAGCAGACGCTGCGGCGTGGCAAAGGTCAGGGTGATGCGCTCCATGTCCATCACCGGTTCGGCAAAGCCGGAGTGCACCAGCATATCGCCCCAGTCATGCATATCGGTAAACGTATGACCTGCCGGCCCCCAGCCGAGTTTGGCGTAGAGCCTGTGCAGCTGCTGCACGGTATCCGGCCCGAGGCAGGAGAACATGACATAGCCATCGACCTTGAGCGCCTTGTGCCAGCGCTCGATCAGGGTCTGCGGGTCGGCTGCGGTATGCAGCAGCATATTGGCCCAGAGCATGTCCATGCTGCCGTCAACCGGCTCGGCCACGTGCACTGCCGCCCCCTTCCAGCGCGAGAGCTGCCACCAGCGGCTGCCGAGCTTGTCCTGCGCCACGGCCTCGCGGCGGGCCACGGGTTCATGGATCGTGCATTCGGCCTGCGGATAGCGCTCGCGCAGCAGATGGTGTGCCTGCATGCCACCCCGCACCGGCTCCCAGTGGCACCAGGTCTCTGGCGGCTTCACGATCCAGTCCAGGCGCTGCTGCATGCGGCTGGCCACCTCCTCGTGCAACCAGGGAGATTCGGCCGGAGCGGCCATTTGCCAATGGTTTGCAGCGATGGAGTCAATTGTGGGTGGCAGGGCGTGGGACATGGGCAGACAGGAGCGGGCAGATGGTTGAAGAAGCGCTCCGCTCACCAGCTGCCGGAAAGAAGATCAATGCGGCGCGAGTATATTGATTCCATGCCCGACCTTCATGCGACATGGCTTTCGCGCCTGCACCGCCAGCAGCAGCGCTGGCTGGATGCGCTGCCCAGCCAGTGCGCAGTCTGCGGACGCTGGCCCGGACCACGCATCTGCCACGACTGCCAGGCGCGCTGGGCCCGGCAAAAGCACCGCTGCCATAGCTGCGCCCTGCCGCTGCCCTCCCTGGTCAGCCTCTGCGGCAGCTGCCTCAAGCAGCCGCCCCGGCTCAAACGCTGTACCTCCGTGCTGGACTATGCCTATCCCTGGCAGGACCTCATCACGCGCTACAAATTTCAGGCCGACCTGGGGTTGGCGCGCAGTCTGGGCAGGCTGATGGCCAGCCACCCCGAAGTCAGAGAGCAGTTGCGGGCCTGCGCTGCCTTGCTGCCCATGCCGGCCTCCGATGAGCGCGTGCGCGAGCGTGGCTTTGACCACTGCCTGCTGCTGGCACGCGCCCTCAGCGAGCAGTACGACACCTGCTTGCCCTTGCTGAGCGGGGTCGTGCAGCGCAGACATCTGGAGCTGCCCCAGCATGCCTCCAGCCGGGAGCAGCGGCTGCGCCAGCTGCGCAATGTCTTCAGCCTCGACCCTGCCCGGAAGGCCCTGATTGAAGGGCAAGCGATCTTGCTGCTGGACGACGTGATGACTACCGGCGCCACGCTGGATGCACTGGCCCGCTGCCTGCTTTCGGCGGGTGCCGCCTCGGTCAGTGCCGTCGTGCTGGCGCGCACGCCTTGACCCATATCTGCCAGTCTGGAACTGCGGGGCCGGCAGCGCAGCTAACAGCCGGGCGGCACAATAGCGCCCCATGTTTCATATCGTTCTTGTGGCGCCCGAGATTCCCCCCAACACGGGCAATGTCATCCGTCTGGCTGCCAACACGGGTTGCAGCCTGCATCTGATCGAGCCACTGGGTTTTTCCATGGAAGACCGGCATATGCGCCGTGCCGGACTGGACTATCACGAGTACGCCAATGTGGCCCGCCACGCCAGCTGGGACGCCTTCATCGACAGCTGCCAGCCCCGGCGCGAGCGCATGTTTGCCATGACCACGCACAGCAGCAGTCCGGCCCATGCCATGGAATTCAAGGCGGGCGACTGGCTGGTCTTTGGCTCTGAAAGCAAGGGTCTGCCGCCCGAGGTACGCGCCCAGTTCCCCAACGAGCAGCGACTGCGCCTGCCCATGCTCGCCTCTCAACGCAGCCTGAACCTGTCCAATGCCGTGGCCGTGACGGTGTTTGAAGCCTGGCGCCAGCAGGGTTTCGCGGGTGCTGCCCTTGCAGAGCCCAAGACTGGGCTTTAAGTTCCCGCTTATTGTCTCTAATTTCGGAACAATAAGTTGCGCAACAGGGGGTTTTTCTCCTGATTAGATCGTCCTAAAGTACGACTCATGGACTTGCAGCCGACCGACGATATCCGCCAGGACTGCAGGCCCGACGTACCAAAGGACGAATCATGAAATACGCCAACCGCTTTGCCATCGTTGCCGCCCTGGCCATGTCCGCCGCCGCTGCACAGGCTGCAAGCTTTGACTTCACCGGCGATCACTACCCTCCCGAAGTTGCAGGTCAATCCACCCTGACCCGTGCTCAAGTCAATGCCCAGGTGCAGGACGCTATGGCCAAGGGCCAGCTGCAGCTCGTTGGCGATGCCTATCTGCCCCTGTCCCAGCAACAGCAACCCAGCAACCTCAGCCGTGAGCAAGTGCGCCAGGAAACCATTGCCGCAGGCAAGGCCGGTTTGCTGGACAACTATGGCGAATGACGGACTCTGCGCAGCACCCTGCTTTGCGAGGTGCGGCTCAATAACAAAGCCCCAAGGCGCAAGCCGAGGGGCTTTTTTCATGGTTTGAAAATCACGCCGCGAATCAGGCCGCCGCACCAAAGCTGCGCGCCAGCGACTCGGCCACGCATACAGGCTTGTCGCTGCCTTCGCGCTCCACCGTCACCAGCCAGGTCATCTGAATCCCCTCAGGCTCGATGCGTTCCGCCGCCTGCAAGGTCATGCGCGCCCGCAAGCGGCTGTTGACAGGCACGGGAGCCATGAAGCGCACACGGTTGAGCCCGTAGTTCACCCCCATCTTGGCGCCTTCGATCTTGAAAGTGCCTTCGAAGAACTTCGGCAGCAGGGACAGCGTGAGAAAGCCATGGGCAATCGGCGCGCCGAACGGGCCCTGGGCAGCTCGCTCGGGATCAGTATGAATCCACTGCTGATCGCCCGTGGCGTCGGCAAACATTTGAATCTGGGCCTGGGTGATGGTGATCCAGTCGCTGACGGCGACTTCCTGCCCAATCGAGGCCAGCACTTCGGAGTAGGAGCGAAAGGTTTTCATGCCCCCAATGTAGAAGCCCCCTGCCCTATGTCATGTCTGACGCGGGACAAGGGGCTTACCCTAGATTATTTGATCAAATATGCCGACAGCCCAATATGGGAATGCGCCTAAAGCTATGCTTTTTGAAGCAGCTCAGGCTTCACTGGAGCGCTGAACAAAGAACAGGCCTGTGCCCACGGCCATCAGCAGGCCGCCGAACACGCGGTTCTGATTGCGCATGGCGCGTGCGCTGCGCATCAGGCCGCGCAAGGCGCTGGCACCTGCTGCATAGCTGTGCATCACCGTGGTGTCCACGGCCAGCATGGTCACGGCCAGAATCGCCAACTGCGGAGCCAGGGGACGGCTGGTGGTCATGAACTGGGGCAGCACGGCAACCATGAAGATGATGCCCTTGGGATTGGTGGCATTGGTCAGAAAGCCCGTCAGCACGCGCTTTCTGAGACTGGCCTCGGGCGCGGCCTCTTGCGCTGCCAGCGGAGAGCCGCCCGAACGCCACTGGCTGATGCCCAGATAGATGAGATAGCCCGCGCCCACGATCTTGACGGCATTGAAGGCCCACTCGGACGCCATGAGCAGCGAGCCCACGCCGGCACCTGCTATCAACAAGATGAGCAGCAGCCCGAGCTGCAGACCCATGATGGTGGCGCTGGTCTTGCGCACGCCATAGGACAGGCCATGACTCATGGACAGCACAGCCCCCGAGCCCGGCGAGACCGCGATGATCCAGGAGGCCACAAAAAAAGCAAACCAGGTGTGCAGATCCATACTCACTCCAAACGCCGATCTAAAGCGCCAGTCACAAAGCGCCTATCTTAAAAGTTGCGCTGTCAACTTGCAGACGCAAGGTTGACCAGGCGCTATAAGCACCAGGTACGCATTCATCTGCTTTTTCTTTCTGTCAAAAATCTGACGCTTGGCTGCGGGTGCCAAAATGGAATCTCTCTAGGGTTAACACCACATAACATTCCCATGGAACACGGCTCTCCCATCTGGCTGACTTACGGCTTCATTTATCTTACGGCAGCAGTTCTGGCCGTCCCCATCGCCAGAGCCCTGGGCCTGGGAGCCATCATTGGCTACCTGGGCGCCGGCATTGCCATGGGACCCTGGGGCTTTGGCCTGGTCCGCAATGTGGACGACATCCTGCACTTTGCCGAGTTTGGCGTGGTGCTGATGCTGTTCGTGATCGGACTTGAGCTGCAGCCCAAGCGCCTTTGGGAGCTGCGGCGCCCCATCTTCGGCTGGGGCATGGCCCAGATGGTGGTCTGCACCGGCATTCTGTTCCTGGCCGCCTGGGCCTTCGGTCTGTCCTGGCGCGTCAGCCTGATCGCAGGCATGGGCCTGGCACTGTCATCCACTGCCGTCTGCCTGCAGATCATGGCCGAGCGCAATCTGATGCGCACTCCCAGCGGACAGGCCGCCTTCTCCATCCTACTGTTCCAGGACGTGGCGGCCATCCCCATCCTGGCGCTGATTCCGATTCTGGGCGCTTACAAGGCCGCCCATGCCAGCCACGGCGACAGCCAGGTCTGGCTGGCCATTCTGAAGACCGTGGGCACGATTGGCGCCGTCATCATCGGTGGCCGATTGCTGCTGCAACCGCTGCTGCGCTGGATTGCGCGCAGCAAGACCCCCGAGATCTTCACCGCCACCTCCCTGCTGCTGGTCGTGGGCATTGCCATGCTGATGACGCAGGTGGGCCTGTCCATGGCGCTGGGCGCCTTCCTGGCCGGCGTGCTGCTGGCCGACAGCGAATACCGCAGCGAGCTGGAAACCAATATCGAGCCGTTCAAAGGCCTGCTGCTGGGCCTGTTTTTCATGGCTGTGGGCATGAGCATCGACTTTGGCGTCATCCTCCAGTCCCCCTGGACCATGGCCGCCATGGTGACAGGCTTTATTGCGCTGAAGGCAGTGATGATCTTCGGTCTGGCCAGATTCATGCAGATTCCCTGGCGCGAACGCCCGGTGTTCACGCTGATGCTGGCGCAAGGCGGGGAATTCGCCTTTGTGGTGTTCCAGACAGCCGCGCAGTACAAGGTATTCCGCCACAGCGTCTCTTCCATGCTGGTCGCGGCCGTGGCTCTGTCGATGCTGCTGGGCCCGCTGCTGCTGGTGCTGCTGGACAAACTGCTGCTGCGCCGCTTTTCCACCATCAAGGATGAAGAATGCGGCTCCGACAAGGCCAAAGAGATCTCCGAGCCTCAGGAATCGCCCATCATCATCGCCGGCTTCGGCCGCTACGGCCAGATCGTGGCCCGCGTGTTGCTGGCCCAGGGCATACGCCCGACCATCCTGGACCATAGCGTGGAAATGCTGGAGGCTGCGCAGATCTACGGCCACCGCGTGTTCTACGGCGATGCCACACGCATGGACCTGCTGCGCATCGCCGGTGCGGCCCAGGCCCATGTACTGGTGATTGCCGTCGACACCACCGAGCAGTCCCTCAAGATAGCCAGTCAGGTGCGCAAGCATTTCCCCAACCTCGAGATCGTGGCCCGTACCCGAGACCTGGATCACTGGTTCCGCCTGCGCGATCTCGGAGTCGAGCATGCCCAGCGCGAAGTCTTCGAATCCAGCCTTATCTCGGCCCAGTCGGTGCTGGAGCTGCTGGGTCAGAGTCCGGCCGAAGCCAAACGCATCACGGCACGATTCAGGGAGCACAATCTGGCGCTGGCCGAGCGCATGTACCCACACTACAAGGACAAGAACCAGCTGATTGCAGTGGCCAAGCAGGGCCGCCAGCAACTGGTGGAGCAGATGGCCAAGGAGCGTGCCGATCTGCTGGCCGACAACGCAGATGTACCCGATACGCCCCTGGCCAGCGAGCAAGACCACAGTCCAACTGATGCCCGGCAGCCGTGATACGCTGCGCGCCATCATGTTCAACCCCAGCCAAGCCGACGTACGGCGATTTTTTTGCGGTGTGCGCGCCAAGATGATCAGCGGCGCGCCCATGGAGGCCATCGAAACGCTGGCCAGCCTGTGGATAGACGAGCACCCCGAGTACTTCGACGAGCTCTCCGACGTGGATGTTGCCGTGGCGCGCAACTACGATGCGGAGACTGAGCGCACCAACCCGTTTCTGCACCTGTCCATGCATCTGTCCATCAGCGAGCAGTGCAGCGTCGACTCGCCCCGCGGCATACGCCAGGCCGTGGAACTGCTAACCAGAAAGCGTGACCTGCATGACGCCCATCACGCCGCCATGGAATGCCTGGGCCAGATGCTCTGGGAAAGCCAGCGCTCGGGACGCCCGCCCGATGGCGAGGCCTATGTTGCCGGAGTGCAGCGTCTGGCCACCACCGACGGCAGTTTCAAAAGCAACCTCTGAGGCGCCCTCTGAAAAACACAAAGCCCGCCTTGGCGGGCTTTGTGTTTGCCGAAGCTGGTTTATTTCTGGCCCAGACGGAAATGCGGCTGCACCACCACCTGCATCTCGCTATCCAGACTGCCTATGTATCGGGCCAGCTGCTGCAACTCGTCGTTCTTGAACTGTTTGGCAATGCCGGCCATCACGCCATTGCTGCGCCCGATGATGGGATTGCCCTCGGTCCTGTAGGCCTGCAGGGCCCGGAACACATAGTCCGAATACTGCCCTGCCACCTTGGGATAGGACGGATCGATGGGCTTGGAAAAGCCTTCGCCATGGCAGGAGAAGCAGGCGCCTTTTTGCAGCAGCGCCGTGACGGCCGGGTTCGCTTCCTTGGGCTTGCCGTCCTTGGCCTTGGCATGCCCCGCATAGTAGGCAGCCACATCAGCCATGTCCTGCTCGCTCAGCGAGTCGGCAATGCCGCGCATGGTGGGGTGTTTGCGTTCGCCTTTCTTATAGGCGTTCAGGGCCGAGACGATATAGGCCTCGTTCTGCCCACCGATCATGGGTACTTTGTATACCTCAGGGAAGCTGGCCTGATAACCGGTGATGCCATGACAGCCTATGCACATGGCGATCTTGCCTGCGCCAGCCTTTGCATCGCCCTTGACAGCCTGGGCGCTTGCCGCGCCGGTCACTGATGCGACAACTACTGCCAATACCGTGGTCCAAGTTTTTATCATTTTGCGCGCACAATCCTTCAAGAGTTCAGACGGGTGCTCAAATGCCTTGCTGCAGTGCAAACGATTATGGCAGTGAGAATTTCGCACGCTTATCAATACTTACGCTGATACCGCCCATGAAGTTTCAAGGTTCCGACAAATACGTGGCCACGCAAGATCTGATGCTGGCCGTCAACGCTGCCGCTACCCTGCAGCGCCCTCTGCTCATCAAGGGCGAGCCCGGCACGGGCAAGACCATGCTGGCCGAGGAGGTCGCGCAGGCGCTGGACATGCCGCTGCTGCAGTGGCACATCAAGTCCACCACCAAGGCCCAGCAAGGCCTGTATGAGTACGACGCCGTGAGCCGCCTGCGCGATTCGCAACTGGGTGACGAGCGCGTCAAGGACATTCACAACTACATCGTCAAGGGCGTGCTCTGGCAGGCTTTCACGGCGGAGCGCCCCGTGGCCCTGCTGATCGACGAAATAGACAAGGCCGACATCGAGTTCCCCAACGACTTGCTGCGCGAAATCGATCGCATGGAGTTCTATTGCTACGAGACCCACGAGATGATCCGCGCCAAGCACCGCCCGCTGGTCTTTATCACCTCGAACAACGAAAAGGAACTGCCCGACGCGTTCTTGCGCCGCTGCTTTTTCCACTACATCAAGTTCCCCGATGCCGACACCATGCGCCAGATCGTGGCCGTGCATTTCCCCAAGCTGCAGGGTGAGCTGCTGAGTGCCGCGATGAAGGTCTTCTACGATGTGCGCAATCTGCCCGGCCTCAAGAAAAAGCCTTCGACCAGCGAGCTGATCGACTGGCTCAAGCTGCTGGTCGCCGAGGAGATTCCCGCATCGGCCCTGCAGTCCGAGGAAGGCAAGGTCAGCGTGCCACCCCTGGTGGGTGCACTGCTCAAGAACGAACAGGACATGAGCCTGTTCGAAAAGCTGGTCTTCATGAACCAGCGCAATCGCTGAGCCGACATCAAAAGCCGAGGAGACACAGCCCATGAGCACCGCACAACAACTGCTACTGGAAGGCGGCTCCGACGCCGTCGGCTTTGTGGGCGGCGCCCTGCTGGGCTGGGGCCTGTCCCATGTACTGGGCCTTGATCTGTTCGCCCAGGGTTATGGCGCCGGCAGCATTGCCGCCATCGCCATGGTGGGCCTCGGCGGCGGCCTCGGTCTCAAGTTGGCCCGATTCTGGCGCAGCAAGCGCAAATCTCTTTGAGTGAGCAAGCCATGACTTTTGTAGAAACCGTGACCCTGCGCGACCGCGGCGTGCGGCTGGAGCCGCTGGCCCTGAGCCATGAGGCGGGTCTGGCCGCAGCCGCTGCCGATGGAGAGCTGTGGAAGATTCGCGTGACTTCCGTGCCCGAGCCTGGCGAGGTGCGCAGCTATATCGAGGCCGCGCTGCTGGGCCGTGACCAGGGCCACCGCTTTGCATTCGCCGTTCTCGACGATGCCAGCGGCAAGGTGCTGGGCACGACCAGCTATCACGACATTGTTCCCGCCATTCGCCGCGTGGAGATTGGCTACACCTGGTATGCCAAAAGCGTGCAGCGCACTCACGTGAACACCTCGGCCAAGCTGCTGCTGCTGGCCCATGCCTTCGGTACGCTGGGGTGCCATGTGGTGGGCTGGCGCACGGACAATTTCAACTTCGCCAGCCAGCGCGCCATCGAGCGCCTGGGTGCCAAGAAAGATGGTGTGATCCGCGGCCATGCGCTGCGCCGCGACGGCACGATTCGCGACACCGTGATGTACAGCATGCGCAGTGGCGAGTGGCCTGAAGCCCGTGCACAACTGCTGTATCTTCTGGAGCAACATGCACCCGCTGCATAAGCGCTGGAGGCATTTTTCATGCTGATCGATTTTTTCTATACCCTGCGTGCAGCCAAGCTGCCTGTGTCGGTCAAGGAGTTTCTGGCCCTGCTGGAAGCGCTGGACGCAGGCCTGATCGGCCCCAAGAGCGAGGATCGCTGGAGCCTGGACGACTTCTACCACCTGGGCCGAACCATTCTGGTCAAGGACGAGAAGCACTACGACAAGTACGACCGCGCTTTTTCCGCCTATTTCAAGGGCGTGGAGATGCTGGCCGACCTGACCAAGGAAATTCCGCAGGACTGGCTGCAAAAGCTGCTGGAGCGCGAACTCAGCCCCGAGGACAAGGCCAAGATCGAAGCCATGGGCTGGGACGAGCTGATGGAAACGCTCAAGAAGCGCCTGGAAGAGCAGAAGGAGCGCCACGAGGGCGGCAACAAATGGATCGGGACAGGCGGTACCAGCCCCTTCGGCCATGGCGGCTACAACCCGGCAGGCATACGCATTGGCGGGCCGGGCCGCAACAAGAGTGCCGTCAAGGTCTGGGAGCAGCGCGCCTACCGCGACTATGACGACACCCAGGAACTGGGCACGCGCAATATCAAGGTCGCGCTACGCCGTCTGCGCAAGTTTGCGCGCCAGGGCAGCGAGCTGGAGCTGGATCTGCCGGACACCATCCGTTCCACGGCAGCCAATGCGGGCTATCTCGACATCAAGATGATTCCCGAGCGGCACAACAATGTGAAAGTGCTGCTGCTCATGGACGTGGGCGGCACCATGGACGAGCATATCCAGCGTGTGGAGGAGCTTTTCTCGGCCGTGAAGAGCGAACTCAAGCATCTGGAGTTCTATTACTTCCACAACTGTGTCTACGACTTCATGTGGAAAAACAACCGCCGCCGCTTTGCCGAGAAGTTTCCGACCTGGGACATCATTCGCAAGTACAACAAGGACTACAAGCTGATCTTTGTCGGCGATGCGACCATGAGCCCCTACGAAATCCTTCAGCCCGGCGGCTCGGTCGAGTACATGAACGAGGAGCCCGGTGCCGAATGGCTGCAGCGCCTGACGAATGCCTTCCCGCACTTTGCCTGGATCAATCCGGAGCCCCAGGGCGTATGGCAGTACCGCCAGAGCATCAGCATCATCCAGCAGTTGATGGGTGACCGCATGTACCCTTTGTCGCTCAAAGGCTTGGAAGACGCCATGCGCATGCTGTCAAAATAGGGCCATGCCCCAGACCTTGCCCTTGAAAAAGCCGGCCTTGAGGCCGGCTTTGCTTTTGGGAGCCGCCTTGCTCCTCAGCGGCTGCAGCCTGCTTGCCCCCAAAGACAAAGAAGCCGAAGCCATGGGTATCGATACCAGCGGCCCGCCGGCCTTCACACTGGAAGTCGATGCCCCCAAGCAGATCCGCACGCTGCTGGAGCAGCATCTGGAACTCAAGCGTTTTCGCCACCAGCCCGATCTGCAGCGCCGCGAGCTGACACGCTTGCTGGGTGCAACCGATGCCAATGTGCGCGAGCTGATCGGCACCCTGGGCTATTTCAGCCCCACAGTGACTGTCGAGCTGACCGATACCCCCGAGGAAGAGGCACCACGCAAAGTGGTGGTCAAGGTCGACCCAGGCCCGCCCACCATCATTGAAAAATCCGAGGTGCGTTTTACCGGCGTCAATGCCAGCGACGAGCTGGGAACCTCGCAGCGCCTGCAGATCGAGGAAACCTGGCCGCTGCAGGCTGGCGAGCAATTCTCGCAATCGGCCTGGAGCAGCGCCAAGAGCGGTGGTCTCAAGGAGCTGCAAAAGCGCCGCTACCCGCTGGCACGCATAGATACCAGTCTGGCCGATGTGGATGCCGACACCAACAAGGCACAGGTCAGCGTGAGTTATGCCCCCGGCCCTGCCTATACCTTCGGTCCGCTGCAGATTGATGGCGCCGAGCGCTACGACCCGGTGCGCACGGCCCGCATCGCGCGCCTGCCCGAGGGCCAGGAATACGATCTGCAAAGCATGCTCGATGCCCAGCAGCGCCTGGTCAGCAGCGGCTATTACGATTCGGTATTTCTTTCTCTGGCCGACTCCCCGCAACAGGCCACCACCGAGGCTGAACGTGACGAGCAGCGCAAGAGCCAGGGCGCAGCCATCACCTCGCCCGTGATTGCCAAGGTGCGCGAAGCCAAGCTGCAGAAATGGGTGTTCGGTGTGGGCCTGAGCACGGATACCGGACCGCGCCTGTCCATCGACCACACTTACAACAAGGTGCCCGGTCTGAACTGGCGTGCCGTCAGCAAGCTGCAGCTGGACAGGAAGAACCCGCTGATCTCCACCCAGCTGGTCGGCCTTCCCGGCGAGGATCTCTGGCGCTGGTTTGCCAGCGGCAAGCTCGAGCGCGCACCTGCGGGCGACTTCTACACCAACAGTGCGCAGATGCGCTTTGGCCGCTCCAAGGCCGAAGACCGCATAGAACGCAATATGTACCTGCAGTACGACTATGCCAAGACCCAGGGTGCAGGCGCTCCGCCCGGTGCCTCCTCGTTGCTGGCCAACTATGGCTGGACGGCCCGCTATTTCGACAACAATCTGCTGCCGACCTCGGGCTTTGGTCTGGCCCTGGAAGCCGGTGCAGGCACCACGCTGACGCCGCAGCGCTCGCCGTTCGGGCGCCTCACGGGCCGCTGGCTCAGCCTGATACCGCTGGGCGAGCGAGACGAGGAAACCAGGCGCCGCAGCCGTCTGCAGATCAAGGCCGGAGTGGGCGCCGTCATGGCCAAGAAAGATGTGGATCTGCCCACCACCATCATGTTCCTCACTGGTGGCGACAACACGGTGCGCGGCTATGGCTATCAATCGATTGGCGCACGCACCGACAACGGCCGCGTGATTGCCGGCCGCTATCTGGCCATGGGCAGTGTGGAGTGGCAGCGGCCCATCACCATCAAGGGCAATACGCAGGACTTCGAGCACGCCGTCTTTATCGATGCAGGTACGGTCGGCGACGATATCAACCGGCTCTACACCCGCGTCGGCTTTGGCACCGGCATCCGCTGGAAAAGCCCGGTCGGTCCGATTCAAGCAGATCTCGCCTGGGGCGCTCAGGAGCAGCAACTGCGCCTGCACCTGCGCCTGGGCTTCACGTTTTAAGCATGGCAGAACAAGACACAACCCCCAGTGGCAAGACCTCCTCCCCAACCCCCAGACGGCGCCGCTGGTTGCGAGCACTGGGCTGGGCGGTTGCGGCTGTCCTGCTCACGCTGGCACTGGCACTTGGCAGCCTGCTGTGGTGGATTGGCAGGGATGACTCCCTCAACCAGACGCTGCAGCGCGTGGCGGGCTGGCTGCCCGCCGACCAGAGCCTGGTGGCCAAGGAGGTCACGGGCAGCGTCAAGAACGGCGGCCGTATCGGCTGGCTGAAATGGCAAAGCCCGACCATGCAGGTCGAGGTCAATGAAGCACAGATCGGCTGGCAGTTCAGACCTTTGCTGCTGTCCCGTACGCTCAAGCTGGGCGAAGTCCATATCGCCGAGTTGCGCATTGCCAGCACCCCCGACCCCGACAAACCCGCCAGCGAACCACTGCAGTCGCTGACCCTGCCGGTGAAGATAGAGCTGCCCTTCAGGATCGATCAGATCATCTGGCAAGGCCCGCCTGAAGCCGTGGTTCAGGACCTCCGCGGTCGCTATGAATACACGGGCACAGACCATGAACTCAAGGTCAGCAGCCTGCGTTTTGCCCAGGGCGCCTACCAGGCCCAGCTGAAGCTGCAAGGGGCGGCCCCCATGGCCTTGCAGGCCGAAGCAACAGGCGATGTGCAAGTGCCCAATCCGCTGGACAAAAGCGCTGACGCTCTCAGCACCATTGCCGTGCAGGCCAAGGTGATGGTCGAAGGCACGCTGGCCACCGACGCGGCCAGACTAGCGATCAAGGCCAATGCCAGCGCTGAAGCATCGGCCCCCGACCCGGGAGCTCAAGACCCGCAGGCAACCAAGCCGAAGCAAGACAGGAGCGGGGGGGCGCCCGAAGCAGCAACGGCAGCGGCAAGCCCCATGCAGGCCGATGTGGAGGCCAGCATC
Source organism: Comamonas sp. Z3 (assembly GCF_008121565.1). NCBI lineage: Bacteria > Pseudomonadati > Pseudomonadota > Betaproteobacteria > Burkholderiales > Comamonadaceae > Comamonas > Comamonas sp. Z3. The sequence goes on from NZ_VOQU01000004.1 coordinate 47,220, forward strand.
ATGCCCTGGCGCAGCCAGCCGCTACTGGCAGCCAAGGTCCGGCTCCAGAATCTAGATGTCTCGGCTTTCTGGCCTCAAGGGCCACGCACCCTGTTGACCGGCCAGTTGCAGGCTGGCCCAGACGAGACCGTTCCCACAGCTGCGAACCTGGAAGCGCAGCCCTGGCTGCTCAACACCCGTTTCAGCAACGCACTGCCCGGCCCCTGGGACAGGCAGCGCCTGCCCGTGACCGAGCTGACAGCCCGAATCGATTTCGATGGTCAGCAATGGCAGGTTGGCGACTCCCGTATCCAGATTGGCAAGGGCCATATCGCACTCGGCGGTCAGTTCACTCCGAGCACCCGGTTGTTCGAAGGCCTGGCCACGGTGGAACAGCTCAACCCGGCCGATCTCTACAGCACTCTGGAAGCCTCGCCCTTGCAGGGCCGGATCAGTGCCAGGGCCGTGCAGGCCGATGTCGACAGCAGCGATCCAGCAGCCAGCAAGATAGTGTTTGACGCCAACCTGCAGGCGGCAGGCAGCAAGCGCGACAGCCGGGCGCTGCGCATTCAGACCCTGGCTGCCAGCGGCCAGTGGCAGGCCCCGCAGTTGCAGCTGGAAAAGCTGCAGCTGCAAGCCCTGCAGGCCAGCGTCGATGCCAGGTCCGTGGAGTTCAATACCGAAACCCAGCAGGCCAAGGCCAGGCTCAAGGTCGTCGCTCCCGGTGCGCAACTGAGCATCGAAGGGCAGATGGGCCCGGCCAGCGGCGCTGTCCAAAGCCAGCTGCAGCTCGGCTCCATGAGCACGCTCACGCAATGGCTGCGCAAGCTGCCGGGCGTCAAGGACCCGCTGGGCGGTGCGCAGCTTGATGGCAGCGCAGATTTGCAACTGGCCCTGAAGGGCGGTTGGGAAAATCTGCTCAAGCGCCTGAGCGCCGCCCATGGTGCGGCCACTCCCGCCAGCGACTTGCAGATTCAGGCCAAGCTGCGCGCCGAGAAAATCCGCTATCTGCCCGTCGGCACCGCAGCCGAGCAGAGCACCGTCCTGCCTGCGCTGGCACTGAGCATTGACGGCAGCCCCGAAAATGCCAAGGTCGGCCTGACCGCGCAGGCCCAGCAAGCCGGCAAGAGCATTCAGCTCGACACCGCTTTGCAGGCCGGCCTGGCCAGCGGCAAGGGCATGGCCCCGCTGGACTGGCAGGCCAGCCTGGAAAAGCTGCAGGCCCAGCTCACCCCCGACAAGAGCAAGCCCGGCCCCTGGGTCGTGCAGCTTCAGCCCGGTGCCCCCGTCCAGATCCAGCAGCGCACCAGCGGCAGCACGGTACTCAGCACCGTCTACCAACTCAGCGCCGGCAAGCTGCAGATCACGCCTCCGAAACTGGACCTCAGGCGTACCAGCAGCGAGCCACTGCCTCCCGCCCAGCTGACATGGGAGGCGAGCTCCGTCACCCGTAGCGGCAGCGGCCAATGGGGTGTGCGCAGCGCAGGGCAGGCACTTGGAATTCCACTGGCCTGGGTCGATGCCTTCAGCCTGGGCGATGACGATCCGCCACTGGAAGCCGCTGGGATTTCCGGCGACCTGAGCTTCAACGCGCGCTGGAACCTGGACACCCTGGGCAAGGATCTCAAGGCCGATCTCACGGTCGAGCGCGCCACAGGCGATCTGCGGCTGGCGGTGGACGATGGCTCCAGCACCACCGTCATCCAGACCACCGGCCCCACTGCCACACGCGCCGGCGGCACGCGCACGCGCCAGATCGGCGGCGCAGGCATGCGCTCGCGCATCAAGGACATGCGCCTCAACGTGCAGGCCCAGGGCAGCCAGGTCAACGCCAAACTGCTTTGGGACAGCGAGCGCGCAGGCAAGCTCAGTGCCGACCTGCGCACCCAGCTCAGCTACCAGCAAGACGGCTGGACGCTACCCGCCACAGCGCCTCTGTCCGGTCAGCTGCACGCCAACATGCCCGACATGGGGCTGTGGTCCTTGTTTGCGCCACCAGGCTGGCGCATTCAGGGCAGCTTGGCTGCGGATGCCAGCATCAGCGGCACCTTGCAGGACCCCAAGTGGCAGGGCGATATCAAGGCCGATGGGCTCAACATCGTGTCCTTGCTCGATGGCGTGGACCTGCGCGACGGCATTCTGCGCGCCAAGCTGCAAGGCACCAGACTGGACATCACCGAACTGCGCCTCAAGGGCGGCAAGGGCAGCCAGGCGCGCATTTTGGGCTATAGCGGCAATCTGACCCGAGCTCCCGAAGACGGCGGCCAGCTGAACGGCTCGGGCTATGTCCAGTTCACACCACCGGGTACGGGGGCCGAATCGGGCCTGAGCATGAATCTGCAGGCCAAGGCCAGCAAGCTGCAAGTCCTGGTGCGCGCCGACCGTCAGGTCAGCGTCTCCGGCGATCTGCAGGCCCGGCTGGAGCAAGGCCAGTTCACGCTGCGTGGCGACCTGACGGTCGACAGAGCCTCCATCATCCTGCCCGAAGAATCCGCGCCATCGCTGGACAAGGATGTGGTGGTGCGCTCGGCGGCATCGCGCAAGGCCGAAGAGGAGGATCGCCGGCGTAGCGAACAACAGGCCCGCAAGGAGCAGGCCCGCGCCACGCCGCGCAAGGTGCCAGACATTCTCGTCAAGCTCGACATGGGACGTGACTTTGCACTGCAGGGCTTTGGCATCACCACGCGACTGCTGGGCCAGCTTGAAGTGCGAGGTGCCAGCTACATCGGCGGCCCGCCCAGCGTGACCGGAGAAATCCGTACCGAGGAAGGCCGCTACCGCGCCTGGGGACAGTCGCTGAATGTGGAAACCGGGCTGATCCGCTTCAACGGCCCCTACAACAACCCCTCGCTGGACATACTGGCGCTGCGCCCGAATATTGCCGTCAAGGCCGGTGTGCAGGTGCTGGGCACAGCCAGCGCGCCACGCGTGCTGCTGTACTCGGACCCGGCCCTGCCCGACGCGGAAAAACTCTCCTGGGTAGTCATGGGCCGTGACCCTGCCTCCGGCGGGGCCAGCAGCGCCCTGCTTCAGCAGGCCGCCATGGCCTTGCTGGCTGGCGGCAACAGCTCCAGCGGCAAGATTGCGGGCAGCCTGGGGCTCGATGAAGTCGGCTTCAAAGGCGGCGGGGATGGCACTGATGCAGCGGGCGCTGCGCTGACCATGGGCAAGCGCATCTCGGACAAGCTCTATCTGACCTATGAGCAAAGCCTGTCGGGAGCCATGGGCATCATCTACATCTTCTACGACCTGTCTCGCAGCGTCACCTTGCGCGCTCAGACCGGCATGACCAGCGCCATGGACATCGTCTATACCGTTCGCAAGGATTAAGCGTGAAATATGCCTCCAACTCTTTACTGGTAAGCGATAGAAGCTATCAATTCTGAAGTGCCAAGCAGCCGCACCGCGCTGGAGCAAGCCGCTGGCAAGCTCATACTTCGCATCCAGCAGGAATGGATGCAGGAACTGGGCGAGCCCGCGGCCGCAGACAGCGAGCAGGTCATGAACCGTGCTCATGACCTGCTGCAGGCCGCATCGGCCCGCCGGCCCGGCCTCGGGCTGCAGCAGCAGTCGATTGAAGAATTTCTGGGCAGGCAATGGCTGCACGGCCATCCTGGCGTGCAGCCATTCGTCAATGATCTGGCGGCGCTGGTGCAATCCTGATCCACCGCTTCATCCATGCAGGCCGCCCACGCCTGCAGCCCGGCCCTATTTGACGTAGGAACGCAGCACCTTCACGACCAGTTCCAGGTCCTGTTCACGCTGCTCGGGCATCGCGGCCTCGGCGCCCAGATGCTCGCGCACATGGCCTTCGAGCAACTCCAGCATCAAGCCGTTGACGGCCCCGCGCACGGCTGCCAACTGCTGCAGCACCACGGCACAGTCCTGCCCCTCTTCCAGAGCCCGCTCCAGAGCCTGCGTCTGCCCCTTGATGCGGCGGATGCGCGCGAGCAACGGTTTTTGATTCGAAACGGTATGCGACATATGCAGGAATTGTAGTTCTCATGCCGGCATGGAAAATATACTGGGGTAGAGTATATGAAAACAAGCCAATCATGACCTCATGCACCGACTCCCCCTTATCCCGGCAACACTCCCACAGCTTTGACCAGGGCAATCCGCTGGGCGAAAAAAATGCCAAGCTGGCGATGCTGCTGACGCTGGCCATGATGGTGCTGGAAATCACCGCCGGCTATTACCTCAACTCCATGGCCCTGCTGGCCGATGGCTGGCATATGAGTTCACACGCTCTGGCACTAGGCCTGTCCGTCAGCGCCTATGCCGCGGCGCGCAAGCTGGCCAATGACAGGAGCTTCAGTTTCGGCACCTGGAAGATAGAAATCCTGGCGGGATACACCAGCGCCATCTGCCTGCTGCTGGTTGCCGCCCTGATGGCTTTTGAATCCATACAGCGCCTGCTGTCTCCGGCCGCCATTCAATACCAGCAGGCCATAGGCGTGGCAACTCTTGGCCTGCTGGTCAATCTGGCTTGTGCCTGGCTGCTCAAGGATGGCCATCACCATCACCACGGCCACAGCCATGAGTCCCACCACGATCATCACCATGAACACGACCATGCGCATGGCGACCTGAACCTGCGCTCGGCCTATCTGCATGTGATTGCCGACGCGGCCACATCAGTCATGGCTATCGCAGCCCTGCTGGGCGGCATGATGCTGGGGCTGGCCTGGCTGGATTCGGTCATGGGCCTGGTCGGCTCCGTGATGGTCGCTGCGTGGGCCTTCAGTCTGCTGCGCGATAGCAGCCGCGTACTGCTCGATGCCGAAATGGATGCCCCCGTCGTGCAAGAGGTACGTGATGCCATCGCGCAAGGCCCGCAGCCCGTCAACATCACTGACCTTCATGTCTGGCGCGTGGGCAAGAATCACTATGCCTGCATCATCGCAGTCGAGGGCGCTGCCACCGTCACCCCCGACTACATTCGCCAGCTGCTGTCGGTACACGAAGAACTCACCCACGTCTCTGTCGAAGTCAACCGCACAGAGCCGGCATAAATACGTCGGTTGAAATCAGCAAGCTGGTAACGCAGGTAGAATCCAGCGTCCCTCCCCGTAGTTCAATGGATAGAACGGTCGCCTCCTAAGCGACAGATACAGGTTCGATTCCTGTCGGGGGGACCAAATTCAAGGCCGCGAAGGTGCATAACCTTCCGGCCTTTTTCTTTTTTCCCTCCGCAGACTTCAATTGAAAGTACGCCGAAGCCCGTAGAACAGTACCTCAATCCGAGGACTTCCTAGGGCACATCTCGGGGCATATTTCATTTGCCCATGCATTCCAGTCATCACGGGCCGATAGGCGCGCATGCCCAGATTCGCCCGATCTTTGGCGTTTGCCTGCGCCGGCTCTCGCTACCCAGCGCCCTCCCTGCTGTTCGGTGGAAGCACATTTGACTTGGCTCCCTCTCATGCAGCTCGCCAAACAATCCGACAACTCGGCTGGTGTGCTCTTCCAGTCCATGCCGGAGGAACCCGAGCTCGACCGATGGGGTCGAAATTGGTACTGCACGAAGCGTCAGGTGTGGCAAGGACGTCAAGGACGAGAGGTGGTCAAGCGAAACTCTTGAAATAAAAATCGTTCGTATTTCACAGCAATGTTAGAGTCTCACCTACATTGAACACGACTATCGAAAATCAATACTTATTGCATCGATCAACTGCGCTTCATTCACCCGACGTCCGAGCTAGAGAGACCATATGCCAAGGAAAAGCACGTTACGTTCCACCAAGCATGTCATTCCCATGGATGAGGTTCTGGCACGGACAGCGCTTTCCAAGTCAACGCTCTACAAGCTTTTGCGGCAGGACAAGTTTCCTCATCCCACGCCGATGAGCAACAGAAGCATTGGCTGGTTCGAGGTTGATGTCGAAAACTGGCTGCAAGGCAGCAAAGCAAATCGTCAAGCGAACCTCGCGCTTCCCGTCATCTACATGGCAGGCAAAATGGGAGGGCCTGAAGACAATCAAAAGCCAGACAGCCATTTCTCTTGCTGGCGAATCTTCGACGTTTCCAGATCCAGTGCTCGCGGAAATCTGGGAACTGAAAGCTCGGAAACCGACGTGCTGATTGCTCCGCCGCAAGAAATGGTCTTTCACGGAACGCGTACGAGGTTCATGTATTCAGGTCCGTGGAAAGCCCAGGGCATCGACCACGGATACCTGAATGGCGTCAGCTCATCCTCGCCCGATAGAGCTCAGAATGCCGCATACCGTGGAGCTCTGCAAGGCATCTCACGGGCCGATGTCGTTGTGGCCTATCTCGAAGACCTCGAAGCCTATGGCACCATGGTCGAGATCGGCTACGCACGTGCGACAAACAAGAGGGTGATTGTGATTACTTCACCAGCACTTCATAAGCCACCGCTCAACAACGGCTGGGGCAGCGGGCTCTGGTTTGCGATCAGGGCGGCCGACCGGCATATTGAATTACCCGATCGGCCCGACAGCACTCCAAAGGATCACTGGCGATTGGCCCATGCACATGCAGCAATGACCATTTCGGAGTGGTATCCGAACACCATAGCCCACGCCCCCTGAGCGCCTGTTCTTCCAGCGATCTTCAAGAGACAAAAAGCTGTGCCGCATAGGCCGCCCGATGAGCTTGAAACCTCGCATGCTTCATGCTCTGCCAGAGTTCTTGAAGGTCTCAAACGTTCCTGCAACGGCAGGGTTTCGCTCCCATAGAACGTGACCGACATCGCCAATGCCTGGCAGGCGTTGCCGCAGCGATGCGCGACAACAGATTGCTCTTACCGGCTATTGCCAGGAGTGAGGGCACTGATCTCGTTTTGTGCCGCAAGCTCGCAGACGGACATCCGCTTGAGCCGTCCGGTTTGCCGCTCAAGGCATGGCGATACGCCAAGACAATGATCAGCCACTCCAATGCATTCCATCGACCCTCATGCCCCACAGCAGTCGGTGGCTGACTGGTCCAGGGCTTGAGAAATTGTGTGCCGGTATGCTCGCCGAATCGTTCCGTCCCCCGCCTAGCCTAGAGAAGGCGCAGACAGCGCAAGCGACACAGGCGTGCAATAGCAGCGCAATGCCGGGCACAAAAAGGCAGCTTAAAAGCTGCCTTGCACTGCGAGGTCGATATTGCCGATCAAAGACCCTCGTCGGCCTTCTCTCCCTTGCGATAAGTCGAATAAATGATCACCGGGATGCCTGCCTCACCAAGGTACTGAGAAATCAGAGGTTTCACATCCTCCCATTCCAAGCCACCCACACCGGTTGCAAGACGGGGCAATGCAACGCTTCGGATCTTCTCTTCCTTGATATATCTCGACAGGTTCTGCAGTGCGCGGCGCACGTTTTCCACGTTCGCTTTGCCGGGCTTGGCGCCAGGCCCCTGCCCCATCGTGTTCTGTGTGACTAGATTGATGATCTTGCGCACACCACCACCTTCCTGCACGCCCGTCCAGCCCCAGACATCGCCGGGAACAATGGACTTGTTGCGCGTGTCGTGACGGTAATCCTTCACCAGAGAGGGCCAGCGCTCACGCAAGGCCAGAGCCAGGCCGCTGTCAAAGGGATCGAACGCCGAGATACCGTGTCCCAGCAAATCTGCATTGCTCAAGAGAATATCGCCGCTAACTTCCTTGATCATCAATTACTCCTTTATCGGTGAAATAATACTTATCTGCATTCACTATTGAATATATTTAAATGGAAATCTCCAAATGACAAACGGACTGCAGGCAATTCGATGAAATAGTCATGAACGACTGTAGAATAAAGTTAACCATTCCCAGTGGAAACAACTCTTAACTTGATTTCATTGATTTAAATCAGCATCAGCTCAAAGAAAATACGAATACAAAGCTCTTTCTCAAATGCTCATCCAGTCTGCCGCTCGCGCCGCAAGACGTGACGCTGCAACTGCAGATGCCTCGCAGCAGATGGGCACTGCAAACCTGAGCAACAGAAACCGAGCCGGCCAGTTCATGCTGCACACCAGAAGCTGATGCTGAAAATAAAACTGCCGAGCAGCTTGCTCTCCCATAAATACCGATGAAGATGCAGCCGAATAATATCGCCGGGTATTCAATCAGGACTGAAAATAGCGAACCAGCTTTGAAGCTAGGGTGTTGACGCCACTTTCATTCATCGCTTCAACAATGACGAATGCGGACATGCGTCCAAGGCTTTCATTGCGATTCATGAAAAAAACCTGGCCGTGTTCTCTTTTTTACCGAACCGAAGGATCAGCAGTCAGAGTTCTATTTCCATCATGCCGTCGACTTCAGCGGCCGGCCTCCAGGCGAGCCATCTCGTCCGAAGCCAGAACGACCAGCCCCAGTGCCACCGGTACGGTATGCAACAGCGCCAAAGCGACTGCCCGCGCATGGACTGGTCGGTACTTGCCGGGGAGCAGCGGAGCCAACAGCCTGGCGATTGGAATTGCAAACCGCTCGCCAAGGCGCGGCGGCTGCTGCAGCCCATCACGTTTATCGAGAAGCAGCGATGGTTGGGCGATCACCAGCACCAGGAGATCCAGCGTCTTCAACGCATCCTCCAACTCGCCCTTGACGCGGTTGTAGAACGTCGAAGAGCGTGCGCTGGCACCCACGGCACTGACCAGACCCACTCGCCGGGCTCCCGCAGCCACCGCGGCCCTGGCTACGGCCAGATTCGCGTTCAGGTCGACGGCACGGAATGCGTCCTGACTGCCTGCCACCTTGATGGTCGTTCCCAAAGCCAGATAGACCTCATCGACCTCAGGCAGCGCGGGAAGGTGGTTGAAATCGACGATGTGCACCTGGAGCTTGGGATGGCTGATGTTCAGCATCCGACGACTCAGTGCATGTACCTGCTCGACCTGGCCGTCGGCCAGCAAGGCTTGAAGCAGCATGCTGCCGACCAGCCCTGTCGCGCCCGCCAGCAACACTCTTCTTCCATTGGAATGTGTGGTCATGACAGTAGCTCTCAACTCAAACGCATCGTATGACGGCGGTTCGGGCGCCTGTCCACTCCAGCCGTAAAACCGTCGATGGACAAGCTCAGTAATTCTCAGCGTCGAGCACACAAGGCGACCGCTCATCCTCGCATCGCATCGCATCGCATCGCATCGCATCGCATCGCCAATACTCTCATAGCAGCGGCGAGCTGAGCCAGCACGTTTCATTATCCAGGAACGAGCAACTGCTCATGCCCCGTCGCCCAGACTGGCGCGGACATGCCCGAGGACTGCAGACCGACTTCCTGATGTGCAGACATCCGTTCTGCCGCTGAATGAGAGTTTGCTTGAGCCAGACACTCGCACTTGCTGCTGGCACTGGCGCCAGGTTTCCCTAGCCCGAGATGGACTGCAGGCGCGCCTCTCGCTCGGATGGCGATTCGTCACGCAATTCTTGAATCACTTGCTCGCGGGTTTTGCTGGACCCGCTGCGGGGAATCTCTCTCGGAAAACTGCTTTCGCCAAACGACAGACCACCCTGCTTGATGGCCGCCTCGGTTTCGGCTTTGACCTGAGCCCTGGTTTTCTGGCTCACGAAATGATCCGGGTGAACGCTCACCCCTTGCTCATTGTTCGCCGGATGCTCATAGGCAGCAGAGGCCATACCCGGAAGAGCAAGTGTGATGGCTGTGGCCACACCGGCCAGTGCAAGGGACAGTGAAATGCGATGTTGAGACATGGTTGGCTCCAGAAAAAGTCTAGGGAACACAACTCCTTGGCCTGCTTCAGGCTGAGGAGAAGATGTGTTGATGCTAGAGATCGGAGCCCATCAAAATCGGGACAGCGCGATGACATTCTTGTCAGCTCTGCCGCAGCCTTGGCGCATGACTCGGAGGCTTGGCCACCGCCGCCCGAGCACGGGCAGCTCAATGCCCAAAACAAGGGCGCACGCGTGTTGCGCCATCAGGCCTTGGGACGGGGTTTGAAGATATGGATGGTCTCACCGCGGGCAAGCATCGCCACCAGCTGCTCGATGCGCCTGGCACGTGTCTCGGCCTTGGCGGCTGTCTGGATACGCCACAGTATCGCGTAGCGATTGGAGGCATTGATGGTTGCAAAAAAGGCCTTGGCTGCAGGCTCTGCCTCCAGCGCCGCTTGCAGATCTTCAGGGACCGTCGACGTACGCGCCCCATCGTAGGCCCGCTCCCAGCGTCCGTCAGCCTTCGCTGCATCTATCTGAGCCTGACCCGCTGGCTGCATTCGACCCGCTTCAATAAGAGCCTGCACCTTCTCGACATTGATCTTTGACCAGACGCTGCGCGCGCGCCTGGGCGTGAAGCGCTGAAGATAGTGCTGGTCGTCAAGGCTTTTCTTCTGTCCATCGATCCAGCCCCAGCACAGCGCAACCTCCACCGCCTCGGGATAGGTGACGCTGGGCTCATTGGCACCTCGCTTGGCGATCCTGAGCCAGAGTCCGCCGGAAGCAGCGTGATTCTTCTTCAGCCAGACCTCGAAGGCTTTGGCACTCTTGAACAGGGTCGGAGCCCGTTCGAGCGGGATGACGGATTTGACGGAAGGCATCACCTGGACCTATGCGGCATGGGCGCCAGCGCGGCTCGTGGCAAGGAGACTGGCGCCTGGTGGATGGTACGGGAGGTCAAGTTTAACCAGAGCTCCCGGCCAGTGGCAGTCGCTGAACGCCCATGACTTCGCCCAGTGCGAGGTCTTGGCCTATCTCCACAATTGAACAAGCAGCCCCATCATCCCGGCCGCGATGATGACGTAGATGACATTGATCTTGAAGCGGAGCAAGGCGATGCCCGCTGCCAGCCCGATGGCAATCGAGGGCCACTCCATGTGCCCTGCAAAGCCTCGGGGCCAAATGACATGGTAGGCAAAGAAGACGGCCAGATTCAGGATGACTCCCACCACCGCAGCGGTGATACCGACCAATGGCGCAGTGAACTTCAGCTTGCCGTGGGTGGACTCGATGAAGGGAGCGCCCAGCAAAATGAAAAAGAACGACGGCAGAAAAGTGAAGAAGGTCGCGATCACTGCTGCGACGACTCCGGCCAGCAGCAGCGAATCCGCACCGAAGATCGCTTTGGTCCAGCCACCTACAAAGGCCACAAAGGACACCACCATGATGAGAGGACCTGGAGTGGTCTCTCCCAAAGCTAGGCCATCGATCATTTGTGTTGCAGTCAACCAATGGAAGTGCTCCACCGCCCCCTGGTAGACATAGGGCAGCACCGCATATGCGCCCCCAAAGGTCATCAGCGCAGCCTTGGTGAAGAACCACCCCATTTGCACCAAAGGAGACTCCAGACCAAACGCCGTGGCGAGCACGCCCATCACGCTGGCCCACAGCGTCAGGCAGACCAGCGATACCCGCCAGAATCCTCGCCAGGAAAATCGCGCATGCGGCGGAGTGGGAGTGTCGTCATCGATCAATGCAGCACCGAGTGACCGATACGCATTGCCTTTTTCATGGCTGGAGCCACCAAAGGCTTCGGGATGCAATTTACCCCCTACGAAGCCGATGGCTGCAGCCGCGATGACGATGAGCGGAAACGGAATATTGAGTGTGAATATGGCGAGAAAGGCAGCTGCCGCAATGCCCCAGTGCCAGCTGCTCTTGAGCGATCTGGAGCCCAACCGGCAGGCGGCCTGTGCCACAAGCGCCGTCACCGCAGGTTTGATGCCGTAGAAGAAGCCCGCAATCAGCGGCATGTCGCCATGGACCATATACAGCCAGGCCAGAGCCATGATGATGAACAACGATGGCAGGACAAAGAGAACCCCTGCCAGAATGCCGCCCCATGTCCGGTGCAGCAACCACCCCAGGTAAGTGGCAAGCTGCTGAGCCTCGGGCCCCGGCAGCAGCATGCAGTAGTTCAGGGCATGGAGAAATCGCTTCTCGGAAATCCATCGACGCCGATCTACCAGCTCCTCATGCATGAGTGCTATTTGACCTGCGGGGCCGCCAAAGCTGATGAAGCCCAGCTTCAACCAAAAACGCAGCGCTTCTGATAGCGCAAGAGAGGTGGGCGCAACCGGATCGGTGGGCCTGGGCAAAGCGGTGTCCATAAAAGCTCCATAGGGAATATCCAGCTCTTGGACGGGACACCGTCTACCCTTGCGGGACGGGAGGCTGCTTTCCCGATGCAGAAATTCTAGCCCAGTCGCCCGGGCACTCGTACACGCCGAGGACAAAGTCTGCAGTCACCGAGAGCAACGCCAGCACATGGAACACAGCCGCACTTGCTCTGTTCCACCAAAAATTGCAGGACAGCCCTCTACGCCCAGGGCTTCTTCGCCTCAGATCTCTCCTGCAGACGCAGCCACCAGGCTGCCAGAATTTCCACTCCCTCGAGGCACAGTGCAGCTCGGATCACCAGAACTTCATCACCGTAGAGCTGCTTGCAATCTTCAGGCGGCGCCCACAATCGACGAGACATCCAGCACATACATCTGGCGCTGCCCCTCGTGCACCGAGTCAATGCAGACCTGCTTGCCATCCCGACTCCAGCGTGGGTGCAGGTCACAGCGGTTTTCCTTGCTCAGCTCGGGAGTGGCATAAAAGCTCCCCAGATTGCGACGCTGGCCGGTCTGCATGTCGAACAGGAACAGAAAGCGCTCGTGCGTGCTGTCGTCGGGATAGGTATCACTGAGCATCCAGCGGGTGCTGACAGGAGAGAAGGTCATATGGCCGTTCTCCACCAGCACATCGCGGCCGATCACCTGCACCTCGCCTTCGTCGACATCGTGATAGAGGTGGTAGTGGATCTCGCCGGCATGCGGCCCCCAGACGATGATGTGCTCGTTGTCCTGCCACAGGGGGTGAGAGATCTGGTACTCCGACTTTTCATAGTCAAACGTGCCTACGGCATCGGGGTCGAAGTCGTCGGCCAGTTGCGGCAGCGGATGATCGGAGCACTCCAGCAAGCGCATCTCGGATCCGTCCGGATTCATGGTGATCAGGCGGTGCAGAAAGCAGGTCTCATCTTTCACACGCTCTGTCCAGCGATGCAGAAAAAGCATGCGTGAGGAGGCCGGGTTGACCTCGATATGACTCACCCAATGAATGGCCTTTTCCATCGACGCCACAGGATGGAATGCCTTGAGTTGCGCATAGCTGACCAGCAGCCGGGCATCGCCTGTCGCCAGCTCCATGCGCCAGATACCGTCGTCGGCGGGTGCCAGAGGCAACTCAAACGGCTGGCCCGGCTCGCTGTAGCCAATGGTCTCGTGCGTGATGTAAAGACGCCGGTAGTTGACCGACAGTGCCCAGGCACTGCTGGGTGCCACCACGTACACAGGCATGGGCAGAACACGGCGCTCTTGCGTATCCACATCCACCACCACGGCGCCAAAGCCCGGGTAAGGAGCGGACATATCGCCCGTGCGATCGTTATAGATCAACTTTCTGCCCGAGGCACCGTCCAGCCATTGCAGCTGACTGCCCATCTGGAAATTCCAGGCGCCGGTCTCGCCCACGACGTGAAAGCGGTCGCCGTCCTGGGTGTCGAAATAGCCGATCGTGGCCTTGACCTGCGGCGTCAGATAGATGTCCATCCAGGGGGTCTGCTGCGCCGCGAGCAGGCTATTGCTTCTGTCCCAGTTGGACTTGTTGTAATAGCCGAAGAAGTGATGCAGGCTGCTGCTGCCCACGCGGCGGCAGGGAACAAAGGAAGAGTCAAAGGAAGTAGTCATTGGATGTCAAGCAGTAGCGTCGCAGCGTCGGGCTGCGACTCGAAAGCGGTTCCGGTCCGGCACAGAGGCCCGGCTCTGGTCAGTTCGCCGTGATCTTTCCGGCGGCGATCACCTGATCCCAGCGCTGTTTTTCCCTGGCCACAAAGCTCTGCGCTTCTGGCAAGGTATTGGCCACGGCACTCATCCCCTGCTCTTGCAGCCCCTTGCGGAACTCGGGCGTATTGACCACCTTGCGGATGTCTTCGCTGAGCTTCTGCACCACGGCCTGAGGCACCTTGGAAGACACGGCGACCGTTGTCCATGACGTGGCCACATAGTCCTTCATTCCGGCCTCGCTGGCCGTCGGCACCTCCGGCAATGCCGCCAGGCGTTCATTGCCGGTCACCGCCAGCGCCTTGAGCTTGCCGCCCTTGACATGCGCCAGCACCGTCGGAGGGTTCTCGAACATCAGCTGGATCTGGCCACCCAGCAGATCGTTGAGCGCGGCAGAACTGCCACGATAAGGAACATGAACAATAGGCGCACCGGACTGCAGCTTGTACAGCTCCCCCATCATGTGAACCGACGAGCCCACGCCGGCAGAGCCAAAGTTGATGCTGCCTGGCTCCTGCTTGGCAAGCGCGGTCAGTTCCTGCAGATTTCTCACTGGCAGATTGGGGGTTGCCACCACCACATGAGGCATCTCTGCCAGCACGGTGACAACGCGCAGCTCCTTGGCGGGGTCGTAAGGCAGTTTTTTGTAGACCGCGTAAGCAGCATGCAGCCCTATGGACCCCACCATCAGCGTATAGCCATCTGCGGGCTGGTCGGACACATATTTCCCGCCCAGATGACCGCCCGCCCCGGGCTTGTTTTCCACCACCACCGGCTGGTTCCACAGGCGACCCAGCCTGTCGGCGAGCATGCGGGCTTGCACGTCCGAGCTGCCACCTGCAGTGAACGGCACGATGATGCGAATCTGACGAGCAGGATTGGGATATGCAGAGCTTCCTTCAGCCCAGGCAGAACCGACGCCTGCCAGCGTTGCGGCAGCCAGCACACCCAGACACAGAGAGCGACGAGCGCTAATGCAAACCATCTAATGACTCCTTGGATTTATTTCTGCGCTCTCGATGCCTGAAAGCGCATGCATTGTTTCGTTGGAAGTCAGTGTAGAAAGCCAGCCCTACTCAGAAAAATTCATTTTTCAAACCTACCTATACGCAGTTGGTATACCCTTTCATCTCACCATCGAACCGCCTGCGCCATGCCACGCCCTTTGAGTTTTAAGGAAATCGAAGCCTTTCGTGCCGTGATGCAAACCGGCACCACGACCGCTGCGGCCCAGTTGCTGCACACCACGCAGCCGTCCATCAGCCGCCTGCTGGCTCAGATGCAGACAGGTGCGGGCCTGAAGCTGTTTGATATGCACAAAGGACGGCTGCGCCCGACCGCAGAGGCAAGGGAACTGTTCTCGACCGTGCAGCAGCACTTCGTCGGTCTGGAGCGCATAGAGCACGACCTGCAGGGACTGCGGCAATTCGGTGCCGGTACCTTGCGCATAGGCTGCACTCCGGCACTGGGTTTGTCCATTGTTCCTGCTGCACTGCACAACTTTCTGCCCTACTACCCGGGCACCCACATCAGCCTGCAGACGCTAGGCACCACGCATCTTCGGGAAGGGCTGCTGCACGGCCAGTTCGATCTGGTGGTCAGCACCATGGCCATTGGCTCGCCCGAACTCAACGCAAGCGTGCTGCATCAGACGCGGGCAGTGTGCGTGATGCATCCAGATCATCCGCTGGCGCAGCGCAGCAGCCTGCATGTCAAAGATCTGGAGGGCCAGCTGCTGCTGACCTTGAATTCGGACGACAACATCTACCTGCAGCTTCAGCGAACCATGCTCGAGCATGACGTCCGTCCAGGCTCAACCGTCGAAACCACCTACTCCTCCACCATCTGCTGCCTAGCTGCGCAAGGTACGGGATTGGGTGTGGTGAATCCCTATGTGGCGGCAACGTTTGCCTCAAGCCTCTGCATCAAGCCCTTTCTGCCCGAATGCTCCGTAGAAGTCGTGCTGGCGCTGCCAGGGCATTCCGCGCCTTCGGAGCGCACGCAACGCTTTATCGAGGAGTTGCAAAAGCAGCTGACAGCATAAGGCGATCAGATTCGCGAAAAAGGCCGGCCCTTCACCCGGCCTGCGCATCAGAGACGGTGCGGCCATAGGTCTGTACCCTCTACCCAGCACATAGACCGGAATGGAGTGATGACAGGCAAGCGCGGTATCAACGGGCCTTGCATTGAATCGGCACCATGCGGCCGATCTCCACCGTCAGCTCCGGCCCTTTGCCTCGAATGGTGTTGGGCCCGTTGCTGTATACAAACCCGGAACCGCTGGGTTGCTGCGACAACTCAACGCTTTGACCGCCACGTATCAGGACTGCCTTGCTGCTGGCCGGCAAAAAGCGCACCGAGATCGATTCTCCATTGCTACAGGCGAAGGCCACTTCACGCTCCGCATCCCGAGGTGGCACAGCACTGCAGGCACTGACAGCGATGGCGATGAACAAGGCGGATCCAGTGACTCTCATAGATTTCTCCCCTGACATTTCAAAGCAGGACTGAGGCAGCCGGTCGATGCCAGTTCCAACGTCTGCCGAGCGATCTGGACCGCGCCACCCCCAACCTGATTCAGGCAGGGCTCACACGCCTGTCGCGCTCCTTGTCCCGATACAGGCGCGCCTTTTCAGCATACATCGCCTTGTCGGCCCCCTGAACAATGCTCTCTATAGAGGTGCCCTCCTGGCCGCAGGCATGGCCCATCGAGACCTGAATACTGTGGCCCGGATAGAACTGATTGTTCAACTCCAGCAAGGACAAGATGCGCTCCTGCAATGCCATGGCACCGCGCTCATCGGTTCCCGGCAGGAGCACGACAAACTCGTCGCCGCCGATACGGGCTGCACAGGCCGGCGCATCGACGGCCTTGGTCAGAACCTCTCCCATACGCCTGAGCATGGCATCGCCTGCCGTATGGCCATGTTCGTCGTTGACGACCTTGAGGCCATTCATATCTATGGCGATCATGGACAAGGGCCAGGGGCCCTTGCGCGACAGCCGGTTCAGTTCTTCGGTATAAAAAGCACGGTTGCGCAACTGTGTCAGTACATCATGCTTGCCCAGATATTCAAGATAAGCCTCTGCCTTCTTGCGCGCCGTGATATCCACCAGTGACAGCAGCACCAAGCCCCATTTTTCCGCGTGGCTGCTCATGATGGCGAACTCCATGTGAATATGGAGCACATCACCGGCCAGCCCGTAGTTCACCACTTCCCGCTGCTGCACCAGCTTGCCGTCCCAAAGGTCTATCAGTTGCTCGGCAAACGAGTCATACATTTCGCCCCTGAAAACCCTGGACAGGTTCTGCAGCAGCTGCTGCTTGCTCTCGGCACCGAACATCTGCAGCGTCTGGCGATTCACATCAAGGACCTGGATTTCCTGCATGCAGCGCGTCACGAACTCCGGGTGCACCTTCAGAAAGGTCCTGAAATCGGTGATCCCGCGCGCCCGGACATCGTCCATCAGGCGCTTGACCACGCTGAAGTCCTCGACCCACAGCGACACCGGTGAGTACTCGAACAGGTCACGGGCGTACTGCTCGCTGCTCTGCAGCCGCGTCGTGCTCTGCACTTCGGCCGTCACATCCTCCAGGGAGACCAGCACCCGGCTCCAGCTTTGCTCGTAGCCCGGCAGCACACGTGCCCTCACCTGCACATCGAGTCGCCGCCCATCCAGTGCATAGTTGACCGAACGGGTCTCGAAACTCAGCACCCCGTCCCAGAGGGCGAGCAGCTCATTCATGATGCTGTCGAGCATGTCGCCGCGAAAGACTTCGCTCAGCCGGCTCTTCAGGGTTTGCTCGTCTGCGGCCTTGAACAGATCCAGCGTGTATTGGTTGACCCGCAGCACCTTGTAGGACTGACTGCACAGCTTGAGCCGCTCCGGATCCTCTCTGAGGAAGCTCAGCAGATCGCTTACCCCATCCGCTCGCCACTGATCGAATATCTGTCTGAGGCCGCTGTAATCCTCCATCCAGAGCGATACCGGGGCCAGGTTGAACATATCCTCGAAGTCCAGACCTTCAGCGAGAGAATTTTTCACAAACGATACCTCCGCCAACAATTATTACCGAGACGACAGGCCTGTGCGCATGCCCTCTTGCGCAGGATCGATGGGCTGTCCCGACGCCATGAAAAAAGACTCCCGTGGGAGTCTCTCGGCTCAGATCGCCTCGGGCAGTCTCTGCCGCGTGGCTTTCACCTTGTACATCGCGGCATCGGCTTTCTGCAGGGCATCGTCCACATCGGTTTCATCGGGCATCAAGCAGACCATGCCCACGCTGGCTCCGGCATAGTCGATCTTGCGCCCGTCGGACAGTTGCAAGCTGGTGGCAGAGGCCTTGCTCAGCCTCAGCTGCATCTCCCTGATCACGCTGTCACCGTCTTCATCGAGCAAGGGCCCTGTGCCGACCATGACGAATTCATCGCCGCCAAAGCGAGCCAGCATGTCACTGCTGCGCAGGCCGGCTCGCAATTGCTCGGCCATGGAACGCAGCAACGCATCCCCGGCTTCATGACCAAACTGGTCATTGATCTGCTTGAAGCGATCAAGATCCACGAATCCCACCAGCACCCATTCACGGGTACGTCGGCAATGGGCGATGAGCCGGTTGAGCTCCTCGGTCACGCAGCGGCGATTGGGCAATCCGGTCAGGGCATCAAGCATGGCGAGCGAAGCCAGCTCCTCGTTGGCATGCTGCAGCGAGCGCACCAGTTGCTCGCGCTCGGCAAAGCCTGCAATGATCTTGGCGAACAGGCGCAGCAAATCCTCGGCCTCGCCCGCCAGCGCGACGGAGTGATCGCTGGCGGCACACAAAGTGCCGAACAATGCCCCATTGGAAAAGCGCACGGGCGTGCTCACATAGGTCTGGATGCCCAGTTGGCGCGCGGCATCCGAGTCGCCCCAGCACTCGCCAACATTGTCCGTAAAGGTACGCCCTTCATCGAGCGAGCGCTTGCACAAGGTGTCGTGCCAGGGAACCTCCAGTCCTTCAGGAATCGTCATCCCTCCCGTATTGAGGGAGTACAGCACATTCTGAATACCGCGTGCCTCATCCACCGTGGTGAGATAGGCCGAATCGAGATCCGTCACTTCCACCATGATTTCCAGCAGAGGCCGCGTGAAGCTGGGCAGATTCTGAGAATTGGATACGGTCTGGGAAAGGCGCTGAATAATTGATGGCATGGTGCAATTGGAGGGAAGGAACACACGACAAGTGCGGCTGCTCAAACAAGGTCTGAAGTCTCGACATCATCGCTTGCATGCGGCTCAGACAATTCGCCAATCATGCAATGAAAGCCGGATTTCAGCGCCTGTCATTTCAAGCAATCGATTGTCGGACTAGGCCTGAGGCCACAGGACCCGGACACGCAGGCCGCCCAGTTGCGGTGACTCGTCAAGCAAAAGCTCAGCACCACTGCTTTTTGCAATGCTCTGCACAATTGCCAGCCCCAGTCCACTGCCGCCGGCCATCCCACCAGCACCCTGACCACGCACAAAGCGCTGCAGAACGCGCTCGCGCTCGGCCGCGGCGATGCCCGCGCCCGAATCCTCCACCACCAGCGCCCGCCCTTGCTCGTCCTGCAGCCAGCCCACGTCGACACGCCCGCCTGCAGGCACGTACTTGATCGCGTTGTCCAGCAGATTGCGCAGCAGTACTGCCAGCGCCTCCGCGTCTGCAGGCACGCTGAATGAGGACTGCTGCTGCGGCTCCTCACTCAAACCCATGTCCAGCCCTTTGGCCTGGGCTGCCGGTGCGGCATCCACCAGAGCCTGTTCAACCAGCAAGCGCAAGTCAGCCAGCGGCGCGCCTTCGGCCTGCGGCTTGGCCTCCTGCCTGGCCAATGCCAGCAATTGCTCCACCAGGCGCCTGGCGCGCTCGATGCCTTCCGCGAGGCGAGCCTGTGCCGCCTCGCGCTCGACGCTGTCCGTAGCTTTGCGCAGCAGCTGCAATTGCAGCTGCAAGGCGGCCAGCGGCGAGCGCAACTCATGTGCTGCGTCTGCCACGAAATTCTGCTGAGTCTCAAAAGCCTCGCGAACGCGCTGCAGCAAGCTGTTGAACTCCTGCACCAAAGGGCGCATTTCATCCGGCAAATCATGCTCCGCAACCGGCGCCAGATCCTGGGGCTGACGCAGGGCCAACTCCCTGCGCACCCGCTGCACGGGCGTCAGCGAACGCCGAATCACCCACCATACGGCCAGAGCCAGCAGCGGCAGCAGCAACACCACAGGCAGCAGGCTGCGCCAGGCCGCAGCGCGCGCCAGAAGTTGACGCACGCGCATGTCCTGGGCAACCTGAATCACCTGAGAGCGTGTCTGCAGCGAGAACACACGATAGGTGGTGCCACGCGCCGGCACATCGGCAAAGCCCAGCACGGCCATCTGGGGCAGAGCCTCGCCCAGGGCCGACTCGAAGATTCTCAGGCCCTCATTGGTCCAGACCTGCACGATGAATTCGTTGTTCTCATCTTCGGGCGGTGCCCCCTGCGCCCGGCCTTTGACATCGACTGGCAGACCCGCCCGCAGCGCAAACGCCGTCTGCTGCATCTGGTAATCGAACAAGGTATCGGTCTGCTCCAGTGCATTGCGATATGCAAATGCCCCCTGCAGAACAGCCACCAGCAAAATCGCCATGCCGATGAACAGCAACAGGCGTCCGCCCAGCGAACCAGGCAGCCTCGGCCGCTTCAATGCATGGTTTTTGCTCATGGTCTGGGCACCATATATCCAAGACCGCGCACATTGAGCACCGCTGCGGCGCCGAGCTTTTTACGCAGCCCGTGGATATAGACCTCCACGGCATTGCTGCTGACCTCATCGCCCCAACCGTAAAGCTTGTCTTCGAGCTGCTGGCGCGACAGCGTGGCCCCGGGCCTTGCCAGCAATGCCTGCAGCACCGCCCATTCACGGCCTGACAGGGTGACCGGCTGACCATTCACGCTGGCTTCGCGGGTATTGGGGTTCAGCATGATGCCGCCATGCTCGTACACAGCCTCCAGATGCCCGGCCGCGCGGCGTGCCAGTGCACGAATGCGGGCCAGCAGCTCATCCATGTCATAGGGTTTGATGACATAGTCATCGGCCCCTGCGTCCAGGCCGGCAATGCGATCACGCACCCCATCACGCGCCGTGGCGACCAGCACGGGCGTTGCGTCCTTGCGCGCGCGCAGCTGACGCAGCACCTGCAGGCCGTCCATTTCCGGCAGCCCCAGATCGAGCAGAACCAGATCGTACTGATGTCCGCGCAAGGCCATATCGGCCCGGGCTCCGTCCTGAACCCAGTCCACCACATAGCCTTCGCCACGCAGCAGTGCCTGCACGGCCTGGCCGATCATGGTGTCATCTTCAACGAGCAGTAAACGCATGGCGCAAGGATAGCGCCGCTAAAGCGGGAATGCCCAGTACCAGAAACAAAGGGTGCATCGCAAGCCGCCTGCATGCCCGCAAGGCGAAAGGTGGCAAGCGATGCAGCCTCGCCCTGAGCGGGCAAGCCGCCGCCTCACATGAAGGGCTGCCGGTTACACCGCAGCTTCGATGCCCGGCATGGCCATGCGCGCCTTGGTCAACGCCATGCCCAGATTGGCAGTACGGCGGCAGACAAAGACGGCCACATAGTCGGGCACGGCCTTGCTGCGCAGAAAGACATGAATCAGGTTATCGCTGTTGATGATGATTTCCTGAAAGTAGTGATGGCCATCATCGCTGATGCCGCGCGAACGCTTG
The DNA here is from genome assembly GCF_008121565.1 of Comamonas sp. Z3. NCBI lineage: Bacteria > Pseudomonadati > Pseudomonadota > Betaproteobacteria > Burkholderiales > Comamonadaceae > Comamonas > Comamonas sp. Z3. Next base: position 68,649 of record NZ_VOQU01000004.1, read on the forward strand.
AACAAGGTCTCGATCATCGAGACATTGGGGCCGTTGAACAGATCGGCCGTGGCGGCCGCCACCAGATCAATCACTTCGCGCGGGTGGGAATCCACGGTGCGAATCGATAGCAGCATGCCCGAGGCAGCATCCACATAACCAGCGGCCAGACATTCAGGCACCGAAGCCACGGCCTGCGTCAACACAGCATCCAAACTCATTGGGTTCTCTCTTTCCTATTGCTTATCTTTGGCGTCATGCACCCTTACCCAGTCGGCAAGGAACATGTCAAAGCGGTCTTGAAAACATCACGCCATCTTCTGCAGCAATGCGTTTTCGAATTCATATAGCAGCGCCTCCTGTGTCTCGGACTGCACGTACTGCGCGTCAATCAATCGCACACGACGCAAAGCCTCTTCGGCAGTCAGGCCCTCGCGCACCAGCCAGGCCGCCAGCACGGTGCCGGTGCGACCCAATCCGGCAAGACAGTGCACGGCCAGCACCTCGCCACGACGCAGGGCGGCAGACATGCGCGCCAGCAGCATCTGCATCTGTGCCACCGTGGGCGGCTCGTGGTCATAGACAGGCAGGTGAAAGTTCCTGAGCCCGTTGCGGGCCAGCGCCTCCTGCGGGAAATCTCTCTCCGTCAGCGTGATCAGCATGGTGACGCCACAGCGACCCAAGGCCTTGAGATCGGCGTCCATGTCGTGCACCACGCCCGGCCAGGGCGTACCTGCCAGCCGCCCTGGCACCAGCCAGGAAAATCCGCTCGGGCCACGGCTGGCTGGCACGGCATTTTCAGCGGCCAGCAATGGCTGCATTTCCATCAGCACGGCCGCATTGACGGGGCGAGGCTGATAACGGTCTCTAGCGGTCGTGCCAGATGCCGCTAGCCCTGCGGCCGCAACCGGCCTAGGCGCCGCAGGCTCCGATGCCGATACAGGCTTTGCCGCAGGCAGCACGGGTTCCACGACCTCGCTCACGGCTGAAGACGATATGCGCAGGTCGGAAAATTCAGCAATGGCCACCAGGGCTGCAGCAGGCAAGGGAGGCGGCGGCAGCACATCGTCGGCCAGCTCATGCACAGGCGTTCCCGGCATGGGGACGGCGCAGCTGCCGCTGCGCACAAACTGCTGACCGGCAGCGCTGAGCGGATGCTGAATGAACTGCGCCATTGCCGCAGCTTCCTGGATACGCCCACCGGCGAGCAACAGCATCTGCTGCGCAGCAGCCTGGGCATGCTGCTGCTGGTGCGTGACCAGCAGCACACTGCGGTGCTGACCGATCTGCTTGATCACGTCCAGCAGCAAAAATGCCTCATAACCCTCCAGCTCGGCCGTGGGCTCATCGATCATCAACACTGCCGGCCTGGCCCAGGCCTCGCGCAAAATGGCCACGGCACGCTGCTGCACCGCACTCAACAGCATGGTGGGCTTGTCCAGCACCTGGGCCAGCTCGGCCAGGCCATAGTGCTGCAGTTGCTCGCTCACCCAATGGCGCCATTGCAGTGGTGCACGTGGCTCGCTCTGGCGCGCCTTCTCGATCAGCGCATCCAGGGTGTTGGCGCGCATCAGCCTGGCATGCTGCTGCACCAGGCGAGGCAAGACCTGCTCGCCATCGGCGCTCAAAGGCATGTGCAATGGCTGATCGGCATAGACCACCTGCCCCCAGCTGCGAAAGCGCGGATTGCTCGCATTCAGTCCAGCCAGCGTGCGCAGCAGCGTGGACTTGCCCGTGCCCGCAGGACCGAGCAAAGCGGTTACGCCTGATTGCGGCAGCGTGAAATCCACTTCGGCCAGAACCACTCGTGGACCGAATGAAGCGCCCAGGCCTTGCACTTGCAGACTGTGTTGCTGATCCAAGAATGTCCCCTTCGCAGCGCCTGCTTCGAGGGCCGTCACGATTTGTTTGCGGCCACACCGAATCGCCACCGCATGGCGCCAGAAAAGGCGAATGAATGTTTGGCCGGCAGTCTATGGCATTACATCCTCAGCAACTCGTTACCTCTGGAAACATGACAACAACATGGGGAAATCCACTTTAAAATCATTTATTTAGATGTTTTTTGTTTTAAATCAATAAAAAGCGGATAAAGAAAAACCGCAACCGGAGCGGTTGCGGTTTTCTGCGTAGTCAAGGCGCCATTCAACCCAGTCGCACCGGCACAAAGATCTTGTTGCCATCGCGCCAGATCAGCACGGCCACGGTCTTGTCCGCCTTGGCGACTGCGGCCCGCACCTCGTCGACATTCCCGGCAGGCGCGCCGTTGATGGACAACAGCACATCGCCCTGGCTGATGCCTGCGGCAGCAGCCGGACCGCTGGCCTGGGCCACCAGCAGACCGGAATCCACGCCGATCTGCTGCTTCTCCTCGGGCTGCAGGGGGCGCAGCGCCAGACCCAGCTTGCCCTTGTCACCATCGGGTGAAGACTTGGCCACCTTCACCGCCTTGTCACTGGCATCGCCCAGAGTTGCGCTCAGGGTCTTGGATTCACCCTTGCGCCAGACTTCCAGTGTCACTTTCTGCCCGGGCAGGGCCTGGCCGATGAAGGCTGGCAGATCGCCGGAGCCGACCACAGGCTTGCCATCCACCTTGCGCACCACATCACCAGGCTCCAGACCGGCCTTGGCGGCGGGGCCGTTCTTCTCGACACTGGCCACCAATGCACCTTCCGGCTTGTCCAGCTTGAAGGAGTCGGCAAAGGCCTGGTTGACCTCCTGCACGCTCACGCCCAGCTTGGCATGCTGTGCCTTGCCTGTTGTCTGAATCTGCTGTTGCACACGGGTTGCCAGTTCGATGGGAATCGCAAACGAAACCCCCTGATAGCCGCCCGAGCGGGTGTAGATCTGGCTGTTGATGCCCACGACCTCGCCCTGGGCATTGAACAGCGGGCCACCGGAGTTGCCGGGGTTGATTGCCACGTCCGTCTGCAGAAAAGGCACAAAGGAGTCATCAGGCAGAGAACGCCCCTTGGCACTCACCACACCGGCCGTCACGCTGTTTTCAAATCCGAAGGGCGAGCCTATCGCCAGCACCCAGTCCCCCACACGCAGCTGGCTGGTCTGGCCCAGCTTGACCGTGGGCAGACCGCTGGCGTCAATCTTGAGTACCGCCACATCGGTCTTGGGATCGGCTCCCAGCACCTTGGCCCTGAACTCGCGACGGTCGTTGAGCTTGACCGTCACTTCCTTGGCTCCGCGCACCACATGGGCATTGGTCAGAATCACGCCATCGCTGGAAACGATAAAGCCCGAGCCCTGTCCGCGCATGGGTGTATCGGGCTGCTGCGCACGCGGCCCCATGCCTTGACCACCGGGCATGCCTGGAATGCCGAACTGGCGGAAGAATTCAAAGAAGGGATCGTCAGGGCTGATGCCTGGGCCCTGTGGCTGACGTTCGCTGGCTTGGTCGCCTTCATCGTCGCTCATGGCACGAGAGGAACCCACCACGCTGATATTGACCACGGCCGCGCCATTACGCGCCGTGATATCCGCAAAATTGGGAGCATTCACCGCAGGCAGGTTAGGCGCTGCGGGCTGCACAACCACTGCAGACTCGGTGGCCTGGGCTGCGCTGCGGGTTCCCACCAGACCGGCACCGGTGGCGCCCAGTGCGCCAATCGCACCAGCAGCCACCAGGGCCATCACCAGTCGGCGAGGCGTGGACAGAATTGTGTTCATGGTCATCCTTTCAAAGAAAAGCACCGGATCGGTGTCATTGAAGGGAAGTTTGACCATCCACACTTAGGCGAGACTTAGGCGCTCTCGGTTTTCAGCAAGGCACCTGAATCGGCATCCACCGCCGCTTGCCGCCCCGTGACCCAGGCCTCTTGCGCCTGAGACTCGCCTCACTCAGATCAGCTCCAGTACCAGCTCCGGCGGACGGCAAAGTCTGGCGCCCTTGGGCGTGACCACGATGGGGCGATTGAGCAGCACCGGATGCGCAGCCACGGCCTGAATCAGCTGCACATCGCCGACAGCGGCGCTGTCCAGACCCAGCTCCTTGAACTGGGCCTCCTTGCTGCGCAGCAAGTCGCGCACAGGCACGCCCAGATGCGCCACCAGCTCGGCCAGCTCTGGCGCAGTCAGTGGTGTGGCGAGGTAATCCACGATATTGGGTTCGATGCCACGCTCGCGCAGCAATGCCAGAGCGCCACGCGAATTGCTGCAGCGGTTGTTGTGGAAGATGGTGACATCGGGACGATTCACGGGGGTGTCTGTACTTGTACTCATGGCGGCAGTGTAGCGAGCCCGGCGTTGCCCGCAGTCGCTGCATAGCAGCTATGCCGGCAGCGCCAGAGCCAGGCTGTGCGCCATCTCATAGACTGTCTGCAAAACATCAAGAGGAGACATCAATGACCGCTTTCACCGAGCACGAGCCCCTGGCGCTGACCCGTCGCCAGTGGAGCCAATGGGCTGCAGCAGCCGCACTGGGAGGGCCGGCCGGGACAGCCCTGGCGCAAGATGCCAAATACCCCGCCAAGGCCATACGCCTGGTCATCCCGTTCACTCCCGGCGGCTCTGCCGACATTCTTGGACGTGCTATCGGTCACGAGCTGACCCTGGCCTGGGGCCAGAGTGTGGTGCCGGAAAACGTTGCCGGCGCAGGCGGCAGCATTGGCGCCGACCGCGTGGCCAAGGCCGTTGCAGATGGCTACACCCTGCTCATGGGCCATGTGGGCACGCTGGCCGTCACACCCACGCTCTACCCCAAGCTGCCTTACGACCCGATCAAGAGCTTTACGCCTCTGGCCTGGGTTGCGCGTGTGCCCAATGTGCTGGTCGTGCATCCTTCGCTGCCGGTCCATGATCTGGCATCGTTCATCAGCTATGCCAAGGCCAATCCCGGAGCGGTGAACTTCAGCTCGGGCGGCAACGGCAGCGCCGCGCATATGACCATGGCCTATCTGAGTCTGCAAGCAGGGCTGAAGATGCAGCATGTGCCCTACAAGGGCACGGCCCCCGCCGTCAATGATCTGGTGGCCGGTCAGGTGCAGGCCCTGTTCACCGGCATTCCCGCCGTGCTTGCGCAGATCCGCGCAGGCCAGATCAAGGCGATTGCCGTGTCGTCACCGCAGCGCATCCCTGCGCTGTCCAATGTGCCCACCGTGGCCGAAGCAGGCCTGCCCGGCTTCGAGGCCGACCAATGGTATGGCGTGGTCGGCCCGGCCAACATGCCTGCCGATGTGGTCGCCAGGATCAATCAGCAGATCAACGCGTCGCTCAAAAGCCCTGCCATTCTGGAACGTCTGCAAAGTGAAGGCGCCCAGCCCATGCCCGGCACGCCCAAGGTCTTTGGCGATCTGATCGTCAAGGACCTTGCGCGCTGGCGCAAGGTCATCATCGACAGCAAGATGACGCTGTGAGCGGGCAGCACTGAGGCGTCAGGCCGCAGCAGAAGTGGCGGTCACGGCAGCCGTCGCCGGCTCCAGCTCTTCCTCATGCGCATCGAGCTCGCGCCCCGGCAGCAGCAGATTCAGGCCTACGGCCACCAGCGCCCCCACGGTGATGCCTGAACCAAAGACCTCGCGTACAAAGGCTGGCATCTTGGAGAGCAGATCGGGCCGCACCGTCACGGCCAGACCACAGCCCAGCGAGACCGCAATGATCAGGCCGCTGCGACGCGTCTGCTCTGCGCTGCTGAGCATGCGGATGCCGGCCAGAATGATCATGGCGAACATCATCAGACCCGCGCCGCCAAGCACGGGCTGGGGAATCGTCACCACCAGCGCGCCAAGCACCGGGAACAGTCCGGCCAGCAGCAGCATCACGCCGGTCAGCATCACCACATGGCGGCTGGCCACGCCGGTGAGCGAAACCACGCCCACGTTCTGCGCGAAGGTGGAAACCGGCGGGCTCGACATCACGGCAGCAAAGGCCGAGCCCACGCCGTCACACAACATGCCGCTGGCCAGGCGCTTGCCGCGGATCGGCGTCTGCGTTGCCGCGCCCAATGCCATGAAAGTGCCGGTGGTCTCGACAATGGTCACGAGAAAGGCGATGGACATGGCAACGATGCCCGATACCGGAAAGCTCATACCGAAATGCAACGGCTGCGGAATCGCGAAGATCGGCGCCTCGCGCACCTGGGTGAAGTCGATCAGACCCAGGGCCAGGCACAGCAGATAACCGCAGGCAATCCCCAGCACCACGGCCGATGCAGAGATCACGCCCTTGCCCCATTGCACAAAGCCGATCACCAGCGCCAGCACAAAGCCCGCAATCGCCAGATTGCCCACGGCGCCGTAGCTGCCGCTGCCCACGCCGCCTGCGGCCCAGTCCACGGCGACGGGCGTGAGCGACAGCCCGATCATGGTCACGACCACGCTGGTCACGGTATGCGGAAAGAAGCGACGGATCACCGGCATGAAAAAGCTGCCGATGATCATCACCAGCGAGCCCACCAGTGAGGAGCCCAGGATGCCGGGAACGCCATGCTCCAGCCCCACGCTGATGCCCGCGCCGACAAAGGCAAAGCTTGTACCCATCACGCAAGGCAGGCGTATGCCGACAGGTCCCACGCCGCGGCACTGGATGATGGTGACGACGCCCGAGCCCAGCAAAGCCGCATTGACCAGGGCCACGATCTGGTCGGCCGGCAGCTTGAGCGCACCGCCGAACACCAGCGGTACGGCGATGATGCCGCCCAGCGCGGCGAGCAAGTGCTGCAGCGAAAGCAGCGTGGTGGTGATGAGGCTGGGCGGACGGTCTTCCACCCCGTAAAGCAGTTTTTCCATGGTCTTGTCTCCTGTTTTTTAGGTATGCAATCGCCGGGGAATAGGCTTCCCCGCGAAGGCCACAAGACTAAGCACGCAACCGGGAGCTCTCATATGCCGTTGCCGATACAGCCCATGCGCGGCGCCGTATAGCTTGTCCGGAATCGAGAAAGAATTTCTGGCACTCCAAGTCACCTGACACCAGTCCCGAGCCCACTTTTCTTCCAGTGCCACAAAGGCTTGGAATCTCTCTCACACCGATGTCCGGCCATCGCAATGGCCCCACGATGACCGTCATCGGAAAGTCTCAATGCCCTGCTGCAGCCCGCTCGAACAGGCTGCGCGCAAGATGGCGGTGCTGGCCCAGCACGATGGGCAGATCGGCGGTCAGCAGGCGTCCATCCTCGACCACCACACGGCCGTTGATGACGCTGCTGGACACATTGGCCGGCGTGCAGAACACCAGCGCCGCCACGGGGTCATGGCCTGCGCCCGCATAGCCGACAGCCTCCATGTCGAAGGCCACGAAGTCGGCCGACATGCCGGGAGCCAGCGCACCGATGTCGTCGCGGTTGAGCACGCGTGCACCGCCCAGCGTGGCAATTTCCAGCGCCTCGCGGGCACTCATGGCCGCCGGGCCGTAGCCCACGCGCTGCAGCAGCATGGCCTGGCGCGCCTCGCCCAGCATGTGGGCCCCGTCGTTCGATGCGCTGCCGTCCACACCCAGGGCCACGGGCACGCCCGCATCGCGCATGCTGCGAATGGGCGCGATGCCAGAGGCCAGGCGCATGTTGGAGCATGGGCAGTGCGCCACACCGGTGCCGGTGCGTGCAAACAGCGCAATGCCTTCGGGATCGAGCTTGACGCAATGCGCATGCCAGACGTCGCGCCCTACCCAGCCCAGGTCCTCGGCATATTGCGCCGGGGTCAGGCCGAACTTCTCCCGCGAGAAAGCCACGTCGTTGTCGTTCTCGGCCAGATGGGTGTGCAGCGATACGCCATGCGCACGCGCCAGCACCGCCGATTCGCGCATCAGATCGCGGGTCACCGAGAACGGCGAGCAGGGCGCCAGCACCACGCGCAGCATGGAGTGGCGCGAGCCGTCGTGGTACTGCTGGATCAAGCGCAGGCTGTCGCGCAAAATGGCCTCTTCCTCCTCCACTACCACATCGGGCGGCAAGCCGCCCTTGCTGCGGCCCAGGCTCATGGAGCCGCGCGCGGCGTGAAAGCGCATGCCCATCTGCTGCGCAGCCGCGATGGAGTCGTCCAGGCGCGAGCCATTGGGAAACAGGTACAGATGGTCGCTGGTCGTGGTACAGCCCGACAGCATGAGTTCGGCCATGGCGGTCTGGGTCGAGACATGGATCATCTCGGGCGTCAGGTGCGACCACAGCATGTAGAGGTTCTGCAGCCACGAGAACAGCTCGGCATCCTGAGCGGCCGGCACGGCACGCGTCAGGCTCTGGTACATGTGGTGGTGGGTGTTGACCAGGCCCGGCGTCACGACCTTGCCTCGCATGTCCAGCACGCGCGCCTGGCCCTCGTCTGCCATGCGGCGGTACTGCGCCGGCAGTTCGGCCGTTGCGCCCACCCACAGCAGGGCTGGGCCGTCCGCCACCAGCGCGCCATCTTTGATCTCGCGGCGCTGCGCATCCATGGTGACCAATACGTCGGCATTCAGGGCTATCAGGGTCATGGTTTCTTTCTCTCTAAACAAGAAGCGCAAGTCTAGAGAGCCGCCCAAGCGCGCGATAGCGCTGAATTCCGCCAACCATGTCCACAAAATGTGGACAAAGAATCAGTGTTTTCTCGCGTAGAGCCGCGCCAGCGCGGATTCGATGCTTGCCGCCATGAGTGCTGCGGCGGCACTCAGCTCCGCGCCCTTGCGCACAAACAGCATCAGGGTCTGGCGCTGCAGATGTGCGTCGCGCAGAGGCACGAAACTGAGCGAGCCGCGATCCAGCTCCTCCAGTACATCCAGCGCGTTGAGCAGGGCAATGCCTTCGCCCAGCATGACCAGGCGCTGTATCAGGGCCATGGAGGTGGACTCGGCCACCGGCGTCACCTCGATGGCACTGCGCGCGAAGGCTTCGTTGAGCAGACTGCGTATGGTCAGGGCCGGTGCCGGCAGAATCAGCGGATGACCCACGCATTCGCTGAGCAGCAGCGACGACTGATGGGCCAGTGGGTGCTTGACCGGCAGGATGGCTCCGATCTGCCATTCGCTGGCTGCCAGCATGCGCAAACCGGGTCTCGGAGCCAGATCGTAGGCAAGACCCAGGTCCACCTCCCCTGCTTCCACGGCAGACACAATGGCCTGTATGGGCAGGTCGATGACACGCACGACCATCCCCGGATGGCTGCTGCGAAAGTCATGCACCAGCGATGGCAGCAAGGAGCCCGCCAGGCCGGACGTCGCCGCCACCGTGATCTCGCCGCGTCTCATGCCCTTGAAGTCGGCAATGCGTTCGCACAGCGCTGCATGTTCGCGCAAGGTGCTGCGCACATGGGTCAGCACCATCTCACCCAGAGGCGTCAGACGCAGGCGATTGTGGATGCGGTCGAACAGCGGCGCACCCAGCTCGGCCTCCAGATCGAGGATCTGCCGGTTCACGGCCGTGGGAGCCACATGCAGGTACTCGGCCGCCTTGCGGATGGAGCCGCGGCGGACCACTTCATCGAGATAGCGCAAAACTCTGGCGTGCATGCGCGCAGCCTACACGGGTTTGAGCGGCTGCGGAAAGCGCCGGCAGAGCACCTAGTTCTGGCGCAGCCTGTCCACCTCGGTGTGCAGGTCCTTGGCCCAGGCGCGGCGGTCGCGCCCCTGGGCAGTCTCTGCCTCGCCGTAATGCACCACGGCAATCAGCTGTTCCGAGCAAAGCACGCGCCAGATGGAGCCCAGCAGGGTCTCGTCGCCCACATAAGTGGCGGCATAGCTGGTGCCGCCGGTTGTGCCGTCGACAAAGCGCAGCCCCACGGGCTGCACCGGCGCATCGCATTGCACGGCAGCCTCGAGCAGATTGGAGTGAAACGAGAGCAGGCTGCGCCCGTCGCCCGTCGTCCCCTCGGGAAAGACGGCCAGGATTTCGCCGCGTTTGAAGGCCTCTTCCATGGCGCCCACCATGCGCACTGCATCGCGGCGCGAGCTGCGCTGGATGTAGAGCGTGCCCGCTGCCGTCGCCAGCGTGCCGATGATGGGCCAGCCCTTGACGTCGGACTTGGAGATAAAGCGGCAATGGCGTGCCGCATGCAGCAGGGGAATATCGAGCCAGGAGATATGGTTGCTGACCATCAGCACCGGCCCCTTGGCTGGCGGCAGGCCTCTGACCTCCAGCTGCACCCCGGCGCGCAACAGCAGCGCTGCGGCCCAGGCCTGCACATGCTCGTGCTGCTGCTGGTAGTGCAGCTGCGGAAAGCGAAACGCCACGATCCAGGTGCCCTTGGCCACATGGGCCAGCAGACGCAGTCCGCGCCAGACTGCGCGCAAGCCGGTTCTGATTTTGTGCAAGCCGTTTGCCATGATTTCCAGGAAGTTTAGCGACTCAACTCAGAGGAGATGCAGCAACTTGAAACGGATAACGCCTAAAACCGACGCACACCAACAAAGTGACAGCGAGCAAGGGCCGCCCCGCAGCGAGGCTGTCGTTCCCCTCCCCTAGCGGGAAGCGCGTAGAGAGAGGGGGAAGGCGCAAAGCGCCTCAGGGGGTGCTTATCTCTGATAAGCGACAGCGCCGTCAACGATAGTCGTTACCACGCGCGCGGGCAGCTCGTAGCCATTGAAGGGAGTGCTCTTGCCCTGGCTTTGCAGCGCCTTGGGATCGACCGTCCACTCAGCCTCGGGGTCGACGATGCACAGATCGGCCACGCCGCCCACGCTGAGCCGTCCCAGCAGGGACTGCTGTTCGCCCAGCGCACTACCCAGCACGGCCACGGGCGCCGAAGTCACGACGGCCAGTGCGCGGTTCAGCGGCACCTTGTAGTCGCGGCTCCACTTCACGGCGATGGACAGCAGCAGCTCCACGCCGGTCGCACCGGGCTCGGCTTCGGCAAAAGGCAGCACCTTGGCGTCTTCGTCCACCGGGCAGTGATCGGACACCAGCGCATCGATGGTGCCGTCCGCCAGTGCGGCAGACAGTGCATCGCGGTCGCGCTGCTGGCGCAGCACGGGCACCACACGGGCGCTGCTGTCGAAGTAGCCGATATCGTTCTCGGTCAACAGCAGCGAGTTGATGGACACGTCGGCGGTCACGTTCAGGCCTTCGGCCTTGGCTCGACGCACCAGCTCCACGCCTGCGGCGCTGGAGATGCGGCACAGGTGAATCCGGGTCTGCGAGCCACGGATCAGCTCGAAGATGGTGTGCAGCGCAATCGTCTCTGCCGCCACGGACACCCCGGCCAGACCCATGCGGGTAGCCAGCGCGCCGCTGGCGGCCACGCCCTTGCCCAGATCCTTGTCCTGCGGGCGCAGCCACACGGCATAGCCAAAGGTGTTGGCGTAGCTCAGCGCACGGCTCAGCGTGGTGATGCTGGACAGCGGCACGTCCGCCTGGCCGAAGGCCACGCAACCGGACTCAGTCAGCTCGGCCATCTCGGTCAGCGTTTCGCCCTTGAGGCCTACGGTCAGCGCCCCCATGGGGAACAGACGCGACTTGTGCTGCTTCTCGGCACGGAACTTGAGCATTTCCACCAGGCCCTGCTCGTCGAGCACAGGCTCGGTATCGGGCGGGCAGACCAGGCTGGTCACGCCGCCTGCCACGGCAGCCGCCATCTCGGACTGCAGCATGCCTTCATGCTCGTGGCCGGGCTCGCGCAGGCGCACGGCCAGGTCCACCAGACCGGGCAGCACCCACTGGCCCGAGGCGTCGATTTCACGCTCGGCCACAAAGCCATCGGGCACCGTGCCGATGGCGACGATCACGCTGCCATCGATGGCGATATCGGCCTGCTGGTCAAAACCTCGTGCCGGGTCCATCACCCGGCCATTGCGAATCAGAATTTTCATGGTTTGGCACCAAATTGGCCACCAGCCCTTATCCCATAAGCGCCAGCAGCTATAAAAATATCTCTAAAAACCGTCTCCACCAGCAACTGCCGTTTGCTTCGTCGACTTTCGCACGGGACACCGAGCTAGGGCCGTCCCGACGCGAGGATGTCGTCCCCCTCCCGCCTTGCGAGAGAGGAGGAAGCCGCACAGCGGCTCAGGGGGTGTTCAAGCCTCGTTCCCCGCGACGATGGACATGACGGCCATGCGCACCGCGATACCGAAGGTCACCTGCGACAGGATCACGGCCTGCGGGCCATCCACCACGGCGGAGTCGATCTCCACGCCGCGATTGATGGGGCCGGGGTGCATGACGATGGCATCGGGCTTGGCCAGCTCAAGGCGCTTTTCGGTCAGGCCGAAGCTCTTGAAGTATTCCTGGCTCGAAGGCAGCAGCGCCCCGCTCATGCGCTCGTTCTGCAGGCGCAGCATGATGATGACGTCGCAGTCCTTGATGCCCTCCTCCAGATTGTGGAAGACGCGCACGCCCATGCTGGCCATGTCCGAGGGCACCAGGGTACGCGGGCCGACCACGCGAACCTCGGCAGCGCCGAGCGTGGTCAGGGCGTGGATGTCCGAGCGCGCCACGCGCGAGTGCAGCACGTCGCCCACGATGGCCACGCGCAGATTGGAGAAATCCTGCTTGTAGTGGCGGATGGTGTACATGTCCAGCAGACCCTGGGTGGGGTGGGCATGGCGGCCGTCGCCGGCATTGACCACATGCACATGCGGCGCCACATGTTTGGCGATCAGATAGGGAGCACCGGACTCGCTGTGGCGCACGACAAAGATGTCGGCCGCCATGGCCGAGAGATTGTCGATGGTGTCCAGCAGGGTCTCGCCCTTGCTGGCCGAGCTGCGCGCAATGTCCAGGTTGAACACGTCGGCCGACAGGCGCTTGGCCGCAATCTCGAAGGTGGTGCGGGTACGCGTGCTGTTCTCGAAGAAGAGATTGAACACGCTCTTGCCGCGCAGCAGAGGCACCTTCTTGACTTCACGGTCGTTGACGCTGACGAAGTTGCTGGCCGTGTCGAGAATCTGGGTCAGGATGTCCTTGGACAGGCCTTCGGTGGAGAGCAGGTGGATCAGCTCGCCGTTCTTGTTGAGTTGTGGGTTGCGCTTGTACAGCACGATCAGGCCTCTTGAATGCGGAAGTGGAAAACACCGCTCTCGTCGCGCGCCAGCGCCAGGGAACGGTCGGCCGGCAGCGCCACGCGCGCTGCGGCAAAGTCGGCCTGGATGGGCAGCTCGCGCCCTCCCCGGTCCACCAGAACGGCCAGTCGCACACTGGCGGGACGGCCGTAGTCATAGAGTTCGTTGAGCACGGCACGCACGGTGCGGCCGGTGTAGAGCACATCGTCCAGCACCAGCACATCGGCGCCGTTCACATCGAAGGCGATCTGGGTCTGAGCGCTGGAAGCCATGCCGCGCTGGGCAAAATCGTCGCGGTGCAGCGAGGAAGACAGCACGCTGGGCTTGCCCTTGAGATTCAGATCCTTGTGCAGGCGCTCGACCAGCCAGGCACCGCCCGAGGTGATGCCCGCCAGACGGGTATTGGGGCCCATGATGCGCTGCACACCGCGCAGCAGCTCGCTATACAGGGCTTCGGCGTCCAGGATCAGGCTGCCTTGTCCCGGCTGGTTTCCTGCAATGGTTTCACTCATGGGAGACTCCTCAAAAACTGTTCAAGAATGATGCAGGCCGAAGCCGCGTCGGCGTCGCGTGCGCCACCCGCCAGGGCTTCGGTCGTGCTGTAGCGTTCGTCCACCTCATACACCGGCAGCTTGAAGCGGCTTCTGAGCTGGCGGCCGAATTTCAGGGCCCGTGCCGTGTTCTCGTGCGCCGCGCCATCGGGATGGTAGGGAACGCCTATCACCAGGGCATTGGGCTGCCACTCGCGGATCAGCTTTTCCACTGCGGCCAGGCGTGCATCCGCCCCGTCGGCCCTGATGGTGGGCAGCGGGTTGGCGCCGCCCAGCACGCGGTTGCCCGAGGCGCAGCCCGTGCGCTTGATGCCGAAGTCAAAGCCCAGGAACTGCTGGAAATGGGCCGGCACCTCGGGCTTTTGCGGTGCGGGCGCCGCTGCAGGCCTGGCAGCCGCATTGTCGGCCGAGGAAAAAGTCGAGGAAAAGGCCGCATCGGCGGCCTTGTTGGAAGAGGAAATATCGTTCATGCGCGACCCGACTCAGGGGACAGCATCCAGCGCTGCAGACCCAGCAGGCCCAGAGCACGGTCATAGCGCTCGTCCACCGGGGTGCTGAAGATCACCTCGGGGTCGGCTTCCACGGTCAGCCAGGCGTTTTCGCCGATTTCGGATTCGAGCTGGCCTTCATCCCAGGAGGAATAGCCCAGCGTGACCAGCACGCGCTTGGGGCCGGCACCGTCCGACAGGGCTTCGAGCACATCCTTGGACGTGGTCATCTCCAGACCGCCTGGAATGGTCATGGTCGAGGCATAGGCCGATTCGTTCTCGGGCGCACCTTCGATGACCATGGGCTCATGCAGCACAAAGCCGCGATCGGTCTGTACCGGGCCACCGGTAAAGACCTGCTGATCGCGCAAATCATCGCGCTTGAGACCCAAATCCACTTTTTGCAGCAGGCCTTGCAGGCTGAGCTTGGAGGGCTTGTTGATAATCAGACCGAGCGCGCCACGCTCGCTATGCTCGCACAGGTAAACAACGCTGCGCGAAAACGACTCATCTTCCAGGCCGGGCATGGCAATCAGGAAGTGGTGCGTCAAGTTGATAGGCGCAGATTCTGCAGACATACAGCGATTTTACTGGCGATCCATGACTCCTTCTTACCCTGTGGGCTTGATCTGGCTGCGGCGCGACCTGCGCCTGGCCGATAACGCGGCCCTTTATCATGCATTGCAGCAATGTGAAAAGCTGTATTGCGTCTTTGTCTTCGACGACAGCATTCTTGCCGCCCTGCCACGCGCCGACCGCCGCGTGGAATTCATCTGCCAGAGTCTGGCCGAGCTGGATGCGGCCCTGCGCGAGACCACGGGGCGCCCGCAGACAGGGCTGATCACGCGGCGCGGCCTGCCCCAGGACATCATCCCGGCCCTGGCCCGGCAGCTGGGCGCGGGTGCGGTCTTCTGCAACGACGACGACGAGCCGGCGGCTCTTGCCCGCGATGCCCAGGTGGCGCGCAGCCTCAAGAGCCAGGGGCAGTTGCTGCTGCGCTTCAAGGACCACCGCATCTTTGCGCGCGACGAGGTGCTGACCCAGAGCCTGTCGCCGTTTTCGGTCTTCACGCCCTACAAGAACGCCTGGCTGCGAAAAATCACGCCGTTCTATCTCTCGGCCTACCCCAGCGAGCGCGATCTGGCGAGCAAGCTGGCCGACCTGCCGGACACCGAGCGCCGCACGATTCCCTCGGCTGCGGATCTGGGATTCGCTCCGGACACGCTGGCCGGCCTGCGCCTGCCCACCGGAGTCAGCGGAGCACGCCGGTTGCTGGCCGATTTTCTGCCGCGCCTGCCGCAGTACAAGGCGGCGCGCGACTTTCCTGCCCTCAAGGGGCCCAGCTATCTCAGCGTCCATCTGCGCTTCGGCACCGTCTCGATACGCGAGCTGGCCCGGCTCGCCCATGAGGCGGCGCACCACGAGGACTGGTCTGCCGCAGCGCGTGAAGGGGCGGCCACCTGGCTCAGCGAGCTGATCTGGCGCGACTTCTACTTCCAGATCCTGGCCCACCAGCCCTATGTCGTGGAACGCAGCTTCAAGCCAGCCTATGACGCTATCGAATGGGAGACGGGAGCCGAAGCCGACGCCCTCTTTGCCGCCTGGTGCGAAGGCCGCACCGGCTACCCGCTGGTCGATGCCGCCATGCGCCAGCTCAATACCAGCGGCTATATGCACAACCGGCTGCGCATGGTCACGGCCAGCTTTCTGGTCAAGGACCTGGGTCTGGACTGGCGCCGGGGCGAAGCCTATTTCGCCGAAAAGCTCAATGACTTCGATCTGGCGGCCAATAACGGCGGCTGGCAATGGGCGGCCTCCACGGGCTGCGATGCCCAGCCCTGGTTCCGCATCTTCAACCCGGTGACCCAGAGCGAGAAGTTCGATCCGGAGGGCAAGTTCATCGTGCGCTACGTCCCCGAGCTGACGCCTTTGCCGGCCAAACTGCGGCATGCCCCCTGGCTGGCCAAGCCGCTGGAACTGGCCGAAGCAGGCATCGCACTGGGGCGCGACTATCCCTTGCCCGTCGTGGATCATGCGGCAGCGCGGGAGAAAACCCTGGCACGCTACGGAATCCTCAAGAAGGAGTCCTGATCTGCCTCCTGCCTTCCGGCCCTGTGACGGTCCTGCCCCAAGGCACAGTACATGCTGCTTTACACGAGGCTGTCAGGTGCTCAGTCGGCACCCGTTCAAAAAAAGAAGCGGCTTGCGCAAGCCTATCCTACATTTCAGACTTATATCAACCTGAAATGCAATACTGACTGGCGCAAGCCGCTTCCTTATCAGGAGCAGCGCTTATTCGACCGCCACTCCTGGCTCCTCGGCAGGCCCGCCAAGCGGGCTGCGCTCGGGTGCAGGACCGCTGCGCTGCAGCGCGTAATGCCGGATCAGGCCCAGCAGTTCCTCATCGGAATAGGGCTTGCCCAGATAGTGATTGGCGCCCAGATCACGGGCCATTTCACGGTGCTTCTGGGCAATGCGTGAAGTGATCATGACCACGGGCAGGCCTTCCAGCGTCTGATCGGCGCGGATATTGCGCAGCAGATCGAAACCGTCCATGCGCGGCATTTCGATGTCCGACAGCACCAGGGTCGGGCGCTCGTCCTGCAGACGCTCCATGGCTTGCAGGCCATCGGCAGCCAGCGTGACGCGGTAGCCTTCGCGCTGCAGCAGACGCTGGGTGACGCGGCGCACGGTGATGGAGTCATCCACCACCAGCACCAGCGGCACCGTGGTCTGCGCGGCATCGGCGCCCAACAGATCGACACCCCCGGCCTCGGCCTGCTGGCCGCCTTCGGCGGCCGCCTGCTCGGCCCTGGCCAGCATGGCGCGCACATGCTCGCCATGGACGTTGGCCAGCGCCACCGGGTTGTAGATCTGCACGACAGCACCCGAGGGCAGCACGGACATGCCGGTCAGGCCCGGCAGGCGCGACAGCTGCGGGCCCAGGTTCTTGATCACCACTTCCTGGTTGCCCAGCACTTCGTCCACATGCAGCGCCACGCGCTGCGAGGCACTGCGCACAATCACCACCGGGCGCGTGCGGCCGAGGTTCTCCTCGCTGCGCAGCGAGGTCTGCCACAGCGCGCCGGCCCAGTAAAAAGGCATGACTTCGCTGCCGTCCTGGAACTCCTGCCTGCGATAGCTTTGCTCCAGCACATCGACAGGTACGCGGCGCACGATTTCCACCAGATTGGCGGGCACGCCCATGGACACGGCCCCCATGCGCAGCATCACCACCTGGGTCACGGCCGTCGTCAGCGGCAGCACCAGACGGAAGGCGCTGCCTCTGCCGGGCTCGGTATGGGTCTCGATACGACCACCCAGGGCGTTGACCTCGGAGCGCACCACATCCATGCCGATGCCGCGACCGGCAACGCCCGTCACCTCGCTGGCCGTGGTAAAGCCCGGCTCGAAGATCAGGCGCGCCGCATCTTCCAGCGTCATGGGACGCTCATCAGTCCACAGCTTGAGGCTGAGGGCCTTGCTGCGAATCCGCTCCAGGTCCAGCCCGGCGCCGTCGTCTTCCACCGACAGTGCCACGTCGTTGCGCTCCTGGCTCAGCACGATCTCGATGGTGCCGACAGCCGGCTTGCCCAGCGCCTCGCGCTGCTCGGGCGATTCAATGCCGTGAGCCACGCAGTTGCGCAGCAGATGCTCGAAGGCCGGCATCATGCGCTCCAGCATGCCGCGGTCCATTTCGATGGTGCCGCCCAGAATGTTCAGGCGCACCTGCTTGCCCATCTCCTTGGAGGTCTGGCGCACCACGGCATACAGTCGCTCGGCAAAGGAGTCGAACTCCACCATGCGCGTGCGCAGCAGATCGCGCTGCAGATCGCGCGCCTGCCGGCCCTGGGCCACCAGATCGTCTTCGGCTGCCGCCAGATCCCGCTGCAGATTGCGCTGCACGGTGGCCACGTCGTTGACCGACTCGGCCATCATGCGCGTGAGCTCCTGCACGCGCGTGAAGCGGTCGAACTCCAGCGGGTCAAAACCGGCCGCCGTGTCCTTGGACAGGGCCAGACGCGACTGCATCTGGCTTTCGGCCTGCACCTCGATGTCTCGCAGCTGCGTGCGCAGACGCTCCAGGTTGCCCGTCAGATCATGGAGCGCCGAGCGGGCCTGCGACAGACGCGCATCGACACGCGAGCGCGCAATCAACACTTCGCCGGTCTGGGAAATCAGGCGGTCCAGCAGCTGGGCACGCACGCGCACGGTCTGCTGCGAGGCGGCGCGTGGCACCACCGGCGCCGGCAGCTGAATCGCCTGCGCGGTCTCTGCGGCGCTCTTCTCGCCGGCCCCGGCAGCCGTCGCGGTCGGCGTCGCCTCGGTCTCTGCCGCACCCAGATGCAGCGCTGCCTGTGCCAGGTGGTCGTCCAGCTGCGCCAGCGGCTGCTCGGGCTCCTGCTCGCCGGCCATGCGCAGCACATCGAAGCTGGCCTGCAAAGCGTCGAAACTGCTCAGCAGCGGCTCTATCGCGTCGGCAGCGGGACGCTCCTGATCGATGCGTTCCACCGCCGATTCCAGGCGGTGGGCCATTTCGCCCATGCGCATGGCACCCGCCAGGCGGGCGCTGCCCTTGATGGTGTGCAGGGCACGCAGGACTTCGTTACGGGCTTCATCCAGCGCCGGACGACCATGCCAGCGGCGCAGTGCAGCGCCGAGCTTGGGCAACAGGTCGATGGCTTCTTCCTCGAAGATGGGGAACAGGTCGGGATCGACCTGATCGAGCACATCGATGTCGTCTTCGTCATCACCGGCATGCACCGCCAGCGCGATGGCTTCATCAATGCGGCGTTGCAGCTCGGCCTCATGCTCCACGCTGCCTCCGGCAGGCACCATGGAGTACGGCGGCTGCTGGGCTGGAGGCGGCGCCACATCCAGCAACGGATCGGCGGCCGCTGCATTCACGGCTTCCTCGGCGGGCTCCACGGCACCCGCATCGCAAAGCTGGGGCAAAGCCGCTTCCCCAGATAGCTCGGCGGCAAAATCCAGCGGCAAATCCTTGAGGTCGGCGGGCTGCTGCAGCACCTGCACCTCGGGCCACTCTGCCTCGTCCAGCCCGGCCAGATCGACTGGCTCGAGATCGACCGACTCGCCCAGAGCGCTGGCATCGATGGGGGTGTCCAGAATTTCGCGCAGCACTTCTTCGACGGCCGGCAAGGCCTCCTTGAGAAAGCCCGCCGCAAACTGATGCAGCAGACGACGCACCTCATCGGACGCGCTCAGGCATTGCTGAATCTGCAGCGCGCTGGCGTAGCCCTGAGGCTGCAGATGCAGCAGTGCATGCTCGAGCAAACGTGCCAGCTCCGACAAGGCCTTGAAGCCCACGGTGCCGGAGCTGCCTGCCAGCGAATGCGCCAGCGCGATCGCATCGTCGGGAATGGCTTCGCCGGGCTCCTGCAGCCACTGCTGCAACACCTCGCCCAGACGCTCGGACCAGTCGTCTGCTTCGTTCAGATAGACGTTGTACAGCGCTGCGCTGATGCGCAGGCCGTCGATATTGCGATAGCCGTCGTCCGGCTCGGCTGTCTGCTCGGGCGACGGCTCCGTCGCCGGGACTTCGGGCTCTGCCGCCTGAAGCGGCTCTTCGACCATGACTGGCTCGGGCACGCCATCCAGCAAGGCTTCAATCGCCTCCAGCTCAAGCACGGCCTCTGCGGACGGCAACTCGGCCACCGTGTCCATGGAAGCCGCCTCAGCAGAGGCCGTCTCAAAGGAGGCTGTCTCAGCGGAGGCCGTATCCACGGGGGCCGTATCCGCCTCCAGCGCGGTCTGCACGGCGATGGCAGCCTGTTCGCTTTCGCGCATGGCCGCTTCGAAGGCGGCGAAGTCCAGCTCCTGCACCTCGTCCGCACTGCTGCTTTGCTCTGGCGACGACTGAGCCTCGATCACAGCATCGGCAGCCGCATCTTCGGTCCGCTCTGGCGCAGGCTCGCCTTCCGACTCCAGCGTGGGCAGCGCGGATGCGTCGAGCAGCTCCGGGGCCGCCAGCTGCAGCAGCAGATCGTCGGGAATATCCAGCTGCGGCAAGGCAAAGTCGGTCGTTGCCGCCTCGGGTTCAGGAACAGACTCCTGCCCGGGCACGGAAGGCAGCTCCTCCAGGGAGAAGTCCAGTTCCGGCATGGCAAATGCGGGCTCGCTCCGGGCAGTCAGGGCATCGGAGCCGTGCTCTGCAGCCTCGGCCTCGAACTCCTGCGGCCACTCCTGCACTTCGGCGGCCAGCGCGGGGGGCAGCTCCGGCACTGGCACTGGCACTGGCGCGTGCGCGTGCGCTGCAGCGGCCTGCGCCTCGGCTGCGTCCCACACCGGCTCCATGCGCTCCGCGCGACGAGGAACCAGGGCCACGTCGGCACGCTCGCCCTGCAGACGCATGGCGTCGGCGGCAGCTCGGAAGGCCGTGGCCGACCAGTTCTGCGCCTGCCGGCTCTCAATATCCCGGGCCCAGGCGGCAAAGGCTTTCAGGGCATCCTGAGCCAGTTGCTGCATGGCCTGCGGCATGGGCCGCTGCTCTGCCAGCCAGGCATTGAGCATCTGCTCCATGGCCCAGCCGGCTTCGCCAAATTCATCCAGCCCCACCATGCGCGAGCTGCCCTTGAGCGTGTGAAACGCCCTGCGCAGCGTGGTCTGCTCGCTCAGGTTGCCGGGCTCATCGGCCAGAGCCTGAAGGGCCTGCAAGCCGTTATCCACGACTTCACGGGCTTCCTCCAGGAAGATCGACAGCAGTTCATCGTCGCCGTCCAGCGCTTCGGCACTCAGCTCGGCGGACGCAGACAGGGGCTCTGTCGCAGCAACTGCTGCGCTGCTCGGGCCGGCCAGATCCTGGCCGGAATGGGAGGCGGTGACGGCATCATCCGCTGCCGGCCTGCCCGATTGCATGTCCGCAAACACCTGGGCCATGGCATCGGCCAGGGCATCGGAGCCTGCCACCGCCGGCTCGGCCACAACAGGTGCAGGCATTGCCTCGAAGTCGGGCAAGGCACCTGGTTCGGTTGCGGCCCAGGCCGGGGTGTCCTCGTCGTCTGTGAGCCGCGCCTGCAAGGGCTGCGGCTGCGCCGCAGGCCGCAATTCGGCGGGCGGCGGCGGTGCAGCGACCGAAGGCTCGATGGCCGCTGCAGCTGTTGGGATGGCCGCTGTGGCAACCGCTGCGGCCGCAGGCTGCGCAGACGGCACGCCCTCCATGGGAATATCCACGGTCGGCCGGAAAGCTTCGGGGCCGCGACTGCGGCTGTGACCCATGACGATGCGCAGTTCGTCCTTTTCCTCGTCATAGACAAACAGCTTGCGCGCCATATTGCGCTGGTAGCTGAGCATGTCGATGAGAAAGCCCATGGCACCCAGACTGCTGCCCAGCTTCTCGAAGATACGGGGCTGATTCTCGATCGTCACCTCGCCGAGCATCAGATGCTCGACGGTGTCACGCATGCGCTGCATGGCGGTCGCGGCCTGCTCGAAGCCCAGCACCGACAGCACGCCGCGCATCTGCGCCATCTGGCCCGGCACCGAGGCCAGCACCGAGGTATCGGAGGGGTTGCGAAAGAACAGATCCAGCTGCTTCTCGGCCTCACCCAGGGTGATGCGCAGCTCGCCCACCACCGATCCCATGGTCTGCTGGTCGCTGGCCTGACGGTAGAGCTCCTCCATCCAGATTTCCAGCGGCTCGGACTGCGCGCCATGCAGCGCCGCATCCAGACGCTGGACCAGCACGCTGGACTGGGCGGCCTGTATCTCGTCGTCATGCCCGGCGGTCATGAAGCTGGCCTGCAGATAGAGCACTGCGGTCGCCACCTCCATGGCCAGCTCGGCCGGTGGTGGCTCGCCGATGCGTTCCACCGTCTCGGCGACACGAATCAGCGCGCGCGCCAGACCGTGGCTGACAGGCTGCAGCTTGACCAGCGACTCGGACACCAGCCCGAACTGCTCGGCCATGGACCGGATCTTGCTGCGGTCGCCACCGGCGACCGCTGACCAGGTTTCGGCGGCGGCCGCAATGCGCTTGCGCGCCTGCACCAGCACCGAGGGATCGAAACGCCCATAGCGCGCCACGTGGTAGTCCACCACCGGCATGTGCTCCATGGCATAGGCCTCGTGCACGGCCTTCAGGCTCTCGCCGGCCTGCTCGCGGGGCCTGGCCTGCGCGCAAAAGAACATCAAATCCTGCAGCAGTCGGGCGGGCGGCAGGCTGTCGCCCTTGGCCATGCTGGCGTACTGCATGAGCACGCGCGAGGCCATGCGCTTGACGTAGATGTCGGCAGTGATGAGACCGCGAGCCTGAGCATCAAAGAAAGCTGCGGCAATCTTCCAGAAACTGCGCGCTGCCACATCTTCGGACTGAGCGGCGGCAAAGCGCCGGCAGAGCTCGCACATCTGCGCAGCTGCCTCCCGGTCGTCGCTCTTGACCATGCGCAGCACCACGCCGTCCAGCATGGCGCGTGCATGCGGGCCATAGGCCAGAGGCTCGGGCATGGCTCCGCTCCAGCGGGGCTCGCGCGCACGGCGCTCCGCAGGCCACAGGTCTGCCGGGTGTGCCTTGTCGTTGCCGGCCAGCACCTGGGTCTCACGATACTGGGGGAACAAGGCTACGGCAGAGACCTGCTGACCGGCCAGCACGGCCTCCAGGAATTCCATCAGCGCAAAATGCGTGCGCTCCAGCGTGGTCGCCGCTTCCTGCGTGCAGTATTCGGGGCGCTGCACGAAGCGGTTGACCGCAGCTTCCATGCTGCGCATCACCTGCGCCGGAGCGGTGACGCCCACCATCTCCAGGGCGCCGCAGGCCTGGTGCAGTTGCTGGCGAGCAATGCGCAGCGCCGATGTATCCAACTCCTCAAGATCAGACAAACGGGCTGCATCCGCATCGCGCATGAAACGGTTCACCGCCTTGGACGCTGCCTCCAGCGACTTGCGCACTTCATCGAGCACCCAGGCCAGCGGCCCCAGATCCTGCTCTGCTGTTGCAGACATGGCTGCACGTATTGGCGAGTCGTCAACCACTGACATGCTCTAGTTCCTTAACCCTCAAGGGTCGTGCATTTTTACGAGAGAAAGAGCCAGTCAAATCAGGCAATCTTGAATCGGGAAACGGACTGACGCAGCTCTTCGGCCATATGGGAGAGCTCGCGCACCTGCTGTGCCGTGGTACGAGTGCCCTCGCCGGTTTGCTCGGTCACGGCAAAAATGTGCTGAATGTTTTCCGCCACGCCGTTGGCCATATTGGCTTCACGCGAAGTGGAGTGGGAAATCTGCTCGATCAGCTCGGCCAGTCGGCGCGACACGCTGTCGATTTCAGACAGTGCGGTACCCGCCGAGTCGGACAGACGGGCTCCTTCAACCACACCCTGGGTAGAACGCTCCATGGCGGCCACGGCATCCTGGGTATCGGTCTGAATCGCCTTCACCAGCGCGGCAATCTGTCGCGTGGCGTCGGCAGAGCGCTCCGCCAGACGCTGCACTTCTTCGGCCACCACCGAGAAGCCGCGACCGGCTTCACCGGCGGACGCGGCCTGAATGGCGGCATTCAGCGCCAGCACGTTGGTCTGCTCGGTAATGTCCGAAATCAGTTCGGTGATTTCACCGATCTCCTGGGACGATTCGCCAAGGCGCTTGATTCGCTTGGATGTGTCCTGAATCTGATCGCGGATGGAGTTCATACCGCCGATGGCGTTCTGCACGGCCTTGAGACCCGAGTCCGCAGCCTGCAGCGACTGGCGGGCCACCTGGGCCGATTCCTGCGCCTGGGCCGAGACGTTGTTGATACGGCCGGCCATGTCCAGAATCGACTTGCCGGTCTCGCGAATTTCATGCAGCTGCTCGTTCGATGCAGCCAGCAGCTCGGTCGAGGTGACGTCCACCTGTTCGGTGGTCTGGGCCACTCGGGTCACGGTGTTCTGCACCGAACCCACCAGCGCGCGCAGCTCTTCCACCGTGTAGTTCACCGAGTCGGCGATCGCGCCGGTGATGTCCTCGGTCACGGTGGCTTCCTGCGTCAGGTCGCCTTCGGCCACCGACTGCAGCTCGTTCATCAAACGCAAAATGGCGGCCTGGTTGGCGTCGTTGATGCGCTTGGCTTCCTGCTCCTGCAAACGGGCATCGACCTGATGGCGCTCGGCTTCCTGCTGGCGCGCACGGCTGTCCAGCAGCTGCACGCGCGAGATGCCGATACCGCTCAGAACTGCGGCCAGAATGGCCACGGCCAGCAGCGCCAGCTGCAGCATGCTGGCTCCGCCCAGTCCCTGCAGAGCCGTCTGCAGCTGCTCCAGCTGCTGACGCAGCGGTTCGCTGTCGTTGTTGATGCTGGCCTGCGCTTCACGGGCCGACACCAGACCTTGCAGATTGCCCAGAATGGCGCTGGCCTGCGTGCGCGTGTCGTCGTACTGCTTGATCAGCGTCTCGAGCTGTTCACGCACCTGGGGATCGCGTGCCGCCGACAGCCGCATTTCGGCGCTGCCGTTGAGCAGACCTTCGGAGATTTCCTTGAACGAGTTCAAGTCCTTGCCAAGCAGGAACACAGCCTCGGGGCTCACGCCCTCCAGGGTCTGGAATTCATTGGCAGACTTGGCAATCCGCTGGGTCAGCATCACCAGCTGGCCGGCAGCAGAGATCTCGGCCGCACCGGCACCCTGCTGCAGCTTCAGCGAAGAAATGGTTTCCGCGGTTTCCAGCAGATCGGAGGACTGACGGTTGATGGTGCGCAGCGCGTCGCCCACCTGGGTCAGCGTCTTTTGCTGCCCGAGAATCAGCCCCGCACTCTTTTCCGCGCGCTCCATCAGGGTGCTGATGGAGCTGAGCTCGTCCTGCAAGCCGCCGCCCAGCGCATTCACGCCCAGGTCGGAATCGCCGGCAGCCAGCGCTCGCACGTTGCGCGCCAGAACGCCGGCGCTGTCCTTGACGTCGGCAAACGCAGGAGCGGCCCCCGTCATGGCGATGGAGACCGACTTGGCCAGACGCTGCGACTGCATCAGCGCCTGGCCGGTTGCCGCCAGCTGCTGGTTGGAGTTGCTGGCTTCGCGCAGCATCCAGGCCGACAGCACCACCAGCACCAGCACCGAGCCACCGAGCAGGGTGAACAGGGTGCGCTGGTGCTTGGCCGTCGTGGCCGTGCCGAGAATGGGCAGGCTCACCAGCTCGTCCGCACGACCGGCTTCCTCGACGCCGAAGACGGAAGGTGCCCCCTGCACGCTGTTGAGCGAGCCGTCATACAGATCCTGTACGACCGTGTCTCCCATCATGCTGCTATCACCACTGGCGGCTGCCGCGATGGGCTTGCGTCGGAACAACTGATTTATTTTCTGTGCAAAGGACATAGCGCTGTATCCAGGAACCTCAAGCACGAATGCTCAAAAATTTGGCGGTTTGAGACAGGGGCTGCAATTTCAGCTCCTGCCAGCGGCGGCCGCTCGCATCGATATGGACGGCTCCAAAGAAACTCGGGGAGTGCTCAGGCGCGGGCTCGGACCTGGAAAAAGCGTCGGCGGCACGCAGGCCCAGCAGACGATCGGCCAGCAGGGCCGCGTTGACCTCCAGAGCCGGGTTGAAGGCCAGCAGGCTGCAATCCATCAGCTCCTGCTCATTGCGGACATTGCCATGGCCCAGCAACTGAGCCAGGTCCACCACGCCCATCAGGGAACCGCGCAGATTGGCGATGCCCAGAAACCAGGCCTGTGTGTAGGGGACGGGCTGAACGCCGGTCCAGGGGAAGATCTCTCCCGCCTGGTTCAGCGGCAGCAAATAGTCCCGTCCGCCAGCCTGCACTGCCAGCCAGGCAGCCACGCTGACGCCTTCGCTGCGTGCTGCCTGCAGGCGCCCGGCCAGACGGGATTGAAGATCTCGGAGGGCTTCGCGGTTCGCCATAAGCAGCGCAGCTCGTTACAGAGCGGCGATCTTGGCTTGCAGCTCGGCGGCATCCACGGGCTTGGTGATATAGCCACGTGCGCCCTGACGCATGCCCCAGACCCGGTCGGTTTCCTGATTCTTGCTGGTGCACATGATGATGGGCACATCGGCATACAGGGGATCGCGCGAGATGGCGCGCGTCAGCTGAAAGCCGTTTTGTCCGGGCATGACCACGTCCATCAGGATCAGGTCTGGCTTGTCTTCGGCCAGGCGCTTCATGGCTTCCTCGCCGTTTTCCGCAGTGCGCACCTGCAGGCCCTGCTTTTGCAGGATATCGCTCAGAGCCATCAGCTCCGTCTTGGAATCGTCAACGACCAGAACTTTTTGAATTGTCATCATGCAGCTCCCACATCTGCAGCTTGCAGCGCGAACTGTTGTACGGCTTGCAGCAATTGATCTTTGGTGAAGGGTTTGGTCAGATAGTCCTGACAGCCCACCATGCGTCCACGGGCCTTGTCGAAGACACCGTCCTTGGATGACAGCATCACGATGGGCGTATTGGCAAAACGCGCATTGCGCTTGATGATGGCGCAGGTCTGATAGCCGTCGAGCTTGGGCATCAGAATGTCGCAGAAGATGAGCTGCGGCTGGTAGTCGTTGACCTTGGACAAGGCATCGAAGCCGTCATCGGCCAGAAGAACCTCGTAACCACCTTGCTTGAGGAAAATTTCAGCGCTGCGGCGGATGGTATTGCTGTCATCCACGACCAGAACGCGCAAAGGCGCAGCAGATGCTGTCACGGTGAAATCCCTCCCAATTCGGTCGTCAATGGAATCGAGTGTCTGAGGCACTCAGATTTCCACCATTTCAAAGTCTTCTTTGCGCGCACCGCATTCCGGGCATGTCCAGTTCATGGGCACATCTTCCCAGCGGGTGTTCGGAGCAATTCCATGTTCGGGGCAGCCTTGGGCTTCGTCATAGAGCCAGCCACAGGTCAAACACATCCAGGTTTTAGGGTCAGTCACAGCTTAAAGGGGCTTCACATAGAATGCAACGATTGTATCTAGTCACAACCCCGGCTCCCACCCTTGCATTCCCGGGTGCAAACTGGGGTGCGCCATGGCATTGAATCCCATCTCCTCCCCCCCCCCTCGCCGCACCCGCCAGGAAGAAGCGACAGAATCCGCTCCCGTCTGCGTGCTGTCCTTCAACAGCAGTGACCCCAGCGGAGCCAGCGGACTCTCGGCCGACATCGCCACCATCTCCTCCATCGGCGGTCATGCGCTGCCGGTGGCCTGCGGCGCCTACGCCAGAGACACGGCGCGCATCTACGAGCACTTTGCACTCGACGACGACGCGGTGACCGAGCAGGCACGCATGGTGCTGGAGGACATTGCCGTCACCGCCATCAAGGTCGGCTTCGTGGGCAGTCCTGCCAACCTGGCCGCCATTGCCACGATCTCCTCGGACTACCCCGACATTCCCATCATCAGCTACATGCCGGACCTGTCCTGGTGGGAGGACGACAAGCAGGATCAGTACCTCGATGCGTTCAAGGAGCTTGTCCTGCCTCAAACCTCGGTGTTGGTTGGAAACCACAACACGCTGTGGCGCTGGCTGCTGCCGGACTGGGAAAACAGCCGTGCGCCCACGGCGCGCGACATTGCCATGGCCGCCGAGGCACTGGAAGTGCCTTATGTGCTGGTGACCGGCATCCCCCTGCCCGACCAGTTCGTGGACAACGTGCTGACCACGGCCCAGTCCGTATTGGGCAACAGCAAGTACGAGATGTTTGACGCCACGTTCACAGGTGCCGGTGATACGCTGTCCGCAGCGATCACGGCCCTGCTGGCCACCGGCAACGACCTGGGTGCTGCGACCCTGGAGGCGCTGGAATACCTGGACCACAGCCTGGATGCAGGCTTTCGCCCCGGCATGGGCCACTATCTGCCGGATCGTCTTTTCTGGGCACAGCCCACCGAGGACGAGGAGTCCGAAGACGAGCAGGCCGAAGACTCCACCGATGACGAACCCGACTCCAAGCCGATTGAAGGCTTTGTGATTCCTTCCCATGACACAAAACACTGATCTGAATACTGCACTGTTCGAGCGCGCCAAGGGCGTGATCCCCGGCGGCGTGAACTCGCCCGTGCGCGCGTTTGCCGCCGTGGGCGGCACTCCCCGCTTCGTGAAGCGTGCGCAAGGTGCTTATTTCTGGGACCAGAACGATCAGCAGTTCACCGACTACATCGGCAGCTGGGGCCCCATGATCCTGGGCCATGGCCACCCCGAAGTGGTCGAGGCCGTGCAGGCCGCAGTGCTCGAAGGCTTCAGCTTTGGCGCCCCCACCGAGCGCGAAGTGGTGCTGGCCGAGAAGATCCGCGCCCTCGTGCCGAGCATGGACATGGTGCGCCTGGTCAGCTCCGGCACCGAAGCCGGCATGAGCGCGCTGCGCCTGGCGCGCGGCTACACCGGCCGCAACAAGATCATCAAGTTCAACGGCTGCTACCACGGCCATGCGGATTCGCTGCTGGTCAAGGCCGGCTCGGGTCTGGCTACCTTCGGCGCCTCGTCCTCGGCCGGTGTGCCCGCCGATGTGGCCAAGGACACCATCGTGCTGGAGTACAACGACATCGCCCAGCTCGACGAGGCCTTTGCCAAGATGGGCAGCGACATCGCCTGCGTCATCATGGAGCCGATTGCCGGCAATATGAACTTTGTGCGCGCCTCGGTGGACTTCACCCGCCGCATCTCCGAGCTGACCCGCGAGCATGGCGCGCTGCTGATCTATGACGAAGTCATGACCGGCTTTCGCGTCGCCCTGGGCAGCGCACAAAGCCTGTATGCCAAGGAGATCGAAGGCTTTGCGCCCGACATCACCGTGATGGGCAAGGTCATCGGCGGCGGCATGCCCATGGCGGCGTTCGGTGCGCGCCGCGAGATCATGGAAAAGCTCTCGCCGCTGGGCCCCGTCTACCAGGCCGGCACGCTGTCGGGCAACCCGATTGCCACGGCCTGCGGCCTGAAGACGCTGGAGCTGATCAGCCGCCCCGGCTTCCACGCCGAGCTGCACCTCAAGACCGGCCACCTGATGCAGGGCCTGAAGGCCGAAGCCAATGCCGCCGGCATTCCCTTCAGCGTGGACTGGCAAGGCGGGCTGTTCGGCTTCTATTTCCTGCCCGAGCTGCCCACGCACTACGCCCAGGTCATGAAGACCGACGGCAAGGTCTTCAACAAGTTCTATCACGGCATGCTGGAGCGCGGCCACTACTTTGCTCCGGCACTGTACGAGGCAGGCTTTGTCAGCGCCGCGCACAGCGACGAAGACATCGACCGCACCATTGAAGCGGCACGCGAAGTCTTCAAGACACTGTAGTTCCCAGCCCGCCCACCAGGCCCTGCAGTCTATGTCTGCAGGGCTTTTTGTTTTTTGCGGCAGACGGTGACCACACCTCGGCAGCCGGCCAGCCTGGCCCAGCCCTCGATGCCCGGCAAGCTGCACGCCAGGGACAGCTGCCAGGGCGCAATCTGGCAGTTGCTCAGGGCCGCTGGAAAGCGGCTCTGGCGCGCTCGACTTCGGCTCTGGTGATGCAGCCCGGCGCGTGGTCGTTGACCATGCCCATGGCCTGCATCAGCGCATACATGGTGGTCGGCCCGACAAACTTCCAGCCGCGCTTCTTGAGCTCCTTGGACAGGGATTGCGACTCCGGCGTCTGGGCCTGGATGGTCGTGCCCGTCGAGGGCACAGCCGGCTGATAGCGCCAGAAGAACGCGGCCAGCGTGCCTTCGGCCTGGACCATTTCGATGGCCCGCCGGGCGTTGTTGATCACGGCCTCTATCTTGCCGCGGTGGCGCACAATGCCCGCGTCCTGCAGCAGGCGCTGCACATCGGCCTCGCCGAACTGCGCCACGCGCCGGAAGTCGAAACCCGCAAAGGCGGCCCGGAAGTTCTCGCGCTTGTTGAGAATGGTCAGCCAGCTCAGGCCGGACTGGAAGCCTTCCAGGCAGAGTTTCTCGAACAGGCGCTGATCGCTGTCCACCGGGAATCCCCATTCGCGGTCGTGATAGTGCACATAGCCCGGCGTGGCCAGACACCAGCGGCAGCGCTGCTGGCCATCTTCGGCGGACTGGGTGGGGGAGCGGGTCGGCGTGGTCTCGGTGGGTTCGGTACTCATGCCCAGCACTCTAACCAATGCAAAAGCCCTGCAGGACGTTCCGTGCAGAGCTCTCTTATTAATAGCTACTTACGCTTGATATAAAACGATTTCAGATATAAAACATATTGAAATCAAGCAATATCATGCGTTTATAGCTCACTTTTTATCCGACTGAGCCAGGCGCGAATGGCGCATGCCATAGGCCATGTAGATCACCGCACCCAGCGCCATCCAGCCCACAAAGCGCAGCCAGGTCAGCGTGGTCAGATTCAGCATCAGATAAAAGCACAGCAGGGCCGAAAGCAGGGGCAGCACCGGCACCCAGGGCACGCGGTAGCCGGTGCCGGCGTCGGGGCGCTTCTTGCGCAGCAGCAGCACACCGATGCTGACCAGCACAAAGGCCGACAGCGTGCCGATGTTGATCATCTCCTCCAGCAGCTCCACCTTGGTGAACCCTGCCAGGACCGCGACCACGGCACCCACCATCAGTTGCAGGCGTACCGGCGTCTTGCGCCTGGCCGAGGTCACGCTCCAGCTGCGCGGCAGCAGGCCGTCGCGCGACAGCGCCATCAGGATCCGGGCCGAGCCCATGAGCAGTACCATGACCACCGTGGTCAGGCCCAGCAGCACGCCCACGGCGATCACCTGGGCGGCCCAGTTGGCGCCCACGCTGATGAAGGCCGTGGCCAGCGAGGGATTCTCGGCCTTGGCCAGCTCGGTATAAGGGACCATGCCGGTCAGCGCCAGCGTGACCAGGATGTAGAGCAGAGTCACCAGCGCCAGGCCGCCGAAGATGCCGCGCGGCAGCGTTTTCTGTGGCTCCCTGACTTCTTCGGCCGAGGTGGCGACCACGTCGAAGCCGATGAAGGCAAAGAACACCAGCGATGCACCCGAGATCACGCCCAGCCAGCCGTACTGGCTGGGGCGGGCACCGAACAGCCAGGCCAGCATGGGCTGGCCCCAGACATCGGCGGTCACGCCATGACCTGCCACGGGCGGCTGGGCCGGCGGCACAAAGGGCGTGAAGTTCTTCAGGTCCATATAGGTGAAGCCCACCACGATCACGAACAGGGTGATGGCGATCTTGATCAGGGTGAACACATTGTTGACCCGAGCCGACTCCTGCGTGCCCAGGATCAGCAGCCCGGTGAACACCGCCACGATGAAGAACGGCCCCCACTCCAGGCTGATGGCTCCCAGATGCAGGGTGCTGGGAATGTCCACGCCTGCCGTGGCAAACACCGTGGACAGGTAGATGCCCCAGTACTTGGCGATCACCGCGCCGGCGGCAATCATCTCCAGCAGCAGATTCCAGCCGATGATCCAGGCCACGCCCTCGCCCAGCGTCAGATAGGTATAGGTATAGGCGCTGCCCGTGACCGGCACGCTGGAGGCGAACTCCGCATAGCACATGGTGGCCAGCGCGCAGGTGGCGGCCGCCAGGATGAAGGAAAAAATCACGGCCGGCCCGGCAAAGCTGCCCGCCGCACGCGCGCCGACCGAGAAAATGCCGGCACCGACGGCCACGGCCACGCCGAGAATCATCAGGTCGAACGCGCCCAGGCTGCGTTGAAGTTGACGGCCCGGCTCGTCCGAATCGGCCAGCGCCTGTTCAATGGTTTTGGTTTTCAGCCACTGCATGCATATCTCCGGACTCTTGGCCGCATTGGTGGTGCGGCGTCTTCGGCCCGGTCCTTTTGTTCAAAACGGCATCCTAGGGATTCCACCAATAACGCGCAGATTCCCTGCAGCATCACCAGTCCGTTTGCATGTTTTGTGCAAGCCTGGCAGCACAGCCTTCGCAAAACCGACTAGCCAGTCGCGTGCTTCACGAAGCCTGCACAGGGCGCAGGAACAGCGCCGCAGAACTGCATGCAAGCGATCACTGACGCAGGATTCGCAATGGGCCGGGCCTGCCCCGAGAGCTCAGATGCGCGGTGGCTGCGGCGGCACATCGGCCGGGCGAATCAGCACACAGAGCACGGCTGTCAGCAGCAATGCCGTGACCACGTCCAGCACATGGTGCTGGTGCACCAGCATGGTGGAGGCGCAGATGGCCACACTCCACAGCACCATGAGCACGCACAGCGCGCGGCGACCGCGCGGCCATTGCGCCTGGCAGATGGCCAGACAGGTCAGCGCCGTGTAGACAATGTGCAGCGAGGGCAGCAGATTGTGCGGCTGGTCCACGAAGAACATGGTCGAGAAAATGCTGCGATAGGGCTCCACCTCGGGGATCACGCGGTCGAAGGCCAGATTCGCCGGAAACAGCACAAAGACCAGACCGCAGATCAGCGTGGCCAGCACCTGGCGCTTGCCCAGCGCCGCCGTATCGGGCTGGCCCACCAGCCAGAACGGCAGGGCCAGAAACGGGAAAAACGAGAAATAGACAAAGATGAATTCCGGCACCAGCGGAATCATCGCGTCCCAGCGCGTGATGAAGTCATAGCGCTGATCGCGCAGGCTGGCCAGCCAGTTGGCCGTGGGATAGATCGCGTAGGTGGCGATATTCACCCAGATGGCCCAGAAGACAAAGCCACGCTGACGCGCCGGGGCATGCACAGGCCTGTGCAGGGCTTGATCGGCTTGACTCAGCACAGGAACGGGCGCGGGCGGTTTTCTCATGTGCGGATTATGAAAGCAAGGCCGGCCACCCTGCGCAGGCTGCAAAGCAAAAAAAGGCCACCAGCGCAAAGCGCCGGCAGCCTTTGAATTCACGCAGGATCTCGGCAACCGGGCTTATTGAGCCGCAGCCGCTGGCGCCTGAGCCGACAGCACCCAACGGGCCATCTGCAGAGAATCGGCCTCGCTGATTTGCGGGTGGCGCGGCATGATCACATTGCCCCAGACACCCACGCTGCCACTGCGAATCTTGTCTGCCAGATAGCTCTGGGCATCGGCTTGCGAGCCATACTTCTGTGCGATCTCCGTAAAGCCAGGGCCCACAAATTTGCGGTCCAGACCATGGCAGCGCATGCAATCTGCGCCCTCCACCAGCTTTCGGGCCGCCGCCAGCTCGGGCTTGGCAGCCACCAGCGCATCCGCCGCCTTCTCGGCCGTGCTGACCCGCATGATGCGCCAGCCGATATTGGCCACGCCTAAGGCGCTAGCCACCATGACCAGCCCGATCAGCCAGCCCATCCAGCGCGGCCTGGGCGGATAGTTTTCTTCGTCGTCGATGGGATCTGTCATACCAAGCACCAGATTGAAAAAAAATGGCCAGCAGATGCCGGCCACAGAGCACAAAGCACAAAACTGGCGCGCCCTAAAACCAGAGACACCAAGGAAGCGCCGCCGCGCACCGAGGGTGTCGCCCCCCTCCGGCGCTCAGCGCCAGAGAGGGGGAAGGCACGATAGCGCCTCAGGGGGAGCAATTAGTGCCTGAAATGGCGCACGCCGGTGAACACCATGGCCACGCCACGCTCATTGGCCGCATCGATCACTTCCTGATCGCGCATGGAGCCGCCGGGCTGGGCCACGCAGGTAGCGCCTGCATCGACCACCACGTCCAGGCCGTCACGGAAGGGGAAGAAGGCATCCGACGCCACGACGGTGTTCTGCAGCGACAGCTTGGCGGCTTCGGCCTTGATGGAGGCGATGCGCGCCGAATCCAGGCGCGACATCTGGCCGGCACCCACGCCCATGGTCATGCCGTTCTTGCAGAAGACGATGGCATTGGACTTGACGAACTTGGCCACGTTCCAGGCGAACAGCAGGTCCTGCAGCTCTTCGGGCGTAGGCTGCTTGACGGTCACGACCTTCAGGTCGGCCAGCTTGAGCTCGTGGTTGTCGGAGGTCTGCAGCAGCAGGCCCGAGCCGATGCGCTTGGACTCGATGGCGTTGCGGCCGTTGTCCCAGTCGGTTGCGCCGCCCGCGGGCAGAGCGATCTTCATCAGGCGCACATTGACCTTGGCCTTGAAGATTTCCAGGGCTTCGGCGCTGAAATCGGGGGCCATCAGCACTTCGACGAACTGCTTGGACACGGCTTCGGCAGCAGCCTTGTCCACGGCGCGGTTGAAGGCGATGATGCCGCCGAAGGCGCTGGTGGGGTCGGTCTGGAAGGCCTTGGAGTAGGCTTCGAAGGCGCTCGCACCCACGGCCACGCCGCAGGGGTTGGCGTGCTTGACGATCACGCAGGCGGGCACGTCAAAGCTCTTGACGCATTCCCAGGCCGCATCGGCGTCGGCGATATTGTTGTAGCTCAGTTCCTTGCCCTGCAGCTGCACGCCCGTGGCCAGCGAGCCGGGTGCGGGGTACAGGTCGCGGTACCAGGCAGCTTGCTGGTGGCTGTTTTCACCGTAGCGCAGATCCTGGATCTTGACGAACTGGCTGTTGCTCTGGCCGGGGAACAGATCACGTGCAGGCACGTATTCTTCGCTGAGCTTCTCGTCTTCGAACCTGACCGAGGACAGGTAGTCGCTGATGGCGCCGTCGTACTGGCTGATGCGGTTGAATGCTGCCACGGACAGCGCAAAGCGCAGCTTGTCGGACAGTTTGCCGGCAGCCTTCAGCTCGCCCAGCACGGCCTCGTACTGGTCGGCGGCAGTGACCACGCCCACAT
Source organism: Comamonas sp. Z3 (assembly GCF_008121565.1). Taxonomy (NCBI): domain Bacteria; kingdom Pseudomonadati; phylum Pseudomonadota; class Betaproteobacteria; order Burkholderiales; family Comamonadaceae; genus Comamonas; species Comamonas sp. Z3. The sequence continues at coordinate 103,120 of NZ_VOQU01000004.1, forward strand.
CCTTCCAGTTCTTGGCGGCGGAGCGCACCATGGCGGGGCCGCCGATGTCGATGTTCTCGATGGCGTCGGCCAGGGTGCAGCCCGCCTTGGCCACGGTGGCTTCGAAGGGGTAGAGATTGACCACCAGCAGGTCGATGGTCTCGATGCCATGTTCCTTGAGCGCGGCCATGTGCTCGGGCAGGTCGCGACGAGCCAGCAGACCGCCGTGCACCATGGGGTGCAGGGTCTTGACGCGGCCATCCAGCATTTCGGGGAATCGGGTGACTTCAGCGACTTCGGTCACGGGCAGGCCCTTGTCGGCCAGCAGCTTGGCAGTGCCACCGGTGGACAGCAGCTGCACGCCAAGAGCGTGCAGGGCCTGCGCAAATTCGACGATACCGGTCTTGTCAGAGACGGAGATCAGAGCTTTCATGGGCGTCAATTCAAAGTTTGGATAAAAACAAGCTGCAAGTGCAGATGGATCGGCGCTTGCAGCTATGGATTCGGTAGCCTCGTCGTTCAGAGCAACTCGTGATCGACCAGCTTTTTGCGCAGGGTGTTGCGGTTCAGGCCCAGCCATTCGGCAGCGCGCGACTGGTTGTTGTCGGCCTGGCCCATCACCACTTCCAGCAGCGGTTTTTCAACCAGACGAATCACCATGTCGTAGACATTGGCCGGTGTTTCGCCCTCGAGATCGCGGAAATAGCCCTCCAGGCTATCGCGAACGACTTGTTCTAAATTCTGATGGCTCATGCAGTCATTTCTGCCGGTTCATCCAGCTCGCTGCTTGCTTCAGCAGCGGCCGTGGCCGCCGGGATACGATCCATCTGCTGCCCGAGGGCCTCCAGATAGTCGGCCACGGCCTGCCATTGCACCGCACAGTCCTCAATGGTGTTGATGTGTTTTCTGAACTCTTCCCCGCCCGGCAGAGCACGCAGATACCACGCAATATGCTTGCGGGCGCTGCGCACGCCGACTCCCTCGCCGTACAGGCTGTAGTGATCTTGCAGATGCTCGAGCAGCAGGCGGCGCAGCTCGGCCACCAGAGGCGCAGCCATATGCTCGCCGGTGGCCAGAAAGTGCGCAATCTCGCGGAAGATCCACGGCCTGCCCTGCGCTGCGCGGCCGACCATGATGGCATCCGCCCCCGTGTAGGCCAGCACATCGCGGGCTTTTTCGGGGCTGTTGATATCGCCGTTGGCCACCACGGGCACCCGGACCGCCTGCTTGACGGCCGCAATCGTGTCGTACTCGGCAAAGCCCTTGTAGCCCTGCTCGCGCGTGCGCCCGTGCACCGTCAGCATCTGGATGCCGACCTCCTCGAACTGGCGCGCCAGCAAGACAGCGTTCTTGTGCGTGTCGCACCAGCCCGTGCGCATCTTCAGGGTGACGGGCACGTTGTAGGGGCGTGCGGCTTCCACGACGGCCTGGGCGATCTCCACGGCCAGCGGCTCGTTCTGCATCAGGGCGGAGCCCGCCCATTTGTTGCAGACCTTCTTGGCCGGGCAGCCCATGTTGATGTCGATGATCTGCGCGCCGCGCTCGATGTTGTAGACGGCGGCTTCGGCCATCATGAGCGCTTCGGTGCCGGCGATCTGCACGGCAATCGGTCCGGGCTCGCCTTCATGGTTGGCACGGCGGCTGGTCTTGAGACTGTTCCACAGATCCTTGCGGCTGGTCACCATCTCGCTGACCGCATAGCCGGCCCCCAAGGCCTTGCACAGCTGACGAAACGGCCGGTCCGTCACTCCCGCCATGGGAGCGACAAACAGACGATTTGCCAATGGAATATGACCAATGTGCAGGGCGGGCATGGAGAAAGTTGGCTTCGGCGGCAGACAGGGTCTGGCGCAAACCGGGCGCTGGAAAAGAGGGCCGGATTATACCTGCCCAAAATTTCAGCAGAACCAAACACCATGCATCACCCTGCGGGTCGAATCACTATCAGGCGCTGCGGCCCCGGCGCCTCAGTTGCTGCGCACCGGCATGTCGAAGTACTGCTCGGAATAGGGCTCGCCGACCAGCGTGTAGTGCCACCACTCCTCGGGCAGATTCTTCCAGCCGTTGCGCTGCATCAGGCTGCGCAGCCAGCGCCGGTTGTGCTGCACATCGGGCGACTGCTGGGCATTGTCGGTATGCGACTGCTCGTCAAACAGATCGAAGGGCGTGCCCATGTCCACCTCGATGCTGTCGGCCAGCGGACCGCGTACCCACTTGCTGGCGCGCCTGGCATCCACCACCAGCAGCGTCATGTCCACGGTGCTGGCACGGCTGTGACCCGACTTCTCGGCGATATAGCCGCGCTTGAACAGCTCGCTCTTGGGCACGCGCGGGTAATACATGTCCTTGTTCTTCTGGTCGGCCAGATCACGGCCCCAGCGCACAAAGTCGTCGACGGCCTTCTGCGGGCGGTAGCAGTCATAGACCTTCAGGGCCAGGCCCTGTCCTGCCAGCTCGCGTTGAACGGCGGCCAGGGATTCGGCGGCCGCGCGGCTGAGCCAACATTCCCCGGCCTCATAGCCGGCCACGGGACGGCCCAGGAAGTTGTGGCGTGTTGCATAGCGCATATCCTGGCGCACGCCCGGAGCCACGCTGGAGAGCTTCACCAGGCGCGCCGTGCCGATATCGACCGGTGCCTGCGTGCCCGGCGCCACGCCCGTGAACGAGACGCAGCCCGCGATCAGGCCCAGGGCCGTGGCCGCCAGGCCCGTCTTGAACCATTGCCCGGCCATCGCCACGCGTGCTGTGTTGAAAGCCATTCCTACTCACTCCTTTGTTCTTGTGCGTGCACACCATACCTCAGCCCATGCCCTGCCCGCCGCAAAATATTCTCGCGCTGCCATGCCCCACGGGCCCTGCTGCGGTCCAAGGGAAATCGCGCAGCGCCTAAACTCACCAGCCTATGGAAGCTTGGATGCATCAGTTGCTGCAGTGGCTGGCCCTGCCGCAGTTCGGTTTGAGTACCGTGTTCATCGTGGCCCTGGTCTCGGCCACGCTGCTGCCCCTGGGTTCGGAGCCTGCGGTGGCGGGGCTGCTCACGCTCAATCCGCACCTGTTCTGGCCGGCCATCCTGGTGGCCACGGCCGGCAACACCGTGGGCGGAGCCATCAGCTGGTGGATGGGCCTGGGCGCCCACAAGGCCTGGAAGCTGGCCCGAAGCCGCCGCCATCAGGGAGACGAGGCGCCGGCTCCGCCGCACAAGCCGCCCCACAGGCAGTCACGCTACCACCGTCTGGCACGCTACTGGCTGCGGCGCTTCGGCGCCAAGGCCTGCCTGCTGAGCTGGCTGCCCGTGGTGGGCGATCCGCTGTGCGCCGTGGCCGGCTGGCTGCGCCTGCCGTTCTGGCCCTGCGTGCTGTACATGGCCATTGGCAAATTCCTGCGCTATCTGATCATGACGGTGGTCATACTGCACTTCATCCCCTGAGAACCTGCTGGCGTTCCAAGCCCGGCAGCCGTTGCCGCCGCATCAGGGCAGAAAGGGGGCCGTCAGCAGGCGCAAGCCCACCGAGATCCAGCGCTGGCTACCGTCACCGAAGCGATTGCCGTAGGTGGCATCGATCTGCACACGGTCGGGCACCAGCCAGTGGCGCAGCCCGACCTGCGCCAGGGGCCGGCCCGAGCCTCCGCCATAGGTTTCGGCAATCAGCCAGGTACGGCCCGTCAGCTGCGTCTCCGAACCCAGCCCCCAGGTGAAGCGGTTGCTGTGCACGCCCTGATCGCGCCGCCAGCCCACATTGGTGTGCAGCACCACCTTGTCGTCAAGGAAGGAAAAGCTGGCCGGCACATAGGCATAGGTATCGTGGCCGCCACCCGCATCGCGGCGCGGGTCGCGTGCCAGCCCCATGACCAGGCCCACGCCCCAGCCGTTGGTCTCCAGCGGCTTGAACAGGGTCTTGCCCTGGATCACCTGGGCGCTGGCGCGCGTGCTGCCATCCATGCGCGTGAGCGCGCCGCCCATGGTCAGCTCCAGATTGCCTGTGAAATTGCAGGCCGGCAGGGCCCAGAACTCGGCATGCCCCTTGGGGTGGCGTACCCAGCTCTCGAGCTGGCAGGCCTTGGCGTCGACAATGCGCGCATCGTCGGTGTTCATCGGGCGCGCGGCATGGGCGCTGCCGGCCAGTACGGCCATGGCAGCGGTCAACAGTGTCATGGGGCGCATCGGTTCTTCCTGGTCTGTATAGGTTCTTCTGAGGCCGCGCAAGCGCATGTTCACGCTCCGAGCCCGACAATTTAGCGCCGCACTGTGACACAGGTTTGGCAGGCCTGAACAAAGCCGCGCCGATTCAGGGACGGGCCGCTGTGGCATGTGCAGACGGCAAAGTCTCTGGTCGGCTCAGGGATTAATAAATTAATAGCTTCTGTCGCCTTCTGATAAACAATTTCAATATGAAAACAAACTGAATTTGTTTATTTATTGGCGATTACAGCTATCAAAATTATCGGTTCACCCTCAGTCCACCCCCAGCCCCAGATGCTGTGCGAGCGCCGCGTAGCGCTGCATGTCTGCCTGTATCCGCGCCTCGAACTGCGCGGGCGAATCCGAGGCCAGCACATAGCCCTGCTCCTGAAGCGCCTGGCGCATGGCCGGCTGATTCAGGATGCGTGCCAGCTCCTCGTGCAGTCGCGCCACCACGCCATCCGGAGTGGCCGCCGGCGCCAGCAGGCCATGCCACTGCTCCACGGCAAAACCCCTCACGCCCAGCTCGGCCACGGTGGGCACGCCGGCCAGCTGGGCCACGCGCTGCGGGCCGGTTACAGCCAGAGCGCGCAGACGCCCGGCCGCAATCAGCGGCGCGGCGCTGCTGATGGTCACCACGCCCAGCGGCACCTGGCCTGCAGCCACGGCCATGGCCGCCGGGCCGCAGCCCTTGTAGGGCACATGCTGCAGCCGCGTGTGCAGGGCCTGGGCCAGCATCTCGGCCGCCATGTGCTGGGGCGTGCCGTTGCCGCAGCTCGCAAAGGCCTGGGCAGCCCCTTCCGCGGACGGGGCCAGCACATCCGCCAGAGCCTGCGCGCCGGTGGGCGCGGCTCCCTTCTGTGCGCCAGCGCCCTGCGGGGCATATTTCGGAGCGACATCCTCCGGCGGCAGCACCAGTACCGAGGCGATGGTGCCCGCGTTGAACACGGCGCGGAAGTCGCGCTGCGGATCGAAATCCAGCTGCCGGTAGACGCCGGGATTGATGGCAAACGAGCTGTTGACCATGAGCAGCACGCTGCCGTCGGCCGCAGCGCGCGCCACTTCGCGTGCACCGATGTTGCCGCTGGCGCCCGGGCGGTTGTCCACCACCACGCTCTGGCCTATGCGCTCCTGCAGAGCCGTGCCCAGCCGACGGGCCAGCAGGTCCGTGCCGCCGCCGGGCGGAAAGGTCACGACGATGGTGACGGGCTTGTCAAAGCGCATCGTGGCCGCAGCGCCCCTGTGCGATTGCCACAGGCCCACAGCCACGACGGCCAGGGCCAGCGTGGCCGCCGCAGTCATCCCGATGCGGCGAGCGGCCGGTCCTGCCGCGAGACGCGCCATCTCAGGCGTCGAGGCCAATGTCGAGCACGCGCGCGCTGTGCGTGAGCCAGCCCACGGCGATCTGCTCGACCCCCGTGGCGGCCACGGCCGGCGCGGTCTCCGGCGTGATACGGCCCGAGGCTTCGGTGATGGCCCGGCCCTTGCACATGGCCACCGCCGTGCGCAGATCCTCCAGGCCCATATTGTCCAGCAGCACCACGTCCACGCCCAGCTGCAGCGCCACGTCCAGCTGCGCCAGCGTGTCCACTTCCAGCTCGATCTTGACCATATGGCCCACGCCGGCGCGGGCGCGTCTCACGGCCGTGGCGACATCGCCGGCCAGCGCGATATGGTTGTCCTTGATGAGCACGGCGTCATCCAGGCCAAAGCGGTGGTTGCTGCCGCCGCCGACCCGCACGGCGTATTTCTGCAAGGCACGCAGGCCCGGCATGGTCTTGCGCGTGCAGGTCACCCGCGTGCCAAAGGGCTTGATGGCCTCGGCGATCGAATGCGTGGCCGTGGCCACGCCGCTGAGATGACAGAGGTAATTGAGCGCCGTGCGTTCGGCCGTGAGCATGGCCCGGCTTTTGCCGCGAATGCGGGCGATCTCCATGCCGGGCTGCAGCCGCGTGCCGTCTGCGCAGCGAACGTCAAACTCCAGGCGAGCGTCCATCAGCACGAAGGCCAGGCGTGCCAGATCGAGTCCGGCCAGCACGCCCTCCTGCCTGGCCACCAGGCGCAGCTCATCCACGGCATCGGCGGGAACAATGGTGTCGGTGCTCAGGTCTCCGGCGCGCCCCAGATCTTCCAGCAAGGCCATGCGCACCAGCGGCTCCAGCATCACATCGGGCAAGGAGGGGATGGGCAAGGCCGCAATTTTATTAATGCTCATTTTGAGTATTTATGGTTCAATAAAAAACGCGAAGGCATCCGGATCACTGCCGCGCCTCGCGCAAACCGACTTATGCTAAATCTGAGCATTACTTAAGTCAAGCCGTCGCCGCAGTGAAAACAGTTCCCCATCCACTGCAGGAATCAGGCCGTCAATGACTTCTTGCCAGCGGCAGCTTGTTGCCTGCGATGGCGCGCTCCAGCATCACATTGCGCCGGAAGCGGAACAGCTTGGCCGGGCGGCCCGCACCCACGGCCGTCACCTGGCCGGTCTCCTCCACCAGTGCCTGCTGCTCGATCAAGCGACGGAAGTTCTGCTTGTGCAGACCGCGCCCGGCCAGCGCCTCCACGGTCTGCTGCAGCTGCAGCAGCGAGAACTCCTCGGGCATCAGCTCGAACACCACGGGCCGGTACTTGATCTTGGCGCGCAGGCGGGCCATGCCGGTGGCAAGAATGCGGCGATGGTCATTGCCCATGGCCGCACCGGGCAGCAGCGAAGCGGCAGCATCGCCCTCCCCCTCTCCCCAGGCTTCGGGCACCACGGCGGCCTCGAACAGCAGCTCGTAGCGCTGCAACACCAACTCCTCGTTCCACTCGTGCTCATCGAGACCAAAAGTCATGGCCGCTCTTTGCCATCTGGCGCTTCTGGCCACGCTGTCCGAAGCTTTTTCGCTCCAGGCATGCAGCGCTGGCGCAATGCGCTCGGCGATCACGCCGGGCATGCCTTCGCGCCAGTCCTCCCAGGGGAAGTAGCGGTACCAGTCCTGCCAGCCCGGCTGGGCGGCACCGGTCTCGTCCAGCTCCTGTGTCAGCGCCAGATAGCTGATGGAGATGACATGCATGCCCAGTTGCTGCGAGCGCTCGCGATCCGCAAAGGTATAGAGCTGCTCCACAAAGCCCAGCGGATGGTGGGTCTGCTTCTCCACCCAGGCGCGCAGGCTGGCCTGCAGCGAGCGGTGGTTGCTGGTAAAGGGCCCGGCAGGCAAGGCCCGCCCGGACCCGGTGGTCAGGATACGGGGCTGGCCGCCCGTGACGGCGACCAGCACTGCCACCAGATCGGCCTGCACGGAATGCAGTTCTGAATTGTTCAAACCACTCAAAAGCTTTGGAGACAAGGTCGGGAAGAAAGACAAATTCTACGGTGCGGCCGACCCTGTCCACGGCTTATCCGGGCTCTGCCCCGAAAAGCTCAGGGCATCGCACTGCGCAAGTGCCTCGGGAGCCTGCACCAGCGGCATGTTCATCGACCCCGTGGCAATGGCTACCTGATTGCGGCCCCGGTGCTTGGCTCGGTAGAGCGCGGCATCTGCGCGCTTGAGCAAATCGTCCTCGGTCTCGCCCGGCTCCCAGAGCCCCACGCCCAGGGAGATGGTGAAGCCCCCGGCCTCGGGGTCCGAACATGCCTCCACGGCGCAACGGATGCGTTCGGCCAGGCTCACGGCCACGCCGAGGCTGGCATCCGAGAGAATGATCAGGAACTCCTCGCCGCCCCAGCGCACGGCATGGTCATAACGACGGACCTTGCCCGAAAGTACCTGCGCCACCATCTTGAGCACGCGGTCTCCGGCCACATGGCCGAAGCGGTCGTTGACCTGCTTGAAAAGATCGATATCGCCCAGGATCACCCCATAGGGCCGCAACTGGTTCTGGGCCTGCAGCTGGCCGCGCTTGAGTTCGGCCTCTCCCGCATGGCGGTTGAGCAAGCCCGTCAGCTTGTCGCGGTTGGCGCGCTCACGCAGCTCCATCTCTCGCTTGACCATGCGGCTGATGTCCTTGGATGCCCCCACATAGTGGCTGACCTGGCCCGACTCATCGCGCAGGGCCGCAATGCTTTGCTCGGCGTAGTACACGCCACCGCTTTTGTGGCGGTTGATGAAGGTGGCGCGAAAGTTGTGCCCCAGACTCAGGGCCTCCTGCAGCTGGGCGTAGAACTCGGGCTCGTGCAGACCCGAGCGCAGCATCTCGGTCGGCTGGCCCAGCAGTTCCGCCGCGCTATAGCCCGTCAGGGCTTCAAAAGCCTGGTTGACGAAGACGATGGTGGAGTGGCGGTCCGTGATCAGAATGCCATCATTGGCCGCATTCAAGGCCCTGGCCAGCAGCGCGCGCTCCTGCTCGGCCTGCACACGCTCCGAGATATCGCGCTGCACGGCCACAAAATGCCGGATCACGCCCCGCTCGTCACGCACCGGAGAGATATTCCACTCCACGTGGTAGCTCTGGCCGTCCTTGCGGTAGTTCACCACACTGCCCTGGAACGGCAGACCCTGCTCCAGCGAGTCATGCAGGCGCTGCAGCTCCATCAGGTCCGTCAGCGGCCCCTGCAGCATGCGCGGCGAGCGGCCCAGCAGCTCTGCTTCGGCATATCCGGTCATCTCGCACAGGGCCGCATTGCAGTACTCGATCACCGGCCCTTCGCCGCCCAGACTGGCATCGGTAATCATCACCGCACAGAAGGACTGGCCCATGGCGATCTCCAGCAGCTGGCCGGTGATCGTTCGCTTTGCGGTGGCATTGGCACGAATCATGTTGGGGACCTCGAGCGCGCTGTGCAGTCGTGAGGGCTCATTATTCGTTACTTTGCGTCACTTGCGTATATCAAAGATTTCTGTGCTCCGCTGGTCCCTGCCTCGCCGCCGGCCCTGATGGATGGCGAAAGCCCAGGTTGGCCCCTGCATATTGTTCTGAGCGGCGTCAGCAAGGCTCGGCAGCGCCAAGAACACCCGGACCGCCAGAGGTCCGCGAGACTTTGAGGCAGAGACCAGACGCAGCCGCATCCTGGCCCTTGCCGCCGAAAGCCCGCATAAAAAAAGCCCCGCCATGGCTGGCGGGGCTTTTAGCGCTGCAATGCGCAGCAGGCGTCAGACGTTAAACAGGAAGACAACGGCCACAACCCTTGAAAACACTCGATTCTCCGTCATACCACCTCTATCCATACCCGCTTTTGTACCCACTAAAAAATAGGTGACATCGCTTGGTCTCTGCGCGACCCCAACCCTTCTCATTGCTGAGTGAGTAAGCGAGCCTTCGCTGGCCGATCACCATCGCTTCATTATCACCACAATGCAGGGTGACAGGTGATGCACGCATGGTGCTACGCCGGCTCATTCCATAGCTAGACAGCCATCATCCGGCTTCACGCCCCCACGTCAGTTACAGACATCTCGAATCTGGATGCAGCGATCGGCAACAAAGATCATCGATGGCAAGGCTCGCACCTGGTCAACCACCACCTTCAGGACCGAGCATGCCCTGGAACGCCAGCACGTGCTCCAAAACCTGTAATGCCGTGTCCGTGCCCCATTCGATGACGTCGGCCAAGCTCATGCAGGAAGGGTTCCACAACCCATCGCACCAGCAACAACTGACCTCCCATTTGACTGCACTCAGCCGCTCAAAAACCGGGGGGTGCAGTTGTGCTGCCTTCCAACGTTTGGCGATCGCCAACTGCAGATTGGCTGACAGCACCCCCTCGCCTTGCAGCCGTAAGCGCACGCCCAACCCTGATCCCCACCCCTATTGACTTAGCTGCACCATGGTCAAGTTGGGCCACGCCGGTGCGGCACCAAACGCACGAGGCAGCTGAATTGCCAGCATCGGGTGCCCTTGTCGCAGGTGCACAGCCAGTGACAGCGGCAAAGTCTCCGTCACGCCCTGCACTTGCAGTTTGACGCTTGGGGGATTCGTCAGTTGAGCCTGCAAGGTTCGCTTTACGCACCTCCACCATGCAAGGCGCTGTTCAGGCCCATCATCCAATGCCCGATAAAGCCGTTCGTGCCACGCGATGCGTCTGGCCAAAGCTCTGGCACTCAGGCCCATGGCCTCGGCTATTTCCTGAATGGCCAGCATGATGTGCCCATGCGCAGGGGCTTGACCCAGCACCCGCCTGGCAAACTTCAGTACCCACGGCACATCGCAGCGCCCTAGGTCTAGGAACCATACCAACGCTGCAATCATGTCTGCCGGCAGATGTTGTGCACCTTGCAGGACAGCTTGCGCATCTGCCGAATCCCGCCACTGCAGCCAACTGGCAGCATTGGTGAGACCCAGCGTTTCCAAGAATGTGACTAGGCTACGCAAACACTGCACGGCCTTGATGGCACATGCTGATTGGGCAATTTCTCCATGCCACAGCAAAACGGCCAATTCAGCATCTTCATCAGACCCATACTGTTGCAGCAGCATCACCAGCCGTGCCAAGCTGCCCAAGCCCTGCTGCGGCACCGCACACCGTGCAAAGGCTTGCCATGCAGCGGTGCGCTGGCTGATCGGCTCAATCACCTGCAGCGCTGCATCGGCTAATTCCAGCACCATGGCCGATTGCAGCTCCATACAGGGCCTTGCAACATGCACATAACGTCCAGCCTCGGCACAGCCGTTAAAACAGCATGGCCACTGACCGCTGCATTCGTGCTGAACGGGTGTAGCCGTATCTAGGTCGGGCAAGGTCATCACCGCTGCCAGCAAGCGCCGGTAGCGGTGCCATCTCAAGTGATAAGGGTACATGGTGGAGCTTTCAAACAGGCACGCCGCAACGGCACCTAAGCGCAGCCTTAAAGGCAAAACACCAGGCGCACCACGTGCACTAGGGAAATCAGGAAAAAGAGAGCGGGAAACTGAAGCCGAGGCTCAAGTCAGTTGAATGGCCTTGCCACGACGGACACGCAGGCCCACCTGCACCACCTTTTCCATGGTGGCTTTCTCGGACCAGCGGGCATTGGTGTTGCGCAGCTTCTTGCTGCCCCAATGCTCCAGCAAAGCATTCCATGGGGTCAGTGGCACACCGTCCATCAAAGGATCGAGCACCAGCAGGGAATGCGGCTTGTCCTGGACATACATCACCCCCACCGCCAACACCCAATGGCTATAGCTGGGCGATGTGAAGCGCACCAAGCACACATGATCGGACTCGAGGGCGGCTATCGTGCGAGCCTCAACATCACGTCGCAAGGGACGGCAATGCACCTGTTCAGCAAACGGTGCGAACTGCTCCTTGAGTTGCGCAGCAGAACACCCGGTGAAGTAACGGGACTGCCCAATGGCACAAACCTCGGCTAGGCGCTCATCGGGCTCATCCTCATACAAGGCATCGCGCGACACCACGCCCAGCAACATGAGCGCCATCAGCACGCAATGATGGCCGCAAGCCATATCACTCTCGCCCTGGCGTAGTAACAGCTTATCGCTGTGTGCCAGTGCCCCCTGGCGCCCCACACTCAGCTCGGAATGCATCACAAAGCGCTGTCTTGCCATCAATACTCCTCGGGCAACAGCAGCGTTGTGCTGCTGCGATCAGCTTCCGTGATGATCCACAGCCGCTGCGTAGGCCCCAGCACATACACCGACATCACCCGTGCGCGGTGCACCAGGGCCTCTGCATTGGTCTGCCGATCCTCCTCACAGACATCGCCCCAATCGCCCGCCATATGCCGCAGCACAAACCGCAGCGGGGTCAGTTGCAAAGAGCGAAGCAACTCCAAGGCCCCTGGTGTGGCCAGAACTTGGCCGAGGGGTAACAAGGGAACTGCAACGCCAGACGCAGAAGAAGAATCATTCGGGCATGCGGCGGCCTGACCTGCATCAGTCATAGAAAACTCCAGAAAGGGAAAGTCAAAGGGGAAACAAGGCCCAGAGGCTCGCCGGCCACTTACCTCAAGCCCACGCCAAACGACAGGCACAGCTGCGCCGCACAAGCCTTCAAAGGCGTGCGCGGGCAATCGGCCTAATCAATTCAGACGGAGAGCAAAAAAAGAGAGGGAAGTGCTCGAGAAACTGAGCGGAGAACGGTACCCGTGAGCCCACGCCAAGGCAGGAAGGGCACCGGCATCACCTGCACTGATTATATCAAATATAACCAAAACACATATTTATTTAAATTTATATTCCAAAATGAAAAATAAACATCTTCCCAGCAATATTGATTTGGCCAGCCGACAGCAACGCCTCTCTGCTAGCAATCAATCTTCAGCGGGCTATGGAATCTGTGCAGCATTAGTGCTGTTAAAGGCATGCCAATTAGCCCCTGTCGCGCCTCAATCATCTAAATTACACTTCGTAACTTAACTCCTCCCGTTGTGCTCGGATGGAACACAGCCCGCATTCTGCCAAGAAGATGTCAATGAAAAATAATCCTGCCGGCTCAACATGGAAGAAGTGGGACTTGCACGTCCACACGCCTTCGTCGTTGGTCCACAACTACCCTGGAGCAAACCAAGACGAAGCCTGGGAGACGTTCCTGCTCGACCTCGAAGCTCTGCCCGCTGAATTCAAGGTTATCGGCATCAACGACTACATCTTCATCGATGGCTACGAACGGGCGTGCAAGGCGAAGTTCGAGCAGGGCCGACTCAAAAACATTGACCTGCTGTTGCCCGTAATCGAGTTGCGCTTGGACAAGTTCGCTGGGGTGGTCAAGAAAGAAAAGGACGGCTCCTACTCGCAGTCAGGCTGGAACCGTATCAACCTGCATGTCATCTTCGACGCGATGGAGCCGCAGGTCATCCAGCAGCAGTTCCTGAACTCTCTGACACCGGGCTATCAACTGATCCCCGACTCCCACGATTGGAGAGGCAAATGGAAGGGCATCATCACGCGCGACAGCTTAGCTGAGCTCGGGAAGATGATCGTCGAATCGGCGCCGCCCGAGAAAAGAGGGGACTACGCACCGCATCTGCAGGAGGGTTTCAACAACCTCTGCGTTAGCTTGGAGAAGGTCGTCGAGGCCCTTAACAAGCCTTACTTCGCTGGCAAATACCTAATCGCTGTTGGCAAGACGGAATGGGACAACCTGAAATGGGATGACCAATCCATCGCCGAGAAGCGCAACATCATCAACCAAGCCGATCTTGTTTTTACCGCCGCTGCCAACCCCGCAGCATACGACTCCGCCCGAAAGAAGCTCTCTGAGTCCAACGTCAAAGCCACCCTGCTCGACTGCTCGGATGCCCACGCCCCGAGGGCCTCGGAGAACAAGGACCGCGTTGGCAACTGCTTCACATGGATCAAAGCCGACGCGACCTTTGCCGGCCTTGTCCAGGCCGTCACCGAATTCGAGGACCGCGTGTTCATTGGCGACATGCCGCCCAAACGGATTCTGGTCGAAGCAAATCGCACCAAATACGCATCGAAGATTCGCATCAACCGCAAAGCTGGATCCACGCTAATTGACAACTGGTTCAACGTGGACATCCCGTTGAGCCATGACCTTGTAGCCATCATCGGCAACAAGGGTAGCGGTAAAAGCGCCATGGCCGACATAGCGGCGCTTGCTGGTGACACCAAGAACTTTAAGAGCTTCTCGTTTCTCAACGACAAACGCTTCCGCAATCCGAGGAGCAAGCTCGCGCAGCATTTTCTGGGCACGCTGGGCTGGCACGACGGCACGGAGTCCGAGCGGCAACTCGACCAAGACCCACAAGAGACTAGCGTGGAGCGTGTCAAGTATTTGCCACAGAGTTACCTTGAGACGCTGTGCAACGAACTGGGCGACGGCGGCTCGGCGACGTTTGACACTGAGTTGCGCAAAATTATTTACACCCACGTCCCGGAAGAGGCCCGTTTGGGCTACAACTCCATGGACGAGTTGCTCGATTTCAAAGTTGCTGAAATTGACAGCGCGCGCGAACAGGTGATTAAGGAAATCTCGAAGATCAACTCTGAGATTTTGCAAACAGAGCGTCGCCTTACTCCAGAGTTCAAGCAGACGTTGCAGGAGCAACTCGACGCCAAGGTTGCCGAGTTGACCTCTCTGGACGGATCGAAGCCCACGCCGGTTGAGGACCCGACGCAGTCAGATGCTGCCATGGAGGAGTCGACTGCGGCAACCGAGAAGATTCAAGAGCTCGATGACGAGCTCAAAAAGCTGCGCGACGAGGAGAGGCAGCTTCGGGACAAAAAAGCTTCTGACGCTAAGAGGCAAGCCGTCTTGAGCCGGATCGCTCAGGCCATCACCAACCACAAGAAGGCGCACGACCAATTCATCGCCGATTTAACCCCAATGCTGGCTGAAGCGGGTGCAGATTTGAATGCGTCCGAATTGGTGGAGTTAAAGATCGACATCGCACAGATAGATGCGCTTAGCAAGGCCATTAAGGAATCGATTGCGACCGTGGACGCGGCACTTGCCAGCCAGGAGTCTACCGGACTCGGCAAGAGGCGCGAGGTGGCTGAAGCCACTATGGCTGACATCAAAAGCAAGCTCGGTGAAAAGCAGCGCTTGTTTGTCATCTTCAAGGATCAAGTCGCCAAGTGGGAGCGTGCCAAGGTAGAGCTAGTGGGCAGCAAGGACAAGGCCCAATCGATTGAATGGTTCAAGGCAGAGATCGCATCGCTGGCCACGCTTCCCGCCAAGCTTGTCGAGCTGCGTGCAAGCCGCGTGGAACTGGCCAAAACAGTCCACGAGCAAATCGGAAAAACTGTAGAAGAATATCGCCGGCTGTACGAGCCCGTACAGCAGTTCGTCAAGTCAGCCGCCCAGATGGATATGCATCTGCCGTTGGACTTCGACGTCCGCATCGAAGAGTCGAACTTCCAAGAGCAGTTTTTCCCTCGTATCAATCGTCAATCCCGTGGAAGCTTCTCTGGTGTGGATGAAAGCAGCCAACTCATGCGCGGCCTATTGAAGGAAGTCAACTTCGGGGACATGGGCTCGACGCTTAATTTCCTCGAAACTATTGACGACATGCTTCACTTCGACCGCCGTGAGTCTGGCGCAGGCCGCGAGACAAAAATCGTCGATCAGCTTCGGCGAGGCGGCGACCCTCAGGATATCTTCGACTACCTCTACAGCATGAGCTATCTCGTGCCTCGGTATTCACTCACGTTCGACCAACAAGAGATCAGCCAGCTCTCGCCAGGTGAGCGTGGCCTACTTCTGCTCGTTTTCTACCTCTTAGTGGACAAGGACGATACACCGATCATCATCGACCAGCCTGAGGAGAATCTCGACAATCAAACCATCTTCAGGGTATTGGTGAAGTGCATTAAGGCGGCTAAGCAGCGTCGACAGGTCATTATGGTGACCCACAACCCCAACCTCGCGGTGGTGTGTGATGCCGAACAGATAATCTATGCTGCATGCGACAAGGCGACGAGCACTTTCAGCTACATCTCAGGGGCCATTGAGTCACCAGTTATCAATGCCAAGGTCGTTGAAATTCTTGAGGGCACTGAACCAGCCTTCAAGAATCGCAAGCAGAAATATGGCCTGTGAGTTTGTTTCATGATGGAGCTCTCTCTATGAGGACAGGATCGATGTATTCAGATTTACCGCCAACGGCGGGTGTCCGCATTCAACGAGAAAGCTGCCGGCCGTCTACTTAGCAACGGTTGATTCCTATGACTGGCGATGGTTTGACGGCAGCTGTGAGGCCCAAACCGGCCACTCATTTCAGCTGGCCTAGGAGATCGGGACGATTCAATTAACAATGTAGCGCTCCTATAAGCGCGCAAACCGGTGAGACAAGCCCAGCGGGTCCAATCTAAGCCATGTCGACATTAAAGCCTAAAAGCTCCAAACTTATCTTCACGCGCACGGTTCATCCCATCCACTTCAAAGATTTGTCGGGCCGCGACTTCGAGCGCATGGTCTTCGCAACGCTCATGCGCATGCGAGCATGGCGCTCGCTGAACTGGCACGGGCAAACCGGCGGCGACAAGGGGCGCGACATCATCGGCGTCTGCGAGGATGAACTTGGCAACGAGGCCACTGTCGTGGTCGCGTGCGCGAACTGGCAGAAGTTCACGCTGGCCAAAGCCAAGAAAGACATCGACCGACTGACGAGCACGCAAGCCACGCCGCCCCACGAGGTTATCGTGATAGCCGGGGGGGACGTGAGTGCCGAGACCAAAGACAAGTGCAAAGCCCACGCGGACTCCAAGAAGATCAAGATTTGCCAGGTGTGGTCTGGCTCGGATTTCGAGGAGCATCTGCGCTTTCACGCGCCGTCAGTCCTTAACCGCTTCTTCAACGGCGACCTGTTGCCCGACGAAGAGGCAGAGCTTCGCAAGTTCATGCTGGAGCTCGATCCTGAGACCGAGAAAGAGGCTGGTTTGCTTGTTGCGCGGTTGTTCAATCGGCCTGCTTTTCAAACGCCGATCCACTGCGAGAGCTCAATGCCGGCATTCAGGCAGGCCATCGCGGACACCATTGGGGCCCTTAACACCGGCATTTGGCGCGACCGCGAGGGGGCGATCATTTCGCGCGTGCCGCCAAGCCACGTCTTCCCAGACGCGCGTGTCTCGGGGGGGCTCACGAGTTGCTCAAAGAAGCTCAACACGTTGCGCATGACGCTCGACGAAGGCATCAAGGCGAACGCCATCCGACCCTGTCAATGCAACAACCCGCTTTGCACGACCCACATGATCGACCCGCCTTACCCGCAGCGGCTCGAGCAGGAGCGAGCCGAGGCGCTTCGACAGGCCGCTGACGCTCTCGCCCTGCTGGACGTTCAACTATCCTGAGCAAGCGCTTGTGTGGCGACGTCGAAGTGGCCGACCGCATTCGCCGCACCGCCGTCATTCAACTTCGCTAGGCGACTGGCAGCAACGGGTAGATAGCGCCAGTTCGCAGCTTATGAGAGCTGCCGTTAAGGTTGTCTGGCGCACTTCGATCCAGTCAGCTTCCGGTTTGAAGCCCACAGCGGACGTCTGGCCAGATAGCAGGTCAACGTCTTGTATCGGCGGCAGCGGTCATAGGCTTGCCAAATCTCAGTGGCCACACCCAACTGTGTATTCAACTGATCCAGGCCAGGAGACCACTCAGCCGCAACTGATGCAGGCAGCCATTTCAAATGAAACCTTCACTCTTGTCACCCAAATGACACATCGCTGACGCAATACGCCTGCCTCACGGGCTTCTGTGGTCACGCCATGCGGCAGTCGCATGGTTGAACCACGGAGAGCCCATGTCGGCAACGAAGACCAACACCCCCTACCCGCTTGATCGCCAAATTTTTCTGCAGAATTTTTTCGAGCATGCCGACAGCTTTGGCGATGTGAATGAACAAGAGGTACACGAGCATCACACCAGCTTGCTAGCACTGCAAACCTGCGAGCAATCCACACTGCGCCGCCTGCTGAAAGCGCTGTGCATCGAATATGGCGAAAGCTATACCTATCTGGTGTGCCTACATGGGCACTTCTTGCTCAAAGACACTCAGCGGATTTTTCAGCACCTGCAAGGGTTTGATGTGTCCATCAGCTTTTTCCACCACACGCTGGAACGCGGCTATGCCGCAGAGGTGATGGTGGGCAATCGCAAGACCCTGCTTCGATAATGTGCGCCGCGCGCATTGCATCAGCACTTTCAAGCGCCCTGCACGCAGGGCATTCTTCATGTTTTCTAGCCATGTCCATGACCGATACCATCGCCGTGCGCGCGCTGTTGCAGCACCCGTTGTTGCGCACGTTTCAAGAACAGCAACGCCAGACCAGCGCACACCACAACATCTTTCAGCTCTTTGGCCTGACGCTGAATGAAAACGCCCACTCGGCCTTTCTGGCGTACTTGCTAAATCCCATGGAGCGCCATGGCCAAGGCACGGCGTTTTTGGATGCCTGGTTGCAGTGGCTGCAGCCCCGCTGCTCAGAGCCGCTTTCCAGCCATGGTGCACATATCGTGGCTGAGCGCTATGCCGGTCAGTGGGGGCGCATCGACATCGTGGCGGAGCTGCGCGATGGCACCCTGATCGCCGTCGAAAACAAGGTACGCGCAGGAGAGCAAGAGGATCAGCTCGCACGCTATGGCGATTGGCTGCATGCACAGTCAGGGTCGGGCCAACGCTTGCTGGTATTTCTCACGCCAGATGGCCGCGATGGCGCCACCGCGCGCGCAGGGCAGTCCGTGATTTGCATGTCCTATCGCGATCTTGCCCAGGTGCTGGAACAGGCCCTGTGTGCGGTACCGGATACAGCCCATTCTTTAGGTGCCGACGTAGGCCAATACATACGGCTTTGCCGCCACCTGCACATCTCTCTTTCGGAGCTTCCCATGGATACCAGCAACACCGACATTCTGAAATTGCTCGATGACCCGCAGCATCTGCAATCTGCACTCGCCCTGATGCGTAATATCGAGGTCAAAACGCAAGCAATTCGCAGGGAATTTCTGCAGCATGTGGTCAGCGCATTGAATGAACAACTGCTGGAGAAATTTGGCAATGAAAATCGCACATGGGCGGCCAAGATTGAGCCCGGATCAGCAACGATTTTTGGGATTGGTCATGCACAGCACTTCACTCAGAACTATCGCTGCGTGGTGGAGCTTCTGAATGACAGCGTGTCCGTTGGCTGGAGAAAGGCCCGTGGAGGTCAAATTTGCTCATCGCCGGAGCTTGGGCAGATCATGTGCAAGCAGCTACACGCAGTGCCCGAGAATTGGTGGCTGTGCCAACGTACTCTGCCTACAGCACAATGGCGTGCCCTGCAAATCAGAGCGGCAGCATCCGAGCTACTCCTCCAGTTGCAGGCAGACAATCAAGCAACGCATACCATGGCAAAGCAACTGGCAGCAGAGGTCTGGAACTGCTTTGAAGCCTTCGAGCAGCGGGTGAGAGAGCTGGCGGAATTTGATGCCCATGTGCCAGCCGCCACAGCCTGAGCACCCCTGCCTGTTTTATTGGACAGGCCCTATTCTCAATAGCATGACGAGCCCAGGCCAATTCTCTTGGCTACATGGGAAACAGAGCATGTGCTTAACTTAGGTCTTCAGCAATTGCAGCACGCTTTGCGGCATCTGGTTAGCTTGCGCCGCCATGACCACGCCTGCCTGCTGAAGGATCTGCGTACGACTCAAGTGCACTGTTTCCACTACGTAGTCAGCATCCATGATAAGGTCACATGCTGCGGCCGTATTTTCTTCAGCGATACGATTCAAAGCGCGACTGCATTACGCCGACATCAGCGCGTGCACTGCTCACCTGTTTGATCGCTGCATCGTAGATGATCAATGCCCGACTCGCCAAAGCGGGTGGCTGCTATAGAGCTGTGACCGATAGGCCGCAGTGTAGCTACGAGTAACGGAAATCGCTGCAAAACCGACGCGTGGCTGGCCGGCACGTTGTCGCCGGAACTGCACATTGCTTCTCTATTTGCAGCTCTGAAGCGAAGCAGAACACCATACACAAGCCAAAGAGGTCTTGAACTCAAAACCTCCTTGGCCGACTCTGATGTCCCGGGTAGCTCTTAGCTCAATCAGGAGAATAGTTTAGACCAAAGCGAAGTTTTTGCTGGTACGTGTGCAGACTGATGTGAGGCTGTAACGGATTTCTGCGCAACCGTCTCGATAATGGGCGTGGTATCAAGCACGATATCGGGCACTTCTTCCCAAGCTTCCTGGTAACTGCCACTGCTACTGTTGATTTCGCGAAACTCTGTGTCGATGGCTGTGCCGGTGCCGTACCATTTCTTGAAGCGCACCTGACGTTCTTGCAACATGTTCATCTCATCATCAATTGCAGAAAGCTGCTGTTTGAGAGTCGTAAAAGCCGGGAAGAAGCGGTCTGCAAATTCTGGTGCATCGATCAGTTGAATAACCTCCTTAGACTGCATCTGGAAGTTAGAGATCATGCTTCTGATGGTCTCGGCGAATTGAGCTTGGCGCTCTTGCTCCTTGTAGCTGTCCCACGCCTCCAGCGCAATACCGACCACTGCCAGTGCGCTACCGAGACCATTTGCCAATTTGGTGGCCCCCCAGGGTTTGAACTTGAGGTACTTGCTGATGTCAAGGCCGACCAGTTTGGTTGCTGTATTAATGCCGTCACGTACCGCGAGCACGCTGCCATTGGTGATCACGCCTGGCTTAGACAGGAATTTAACTCCTTTCTTGCTCATGGCATTCAGGACATCGTCATAGTGCATCAGCTCGTTGTTGACGTTCATCTGAATCCGGTACAGATCGGTATTGATACCGCCAATTTCGTCGCTGAAGATTTCCTGAATACGTTGCTGAACTAGGCAACCCTCGTTACCAACTTCCCTGTGCATGAAGTCGTTGAAAGTGGAGATTCCGACGTTGCGCGTCTGCAGTTGTAAATCCTCGAAGTAGCGCAAAAGACGACCGCGCAAGCGCACCTGCGCATTTCCAATATTGGTATGAGCCTTCTGTAACTCTAGTCCTTGGCTTTGCTTGATCTCCGTGAGGCGTTGCGCTTCATCAGCCAGTAATGCATAGGCTTCTTTGGCTGCAGGCAATTGTTGGGTGATAACGTCGGAGATGATGGACTTTTGGGTTTCGTGCGCAAGGGCGAGCAGCCCACCATTGTGCTTAATTTTCTGCTGAGTCGCGCTTTGCAGAAGACCTATGCGTGAGAGGTTACGAAACTCAGCAAGATTACTAAGCCAGTGTTCCACGCCCATATCAAAGGGATTGGCAGAGACCGCGACGATGGAGAGATCGCTCTGCTCCTGTGGCGTTAGTGCAAGCACGTCGTTGAGGCGCTTTAGGACAGAACTCTTTTTGACTGAGAATTTATCCTGATAGTCAGCGTCTTCCGATACGTCTGCAACCTCGTCGAAACGGCTAAGAACGAACACCGTACGAGGCAACAGATTAAGTGTGCGGAACAACCATTTCAGATCGTCTGTGTGACTCTCCTTGACCGGGTTGGCGGAGTTCATCACATAAAGCACGAGATGAGCCTCGCTCACATAGTGCTTGGTGATGTCCTTATATCTCTCAATTTCTTGGCTGGTTGCGTTGGTCTTTTCCTTGAAGCCAAATAGACCGGGCGTGTCGATGATCTGCAGTTGATCCTTGTATTCGTAAATCTGGACCTCGTTGGATGATTCTGCCTGGCTAATATTCATGCTACGCCGGTCAAGCTCTTCCAACCAAGCTGCAGCGATTGATGTCTTGCCTTCGGAGAAGCCCCCTATCAAGGCGACCTTGAGCTTTTCTTCACTGGCACTCTGAACCGATTTTTGGAGCTTCTCTACCAGATCTGGGTGAATATGAATCCCCAGTTTGCAGCCTTCCTGAACGAAAGCAGATAGGCTTGACAGAATACCGAGTGCTTGCTGCTTCTGCTGCTCAAACGATTGAATTGCGCTGGTCATATATTTCGTTCCAGAAGTTAAACGATAGCTGGGGCTGTAGCAGGCGTAGATGTGCGAGCTGCTACGTTAGTGGATTGCTTGGGGACGAGTTTTTCGCGCAGCACGGCCATCTTGCTGGCGATGTCCTCTAGGGCGACCTTAGTGTTGATACTTTGCTCATAGGGGATGCGCATCTTCGTCTTAGTCTCCAGCAATGCCTCGTTGATCTTGGCACTTGCTGAGTCGAGGTTGCTATCGAGCATTTCTGTGAGTTTTTCAAATACCTTGTCGAGATTCTCGTCAGCGGATTTTCGCTGCTGCTCTTTTTTGTATTCACTGCTGAAGAAGCTGCGGACGGCCTTGTAAAAGCTAAAGACGAGACCCACTGCACCTAGAACTGCGGCAGTGCTCCAACCAACCGGATTCGAGGCAAGAAACGATGCCCAGACCAAAGCTGCAGCCCCGCCTAATGACGAGATGAGTGCAATCACGTTGATGCCGTTGTCCATCTTGAAATCAGTGTTGAAGCTGAGCTTCAACGACGAGAATGGGTCATCGATCGTGTAGTGCAGGATTTCGCTGACGTTTTTTTGATTTTTCTGAATGATGGCCTCTGCCTCACTCGTGAAGGACTTGAACACTGTGGCGAAGCGTGCCTCCAGATCGACTCCCATGCTCGTCTTGAGCTGATCGATTTCTACAGTTAGATACTCCTTGAAGTCATCGTTGCTTGGCTCGTTATCGATGTAGCCGTAAATTGCTGTGCGCATGGAAGTCTTCTTGCTGTTCAACTCGTCATGGCATTCACTTTTGAGCTTTTGCGATGTGCCAGCAAGTAATCCATCGATTTGGGAAGCAGCAGATTTCTGCTGAGCTTCAAGCTTTTGTGCTGCGTTGGCGAAATTGTCGCGGGCCTGGTTCAGGTGAACAATGCCATCTTGCAGGCAACTGCGAACCTTCTTCAGATTTGCAGTGAGGATCTTGGCCTTAAAGTTCTGGCAAAGGTCTGAACGTAGGAACTGCAGAAAAGCGTTCATGCCACTGCGTTGCAGGATTTCATCGGCCTCCATGGCCAAGAGGAATTTTTCCCGATTTCTGACGTGTGGATTGTTGGGAACAAAGCATGAGGCCGAG
The DNA here is from genome assembly GCF_008121565.1 of Comamonas sp. Z3. Taxonomy (NCBI): domain Bacteria; kingdom Pseudomonadati; phylum Pseudomonadota; class Betaproteobacteria; order Burkholderiales; family Comamonadaceae; genus Comamonas; species Comamonas sp. Z3. The sequence continues at coordinate 125,657 of NZ_VOQU01000004.1, forward strand.
GCCAAAAACGCAGGCATACCGCTTACGCACAGATGCCCCTTGTAGGTTTCGGTGCCAAGCGACGCAGTCAGTGACTTGCCCATTTCCGCAAGACCGACAGCATCGTTCTGATTTATCAGTGACTGGCCTTGCAAGACCTGTGGATTCGTCGCGCTTTTATTGAAGATAGCCCACACTTCAGTCTGCTTCCCAAGCTGGCGTTTGATCTTGTCGATCGTGCCTTCTTGCCCATCACTGCCAGAGCCAGGGGGGGTAGCATTGCGAGTCACATAAAACACCGCGTGGGCTTTCTTGACGGATGCATCGATCGCGCTCATCACCTGCTTCTCATCGCCTTCGATGCCAGGCACGTCGACCAGTTGGAATTTCTGCCCTTCAGCAGCGAAGTGGTAGGCATGTGATTGAAGTGTGAAGTCCGAGCGTCCATTGCCGATGATGAGGCCATCCTGCAAAGGGATCAGTTGCTCGAACGTGCTTTCCACCTTGGCTAGATCGCTTTTGCAAGCGTCAAGTTTGCTCTGAATGCGAAGTGGCTCAGAGGCGATCGATTCAAGCTTCGCCTTTTGGCTTATCTTGAGCTGCGCCAATGCCTGCTCTTGTGCAGGAAGTGCTTTTTCCTCATCCAGCTTTTTGAATAGGTGCACCAGTTTCTGCCAAATACTCAGGTTTTTTCGCTTGTTCGCGATGGTTGCGATCAGCGCAGTGAGGTGAGCATGTTGCTGGTTCTCTTCATTCAAAAGCTGCTTCGCGAGCGAGTCAGCATGACGCTGACTCTCTGTAAGTTGAGCCTGCAACTGCTGGACCGACTTTTCAAGTGCAATGAGGCTTTCAGCATCAATGTGCAACTCCTTAGCCAAGGTTTGGAATTTTTGCTGCGTAGCGAGTTTTTCGCTGTCGCCCAAGAGGATACGAAGTGTCTCGATCAGGGTCGACTTGCCAGCATTTGTCTCACCATAGAACGCAATGGTGAACGTCTCCCATTCAGAGAGTTCGCGCAACTCGCGGATATCTTCATGGGTCTTGTCTCTGAATTTTTCGAGTAGTGTCCTTGAACTCGCAATCGCACTTTCCAGATCGACGTAGCCCGTCCTTGAGGCACTTTTCTGAAGAACTGCTCCAAGCGACTGATCAACAAAAGCCGTCACTTGGTCATAGATCTGGCTCATCTTGTGAGTATTGGACATACGTATTTATATGAGGTTATTAAACGAGTAAAACGAAGCCTTGATCCGAAGAGGCTGATGTGGCATAGCGATGCTTTTGGGTGAGGCTGATTGGGTATTCATAATTCCCAGCGACTGAGTGCGCCCCGCAAGCCAACCAAAAGCTCCTGATGCCACTCAACAGGCTGAATGATTCGCACATTTGGTAGCCAATACCGCACCACCGGCAGCAGTTGGTCGATGTGATTGATATGCGTGGTGACTAGCAAGGAACCGTCACTATCTTGCCGTTGATGCTGTTGGGGCAATAATGGACGACGAATAAAGTAATGCGCTGCTTCAGGAGCCACACGAAGCAGGACTTCTGTGGTGCCTTCAGTAAACCAAACGTCATCCTTGGCCTCGATGTATTCCTTGTGGCTGCGTTTAGGTAAAAAGAGACTGCTTTGATCTACCAGCAAGTTTTCGATCAAGCCAACGCTGAAATTTTTCAGCTTTGAACCTTCTTCCGCTGCCAAGTACCACACGCCATTTTTGTGGATTAGCTTGTAGGGCTGCACATTGCGTGCTTTGCCCTTATAACTAAAACTGCATATATGTTTTTGCTCGATGGCAGTTTGGAGTTGCAAAAAATCTTGCGTACGCGGCCGCAAGTCTTCATGTGCAATTGCCTGCACATGCGTTGTGCGCTGCTGTTCCGGGGTATGAAGTTGTTCCAACAGGTAGCGCAAGCTGTTATCCGGAAACAAGTGCTCCGTCCCCGACATACGTGCATAGCCATGCAGGTGCTTGGCTGGAATACTGCTTCTCGCTGTGCGCGTCAGTTGCCACTGACCATCAGCACTTCGCTCAACGATCCCGCACAAGCGCTCGCCAAGGTCGCGTTCAATGGTACGCACATCCACTTGAAAGTCTTGGGCAAGCTGGTGCTTGTCAACCGCATCACCTTGATGCAGGCGAGCAAGAATTTGAGACAAGCGCTGTGCCAGTTTTTCGCCTTTTGATGCTGAGCTAGCCAGAGTTGAAGCAGGCATTCAAGAGCTGAGAAGTAATTCAATGAATGTAACTATAAGTTGTTTTTAAGACAGGTTGTGTCGCACCCAGTCCTGCCACAGACCAAGTTGACTTACGTGAATCATGTGAGTTGCGACTCACTCTCTGATTAGCACTTAATGCTTTGGCATTCATCCATGTCTCTAGGGTGCTAATCAGCACTACCAGCTGATGTTGCAGCGAGTTGCTGCAAACCTTCAAATGGAGTAAAGCCATACTGATCTGCTGCACCAACGCCTCTTTTGTGCAAGCGTGTTCGTGATCAAGCGCACCTCCCAAATCGCATTGCAATGCGGTGTGTACACCCACTAGGTGCAACGTGTCTCGTAAAGCCTTGGAGCCATTCAAATAGGAAGTACGTTCTGAAATTATTTGCTTAAACTGAGCAATGCGACGCAGTGCTAACTGGTGGTACAAAGTAATGAAATCCCCATCCAGAGGGTCTGCGCCATCAAGTGCCAGGATACTGGGGCCGAAGTGCGCAAGTGCTGTTGATATCTCTTGGGACAGACGAAGATCCAGTTCGCTCTCACGCGCATGCAAGACTTTTACTCGTCCGTAGAGGTTTCGTATCACAGTATCGCTAACTCGCATGAAGGCTCTTCCAATGCAAAAAAACTGAAGGGAGCTCAAACTTTAGGAGTCGATAGCGACAGCGTGTGTCGCTTGAGCATGTCCTTCTATTGCACCGAAGCTGAAGTTGAGCCCCTGTACCCGATAGAGCTAATTACTGCGGCAAATAAGCTCTCAAACCCGAGGTCAGACCTCGGCTGCAGCGGGAGCTACCGCCTACCTATCGTTGAGTAATACCAGTTTTTGTGCGGCTACGACCGAATGCGCCTGTGCCAGCATTGCTGCACTGGCATCCTGCAGAATTTGCTACTGAGCCAGCTTTGCTGTTTTCACTGCATAGTCACCCAGCCCGGTCATGGAACGCAATGCCACGCATTCCTTCGGAAGGAATGCGTGGCGAGCGGGCCATCTCCTCTGTTAATCCATCGGCAGCGCTTTCGGCTTGCAAGCGGCAATGCTGTTCTTGTTGTGGTTGGCAATGGTCTTCATGGCTACAGGCCAGCCGACATTCTTGCCTTTAAAGTCCATCCAACCTTGCTGCCACAGGGCCTGAAAAAGCTTGCTTGCCTCATCGTGCCCCGCGCCCGCCTTGGGGTTCATGATTGGATGCATGAAAACCAACTGTACTTTTGATGTGTCCTGTATCAGCCAAGCGATGTTGGCGTTGACGGGCGATGCGTAGCGCTGTTCCAGCTCTTTATGCAGTTGCTGCAAGCTGTCGTGTGAAACGTTCGTAAACAGACGCTCCATCGTGCTGACTTTGAAGTCACCGTCGCTATCGGTCTGCACCGCGACCGTTGTTGAGTAGCCGGATTTACTCTTGTAATGGCCTTCGAGGTGGAATACGCCGCAAAACACGGGCTTGGTTTTAGCCATCAACTTGGGCAAGCCCTGGTCAAAGTACAGGCTTTTGCCTGTCGCGAACGACATGGGATAAGTCTTGATGTTCACTGTTTGGTGAAGGCCATTTTTACGATTCTCAGGCTGGGGTACAAAGTACATGGCAAGGTCTGCGGTATCTGCATTGCGCTTCCCTCCCAATGCTTGTTCCGCTAGTTCGTATGCCTGCACCAGATGGAAGAGGTTTCTACGCAATTGGTCGCGCTCATAGCCAGGGCTAGACCAGGTCGCCACCTCCTTCTCAAGCCCGTCTTTGTCACCCTTGCGGTAAAAAGCTTCCATGCGCTTGAAGCTATCTTCGGCATGGGGAGGCAGCTTGCTATTTGCGGTGAGGCCGGAGCGCAATTGCTCACTCAAAGTCATCACCGGCTCAAAAGGCGCGTTCAAAGTCTGGATGGATGCGCCCAAGCAGATGCCATCCAGGCATGGAAGCTGCACAGCTGGAGAGGCTTCAGAAGTTGAAGTAGCAGTTGCTTTGGGGCCGGTCTTTTTCACACCAAGTTGTTCAACGGATGTTCCCTCAGTCCTAGTGGGCGATGCCGAAGATGATGGATTAGATGGCCCTGCTTGTCCTGTCCGCGCTAAGCTGCTAGTTGCAGCTGGCTCTGACGATCTTTCACCACGTGCTGTCGGTGCCGAACCGGAGCGTGATGCAGTGTTCGCAACCGTTGTGGCTGACGTGGGTAATGCGGGCTGTGGCACTGCAGGAGGCGGCGTTGAAGCGGCGACTGGTACTGGCTTGCGTGCGGCATGTGCCAACGCAGTTTTGTCATAAATCAGCTTCAGATGAATTGCATGTACGTCTCCAGCGTTGGATGCTACACGTAGCACTTTCACGGCGCTCTTCGCGGGTTGGAACTTGCGCAAATCCACCACCCAGTGCGCCCCTAGGTCATCAAAGGGAATGTCGGGAGTGAGCACCGTGTACATGTACAGCGATGGCTCAGGGCTTTTAACGGAGCACAGTTCCGTGTCAGGGTTGTGGCATTCCGCATAGTAGTCATGCACCCTTGATGCCAGTTGAGTACCTTCACGAGCACCGGCAGACTGCACCCAAGCGCCCACAGCAAACCCCAACACGCCCAGCACTGTGAGCCAGCGCGTTCCCTCTCTCATTACCATGCTTTGTCCTTTTATTGGGCTGGGCAGTTGCTTCTTGCCTCAGCAATGCTACGTAACTCGTAGTATCGAGAATAAAGCATAACTACGAATCTCGTAGCCTTTTGAAGGTGCGAGATGTCCGACGCGGATGAACAATGGGGCGCGAGGCTCAAACAGGCCCGCCTAGCTGCGGGGCTGTCGCAAAAGATGCTGGGAATTGAGGCGGGAATCGATGCGTTCGTGGCGAGCACGCGCATCAATCGCTATGAGCTTGGCATCCACAAGCCAGACTTGCTGACTGTGCGCAAGTTGGCTCAGGTGCTGAAGGTGCCTGTGGCGTTTTTCTACGCCGACACTGACGATGAAATTGCTGAACTGTTGTTCAAGTACGGAAAGGCTGATGAAGAAGTTCGCCTGAGGATTCAAACGCTTCTTGCTGACCAGCCTCCCCAAGACACGTAGCAGATACGTTTACGCCATGTAGGGCATATATAGCCCATGCATGGCTGCATTGTGAAAAATGATTTACTGAGTCGTAACTAGGCGGGCTGATTGAACGTCGTACACCACATCGGTGAGCGTTCCATCCACGATCCGCAGCACAACCTCATCAATCACATGCAAAGGCACAAGAAACCATTCACGCGGCTTCACCGGCTTGCCAAAACGGTCTTCCAGGGTGAGGTCTAGTTGCGCAGCACCAAACACGCGGTGAAACAGTGCTTCCAGCTTCACTCTGTTGACGTTGTGAAGCTTGTAGGTTGCGACAATTTCCACGCCAGCCAATAAGTATGTTGCTTGGTTTTCAGAACCCGCAATCCGAGTCTCAACCTTGCCCCCTGTCACCCCGATTTTGTGAATCAACTCGCGATGTTGAGCCACAAACGGATGCTCTGACTTGCTGCGCAGAACGTAAATGGTGCCCGTCTCAATGTCTTCTGGCTCTACTTCGCCACTGAACAACGGGCCCATATCGGGGTCGGTCAGCCGCCGACCTGTATCGTCTTTATAGAGCGCACGTTGCAAAGAACGGAGCAGCAGGTTGCTTTCAGTACCGTTGGCATAAATGACTCTCAGACGCGCATCATTGTCGCCATTCGGTGCCTTGATCGTCTCACCGACCTCTGCCACATAGGCAAGTTGACCACCCAAAATGAAGTAGTTGCCATCGGCCACGCTGGCATCACGTCCGAAACGAAGCGTTTTCCTCACACCCGACTTCAGGTCCTGTTCAACCTGTTCAAACAACGGGCGGAATCGCTCAAAGTCTTCGCAGGCATTACGCTCAGCCACTTCCTCAGCTGCACGTTTTTCCACACTGGACCGGACATGCCGTAGCACAGTGATATCACCGGTCTCTGCCATCTCCTCGGCAATACCCAACTCAGCAAGCAATGCATCCTCGTCAAGCGCATCAATATCCACGGCCGGAACCTGATTGCCTTCTAGCAGCTTGGGTATATCGAGCTCTGCCAACAATGCATGGGCCTCTGGCAACTTGCGTAGTTGATCTAAACGAACAGCGTAAAGCCGCTCAAAAATATCGCGTTCTTCACCATGCTGAGGTGCTCGACCATGAGTTTGATGAAAACGCAGAATGTCTTCAAAGCCAGCAACGATGCGCTCTTCGCGCGGGGTACGGCTGGAAGTTTTGAGCGGGGTAACCTCTACACCCAGCGCATCCAGCAGATCGTCATCATCCATATCAGCCATTGCTCAAAGCTCCTTGTGCCTGGGCAGATTTAGCCAATGCACGATAGCGTGCAAAAGCCGCCACGCCCTCGGCCATGCGCTTTTCCCAAGCATCGGCAGAGTTGATGTCCGGCAAGCGGCCACGTTCGTTCTTGAACTGCAAAGCTCGCTTGGAAAGGTCGCGCGCCTCTTCCTCAGTTAGGCTTACCTTCTTGGCGGCAATGGCAGCCTGTACCTGCCGCAGCGACTTCTCATCCATGGCCTTGGCAAGCACTGCGTAGGCGGCATCAAATGGGTTGATGCGGTCAATCAGATCGATGTCTAAGTCCTTCACATTGACAAACTTACGCACACCGTCAATCAATGCGGTACTACCTTGGCTACCACCACCATTGGCGTCTGCCTGAGCCAAAGCCAACTTCGCTTGCTGGGTGATGTTCATCGCGGCAATAGCATGCTGGCGGATCGCCTCTTGGTCCGCATCGCTCAGCTCTGGGTAGCGCTCACGCACGATCTTTCCCATGCGCAGTTGCGTCAATTCCTCGGGCAGCGTGTTTTCCTTGTCGAACAGCCCACGTTCGAGCGCAGTCTTGTCTTGCAGAAAGCTTGTGACTACCTCGTTCAAGTCTTCCTTGCAGATTCGAGTCGCTTCGTGTGTTTCAGGTTTGGTCAGGCCGGCAATCTCCAGGTGAATCTGGCCAGTGTCCTTGTTCACCCCGATGTTGTGCCCACCCTCTTTGTAGCCCTCTTCACCATAATCGAAGCCTTCCTGAGGGCCAGCGTTCTTTGGTGTGAATTCGTAGCGGGGGGCCAGAACCTGCTCCATCAACAAGCTGGCAGAGATGGCTTTGAGCATGTCGTTCACAGCCTCGGCCACTGCTGACTGGTCAGCGGTAGGCTCTGCAATCAGATTGGTGAACCGAGACCGCTCTTTGCCCTTAGCATCACGGGTTGCACGGCCAATGATCTGCACGATTTCTGTCAAGCTGCTGCGGTAGCCAATGGTCAGCGCATGCTCACACCAGATCCAGTCAAAGCCTTCTTTGGCCATGCCCAGCGCGATGATCACATCCACATGGTCACGGTCGTTTTTATGGGCTGGGTCTTTCAGTGCCGACAGCACGCGAGAGCGCTTTGCCGGATCACTGTCGTCAACAAGGTCAGCCACCTTCAAGATGCGGCCTTGTGGGGACTCGACCAAATGGAAGCCGGTGTCGGGGTCCACGCCCTTCCACGTGCCCAGACCATGCATGATCTCGTCCACCTCGCGCTGCTTGTCTTTCAAGCTCTCACGCGCATTCACGTTGGGGATGTGAACAATGGTTTTGAGCGAAGGGTCGAGCACCTTATTGACCGCATCTACGTAAGCCCCGGTATAGAAGAAGTAGCCGATGTCCAGCGATTTAAGCCACTGGTAGCCGTTGAGCTGCTCGTAGTAGGTGTAGGTCACCGTCTCGAACCTGGCTTCGTCTGCAGGGCCCAAAACGGCCTCGCTGTCCCCTCGGAAGTACGAACCCGTCATCGCCACCAAGTGAACCTTGTCACGGGCAATGAAGGCACCCAATTGGCTGCCCAGCTTGTTGTCTGGGTTGCTGGACACGTGGTGAAATTCATCAACCGCGATCAGGCGGTTATCAAAAGCAGTGATACCCAATTCCTCCACGGCAAAGCGGAACGTGGCGTGGGTACAGACCAGCACCTTGTCATCGCTGGCTAGGAATTCACGGACAGCCGCCACCTTGGACTTGGCCGCACGTGGCTCATCTCCGCCAGGGGCATTACACAAATTCCACTGAGGTGCGACCTTCCAGTCCCAATAAAAACCAAATTGCGTCAGTTGCTCATCAGCAAAACTGCCACCAATAGAGCGCTCGGGCACCACCACGATGGCCTGTTGCAAGCCCTGGTTATTCAGCTTGTCCAGCGCAATAAACATCAGGGCACGGGACTTGCCGGATGCAGGGGGAGACTTGATCAACAGGTATTGCTCACCGCGCTTGGCGTAGGCGCGCTCTTGCATGGCACGCATGCCCAGTTCATTGGCCTTGCTCGACGCGCCAGTACGTGCCGTGTTGATGGACACCGATGGCACGGTATACGCATTAGTCGGGTTGCTTGCTTGATCGCTCATACGGTTTTCTTCCTCCCTCTGGTTGCCTTGGCAGCAGGCTTGGCCTTGTCTGCGGCAGTCATCTTGGTGTACAGCTCGAACATTTTTTCCAACCGCTCTGTGTCGTTCTTGAATCGGCGACCGATGTAGATACGCTCCAACACCTCGTCATTGCGCTCATGGGCATGACGCAGGTTGTCCGGCATGGTTTCCGGGTCATACAAATCGGCGATGGTGGCGGGGAAGTGGGATTCACGGGCTAGCAGGATGTCATCAGCGCAACGAGTTAGGTCAGCCTTGTTCTGTTCGGTAAGCAGTGGGACTGGGAAGGTGTTCCAGCCAAGGGTATTGGAGTATGAAAAGTCGGTACGCATCCGCACGCACACAGTGCCAATCCAGACCCAATGCAGACGAGAGGCGATCACCGCCAAATTCCAGAGTGGCGCATCGTAAAGTGCAAAACACTTATTGGAGACAATGGCCTCCTTAGTCAAGTAGTCACACGGCAGATATGGCCTATTCTCGGAGCTCACGCCTGGAACGAGTATTTGGTTTTTTCTGGCAACGCCCGCAATTTGAACGAATCGGTAAGGGCGATCTGCAAACTGCCGAGTGGACTCAGCGTCGGACTCGCGACGGTTTTCAGCTACTCGAATGAGCCGATCCGCAACGAATGCACTTTTGCGAGCTTTCTCAACCTCACCTTCTTCAATCCAGAGGCAGTAGCGCAATCTGCCATTGATAAGCTCGTCAGAGCCGTAAAACCGTCGAAGGAATGCGCGAGCTATTGGATCTTCACTCCCTATCCTGAGTGCTAAGTCGCCGTCGAGAAACAAGTTCCCGCCATCGCGAGGCATGTTGCCGAACAGCATGGTCGATTGTTCGCCAATTGGTGCAGTTGCTTTCTGTACGTACGCCAGGCTATCCGGAACAAGATATGGGCCAATGGCTGAGCATTGCTTGACCAGTTCATCTTGGAACAGCCTTTTTGGTCTTGACGACTTCTTGCCGAGGCCAATTACAACGACCGTGACCCCTGCGTTATTACTAGCTAAATTGGCCCATTTGAAGGACGTATGCGCGAAACGTATCTCGCAGTCGCGCGCGAATGCCACTGGCCACACATCAATCGCCTGCTGACCCTGAACTACGCTATTTGTTGCCACGAACGCGGCTACAGCGTCAGGCACTTTGTCTAGGTAGTCAAAAAAACGGGCAAACCACCCAGTGACAAAGTCAGTTGTCTTTGCAAGCCTTGGGTGCTTGATCCAAGCATTCGCCAGGTCGGCTTTTTGACCTTCGGATTGCCATTTACTCCCTTTGTAAGGAGGGTTCCCACAGATGTATGTTTCACCGCCTTCATTCTCGAAGTCAATCTGCGCTTGATCAAGCGGGGCCTCAAACAGGTCATCGGCTACGAGCTTTGTATCCAACCCTGTGGCGGGACAAACGCCCAACCAATCCAATTGCAATGCATTCCCACAGACGATCCAGTTCTGAGCATCCAGCGGCAGGAACTCGGCCAGAGCATCCTTCTGACCGCGATAGAGCACGTCACACTGGAACTCCGCAATGATGAGCGCCAGCCGTGCAATCTCAGCGGGGAAGTCACGCAGCTCGATGCCTCGAAAATTGGTCAGCGGAATCTCGCTTCGCAAGTGCAGCTCATCTCTGCGGCGGTTGATCTCGGCTTCTATCTCGCGCATCTGCTTGTACGCGATAACCAAGAAGTTCCCCGATCCGCAAGCCGGGTCAAACACCCGGATGCGGGCCATGCGCTTGCGAAGGTTAAGCAGCTTTCGTTCGTTGTCGCCAGCATCAGCCAACGCGGCTCGCAGGTCGTCCAAGAACAGCGGGTTAAGCACCTTCAAGATGTTGGGCACACTGGTGTAGTGCATGCCTAAGGCACCACGCTCATCATCATCAGCCACCGCTTGAATCATGCTGCCGAAGATGTCGGGGTTGATTTCCCGCCAACTCAATGCACCAGCATGCATCAGGTAAGTGCGAGCCATACGTGTGAATCGCGGCACCTCGGTGCTACCGGAAAACAGCCCTCCGTTCACATAAGGAAAACCGTTGGCCCAATTTGGCAGGCGCGGATCGGCGTCAGCACGCTCAGACACCTTGATGTTCATGGCGCGGAAGATTTGACAAAGCACCTCATGGGTGTTGCTTCCATCGCTCGCGCTCATCTGGTCAACCGTCTGGGTGAACAGGCCCTTGCCGTTGAAGATGTCCGTGTCTTCGGCGAAAAAGCAAAACACCAGCCGTGCCATGAAGTGATTCATGTCGCTGCGACGTTCTTCCTTGGCCCAGTCTGGGTTCTCACGCAGCAGTTCGACGTAGAGCTTGTTCAGACGCCCTGTGGCTCGAACGTCGATAGGGTTGTCTTTAATCTCCTTAATCGTGGAGATACCTGCCAACGGCAGTAGGAATCCAAAATGATTCGGGAAGTCCTCAAAGGCACAGGCGATAGTCTCGCCGCTGATCAACTCCTCGGCTTCTAGCGTCTGACCGTCGGTCGCCAGGATGAACTTGGCTTTTGCCTTGGTTGTGGCTGGGCTGTCTCGCAGAGTGTGGAGCATGTTGCCCACGGTGCCCGCATCGCACACCGCAATGTGAATGTTGTTGCGCAGGAGAACCCCACCAGGCACATCCGAGGCGTTGTTGTTGCCCGCGCGAAGCTTTCTTAGCGTCGTTTCCTTGTTGCCAAAGGCCGCTAAGAAGGCGTAGGGAAATTCAGCAGCGTTAAAGGGTTGGGCAGCGAGATCCGATACGGCTGACTCGATTTCGACCGCATTCATATTTTTTGGAGGGAGCAGTTCATTCTCTTGGAATGGTACCGGCATTTGCGCCTGAACCTACGGTGGTTGCGTGCATTCCGCAGCTATCTCATTGATTGAAAAGCCCCAGAAGAGCCCTGTGCACTGCCCCTGCTGAAGCAACCGCAAACAGAGTCTTGAGTCTGCCAAGGAAGTTGTGCGCAGAGACAAGCACAGCCTGCGCACGAATGTGCCCTGACTCAAGCAACCTCGGCCCGCGACACCAGGGGCGATGCAACCGTACTCGTACAGCACCGAATCCTCTTGTCCAACTACCCAGACACCCTCAGCACCATGAACTATTGGGAGCCTCCAAATGCAAATGACGCAATACTTGGATTGCGACATGTATTGCGTCAAGCAAGTAACGACAAGCTGCAAAACAAAAAATGGCATGCAACCGCCAGGTCACATGCCATCAAAGTCAAATAATTCGCCTATCAATCGTCAGTCAAATTTGAAATATTTGGAATATTCAAACTTCCAAAACCACGATAAGGCTTCGATTTAATTGTCTTCTCTTTCTCATCTACATGGGCATCACCCATCAAGTCTGATATATCTGAAGTACCACCATTATTTTTGACATTAAACTTATTTACCTCTGCTTGTATAATTTTTTCATAAAAAATCGGCATATTCTCCATATTAAATACATGTGGCAATAGGTCAGGATACTTCTTTGAAATTTTCGGCATTGAAGGCTGAACACACCACTTCCAGGCTTTTAGTTGCTTGTGCTTTCCCCACGGAATAGTAGGATCGATCCGCGCAACCTTCAGAATCTTCTTTTTCAGTTCATAGCGCTGACTCTTTGTTAGACCTTCAACATATGAACCTTCCGCACCAACGTAATAGAGCTTTAGAAAATCCTGAGTCTTTTGATCAAACTTAGCCAAGTCATTGGGACGGTGTTTATTATGGCGAAGGTTATCGCCAAAGCGCAGCATAGAACGAAAATGCTCAAACACCTTGCCAATCACATCATCTGCTTTCGCCTTATCTTTCCAAGCCGTAACGCGGCTCATGCCAGGCTCAAGCTTTTCCAAATAAGCACCATTGACGCACAGTTCAATGCGGAGCCCACGTTGGCTCAATTCATAGATTTTCTCTTTCGTAGCTCTATCTAAATAATCAACATCAACTTCACAACCATATTTCTTCTTTTCTTTAATATCCTTATATTTAACATATGCACGAACATAAGGATGGTTACGAATTTTCAAGTATACAGTTCGACCTGCATCTTCACCCACATGCTGCCTATATGATGTGGACAAATAATGATAGAGGGCATTGATTCTATCCTCTAACTCATTACGCTTAAGCACTGCATCATCTATATCAAGGCACTTCAGCAAGTAGGTAAAGTCTACGAACCTAATAACCGCATTACTCAGGCTGATAAGCGTCAGACTCTTGCGACTAACACCGATGTTCTTGAGGTAATGCTTCAAAAGCAGCATTGCAATTTTGGCAGCTTCATATGGAAGAACGTGCACAAAAGCGTTATTCCCAATAACGCATGCTGGCACATTCATACTTACCCGAAAACCTACAAGGAATTTCTTTTCCTTATCCAAGCAAGGCATCATCTTGAAGCCAGCACCCGTAATCGGCGACTTCAGTGTAAGCATATCTGCATAATTGACTTGACCTGTTTTCAGTGAGACTTTGCACTCAAATTCAAACTGTTCACTAGCTTCCTCAACTGGAATTAGTTGGTCAAGATTAAACATTAAATCAAACGAGTCACACATTTCTATTCTCTTCGTAAATTGTTTTTCACTGGTGTTTGATAGCTATACGATATTTACATCATTACTAGCTCAATAAGCCAGCCGCTACATTGATCTAGCGCCTCTATCGATACAGCATTTAAACCACTATTTCTGCAGCTTTTCTTTTATTCTTCATGGCTTGAAATTGCTGCTTCGTCCGATTCATCAGCCATAAATCTGACATTTATGCAACTTTTCAGCAGCAGACTTTTACAGTTTTTCGCATGCAAAAGTCAGGCAGCGAATTAGGCTCCACTCATCTCTTTAAGGCGCTTGCGCAATGCTCCAACTTGCCAAACCGTTATGCGCTCTGAGAGTTTCACAGGGGCTGGAATTTCTGCAGTCTTGACGCGACGCCAAACGGTTGCGCGTGAGCACGCAAACAGTGCCTGCACGGTATGCAAGCGCACAAAAGCGAGATCCGGCAAGCTATCGAAGGCGAACAATGCGGGGTCAATACGAGGGCCCTTCGCATCGACAAGGGCATCGTTTTGAGCGGGCTGTGCAGAGGTAGGAAGTTGGCTTTTTGCCATGAAATTTCTCCAGCTGCTACGAGCAATCTGCGACATACAGAAGCTCTAGCCCTAACCCTTTACAGATTTCAAAAAATCGCTCTGCAACCTCAAAAAATCGGCGCTATTGCTAGTTTCCTTGAGTGAGGTGTGAGGTTTTTGAGACCACTCACGCCTTCTCCTATGAGGTGTCGTGCCTCTCGATACTATGTGAGGTGTGAGGTGTGAGGTGTGAGGTAGGATGCGTACTTTGCACCTATGCAAAACTGGGTGTGCGGTGTGCGGTGTGCGGTGTGCGGTGCGCGGTGTCCAGCACGGCTCCTATCCGCCAGAGCCATTTGTGGTTATTAAATATTTAGCAAATACTATGAAAATAAATACTTCTATAGCTAGTGAATGGACCTATAGTGAATTCATCACAGTATTGCTTTCTCTAGATCGTTCGACGAAAACTCAAGAATATCTTGAATGGCTAATCAAAAATCAAGATTTAAAAGCAACCGAAAAACATCTCAATCGAGATAAAGAGATCAATATCTCTTTCGGTCAGGTATCTAGGATTTCCAAAATAACTGATTATTTAAGTGATTCCATACCAAGCCACACAACGGGCAATAAATTATCCATTGCATTTTGGATGCGAGTTGGAATACATTTAAGCACGCACTATCAAGAGGATATAGACAACCTCATCGAGAACTACTGTGAATGGAAGGATAATCAGGGCAGAGAATATGTTCTTATAGCAAAGCAAAAAAACAATAACTCCAATGACTCTAGCTATTCTTTAGATGCATTTATATCCAGAGGCGCATTCAAAGACAAAAGCAAGGCAATTCCTGAAGAAAAATGGAAAATCATCAAGGCTAAACTTTTAGAAATAAATCCTAAAGGTAAAAAACAAAAAGATCCTTTCCGAGGAATTGGGAAATACAAATATACTGAGTTAAAAACAGTTATAGAAAAAGAAATTGAGCGATCTTATATTAAAGACTTACGACCAAGAACCGGCCCCAGTGGGAAATGCGAATATAACAACAAACGGGAAGAACTATATAGAGAATTAGTAGAAAAATACAAGATCACCTTAACCATCAGCAGTTTCAAAAAAGCTATAGGTGATTTTGTAAAATGCTATTCCAAAGGTAATATGCCAATTATAAAGAGCAAAAGGGATGCTTTTCTCCATCAGCAATCTCACAAAAATGACGAAGAACGCAGAAAAATCACATCACCGGATAAAATCAGAAGTCTCAAAGAGTAGAAAACAGATCCAAAAAAATGGCGCATTTGCGCCATTTTTCTCTTATACATATCTACATCTGGAATTAGCCTTCACAGTTCAACCCCATATGACGCCGATTAGTCAAATTTCTAGAATTTAGGTTCCGCACCACTCTCCAAATCCTTCAACATATTTGCCCACTTCTGCATCATCTTCGCTCGATCCGACAGGTAATCCGCATGGTTATATGTGCGTCGTACTGAGTTAGGTTCAATATGTGCAAGTTGACGCTCTATCCAATCTGGGTGGTAGCCCATTTCATTTAGACGTGTACTACCCGTGGTTCTCGTGGCATGCGGGCTAAATTTCCCTGCCCACCCTAATACATGGAGCATTTGCCGAAAAGATGCCACACTCATAGGCTTGCTTCGATCATCTCTTCCAGGGAAAACATGCTCATAGTGCCCAGTCAAACCATTTTGGGCACGCAGCATTTCAACTGCCTGTGTCGGCAGTGGGATCACATGCTCCTTACGCTTTTTCATCCGCTCGGCACTAATTTTCCATAGTGCCTTATCGAGATCGAACTCCGACCACTTAGCCTCCACCGATTCACTGGGGCGGCACAAAGTCCACCACATCAATCGAAAAGCCCCAATAGTCTCGTAGCGACCACCATGGCTGGTTAGGTCACGCAAAAGTTGCCCAATTTCTTCTGCAGTCAAAGGCCGCTTGTGCTGAGTTTTGTTGGCAGGAAGGGCCTTACGTACAGGATGCACCGGATCAATATCCGCGCGCAGCGTCGCGATTGCCAGTTCAAAGACCCCACCCATAGTTCGCCGCGCCTCAGCAGCAACAGAAGGGCCGTTCTGTTTGTGGGCCGTTTGCAGAACATCGAGCACATGCGCCGATGTGACTTGCTTTACAGGAAGCACTCCAATTTTGGGAAACACCACACGCTGCAGCATGTCGAGGCGGCGCTTCTTGGTCGTGTCCTCCCAGTCTTTCATGGTCAGCCATTCGCGAGCAACGGCCTCAAAGGTGATTGCACTTTGCTGCACTCGCTTAATCTTGTCAGCCTGTCGCTGATGGGCAGGGTTGATGCCTTGCTTGACCAAACCACGTGCCTTGAGCCGTTCCTCGCGAGCTTCAGCAAGCGTGAAACGCCCACCAGCACGCCTTGCTTGCGCAGCTTCGACAGCCTCTCCCGCCGGAGCACTCCCGTAATCACCAATCGCAAACACGCTTTCTTTGAGCTTCCCATCCTTTTCAAGCTTGAAGCGATAGCGCCAAGCCTTGGTACCGTTCGGCTTCACCTCCAAGTACAACCCCTTGTCATCACTGAGCTTGTAAGGTCGATCTTTAGGCTTAGCTGTACGGCATTGCGTGTCATTCAACATGGTTTCTCTCTCTACAAATCCTCGTACCCACTTTTCTGATGGGTACGCGGTGAGCGTACCCATCATCGTACCCACTTTCATTCGAGACAACACGAGGCACCGTGAGACAAACAGGAAATGAAAAAGCCCCGTAAACCTTTGATTTACGGGGCTTTCGATACCTCATGCGACCGCATGAGACAACAGTCTGAAGTTAGACGTTGAACAGGAAGTTCATCACATCGCCGTCCTTGACGATGTATTCCTTGCCTTCGGCGCGCATCTTGCCGGCATCCTTGGCACCCTGCTCGCCCTTGAAAGCGATGTAGTCTTCAAAGGCAATGGTCTGGGCACGGATGAAGCCGCGCTCGAAGTCGCCATGGATCACGCCCGCAGCCTGGGGGGCCGTGGCGCCGACGCGCACGGTCCAGGCACGCACTTCCTTTTCACCGGCGGTGAAATAGGTCTGCAGGCCCAGCAGCTTGAAGCCGGCACGGATCAGGCGGTTCAGACCCGGTTCTTCCAGGCCCAGTTCCTGCAGGAACATATCGCGGTCTTCATCTTCCATCTCGGCCATTTCGGCCTCGATCTTGGCGCAGATGGCGACCACGGGTGCGCCCTGGGCTTCGGCGTATTCCTTGAGGCGATCCAGCAGAGGATTGTTCTCAAAGCCGTCTTCGGAGACATTGCCCACGAACATGGCGGGCTTGGCGGTGATCAGGCAGAAAGGCTTGAGCAGGGGCGCGTCTTCCTTGGACACGGCCACCACGCGAGCCGGCTTGCCTTCATTCAGCGCCGCCTGAATGGGCGTCAGCAGCGCAACCAGCTTGGCGGCTTCCTTGTCGTTGCCGGACTTGGCGGCCTTGCTGTAGCGGTTCAGCGCCTTTTCCACCGTGGCCAGGTCGGCCAGGCACAGCTCGGTCTGGATGACTTCGATGTCGGCAATCGGGTCCACCTTGCCTGCCACGTGGATCACGTTGGGATCTTCGAAGCAGCGCACCACGTTGACAATGGCGTCGGTCTCGCGGATGTGGGCCAGGAACTGGTTGCCCAGACCTTCGCCCTTGGAGGCGCCAGCCACCAGACCGGCGATGTCCACAAACTCCACAATGGCAGGAACAACGCGCTCGGGCTTGACGATCTCGGAGAGCTGATCCAGACGCGGATCCGGCACTTCCACGACGCCGGTATTGGGCTCGATCGTGCAGAAGGGATAGTTCTCGGCGGCGATGCCGGCCTTGGTCAGCGCGTTGAAAAGAGTGGACTTGCCCACGTTGGGCAGGCCCACGATGCCGCATTTGAGGCTCATGGAATTTCCTTATGTATCAATGCACTATCGAGCACCACACCCATGTGGCGGAAGTGCCCGATCCGCATCGGCGCGAATCTGGTTCTTCTGAAGCGTGACCCCTGGGCACTCTGTCCGTCCAGAGTTTCGTCCCGGTTTGGCCACGGAAAGCCCATGATTGTAATGACCCGGCAATCTCTGCTCTTGTGCGGTAGATTGCACCGCCCTTGCAGCTGCCAAGCAAAAAGCCCGCCGCAAGGCAGGCTTGAGAGAGAAAATGCCGAATCAGCTTGCGCTCACCGCCGGCGAGCAAGTACGCATGGGGCCAAACAGCTGCTCCAGCCCTGCGGTCTCTTGCAGCCTTCGGAACTGGGACTGCGAGCGGCACAGATACTTGGTCATGCAGGGGGTCTGGCAGCCGCGCATCAGGGCCGGCACCTTCTGGGCAAACTCCAGCACCCAGTCTCCAGCCTCGCAGCCTATATGACCATGGCCGTCCGGCAGGCGGAAGTCGCCGTCAGGCGTACGAAACGTCAGACGGGCGATCTTTCCGGCAAAGGCGCTGCCGCCGGTGAGAACCACGAAATCGCCAGACTTGAATTCAGCCATGCTACCCTCCCCTCGTTGCTGCTGCCAATGACCCTATTGGACACTGCTTCGGCGGCATCCCTATTACAGGGATGCCCCAAGTCCTTGAAAGACAAAGACCTGCGCCACCCTCAATCAAAGCGCAGATGGCCCGCCAGCTGCTGACCCACAGCCAGTTCAGCCCCTGAACCGGCGGCATCGGACAGGCCCAGCACCATCGCATTCATGCCGAAAGTAATAGCACCATCCACACGCGGGTCCTGACGGTAACCGGAAATTGAATCTCCCACAGCAGTCCCGGGCACGGCGGTATCGGGGTCCACATCGGGAATCGGGCAGCGCGTACAGGGCTTGCAGGGTTTCAGGCTCAGGCCGGGCAGCTCCTGCAGATCCAGCTGCTCCACGCGGTCTTCATCGTGGGCTTCTATATCGGCAATCACGATATTCGGACGAAAGCGCCGCGCATCGACGGCGGCTTCGCCGGCCAGCGTGAGTCGCTGGTTGAGATCGTCCACGGCCGACTGGCTGAGCAGCAGCAAGGGGTAGCCATCGGCAAAGTGCACCGGGGCATCGCCATCGCCCACCCAGCGCTCGCTGGCCCGGCGCGGCCGGGAAGCATCGAAGCGCACCAGGCGGCAATCCTCGGCCAGCACCTGGCTCAGCCAGCTGCGCGCGTGCTGCGCCCATGCACCGAGATCCCAGGCATCGACCGTGTCCTTCCAGACCCGAACGCGGCATTGGCCGCCCTGCAGCTCCAAGGGAATCTGCAGGCTGTCCATGCCCGGAAAATGCAGCAGCAAATACGCATCCGTAATCTCGGGGCGGATCAGTGCCATGCGCGGATGACTGCGCTGGGTCAAAAAAACTCCATTCGCATCCACCACCATCCAGTGCCTGTCCCATTGCAGGCCATGGCGCGAAAGCCTGGCCCTGGACAGGGCAATGCCGGCACAGGATTTGACAGGGTAGATCCACAGCTCGGCAATCCTGCCCTGCACGTCATAGCTGGAGTCGGTCATCACATCTCCTTCGATTACGGATTCTTCATCATTTTGCGGCCAATCCCTTGCCTGACATCCGCAGGCCGCTATCAACAACATAGTCGCCCGCAACCGGCGGTCAACCGGCCTGAGGTTTCCGCTCTGAGCGCAGGCCCTGTCCGCGCCTCCTACAATGCCGGACATGGCGCAAACCTTTGATGTATGTATTCGTGGAGCCGGCATTGCGGGCCGGACCTTGGCTCTGTTGCTGGCGCGTGAGCGTCTGCGTGTCGCGCTGGTGGTGCCTCCGCAGCCTCGATCCCCGCAGCACAGGGATGTGCGTGCCTATGCGCTCAATGCCAGCTCCAGGACCGTGCTGCAATCGCTGCGCTGCTGGCCCGACGAGCAGGATGCGACGCCCGTGCTCGGCATGCAGGTGTTTGGCGATCTCGACGGCCAGGTTCAGTTCAATGCAGCTTCCCAGGACGTGCAGGCCCTGGCCTGGATCGTCGACGTGCCTGCGCTGGAGCAGCGCCTGGCCGAGGCCGTGCGCTATCAGCCTCAGGTGGAAATCGTCGCGGAACCCGTGGAGGCCGCCCTCACCGCCGTCTGCGAAGGCCGTCACAGCAGCTCACGCAGCGAATTCGGCGTGGAGTTCTCCGTCACTCCCTATTCCCAGCACGCAATTGCCACACGCCTGCGCTGCGAGCTGCCCCATGGAGGCATTGCACGCCAGTGGTTCACACCCGAAGGGATTCTGGCCTTTCTGCCTTTGGGCGGGGCCGAGGGTCATGAAGTGGCCGTGGTCTGGTCGCTGGAACACTCGCTGGTGCCCGACTGGCTGGCAAGCGACGAAGAGAGCTTCACCACCCGCCTGCAGTCCATCAGCCAGGATGCACTGGGCCAGCTGGAGCTGGTGGCCGAGCGTGCCACCTGGCCCCTGCAGCAGGCCGTGGCCGACCGCTGGTGCGGACCGCTGGACAGGAACAGCCAGCAAAGCTGGGTGCTGGCAGGAGACGCCGCCCATAACGTCCATCCGCTGGCCGGCCAGGGTCTGAACCTGGGCCTGGGCGATGTGCAGGCGCTGGCGCGCGTCCTGCAGGAGCGCGACTACTGGCGCAGCCCCGCCGATCTGAAGCTGCTGCGCCAGTACGAGCGCGAGCGCAAGGCGGCCCTGGCCCCCATGGGTCTGGCCATGGACGGGCTGCAGCAGCTGTTTGCCCGCCCCGAAGTGCCGGTGCAGATGCTGCGCAACTGGGGCATGAAGGGCTTCGAGCGCAGCGGTCCGCTCAAGTCCTGGATGGCCAGGCAGGCCATGGGCCTGCTCTGAGAAACTGCTCGGGGAACCCTTGGCGCGACCCGCACTCCAAGCAACAGACCTGCCATCCATGTACCGTGGATGGCAGCCGACTTCTATCCTTTCACGCTGCAGCCTGCTGCAGCCAAGACACCATCCATGAAACTTGTTGCCTTCCTGCTGGCCACCGCCAGCCTGACCTTCGGCCTGAGCGTGCACGCCCAGGACGCCAACCTCAAGAAGACGCTGACCGAGCGCATTCCCCAGCTCGAGAAAATCGACGAGGTGCGCTCCACCCCCATGAGCGGCCTGTACGAGGTACGCGTGGGCACGGACATCTTCTACACCGATGCCAAGGGCAACTATCTGATTCAGGGCGAGCTGATCGACACCAAGGCGCGCCGCAACCTGACCGAAGACCGCATGACCCAGCTCACGGCCGTGGACTTCAAACAGCTGCCCATCAAGGACGCCATCACCATCGTGCATGGCAAGGGCGAGCGCAAGATGGCCGTGTTTGAAGACCCGAACTGTGGCTACTGCAAGCGCTTCGAAAAAGACCTGCAGAGCGTGGACAACGTCACCATCTACCTCTTCCTCTACCCCATCCTGAGCCCGGACTCGGCCGAGAAGTCGCGCAATATCTGGTGCGCCAAGGATCAGGCCAAGGCCTGGCAGGATCAGATGCTGAACAGCAAGAATGCGGCTGCCGCCCAGTGCGACCCTGCCGCCATCCAGCGCAATCTGGCTTTCGGCCGCAAGTACAAGATCACCGGCACCCCCACCGTGATCTTCTCCAACAATGTGCGTGTGCCCGGCGCCATCTCGGCAGCCGAGGTCGAAAAGCACCTGGCCGCCGCCAAGTAATCTCTGTCTCTTTGCCGGAGCAGCGCGCACCTGATGCAGTTTCAGGCGCGCTGCGCTAGGTTCGCATGCTCCGGCCCGCATTTCTGGAGCTGCCATGACCTCTGTCCCCAACACATCCGGCATTCGCCCCGACATCCGCTTCGTCGTGCAGGCCAACGCGGTGGACGCCCATCTTTTCGATGTGCAGCTGCATATCGCCCGGCCCGCCGCGCAGCAGTTGCTGTCGCTGCCGGTGTGGATTCCTGGCAGCTATCTGGTGCGCGAGTTCTCCAAGAACCTGCAAGGCTTGAGAGCCGTGCAGAACGACCAGCCCGTGGCCGTTCTGCAACTCAGCAAAAATCAGTGGAAAATTGTCTGCAATGCAGATGCAGCGTGCGTTGTCAGCTATCAAGTTTGCGCCTATGACACCTCGGTGCGCACGGCCTGGCTGGATCGCCGCCGCGGTTTTTTCAACGGCACCAGCCTGTGCCTGCGCGTGCATGGGCAGGAAGAGCACCCCCATGCGCTGGAGCTGCTTGGCAGCCCCGCCACCGAGGACTGGCAGGCGGCCACCGGCCTGAAGCCGGCACAGGTCGACGCCAACGGCTTCGGCCTCTACCAGGCCGCCCACTATGACGAGCTGGTGGACTGCCCCGTCGAAATGGGCCGGTTCTGGCGCGGCAGCTTTGAGGCCGGCGGCGTGCCCCATGAATTTGTCGTCGCCGGTGCCGCGCCCAGCTTTGATGGCGAGCGCCTGCTGGCCGATACGAAAAAGATCTGCGAAGCCGAGATCGCCTTCTGGCATGCCGACGGCAGCCAGCCGCCCATGGACCGCTATGTCTTCATGCTCAATGTGGTGGATGACAACTATGGCGGCCTCGAGCACTGCAACAGCACGGCGCTGATCTGCGGCCGCCGCGATCTGCCGCGCAAGGGCGAGGCCAAGGCTGGCGAAGGCTATAACACCTTGCTGGGCCTGATCAGCCACGAGTACTTCCACACCTGGAACGTCAAGCGCCTGCGCCCGGCCGAACTGGCCCGCTACGACTACGAGCAGGAGAACTACACCGAGCTGCTGTGGTTCTTCGAAGGCTTTACCAGCTACTACGACGATCTGTTCCTGCGCCGTGCCGGACTGCTGGACAACAGCCAGTACCTCAAGCTCGTCACGCGCACCATCAACCAGGTGCTGCAGACACCGGGCCGCCTGGTGCAATCCGTGGCCGAGGCCAGCTTCGATGCCTGGGTCAAGTATTACCGCCAGGACGAGAACACCGCCAATCACACGGTCAGCTACTACACCAAGGGCTCGCTGGTCGCTCTGTGCCTGGACTTGGCCCTGCGCGCCAATGGCACGAGCAGCCTGGACGATGTGATGCGCGGCCTGTGGCGTCAAAGCGCGGGCGGCCCCATCAGCGAAGCCGATGTGCTGGCCGTGGTCAGCGAAGTGGGCAACCCCGACATTGCCGGACAGCTGCAGACCTGGGTGCACTCCACCGGCGAGCTGCCACTGCGCGAGCTGCTGGCCACGCATGGAATCAAAAGCAAGGCCGAGCCTGCACAACTGGCCCAGAAGCTGGGTCTGCGGGTGCAGGAAAACCACAGCGTGCAGATCAAGACCGTGCTGCGCGGCGGTGCGGCCGAACAGGCCGGCATGATGGCCGCAGACGAGTGGCTGGCCGTTGACGTCAATGGCCAGCGCTGGCGCATCAGCAAGCTCGACGATGTGTTGCTTTACGCGGCCGGAGCCGATCAGCTCACCGCCTGGGTGACACGCGACCAGCAGATTCTGCAGCTGACGCTGAACCTGGACGGCCTGCTCGCCAAAGCCGCCAGCGAGGATGCAGATAGCGCCAGCCCCATCAGCAATCTGGGGCTTGAAATCAGCGACAAGGCCGCCGCAGAGCGCTGGCTGACGGGCATTGCGGCCTGAACCGCCCCCCCAGGTGGCGCTGCTGCGCGACAGCCGGCAGCCAGACTCAGCGGTTATTCTTGGCAGCAGCGATTCATTCTTTAGCAGGAGACAAACTTGGCCTACGAAACCATCGAAGTCCGCGTGGAAGCGGAAAAAGTCGGCATCATCACGCTGAACCGTCCCAAGCAGCTCAATGCCCTGAACGACCAGCTCATGGACGAACTGGGCGATGCGCTCAGGAAGTTCGATGCCGACAAAAGCATTGGCTGCATGATCATCACCGGCAGCGAACGTGCTTTTGCCGCCGGTGCCGATATCGGAGCCATGGCCAAGTACAGCTTTGCCGACGCCTATGGCGGCGACTACATCACGCGCAACTGGGAAACCATTCGCAGCATCCGCAAGCCCGTGATTGCCGCCGTCAGCGGCTTTGCCCTGGGCGGTGGCTGCGAGTTGGCAATGATGTGCGACTTCATCATCGCCGCCGACAATGCCAAGTTCGGCCAGCCCGAAATCAAGCTGGGCGTGATTCCCGGCGCCGGAGGCACGCAGCGCCTGCCGCGTGCCGTGGGCAAGGCCAAGGCCATGGACATGGCACTGACGGCCCGCATGATGGACGCCACGGAAGCTGAGCGTGCCGGCCTGGTCAGCCGCGTCGTGCCTTTTGACAAGCTCATGGAAGAGACACTGGGCGCCGCCATCATCATCAGCGGCTTCTCCCAGCTGGCCGTGATGGCAGCCAAGGAGTCCGTGAACCGCGCCTTCGAAAGCGGACTGTCCGACGGCGTGATGTTTGAGCGCCGCCTGTTCCACGCCCTGTTTGCCACCCAGGACCAGAAGGAAGGCATGGACGCCTTCGTGAACAAGCGCCCCGCCAACTTCACCCACCAGTAATCCGCAGATTTTTCGCAAGAAATTTCAGAGAACCGATTGAAGCAGCCATTTTTTGCATATAATCGCTGTCTTCGGTCGTATAGCTCAGTTGGTTAGAGCGCAGCATTCATAATGCTGATGTCGCAGGTTCGAGTCCCGCTACGACCACCAGACAGGAACCGCAGTGCTTGCAAAAGCACTGCGGTTTTTTCTTTGCCGCAACGCTCTCTGCGGTCTGCGCACAAAAATTCCCAGCTTGGCTGCCAAGGCCATTTCTTCCTATACAATTGCGGGCTGTCGGTCGTATAGCTCAGTTGGTTAGAGCGCAGCATTCATAATGCTGATGTCGCAGGTTCGAGTCCCGCTACGACCACCAAATCCAGGCCCCAGTTGCTCACGCAGCTGGGGCTTTTCGCTTTTTACAGAGGCGACATGGCGCCGCACTGCCCTTTCTGCCCTGCAGAAATCAGCGCAGATCGCGCCGCCATGCTCCAGCCGCTCAAACTCCCCTTCAAGGACTTTTTCGTGCCCGTTGCACCTCAAGGATGCCGCACGCACGCTGCGTGCCCGCGCGCTGGTCTTGCGCCCAGCGAAGGCCTGCTTTTTTCTGCAAAAGCCGGCCTGCAGGCACCCGAAGTCCGTCTTCGCTCAAGGACTCTCCCGTGACCACACAAACCACAGGCGCCGTGGCAGGCATAGCCGCGCCCGCCGCTCCAACAGAAGTCAACGGATACAGCTGGAAAGCACTCATGGGCTCGGCCGTCGGCTACGCCATGGACGGCTTTGACCTGCTGATTCTGGGCTTCATGCTCTCGGCCATCTCCAAGGACCTGAACCTCACGCCCGGCCAGGCTGGCTCTCTCGTGACCTGGACCTTGATCGGCGCCGTCTTCGGCGGCATCGTCTTCGGCATGCTCAGCGACAAGTACGGTCGCATCCGTGTGCTGACCTGGACGATTGTGCTGTTTGCCGTCTTTACCGGCCTGTGTGCTTTCGCACAAGGCTATTGGGACCTGCTGATCTACCGCACCATTGCCGGCATCGGCCTGGGGGGAGAGTTCGGCATCGGCATGGCCCTGGCCGCCGAAGCCTGGCCCGCACGCCATCGCGCACGCGTCTCGTCCTATGTGGCACTGGGCTGGCAGCTGGGCGTGCTGGGCGCAGCCATGCTGACCCCGCTGCTGCTTCCTTCCATCGGCTGGCGCGGCATGTTTCTGGTCGGCGTGATTCCCGCTGTCGTGGCCTGGGTCATCCGCAACAAGCTGCATGAGCCCGAAGTGTTCGTGGCGCGCAGCAAGAAGGAGCAGCCCTCGGCCATGCAATGCCTGAAGCTGCTGATGAAGGACAAGGCCACGCGCAAGATCAGCCTGGGCGTGATCGTGCTGACCTCGGTGCAGAACTTCGGCTACTACGGCATCATGATCTGGATGCCCAGCTTTCTGTCCAAGCAGATGGGCTTCAGCCTGACCAAGTCGTCGGTGTGGACGGCCGTCACCATCATCGGCATGTCGCTGGGTATCTGGGTCTTCGGCCAGCTGGCCGACCGCATCGGCCGCAAGCCCACTTTCCTGATCTTCCAGGTCGGTTCCGTGATCTCGGTGCTGGCCTATTCCCAGCTCACCGATGCCACGGCCATGCTGTGGGTGGGAGCCATCATGGGCCTGTGTGTCAACGGCATGATGGGCGGCTATGGTGCCGTCATCAGCGAAGCCTATCCCACCGAAGCCCGCGCCACGGCACAGAACGTGCTGTTCAACATCGGCCGCGCCGTCGGCGGCCTGGGCCCGGTCGTCATCGGTGCGCTGGCCATGGCCTACTCCTTCCAGGTGGCGATTGCGCTGCTGGCCGCCATCTATGTGCTGGACATGCTGGCCACGGTGTTTCTGATTCCTGAGCTCAAGGGCAAGGAACTTCAGTAAGAATCGCTGCCATCGCAATCCTGCAAAGCGCCAGAGCCTGAAAAGCCTGGCGCTTTTTTCATGACTGACGGGACGTCCCCAGGCCACAAGCGGCTCCCTCGGAATGTCCAGCGCGAGAATAAGCGCGGGGGCTTCTGATGAGCCGGGCACTCTATCTGCGCTGCCGGAACACTTCGCTGACCAGCTCCCGCAGCCATTGGTTTGCGGGCTCCCGGGCAAAGCGCCAGCTCCAGTGCAGCGACACATCGAAGGCACTCTCGGGCAGATCGGCCTGCAGCACCACATAGCCGCCCTGTGCCTCAAAGGTTTCGGCAATCTCGGCAGGCATGATGACGGCCAGATCCGTCTGCTGCACGATGGAGGGCACGGCCATGAAGTGGGCCGCCGACAGGCGCACCTGATCCTGCAGCTCGAGCTTGCGCAGAATGCGCAGTGTCTCGGAGTGCGAGCGCACGGCCACATAGTCGAGACCGCGCAAATGCTCGGCATCCAGCTTCTGGGACTTCAGGCCCCTGAGCACCGGATGTCCCCGGCGCAGCAATAGCGCGTAGTGGTCGGACAGCAGCACCTTCTGCTGCGTGCCCGTCACACCGGGCAGAAAGCCTATCGCGATATCCAGCGAGCCGCGGTCCAGCGCATCGGCAATCTCGCCCATGGGCATGGGCAGGGTTTCCAGCTGCACATGGGGTGCCCGCCCGCGCAGGGCCTGCATCAGCGGCGGCAGGAAGCGCGCTTCGCCGATATCGCTGAGGTGAATGCGAAAGCACTGATTCGCCTGCAAGGGGTCGAAGGTGTGCGCCTCCGCCAGAGCCACTTCCAAGGTTGCCAGCGCCGTCCTCACCGCCTGCGCCAGCCGCTCGGC
The DNA here is from genome assembly GCF_008121565.1 of Comamonas sp. Z3. Taxonomy (NCBI): domain Bacteria; kingdom Pseudomonadati; phylum Pseudomonadota; class Betaproteobacteria; order Burkholderiales; family Comamonadaceae; genus Comamonas; species Comamonas sp. Z3. The sequence continues at coordinate 152,539 of NZ_VOQU01000004.1, forward strand.
ACGCGGCGTGGGGCGCACGCCGCCATGCATGCGCTCGAACAGCGGGTCGCCCAGCAACTGGCGCAGCCGCGTCACCGCCTGGCTGGCGGCGGGCTGGGACAGGCCCAGCTCCTGCGAAGCACGGCTGACGCTGCCATGGCGAAACACCGCATCGAAAACACGCAGCAGATTGAGGTCCAGGCCCGATATATCCATAAAACGAATATCTCTTAGATGCTTTATTCAATTGCTGGAAATTATGCCGCCATGCAAGATAGGCCTGAAGCGCTCCACCCCACGAAGAGCGGCCAGATCAAGGAAACCTACTGTGCAAGTCACGCCTCAAGTCGCCACCCCGTCCGATAGCTACACCGTTCGCCACGCCGTCATCGCCATGCTGCGCGAGCTGGGCATGACCCGCATCTTTGGCAACCCCGGCTCGACAGAGCTGCCGCTGTTTCGCGACTACCCCGAGGATTTCTCCTATGAGCTGGGCCTGCAGGAGGCCGTGGTCGTGGGCATGGCCGATGGCTATGCCCAGGCCACGCGCAATGCCAGCTTTGTGAATCTGCACTCCGCCGCCGGTGTCGGCCACGCCATGGCCAATATCTTCACGGCCTTCAAGAACCGCACGCCCATGATCATCACGGCCGGCCAGCAGGCGCGCTCGCTGCTGCAGTTCGACCCGTTTCTGCACTCGCGCGATGCCGCCGAGCTACCCAAGCCCTATGTGAAATGGAGTTGCGAGCCGGCCCGCGCCGAGGACGTGCCCCAGGCACTGGCCCGTGCCTACTACATCGCCATGCAGGAGCCGCGCGGCCCAGTGTTCGTCTCGATTCCCGCGGACGACTGGGACAAGCCCTGCGAGCCTGTCACGCTGCGCCATGTGGGCTTCGAGACCCGCCCCAATCCGCAGACGCTGAGCGCCATCGGCGAGGCGCTGGATGCGTCCCGCTCCCCGGCCTTTGTGGTCGGTGCTGCCGTGGATCGCGGCCAGGCCTGGGATGCGGTCGTGGCGCTGGCCGAGCGCCATCAGGCCCGCGTTTTCGTGGCCCCCATGAGCGGGCGCTGCAGCTTCCCCGAGGATCACCCCCTGTTCGCCGGCTTTCTGCCTGCCATGCGCGAGCGCATCGTGGAGCTGCTGGGCAGCCACGACAAGATTTTTGCGCTGGGCGCAGCCGCCTTCACCTATCACGTCGAAGGCGCGGGCCCCTTCATCCCCGTTGGCTCCGAGCTGTTTCAACTGATTGACGATCCCGCCATTGCTGCCTGGGCCCCCGTGGGCACGGCGGCCGTGGGCAATATCCGCCTGGGCGTGCAGGAGTTGCTCGAGCGCCCCCGCATCGCCGAGCGCCCCGCCCCGGCGCGCAAGCCCGCACCGGCCACTCCCGCAGCCCCTGCGGCCGGCGAACGCATGTCGGTGGCCTATGCCATTCACACTCTGGCCAGCGTGCGTGATCCGCAAAGCATCATCGTGGAGGAAGCCCCCAGTTCGCGCCCCACGATTCAGACCCATCTGCCCATCTTCCACAGTGAGACCTTCTTCACCATGTGCAGCGGCGGCCTGGGCCACAGCATGCCCGCCGCGGTCGGCGTGGCCATGGCCAAGCCCGAAAAAAAGGTGATCGCCGTCATCGGCGACGGCTCGGCGATGTATGCGATTCAGGCCCTGTGGAGTGCCGCCAATCTGCGCCTGCCCATCACCTTTGTGATCCTCAAGAACCGCCGCTATGCGGCACTGCAGGATTTCTCCAAGGTGTTTGGCTACCGCGACGGCGAAAAGGTCGAAGGCACGGAACTGCCCGATATCGACTTTGTGGCCATGGCCAGGGGTCATGGCTGCGACGGTGTGCATGTCGAGAACGCCGCCGAACTGGCTCAGGTGCTCGAGCAGGCCATTGCCCATCCACGCCCCATCGTGGTGGAAGTCGAGGTGGCCTGACCGCTTTCCCGAGCCGCTTTGCGCCTTGCCTTCTCTGGGGGCGAAGACGGCTTTCTCGCCATGCCCCCAGCGGGCATGGCAACACTCACAAACAGAACCCAAACAGGAGACAAAAAACCATGGCCTCAAAGCCTGTCATCAATCGCCTGCGCCGTCTGGGCCTGGCTGCTCTTCCAGCCCTGCTCTGCGGCGCCTTTGCCACCACCGCCTCGGCCTCCGACAAATGGCCGGATCGCCCCATCCGCCTGATCGTGAACTTCGCCCCCGGCGGTGCCGCCGATGTGATGGGACGCGCGATTTCCCCCACCATGAGCCAGGTGCTCGGCCAATCCGTGGTGGTGGACAACAAGCCTGGGGCCAACGGCAATATCGGCATCGGCGAAACCGTGCGCTCGGCCAAGGATGGCTACACGCTGCTGCTGAGCAGCGGCGGCGGCATCAGCATCAATCCGCTGATCTACAGCAAGCTGCCCTTCAATCCCGAAAAAGACCTGATCCCCGTGGCCGCCGTGGCACGCGTTCATGTGTTTCTGGAAACCAATCCCAGCCTGCCCGTGAGCAATGTGCAGGACTTCATCAAGCACCTGCAGGCCAACCCCGGCAAGCTCTCCTATGGCTCGCCCGGCCCCGGCAGCTCGCCCCATCTGGCCGGCGAGATGTTCAAGCGCGCAGCCAGGGTCGATGCCAGCCATATCCCCTACAAGGGTGCCGGCCCGGCCCTGACCGATGTGCTCAGCGGCCAGTTGCAGTACTGGTTCGATCCGGGTCCCGGCCTCAAGCAGGTGGAGGCCGGCAAGCTCAAGCTGCTGGCCATCGGCAGCCCGCAGCGCTCTCCTCTGTACCCCAAGGTCCCCACGCTGGCCGAAAGCGGCCTGCCCGGCTTTGATGCCGACACGCTGTTCGGCATCTACGCTCCCACCGGCACTCCGGCACCCGTGGTGGAGGCCGTGCGCGCCGCCGTGCTCAAGGCCCTGGAGCAGAAGAACGTGATCGAGGTGCTGCAAGGCCTGGGCTCGACGCCCGAGCCTCGCATGAGCCGCCAGGATTTCGTGGACCATCACGCCAAGGAGCGCGCTCGCTTCGCTCCGCTGATCAAGGAAATCGGGTTGAAGGTGGACTAGAGAATTTCGACTCAATGCGGGAGTCCGGTTGCCCGAACACTCCCTTTGGGCCGCCCGTCCGCAAGGACCGGCGGCCTTTTTTACCCCTCTTGCACAGACCTGCATGCACAAGAGGCATGCCCATCGGCGGACACCAGAGCCGGCCCGACGGGACACAAGTCGTGTTCAGTGGGATGCCACCGCCACCACCACCGCAGACTCGGCCACCTCCAGCCAGACATGGTCATTGGCCACCAGCCCGCTCATGGCCGGCGCAAAGCCCACGATCTGCGCGCCCCAGCCCAGGCGGCAGATGGCCTCGTCGCTGGCCAGGCTTTCTTCGGTCACCGTGGCTGCGCCATAGGTCGCGCGCTGCACCACGGCCGGCCAGATATTGATGGGCTGCGAGGCCGCTGCGGGCCGCTCCTGCCCCAGCCAGACCTTGACCGCCGTGGCCTTGCACAGCGCCAGCACCTGCACGCCGGGTGCCAGACCCAGCAGCTCATAGCTTTCGGGCGTGATGCGCGCGGCAATCGTCCAGTCCGAGCCCGCATCGCTTGCGGCCCGCAGCCAGACACGGATCTGCCCGCCTATGGACTCGACCTTGAGCACGCTGCAGGGCCACTGATTGCGCATGCTGGTCATCAGGCCCAGATTGGGCTGGCCACCACCGGGCGTGCCGGCCTGCATGCGCTGCAGCAATTCGCTGCGCAGGCGCATCATGGCCTCGGCAGCATGCAGCAGCTCCTCGCCCGCCGGCGTGATCTGCGCACCACCGCCACCGGCGCCGCCCACGCTGCGCTCGACCAGCGGCACGCCGGCCAGATTGGTCAGGGTATCGATGGCCTGCCAGGCCGCCTTGTAGCTCACGCCCACATCCCGTGCGGCCTGGGAGATCGAGCCACTGTGCGCAATGCCACGCAGGATGGCGATGCGGCGATCGGCCATGTCGTAGCCCAGCGCCTGGGAGACCGAATCGGACGATAGCGCGCCACCCTGGCTGGCCTCGTCGCCGGGCATATCCAGTTGTTCTTGTTCGAGATTTTCTGTGTCAGACATAGACCGCCATCATGCCCTGACAGCCAATTTCCTCGCTCGACCTCAGTTGTTCATTCACGCTACACTCGCTATTCCAACAATGAATAGCGAAATCTCAATGACTCAGATCACTGCCCGCCCCACCGGTTTCTCCTTTCAGCTGGCTCGCTCTGCGGCCGTGATCGCGACCATGACCAGTTCGGCCGTGCTGGGCCTGTGGTCGGCGCAGGCACAGGCGGCCGAAGTGACGGTCGCCGTGGCGGCCAACTTCACCGCGCCCATGAAGAAGATTGCAACCGAGTTCGAAAAGGACACCGGCCACAAGGCCGAGCTGTCTTTTGGCGCCACCGGCAAGTTCTACGCCCAGATCAACAACGGCGCGCCGTTCGGCATTCTGCTGGCCGCCGACGACACCACGCCCGAGAAGCTGGCCAAGGAAGGCAAGGGCGTGGCCGATTCGCGCTTTACCTATGCCATCGGCACACTGGTGCTGTGGAGCCCCAAGGCCGGTTATGTGGACGACAAGGGCGAAGTGCTCAAGACCGGCGACTACAAGCACATCGCGATCGCCAACCCCAAGCTGGCGCCTTATGGCACGGCGGCCATGGAAGTGCTGAACAAGCTCGGCCTGAGCGCACAGGTGCAGCCCAAGGTGGTGATGGGCGAGAACATTGCCCAGACCTATCAGTTCGCAGCCACCGGCAATGCGCAACTGGGTTTCGTGGCCCTGTCCCAGGTCATGGAGAATGGCAAGATCCGCGAAGGTTCGGCATGGCAGGTGCCCGGCAACATGCATGAACCCATCCGCCAGGACGCCATCGTGCTCAACGGCGCCAAGGACAACGAGGCCGCCACGGCTTTGATGAAGTACCTGCGCAGCCCCAAGGCACACGACATCATCCGCTCCTACGGCTATAGCTTCTGACGCTGACCCACCTAGAGCCGATTTAGCGCAAACTGTTCCGCTCTACCCTTGGCGCTGCTCGGCTAAGCTGGGCGCTCCAGGGGTCTTTTTTTACGACTGCGCAAATTCGGGTCGGTCAGGGCGTTGGGTCGATGGAAATGTCCGTTGCGCCCCCTTGTTTGCGCAAGTCCTGTTTTTGATTCCATGCAACTGAATGCCGAAGACTACGCAGCCATCTGGCTCACGCTCAAGCTTGCGGGCGTGACCACCGTGCTGCTCATGCTGCTGTGCACGCCGCTGGCCTGGTGGCTGGCCCATACCCGTTCGCGCTGGCGCGGCCCGATTGGTGCAGTCGTGGCGCTGCCGCTGGTGCTGCCGCCCACCGTCATCGGGTTCTATCTGCTGGTCACCATGGGCCCCAACGGGCCCATAGGCAAGCTCACGCAGGCCATGGGCCTGGGCAATCTGCCGTTCACCTTTGCCGGCCTGGTGGTGGGCTCGCTGATCTACTCCATGCCATTCACCGTGCAACCTCTGCAGCGCGCGTTCGAAGCCCTGGGACCGCGCCCCATGGAGGCGGCGGCCAGCCTGGGCGCCAGTCCGCTGGACCGCTTTCTGACCGTGGCCCTGCCGCTGGCGCGGCCCGGCTTCATCACCGCTGCCGTGCTGACCTTTGCCCACACCGTGGGCGAGTTCGGCGTGGTGCTGATGCTGGGCGGCAATATCCCCGGCGTCACGCGCGTGGTCTCGGTACAGATTTACGACCATGTGGAAGCCATGGAATACGGCCACGCCCATCTGCTGGCAGCCGGCATGGTGGTGTTCTCCTTCATCGTGCTGCTGGCCCTGAACTGGTTGCAACCCAAAGCGGAGCGCCGCGCATGACCGCTGCCCACTTCATCACTGCCCAGCTCAAGCTGACCCGGCCGGACTTTGCACTCGATGTGGATCTGCAGCTTCCCGGCCACGGGGTGACGGCATTGTTCGGCCACTCGGGCTGCGGCAAGACCACCTGCCTGCGCAGCCTGGCCGGACTGGAGCGCGCGCAAGGCCGCGTCACCGTCAATCAGACCGTATGGCAGGACGATGCCGGCCGGCAATGGCTGCCCACGCACCAGCGCGCGCTCGGCTATGTGTTCCAGGAGGCCAGCCTGTTCCCGCATCTGTCGGTGCAGCGCAATATCGATTACGGTCTCAGGCGCACGCCGCAGGAACGCCGCAAGGTCTCCAGGGAAAGAGCCGTCGAACTTCTGGGCATTGCCCATCTGATGGAGCGCATGCCCGCCACGCTCTCGGGCGGCGAGCGCCAGCGCGTGGCGATTGCAAGAGCGCTGGCCACCAGCCCCGAAGTGCTGCTCATGGACGAACCGCTGGCTGCGCTCGACGCCCAGCGCAAGGCCGAAGTCCTGCCCTATCTGGAGCAGCTGCAGCGTCATCTGCAGATTCCCGTCATCTACGTCAGCCACTCCATGGACGAGGTCGCACGCCTGGCCCAGCACATGGTGCTGCTCGGTGCGGGCAAGGTGCTGGCGCAGGGCTCCGTCACCGAGCTGCTGTCCAGCCTCGATCTGCCACTGGCCCATGGCGACGTGGCCTCCAGCGTGGTGCATGCCACGGTGCATGACCATGACGCCGCCGATCATCTGAGCACCCTGGTCTTTGACGGAGGCCGGCTGCAACTCGTCATGGCCCGCCCGCGCGAGCCCGGCAGCACGGTGCCGCTGCGCGTGCAGGCGCGCGATGTCAGCCTCAGTCTGCTCAGGCCCGAAGGCAGCAGCATTCTCAATATCCTGCCGGTGCAGGTGCTGGACCTGCGCGAGGACGGGCCGGGCCAGGTCATGGTCTCGCTGCAGGCGGGCGGCACGCGGCTGCTGGCCAGAATCACCCAGCACTCGGCCCGGGCCTTGCAGCTGCAGACCGGCATGCCGGTGTTTGCCCAGATCAAGGGCATGGCGCTGCTGGACTGAGCGCAGCGCATCCGCCCCTTGCCGGCAAGGGATGCGCCTGCTGACTATCATCAGCCCATGACCGAGTCCTCCTGCCCCATCCCGGCCCAGCCGATCGCACCGCTGCACACCCGTGCCGTGCGCTTCTTCAACGCCGGGCAGCAGGAGCGGCAGGAACGTGTGCTGGCGGCCGAGGTGCCGATCGCACTGGTCTTCAACGGCATCTCGCATGCGGTGATGATGGGCTCACCCACCGATGTGGAGGACTTTGCCCTCGGCTTTGCGCTGACCGAAGGCATCATCGACAGCGCTGCAGACTGCTACGGCATCGAAGCCCGCGCCATATCTGCCGCCGCGGCCGGCCTGCCCGAAGGCATGGACGGCATGGAAGTGCAGCTCGACATCGCCTCGCGCTGCTTTGCGCGACTCAAGGACAGGCGCCGCAGCATGACGGGCCGCACGGGCTGCGGCGTCTGCGGAGTGGAGAGCTTTGCGGCGCTGGATCTGTCGTTTGAGGCCCTGCCGCCCCAGGACTGGCTGGAGCAGGTCGACGCCGCCACCGTGCTCAAGGCGATCGGCGCCCTGGCCCCGCACCAGATCCTGAATGCCGAGGCCGGCGCCATCCATGCCGCAGGCTGGGCTACGCTGGCGGGCGACATCACGGACGTGCTGGAAGACGTGGGCCGCCACAATGCGCTGGACAAGCTGGTCGGCCGGCTGTCGCGCACGGGCCGCCTCGGCGAGCCCGGCTTTGTACTGCTGTCAAGCCGCGGCAGCCATGAGCTGGTGCGCAAATGCGCCAAGGTCGGCATCGCCGCCCTGGCCACGATTTCGGCACCCACGGACATGGGCGTGCGCATGGCGGAACTGACCGGCCTGCGCTTCTGGGGACTGTGCCGCCCGCCGCGGGCCGTGCTCTATGCCGCGGGCGGCAAAGCCTGAGCAAGCCCTGCTGCCAAGCGCCAGCCTCTAGAATCACGGCATTGCGGCCATGACTCCAGCTCTGACCGCCCCACGATCAGCCCCTGGATATACACCATGAACCGCTGCACCACCGACCTCATCAGCCGCCGCTGCGCGGCCTGCGCGCTGCTGGCAGCCGTCGCCGGCGCCGCCCTGCCGGCCCTGGCCCAGGGCCTGCCCTCGGACGAGACGCGCAACTTCCCGCCGACGGCCCAGTTCGGCGAGCTGACGGTGACCAACTTCCCCGAAGTGGCCATCAACGGCACGGCGATCCGCACCACGCCGGGCTTTCGCCTGTTCAGCCGCGAGCGCAGCATTGTGTTTGCCAGCAACTATGCAGGCCAGAAGATGCTGGTGGGCTACGTGATCGAGCCACAGACCCAGGGTCTGCACACGGCCTGGATTCTGACCCCTGCCGAGATCGAGAAATACAAGCCGATTCAGCCGCGCACCCTGCTGCAGCGCGTTTTCGGCAGCTGAGTTCGGCCCGCGCCGACCGCTATTGTTTAAAGAGCTGCTTGCGCTTTTTCTGCAAGCACCTCAATTCATTTACCCATTGAAACCCAGTGATGGCAGGCGCCAGCCGCTATCACTTTGTGCTTGCAGACACTGCAGGCCCACCTGACAAGAGCGCCCCATGAGCAAGAAAGTCTTTATCAAAACCTTTGGCTGCCAGATGAACGAGTACGACTCGGACAAGATGGCCGATGTGCTGGGTGCGGCCCAGGGTTACGAGCCCACGCAGAACGTGGACGAGGCCGATCTGATCCTGTTCAACACCTGCTCGGTGCGCGAGAAGGCCCAGGAAAAAGTGTTCAGCGATCTGGGCCGCATCCGCCATCTCAAGGAAAAAGGCGTGCTGATCGGCGTGGGCGGCTGCGTGGCCAGCCAGGAAGGCGCCGAGATCATCAAACGCGCTCCATTCGTGGACGTGGTCTTCGGCCCCCAGACCCTGCACCGCCTGCCCGAGTTGCTCAATCAGCGTGCAGCCAAGGCCAAGCCCCAGGTCGATATCTCCTTTCCCGAAATCGAGAAGTTCGACCACCTGCCACCGGCACGCGTGGAAGGCGCTTCGGCCTTTGTCTCCATCATGGAAGGCTGCTCCAAGTACTGCAGCTACTGCGTCGTGCCCTATACGCGCGGCGAGGAAGTCAGCCGCCCGTTCGAGGACGTGCTGGTGGAAGTCGCGGGCCTGGCCGAGCAGGGCGTGAAGGAAATCACGCTGCTGGGCCAGAACGTCAACGCCTACCTGGGCAAGATGGGCGACACCAGCGAGATGGCCGACTTCGCCCTGCTGCTGGAATACGTGGCCGAGATTCCCGGCATCGAGCGCATCCGCTACACCACCAGCCATCCCAACGAATTCACGCCGCGCCTGATCGAGGCCTACGCCAGGATTCCGCAGCTGGTCAGCCACCTGCACCTGCCCGTGCAGCATGGCAGCGACAAGATTCTCATGGCCATGAAACGCGGCTACACGGCCATGGAATACAAGAGCACCATCCGCAAGCTGCGTGCCATCCGTCCCGATCTGGCCATGAGCAGCGACTTCATCGTGGGCTTTCCCGGCGAGACCGAGGAAGACTTCCAGAAGATGATGAAGCTCATCCACGATGTGCGCTTCGACAACTCGTTCAGCTTCATCTTCAGCCCCCGCCCCGGCACGCCTGCGGCCAATCTGCACGACGACACGCCGCACGAGGTCAAGCTGCGCCGCCTGCAGGAGCTGCAGGCCGTGATCAACAGCCACATCAAGGAGATCAGCGAGGAGCGTGTCGGCACCGTGCAGCGCCTGCTGATCGAGGGCGTGAGCAAGCGTGACGGCAGCGAACTGATGGGCCGCACCTATTGCAACCGCGTGGTCAACTTCCCCGGCAACGCACGCCTGATCGGCCAGATGGTGGATGTGAAGATTACCGAAGCCAAGGCTTACACCTTGCGCGGCGAAGTGCTGCTCAAGGATTGATGGCCCGACATTCCCTGGCCTCATCTACCAAAAGCCTGCCGGCCATGCCGCGCAGGCTTTTTTCATGACTGGCTATAAATTTTGTAACAAATAGTCATGCCTTGCCGGATGGCACACGCCCTTGCAATCCGCAGCTAGGATGGTGGCCTATTGGGGCCAAGCTGCCTCGGATTGAACTCTGTACACCATGAACCAAACTGCTGCACTGCAAGGCGACGCCATCTACGCCCTGCTGGATCAAGCCCATGAGCTACTGAACGACTACAACGACGACAAGCCCGGCAGCATCAGCCGTCAGGACCGCATCGCGGCGGCGGTGGAATTGATGGGTCAGCAGAACTTTGCCCCGGCCACCGTGCAGGAACTCGAGCGCGTGCACGACTTCTGGCTGTACCTTGATCAGCCCGAAGCGGCCAACACCTTGCTGCAGCAGCATCGCGCTGCCGTCCTTTCCGGCGCCGACGAGCTGATTCCTGCCGAAGCAATGCTGCGCCTGAACCTCAGCGACATCCAGAGCCGCATGGGCTTTGACCAGCCCTCCGCGCGCGCCCTGCTGGGATCGGCAGCGCTGGCCATTGCCCGACTGCCCGAAGCCGTGGACAGCGACAACTACTGGTATGGCTGGCACTGGATGGCCTCGGAGCTGCAGGCCTGGGATGCAGCAGCCACCGGGCTTGAGCTGCAACGCGGCCAGGAGCGCCGCAATCCCGATCTGGCCGAAGATGCGGCCTACCTCGATGCCATCGTCTGCGTTCGCAAGGCGGAAATGGCCCACAAAGGCGGCCACGTCAGCGAGGCTGCCAGCCTGGTGCAGAACGCCATCAACCTGCTGCGCGATGCCGCCCCCGACCAGCAGGTGGACTTTGATCGCTGGATGACGCTGGCCGATCATGTGCTGCCGCTGGCTCCGCAAAGCCTGCCGGCCTTGCTCATGGCCTGCGAGCAGCAGCTCGGCGTCCTGGAAAATCCCCCGCCTTCGCAGGCCGTCAAGGCACATCGCCAGGTCAAGATCCTGCGGCTGCAGGCCCAGGCCTGCGCGCAGGCCGGTCAGCTGGAAGCGGCCCTGCAGCTGGCCCCTCAGGGACACTTCGGCCTGACGGATGATTCGGGCGATCCCTTCACCGCCTCCTGGCTGGGCTGGCTGGAGCAGACCGGCCGCTTGAAGCAAGCCGCCGATCTGGCGCTGGAGAGCGTGCTTCACGCGCGTCCCGTCTCGGCCGTCGCCGCCTTCGAGCTGGCCAAGAAGCAGTTCAGCAACGACCCGGCCAACGCCATCACCTGGGCCCTGGTTCTGGCCATCGCCCAGGCCGACGAGGACATGCGCCAGCTGCTCGCGCAGGAGGAGATGCCGCTGCACCCGGCGGATTTCTATCTGAACATGGTGCGTGCGGCCCAGCCAGCCCATCCGGTGCTGGCCTTGCTCGACGGCCTGCGTCTGGCACGCAAGCGCCAGATGGAACAGGCCCTGCCGCTGCTGGAAATCGGCGTGGGCCAGCATCCCGAGATGGCCGACAGCGACAAGCTGCCCACGCTCTGGGCGGCGCGCTTTGCCGCACTGCCGCTGGAAGAAGCGCTGGCCAGGCCCTTCCCCGACGCCCATGGCGCGCACTGGTGCTATGCCGCCGGCGTGGTCCTGGACGATGCCGACGATCTGGCGCCGCTGATGGGCGGCAAGAAGAAGGTGCCGGCACAGGAGGTGCGCGAGCCTCTGGTGGTGCGCTACTACGAGCAGGGCCTGGCCCGCTTCGAGCACTTCTGGACCAGCGGCCAGGGCCGCTTCAAGGACGCCGACCTGCATGTCTACTCCATGCTGTGCAACAACCTGGCCATCAAGTACCGCTTCATGGACCGCTACGACGAGGCCGCCGAGCTGCACCACAAGGGGCTGGGCAGCAGCCCGTTTGCCGAGCACCACAACGGCCTGCTGTGGTGTGCCGTGGGCAAAGACGACGACGCGCAGACCGTGGTCGAGGCCGAGCGCCTCTGGCATTTCGCCCAGGAGCATGGCTACAGCCGTCATGAGCCCACGCGCTATTTCTCCACCGTCGCACTGTCGCTCTACAAGCTCGACCGCGACGACGAGATCAGCATCTGGATGGAGCGTCTGGACCAGTGGTTCCACGACCTCGACGAGGACGAGCAGCGCGGGGTGCGACGTAACTACCTGGCGTCCCTGATGTCCATGCTGGACTTTTTCTCGAGCACGCGCCCCGAGCTGGTGCTGCCGCGTCTGCGCACACATCAGCAGGAGATCGTTGCGCTGCAGGACTGCTATCCACTGCGCCGCCTGGCCTGTGCGCTGGAAGCCTATCCCGAGCTTCTGGAAGAGTCCGTGGCGCTGCACAAGCAGGCCAACAGCTATCTGGACCAGGACGACGACGAAGACGAGCGGCGCATGTCGCAGTCCGGCATCGAGCGTGCCGAGCGCAAGCTGGCCGAGCGCGATGCCCAGGCCGGAGCTGCAGCAGCGGGTCGCAAGCCATGGTGGAAATTCTGGTGAATCAGGTCATAGAGAAAACCGCTGCCGCCAGCGCCTACAAGGCGCGCGATGTGGTCAACGCGCCGGCCATCAAGCAGCGCATCAAGGAACGCAGCGCCGAGCGCGGCGACGCGGCCGAGGTCGCGGCCTGGCTGGGCAATCACTTCTACCGCCATGTGGTGGGCAATCTGCAGGCCGACGAGCCGGCCGTGCTGCGCATTGGCGATATCCAGCAGTTGCAGGAGCTGACGGGCCGCCAGCAGCCGCCAGCCTGGGCGCTGGAGCGCCTGGAGCGCAGACAGGCCGGCTTCGAGCTGCCCGAGCTCTGGTGGGTGCAGCCCGACAGCGCAGCCCTGCTGGCGCTGGAGACGCGACTGGTGGAATTTCTCTCCACCCGTAAGGGCACTTCGCTCGAAGGCAAGCTGCAGCGCGTGAACTGCCCTCAGGCGCTGGCGCGCTGGACGCTGGAGCATCTGGCCTTCGAGAAAAAGCAGAGCAGCGGCCGTGTCGAGCACAGCTCGGGCGCCGTGCACGGGCTGCTGCGCGGCCAGCACGGCACGTTCGTGGAGTTCGACGCCACAAGTGCGCAGGTGCGCCAGGAAATGGCCTATGAGAGCCAGATGATGGGCCACTGCGTGGGCCAGTTCGCCAACCGCAAGTCCTTCAGCGGCGGCTATGGCGAGCATTACGCCGAGGGCCTGGAATCGGGGCGCATGCGGCTGTTCAGCTACCGCACGGGCACGGCCCAGCCGCGCATCACCGTCAACGCCTATGTGCAAAAGGACGGCAAGCTGCAGATCGAGCAGATCAAGGGCAAGCAGAACCGGCCGCCGATCGCGCGCTATATGCCCGATGTGGTGACCTTGCTCAACCATCTGCCGCTCAATGACGAGGTGCCCGAGGACGCGCTGTCCATGGGCATTGTGCGCCGCCCGCCCGAGGTGCTGAAGTCCCATCCGGGGCTGGCGCCCTGGTGCTCGGTGCAGGAGTTGCAGACCGACGCCGAGCAGCTGTGGCTGATGCAGCAGCACCCCGCACTGCTGCCGCAGCTCAATCTGCAGTCGCCGCTGATGCAGTGGATGGTGGCTGCACGCAAGGACTCGCTGGACAGCGAAGTCATCGAGCGCATGCCCAAATCCGCCGCGCTGCAGCAGACCTTGCTGATGGCCAGAAAGCGCCCTGGCCGCTCAGGAGTGCGCTCATGAACGCATGGACGATTCTCCTGCTTGTCGTGGCCCTGATTTTCTGGGTGCTGCGCGGCGGCTTCAAGCGCCTCAAGGAGGCCAAGCAGCGCGGCGACCTCATCAGCTACCAGGCCGGCAGCCAGGAACGCAACTGGGCCCTGGCCCTGGCCCACCCCATGGCCTACCACGCCATGCAGGGCGGCTTTGCCAGCGATCTGCATGGCGCCGACGATGCACTGGCCAAACAGCTGCGCCCCATGATCCTGCACCACCTGGGCCTGCGCACCGACCTCAGCGACGAACAGGTGCGCCAGCAGCTGCCCGATGCCATGCGCCAGCGCTGGTTCATGCTGGATCTGCAGCGCCTGCAGCGCAGCGACGATGCGCGCGCCGCCATGGCGTTTGCCTGCGCGCGCGTGACCTTTTTTGTGCGCAGCGCCAGGCTGCTGGACTGGGTGGACGAAGCCCTGCACTGGGACATCCTGCAGCTCAATGCCCAGCGCGCCCAGCAATGCTTCGACAGCTGGCTGGCCTTCGGCCAGGCCTATGCCCAGGGCCGCACCCAATGGCTGGCGCAGGGGCGCAGCGATGTGCTGGGCAAGGCCTTCACAAGCGAAGAGGTGGCCCAATGGGTGACGCAGGAGCAGCACCCCTGGCATGCGATGCGCTGGGATCTGCCCCTGAGCGGCGATGGGGCTGCAGCGCCCGCGGCATAGGCTGACAACGCAGGTAAAAAAGGGACTGCCAGGCAGTCCCTTTTCGCATCCGCCGCGCGCCGCTCAGGCAAAGATGCTGCGCGCTTCGGTGAATCGCTTGGCGAAGTACACATTGTCCATGCGCACCCGCTGCACCGTCCCGCCGCTGGACGGCGCATGCACAAACTGTCCGTTGCCGACAAAAATGCCCATATGGGAATAGCGCCCGCCCAGGGTGTTGAAGAACACGAAGTCGCCGCGCATCAGATCGCGCCCGTCCACCGGATTGCTGGCCTGTGCCCATTGCGATGTGGTGCGGGGCAGACGGGTTTCCGTGATGCCGCCAACGGCCCACTGGATCAGTCCGCTGCAGTCAAAACCGCCCTCAGGGGAATTGCCGCCGTAGGTGTAGGGCGTGTTGACCACCAGCATGGTGCGCGCCAGCAGGGACTCGCGCAGCTCGGCATCCAGGCTCAGCGCATTGAGCGGGCGCACCGATGAGCCACCTTGCGCAGCAGGCCGGGGCTTGTCTTTGGTGGTGGAGCACCCTGCCAGCAGCGCAAGCAGCGAGCCCGCCAGCAGCAGCGCGCTGCGGCGCTCCAGACATTGAGGCAGAGGTTGCCGCTGACCCGCCTCCCCGAAAGTCCTGTCTTGTAGCTTCATGGAAAGGCATGTTCTCAGAAAGCCGCCTGCACATCCAGCAATTGCCCCGGATTGGCGCGCTTCTTTACAAAAAAGTGAGCTGCTCTCGCTTGTCATGCCTTTGATTCAGATGCATTTCTCATCCAAACCCATAAACAACAAGCGCAAGCAGCTCACTTTTTTAAATACCCTTAGAAACTGACACGCCCCAGCAAAGGGACAGCCAGCAAGAGCCGCCTCGCAGCGAGGCTGTCGTCCCCCTTGGGGGCGCCCGGCCAGGGGAAGCCGCGCAGCGGCTCAGGGGGGATCAAATATCAGAACGGCAGCTTGGGCATGCCGCCGCCCATCATTCCCTTCATACCCTTCATGCCGCCCATCTTCTTCATCATCTTCATCAGGCCGCCGCCCTTGAACTTCTTCATCATGGTCTGCATCTGCTCGAACTCCTTGAGCAGGCGGTTGACCTCCTGGACCTGGACGCCGGCGCCGTCGGCAATGCGCTTCTTGCGCGTGGCCTTGATGATTTCAGGCTTTTTGCGCTCCTTGAGCGTCATGGAGCAGATGATGCCTTCCTTGCGCTTGATCTCGCGCTCGGCCTTGTCCATATCGACCTGACCAGCCTTGCCGGCCAGCTCGGCGGGCAGCTTGTCCATCAGGGTCGAGAGACCGCCCATCTGCTTCATCTGCTGCAGCTGGGCCAGAAAGTCGTTGAGGTCGAAGCCGTCGCCACTCTTGAGCTTCTCGGCCATCTTCTGCGCGGCTTCCATGTCCACGCCCTTGGTGACCTGCTCGACCAGGGCCACGATGTCGCCCATACCCAGCACGCGCTGTGCGTGGCGGTCGGCGTCAAAGACTTCCAGGCCGTCGATCTTTTCCGAGACACCGGCGAACTTGATGGGCGCGCCCGTGATCTGGCGCACCGACAGCGCCGCACCGCCGCGCGAATCGCCGTCGAGCTTGGTCAGCACGATACCGGTCAGCGGCAGCGCTTCCTTGAAGGCCTTGGCGGTGTTGACCGCATCCTGGCCCTGCATGGCATCGACTACGAACAGGGTTTCGACGGGCTTGAGCGTGGCGTGCAAATCCTTGATTTCGGCCATCAGCAACTCATCGATGGCCAGACGGCCGGCCGTATCCACCAGCAGCACATCGAAGAAATGCTTTTTGGCGTAGTCGATCGCAGCCACGGCGATATCGTGGGGCTTCTGATCGGGCGTGGAAGGAAACCACTCGGCGCCGGCCTGGGCCGTGACGGTCTTGAGCTGCTCGATGGCCGCAGGGCGATACACGTCACCCGAGACCGTGAGCACCTTTTTCTTGCGCTTCTCGATCAGATGCTTGGCCAGCTTGGCCGTGGTGGTGGTCTTGCCCGCGCCCTGCAGGCCGGCCATCAGAATGACGGCGGGCGGCTGGGCATTGAGGTTGATGTCGGCCACGCCTTCGCCCATGGTCGCCGCCAACTCCTTGTTGACGATGGACACCAGCACCTGGCCGGGCTGCAGTGAGCTGATGACTTCCTGGCCCAGCGCCTTTTCCTTGACGCGGGCGATGAAGTCGCGCACCACGGGCAGGGCCACGTCGGCCTCCAGCAAGGCCATGCGCACTTCGCGCAGCATGTCCTGGACGTTGGATTCGGTGATGCGGGCCTGGCCGCGCATCTCCTTGACAAGGCGCGAGAGTTTATCGGTGAGTGCGGAGGCCATAAGCAAAAAGCATTCGAAAGTTATGGATGGGGAGTCGTGCGCGAGCGCGGCACGGGTCTCCGGGCAGCTTGCAGGCCGAACCTGGCGGGACCCGGATGGGCGGGACGAAGCGGCATGAACCCGCATTTTACCCGCTGCCCTTCGCGAACGATGCCCTGCAGGCTTGCCGTGACCTGCCCCGGGCGCGCAAAGCCCGTGCAGCCCCTCGCCAGAGGCGGGCCGGGCCCGCAAGAGAGCGACCCGGAGCACTCTGCAAGACCTTGGGCATCGCGGGAGATTGCGCCAGCCCGGCTGCCGGCCGCCAGGCGAAAGCCCTTGGAAATGAGGCTCGACGTCTGCTCGGCGGCTGTGCAGGCGCTCAAACCCAGGTCGCAAGCGGCTTCGGCTGCGCTTTATGCGCAAATTTGACGCATGGCAGCATCCTGCAAAGCATGAGTGCAGGCCCGCGGCACTATCATAGAAAGCATGCTTTCCCAACCGCTCACTGCAGCTGGCCCCATTGGCTGGATTCTGGCCCTGGCAGCAGCCATTGCCTATGCCATCCCTGCACTTGCCAGCCGGCATCTGCAAGAAACCGGCGCCCGCCGCTGCCTGCGCCTGGCCTGGGCCCTGCATGCCCTGCTGCTGGGCTGGGGCCTGCTGGGCGAGCAGCCGCGCTTCGGCTTCGCACCCGCACTCTCGATCACCGCCTGGCTGGTGCTGACCGTCTATGTGGTCGAGCAGCAGCTGTACCCGCAGCTGCGCTCACGCTGGCCGCTGTCCATACTGGGAAGTGTGGCCGTGCTGCTGGCCGTGGTGTTTCCCGGCACTCCGCTGCATGTCAACGCCTCGGCCTGGCTGCCGCTGCATCTGGCCCTGGGCATTGCTTCCTACGGCCTGTTTGCCGCAGCCGTCGTGCACGGGGCGCTGATGAGCCATGCCGAGCGGCAGATGCGCCAGGGCGGCGACCATGACAGCGGACTGCCTCTGCTGACCCTGGAGCGGCTGACCTTCCGCTTTGTCGGTGCCGGCTTTGTGCTGCTGACCGCCACGCTGGCCGCAGGCTGGCTGTTTGGCGAGCAGCTCTACGGCAAGGCCTGGGTGTGGAATCACAAATCCGTTTTCTCGCTGCTGTCCTGGCTGGCTTTCGCCGTGCTGCTGTTCGGGCGCAAGCGATTTGGCTGGCGCGGCCAGAGCGCCGTGCGCGTTCTCTATATCGGCGCCATCTTTCTGCTGCTGGCCTATGTCGGCTCGCGCTTTGTGATTGAAGTCCTGCTGGAGCGCGCGGCATGAAGTATTTGCTGGTCCTGCTGGTCGTGGTGGTGGCAGTCGGCATCTGGCGCAGCAAGCGCCGCGCCGAAGCGGCAGAGCCCACCCGGACGGCCACCACTCTCCCGCAAGCTCAGACCATGGTGGCCTGCGCACACTGCGGCCTACACCTGCCGCAGGCAGATGCCGTAAGCGATGCCTCGGGCCAGAGCTTCTGCAGCACGGAACATCGCCGCCTGGCCCAGCAAGAACCCGGCAGCCACTGATCCCATGGTGAACTCCACCTCACCCTGGCAGCACACCGCCATTCCGCTGGATGCGGCCATCAGCCGGCGCGCGGACGCCAGCCTCAACGCCCCGTTTGTGCGCCTGTGGCAGGCCTTCCTCAGCGGCCGCGTGCTGCTGGCGCTGGCCCTCATCCTGCTTCAGACGCTGAACCTGCAGCTGCAGAACATCAGCTCGCCCCTGGCCTGGCTGATCTGTTTCACCTATCTGGCACTCACCGTGGTGCTGCGTCTGGCTGCAGCACGGCATTTGCCAGCACCTCGCGCAGCCCTGCAATGGCTGCCCGTGATCGGTGTCGACATCGCGGTGATCTTTCTGCTGCAGATCTTTCAGGTCGGCTCGCTCAACTACACGGCGCTGCTGGCCATTCCCGTCCTGATCTCCTCGGCACTGGGCGGGCTGATGCTGGCCTTTGGCGCCACGGCCGGCATCACGCTGCTGACGCTGGCCTACACCTTCTGGCAATACCATGGCGGCCTCAACGATGGCGCCCAGTCCTATTACCAGGCGGCTTTTTCCTGTGCCGGCTATTTCTGCGTGGCCTACCTCACGCACGAGCTGGCCAAGCGTGTCCGGCGCGAGCGCTCCCAGGCCTTGTTCGACCGCTTGCGCACCCAGACCCAGGAGCAGGTCAACAGCCTGGTGATCAACCACTTCTCCGACGGGGTGCTGGTGGTCGACTCCAGCCTGCAGGTGCTGCAGGCCAACCCCGCCGCGCTGCAGCTGCTGGGCCTGACCATGGATCACCCCCAGCCTTTTTCCCTGCAGGCCCACAACTGGTGGGAGCCTCTGGCGCATGCAACACAGGCCAGCTTTGCCCATGCCCGCCCGCTGTCCGCCACGATCCATCTGCAGGCCCATGAGCGGCACGGCGCCACGGGCATCCATGTGCGCACACGCATCACCGAGGTTTCGGCGCCCTATCTGGACGAAGGTCCGCAGGCGCAAGCCAGCCACTCGCTGTGCGTCATGTTTCTTCACGACCTGCGCGAGATGGAGGCGCAGCTGCGCACTGAAAAGCTGGCCTCCATGGGCCGCATGTCGGCCGCCGTGGCGCATGAGATACGCAATCCTCTGGCCGCCATCACCCAGGCCAATGCACTGCTGGCCGAGGACCTGAGCAGCCAGCCGGGCCCCCAGCAGCTATGCCGCATCGTGGGCCAGAACGCCGACCGGCTGGCCCGCATTGCCGAGGAGATCCTCAATCTGGCGCGCGTGCAACAGGACTCGGAAACCCATCAGGGTCAGTCGCTGCCGCTGGACAATCTGCTGGCCCAGATCAGCCATGAATGGCGCATGCAGGCCACGCCATCCCGCCAGCTATTGCTGCGGCTCAATGCAACGGCTCGCCATATCCTGTTCGATGAAGAGCATCTGCGCCGCGTGCTGATCAACCTGCTGGACAATGCCCAGCGCCACCGCAGCAACGCCGGCGATGAGACGGGCCTGCGGCTGATCAGCGGCCATGGGCCTCTGAACGGCCAGCTCCAGGGTCTCGCGCCGCAGGACGACATCTGCTGGTTCATGGTCTGGAGTGACGGGGCGCCGCTGGATTCCAGCGTCGAGCGCCATCTGTTCGAGCCCTTCTTCTCCTCCCAGAGCCGCTCCAGCGGCCTTGGACTCTATATCTGCCGAGAGCTCTGCCAGCGCTACGATGCCTCCATCAGCTATCAGCGCCTGAGCCTGCACACGCCGCAAGGCAATGTGGACGGCAACGCCTTTATCGTGACTCTGCGCAGCGGCCCTGCCTCGCTCGCAAGCCACACCCTGTTTGACTCGATCATGGTGTAAGCCCAGTGACATCCTCGCCTCACTCCTCCGCAGCAGCCAGCATTCTCGTGGTCGACGATGAACCCGATCTGCGCACGCTCTACGAGCTGACGCTGCTGCGCGAAGGCTACCGCGTGGAAACCGCAGGCTCGGTCCAGGAAGGCAGGGCCCAGTTGCAGAAGCGCCATTTCGATGTCGTGATTACCGATATGCGCCTGCCCGACGGGATCGGCATGGAGCTATTGCTGCAGCTGCGCGATCCGTCGCGCAGCGAGCGCTGCATCGTCATGACGGCCTACGGCTCGGCCGAGAATGCCGTGGAAGCCTTGCGCGCCGGCGCCTTCGACTATCTGACCAAGCCCGTGGACCTGCGCCAGTTCCGCCAGGTCGTGGCCTCAGCCGTACAAGGCATGGGCGCAGTGCCCAAGCCCGGCAGCCAGCAGGCCGGCGAAAGCGCACCGGCCCATGGAGCGGGGCCGGCAGCCCAGCCTGGCGCGCTGGAAGCGCTGGTGGGCAACTCTCAGGCCATGCAACGCGTCAAGCAGCGCATCGCCAAGGTCGCCAAGGGCATGGCTCCCGTGCTGATCCACGGTGAATCCGGCACGGGCAAGGAGCTGGTGGCGCGCGCCCTGCATGCCTGCAGCCAGCGGGCCGAAGGCCCCATGGTCGCCGTCAACTGCGGCGCCATCCCGGAAAACCTGCTCGAAGCCGAGTTCTTCGGCGCCCGCAAGGGCTCCTATACCGGAGCCACGCAGGACAGGCCAGGCTACTTTCAGGCCGCTCAGGGCGGCACCCTGTTTCTCGACGAGATCGGCGACCTGCCCCTGGCCATGCAGGCCAAGCTGCTGCGCGCCATCCAGGAGCGCAAGATCCGCCCGCTGGGCAGCACCCAGGAAGAAGCCGTCGATGTGCGCATCCTCAGCGCCACCCACCGCGACCTGAGCGCGCAAGTGCAGTCCGGCAATTTCCGCCAGGATCTGTTCTATCGGCTCAACGTCATCGAAATCGAGCTGCCCGCGCTGCGCGAGCGCCGCGAAGACCTGGGCCAGCTCTGCCAGGCTTTGCTGCAAAAGCTGGCCCGCGAGTCCGGCCTGCCCACGCCGGAGCTGGACGAGATCAGCCTCCGCCAGATCGCCGGGCTGCCGCTGCCCGGCAATGTGCGCGAGCTGGAAAACGTGCTGCACCGCGCCATTGCACTGGGCGATGAAGGCCCGCTGCGCCTGCCCGAATCCGGCCCCGGCCCCGGCGCCGGTGCTTCGGCAGCGATGCCAGCCCCGGTCTCAGGCACTCAGGCATCGGAGACCGGCGCACCGGCGCCTCAGCACGCGGGCAGTCCGGCCACGCTGCCCGAGGATCTGCAAGGCTGGCTCGACGAGCAGGAGCGCAGCATTCTGGTCAGAGCCCTGCAGGACAACGGCTTCAACCGCACGGCCACGGCGGCCAGGCTGGGCATCAGCCTGCGCCAGATCCGCTACCGCATCGACCGGCTGGGCATCGACCTGCCACACCAGAGCGACAATGTCTGATACCGCCCCCCTTGCCCAAAACCTGCCGCAGCAGCCGGCGTGGCAGGCCGGCTGGTATGGCGCAGCGCGCCACCTGGCCTCGCCCAATTTCGGCCCGCGCCCCGAGCAGGCAAGGATCGACCTCGTCGTTATCCATTCCATCAGCCTGCCTCCGGGCCAGTACGGCACGGGCGCGGTCCAGCAACTGTTCACCAATCAGCTGGACTGGGACGCCCATCCTTATTACCAGGGCATTCGCGGCCTCGAAGTCTCGTCCCATTTCTTTGTCACGCGCCAGGGCGAGATCTGGCAGTTCGTCAGCTGCGACGACCGTGCCTGGCATGCCGGCGTAAGCCAGTGGCGCGGGCGCGATCGCTGCAACGACGACTCCATTGGCATAGAGCTGGAAGGCCTGGAAGGCCTGAGCTTCGAAGCCCCCCAGTACCAGGCCCTGCAGCAGCTTTGCAGCGCCATCGCCGCGCAATACCCGGTGCACTACATCGCCGGGCACGAGCACATCGCACCCGGACGCAAGCAGGATCCCGGCCCTGGCTTTGACTGGCAGCGCCTGCAGCAGCAGCTGGGCAGCGCGGACGGCACCCGGTCATGGGAATTTCCGCCACGCGCTTCACAGCCGGCCTGATTTTTTCATAGCACCTTCCACTCTCCATATCTTGAATTTCTGGTGATTCAGCACTGAAGTCGCCTGATGACAGGTGTCAGACGCTCCTCTTTTTGTAGGCCCGCATCATCCATCGCTTCCGCACCTGTAAGCGGCATGTCAATGGCGCGCGCAACAACTGTCGCCTGCATCAAACACGCAAATTTTTTACATATTTCCGGTCCGCTCTCCCGCCGCGCGCAACCGCGCCACAGGCCTTTATTCATGCGGGATGAAGTCATTTTTTCAGCTGTCAAGCGGTGGCCGAAATGTCAGATTCAGTAGTTTCATCAGGTCAGCCAGTTTTAAGCGCGATACACTACCGGTAGTGTTTAAGGGCGCCTCAGACCCCATATCTAGTGTTTACAAGCTGTGCACACCCTGTGCAAACCATGTGTAGACCAAGGCGCCGAATCGTGTTTTTGATGGCCTGCCCACAGTGCAGGCCTTTGTCTGCCTATCCACATACTGACTCAGAGGAACTTATGCAAGAAGCGTTGAACTCACTGCCTTCTGCCGCACCTGCCGGTGCAGCCAATTCTTCCTCCCCCAATGACAGCTACCAGATCATCCGCCGCAGCGGCGATGTGGTGGCTTTCGCACCCCAGAAGATTGCCGTGGCCCTGACCAAGGCTTTCCTGGCCGTGCGCGGCGCGCAGGGCGCGGCTTCCGCCAGCGTGCGTGACACCGTCAACGAGCTCACCGACGGCGTGGTGCGCGCCCTGGTGCGTTCGCGTCCCGATGGCGGAACCTTCCATATCGAAGATGTGCAGGACCAGGTCGAGCTGGGCCTGATGCGCGCCGGTCACCAGGACGTGGCCCGCGCCTATGTGCTGTACCGCGAGCGCCGCAACCAGGAACGTGCCGAGCAGAAGAAGGTCGCCGAAGTGGCAGCCGCTGCCGCCACCAAGCCCGTGCTGCATGTGACCGACAACGGCCAGCGCGTGCCGCTGAACCAGGAGCGCCTGGAAGCCCTGATCGTCGCTTCCTGCGGCAATCTGAATGCCGACATCCAGTCCGCCCCCATCGTGGCCGAAACCCTGCGCAATCTGTATGACGGCGTGCCTCTGGCCGAGGTCTACAAGGCGTCCATCCTGGCCGCACGTACGCTGATCGAAAAAGACCCCGACTACACCTACGTCACCGCCCGCCTGCTGCTGCACACCATCGTGCGCGAAGTCATGGGCCGCGACGTGCAGCCCGCAGAAATGCAGGCCGCCTATGCCGACTACTTCCCCGGCTTTGTGCAAAAAGGCGTGGACAACGAGCTGCTCAACCCCGAGCTGCTGAACTACGACCTGCCCCGTCTGGCCAAGGCCCTGAAGGCCGAGCGCGACGAACAGTTCGACTACCTGGGTCTGCAGACCCTGTACGACCGCTACTTCCTGCACGTGCGCAAGACCCGCATCGAGCTGCCCCAGTCCTTCTTCATGCGCGTGGCCATGGGCCTGGCACTGAACGAGCCCGACCGCAACGCCCGTGCCATCGAGTTCTACGAACTGCTGTCGTCCTTCGACTTCATGTCGTCCACTCCCACGCTGTTCAACAGCGGCACGCTGCGTTCGCAGCTGTCGTCCTGCTACCTGACCACCGTGCCCGACGACCTGGACGGCATCTACGAATCCATCAAGGAAAATGCGCTGCTGTCCAAGTTTGCTGGCGGCCTGGGCAATGACTGGACCCGTGTGCGTGCCCTGGGCTCGCGCATCAAGGGCACCAACGGCGAATCGCAAGGCGTGGTTCCCTTCCTCAAGGTGGTCAACGACACAGCCGTTGCCGTGAACCAGGGTGGCAAGCGCAAGGGCGCGGTCTGTACCTATCTGGAATCCTGGCACCTGGACATCGAAGAATTCCTGGAGCTGCGCAAGAACACCGGCGACGACCGCCGCCGCACCCACGACATGAACACGGCGAACTGGATTCCCGACCTGTTCATGAAGCGCGTGATGGAAGCAGGCCAGTGGACCCTGTTCTCGCCCGCCGACGCTCCCGATCTGCACGATCTGTACGGCGAAGCCTTCGAGAAGGCCTACACCGCCTATGAAGCCAAGACCGACAGCGGCGAGCTCAAGCTGTTCAAGCGCGTGCCTGCCGTGGATCTGTGGCGCAAGATGCTCTCGATGCTGTTCGAGACCGGCCATCCCTGGATCACCTTCAAGGACCCTTGCAACATCCGCTCGCCCCAGCAGCACGTGGGTGTGGTGCACTCGTCCAATCTGTGCACCGAGATCACGCTCAACACCAGCGACACCGAAACCGCTGTCTGCAACCTGGGCTCGGTGAACCTGGTCCAGCACATCAAGGACGGCAAGATCGACCACGACAAGCTGCGCAAGACCGTGAACACGGCCATGCGCATGCTGGACAACGTGATCGACATCAACTACTACGCCGTGCAAAAGGCCAAGGACTCCAATCTGCGCCATCGCCCTGTGGGCATGGGCCTGATGGGTTTCCAGGATGCGCTGTATGAAATGCGCACCGCCTACGCCAGCCAGGGCGCAGTCGAGTTTGCCGACGAAGCCATGGAAGCCATCTGCTACTACGCTTACTGGGCATCGACCGAGCTGTCCAAGGAACGTGGCACCTACTCCACCTTCAAGGGATCGCTGTGGGATCAGGGCATCCTGCCCCCCGACACCCTGAAGCTGCTGGAAAAGGCCCGCGGCGGCTATGTGGAAGTGGATCGCTCCGCCAAGCTGGACTGGGACGCCCTGCGCGCCAAGATCGCCAAGGACGGCATGCGCAACTCCAACTGCGTGGCCATCGCCCCCACCGCCACCATCTCCAACATCGTGGGTGTGGATGCCTCGATCGAGCCTTCGTTCGGCAACCTGTCCGTGAAGTCCAATCTGTCGGGCGAATTCACCGTCATCAACCAGTACCTGGTGCGCGACCTCAAGCGCCTGGGCCTGTGGGACGACGTGATGGTCATGGATCTCAAGCATTTCGACGGCTCGCTGCGCGCCATCGACCGCGTGCCGCAAGAGATCAAGAACCTCTACGCCACCGCGTTCGAAGTCTCGCCCGAATGGCTGGTGGAAGCCGCCTCGCGCCGCCAGAAGTGGATCGACCAGGCCCAGAGCCTGAACATCTACATGGCCGGTGCATCGGGCAAGAAGCTGCACGACACCTACATGCTGGCCTGGCTGCGCGGTCTGAAGACCACCTACTACCTGCGCACCACCAGCGCGACCAATATCGAGAAGTCCACCGTGCAAAGCCGTGTGCTGAACGCCGTGTCCTCCGGTGCTCCTGCCGCTTCGGCGGCCCCTGCGGCCAAGCCTGCGGTCAGCGCACTGGAAGCGGCTGCCGCCGCTGCCCGTGCCCAGGCACCCGCCACGGACATCAAGTTCTGCGCGATTGACGATCCTGGTTGCGAGGCTTGCCAATAAGCTCCCCCTGAGGCGCTTGGCCTAGGCGGCCCCGCGCCTTCCCCCTCTCTCGCTACGCGGGAGGGGGACGACACCCTCGGTGCGCAGCGGCGCTTCCTCGGTGTCTCTCGCTTTAGAGTGCGCCAGTATCTGAGTGGCGCCACTCCATCAATAAATGATTGAAAAGCTGGATGTCGATTGCACTGCGCCCAGCTTTTTCCCTAAAGGAATAACTCATGCTGAGCTTTGACGACGACACCTTTGCCTCTTCCGCCACCAGCGCAGAAGCTGGCGCGTCCACCAGCACCCACAAGCGGGTGAATGCCGCAGACAAGCGCATCATCAACGCCAAGACCGACGTGAACCAGCTGGTTCCCTTCAAGTACAAGTGGGCCTGGGAAAAGTATCTGGCCACCTGCGCCAACCACTGGATGCCGCAGGAAGTGAACATGACGCGCGACATCGCACTGTGGAAGGACCCCAACGGCCTGACCGAAGACGAGCGCCGCATCGTCAAGCGCAACCTGGGCTTCTTTGTGACGGCCGATTCGCTGGCCGCCAACAACATCGTGCTGGGCACCTACCGCCACATCACGGCGCCCGAATGCCGCCAGTTCCTGCTGCGCCAGGCCTTCGAGGAAGCCATCCACACCCATGCCTACCAGTACATCGTGGAATCGCTGGGTCTGGATGAATCGGAAATCTTCAACGCCTACAACGAAGTCCAATCCATCCGCGACAAGGACGAGTTCCTGATCCCCTTCATCGAAGCGATCATGGACCCCAACTTCCACACCGGCACGCCCGAGACCGACCAGACTCTGCTGAAGTCGCTGATCGTTTTTGCCTGCCTGATGGAAGGTCTGTTCTTCTACGTCGGCTTCACGCAGATCCTGGCTCTGGGCCGCCAGAACAAGATGACGGGCGCTGCCGAGCAGTACCAGTACATCCTGCGCGACGAGTCCATGCACTGCAACTTCGGCATCGATCTGATCAACCAGCTCAAGCTCGAGAACCCCCATCTGTGGACGGCCGAGTTCAAGCAGGAAATCACGGAGCTGTTCCAGAGGGCCGTGGAGCTCGAATATCGCTACGCCGAAGACACCATGCCGCGCGGCGTGCTGGGCATGAATGCATCCATGTTCAAGGGCTATCTGCGCTACATCGCCAACCGTCGTGCCACGCAGATCGGTCTCGAAGAGCTGTTCCCCGGTGAAGAAAATCCCTTCCCCTGGATGAGCGAAATGATCGATTTGAAGAAAGAACGTAACTTCTTTGAGACACGAGTGATCGAGTATCAGACCGGAGGCGCACTTTCTTGGGATTAATTGCTTCTAAGCAGGCACAATGCGAGTCATGACTTGCTTCACTTCATTGCTACAAAAAACTGAGATTTTGGCGTGAAGCAAATTTGTGTTCCTAGCGATGCGTAACTCCACATCGCTTTGAATCGTCCGGCACTGCAAAGAGCCGGACGTCTTATGCAAATCAACGAAGGAGAAAATGATGGCAACTGCGAAGAAGACGGCCGCCAAGGCCACAACCGAGAAAAAGACACCTGCCAAAAAGGCGGCCGCGCCCAAGGCTGAAGCTGTGAAGAAAACAGCTGCAACCAAGACTGCTGCTCCCAAGGCTGCTGCTCCTGCAAAGGCTGCACCGAAGAAGGCTGCAACTGCTGCCAAGGCGGCTGCCCCCAAGAAGGCTGCAACAACCGCCAAGGCCGCTGCTCCAGCGAAGGCTGCCCCCAAGAAGGCTGCAACGACTGCCAAGGCTGCTGCTCCAGCAAAGGCTGCCCCCAAGAAGGCTGCAACAACTGCCAAGGCCGCTGCTCCAGCGAAGGCTGCCCCCAAGAAGGCTGCAACTGCTGCCAAGGCCGCTGCTCCAGCGAAGGCTGCCCCCAAGAAGGCTGCAACTGCTGCCAAGGCCGCTGCTCCGGCGAAGGCTGCCTCCAAGAAGGCTGCAACTGCTGCCAAGGCCGCTGCTCCTGCCAAGGCTGCCGCCCCCAAGAAGGCTGCAACTGCCAAGGCTGCTGCTCCCGCCAAGGCTGCCGCTCCCAAGAAGGCTGTAGCTGCCAAGGCAGCCGCCCCCAAGAAGGCTGCAACTGCTTCCAAGGCCGCTGCACCAGCGAAGGCTGCCTCCAAGAAGGCTGCAAATGGTGCCAAGGCTGCTCCCAAGAAGGCTGCCACACCTGCACCTGCCGCCGTGACCGAAACCACCGCACCCGTGGCGCAGACCCGCCTGGCACCTCAAGCCGCCTGGCCCTTCCCCACAGGCAACAAGCCCTGATCGGTTCGCTGACCTGCACGCCATAAAAAAGCCCGAGCTCTCTTGCGAGAGCCGGGCTTTTTTACATGCGCCGCGATCAGTACCCTCAGGGCACTGACATCGCATCAGGGCTGGAAGTCCAGCTGATAGTTCTGCGGGCCGCGTTGCGCAATCTTCAGCGCCCCCAAGCGGTTGCCCAGTTCGGCGCAGCGCAGCAGATCCCAGCCACGCTCCAGACCAAACAGGAAAGCACCGCGCCAGGCATCGCCACAACCCGTGGGGTCGACCACAGCGGCGGGCTTCACCGGCGCCACCAGGGTCTTCTCACCCTGCTGCCAGACTTCGCAGCCTTCGGCACCCAGGGTCACGACCAGACCGCGCACCTTGCGCGAGATCTCGTCAAAGCTCAGGCCCGTGCGCTCGCTGAGCATCTTGCCTTCATAGTCGTTCACTGCCACCCAGTCGGCCTGCTCGATAAAGGCCTTGAGTTCATCGCCGTTGAACATGGGCAGGCCCTGACCCGGATCGAACACGAAAGGAATGCCTGCAGCCTTGAACTGGGCGGCGTGGTCGATCATGGCCTGGCGGCCATCGGGAGCAATGATGCCGACCTTGACCTCGGCGGCCATATCGGCCGTGATCCGGTTCTCGTGCGCCTGCATCATGGCTCCGGGATGGAAGGCCGTGATCTGGTTGTTGTCACGATCGGTCATGATCATGCACTGCGCCGTGTGGGTGCTCTGCAGCTGGCCCACATGGCGGGTTTCGATGCCCAGGTCCCTGAAGCGCTGCACATAGTCCACGCCGTCGCTACCCACCATGGCCATGGGGTGAGCATCACCACCGAGCAGCCTCAGGCTATAGGCAATATTGCCGGCGCAACCGCCAAAATCGCGGCGCAGCGTGGGCACCAGAAACGACACATTGAGGATGTGGAGCTGGTCGGGAAGAATCTGGTCGGCAAAACGACCTTCAAAGGTCATGATGTTGTCGAATGCCAGCGACCCGCAGATCAAAGCGGCCATGGTGCGTTCTCTTTCAGAAATGAATGAAGGGGGGCTTGCGCCAACAAGGATGTACAACGGGCATTTCTATTGACGAGACACCCTGCCTGATCCGAATTGGCACAAGCCGTATTAGGGGTAAAAAACCAGCGCCCGGTAACCCGCCACGGCAGCGCCAAGATCCTGCACTTGCACAGGCAAGTTGACGCTCCACTCCTGGCGGGCTTGCAGCTGCTCCGGGGCACCAAGAGGCTTCAGGTCGATGACTCGGCGCAGCAAAGGTCTGTCCTGTGCATCGGTCAGGGTCAGCTCGGCCATGGGCATGGCCACCGGCACATCGGAGCGATTCTCCAGGGTCAGGCTCCACTGGTACTGACGGGCATCGGCAAGCTGCTTGAAGCCCGAGCCACTGATCACCACATCGGCAATCGCGCGGCGGGCCTGCAGCTCGCAGCCTGCCAGACTGCAGGCCTTGGCCAGCACGGGAGCCAGTGCCGGATACTGCGCTGCCAGCACATCGCGCTGCTGCCAGGCATGCTGTCCGACGACACCGGCAGCAGCCAGCAGCGAACCCAGCACCAGCGCCACGCGCATTCCTGCCGAGTGCCAGAAGGCCTGCCGACGGGCCTGGCGCACAAAGCCAGGCTCATTGCCAGCGATGGCACCAACCTCATCCTGATCCGCATCCGTGACGCCCTGCGCCCGGTCCCTGGCGGGTTGTATAGCGCCGATATCGGCGTGCGGCGGCGCCTCGCTCCGGGCTTTATCCTCGAGGCCATGCTCGGCCTCGGGCATCAGGACTTCGCTTGGCGGCACCAGCAGCTCCGGCTCCGGCTCGGCGGGAGCGGGAATATCACTGGTTTCCAGCCTGTCTTGCGGCTCCCTCACCTCGGGATGAGGCTCATGCAGGGCAGCCTCTGCATCCTCTTCAGTCAGAGGACGCGCCTGATCGACAAACGAGGGCTGCCCATCCGCCATCCCGGGCATGGACCCGCAAGGCTCTGGTTCGGAAACCGCATCGGCAGACTCCGCTGCCGGCGCGGCTTCTGCGGTCTGAGCAGCAGTCGCTGCCGCGTCTACCGAATCCGAAGCCGAATCCTGCAGAGCCTCGGCCTTCTGCACATCGAAGCCGGGAACATCCGCGACATCCTGCTGCGGCCAAGCCGGCATCTGCTGTTCGCCGGCTTCCGTCTGCCGCACCTCCTGCTCGGCCGGCTTCTGCGGCGCATCAGCAGCTTCCGGCTGCAGCAGCTCGTCGGGCACGGACTGCAAATCCTGCGAGGCATCAAAGACGCTTTGGCACATCCCGCAGCGCACCCAGCCCTGCGAGATACGCAGCTGGTCGGCAACCACTTTGAAGCGGGTTCCACAGGAAGGGCAACGGGTGACTTGGCTCATCAAGATGTCATTGTAGGCAGCAACCACCCGCACACCTGCTGGCGGCGGGTCTGTCTCGCGATCAGGCCGCGCGCCGGGCGGTCATGAGAATCCAGCCGTCCTCGCTATCGGCCACCTCGAGCTTGAGATAAGGCGCATAAGCCTCTTTCAGCTCGTCGGCCTGGCGCTCCAGAATGCCGGCCAGCACCAGATGGCCACCGGCCTGCACACGGCCGCACAGCAGCGGAGCCAGCACCTTGAGCGGAGTGGCCAGAATATTGGCCAGCACGGTCTGGTACTCGCCGTCGGCCGCATCGGGCAGACCGGCCTTGACCTCCACATGGTTGGCGCTGCTGTTGTAGTTGGTCGACTCCACGGCAGCGGGATCGATGTCCACCGCATCCACATCGGTCGCGCCGAACTTGGCGGCACCAATGGCCAGGATGCCCGAGCCGCAGCCGTAGTCCAGCGTGCGTCCCAGCGTCGCCTGGGGCTGGCGCGCAATCCAGCGCAGGCACATGCGGGTGGTGGGATGGGTGCCGGTACCGAAAGCCAGACCGGGGTCCAGACGGATGCTGACCTTGGCCTGCTCGGGCAGCTCATGCCAGGTGGGCACGATCCAGAACTCGGGCGTGATGTCCACGGGCTCGAACTGCGACTGCGTCAGGCGCACCCAGTCCTGCTCGGGCACGGGCTTGACGGCCAGAATCTTGCAGCCTTCGAAAAAGTCCTGCGGCAGCAGCAGATCACGCGCCTCGGTAGCCGCAGCTTCGCTGGGATAGAGGGCGATCACGCGGCTGCGGTTCCAGCCCTCCTTGGGCGCGGGCATGCCGGGCTCGCCGAACAGCGCCTGCTCGGCCTCGGTCTGCGCATCGGCATCTTCGACGGACACGCTCAATGCATCGAGTGCATCCAGCGCTTCGCTAATGGTTTCGACCCGATCTTCGGGGCACAGCAGGCTCAGCTCGAACATGGCCATCCTTTCTAGCAACCGCGTCATTCATGTCAGGCCGGGGCCGAAGACGAGAACGCAAGTTGTACTTTCCTGAAAAACGAAAATGCTGGCCTCCGTTGCCAGAGGCCAGCATGGGAACTCAGAGCTGCAAGGCTCCTGATCTCATCGCTTGTTGGGCGTGCGATGCGTCAGCCACTCTTCCAGGTAGTGGATGTTGGTGCCGCCTTCCATGAACTTGGAGTCGACCATCAAATCCTGGTGCAGCGGGATATTGGTGTTGATGCCTTCCACCACGGTCTCCAGCAAGGCGGTACGCATGCGGGCCATGGCCTGCTCGCGGGTATCGCCATAGGTAATGATCTTGCCGATCATGGAGTCGTAGTTGGGCGGCACGAAGTAGTTGTTGTACACATGGGTGTCCACACGCACGCCAGGGCCGCCGGGAGCATGCCACATGGAGATGCGACCGGGCGAGGGGATGAACTTGTACGGATCTTCCGCGTTCACGCGGCACTCGATGGCGTGGCCCTTGAACTCGATCTGGCGCTGCGTGAAAGGCATCTTCTCGCCGGCCGCGATCATGATCTGGGTGCGCACGATGTCGATGCCCGTGATCAGCTCGGTGATGGGATGCTCCACCTGCACGCGGGTGTTCATCTCGATGAAGTAGAACTCGCCGTTCTCGTACAGGAACTCGAAGGTACCCGCACCGCGATAGCCGATCTTCTTGCAGGCCGCGGCGCAGCGCTCGCCGATCTTCTCGATCAGACGGCGGGGAATGCCGGGAGCCGGAGCTTCCTCGATCACCTTCTGGTGGCGACGCTGCATGGAGCAATCGCGCTCGCCCAGATACACGGCGTTCTTGTGCGTATCGGCCAGCACCTGGATTTCCACGTGACGTGGGTTCTGCAGGTACTTTTCCATGTAGACGGCAGGATTGCCGAAAGCAGCGCCGGCCTCGGCCTTGGTCATCTGCACGGCATTGATCAGTGCAGCTTCGGTGTGCACCACACGCATGCCGCGACCGCCGCCGCCGCCCGAGGCCTTGATGATCACGGGATAACCGATGGTCTTGGCAATGCGCTTGATGAGTGCGGGATCGTCGGGCAGTTCGCCGTCCGAGCCGGGCACGCAAGGCACGCCGGCCTTGATCATGGCTTGCTTGGCCGACACCTTGTCACCCATGGTGCGGATGTTCTCGGGCGTCGGGCCGATAAAGGTGAAACCGCTCTTTTCCACGCGCTCGGCAAAGTCGGCGTTCTCGGACAGGAAGCCGTAGCCGGGGTGGATGGCTTCCGCATCGGTCACCTCGGCAGCCGAAATGATGGCCGGCATGTTGAGGTAGGACAGCGGGGAAGGAGCCGGACCGATACACACGGCCTCATCGGCCAGCTTGACGTACTTGGCATCACGGTCGGCTTCGGAATACACCATCACCGCCTTGATACCCAGCTCACGGCAAGCGCGCTGGATGCGCAGGGCGATCTCGCCCCGGTTGGCAACCAAAATTTTCTTAAACATGAAGTTCCTCGCAGCTTGGTGCCTGTGCCGCAGCACAGACCACTGCCAATGACTCAGTCGCGCAGCCAGTGGCTAGCGCACCTCGGCGCTGCAATGCGAACTGCATGCAACGCCTCATGATCTATCACTCGATCACGAACAGAGGCTGGCCGTATTCCACAGCCTGGCCGTTTTCACCCAGAACGCGAACGATGGTGCCGGTCTTGTCGGCTTCGATTTCGTTGAGGATCTTCATGGCTTCAACGATGCAGATCGTGTCGCCTTCCTTGACCTGGCTGCCCACATCCACAAAGGCCTTGGCGCCAGGGCTGGAGGCACGGTAGAAAGTACCGACCATGGGCGACTTGACCACGTGACCTTCTGCAACGGCCGGGGCGGCCACCGGCGTGGCGGCTGCGGCAGCCACGGGGGCGGCCATCATGGGAGCAGCTTGCACGGGGGCAGCGACGTATTGGTGGACCACACCTTCGCTCTTGACGATACGGACCTTGCCCTCTGCTTCGGTGATCTCCAGTTCCGACACATTCGATTCGGACACCAGATCAATAAGGGTCTTGAGTTTTCGCAAATCCATGGGAGCTCCAGCGACGTAATTCTAAACAGGGCGCGAATTTACCTCAAATTCGGCCTTCTGCGTGCATTGGCAGATATTTTTCACTAACGTCGCCATGGAATTTAGTTACCTACACTTTTCTGACGACAAGAGCAATGTTCGTTCGCTCTATTTGCTCCAATCTGTCAGATCTTCGCGGGAAAGCTCGCCTATTTTACGTTGTCGCACTTGCCCCTTGGCGTCAAAAAGAACCGTGAATGGCAGGCCACCCTGCAAGTTACCGAGGCTACGGGTCAGCCCCAATCCCCCTTGCATGGCAATGGCTACCGGAAATTGCACGGGTTGGCGCTGCAAAAAACGCATCACTGCTTCGGATTTGTCGACCGCTAACCCCACGACCTGAATGCCTTTTGCGCCCTGCTGCGCCGCAAACTCGCTGAGCATGGGCAGCTCCTTGACACAGGGGGGACACCAGGTGGCCCAGAAGTTCACCAGCAGGGGACGGCCCTGTAAACCAGCCATGGCAAAAGGCTTGCCATCGGGAGTTTCAAACGTCTGACTCCATAGCTGTGCCTCGACGCCAGGGCCCATGGCCTGCGGCTGGCTGCGCCACCAGGCCACACCGGCGCCCCCCCCGGCCGCCACTGCGGCCACCGCGCCGGTCAGCCACAGACGGCGCGAGCCATTGGTCGACTTGTTCTCAGGGGTGTTTTCACTCATCGCGGCTCTCCTGCAGCAGCTTGCGCAAGGCCTTGGCATCGCCACGCGGGCTGCGGCCATGGCTGTCGGGCTTCATGGCGCCGCGCATATCGTCATGGTCGTAGACCAACAGGTGCACGCCCACGGTTTCGTTGATCGGCTTGCACAGTGCGTGAACCGAAAGCGCCTCGACCGGCTTGCCCTGAAAGCCGGTGACCGTGCTCGGCTCGTACTGCACATGATTATTGATGAGCGCTATTTCGGCCGACTTGGGATCATCGCAGAACAGCTGCAGATAGATGTCCGACAGCCGCGTGGCCGTACCGCGCCAGACGGCTCCAGCCAGATGCGGGCGAAACTCCTGCAGCCTGTCCATCCAGACCAGGGCCAGCTCGCGCAGCGCCTGAAGCTCCTGCGGCTGCGTGTCGCCGCAGAACAGCTCTATATATTCGCGCACGGCCTCTTCAAGCTGGTCGTTATCGGGCAACGCCGAGCGGCCGGGCAGACCGAGCTGGCGCACGGCCCGCTGCTTGGCAGGACCCCATTCCAGGCCTTCCTCCACCACCAGACGAGCCGCTGCCTGAGCGATTTCAGCAGTCACGTTATCCAAACTCATAGCGCCATTTCATCACGCCCACCGCAGCAAGCGCAGCAGGTCATTTACGCATTGTGACCCAGATGAATGACCGCACTTTGACCTGGCCCGTAGAGGCCAATGTTTTGATAGCTGCTGGCACCCTCTTTGTATGGAACTGAAAGTAAAAACACATTTAGATCTATATAGATCATGCGCA
The DNA here is from genome assembly GCF_008121565.1 of Comamonas sp. Z3. Classification (NCBI taxonomy): domain Bacteria; kingdom Pseudomonadati; phylum Pseudomonadota; class Betaproteobacteria; order Burkholderiales; family Comamonadaceae; genus Comamonas; species Comamonas sp. Z3. Next base: position 187,091 of record NZ_VOQU01000004.1, read on the forward strand.
ACAAGCTATCAATTTGATAAGAAAGGTTACCGCCAGTACCCAGGCGGGTCATGGCTCGCCGCCAGGTCATGTCGGCAAACGTAGAATCCCCGGCCATGCACATACATATTCTGGGCATTTGCGGCACCTTCATGGGAGGCCTGGCCGCCTTGGCACGAGAAGCCGGTCACAAGGTGACGGGCTGCGATTCCGGCGTTTACCCGCCGATGAGCGATCAGCTGCGCCAGCTGGGCATCGAGCTGATCGAGGGCTATGGCGCCGACCAGATCGCGCTCAAGCCCGATATGTATGTGGTCGGCAACGTGGTCAGCCGCAAGCGCCTGGCCGATGGCTCGCCCAAGTTTGCGCTGATGGAAGCGATTCTGGACACCGGCGCCGCCTATACCAGCGGTCCGCAATGGCTGGCCGAGCATGTGCTGCACGGTCGCCATGTGCTGGCCGTGGCCGGCACCCACGGCAAGACCACCACCACCTCCATGCTGACCTGGGTGCTGGAGTGCGCGGGTCTGCAGCCCGGTTTTCTGGTCGGCGGCGTGCCGCTGGACTTCGGCGTCTCCGCCCGCCTCGGCGCTGCCAGACGCCCCGTCACCGGCCCCGGCCCCGTGGGCGATCAGCCCGTGTTCGTGATCGAGGCCGATGAATACGACACCGCATTCTTCGACAAGCGCAGCAAGTTCGTGCACTACCGCCCTCGTACGGCCGTGCTCAACAACCTGGAGTTCGATCACGCCGACATCTTCGACGATCTGGCTGCCATCGAGCGCCAGTTCCACCATCTGGTGCGCACCGTGCCATCGACCGGGCGCGTGGTGAGCAATGGTCTGGAAGAAAGCCTGAGCCGCGTGCTGGCCCAGGGCTGCTGGAGCGAAGTGCGCAGCTTTGGCGCAACTGTCAGCGATTTCAGTGCCGATGGCGATCCCGGCGACTTTGCCGTGCTGCAGCGTGGCCAAAAAGTGGCGCAGCTGCGCTGGAGCCTGACCGGCGTGCACAACCAGCTCAATGCGCTGGCCGCCATCGCCGCCGCCGACCATCTGGGCGTCAGCGCCGAGCTGGCCTGCGAAGCCCTGTCGCGCTTTCAGAACGTCAAGCGCCGCATGGAGCTGCGCGGCACCGTCAACGGCATCGATGTCTATGACGACTTCGCGCACCACCCCACAGCCATCCGCACCACCCTGGACGGCCTGCGCCGCAAGCTGGGTGCACAGGCCCGCATCCTGGCGGTGTTCGAGCCACGCAGCAACACCATGAAGCTGGGCACCATGAAAAGCCAGCTGCCCTGGTCGCTGGAAAGCGCCGATCTGGTCTTCTGCCACACGGCGGGCCTGGACTGGGATGCCGCCGAAGCGCTGGAATCCATGGGCGTAGGCCCCAGCCAGCGCGCTCAGGTCGCCGGAGATATCGAGACCCTGATAGCGCAGATCACCGCGGTCGCACGCCCCGGCGACCATATCGTCTGCATGAGCAACGGCGGCTTTGGCGGCATCCACGCCAAGCTGCTGCAAGCGCTGAAATAAGCCCGGATAAAAGCCAATGCCCGCTCTACGCGGGCATTTTTCATTGCTCGGGCACAGACCAGGCCAGAGACGCCAAGTAAGTGCCGCCCTGCAGCAAAGGCGTCGTCCCCCGGGGGGGGAAGCCGCAAAGCGGCTCAGGGGGATCAGTAACTAATCGACATCGCCGGCACATCCACCCGGATCAGGGGCTTGGCCAGCACGGCATGGGCAGCCAGGGCATAGCTGTTGCGCCAGTCCTGGTTGTCAAACAGCTCGGGACGGTTGCGCGCCTCACGCGCCACCACCACCAGCTTGTCGGCCAGCAACACCTTGCCGGTAGCCCGCAAAGGCTCGCATTCGAGCGAGACAAACTGCTGGTCCAGCCAGCGTCGGCCTTCGTCCGAACTCACAGGGGACAGCGACTGGGTATCGACCCGGTATTCACGGTCGCCATCCAAAACCACGATTACTTCACTACGCATAAATCTCCTCTGACCTGGTGACTCTTGCACCATTCGTTGTCGTGGCCACAGCTTAATGTGTGGCCGCGGTGCTGAAGACGCTGCAAGCTGACGGCTTGCAAACAGCTGCGGCAACCCATGCAAGGCCTGAAAGCGTGCCTCAAGCATCACAGCGGTTACGGGAACATGGTGTGCAAAGCAATGCAAAACACAGTAAATTTCATAGCATTACTCACATACTTGGCATCAATATAAGGGCAAAACTATCTTTTTCAAGTGCTCTTGCGACCTCGTAACTCGCTGGTTATCTCCAGGCCGTTCGCTATCTTGAAAACACGATGAGAGGACTCAGATATTGGGCAGCTCTTTGACGAATGCCAGTTTGCAAGGCCGTTGCAATGCCTTCAGGAACCCTCACCATGACCGCTGAAAACATCCATCAAGAAATACGCGAGCATCTGCTACAGCTGGAGGCCGAACTTCAAGTCCAGAAGCTCTGGTCTGCCGTTGCCCCGGACCCCAAGGCACTGGAATCCACCACGCCCTTCATGTACGACACGCTCAAGCTGCACGAATGGCTGCAGTGGGTGTTCATCCCGCGACTGCGCGCCGTGATCGATGCCAAGGGCAGCCTGCCCCACCAAAGCCATGTCTATCCGCTGGCCGATCACGAGTGGCAGCAGCGCACCGACTTTGACAAGCAGCATCTGCTGCGCCTTCTCAACCGCATCGATGCCACGCTCAACGGCTGCGATATGACACCTGAGCCGGGACCGGACACCAAGCACTGAGCCTCCAGACAGTCCGCTCCATTCCATCTCGAAAGGCAAACAGGCCACAGGGAACACTCCCTGTGGCCTGTGTCGTTTATGCCCGTTCTGTCGATCAGGCCGGTACTTCAGCTTCCTGCTTGCAGGCTGCAGCCGCCGCTCGGCGCTGGCTCACGGCCTGCGACAGCTCCTGCAGCGTTGCCAGGGAATCGTCCCAGCCCAGGCAGGCATCGGTAATGCTCTGGCCGTAGGTCAGATCGCAGACCTCGTCCTTGCCGGGAGTGAACTTCTGGGCACCGCCGACCAGATGACCTTCGACCATCACGCCGAACACGCTGCTGGAGCCACCGGCGATCTGCGCCGCGATATCGCGGGCCACATCCTTCTGGCGCTCATGCTGCTTGTTGCTGTTGGCATGGCTGCAGTCCACCATCAGCGAAGGCGTGAGGCCTGCTGCCTCCAGATCCCGGCAGGCCGCCGCCACATGCTCGGCATCGTAGTTGGGGGTCTTGCCGCCGCGCAGAATCACGTGGCAGTCCTGGTTGCCTCCCGTGTGCACGATGGCGACCTGGCCGTTCTTGTGCACCGACAGGAAGTGGTGACCGCGGCTGGCCGACTGAATCGCATCGGTGGCAATGCGGATATTGCCGTCAGTGCCGTTCTTGAAGCCGATCGGCGCCGAGATGCCCGAGGCCAGTTCACGGTGCACCTGGCTTTCCGTGGTGCGGGCACCGATGGCACCCCAGCTGATCAGATCGCCGATGTACTGGGGCGAGATCACGTCCAGGAACTCGCTGGCCGCAGGCACACCCAGGCGGTTGATGTCGATCAGCAACTGGCGCGCGATGCGCAGGCCTTCGTCGATGCGGTAGCTCTGATCCAGGTAGGGGTCGTTGATCAGTCCCTTCCAGCCCACGGTGGTGCGGGGCTTCTCGAAGTAGACGCGCATCACCACTTCCAGCGTGTCCTTGTACTGCTCGCGCACGACGGCCAGGCGGCGGGCGTAGTCCAGGGCAGCGGCCGGATCGTGAATCGAGCAAGGACCGACGATGACCAGCAGACGGTCATCCTGCGCACGCATGATGTTGTGGATGCTGCGGCGGGTGTCGCTGATCAGCGTTTCCACGGCGGTGCCGCGAATGGGGAAGAAGCGGATGAGGTGCTCTGGAGGAGGTAACACTGTGATTTCCTTGATACGTGCGTCGTCGGTCTGGCCTGTCTTGGGAGAGCCGGCGCGATACCAGGAATCGGTGGATGAAGTGTTCAGAGCAGTCATGGCTATCTTTCGTGAGGTGTTTGATCGTTGAAAACCGGGGGTGCTGAAACGTAGGGGTGAAAAAAAACCGCCGGGCTTTGCAGCTTCGGCGGTTCTTTGGGAGGTGTTTGCAGGGTGCGCGCGTTTACCTCTCAGCCGCCGGGGGCGAGAACCAAAAGTAAAAGAAATAAGCGCGTTGCGTTTGCATGTCTTTCAATGTAGCACAGCTCTTTTGCATTGCAACATCCGCGGCCGGCGCGGCAGTTCTGTCAAAAACAGGTTTCCCCTCTGACATGGCGCATTTTTCACAATTTTCTTTCATGCAGGTTTTTTGTGTTTTTTCTATATTTTCAGAATTTTATTGATATAAATTTCCATATACCCATATTGAATGCAATTTTTCAGCGAATCGACAATATTCGCGCTCAGACATCAAAACACCCTTGAAAGACCCTGCTGGCAGGCGATTGCCGCTCTCGGAAACGACAAGACCCCGGTCTGCCATGCAGAGCGGGGTCTTGCTTTCGGCGGGAAGACCCGCCGGGGGGAATCTCCGTCAGGCCGTGCCGCCGACCGTCAGGCCGTCGATGCGCAGCGTGGGCTGGCCCACGCCCACAGGCACGCTCTGACCTTCCTTGCCGCAGGTGCCCACGCCCGAGTCCAGGCGCATGTCGTTGCCTATCATGCTGATGTGCTTGAGTGACTCCGGGCCGCTGCCGATGATGGTCGCTCCCTTGACGGGGTACTGGATCTTGCCGTTTTCCACCCAGTAGGCTTCGCTGGCGGAGAACACGAACTTGCCGCTGGTGATGTCCACCTGACCGCCGCCGAAGTTGGTGGCGTACAAGCCCTTCTTGATGGAGCCGATGATCTCCTGCGGATCCTTGTCGCCACCCAGCATATAGGTGTTGGTCATGCGTGGCATGGGGATGTGGGCGTAGCTTTCGCGACGGCCATTGCCCGTGGGCTTGACGCCCATCAGGCGCGCATTCATCGAGTCCTGGATATAGCCCTTGAGAATACCGTCCTCGATCAGCACATTGCTCTGGCTGACATGGCCTTCGTCGTCCACGTTCAAGGAGCCGCGGCGATCGGCAATCGTGCCGTCGTCCAGCACGGTCACGCCCTTGGCGGCCACGCGCTGACCGATGCGACCGCTGAAGGCGCTGGAGCCCTTGCGGTTGAAGTCGCCTTCCAGGCCGTGGCCCACGGCCTCGTGGAACAGCACGCCGGGCCAGCCCGAGCCCAGCACCACCGTCATCACGCCTGCCGGTGCGGGACGCGATTCGAGGTTGACCAGGGCCGCGTGCACGGCCTCGTCCACATACTGGCTGATCTGTTCGTCGCTGAAATAGGCCAGACCGAAGCGACCGCCACCGCCGGAGGAGCCCACCTCGCGGCGGCCCTTCTGCTCGGCGATCACCGTCACCGACAGGCGCACCAGCGGACGCACGTCGGCCGCCAGCGTGCCGTCTGCGCGGGCCACCAGCACCACATCGTATTCACTCGCAAGGCCGGCCATGACCTGCACCACGCGCGGATCCTTGGCGCGGGCCAGCTTTTCCACCTTGCCCAGCAGTTCGACCTTGGCCGTGCTGTCCAGCGTGCTGATAGGGTCCAGCTCAGGATACAGGGAGCGGCTTTGCGCAATCTTCTGAGCCCCTGCCTTGACGCGGCGCGTCTGGGTCGCGCTGGAGATGGAGCGCACGGTGCGTGCAGCATCCAGCAGCGAGGCTTCGGAAATGTCGTCGGAATAGGCAAACGCCGTCTTCTCGCCGCTGACCGCGCGAACACCGACGCCCTGATCGATTGAGAAGGAGCCGGTCTTGACGATGCCTTCTTCCAGACTCCAGCCTTCGGCGCGGGTGTACTGGAAGTAGAGATCGGCATCATCCACCTGGTGCGAGCGAATTTCGGCAAGCGCGCGCGCAAGATGGGTTTCGTCCAGGCCGAAGGGCTCAAGCAGCAACTGACGGGCCGTGGCCAAGCGTTCGATGGTGGGTTCGCGGGAAATCATGAGAGCATTGTAGAGACAGCTGCAAGTCCTGACTTGTCTCGGGCTGCGCATAAAAAAGAGCGGAATGCTGCCCCACCAGGCTGAACAACATTCCGCTCCATTCACTTAGCTTCACACTTGCCGGGTTCCGCCCTGCCCGCTTTGCATGGCAGAACCCCACCTGGGTCTTTGCCGCTCCCGCTTGATCGGTCTTTTGACCCCCAGAACCGTTTGTAAACGCTGTTTACAGTCCAGGCAAGGCCTTGGACGGAACTACTGACATTTTTCAACGATCTAAGCCTGCCACCCCGCCGCGCACTTTCCTATAAAACCATTACTCAAAGCTTGCAAAACATGAGATAGCAGCTCTTTTTTTAAGAGCACAGCAGCCCGATCACGGGTCTTCACGCATGGGGAATATGCCCATCACCACCGGGCAGTTGCCGCTGTGCCCGCGACACCGACATCAAAACGCCCAGCGCCAGCCCCAGCGTGACCATGGCCGTGCCGCCATAGCTGATGAAAGGCAGGGGCACGCCCACCACCGGCAGGATGCCGCTGACCATGCCCATGTTCACGAACGCATAGGTGAAAAAGATCATGGCCACGGCAGCCGCCATCAGTCGGCCGAACAGCGAGTTGGCGTTCATGGAAATGGCCAGCCCTCGCCAGACCAGCAGCAAGAAGCCGACGATGATGAACAGATTGCCTATCAGGCCGAACTCTTCGGAATAGGCAGCAAAGATGAAGTCGGTGGTGCGCTCGGGAATGAATTCCAGGTGGGTCTGCGTGCCGGCCATGAAGCCCTTTCCCCAGACGCCGCCCGAACCGATGGCGATCATGCCCTGAATGATGTGGAATCCCTTGCCCAGGGGATCGCGCGTGGGATCCAGCAGGGTGCACACGCGCGTGCGCTGATAGTCATGCAGAAAATACCAGCTCACGCCATCGGCGCAGAGCTGGGGCTCGAACCAGACGATGAGGAAAATGCCGACCACGGCCAGCAGCACGGGCGGCACGATGAGCTTCCAGGGCAGGCCGGCAAAAAAGATCACGGACAGGCCGGCAGCCATCACCAGCAGCGAGGTGCCCAGATCGGGCTGCTTCATGATCAGGCCCACGGGCACCATCAGCAGCACAAAGGCGATGACAAAGTCCGAGGCGCGCAGATTGCCCTCGCGGCGCTGGAACCACCAGGCCAGCATCAGCGGCGTGGCGATCTTCAAAAGCTCCGAGGGCTGAATCACCACCCCCACGTTCACCCAGCGTGTGGCCCCCTTCTTGGTGATGCCGAACAAGGCCACCGCCACCAGCAGCACCACGCCCAGGGTGTACAGCGGCACGGCCACCTTCATCAATTGCTGGGGGGATATCTGGGCCAGCACGAACAGCAGACCCGCCGCAATCAGCATATTGCGTCCATGATCCACAAAGCGCGTGCCGTGATCGAAACCCGCCGAATACATGGCCAGCAGCCCCGCACCCGCCAGCATGGCGATGAAGAGAAGCAACAGGAAGTCAAAGCCGCGAAACAGCGGAACAATGCGTTGCAGCAGCGAGGGCTTATCGAATTCGATGGCGGACATGGGCCGCAATTATCGGGGGAGCCGGCTGCCGTGCAGTCTGCAGGGTTGAGCTTTGCTGACGGCTCAGCACTGCCTGACCCCATTCACCCTGTCATAGGCCTTGCCCCCCTGATAGTCTTGAGGCAGACAGTCCACAATGGCCGGGACCAAAGCGCATTCACAAGAGGAGATTGCCACCATGACAACCACCCACCTGCTGTACCTGCACGGCTTTCGCTCCTCCCCCCAGTCCAACAAGGCACGCATCATGGCGGACTATGTGGGCGCCAGGCATTCCAAGGTACGCTGGTGGTGCCCGCAGCTACCGCCCTCGCCGCGCGAAGCGGCAGCCGTGATCGTCGAGGGCATCGCCAACTGGCCGCGCCAGAACATGGCCGTCATGGGCTCGTCGCTAGGCGGCTACTACGCCAGCTGGGTGGCCCAGCTGGCGCGCTGCAAGAGCGTGATGATCAATCCCGCCGTAAACCCGGCCCGCGACCTGGAAAAATACATCGGCGAGCAGTCCAGCTGGCATGACCCCGAGGAAACCTTCTTCTTTCGCCCCGAATACATAGAGGAACTGCGCCAGCTCGACACCCGCGCCATGACGCCGGCAGCGCCCGAGATGGTGTTGATCGCCCAGGGCGACGAGGTGCTGGACTGGAACGAAATGAGCGAGCGCTACCCTCACGCGCTGCAACTGGTGCAGGAAGGCGGCGACCATGCCCTGAGCAACTTTGCCGAGTATCTGGACCGGATCGACGAGTTTCTGGCCCTGGCCTGATCCCCTTCTGGCCGCCATGCGCCGCCCTCCCGGCAGCAGCTGCCACACTGCAGATCGCCGCTTTGTTCGCAGCGCCCGCCTTGGATATTGACCGATCTCAAGCATGAACTGAATCACTTCCGAGCGCCAAATGTTCGGCTCGTGGGAAAATGCGCGGTTATGCACGCACTGTTTGAAGAAGCCGGCAAATTTCTGGCCGGGCGCATCCTCTCCGAAGCCGAATCCTCGGCCCAAGTCGAACTGGACTCGGGCAAGCGGGTCAAGGTCAAGGCCGCCAATATCCTGCTCAAATTCGAGAAGCCGGCGCCTGCCGAGCTGATCGCTCAGGGCCAGGCCCAGGCCGCCGAGATCGATCTGGATCTGGCCTGGGAATTTGCGCCCGAGGAAGAGTTCGGCTTCGCCGACCTGGCGCGTGATTATTTTTCCGAATCCGCGACGCTGGCCCAGCAGGCCGGCGCGCTGTTCCGGCTGTACGACGCACCGCATTATTTCCGTCGTGCAGGCAAGGGCCGCTTCAAGAAGGCCCCTGCGGAAATCCTGCAGCAAGCCCTGGCTGCCATCGAGAAGAAAAAGCAGATCCAGGCGCAGATCGATACCTGGGCCGAGGAGCTGGGCCGCTGCGAGTGCCCGCAGGCGATTCGCGAGCAGCTCTACAAGATTCTGTTCAAGCCCGACAAGAACGCTCCCGAATACAAGGCCGTGGTCGACGCCAGCCGCGCCACCAAGCTGGCCCCGCTGGAGCTGCTGCACCGCGCAGGCGCCATCGACTCTTCCTACCAGTTCCACTGGAAGCGCTTCCTGTTCGACAACTTCCCCAAGGGCACGGGCTTCCCCGCCGTGCAGGCTCCCCAGCCGCCGGCCGATCTGCCCGTGGCCAATGTGCAGGCTTTCTCCATCGACGACTCGGCCACCACCGAAATCGACGATGCGCTGTCCGTCACGGGCCTGGGCACGGGCACCGTCACCGTGGGCATCCACATTGCCGCTCCCGGTCTGGCCATCACGCCCGGCGGCGAGCTCGACAAGCTGGGCCGCGCCCGCCTGTCCACGGTCTACATGCCCGGCTACAAGATCACCATGCTGCCCGACGACGTGGTGCATATCTACACGCTGGACGAGGGCCGCTCCAACCCAGCGGTCTCGCTCTATGTGCAGATCAACGAGGAAACGCTGGAGACCGTCTCCAGCGAAACCCGTCTCGAGCGCGTGCCCGTGGAAGTCAACTTCCGCTACGACAAACTCGATCACATCGTCACCGAGGAATGGCTGACCGACTCCTCAATCCAGGTTGAAAACACGCCTGACTCCTTGCAGGGAAAGCGCAAGGAGCTCACCTTTTTGCAGCGCTGGTCCAAATTCCTCAAGGCCAATCGCGAAGTGGTGCGCGGCAAGCCCGAGAACTTCAACCGCCCGGACTACAACTTCCGCCTCGTCGGCAACGACGGCGCCGAGCCCAACGGCAGCGAGCAGGTGCAGATCACCGTGCGCAAGCGCGGCGCACCGCTGGACCTGATCGTGGCCGAGGCCGCCATCGTGGCCAACAGCACCTGGGGCCTGATGCTGGCCGAGCACGGTGTGCCCGGCATCTACCGCAGCCAGGCCAGCCTGGCACCCGGCGTCAAGGTGCGCATGAGCACCAAGGCCTTGCCGCATGCAGGCATAGGCGTGAAGGCCTACTCCTGGGCCACCTCCCCGCTGCGCCGCTATGTGGATCTGGTCAATCAGTGGCAGATCATTGCCTGTGCCCGCCACGGCAAGACGGCGGCCCTGGCCGCCCCGTTCAAGCCCAAGGATGCCGAGCTGTTCGGCATCATCAGCAGCTTTGACGGCGCCTACAGCGCCTACAACGGCTATCAGGCCGGCATGGAGCGCTTCTGGACGCTCAAGTATCTGGAGCAAAACGGCATTACCGAGCTCACGGCCAGCGTCTTCAAGGAAGGCCCCAACGGCTCCTTCCTGGTGCGCGCCGACAATCTGCCGCTGGTGCTGCCCGTGCTGGGTGCGCAGAATCTCCCGCGCGCAGCCCATGTACGCGTCAGGCTCGGCGAGATCGACGAGATCTCGCTGGACATCTCGGGCACGCTGATCGAGCGCCTGGATGCAGATGCCGAGGCCGGGAACGACAGCGAGGACAGCGGCGAGGACGATGACGACACCGTGGCCGGCCCCATCTCCATTGCGGTGGACATGAACGACGCCGATCCCGCTGCAGACCAGCCAAAGTCCTGATCTCCACACCTCATCGCCCTGACGCTGCCGTGAAACTGCCCACCTCTCTTCAACGACTGAGCACGCTGCAGCTGGCGCTGGGCGTGTCCATCGCCGTCCATGCCGTGTTGCTGACCATCCGGTTCGTGGATCCGGAAAGCTTCGAGCGCGTGTTTCAGGACACACCGCTGGAAGTGATTCTGGTCAACGCCCGCGCCAACGAGGTGCCGGACAAGGCGCAGGCCATCGCCCAGACCTCGCTGGCCGGAGGCGGCGATGCGGACCAGGGCCGGGCCACCAGCCCCATGCCCTACTCGGCCCTGACGGCCGTGGGCGACGACTTCGAGGAAAAGCAGCGCCAGCTCGATGCCATGCAGGAGCAGCAGCACCAGCTGCTGACGCAGCTGCGCCAGCAGGTGGCCGCGCTGCCACCCATCGATCCTCGCCTGAGCGCCGACAACAAGGCCCTGGAAGCCCAGGAAGAAAAGCGCCTGCAGCTCATCAAGCTGCTGGCCGAGATTGAAAAGCGCATCAACGAAGAAAACGCGCGGCCCAAGAAGCGCTATATCAGCCCAGCCACCAAGGAGGCCGTCTACGCCGTCTACTACGACGCGCTGCGCCGCAAGGTGGAAGACAAAGGCACGGAAAACTTTCCCGAAAACAAGGGCAAGAAGCTGTATGGCGAGCTGGTCATGATCCTGACCGTGAACCATGACGGCCGCGTGCTCTCCACCGAGGTCGTGCAGGGTTCGGGCAACCGCATGCTCGATACCCGTGCCGAGGCCATCGCCCGGGCCGCCGGCCCCTACGGCCACTTCGGCCCGGCCATGCGCACCAAGGCCGATCAGATCGCCGTCGTCTCGCGCTTCAGGTTCACACGCGAGCAGACACTGGAAACAGACATAAGGTGACCCCCTGTACCCCCTTCGACGTCTTTCCCCGCTCTCGCGCGGGGAGCGCAGCCAGTGCGCCGGGACGGCTCTTGCACGGCTGCCTTGGCTTAGACTGCGTCGGTTTCGCAGGCCACTGCCCCCAAGCGCACCCCACTCTGTTGAGCGATTTCTTTCAGCCTTTGTATGACAAATACGCTTGATGCCTACTGCGTCATGGGCAACCCCGTTGCCCATAGCCGCTCCCCCTGGATCCATGCCCGCTTTGCCGAGCTGACCGGCCAGCCCGTCAGCTACGAGCGCGCTCTGGTGCCGCTGGATGGCTTTGCCGATTTTGTGCGCGAGTTTGCCGCGCGCGGCGGCAAGGGCTGCAATGTGACCGTTCCCTTCAAGCTGCAGGCAGCCGAGCTGGCCACCAGCGCCAGCGAACGCGTGCGTCTGGCCGGTGCCGCCAATACCCTGGTATTCGGCAGCAACGGCATTCATGCCGACAACACCGACGGTCTGGGCATCGTGGCCGACATCACCCGCAATGCCGGCGTGCCCATCACCGGGCGCAATGTGCTGCTGCTGGGTGCGGGTGGCGCAGCAGCCGGGGCACTCGGTTCGCTGATCGAGCAACAGCCGCAGCGCATCGTCGTCACCAACCGCACACAGGCCAAGGCCGTGGCGCTGATTGAGCAGCACGCGGCCATTGCCGCACTACATAAAGTAGAGCTGGCAGCACTTGAAAGACAAGTGCTTGAAACCGATTTGACCCAGAATTTCGACATCGTCATCAACGCCACGGCCAGCAGCCTGGCCGGGGCTGATGTGCCCGCCCCCGCCAGCGTTCTGCACGCACGCAGTCTGGCCTACGACATGATGTACGGCCCCGCCGCCCAGAATTTTCTGAACTGGGCCGGCAGCCATGGCGCGCTGGCGCGTGATGGCCTGGGCATGCTGGTGGAGCAGGCCGCCGAGTCCTTTACGCTCTGGCGCGGCGTGCGTCCGCCGTCGGCACAAGTCTTGGCCGAGCTGCGCGCTCTGCTGCACGCCGAAGCCACGCCACCATGAAAGCTCTCGGCCGACTGCTATTGCTGGTGCTTTGCGCCACCTTGCTGCTGCAATTGTTTTTTGTGGCACGCATCGCAGTCATGGCCTGGCTGGATCCTGACTCCACCAGCTATCAGCGCTCCGAAGCCTGGCAGCTTGCGCACAGCAGCGAGGGCCTGCGCTGGCGCCAGCAATGGGTGAACTACGACCAGATCTCCGGCAACCTCAAGCGTGCGGTGATTGCTTCCGAAGACGCCGGCTTCATGGAGCATCATGGCGTGGAATGGGATGCTGTTCAGAAGGCCTGGCAGCGCAATGCCAAAGCCGAGTCCAGAGCCGCCGGAAGCCACAGCAAGCCCGCCAAGATCTATGGCGGCTCCACCATCACCCAGCAGTTGGCCAAGAACCTGCTGCTGTCGGGCGAGCGCAACTTTCTGCGCAAGGGCCAGGAGCTGGTGCTGGCGCAATTGCTGGAGCTGATGCTGAGCAAGCAGCGCATTCTTGAGATCTACCTCAACAATGTGGAATGGGGCCAGGGCGTGTTCGGTGCCGAAGCCGCCGCCCGGCACTACTTCCGCAAGAGTGCGGCCCAGCTCAATGCAGCTGAGGCGGCCAGACTGGCCGCCATGCTTCCGGCGCCCAAGCGCTTCGAGAAAATGCCGCAATCGCGTTATCTGGCGCAGCGCAGCCGCACAATTGCACGCTATATACCGATGGTGACAGCCCCCTGAGGCGCTTCGCCTGGGCGGCCCCGCGCCTTCGGCAGCATCGCCACGAGGCGGCTCTTGCTTGATGCCACCCGCATGGAGCGTGAGGGTTTTGTACGTGGATAATCGACAGCCATGCGAATTCTCGGAATCGACCCCGGTCTGCAGACCACGGGTTTTGGCGTCATCGACATGGACGGTCAACGGCTGTCCTATGTGGCCAGCGGCACCATACGCACCAACAAGATGGAACTCGGCGACCTGCCGGGCCGTCTCAAGGTGCTGTTTGACGGCATCTCCGAAGTCGCCTCGCGCTACCAGCCCGAGGTGGCTGCCGTGGAAATCGTCTTCGTCAACGTCAACCCACAGTCCACGCTGCTGCTGGGCCAGGCCCGAGGCGCGGCGCTGACGGCCCTGGTCAACGCCAATCTCGCGGTTTCCGAGTACACCGCACTGCAGATGAAAAAAGCCGTGACCGGCCATGGTCGCGCGGCCAAGAATCAGATTCAGGAAATGGTCAAGCGCCTGCTGCAGCTGCCCGGCCTGCCCGGCACCGATGCCGCCGATGCGCTGGGACTGGCCATCACCCATGCCCATGCGGCGGCCGCCATGGGACTGATGGCCAAGTCCACCGATCTGCGCCGCAAGCAACATGCCATGTACCGGGGTGGACGGGTTTATTGAGCCAGTGCGGACCTGAGCCTGATCCACTGCGCGATCCTGGGAAACACATCGGATTGCGCATTGCCGGACATCAGCAACCGACTGTGGCTATAGTCCTCCGCAAAGCCAGCAGCCCTGCCACACAGCACAAACTCCACATCTGCCCCACCGAAGGTCCTGGCCAGGGCTTCGCAGCCCCGCCAGGGAGCGATCACACGGTCCGCAGATCCTGCAAGTGCCAGAACGGGAATCCGAACCTGGGCCAGGCTGCTCGGGTAATCCATGCCGTCCTTGCCGACAAAGCTGCGGCGCAGGTTCCAATGGCACCACTGTCGCATCAGGCGGGCGCTTTCCCTCTCGGGCCCCACCATGGAGCTTGCGGCCAGCCATTGCCTACGACCTATCCAGGCCCTGTACCCGTGGATTGCGATCCGCGCTGAAAAGGTGGCAGCTGCATGGGTCGTCTGGGCGGCCAGCAACACGAGACCGGCCAGATGCGCCTGCGCACGCTCGGGCTGGCGCGCTGCCCAGATGGCCGCGGCAATGCCTCCACTACTATGCCCGATGAATACCATGGACCGACCTTGCTCCTGGCGGAGAATCTCTTGAAGAGCGCTGTCAACATCCTGCTCGGCCACGGTTTCAAGGTCGTAATCGTGGCTGACTGACTGATTCAGTCCATGTCCTCGCCAATCGAAAAGCCAGACGCCAAAACCCTGCGCGGCGAGAAATCGACCCAGCCTCTGGCATGAAGAGGCGCTGGAAAACGTGCCGTGCGTCAAGACCACCACAGCCCCCCCCGCGGGGCCGATGCGTGTCAGCACGATGGAATGCCCATCCCTGGTCGGCACCTCGACTCTTCGCATATAAAGTCAACCCTCCGTGATCCGCTCCCGGTCTGCATTGCAGTGCGTCCGCAGAATGTTCGGCCAGATTCTGGAGATGGTCAATTGCATGACCCAAACTGAGCCTGCTTTACAGGACTTCCATACAAAACAGCCGCGGCAGGCCACGGCTTTTCGAGGGGTGTCAGGGCTTAGTAATTGCCCAGCACCATGGAAGCGATCACACCGGTGGCAATGGCGACCAGCAGATAGTCGCCGCCGTTCTGGATCCAGTGATAGCCGCGCGGCGGGGCCGACAGGCGGTGGCCGCGCCAGTCATTCACCACATAGTGCTGGCTGCGGTATTGGGGCGGCACGCGGCTGCCCTTGTACCAGTTATGGTCGGGACCGCCGCCACGGCGGCCGTTGTCGTGGCGCTCGGCACGTCGGTCATCGCGCCGGTCATAACGCTGCTCATGCCGGCCACGGTCATCATGACGACCGCCATGGCGCATGTCCTGCGGCCCATGACCGTTGCCACGGCCCGGAGGTGGGCCGGGCTGCGCCTGTACGGCCAGACTGCCCAGACCCAGACAGGCGGCAACCGAGGCGGAAAGAATGCGGGTAGTCAAACGGGACATGGATACTCCTTTGTCGAATCGTTTCGGTCAGCAAGCGGTGCGGCACGCCATGGCGACCGCAGGCATTCCATCTTCGCCCCATTTCGGCAGTGCCTGACGTGAGCAAATGCCGATTTACCACTTTTTGCCGGACATTTACAAAGCAGAAACCAATGAAACGCCTGTCCGGCTTGCGCAAGCAGCTATCAATATGACTAGCTTCTCAGACAATGCGCCCCACCAGCATCACGGCAAAAAAGGCCAGACCGGCGATCACCGTCCACTTGAACAGCAGGAAACCCAGACGCTTGTACTGGGCCTTGCCGGTTCCCAGATAGAAGGCAAAGCTCAGCGCCGAAGCCAGAATCAGCAGGCTGGCCAGCCAGCGAAAGATCAGCATGGAGCTCCGCTCACCAGGCCTGGGCAGGCATGGCAAAGCCCTGAGGAGCCTGGCGCTCGCTCTCGAAGGTCACCATCTCCCAGGTCTCGGGCTGCGCCACCATGGCGCGCAGCAGCTTGTTGTTGAGGCCGTGGCCCGAACGAAAGGCACTGTAGGCTCCGAGAATGGGCCTGCCGATCAGATACAGATCGCCGATCGCATCGAGGATCTTGTGCTTGGCAAACTCGTCGTCATAGCGCAGACCGTCGCTGTTCAGGACCTTGTAGTCATCCATGACGATGGCGTTGTCCAGCCCGCCGCCCAGTGCCAGGCCGTTGTTGCGCAGCATTTCCACATCCTTGGTGAAGCCGAAGGTGCGCGCGCGGGCGATATCGCGTGTGTAGTTGTCCAGACCCATGTCGAACTCCACGCACTGCCCCGTGGAGTCCACGGCGGGGTGAGCGAAGTCGATCTCGAAGCGCAGCTTGAAGCCATGGTAGGGATCAAAGCGCGCCCATTTGAGGTTATGGCCTTCGCCTTCACGCACCTCGATCGGGCTCTTGATACGGATGAAGCGCTTGGGGGCCTTTTGCAGCTCGATTCCGGCGCTTTGCAGCAGGAACACGAACGAGGACGAGGAGCCATCGAGGATCGGCACCTCTTCGGCCGTGATGTCCACATAGAGGTTGTCGATTCCCAGGCCGGCGATGGCCGACATCAGGTGCTCGACCGTATGCACCTTGGCACCGCCGCTGCCGATGGTGGAGGCCATGCGCGTATCGGTCACGGCCTCGGCGGAAATGGGGATATCCACAGGCTCGGGCAAGTCCACGCGACGGAACACGATGCCGGTATCAGGCTGGGCAGGGCGCAGCGTCAACTCGACACGCTGGCCGCTGTGCAGGCCCACGCCTACGGCACGGGAAATGGTCTTGATGGTACGTTGCTGAAGCATCTCTGTATTTTAAATGGGACAACCCCGAGCCGGCTTACACCAACCCAGGGTTGTCTTAATCGCTGCGATACAGCGAACTGATGGGCCTTCAGTCCTTAACGAACCAAAGGCCTTTGCGGCTGACGATCAAGCCCTGGCGTACTCGGAAGCAGCGACACCGAGGAAGGGCCTGGGCGGCCCCGCCGCCCCGCACCGAGGGGTCGTCCCCCTCCGGCGCAAAGCGCCAGAGAGAGGGACGCGGCAAAGCCGCTCAGGGGGAGCTCAATCAGCCTGCTTGCGCAGGAAGGCCGGGATCTCCACATCGTCCATGCCGCCAGAGGCCAGCGCGCTCACACGCTCGGAAGCCTGGGTGCGGTTGGTGCGCCAGACGCTGGGCACATTGGTGTTGGCCGTGCCGTATTCCATGCCGCCCAGGGGAGGCAGGCCCACGGCCACGTTGTCGGTACCGGTACGCAGGCCGCCTTGCACCACCTGGATGTTCTGGCGACGCACATTGGGACGCGACAGGCCGGTGGCCACCACGGTCACACGGATCTCGTCGCCCAGCGAGTCGTCATAGGCGGCGCCATAGATCACATGCGCATCGGGAGACGCGTAGGCGTTGATGGTGGACATGGCCAGACGCGACTCGGACAGCTTCAGACTGCCCTTGGCGGCCGTCACCAGCACCAGCACGCCCTTGGCGCCGGACAGGTCGATGCCTTCCAGCAGCGGGCAGGCCACGGCCTGCTCGGCTGCGATGCGGGCACGGTCGGGACCGGCTGCCTTGGCCGTGCCCATCATGGCCTTGCCGGGCTCGCCCATCACGGTGCGCACGTCTTCGAAGTCGACGTTCACATGGCCGTACTCGTTGATGATTTCAGCAATGCCGCCCACGGCGTTCTTCAGAACATCGTTGGCATGGGCAAAAGCCTCGTCCTGGGAGATATCGTCACCCAGCACATCGAGCAGCTTTTCGTTGAGCACAACGATCAGCGAGTCCACATTCGCTTCCAGCTCGGCCAGGCCGGCGTCAGCGTTCTGCATGCGGCGACCGCCTTCCCACTCGAAAGGCTTGGTCACCACACCCACCGTCAGAATGCCCATTTCCTTGGCCACTCGTGCGATCACAGGCGATGCACCGGTACCCGTACCACCACCCATGCCTGCCGTAATGAAGAGCATGTGCGCGCCTTCGATGGCAGCGCGAATATCTTCCACAGCAGCTTCCGCAGCGTCGCGACCCTTGTCGGGCTTGCTGCCGGCACCCAGGCCGCTGCCACCCAGATGGATGGTGCGGTGAGCACGGCTGCGCAACAGAGCTTGAGCATCGGTATTGGCCGTAATGAATTCGACGCCCTGCACGCTGCGTTCGATCATGTGGTCGACGGCATTGCCGCCGCCACCGCCGACGCCGATCACCTTGATCTGCGTGCCTTGGTTGAATTCTTCGGTTTCAATCATGTCGATAGGCATGGTGGTGCTCCTGTTCTCTAGTGGTGGTTTGTCGCTGCTGTGGAAAAGAAATTTCGAACTCTTGAGGTCTTCGCGGTCTTCGTCGTCGATGCCGCGAAAAATCCATCGTTGGTGGTCCGGTGATGAACATGCGATAGGTGCTCATATCAGAAGTTCCCCACGATGAAGTCCTTGAACCGGCCGAAGGCGGTCTTCATGGAACCGCTCTTCTGGGCCACCTTGTAGCCACGCAGACGTGCCAGGCGCGCTTCATCGAGCAGGCCCATCACGGTGGCGGCACGGGGCTGGGCGACCATGTCGGCCAGCGCACCGGAATATTTGGGAAGACCGCGGCGCACGGGCTTGAGGAAGATGTCCTCGCCCAGCTCGATCATTCCGGGCATGACGGCGCTGCCGCCCGTGAGCACGATGCCCGAGGACAGCACTTCTTCGTAGCCCGACTCGCGGATGACCTGCTGCACCAGCGAGAAGATCTCTTCCACGCGGGGCTCGATCACGCCGGCCAGGGCCTGCTTGCTGATCATGCGCGGGCTGCGGTCACCCAGGCCCGGCACTTCGACCTGGGCATCGGGGTCGGCCAGCAGCTGCTTGGCGTAGCCGCTCTCGACCTTGATGTCCTCGGCATCCTTGGTGGGAGTGCGCAGGGCCATCGCGATGTCGCTGGTGATCAGGTCGCCGGCAATCGGGATCACGGCCGTGTGGCGAATCGCACCGCCGGTGAAGATGGCCACATCGGTCGCGCCCGCGCCGATATCCACCACGGCCACGCCCAGCTCGCGCTCGTCGTCGGTCAGCACGGCCTGGGCCGATGCCAGCGGGTTGAGCAGCAGCTGCTCGACCTCCAGGCCGCAGCGGCGCACGCATTTGATGATGTTCTCGGCCGCGCTCTGGGCACCGGTGACGATATGGATCTTGGCTTCAAGGCGAATGCCGCTCATGCCGATGGGCTCGCGCACCTCGTGGCCGTCGATGACGAACTCCTGCGCCTCGACCAGCAGCAGGCGCTGGTCCGACGAGATATTGATGGCCTTGGCGGTTTCCATCACGCGCGCCATATCGGTGGACGAGACCTCCTTGTCCTTGATGGCCACCATGCCGCTGGAATTCAGGCCGCGGATATGGCTGCCGGTAATGCCGGTGCACACGCGCTGAATCTTGCAGTCGGCCATCAGCTCGGCCTCCTTGAGCGCCTGCTGGATGCTCTGCACGGTCGCATCGATGTTCACGACCACGCCACGCTTCAAGCCGTTGCTGGGGGCAACGCCCAGGCCCGCCAGCTTCAGCTCGCCATTGGACATGACCTCGGCCACCACCGCCATGACCTTGGCCGTGCCGATATCCAGCCCAACAATCACATCCTTGTATTCTCTTGCCATATCAGCTTCCGCCCCCGGTAGGTTCTGTCTTGTCTTTGTGTGCGCCTTGCATGTCTGTTCCCCTGCTCCCGCTCATCGTCTGGCCCTGGCAGCAGCTGCCGGCGCGGAGGTTCCAGTGGTCACGCCCTTGAGTCGCAAGGCATAGCCGTCTTCGTAACGCAGGTCTGCAGACTCCACTGCTGCAGCCGAGCGCTTGTATTGAGAGGTGATCTGAGGCAGCGTGCGCACAAAGCGCTGCACACGCTGCAATATGTCTTCGGTGGTGCCACCGCCCAGTGTCAGCAGTGCATCGTTGTCCAGCACGAGTTCCCAGCTGCCACGCGCATCCAGGGTCAGGCTGTCCAGCTCCACATCGAGTGGCTTCAGCGCCGGCGCCAGTGCGTGATACATCCGCAGCACACGCGGAGCCGAGCCCTCGGGGCCTTGCAGACGCGGCAGTCCTTCGCGGTCCAGCTCGCCCAGATTGGCTTCGAACACTTCGCCGGCCTTGTTGACCAGGCCGGTGCCGGTCTCGGGGCCCCAGAAGGCCTCGGCCACATGCTCCTTGAGCGCCACGCGCAAGCCGTTCGGATACTCGCGGCGCACCTGCGCCTCCTGTACCCAGGGCACCTGCTCGAATGCGTGCTGCGCCGCCTTCAGGTCCACCGTGAAGAAATTGCCCTTGAGCACCGGTGCCACATTGGCACGCAGCGTCACGGCGTTGTTATGCACCAGCTCGCCTTCCACCACGATGCGGCCGATATTGAAGGCCGGAGTTCGCATCAACCACCATCCCACGGCCATCACGCACGCCGTCAAGCACCCCATGAACATCACCGTGGCAGTGATGTTCATGAGCTTGACGTCGAACGGGACGACGGCTGTGGGCTGGCTGCGGTTCATGGCTGCTCCGCTTCTCCATCCAGCGTGCTCATGGCCAGGATGCCAAGGCACAGGTTTTCGTAGCTCACGCCGGAGGCGCGCGCCGCCATGGGGACCAGAGAATGCCCGGTCATGCCAGGCGAGGTGTTGATCTCCAGCAAGAAAGGCTTGCGGTCGCTGGCGCGGATCATGATGTCGGCACGCGCCCAGCCGCGGCAGCCCAGGGTGCGGAAGGCTTTCTCCACGATGCGCTGGATCTCGGCTTCCTCGGCAGCCGGCAGGCCGCTCGGGCAGTGGTACTGCGTCGTATCGGTGAAGTACTTGTTCTGATAGTCGTAGTTGCCTTCGGGCGCCACGATGCGGATCACCGGCAGCGCAGCGGCCTTCGCTCCCGTGCCCAGCACGGGGCAGGTGGTCTCGTCGCCGGCAATGAACTGCTCGCACAGCACTTCTGCGTCGTACTGGGCCGCCAGCTCGTAGGCCCTGGCGCATTCGTCGGCATCCATCACCTTGGTCAGGCCGATGCTGGAGCCGTCGCGTGCAGGCTTGACGATCATGGGAGCACCCAGGGCCTGCAATGCGGCGCGGGTAGCTTCGGCCGAATCGACCATACGCCAGTCCGGCGTGGGCAGACCTTCAAAGCGCCAGATGCGCTTGGTCATGATCTTGTCCATGGCTATGCTGGAAGCCATCACACCCGAACCCGTGTAGGGGATGTCCAGCAACTCCAGCGCGCCCTGCACCGTGCCGTCCTCGCCATAGCGGCCATGCAGCGCGATGAAGCAGCGGTCAAAGCCTTGCGCCTTGAGCTGGTCCAGGCCCTGCTCGGCGGGGTCGAACTTGTGGGCATCGACGCCCTTGGACTGCAGCGCTGCCAGCACGCCGGTGCCGGACATCAGCGAGACCTCGCGCTCGGACGAGCGCCCCCCCATCAGCACTGCGACCTTGCCCAGTGCCTTCACGTCGATATTGGTACCAAACATGCTCATTGCGCGCTCCCTGCGGGCGCAGCCAGCTCTTGTTTCTGAAGCATTTCAACCAGTTTCCCGGGCACGGCACCAATCGATCCCGCTCCCATGCACAGCAATACATCACCTGCTTGCGCATTGGCGGCGATGGCTGCCGGCATATCGGCAATGTTTTCCACAAATACAGGCTCGACTTTGCCGGCCACGCGCAAAGCGCGGGCCAGGGAGCGACCGTCGGCGGCCACGATGGGAGCCTCGCCTGCGGCATAGACCTCGGCCAGCAGCACGGAATCGGCGCTGCCTATGACTTTCACGAAGTCCTCGAAACAGTCGCGTGTGCGGCTGTAGCGATGCGGCTGAAAGGCCAGCACCAGGCGCTGGCCCGGGAAGGCGCCGCGTGCTGCAGCCAGCGTGGCGGCCATTTCCACAGGGTGGTGACCGTAGTCGTCGATGACGGTGAACATGCCGCCATCGGCAGCCGGCAGCTCGCCATAGCGCTGGAAGCGCCGTCCCACGCCCTTGAAGCCTTCCAGGGCACGCAGCAGCGCTTCATCGGAAATCTCGAGCTCCATGGCGACCGCCACGGCAGACAGGGCGTTGAGCACGTTGTGCTCGCCGGGCAGACTCAGAACGACTTCGAGGTCGGGGTAGCTCTGTCCGTTCTGGCGTCGCACGGTAAAGCGCATGCGACCGGCTTCGGCACGCACGTTCACGGCACGCACCTGGGCATCTTCGGCAAAGCCGTAGGTCGTGACCGGGCGGGCCAGCCTGGGCAATATCTCGCGCACGGCAGGACTGTCGACGCAGAGAATGGCACGGCCGTAAAACGGCATGCGGTGCAGAAAGTCGACAAAGGCCTGCTTGAGACGGCCAAAGTCATGGCCGTAGGTTTCCATGTGGTCGGCGTCGATATTGGTGACGACGGCCATCACGGGCAGCAGGTTCAGGAAGGAAGCATCGGACTCGTCGGCCTCGACCACGATGTAGTCGCCGTGACCCAGCTTGGCATTCGCGCCAGCGCTGTTGAGCTTGCCGCCAATCACGAAAGTAGGGTCCAGGCCGGCCTCGGCCAGCACGCTGGTCACCAGGCTGGTGGTGGTGGTCTTGCCATGCGCGCCGGCAATGGCGATGCCCTGCTTGAAGCGCATCAGCTCGGCCAGCATCAGGGCACGGGGAACCACCGGAATCTTTTTCTCGCGGGCCGCCAGAACCTCGGGGTTGTCGCCCTGCACGGCCGTGGAGGTCACCACGGCATCGGTGCCGGCGACGTTCTCGGCCGCATGACCGACAAAGGTCTTGATGCCCAGGCCGGCCAGGCGGCGCAGCGTGGCGCTGTCAGCCAGGTCGGAACCTGAAATGGCGTAACCCAGGTTGTGCAGAACCTCTGCAATACCGCTCATGCCGGCGCCGCCAATACCGACAAAGTGAATGTGATGAATGGCGTGTTTCATGCTGCCAACTCCTCACAAGCGGCGACCACCTTCGCGGTGGCATCAGTCTTTTGCATTTTCTTCGCGAGTTCAGCGCGCTCCAACAGCGTCGCACGCTGCATATTTTGTAGCATTTCCGCCAACCCTTGGGCGCTCAAAGTACTTTGAGGCTGTAACCAACCGCCACCGGCATCCACCAGGAAGCGGGCATTGCTGGTCTGGTGGTCATCCACCGCCGCCGGGAAGGGCACATAGACCGCTGCAGCCCCTACGGCAGCGATCTCGGTCACGGTGCTGGCACCGGCACGGCAGACCACGAGATCGGCATCGGCAAAAGCCTTGGCCGTGTCGTCGATGAAAGGAGTCAGCTCGGCCTGCACGCCGGCAGCCTGATAGTTGGCACGCAGCGCATCGATCTGGGCCGTACCGCTTTGGTGCAGCACCACGGGGCGCTGATCGGCAGGCATCAGGGCCAGAGCCTGGGGCACGATCTCATTGAGCGCCCTGGCTCCCAGGCTGCCGCCCACGACGAGCAGCTTCAGCGGGCCGCTGCGACCGGCAAAGCGCTGGGCCGGCTCGGCCTGCTCCAGAAAAGCCTGACGCAGCGGGTTGCCCACCCATTCGCCCTTGGCAAACACCTTGGGGAAAGCCGTGAACACGCGCCTGGCCACCTTGGCCACGACCTTGTTGGCCATGCCGGCCACGGAGTTCTGCTCGTGCAGCACCACGGGCACGCCGGACAGCGCGGCCATCAGGCCTGCGGGCACGGTGAGATAACCGCCCAGGCCGATGACCACATCGGGCTGCACGCGCCTGATGACGCTGCGCGCCTGTGCAAAGGCCTTGCTCAGCTTGAAGGGCAGCTGCAGCAAAGTCTTGACGCCCTTGCCGCGCACGCCGCCGAACTCGATGGTCTCGAGTGCAAAGCCCTGCGGCGGCACGATGCGCGACTCCATGGAGCCCGGCGCGCCCAGCCAGTGCACATTCCAGCCGCGTGCGCGCAGTTCCTGCGCCACGGCCAGCCCGGGGAAGATATGGCCGCCGGTTCCACCGGCGATCACCAGCGCGGTGCGCTGCCTGTTTTGCTGAACGGGAAGCGTCATGCGTGACCTCCCTTCATCAGCAGCTTGTTTTCGTAATCGACTCGGAGCACCACAGCTATCGCAATCAAATTCATCAAAATGGCCGAACCGCCAAAACTCATCAACGGCAGAGTCAGGCCTTTGGTTGGCAGGGCGCCCAGATTCACACCCATGTTGATAAAGGCCTGGAAGCCCATCCAGATCGCCACGCCCTCCGCCACAAGGCCGGCAAAGACACGGTCCAGCGCGATGGCCTGACGGCCGATCAGCATGATGCGGCGGGTGAGCCAGAAGAAGACTGCCGCAATCAGCAGCAGACCGACCAGACCGAATTCCTCGCCGATCACGGCCAGCAGGAAGTCGGTATGCGCTTCGGGCAGCCAGTGCAGCTTTTCCACGCTGCGGCCCAGGCCCACGCCAAAGATCTCGCCCCGCCCGATGGCGATCAGCGCATGCGAGAGCTGATAGCCCTTGCCCAGCGCATGCTTTTCATCCCAGGGATCAAGGTAGGCAAAAATACGTTCGCGTCGCCACTCCGAGGTGGCGATGATCATGCCGAAGGCCAGCACCACCAGCAGCGCGATGATGAAGAACATGCGCGCATTCACGCCGCCCAGGAACAGAATGCCCATGGAGATCACGACGATCACCATGAAGGCCCCCATGTCGGGCTCGGCCAGCAGCAGCACACCCACCACGACCACGGCCAGCCCCATGGGCAGCACGGCGCGGAAGAAGCGCTCCTTGACCTCCATCTTGCGCACCATGTAGTCGGCCGCATAGATCAGGATGGAGAACTTGGCGAGCTCCGAAGGCTGGAAGTTCATGATGCCCAGCGACAACCAGCGCCGCGCGCCGTTGACCACCGTGCCCACATGCGGAATCAGCACCGCCACCAGCAGCACGATGGAGATCAGGAACAGCTTGCGTGCCACCTTCTCCCAGACATTCATGGGTACCTGGAAGGCCAGCAGCGCGGCCACAAAGGCCATGCCTATCGACATGGTGTGGCGCAGCAGGAAGTGATAGGGCTCGATCTTGCCGAAGCGCGGGTTGTCGGGCATCGCAATCGATGCCGAATACACCATGACCAGACTCCAGGACAGCAAGGCGATGACGACCCAGATCAGAGCCTGGTCCAGCCCCAGGACGCTGGCGGGCGTGCGGGTCGGACGGTCGTACACGGGCCCGCCCACGCGCACCGGCAGCACGTCGATGGGCTTGTCCCCGACCGTACGAAACCACGAACGCATGCGGCCGGAGAGGCTGGTCATGAAGGCGGCTGTCATGCGCCGTCCTCCAGTTGCTGGCCGGCTTCCAGCGCCAGCTCGCGCACCGCTTCCACAAACTGGTGGGCGCGGTCCGCGTAGTCCTTGAACATGTCCATGCTTGCGCAGGCCGGCGAGAGCAGCACTGCATCGCCCGCATGGGCCAGACGCGCGGCCTGCTGCACTGCGTCCTGCATGGTGGCGGCATCGACCAGGGTCACGCCGGTGTCGCCCAGGGCCTCGCGAATCTGCGGCGCGTCCTGGCCGATCAGCACGGCCGCGCGCACATAGCGCGAAACGGGAGCAGCCAGCGGCGTGAAGTCCTGGCCCTTGCCCAGACCGCCCAGAATCACCACGATGCGGTGGTCCGGCCCCAGGCCCATGAGGGCGGCCACGGTGGCACCCACATTCGTGCCCTTGCTGTCGTCAAAGTATTCGACATCGCCCACCCGGCCCACGGGCTGTACGCGGTGCGGCTCGCCCCGGTATTCGCGCAGGCCGTAGAGCAGCGGTGCCAGCGTGCATCCCGCGCCGGTCGCCAGCGCCAGGGCCGACAGCGCATTGATGGCGTTGTGGCGGCCGCGGATGCGCAGCGCATCGGCGGGCATCAGGCGCACGATGTGCAGATCGTCGACGTTCTTGCCCTTGCTGGTTTCGTCGGCCTCGTGGGCGCGCACCAGCCAGGTCATGCCGTTGACCACCTCCAGACCGAAGTCGCCAGGGCGGCGCGGCATGTCGCCGCCAAAGGTGACATGGGCGCGCTGGAAAGTCTTGCCGCGCTTGCCGGGCACCGCCACAGGCGCGGGCAGCATGGCCATGACGACGGGATCTTCACGGTTGAGGACCATCAGAGCCTGCTCGCCAAAGACATGGGCCTTGGCGTCGGCATAGGCCTGCATGCCTCCATGCCAGTCGAGATGGTCCTGGGTGATATTGAGCACCGTGGCCGCCGTGGGCTCGAAGCCGCGGCAGTCATCGAGCTGGAAGCTGGACAGCTCCAGCACCCAGGCCTGGGGCAGCGTCTCGGCATCGATGCGCCCGGACAGGGTGTCGAGCAGCGTGGGACCGATATTTCCGGCCACGCCCACGCTCAATCCGCCATGCTCCAGCAGCTGACCGGTCAGCGAGGTGACCGTGGTCTTGCCGTTGGTGCCGGTAATGCCCAGCAACTTGGGCGCATAGCCATGGGCTTCGCGCAGGCCCTTGAGCGCAAAGGCAAACAGATCGAGTTCGCCGCCCGTGGGCAGGCCGATGCTGCGCGCGGCATTGAAGACCGGCGCCACGCTGGCCGGGCTCAGGCCCGGCGAACGATAGACGGAGCTCAGGCTCTGGCCATCGACCAGGGCCGCCGTGAATGCGCCGGCGACAAAGCGCACGCCGGGCAGCTCGGTCTGCAGCGCAGACAGATAAGGCGGGACTTCGCGCGTGTCTGCCACCGTGACGTCGGCACCGGCACGCACGCACCAGCGGGCCATCGCAATACCCGAGATGCCCAGACCCAGAATCAGCACGCGCTGACCCTGCAGATGCTGGGCCGCGCCTTGCGGCCAATGCACGGGGACAGGCGGCAGTTCCACCGCCTCCTGCTGCTCGGCTTCGGGCTGCGGCTCGGCGGCAGTCACTTCGGCGTCGGCCGCGTCGGAGATGCTGGGATCGGCAAAGATCTGTGCCACAAAGGCGGCCGCATCCCTGGCGGCCGTCAAGGTGGAGATATCGGGCACCGGCTCGGCATCCAGCGTCTTGGCGATGATGGCAGGCGCTTCTATTTCAGGAGCTTCTTGCGCTTGCTCCTGAATCATTTCAGACATATTTTCATCTGAAATGCTTTGCAGATCAACGATAGGCGCTTGCGTTTGCATAGCATCCACATCCGGCTGCAGAGCCTGATCGTCGAGCTTGAGGTCTTCGTCTTGCATGGCGACTACCTCAGCTTCAGGGTGGACAGGCCCAGCAGGCACAGCAGCATGGTGATGATCCAGAAACGGATCACGACCTGGGTCTCCTTCCAGCCGCTCTTTTCAAAGTGGTGGTGCAGCGGAGCCATCTTCAGCAGGCGACGGCCCTCACCATAGCGCTTCTTCGTGTACTTGAAGTAAGTCACCTGCAGCATCACCGAGATGGCTTCCGCCACAAAGATGCCGCCCATCACGGCCAGCACGATTTCCTGGCGCACGATCACGGCAATCGTGCCCAGTGCGGCGCCCAGCGCCAGCGCGCCCACGTCGCCCATGAAGACCTGGGCAGGGTGTGCGTTGAACCAGAGAAAAGCCAGACCGGCGCCCGCCATGGCGCCGCAGAACACCATCAGCTCGCCCGTTCCGGGGATACTGGGAAACAGCAGATAGCGCGCATAGGTGGCATTGCCGGTCACATAGGCAAAGATGCCCAGGGCCGTGCCGACCATGATGACGGGCATGATGGCCAGGCCATCGAGGCCGTCGGTCAGGTTCACGGCATTGCTGGCGCCCACGATGACCAGATAGGTCATGACGATGAAGCCCAGCACGCCCAGCGGGTAGCTGACCTCCTTGAAGAAGGGCACCATCAGGCCGGCCTTGGGCGGCAGGTCCATGGAAAAGCCAGACTGCACCCAGGAGATGAACAGGCCGAAAACCTCGGCGTTGTTGTTCTCGGAAATGCAGAACACCAGATACAGAGCGGCCAGCAGGCCGATGACGGACTGCCAGAAATACTTCTCGCCCGAGCGCATGCCCTCGGGGTCCTTGTTGACGACCTTGCGCCAGTCGTCCACCCAGCCAATCGCACCGAAGCCCAGCGTGACCAGCAGCACGATCCAGACAAAGCGGTTGGACAGGTCAAACCACAGCAGGGTGGAAACGGCAATCGAGAACAGAATCAGCACGCCGCCCATGGTGGGCGTGCCGCTTTTGACCAGATGGGTCTCCATGCCGTAGCCGCGCACGGGCTGACCGATCTTGAGTGCGGTCAGCATGCGAATCGCCCTGGGGCCGACGATCAGGCCGATCAGCAAGGCGGTGACGGCGGCCAGCACGGCACGCAGCGTCAGGTATTGAAAGACGCGCAGAAAGCCGAAATCCGGCGAAAGCCCTTGCAGCCATTGAGCCAGCATCAGCAGCATGCGGCCTCCCCGCAGTTGCCCTGCTTGTTGTCTGCGCAGGCTTCAATGCTCTGCACCACTTGCTCCATCTTCATGAACCGCGAACCCTTGACCAAAACGCTACCTACCTTGGGTAAAACTGCGCACACCGCCTGCTCAAGGGCGGCCATGCTATCAAAATGCCTAGCACCACTGCCGAAGGCAGAGGCCGCAAACGCGCTTTGCTCGCCCAGAGCAAAGACCTGGGCAATCCCGGACTGCCGCGCCAGTGCACCGGCTTCGGCATGGAACTGCGGGCCGTTGTCGCCGACCTCGCCCATATCGCCCAGCACCAGCAACTGCGGCGCAGGCAGCTCGGCGAGCACGGCAATGGCGGCGGCCACCGAATCGGGGTTGGCGTTGTAGCTGTCATCAACCACCGTGACGCCTTGGCCATTGACCTGCACGGCCAGCGCGCGCGAACGGCCGGTCACGGGCTCGAAGCCGGACAGTCCCTTCGCAATGGCCGCCAGAGACACACCGGCGGCATGGGCGCAGGCAGCCGCGGCCAGTGCGTTGCGCACGTTGTGGCGGCCGGCAATATGCAGCTGCACGGCTGCCACGCCTTGCGGCGTGTTCAGTGCAAAGCTCCAGGCGCCGTCGGCCCAGACCACATCGCTGGCAAAAACCTGGGCACCGGCAACGGCCTCGCCAAACATCAGGCAGGAGCGGCCGGCGGCCAGCTCCGTCCACAGCGGGGTGTACGTATCGCCAGCGGGAAAGATGGCCACGCCGTCCCGGGGCAGAAAGCCCAGCACCGAGCCGTTTTCACGCGCCACGGCTTCCACCGTACCCATGAACTCCTGGTGTTCGCGCTGGGCATTGTTGACCAGGGCCACCGTGGGCTGGCCGATGGCGGCCAGCTCGGCAATCTCACCGGGGTGGTTCATGCCCATCTCCAGCACCGCAATACGATGCGCGCCCGTCATGCGCAGCAGGTTCAGCGGCATGCCGATGGAGTTGTTGAAATTGCCGCGCGTGGCCAGCGCTGCCTCGCCCTGCGCGCCCACGTGCGCGCGCAGGACGGAGGCAATCATCTGCGTGACCGTGGTCTTGCCATTGCTGCCGGTCACGGCAATCAGCGGCAGATCGAACTGCGCACGCCAGGCCCGCGCCAGCGCACCCAGCGCCAGCAGGGTGTCCGGCACTTCGATGCCGGCCATGCCTGCGGTCTCCAGTCCGTGGCTGGCAACAGCAGCCACGGCACCTGCGGCCTGCGCCTGGGACAAAAAATCATGGGCGTCAAAACGCTCGCCCTTCAGTGCCACGAACAAGTCCCCGTCCTGCAGCGTGCGCGTATCGGTGTGCACGCGTGCCAGCTCCAGCTGGCCGTTGCCGACCAGGCGGGCTTGGGGGATATGCGTCTGGATCAGCTCCAGCGCTTTTGCCAGGGTCATCATGACCGAATCTTTCCTTCGCGGGCTGCGAGCGCCTTGTGCGCCTCAGCCATGTCGGAGAACGGATGGCGCACGCCCTTCGTCTCCTGATAGTCCTCATGTCCCTTGCCGGCAATCAGCACCACATCGCGCGCATCGGCATGGGCAATGGCTTGGGCAATGGCCGCCGCGCGGTCGGCCTGAACATGCAATGTCTCGCCCGCCTGCATGCCGGCCAGAATCTGGTCGATGATGCTTTCGGGCACTTCACTGCGCGGGTTGTCGCTGGTGACGAAAACGCCGTCGGCATTCGCCTGGGCGGCTTGTCCCATCAACGGGCGCTTGCTGTTGTCCCTGTCACCGCCGCAGCCGAACACGCACCACAGCTTGCCCTGGCGCTGCCGGGCGGCGGGCTGCAGGGCGCGCAAGGCCTTCTCCAGTGCATCGGGAGTATGGGCATAGTCCACGGCCACCAGAGGCTGGCCGGGCTTGACGATCTGCTGCATGCGACCGGGCACGGGCTCCAGATGGGCGCAGGCAGCCACAGCCTCTTCCAGCGTCAGGCCCAGGCAACGCAGGGCGGCCAGTACCCCGAGCAGGTTGGAGACGTTGTACTGGCCGACCAGACGCGTATTCATGCGCAGGCTGTGCCCGGCTTCCAGCACGGTAAAGCTCAGACCCTCGTCGCCCAGACCGATGTCCTTGGCCTGCAGGCGCGCCGGCCCCTGGATGGAGACACTCCACACATCCATTGCGCGGCCTTGCAGCCTGGCCCAGAGCCTGGCACCGTGTGCGTCATCGATGTTGACCACGGCCGTCGGCAGGCCGGGCCAGTCGAACAGCTGGGCCTTGGCCTGCCAGTAGGCATCCATGCTGCCGTGGTAGTCCAGGTGGT
Source organism: Comamonas sp. Z3 (assembly GCF_008121565.1). Classification (NCBI taxonomy): domain Bacteria; kingdom Pseudomonadati; phylum Pseudomonadota; class Betaproteobacteria; order Burkholderiales; family Comamonadaceae; genus Comamonas; species Comamonas sp. Z3. The sequence continues at coordinate 217,525 of NZ_VOQU01000004.1, forward strand.
CCTGCGTGAAATTGGTGAACAGCGCCACGCGAATCTTGCTGCCGTCCAGGCGGTGCTCGACGATGCCGATGGACGAAGCCTCGATGGCGCAGGCCGCGAGGCCCTGGTCGGCGTAGCTGCGGAACACGCGCTGCAGCAGCACCGGATCCGGCGTGGTCATGCCCGTCGACTCCAATGCAGGCGGCACGCCCACACCCAGGGTGCCGACCAACGCACAACCGGTGCGCGTGTTCAACGTCACTTTCGAGAGCGCATGTGCCAGCCACCAGGCAGTGGTGGTCTTGCCATTGGTGCCGGTCACGGCCAGCACGTCGAGCTCGCCACTGGGATGCGCAAACCATTGGTCGGCAATCAGGCCCGTGGCGGCCTTCAGCCCCTTGAGCGAGGCAATGCGGTCGCCACTCAGATCAAAGGCCTGCAGGCCATCGGCCTCCACCAGCACGGCAGCGGCGCCCTGGGCCAGGGCCTGGCCCACATAGGCCCGGCCATCGGTGGCAGCACCGGGCCAGGCGACAAAGGCATCGCCGGCCTTGACCTTGCGGCTATCGGTCTGCAGCTCACCCTGCACGCGGCTGCGCAGCCAGGCGACGGCCTCGGCTGCATTGTTCAGGATTTGAATGGGGGTGCTCATAGCACAGGCTCCTCAGCGGGTGCAGCCACGATCTGAGGCTTGACTTCCTTGTCGGGCTGAACGCCCATGAAACGCAATGTCTGCTGGACTACGTCCGCAAACACGGGACCGGCCACCGTGCCGCCGTAGTAGGAACCGGCCGTAGGCTCGTCCACCATCACGGCCACGATGATGCGCGGCTTGTCGATGGGGGCGATGCCCGTGAACCAGGCGCGGTACTTGCCCGCGGCATAGCTCTTGCCGACCTGCTTGCGGGCAGTGCCCGATTTGCCGCCGATGGTGTAGCCCTCGGCCTGGGCCTTCTGGCCGGTACCGCCAGGGCCTGCAGCCATGCGCAGCATGTGCAGCACCGCCTCGGCGTTTTCCTTGGAGATCACGCGCACGCCCACGGGAGGCTCGGTCGTTTTCAGAATCGTCGAGGGAATGACATTGCCCTCGTTGGAGAACACGGTATAGGAGCGCGCCATCTGGAACAGCGAGGCCGACAGGCCATAGCCATAGGACATGGTGGCCTGCTCGATGGGCTTCCAGGTCTTCCAGGCACGCAGACGCCCCGAGACCGCGCCCGGAAACTGAATCTGCGGCTTCTGGCCAAAGCCCAGAGCGCTGAAGTACTCCCACATCTCCTGGGGCGACAGCCTTTGCGCGACCTTGGTTGCACCCACGTTGCTGGACTTCTGGATCACGCCCTCCACCGTCAGCGCGCCGTAGTTGTGCGTGTCGGTGATGGTGGAACCCGTCACCGTATAGCGGCCGGGTGAGGTATCGATGATGGTGGACGGCTTGACGCGCCTGAGCTCCAGTGCCGTGGCAATGGTGATGGGCTTCATGGTCGAGCCAGGCTCGAAGGTGTCGGTCAGCGCGCGATTGCGCAGCTGCTCGCCCGTCAGGTTCTTGCGGTGGCCGGGGTCATAGCTGGGATAGTTCGCCAGGGCCAGCAGCTCGCCGGTGTGCGCATCCATCACCACGACGCTGCCAGCCTTGGCTTTTTGCGACTCCACCTGCTGCTTGAGCTTCTGGTAGGCGTAGTACTGCACCTTGCTGTCGATGGACAGCTGAATGTCCTGGCCATCCTGGGGCGGCACCTCCTCGCCCACGCCTTCGACCACACGGCCCAGGCGGTCCTTGATCACGCGACGCGAACCGGGCCGCCCCGCCAGTTCCTTGTCAAAGGCCAGCTCCATGCCTTCCTGACCATGGTCTTCCACATTGGTGAAGCCCACGATATGCGCAGCCGACTCTCCTTCGGGATACTGGCGCTTGTATTCCTTGCGGTTGTAGATGCCCTTGATATTGAGCGCCACGATCTTCTGGCCCACGTCCCAGTCCAGCTGACGCTTGACCCAGACGAAGGTCTTGTCCTCGACATCCAGCTTCTCCATCAGGGAGCGCAGCGGCATGTCCATGAGACGCGCCACCTCCTTGAGCTTTTGCTGCACGTCGGGATCCTTCAGATCCACATCTTCCGGAATGGCCCAGATGCTGGCCGCCGGCACGCTGGATGCCAGGATCAGGCCGTTGCGATCCAGCAAACGGCCACGGTTGGCCGGCAGCTCCAGGGTACGCGCAAAGCGCACCAGACCCTGGCGCTTGAAGAAGTCGTTGCCGAACACCTGCACATAGGCGGCACGCGCGCCCAGGCCCACAAAGCCCAGCGCCAGCGCAGCCACGATGAACTTGCTGCGCCACAGCGGCGTCTTGGAGGCCAGCAGTGGACTGGTGGTGTAGAGCACGCTGCGTGTCATCGCGCCGCTCCCGCAGCAGATTCCTGCACATACTGGGTGATCGCGGGCGAAGCGGGCTTCATCTGCAGCTTTTCGCGCGCCAAGGTCTCGATGCGCTGAGGCGTGGCCTGAGCACGCTTTTCCACCTGCAGGCGCAGTTGGTCGGTCGCCAGACGACGCGCCTCTGCCTCGGCGCGGTCCAGCTCGGTGAACAGGCGACGCGACTCATACTGGGTATGCACCAGAAAAATGGCGCTGGTCATGACCGCCAGCAGCAGCAGCAGGTTTATGCGCAGCATGGCAGCCCTCCCGCAGCCATGCTCGAGGCGGCATGGCGATGCATCATGCAGGCACCTCGGTGCGCTCGGCAACGCGCATCACAGCAGAGCGCGAGCGCGGATTGGCAGCCACCTCGGCAGCACTGGGCTTGATGCGCTCCAGCGCCTTCAGCCGCATCGGTGTAGGGGGAGCAAACGGCGCACGGCGGTCGTAGACTTCCTTGGAATGCTTGGCAATGAACTGCTTGACGATGCGATCTTCCAGCGAGTGGAAGCTGATCACGGCCAAGCGTCCGCCTGGCGCCAGCACGCGCAGACTGGCTTCTAGCGCCTGCTCAAGCTCCTGAAGTTCGGCATTGATGAAAATCCGAAGAGCCTGGAAGGTCCGTGTTGCCGGGTTCTGCCCAGCCTCGCGGGTCTTGACCGCGCCAGCCACGAGTTGGGCCAGCTCGGCAGTGGTGCGTAATGGGCCCTGGCTTTCGCGCCTAGCAACAATCGCCTTTGCAATGGGGCCAGCAAACCGTTCTTCGCCGTAGTCACGTATCACCTCCGCAATCTGCTGCACTTCCGCGTCTTCAAGCCACTCGGCAACGCTTTGACCACGCGTGGTGTCCATGCGCATGTCGAGGGGGCCATCAAAGCGGAAGCTGAAGCCCCGGTCCGGGTTGTCGATCTGGGGCGAGCTCACGCCCAGGTCCATCAACACCCCTTGCACACTGCCTTCGGGCAGCTCGCTCAGATGGCGAAATCCTTCATGCCGAATCGAAAAACGCGCATCGGTGATGCGCGCCGCCTCAGCAATTGCGTCCGGGTCTTTGTCGAACGCAATCAGACGCCCGTCCGGCCCCAGCCTTCGCAAAATGAGCCGAGAATGACCGCCCCGACCGAACGTCGCATCGACCCACTGGCCGGCAGGCGGCTCAGCGGCACCACCCAGCAGGGCGTCCACGGCCTCGTCCAGCAAGACGGTGATATGTTGCAACGGCTGATTCACAAGCACTTCCTACAAAACAAAATCCTGGAAAGCCGCCGGCATCGGTTGCTGGCGCGCTTCCGCTTCGCGCATTTCATAAGTGGCCTTGTCCCAGACCTCGAAATGCGCCCCCATGCCCAGCATCAAGACCTCTTTGGTCAGACCTGTGGCCTCACGCAACTCGGGCGAAATCAGCAGCCGACCGGTTGCATCCATCTCCGCATCCATGGCATTGCCCAGAAAAATCCGCTTCCACCACTGAGCCGTAATGGGCAGTTGCGCGACACGCTCGCGAAACTGCAGCCACTCGGGGCGCGGAAACAGCAACAGACAGCCATCGGGATGCTTGGTGAAAGTGACCTGCCCCTCAGCCAAGGACAAAAGGGCGTCACGATGCCGGGTCGGCACTGAAAGCCGCCCCTTTCCATCGAGATTCAGCGAAGACGCCCCTTGAAACACGGCTGGTTACTCCGGTCATCTGGAGCCACTCACTCCCCAAAATAGGGCGCGAGGGCAGCTTTCACCACTTAATTGCACTTTTTTGCACTGTAGCAGCAATTTCAGGTGATTCCAAACCCGGAGGAACAATTATTTGCAATGAAATCAAGCACTTAGAGAGAAAAAGAAAAGCCTTATTCCGAAAATACCTTTCCTTTACAAGCACTTAGCAAAGTCAATGCAAGTGGACTCTCATTAGGTGGCGTCAATTGCAACCATTCAATTCAATGGAAAGAACTGATTGAAGTCTCGACCTTCTCCTACAAATGCAAACTGCCCGCACAGGCGGGCAGCTGGTTTCAAGCGCTGCGCTCCTCAAAGAATGAAGCGCGACAGATCCTCATCCTTGCTCAGCACCTGCAGGCGCTGATCGACATAGGCCGCATCGATGACCACGGTCTGGCCCGAAAGCTTGGCCGCATCGAAGCTGACTTCGTCAAGCAGACGCTCCATCACGGTCGACAGGCGCCGCGCACCGATGTTCTCGGTACTCTCGTTGACGTCAAAGGCAATCGTCGCCAGACGCGTAATGCCCTCGGGCTTGAACTCCAGGGTCACGCCTTCGGTCGCCAGCAGCGCCTGGTATTGCTTGACCAGGGAGGCGTGAGTCTGCATGAGAATCGCCTCGAAGTCCTGAACCGACAGAGATTCCAGTTCCACGCGAATGGGAAAGCGTCCCTGCAGCTCGGGAATCAGGTCGCTGGGCTTGGACAGATGGAAAGCGCCCGAAGCGATGAACAGAATGTGGTCTGTCTTGACCACCCCGTACTTGGTCGAGACGCTGGTGCCCTCGACCAGCGGCAGCAGGTCGCGCTGCACGCCCTGGCGCGAGACGTCGGAGCCGCTGGTTTCCTGGCGCGTCGCCACCTTGTCGATTTCATCGATGAAGACGATGCCGTTTTGCTCGGCATTGGCGATGGCACGGGTCTTGACGTCTTCCTCGTTGACCATCTTGGCCGCCTCCTCATCGGTCAGCAGCTTCAAGGCCTCGGCGATCTTGAGCTTGCGCGTCTTGCGCTTTTCCTGGCCCATATGGCTGAACATGCCGCGCAACTGCTCGGCCATCTCCTCCATGCCCTGGGGTCCCATGATCTGAACCTGGGGCATCTGCTCGGCGATGTCGATCTCGATTTCCTTGTCGTCAAGCTGACCTTCGCGCAGCTTCTTGCGGAAAACCTGGCGCGCCGTGTTGTCGGCCGGCACTTCGCCGGTGCGGGCCTGCGGGATCAGCACATCGAGAATGCGCTCCTCGGCGGCATCCTCAGCGCGGGCACGCATCTTCTTCATGTCCGACTCGCGCGTCTGCTTGACGGCAACCTCGGCCAGATCACGGATGATCGCGTCCACATCCTTGCCCACATAGCCCACCTCGGTGAACTTGGTTGCTTCGACCTTGATGAAGGGCGCATCGGCGAGCTTTGCAAGGCGGCGGGCGATCTCCGTCTTGCCGACGCCCGTGGGGCCGATCATCAGAATGTTCTTGGGCGTGATTTCCTGGCGCAGGCCCTCGGGCACCTGCTGGCGGCGCCAGCGATTGCGCAAGGCAATCGACACCGCGCGCTTGGCACCGTGCTGGCCGACGATGTGCTTGTCCAGCTCGGAGACGATCTCCTGGGGAGTCATGGCAGAAGACATGTGAATTCTCAGTCAAATATGCCTCTAGCGCCCATCCATAAAGCGCCAGCAGCTATCAATTCGGATAGTCGAGGTGCTTACAGCGTCTCGATCGTGTGATTCATATTGGTGTAGATGCACAGCTCGCCGGCAATCGCCAGGGATTTGCGCACCACATCCTCAGCCGACAGCTCGGTATTGTTCAGCAAGGCCTTGGCGGCGGAATGCGCATAGGCACCGCCGGAGCCGATGGCCACGATGCCCTGCTCGGGCTCCAGAACGTCGCCATTGCCGGTGATGATGAGCGAGGTCGTTGCATCGGCCACTGCCAGCATGGCTTCTAGCTTGCGCAGCACACGGTCGGTACGCCACTCCTTGGTCAGCTCGATCGCGGCGCGGGTCAGATTGCCCTGGTGCTTTTCCAGCTTGGCCTCGAAGCGCTCGAACAGCGTGAAGGCATCTGCGGTGGCCCCCGCAAAACCCGCCAGCACCTTGCCGTGATAGAGCTTGCGCACCTTGCGCGCCGTGCCCTTGATGACGATGTTGCCCAATGTGACCTGACCATCACCGCCGATGGCGACTTGCACGCCCTCGGGAGTCTGGCGGCGCACGCTCAAAATGGTGGTGCCGTGAAACTGTTCCATCCGCCGCAGTTGGGGGCTGCCTGCGGCAACCTCAAGAGCGTCAGCAAAAGAAATTGCAGGGCGCGCAAGCACGGAGCGCTGCAAGGCGGCTCAAGCCGACTAATCCCGCCTTGGAAGTACCTGGGCGTGCTCCTGAATGCCCACGACATTGAAGAACACCGCCAGCAGCTGATGCAGCTGGCTGAACTGCAGCACATGACCCAGCTCCTGCATCTGAGCCGACCAGTTCAGCACCGAGCCGGCTGCCGCAAAGTCCATGCGCACCAGACGCATACAGTCAATCGCGATGGCTTCGCCAAGCTTGGCCTTCTCCTGCACTTCGGCCAGCCAGGGCAAGGCGTCGCCGTCGATCACGCCCTGCAGCGCAAAACGTGGCTTGTGCTCTTTCCACAGCATGCCGGGCTGAAGCGTATCCGGCCCCAGAAGCCGGCTGTCCTGCGGGCGCTGGTTCTGCGCCTGCCCTTCATTCGCATACGCGCACAGCGGATCTTCCCATGAGGGGGGCGACAACTCGTAGGTCACGCAGTAGTCAAGCGCCGTCAGCTCAAATTCGTCCTGCAGATGCATCAGGCGCTGCATGGCCAGACGCAAATACCACCAGTCCTGATCGACAGAGCGGTCACCGGACGGGGTGTGCTTGCTGAGCACCGCCAGCAATCTCTCGTGACCGGCAAAAACCAGAGATCCTTTTTCGCCAGCCCAGCGCTGCGCCGCATCCAGCAGCGGTTTCTGGACGCCGGAGCCAAAGCCTTCCAGAGCGCTCCAGTCCATGACTGCACCGCCGACGCTGCGCGCCTTGTTGGCCAGCAAGGCCTTGAAGCCGGATTCATCCAGCTGCACCGGCGCCTGCCAGCGCAGGCCTGTCGACGCTGCAGCGGCATCCGACGGGGTTTCGCTGAGTCGGCCGGCCTGCTGCGGCATCACAAACCACTGCGGGGCCGAGCGCCCGAAGCGCGCCACGAAGTCCATGGCCGCGTCTTCGAAATGGGCCTGCATGCCAGCCGCACGGTACATATCCAGCAAGGCCAGCCAGACCTGCAACTGCGCTGGCGTATCCTGGGCGCGCTCGGCAATCAAGGCCTTGAGACAGGCCTCTGCCGCAGCGTTATCACCGCTGGCAAACACAATCGCGGCATCCTCCAGCGCGGCGTCGTGCTCGAAGCGCGCAAAGGATGGCGGCACCATATTGATATCGGTCGGGGCTGAAACCTCGGTCGTCGCAAACCCCGGGGAAAAATCCGTCTCGCCACGCAGGCCAGGCATGCCCACCGGATGGCCCTGCCCGCCCGACGGCGGCAGCTTGATGTCGCTGGGCAACACATCCTGCAGCAAAGGCAGGGTGCTGATCGAAGGCGGCTGGGTTTTGAACACCGAAGGCATGGTGTTCCCCTCCTCGGGCAGCTGCAACGGCATGGTCGCGGCATCGGCAGCCTGCTTGCCGCGCCACCATTGCTGGGCCATCTGCGCTTCGATCTCGTCGATCTTCTTGATGGTCTCCGCGCGCTCGCCGGGGACGGAGCTTTGGGCAGTATGCAAAAAAGAGGACGCCGCCAGCGGCGTGGGCGTATCGAGGGGAGCCCTGGCGCTCAGCGCCGCCTTGGACAACTGGGCCTGACGCAGCTTGCGCAGCTGCTCAAACTCGCGCTTGCGCACAAAGTCGTTCTGGCGCTTGCGCTCCAGCATTTCCTTGAGCGCCTGCTTGCTGTACTGGCTTTCCTCGCTGTCCTGGTTGAGATTCTCCAAATCGGACCAGTTCACGGTCGGGTGACGCACAAAACGCGCCACCTTGGACAGCAGCCCTCCCGATTTGTTTTCTTCTTTCACCATGGTCCTCTAGTTTGCTGCCTGCTGCCCCACCAACACCTGACGCAGATCAATCGCCGTACATCTTCTGCTTGAGCTCACGGCGCTGCTGGGCTTCCAGCGACAGTGTAGCCGTGGGACGCGCCAGCAGTCGACCGACGCCGATGGGCTCGCCGGTTTCATCGCAGTAGCCGTAGTCGCCGGCATCAATGCGGGCGATGGACTGGTCGATCTTCTTGAGCAGCTTGCGCTCGCGGTCGCGGGTGCGCAGCTCGAGAGCATGCTCTTCCTCGATGGTGGCGCGATCGGCGGGATCGGGCACCACCACGGTGTCTTCACGCAGGTTTTCTGCGGTTTCACCGGCATTCACATGCATGTCGTTCTTGAGCGCGACCAGCTTGCGACGGAAGTACGCCAGCTGTGCGTCGTTCATGTAATCGTCATCGGACATGGCCAGCACTTCAGCATCGGTCAGCTCCTCTACCGACTTGGTCTTCCAGGCGTTGGCCAGCTTGGGGTCTTTCTTGGGCACAGCTTGCTTTGTGTTGGTCATTGCTTTCGTATCTCTCATGGTTGCCGCTGCCTTGGCTGCCGAAGCGGCCACGAGCGGAACATCTGTTTCAGGCTGCCGCGCAGGAGGCGATGCAGAACGCTTGGATCTGGACGATTTGGAAGAGTTTTCCGTTGCTGCAGGTGCCAGCACCGGGTTGTCCAACGCGGCGTCCACCAAAGAGGTCTCGACGCTGCGGGTGTGCACAGCCTCTGCCGCAGTCCTGACTGCAGCCTTGGGCGGTTTACTTTTCACAGCGGTCACGTCCTGTCTCCTTACAGTACAGAGCCCTTGCCGGGCCGGATTGCTCCAACACCCTCTTTAGGGGCGGCATTGTAGCCACGCAAGTCACCCCTGCCCGTCTCCGTTGCACATACCCCACAATTTGCAACAAAGCCTGCGCCTGTTTCGAGCAGTTTGCGAGAAATAACAGACAAAAAAAACGGCCTGCTTGGCAGGCCGTCAGTGATTGTCAGCAAACCGTTAGCTTTCGCCAAAACGGCAGGCAAACTCAGGGTTTACACCAGACATTGGTCCAGTCCCTGGCGGAGGATGTCCTGGGGTAGATCGATACCGATGAAGACCATTTTGCTTACACGCTTTTCGTCGGCTTCCCACTCCGGGCCCAGATCGCTGCCCATGAGCTGGTGCACGCCCTGGAAGATGACCTTGCGGCTGGTGCCCTTCATGTCAAGCACGCCCTTGTAGCGCAGCATCTTGGGGCCGTAGATATTGACGATGGCGCCCAGGAAGTCTTCCAGCTTGGCGGGGTCGAACGCGCGATCGGCGCGGTAGACGAAGCTCTTCACATCATCGTCGTGGTGATGGTGGTGCGGGTGATTGCAGTGTTCGCCATGTTCGTGGTCATGGTGGTCGTGGCCGCAATGCTCGTCATGCTGGTGTCCATGGTCGTGATCGTGCTCGCATTGGCCATGGTCATGGTCGCAGGCACTGTGGTCATGATGATCGTGCTCGTGACCCTCTTCCTTGAGAAAGTCGGGGTCGATATCCAGCTTGGCGTTCAGGTTGAAGCCACGCAGGTCGAACACTTCGCTCAGGGGCACATCGCCAAAATGTACGGCGCGAATAGGCGCACGCGGGTTCATGTGCTTGAGGCGATGGATCAGAGCCTCTTTTTCCGCGTCCGTCACCAGATCGGTCTTGGACAGGAACATCTGGTCGGCAAAGCCCACCTGGCGGCGCGCTTCCTGACGATCGTCGAGCTGCTGGTTGGAATGCTTGGCATCCACCAGAGTGATGATGGAGTCGATCAGATAGGTCTCGGCGATCTCGTCATCCATGAAGAAGGTCTGGGCCACGGGACCGGGATCGGCCAGACCGGTGGTCTCGATCACGATGCGGTCGAAGTCCACCTGTCCCTTGCGGCGCTTGGCGGCCAGCAGTTGCAAGGCCTCGCGCAGATCTTCACGGATGGTGCAGCAGATGCAGCCGTTGCTCATCTGCAGAATCTGTTCTTTCGACTCGGTCTTGAGAATATCGGTGTCGATGTTCTCCTCACCGAATTCGTTCTCGATCACGGCAATCTTCATGCCGTGGGATTCGTGCAGCACGCGCTTGAGCAGCGTGGTCTTGCCCGAGCCCAGAAAGCCCGTGAGGATGGTGACTGGAATGAGAGCCATGCGTTGAAACCTCTTGCTGCGGCCAGCCGCCACATGCGGCTGTCCAAAAAACACCTGGGCGGCGCATCCCTATGCGCGCTCCGGTGATAACAGCTGGGGAGTGTAGCGGCGCTTTCAAGCGCGCACGGTCAGCAGGGGCGGCATATATTTCATTAAAAATTCAACTCAAACGCTTCCCCAATAACCGCTTCAAGCTATCAAAAAATGACAACTCAATCCTTCTCCTTGTCCTCGGGCTTGCGTCGCGCCCCGGGCTTCTCGGCTGCGCTGCTGCGCTGGGCACGCGGGTGGGCTTTTTCATAGGCCTGGGCCAGGTGCTGAAAATCCAGGCGCGTGTAGATCTGCGTGGTGGCGATGCTGGCATGCCCGAGCAACTCCTGCACGGCACGCAGATCGCCACTGGACTGCAGCATATGACTGGCAAAGGAGTGACGCAGCACATGCGGATGTACGCCCGAGGCCAGCCCCGCCCGCTGGCCGCGCTGCTTGAGCCGTGACCAGACCGAATGGCCGCCGAGCCGCTCGCCGCGACGACCGATAAACAAGGCCGTCTCATCCTGCGCCTTGAACTGTGCCGCCCCCGTCAGCGCGCTGCTGCGCAGCGCCAGCCAGCGCTGCAAGGCCTCGATCGCCATGCGCCCCACGGGCACGATGCGGCGCTTGCTGCCCTTGCCCTGCACATGGGCGTCGCCCGCCTCCAGGTCGATCCAGCCTCTGCCTTGCTGCAGGCTTTGCTGGTCCGGCCGCAGGTCCAGCCCCACCAGCTCGGCCACACGCAGCCCGCAGCTGTAGAGCAGCTCGGTCATGGCAACGTCGCGCGCCTCTATCCACGGGTCGGCATCGGGGATCTGAAAGCTGGCCAGTTGCACGGCGTCGTCCACGGCCAGCGCCTTGGGCAGGGGCTTGGCAGCCTTGGGGCCGCGCACCCCCTCCACGGGATTGAACGGCACCAGCTCCCGCTGGGCCGCCCAGCGGAAAAAGCTGCGCCAGCCCGAAAGAATCAGTGCGATGCCGCGTGCGCTGCGGCCGGCACTGTGCATTTGCGCAGCAAAGCGGCGGATATGCGCCGGCTGCAGCGTCAAGAGCTCCTGGTCTGCGGCCTGCGCCAAGCTCTGCAGCTTGATCAGGTCCAGCGCATAGAGCGTATGCGTGCGGTCGGCCAGACGCTTTTGCACCCGCACATGCTCCAGATAGCTGTGGACAACTTCCGGCAGCTGCGCGTACTGCTCCTCAAAAGAGAGCTGCTCGCGCTCTGGCATCGATGTCTGCAACCTTTTGCCGCGTCAGCCGTGCGCCAGCGTCAGCGTCGGAGCGCGCATGCGCGAGAGCGAGGCACTGGCCAGCTCGGAGATGCGCGAGAGAAACTCCAGCCCCATGGTGGCATCGAAGCGCAGCGGGTCGGGCGAGCCCAGCACCAGCATGCCGAAGGCATTGGAGGTGCTGTCCATGGCGCCGTCATGCAGGGTCAGCAGCGCCACCGACTGCACCGCATTCGGATTGGGCAGCCAGGTCACGGGCTCGAAGCCCATATTGGGACCGCAAAACGGCATCGTGAGCGACGAGGCAAAGGCCTTGGCATCATCGCTCACTCCCATGGTGTAGACGGTGCCGCTGTGAGCGCCCGCCACATTCCACAGACGCAGCGCGACCTGTGGCACATCAAAGGTGTGCTGCAGGCTGGCGGTGAGCGCATGGGGCAGCTCGCGCAGGTCCTGCACCTTGACCAGGGCATGGGTCCACTGGTGAATCTTGTTGGCGATGGAGGCGTTTTCGCTGCCATGGCGCACCATGTCCATGATGCGATGCTCCAGACCCTTGATCTTTTCGCGCAGCATCTCTGCCTGACGCTCCTGCAGGCTGACGGCACGCGGGCCGTGGCCGCTGATCAAGCGCACGCTCGTCAACATTTCGGCATGGCGCTCGAAGAAGTCGGGATTTTCCTGAAGATAGTCGGCAATCGACTCTTCAGTCATGGCGGTGTCGGTCAAGCTGTTCATAAGGTATCAGGTATGTCGATCTGGCCTTCAAAAACAAATTCGGCTGGGCCTGTCATGCGCACGCGATCCTGCGCTGCGCCGGCCCATTCAATGGTCAGCAGACCGCCTCGGGTATGCACATCCACGCGCTGGTCCAGCAGACCCCAGCCAATGCCTGCCACCACAGCGGCGCAGGCCCCTGTGCCGCAGGCCAGGGTCTCGCCGGCACCGCGTTCATAGACGCGCAAATTGACTTCGCCGCGGTTGACGATCTGCATGAAGCCCGCGTTCACGCGCTGAGGGAAACGGACATGGCTCTCGATCAGCGGTCCGTGGACCTCCACCGCAGCGGCATTCACGTCGTCCACCAGTTGCACCGCGTGCGGGTTGCCCATGGAAACAGGCGCTATCCAGACTGTAGCTGGCTGGACAGGCGTATCAAGCGTGAGCGGCCATTTTTGCGCTGAACCCAAAGTTTCGGCCTGCAGACCCTCGGTCGAGAAAGGCACCTTGACCGGGTCCAGCTGGGGCGCACCCATATCGACCGTGACGCGGCCATTGGCATGAATTTCTGGAGCGATGACGCCTGAGAGCGTCTGCACGCGGATCACGCTCTTGTCGGTCAGGCCCCTGTCATGCACATAGCGCGCAAAGCAGCGCGCGCCGTTACCGCATTGCTCGACCTCTCCCCCATCGGCGTTGTGGATGACATATTCAAAGTCCACGCCCTCCGAGGGCGCCGGGCGCACGGTCAGGATCTGGTCGGCGCCTACGCCAAAGTGACGGTTGGCCAGGTAGCGGTACTGGGCGGCACTCAGGCCCAGACGAGCCTGGGTCTCGTCGAGCACGACAAAGTCGTTGCCTGCGCCTTGCATCTTGGTAAAGCGAATCTGCATGATGCCGCACATTATCGCGCCGGGCGCAGGATCTGCGCCATGCCACGAGATCAGCGGTACAGCTTTTGCAACAACTCCATGAGCTGCGCCTGCTCGGTCGCACTCAGATGCGCGATGGAGCGGGCCTCGCTGCTCTTGAGTTCGGGCTCGGCGGTGTCCACCAGTTCGCCCCCTGCGGCGGTCAGATACAGCCCTGTGGCACGCCCGTCACGCGGATGCGGACGCCGCTCCAGAAAACCGCGTTTGCCCAGCACATCGATCATGCCCACCATATTGGGCGGCAGCACGGCCAGTTGCTGGCAGAGCTGGCGCGAGGTGATGCCCGGATTGCTGCCCACCAGCGACAGCACGGAGAACTCGACGATCTTGAGGTCAAAACGCTCCATGCAGCGCATGAAGACCCCCACCAGCGACAGCGAGGCACGCCTGGCGTTGTAGCCCAGCAGCGACTCCAGAAAGCTGGCGTCGACCCGATCGACCGCAAAGACCTCGGCAGCGCCGCTGGACTCGTTCTCCGGGACCGAACCCGCCGCCTCGGCCTCTCTGGAGCGAGAACTACGCGCAGGGCGCACAGGTTTGGAGTCTGATTCGGCGGTCTTGTGAGCGAGCATTGGGGATGTCAACTTCGATGGCAAAAGAGCAATCCAGGAGCGCGATGAGAAGACTGCAATTGTGCCGGTCTTGCCTGCATCTTGCAGCCTTTTTGGTCAGTGAGCAGGGCTGAACAGCTGGTTGCCGTGTACGACGGAAGCCTGCGCCCACTGCGCCTTCATCAGACCCAGACGCCAGTCCATCTCGGGCAGGATGCGCTGCTGCACCTGCTTGCATGGACCTTGCCAGCGCTCGCCGTCGCCACCCTCGGTGGCCGCGATACGTGCCCAGGCCCAGCCCAGCAACACCACGGCCACACTGCGCAGATAGTCATCGGCCACGCGCCAGGCCAGGGTGTCATCCTCCTTGCAAGCCTGCGCCAGCACCGTGGTGAAGTAGCGCAGTTGGGCCAGGCAGCGCAGCACCTCTGCATCCAGCGCCCGGCCTGCATCCAGGCTTTTGCGCAGGCCCAGCAGCCATTGCCCCATGGCCTGGCCGCCATCGGGCAAGACCTTGCGCACCAGCAGGTCGATGGCCTGAATCTCGTTGGTGCCCTCGTAAATCATGGCCACGCGCGAATCGCGCACGATCTGCTCTATGCCCCACTCGCGGATGTAGCCGTGACCGCCAAATACCTGCAGACAGGCGCTGGCCCCCTCGAAAGCCTGCTGGGTCCAGGCGGACTTGAGTATGGGCGTGATCAGGCTGCACCACTGCTGGGCCTGCTCGCGCTCACGGGCGCTTTCGGCATGTCGCGCCACATCGAGATAGATACCGGTCTGGTAGGCCAGCACGCGCCCGCCATCCACCCAGGCACGCTGCAGATCGAGCGTACGGCGAATGGCCGGGTGCTCGATGATCAAATCTGCTGCATCGCCAGCACCACGCGAGGCAGGCACCGCCCCTGGAGCACGCATCTGGCGGCGCTCCAGAGCATAGGCATGAGCCTTCTGCCATGCTGCATCCAGCAGACCCATGCCCTGCAGTGCCACATGCAGACGCGCGGCATTCATCATGACGAACATGGCGTTCAGACCCGCGCCGGGCTGACCGATCAGCCACCCCTGAGCCGCCTCAAAACGCATCACGCAGGTGGGGCTGCCATGCAGGCCCATCTTCTCCTCGATACGCTCGCAGACCACGCCGTTGCGCTCGCCACCCGGCAGCAGCTTGGGCACGAGAAACAGCGACAGGCCCCTGGGCCCTGCCGGAGCTCCGGGCAGACGCGCCAGCACCAGGTGCACGATATTCGCGCTCAGGTCATGCTCACCGCCGGAAATGAAAATCTTGCTGCCACTGATCTCGAAGCGCTCGCCCAGTTCGGACGCGCCAGCCGGCACAGCCTGGGTGCGAACCTGTCCCAGATCGCTGCCCGCATGGGCCTCCGTCAGGCACATGGTTGCCAGCCATTCGCCGCTGGCCACATTGGGCAGATAGGCACTCTTCAAGGCCTCGCTGCCATGGTGCTTGAGACACTCATAAGCGCCATGCAGCAAGCCCGGAGCCATGGTCCAGCCATGGTTGGCGGCACTCAGCCATTCATAGAGCACACCTTCCAGCACCCAGGGCAGCCCCTGACCACCGTCCTCCTCGGCACAGGCCAGCGCAGGCCAGCCCGCCTGCCAGAAGTCCTGATAGGCCGCCGCAAAACCGGGTGGCGTAGCGACTTGACCGCCCTCAAACCTGGCTCCGGTCTCGTCGCCAGAACGTGACAGCGGAGCCACCACCTCGCCCACCCATTTGCCGGACTCCTCCAGCACTTGCTGCATCAGCCCCCGGTCCGTTGCCGCATGCGCCGGCAGGCGCTGCAACTGCTCATCGGCCCTGAGCACATCAAATAGAAGAAACGCGTTATCGGCAATGGCAGGCAAATAAGACATACAAAACCGGCTGCCAAGCAGCAAATAAAAATCTCTAGAGGCTGCCCCATTCATGCCGGAGCGCGGCCCAAGCCAGGGATGCCAAGCAAGGGCCGCCCCGCAGCGAGGGCATCGTCCCCCTCCCGTGCAGCGAGAGAGGGGGAAGCCGCAAAGCGGCTCAGGGGGTGATCAGGTATCAGCAGTAAAGCCGATCTGCTTGACCAGCGGCCCCCAGCGCTCGAACTCCGCCTGCTGCGAACGGGCCATCTCCTCGGGCGTGGAGCTGGTGGCAATCAGGCCGACCACACCCACGCTTTCCTTGAGAGCCTCGCTCTTGAGCGCAGCCGTGATGGCCGCATGGGCGCGTGCACGCACATCGGCGGGCGTCTTGGCATTGGCATAAAAGCCAAACCATTCCTCGGCCGTCAGATCGGCAAAACCCTGCTCGGCAAACGTGGGCACATTGGGCAGATAGGGGTTGCGCTGCGGGCCGCTGGTGGCCAGTACGCGCAGCTTGCCGGCCTTGTAGTAACTCAGGAAGTCGCCGCTGGGGCCCATCACGGCAGCAATCTGGCCACCGGCCAGATCGGACACGGCAGGGGCCGTGCCGCGGTAAGGTACATGGCTGAGCTTGATGCCCGAACGCAGGCTGAGCAGGGAGCCGATCAGATGCGGCTGGGTGCCCGCACCGGGGCTGCCGAAGCTGGCCTTGTCGGGGTTGTTCTTGCACCAGGCCAGGAAGTCCTTGAGCGTCTTGACCTCGGCCGGCACGGCGGGGCCAACCGCCAGACCGTGGTGCATGATGGCGCCGATGGAAATCGGCTCGAAGTCCTTGGCCTGATAGGTCAGCTTGCTGTAGATATGCGGGTAGATGGAGAAGGCCGAGACCTGGGACAGCACGATGACCGAGCCATCACCCACGGAGTTGCGCAGATTCTCCAGCGCGATGCGGCCACCGGCACCGGGCTTGTTCTCCACCACGCCCATGTTCTTGGAGTAGCTGGTGCCGCCGATCTTTTCCGCCACGCGGCGGGCTACCGAGTCCCCGGCGCTGCCTGCGGGAAAGCCGTACAGAATGCGCACCTGCTCCAGCGGGCCGCTGCCCTGGGCATAGGCGCTGCGACTGGTGAGGCCCCCGAATGCGGCGAGGGCGGCACCAGCGCCCAGGCCTTTGACGAAATTGCGACGATCTTGCATGTTTGTCTCCTCTATTGTTCGATCACTATGTGCAGGCTTGAGCCTGTCTGAAAAATCTCGACTCGAATGCTATTCGATACTGCGAGCCATCAGGAGTCCCCCGTGAAACCGATCTGTTTGACCAGGGGGCCCCAGCGCTCGAACTCGGCCTGCTGCGAACGGGCCATTTCCTCGGGCGTGGAGCTGGTGGCAATCAGGCCGACCACGCCCAGGCTTTCCTTGAGCGCATCGCTCTTGAGCGCTGTCGTGATGGCCGCATGGGCGCGTGCGCGCACATCGGCGGGCGTCTTGGCATTGGCATAGAAGCCAAACCACTCTTCAGCCGTCAGATCGGCAAAACCCTGCTCGGCAAACGTGGGCACATTGGGCAGATAGGGATTGCGCTGCGGCCCGCTGGTGGCCAGCACGCGCAGCTTGCCGGCCTTGTAATAGCTCAGATAGTCGCCGCAAGTGCCCATGATGGCGGCAATCTGGCCGCCCACGACGTCCGAGACGCCGGGAGCCATGCCGCGATAAGGCGCATGGCTGAGCCTGACGCCCGAGCGCAGGCTGAGCAGGGCCCCCAGCAGATGCGGCTGACTGCCGGCACCGGGGCTGCCGAAGCTGGCCTTGTCGGGGTTGTTCTTGCACCAGGTCAGAAAATCCTTGAGCGTCTTGACCTCGGCCGGCACGGCGGGGCCGACGGCCAGACCGTGGTGCATGATGGCTCCGATGGAGATCGGCTCGAAATCCTTGGCCTGATAGGTCAGCTTGCTATAGATATGCGGGTAGATGGAGAAAGCCGAGACCTGGGACAGCGCAATCACCGAGCCATCGCCCACGGAGTTGCGCAGATTCTCCAGCGCGATGCGGCCACCGGCACCGGGCTTGTTTTCCACCACGCCCATATTTCTGGTGTAGCTGCTGCCGCCCATTTTTTCGGCCACACGGCGGGCCACCGAGTCACCAGCACTGCCTGCGGGAAAACCGTACAGAATGCGCACCTGCTCCAGCGGCCCGCTGCCCTGGGCATAGGCGCCGCGGCTGGCGATGCCGCCGAATGCGGCCAGCGCTGCGCCAGCGCCCATGCCTTTGACGAAATTGCGACGACCTTGCATGACTTGTCTCCTGCTTGAAATACGGACTCTTCGGTCCTGTGGAATCAATACACGTCTCGATAGCAAACAAACGGGCTGTCACCAGCCCACCCTGTCTCAGCGCGGAGCCATGCGCAGTGCACCATCCAGGCGAATCACCTCGCCATTGAGATGATCGTTGTGCACGATATGCACGGCCAGATCGGCAAACTCCGAAGGCTTGCCCAGGCGCGAAGGAAAGGGAATGGACGCCGCCAGCGACTGCTGGACCGGCTCGGGCAGTTCCTTCATCAACGGCGTGGCGAACAAGCCTGGCGCCACGGTACAGACGCGAATGCCATGCTGGGCCAGATCACGCGCCATGGGCAGCGTCATGCCGACCAGTCCGCCCTTGGATGCGCTGTAGGCCTGCTGGCCCACCTGACCGTCAAAGGCTGCCACCGAGGCGGTATAGAGAATCACGCCACGGGCGCCATCCTCCAGCGCCGCCAACTTGGCGCAGCGTGCGGCAAACAGCCGCGTCATGTTGTAGCTGCCAATGAGGTTGACGCGAATCACGCGCTCAAAGTCTTCCAGCGGTGCGGGCTCGCCATCGCGGCCGATCACGCGCTTGGCCGTCCCGATGCCGGCCACATTCATGAGAATGCGTGCATCGCCGCCCCATTGCTCGCGAACGGAATCCAGCGCAGCCGTGACGCTGGCCGCATCGCAGATATCGCACTCCAGCGCCAGTCCGCCGATATCGGCAGCCACCGCCTTGGCCTTGTCGATCTGACGATCCAGCACGGCAACCCTGGCCCCTGCGGCAGCCAGCGCACGCGCCGTGGCTTCGCCCAGGCCCGAGGCTCCCCCGGTCACGATGGCAATCTGATCCTGAACTTGCATATCACTATCCTTTCAAAAGCTGCTTGCGCTTCCTGTTGTCGGGCTCAAGCCGGTACGGGCTCAGAGATTCGGCTTCAGGATCAGGGCCAGCGTTTCGTCATACAGGCCGCTCACCACATCGGCACGGTGCTGGAGCACGGCACGCTGGTTGATGGAGCCCTTGTCCGTGACTTCGCCCAGGTCCAGCGATGGCGGCTTGATCGCCACCACTGCACGCGCAATGCGGGTGGCGCTGCCGGTTGCCGTCTGCGCCAGCTCGTTAAGGACCGCCTGCAGATGCTGCTGCACCGGCTCGCTGTGCATGATCTGCTCCAGCGTCGCTCCCGCGGCCAGGCCGCTTAAGGCCGCACAGGCCGGGGTCCCGAAAACGATGGCACCGACCTCCTTGCGATCCAGGCCGGTCAGCACCACGTCCTGGATATAGGGCGCGCCTGCGTGAATGATCTTCGCGCGCAGCGGCCCCACGTTGACGAATGTGCCCGTGGCCAGCTTGAAGTCTTCGGCAATGCGGCCATCGAAGCGCAGACCCTGGTCTCTATCCTGCGGGTCGCGCCACTGCACAGCGTCGCCGGTGCGGAAGAATCCGTCCTCGTCAAATGCCTCTGCCGTGGCTTCGGGCGCGCGCCAGTAGCCGGGCGTGACGTTCGGCCCGCGATAGCGGACCTCCAGCTTGCCATCCACGGGCGCCAGCTTGAGCTCCAGACCCGGCACCGGTACGCCCAGGTCTCCGGAGCGCACATCGGGACGGTTGATGAACAGGGCCGATGGCGAGGACTCGGTCATGCCCAGGCCGGTTCCCATCACGATGCGCTCGCCGCACTCGGCCTCCTGCGTGCGGTGCAGGCTATCCCAGACGGGCTGCGCCAGAGAGGCTCCGGCATAGAAGAACAGCCTGACGCGCTTGAGCAGGCTGCGGCGCAGCTGCGCATCGCTCTCCATGGCGCGGGCGATGTATTCAAAGCCGGTGGGTACGTTGAAGTAAACGGTGGGTGAGAGCTCGCGCAGATTGCGCAGCGTCTCGGCAATGCCCGTCGCCGTCGGCTTGCCTTCGTCGATGTAGACCGTGCCGCCATGGTAGAGCGCGAGGCCGATGTTCTTGTTGCCGCCAAAAGTGTGGTTCCAGGGCAGCCAGTCCACCAGCACGGGCGGGCCTTGGACCATATCGGGCATGGTCTGGGCAATCTGCTGCTGGTTGGCGCACCACATTCCGTGGGTGTTGATGACGGCCTTGGGCAGCTTGGTCGATCCCGAGGTGAACAGGAACTTGGTGATGGTGTCGGGCCCGGTGGCCTGCATGGCCACATCCACTGCAGTTGTGGGCTCGGTCGCCAGCAGGTCGGCAAACAAGGTGCAGCTCGCGGCCTCGACGGCCGGCTTGCGGTACACCACCTCACAGCCCTCGGGCAGCACGGCGCGTACCGCCTTGTCATAGCGCGCCGCATCGGCCGCAAAGATCAGGCCGGGCGTGAGCGTATCGACCACATGGCGTAGCTTGGCGTAATCGGTGCTGACCAGGGAGTAGGCCGTGGAGACCGAGCAATAGGGCACGCCCGCATAGAGGCAGCCCATGGCCAGCATGGCATGGTCCAGGTCGTTCTCGCTAAGGATGATGACGGGACGCTCTGCCGAGAGTCTTCTGTCCGCCAGTGCCTGCGCAATGCCGCGTGCCGCAGCCAGCGTCTGGGCATAGCTGATGCGTTGCCAGTCTCCTGTGCTGCCGTCCGCCAATCGCTGCCGCTGGGCGATGAAGGTCTGCTGCGGCGTGGTCTGCGCCCAGTGCACCAGCCTGTCCGTCATGCGCGCTGCATGCCCTGCCAGCTCCTGATCGGAGCGCACGTAGAAAGTGCCGTCGCCCGCTTCCCTGACCCGGATGCTGCGCACGCCGAACTCCAGCTCGCGGTAGCGGGGCCTGCCCCCCTCTGCCACCTGGCCCAGAGCCTGCATGGCTGTGTCTGTCTCCTGCATTGTCTTTGTCTCCACAGCGTTGTTTTTTGGCTTGCCTTCAGTCCTTGCTGACCTTGGCGGCCCGCCCGGACAGAAATTCCTGCAAACGGAACTTGGCTTCTGGCGCGCTCTGCGCCACGGCGGCCATCAGAGCTTCGGTCATCAGACCCTGATCGGCGGGCTGATCGGCAATCCGGGGCAGCGCATGCATGAGCGCGTAATTGGTCATGGGGGCGTTTTCGGCAATGCGCAGCGCCAGCTCCACAGCCTTGTCCAGCGCATGTCCTTCTGGCACCAGATACTGCGACAGACCCACGCGCTCGCCTTCTTCGGCCTTGTACACACGGCCCGTGAACATCATGTCTGCCATGCGCGCCGCGCCGATCAGGCGCGGGATGCGCACCGAGCCGCCGCCGCCGACAAAAATGCCGCGCGAGCCTTCAGGCAAGGCATAGAAGGTGCTGCTGTCGGCCACACGGATATGACAGGCACTGGCCAGCTCCAGACCGCCGCCCACCACGGCGCCATGCAGGGCGGCGACCACGGGCACCGCGCCGAACTGCACCTGACGCAAGGCCTCATGCCACATGCGCGAATGCAGAACGCCCTGGGCCGCGTCGCGCTCGCTGAGCTCGCTCAGGTCCAGGCCGGCGCAGAAATGCGGGCCATCGCCATCCACCACCGCCGCGCGCACGCTGGCGGGCAGATTCATGAACACATCGCGCAGACCCAGCACCAGTCCATCGGACAAGGCATTGCGCTTGGCAGCGCGCATCAGGCGAATGACGGCAACCTGTTCGGCTTCGCCACGGAATTCCACTGCAATTTCTTTATGAGTCATAACCATTCCTTTTGCATCATTATTGTTATTTCAAATAACTAAATGCAAGACATCCTCAGGAGTTTGCTCTCAGTGCTTTCCCCGATTCGGGAGCTGTAGTGCACAACTAGTCCGGGCGTGACAGGCACGAAGCCTGCGACTTCGCATAATGTGACCTCATGACATCAACCAGCCAGCCCCGTCCCAGCCAGCTCCTTCTGCCCCAGCGCGAACCGGTGCCCACGCGTGACGCCTCGACCTTGCTGTTGCTGCGCGATTGCGCCGACGGCAACGGTTTCGAGGTGCTGATGACGCGGCGCGCCGATCAGGGTATTTTTGCCAATGCCTATGTGTTCCCCGGCGGAGGCCTCGAGGATCAGGACGCGACCCCTGCCAACCATGCGCTGGCGCGGGTTCGTCCATCCATGGCGGAGATTGCCGGCACCGGCCGCATCACACAGGCATTGGCAGGCATTCGCGAAACGTTTGAGGAGCTGGGCATCCTGCTGGCCTATGACCAGGCCGGCCGGCCCGTGCCTGCGGCCGAAGTCGAGCAGCTGGACCGCAAGGCATCGCTGTACGAGCAATGCCGCGCGCGCGGCTGGAGCCTGGCCGTGGATCAGCTCTGGTATCTGGCCCACTGGACGGCGCCGCTGAACCTGGCAAAGCGCTTCAACGTGCCGTTTTTCGTGGCCCGCATGCCCGAGGGCCAAACAGCGGTGGCCGACGAGACCGAGCAGTTCGAGCCCACCTGGATCCGCCCCCAGCAAGCCCTGCAGCGCTTCGAGGAAAAGGAATTGTTCATCCTCTTCCCCACCCAGCGCACCTTGCAGCGCCTGACGGGCTATGCCGACACGCAAGCCGTGCTGGATGCCCTGCAGGGTGAAAAGCCGCTATGGCACGCCCACCCTCGTGCGGGCTATCTCAAGGGGCAGGACACAAGACAGCTGGAAACCGATACGGCTTACGGCGAACTGGAGATGGTCCACCCCGACGGCCAGGCCGCCCACCATCTCGACTGGCAGTTTGAAAAAGCCGTGCCGCTGCGCAAGAACCTGATGCGCCTGACGGCCCCCAACCCCGGCATGATGACCGGCCCCGGCACCAACAGCTATCTGGTCGGCGATGCGCACACCGGCTATATCGCCATCGACCCCGGACCGAACGATGCCGAACATCTGCAGCGCCTGCACGATGCCGCCGGCGGCGATATCCGCTACATCGTGTGCACCCATTCCCACCCCGATCACTCGCCGGGTGCCGCGCCGCTGCAGGCCATGGTCCTGCTCTCCGGCCATGCCAGCCCCCCCATCATGGGCCTGCCGTCTGCGCCCACGGCACGTGCCAACAGCCGCTTCCGACCCGAGGTGACGCTGCAGGACGGAGAGCGCATCACACTTAGCGGACAAGGAGAAGAAGGCGAAATCACGCATACGCTGCAAGCCGTCTTCACGCCCGGCCACGCGGCCAACCACCTGTGCTTTGTGCTGGAGGAGGACGCGCTGCTATTCAGCGGCGATCACATCCTCAATGGCAGCACCACCGTCATCAGCCCGCCGGACGGCAATATGATCGATTACCTCGATTCGCTGGACCGGCTGCACTCCCTGTGTCTGGCGTACGACATTCGCTACATCCTGCCCGCCCACGGCTACGTGCTGGGCTTTGCTGCGCACCAGATCACCCGCCTCAAGGCCCACCGCCTGGCGCGCGAGGCCAAGGTGCATCAGGCCATGCGCACCAAGCCGGACGGCAGCATTCAGGACTGGGTGGCGATTGCCTATGCCGACACGCCGCAAGCGCTGTGGCCCGTGGCCCAGCAATCGCTGCTGGCGCATGTGGAACGCATCCAGAAGCTCTGCCTGGGCCGATAGCGCGCCGCAAGCGCCGCGCTAGACCTGTGGACAACTAGGACATGGCCGGAGCATTAAGCTCTTGCCATGTCTGAATCCCTGCCTGAACAAGAAAGCATCCGCCTGGCCAAGCGCCTGGCAGAGCAAGAACAATGCTCGCGCCGCGAGGCCGAGCTCCATATCGTCGCGGGCAATGTCCAGGTGGACGGCAAAGTGGTGCAAGTGCCCGAAACCCGTGTGCGCCCCGACCAGGTGGTGATCCTGCGCAAGGATGCCAAGCCTGAAGCCATTCCGCCCGTCACCATCCTGATGAACAAGCCCGCGGGCATGACCCAGGGCCCGGCCTATGGCCGCGTGCGCAGCGCGCATTCGCTGCTGAGCGAGGACACCAAGGCCAAGCTGGACACGCCCATGCCCCAGCTGGTGCTGGACCATCACTTCAGGAATCTGGAGTCGTTTCTGACGATTCCGCTGCCTGCCAGCGGTCTCATCGTCTACACCCAGGACAAGCGCGTGGCACGCAAGCTGGCCGAGGAAGGCATCTGGCTGGAGCAGGAAATCATCGTCGGCGTGGAGGGCCAGATCATTGAAGATGGCCTGGAGATCCTGTACGAAGGTCTGCCCATTCCCGGTGGCAACGGCCATCGCCGCATGCCTCCCTGCCATGTCAGCTGGCAAAGCGAAAGCCATCTGCGCTTCGCTCTCAAGGGCATTGCGCCCGAAGAGATCGAGAAAATGTGCGCCGCCATCGGCCTGACGGTGGTCAGCATGCGCCGGCTGCGCCTTGGCCGCGTCTCGCTGGCCAAGGTACCCGAGGGTCAGTGGCGCTATCTGATGCCCTGGGAAAGGTTCTGAGCGGAACGGCCTTCGCGTGCCGCCAACCGGACTCGGCCGCGGCACGCGCCGGCCCGCTCAATCCGCCTTGAAGCCCGTCGCAGCCACTGCCTTGCCCCATTTGACGGTATCGGCAGCAATGATGTCGGCAAACTGCTGCGCACTGGTGCCCGTGACCCTGAAGCCTGCCTCCTGCAGCCGCGCCCTGCCGTCGCCCGATTGCAGGACCTTGAGCAGATCGGCATTGAGCTTGCTCACCACGTCCGCGGGTGTCCTGGCGGGCGCCACGATGCCGAACCAGGAGCTGAACTCCAGGTTGCCAAAGCCCTGCTCCTTCATGGTCGGCAACTCGGGCAACTGCTCCACACGCGCGCTGCCCGTGCTTCCCAGGGCCACCAGCTTGCCGGCACGCACCTGCGGGATCGCCATGCCGGAGGAAGCGAACACGCCCTGCACATCGCCGCTGAAAATGCCGCTCAAGGCATCCGAAGTGCTCTTGTAGTGCACCACCTCGGGTTTGGACTGCACGGCATCGCCAAACATATAGGCCCCGAAATGCCCCGGCGTGCCCGCTCCGAAAGTGGCCATGAACAAGCCGTTTTGCTGCCGGGTCCAGGCCACAAAGTCCCTGACGTTGCGCGCCTTGACCTTTTCGGGATTGACCAGCAGCACGAAGTCGGAACTCACCACCTGGCTGACGGGGGCGAAATCCTTGCGCGGTTGGTAGGCAAGTCGTTGGTAGGTATTGGGCGCAATGCTGAGCTGTCCGGTCTCGGCCAGCATGATGGTGTAGCCGTCGGCCGGTGCACGCGCCGCCTCGCTGGCTGCGATCAGGCCGGCGGCACCGGGCTTGTTGTCCACCACCACGCCCACGCCGCCCCATGCTTCGGAAAGCTTCTGTGCCAGCAGCCGGGCCACTACATCGGGTCCCGTGCCCGCCGGAAAGCCCACGATCATGCGCACCGTCTTGCTCGGATAAGCCGTCTGGGCCTGAGCGACGCCCAGGGCTGCACTGCCGCCGGCCAGCAGTGCCAGGGCCAGCAGCCGACGTCGCCAGGCCCGTGCCAAGAACGTGTTCACGATTTCCTCGTGCCGCGACAGAGGCTTTGCGGGATGGGATGCAAGGCGCGATACCGCAGCAATAGCCGCGCTATTGCGAGGATTCGCAACGCCGCAGACCGCCCGCAAAGCCGCTGTCCCGCAGGGTTGGAGCGCAATCGGGCGATTTGCTGCGCGCTGACTCTTGCTTGCACCCCGGTGCAAGCGGCGAGCCATCGCTTCGAACTCATCCCGATTGCGCTCCAACGCGGCTGCGTAGAGATCGTGAACACGTTCTAAAGCGGGTCCGGGCTGGTTCTGGGCTTGCAGTACTTTCATGTTTTTGTCTCCTTGTTGCGATGCTGTTTCACAGCACTTCGAAAAACCGCATGACGACGTGCTCCGGAAAGCGCGCTCCCGCACCCACGAACAGGCGCTGCCCCAGCCAGGCAAAGCGCTTGGAGGCCGTTTCAAAGCGCGGCGCACAGCGAAAGTAGATCGCCGAGGGATCGACGCTCTCGCCGCGGCGCAGACGCTGCATGAGCTCGGCCGGCCCGGTGCGCAAGGCATGGTTGCTCACATAGATCAGATCGCCGCCGTCGGTTTCGATGACATAGCGCGCGTCCAGCTCGGCCACTTCCTCGCTGACCAGCAGCTGGAAGTCGGCCCCGCCCGGCAGCACACGCGCCGACCAGTCCTCTCCCTGCACCTGGCCGCCGACGATGGGAATCACACGCCGCAAGCCACGTGTCGTTTCTCCCACCTCCTGCGCCGGCCCCACCTGCACGCGAAATTCGGCAAAGTGGCGCAGCCCTGGAGCGGCAATCTGGAAATCATGGTTTGGCGACAGCATTGCTCTCCTTGCGATGTCTAGGCACAGGGACATGAGCGTAAGCACTGTTGAAGATTTCGCTGTCCCCCAAGAAGATGACAGCCCACGCCAAGACACACCGATGAGAACCTGGAAGCTACCTTCGACGACTGACGCCATGCCGGCCAGTGATATGGCCCAGGCCAGCGGCATGGCCCAGGCCAGCGCCTTGCTGGCCGGTCTGGTGGAACATCTGGGACAGAGCTGCTTTGCCCAGACCGCGCTGGAGCAGCTGAGCGCCATCGCGCCCACGGCCTCGCTGTCGGTGTATCGCATCGGCAGCTACCGGCCGCGGCTGTTTCTATCGGCCTCCCAGGGCATTGCGGACACCACGCGCCAGTGCTGGAGCGCCTATCTCTCGGGACCCCAGCACGAGGACAGAAGCTGGGGCCAGGAATGGCCCGGACATATGCATACACCAGGCGCGCGCAATCTGGTCCATGTGCAGGCCAACGAGGTCACGCCCTTGCATCGCCAGTGCGTGTATGACGCGCATGGCGTGGCTGAGCGCATCTCGATTGCCGAGCCCGGTGCCGACGGCTCGGTGTTTGCCGTCAACCTCTATCGCCATGCGCACCAGAAACCCTTTGCCGACCGGCATCTGAGCGACTTCGCGGACCTGTCCAGCGCCCTGATGGCTCTGACGCACAAGCACCTGGCGCTGACGGCGGACATGGCTGCCGGAGATGAGAGATGGCCGGCTCGACTGCGCGAGCTGGCACCGGGTCTGACGGCGCGTGAACTCGAGGTCTGCCTGCGCCTGCTGCGCGGCATGACCCAGGACGGCATTGCGGCCGATCTCGGGCTGAGCGCAGCCACCGTGAAGACCTATCGCAACCGCGCCTTTGCGCGGCTCGATATCCACCACCGCCACCAGTTGTTCGCGCTGATGGTGGAGTGAATGCCGGGGATTCGCCGGTGCTGTGCCCGGCCGAGGAAGAAAGTGTGAAGTGCGCCGATAAGCCGGATTCTGTGCACAACGGTTGCCCGCCATGTGACCGCCATTAATCTTGGCCATCAGTCGCCTGATGGCTCGGTGCTACCTACCCGCACACTCCGGGGGCCCCGTCAACGTGTGCCTACTTGGTATTGCTGCGCGTAGAGATTGCCCGTTTCACCCTGGTTGGTCTGCCTTGCGGCACTCCTGCCAGACTCGTCTCTGTTGCTCTGATCCTCACCTCACGGTGGACAGCTGTTAGCTGCTACGCCGCCCTATGCAGTCCGGACGTTCCTCCAGTACGGTCTTTCGACCCAACGCAAGCGTTGGCCTTTCGGCTAGTACCAGCGGCGGTCTGGCGCACTTCACGGCGCGCATTATCCCGCGTTCAGAAAGAACTTGCACAGAACTCGCGCCTGAACTGCTCGGGCGGCAGGCCTGATTCGCGCTGGAACATCGCAATAAAGGCCGATGGCGTGCTGTAACCCATGTCATAGGCGATGCGCTGCACGGTGTGGCCGGCCTCCAGCGCGTCGATCGCCTGCAGATAGCGCATGCGCTGGCGCCATTCCCCCAGACTCATGCCCAGCTCGCGCTGGCAGTGGCGGGCCAGGGTTCGTTCCGTCATGTGCACGGTCTCGGCCCATTCGGCCAGGCTACGGTGGTCGTCGGGGCGCGACTGCATGGCGTCCAGCACCTGCACCAGCGCGGGATGCCGGGCCACGGGCAGAAAGCTCAGCTCCAGCGGCGTGGCTCGCAACTGGTCATGCACCACCCGGGCCAGCCGCAGATCGGCGTCCGTCACCGGGATCTGCACGCCCCTGGCACCAAAGTCCGCCAGCACGGCTTTGACGATAGGTCCCAGGCGCATGCAGCCCGCCGTCTGCGGCAGGTCCGCACACAGATCGGGGGCCAGATAGACGGAGCGGTACTGCACCGCATGCTGCAGATAGCAGCTGTGCACCACGCCAGGCGGAATCCACACCCCATGCTGCGGCGGGCACAGGATATGACCGCTGGGCACATCCATGTTCAGGCTGCCGTGGGCCGCATAGTTCAGATGCCCCCAGCGGTGGCTGTGCGACGGGGCCTCGCTGTGTTCGCCGAACTCGTCATAGCGGAAGTAATAGCTGCCAGGCACTTTGTCGGTGTCCAGTATCTGTACGGCATACCGCTTGGCGGCCGGGCCGGGAGTCGGGGCAGAGGCGGGCATGGGTTCGTCCGGCTTGAGTTATGAAATGTCTGAAATCAGCAATGCGCTTCAAATACGTCAAGCGCATCATAAGCACCTCAAGGAGTTTCATATGGGTGCATACCTATTACCACTGGGCGCGGTGCTGATCTGGTCGGTCAACACCGTGGTCAGCAAGCTGGCCGCAGACAGCATCAGCGCGGCCGAGATCGGGTTCTTCCGCTGGCTGGTGGCGGCCGTGCTTTTCACGCCCTTCGTCCTGCCCTCGATCTGGCGCCAGCGCGCCGACATCAAGCCCCTGCTGCCACGGATCGTCGTGCTGGGCGTGCTGGGCATGGTCATCTACCAAAGCCTGGCCTACTACGCCGCCCACTTCACCACGGCCACGCACATGGGCATCATCGGCTCGCTCACGCCCATGCTGGTGCTGGCCCTGGCCGTGTTCATGCTGGGCCAGCCGCTGACGCATGGCGGCATCTGGGGTTCGTTGCTGGCCATTGTGGGAGTCGCGCTGGTGGTTTCATCGGGCCGGCTCAGCCATCTGGCTTCCGAGGGCCTGAACCTGGGCGACGCCATGATGTTCCTGGCCATGCTGGCCTATGCGGTCTACAACATCCTGCTCAAGCGCTGGCCCATGCCGCGCCTAGCCACGGTGCAGCTGCTGTATCTGCAGGTGCTGGTTGCCGTGGTCGTGCAGTTCCCGCTGTATCTCTTCTCGCCCAAGACCGGGCTTGACGCCAGCAACCTGCCGCTGGTGGGCTACGCCGGCATCATGGCCTCCATCGCCGCGCCGCTGCTGTGGATGAAGGCGGTGCAGACGCTGGGGCCCGGGCGATCGAGCATGTTCTTCAATCTGATCCCGGTCTTCACCGCCCTGATCGCGGCATTCACCCTGAACGAGCCCCTGGCGGGCTACCACGCCGTGGGCGGCATCATGACGATTGCCGGTCTGCTGCTGGCCGAGCTCTGGAAGGCCCCGCTGCGCGCGCGGCCTTCCCTGGCCTGCGGTGCTAAAGCAGCAGATTGAGAATCGCGTAGCTCATCAGCGACAGCAGACTCACCACGAACACCAGCATGACCCAGGGGCCCCAGCGCTGCTCGCGCCAGGAAAAGCCGACCAGCAGGCCTACGCAACAGACCCCCAGCAGCACCAGAATTGTGTTGAACGTGAGCAAGAGCAGTCCTCCCTCAAACAGACTTTGCCTCATTGTTCCCGATTGCAGGCCCGAGGGGAAACACCATCTCCCCAGGACTTGATGTGAATCAATCAGCAATCTCCGGCACCAGGCGCCGACCGGGGTTTTGAGCGGCCCGGCAGCGCGATCCGGCGCGCATAGATCCTAGGGTTTTCCCGCGCCTTATCGGTGCACGCCTGCCTCATGCCGGTGCACAGCCCGCACCACCTCTGCTCATAAGAATTTGCATTCAGGGCCGCTCAGAATTTCTTGTTGGACAGCCCCTCGCTGCCTTTCGATACTGCCGCCACAGGAACACCGGCCCGCGCCGCATTCCACTGTTCCAAGACACACAGGAGCGCCAGCAAAAGCGCCCCATGTGCCCGCTGCACTTTCGCATACAGGAGACTCCCATGAGCAGCCCGGCTTCCGCCACCCACCCTCTTGCCGGCCATGCCGGTGCGCACGCGCACCCCGACATGGACGCCACCTACCGCAAGATCACCTGGCGCCTGATCCCCTTTCTGGTCTTTCTCTTTGTCCTGGCCTGGATAGACCGCGTCAACGTCGGCTTCGCCAAGCTGCAGATGCTGCAGGACCTGCAGTTCAGCGAGGCTGTCTACGGCCTGGGTGCCGGCATCTTCTTCATCGGCTACTTCCTGTTCGAAGTGCCCAGCAACCTGCTGCTGGAGAAGATCGGCGCACGCAAGACACTGGCGCGCATCACCATCCTCTGGGGCGTGGCGTCCATGGCCATGGCCTATGTGACCACGCCCACCATGTTCTATGTGCTGCGCTTCATCCTGGGCGTGGTCGAGGCGGGCTTCTTCCCCGGTGTGGTGCTGTATCTGACCTACTGGTTCCCGGCCCGCCACCGCGCCCGCATCAACGGCCTGTTCATGACCTCGTTCGCCATCGCCGGCGCCGTGGGCGGCCCGATCGCAGGCGCCATCATGAACGGCATGCAGGACGTGGGCCATCTGGCCAACTGGCAATGGCTGTTCATTCTTGAAGGCATTCCCTCGGTGATCGCCGGCTTCTTCGTGCTGGCCTGGCTGCCCGAGAAACCCGAGAACGCCAAGTGGCTGAGCGCAGCCGAGCAGCGCGCCGTCAGCGCCGCCGTGGCCGAGGAAAGCCAGCAAGGCCACAAGCAGCATTCCTTCGCCGATGCCTGCCGCAACTACCGCGTCTGGCTGTGCGCTGCCGTGTACTTCTGCATCGTCAGCGGCAACGCCACGATCGCCTTCTGGTCGCCGTCCATCATCAAGGAGATCGGCATCCAGAACAATCTGCAGATCGGTCTGATCTCGGCCATTCCGTTTCTCGCGGGCACGCTGGCCATGGTCTGGAACGGCATGCATTCGGACAAGACCGGCGAGCGCCGCATGCACAGCGCCATCGCCGCCTTGATCGCCGCAGCAGGCCTGATCCTGACCGGCATGTTCCTGCACAACGCCGTGCTGGCCCTGTGCGCGCTGACGCTGGCCTCCGTCGGCATCCTCGCCGCCTTCCCCGTGTTCTGGTCCATTCCCTCGGCCTTTCTGGCCGGCACGGCGGCCGCCGGCGGCATCGCCCTCATCAACTCCGTTGGCAACCTGGCCGGCTTTGTGGCGCCCTACATGATCGGCGCGCTCAAGACCAGCACCGGCTCGCTGTCCTCGGGGCTGTACTTCGTGGCCGCGCTGGAGTTCCTCGCCGCCTTCCTGGTCGTGCTCTTCGTCAAGAAGCAGTGACCTCCTGACGCTGCCTGCGCAGCGCCGCCATGCGGGGCCAAGGCCCCGCCTTCCCCTTTTTGAGCTTTCCGCCATGCAACTGCAATTCACCACCCCCGAAGGCCAGACCCTGGCCCCCATCTTCGACACCCTGATCGTCGCCGGCTGGGCCGGACGCGACCATGCGGCCATCGAGCACCACATCGAGGAGCTGGCCGCGCTCGGCATTCCGCGCCCCAGCGCCGTGCCGCTGTACTACCGCATCGCCAGCAACCAGCTGAGCCAGAGCAGCACGCTGCAAGTGCTCGGCCCGGACTCCTCGGGCGAGGCCGAGGTCTTCGTCTTCAGCCATGGCGGCGAGATGTTCGTGAGCCTGGCCTCGGACCACACCGACCGCAAGCTCGAAGCCTATAGCGTTGCCTTCTCCAAGCAGGCCTGCATCAAGCCCGTGGCCACTCAGGCCTGGCGCTTCGCCGATGTGGCCGGCCACTGGGACGAGCTGATCCTGCGCTCCTGGATCGTGGAGGACGGCCGCGAAGTGCTGTACCAGGAAGGCACGCTGGCCAGCCTGCGCACGCCCCAGGACCTGATCGCGCGCTACACCGGCGGCCAGAGCCAGTTGCCCGAAGGCAGTGGCATGACCTGCGGCACCATGGCCGCCATCGGCGGCATACGCCCTGCCACGCAGTTCGCCATGGAGCTGTACGACCCGCGCAGCCAGCGCAGCATCCGCCACCGCTACCGCAGTGAGCTGCTGGACATCGTCGCCTGAACACGGAGCTACCCATGACGTCAGTCTCTCCCCGCCTGGACCAGGTCTCCGAGCGCCTGGCCCAAGGCCAGACCAGCGCCGTGCAACTGGCCGAGCAGGCACTGGAGCGCGCCACGCAAGGCGAAGGCCCGCGCGTGTTCACCCGCGTGCTGCCCGAGCAGGCCCTGGCCGAAGCCCGCGCCAGCGATGCGCTGCGCGCGGCTGGCCTGGCACGCTCGCCCCTCGAAGGCCTGCCCATCTCGGTCAAGGATCTGTTCGACATCGCGGGCCACCCCACGCTGGGCGGCTCCAGGCTGCTGGCCGATGCCGCACCCGCCACGCAGACGGCCGAAGTCGTGCAGCGCCTGCGCCGCGCGGGCGCGGTCATCGTGGGCACGACCAATATGACCGAGTTCGCCTACTCGGGCCTGGGGCTGAATCCGCACTACGGCACGCCGCGCAATCCCTGGCAGCGGGAAAACGACGGCGGCCGCATTCCCGGCGGCTCGTCCTCGGGCGCGGCCATCTCGGTGACCGACGGCATGGCGCTGGCCGCCATCGGCTCGGACACCGGCGGCTCGGTGCGCATTCCCTCGGCGCTGTGCGGCCTGACCGGCTTCAAGCCCACGGCGCGCCGCGTGCCCATGCAGGGCGTGCTGCCGCTGTCTGCCAATCTGGACTCCATCGGACCGCTGGCGCCCAGCGTGCGCTGCTGCGCCGCGCTGGACGCGGTGCTGTCGGGCGAATCGCAGGGCGAACTGCGCGCGGCCTCGCTGCAGGGCCTGCGCCTGCTGACGCCCACGAATGTGGTGCTGGACGGCATGGACAGCGCCGTGGCCGCGGCCTGGCAGCGTGCGCTGTCGCTGCTGTACGCGGCCGGCGTGCAGATCACCGAGGCCGTGGTGCCGCCCTTCTCCGAGCTTGCGCAGATCAATGCCAAGGGCGGCTTCACCGCCGCCGAGGCCTGGGCCTGGCACCGCAGCCATATCGCCGGCGCCGGCCGCCTGGCCGAATACGATCCGCGCGTGGGCACGCGCATTCTGCGCGGCAAGGACATCAGCGCGGCCGACTATATCGAGCTGCTGGCGCGCCGCCAGCAGTGGATTGCCCGCGTCCAGGCGCAGATGGCCGATCACGACCTGATGCTCATGCCCACGGTGCCCGTGATCGCGCCCAAGATTGCCGAGCTTGAGGCCAGCGACGAAGCCTATTTCGCGGCCAACGGGCTGATGCTGCGCAATCCCACGCTGATCAACTTCCTCGACGGCTGCGCGGTGTCCCTGCCCTGCCACCGCCCGGGCGAAGCGCCCGTGGGCCTGAGCCTGGCCGGCACGGCCGCTCAGGACCAACGCCTGCTGTCGGTGGCACTGGCCGTCGAGGCCTTGCTCGCCCAAGCCTGATTGCCGAGTAAAAAATAGGAGCTGCTAACGCTTTACTGCAAACGATTTCAGACAGAAAACACTCTGAAATCTATATGCAACAGGCGGTAGCAGCTCCTTTTTTATTCAGTATGAGGCACACCCCCAGGCTCGGCAGGCATTGGTGCCAGCACCAGCTGTGCCTGCTCCTGCGCTTTAAGCGTCCCCTGCCAGACGGGCGCCCGGCAGCCGCGCCACGGCCTGGCCGTGGTTCAGCGCAAACGCCGTGGCCACCTCTTCGGCGGCGCGCACCACGGTTTCAGCCAGCGGGTTCTGGTGATCGTTGCGCCAGCAGGCCACCAGCGGCAGCGAGGGGAACTCGCGATCCACGCGCAGCAGGCGCAGGCGCTGCTCGGCCAGCTCACGCTGGATGATGGCCGGCGGCACGGCCGCCACGCCCAGGCCGTCGCAGACCACGCGGATCATGGTCGCCACCGAGGCAATGCAGTTCATGTGCGGCGAGGCGTTGCCTTCGGCGCTGAACAGCTGCTCGATCACCGCATACGGCTCGGAGCCGCGCGCAAAGCTCATGATGGGAAAAGCCGCCAGCTCGGCCAGGCTCAGGGTCTCGTCGCCTATGCCCAGCTTGGGGCTGCCCACCCAGGCCATGGCGAACTCGCCCAGCGACAGATTGGCAATGGCACCGCCGGACACGGGCTTGGCCTGCAGCGAGACATCGAGCTGGCCCTTGAGCAGTTGCTCCGACATATGGATGGTGGTGTCGCAGGCGATCTCCACCTGCAGGCGCGGATAGCGCTGCTGCAGCAGCGCGAGAAAGTCGGGGAACCAGCTGTGCACGATGGATTCGATGGCGCCGATGCGGATCACGCCCGCATAGGCCTGCTTGTCCAGCATGTCCTCGCGCATCTCGCGCATCAGCCTGAGCATGCGCTCGGCATGCACCAGGGCCTTGGCGCCGTCGGCCGTGAGCGTGACCTCGCGCACGCCGCGGTCGAACAGGCGCACGCCGAACTCCTGCTCCAGCGTGGCGATGCGACTGGAGACGGCAGCCTGTGTGGTGAACAGCCGCTCGGCCGTCATGCGGAAGTTGCGCAGCTCGGCCAGCAGCACAAAGGTTTCCAGAAACCGTAGATTCATGGGGCGATGTTAATCACCGCCCGCTGCCTTGCCCACTTTTCGGGTCATATCGATATAGCCCATTCGCAGAACGCTTGCGTGCACAATGCTCTGTGTCTGCGCAGACATCCTGCGCTGCGATCCACTGTCCCACCACCCCTTATTCGCGGAGGTCCGATGAGAGCTGACAACATTCTGCAAACGATTGGCGACACGCCCGTCATTCACATCAACCGTCTGTTCGGCAGCAATACCAACGTCTGGATCAAGTCCGAGCGCAGCAACCCAGGTGGCTCCATCAAGGATCGTATTGCGCTGTCCATGGTGGAAGACGCCGAGAGATCCGGCGCGCTCAAACCCGGTGGTGTCATCATCGAGCCCACCAGCGGCAACACCGGTGTGGGCCTGGCCCTGGTCGCGGCCGTCAAGGGCTACAAGCTGGTCCTGGTCATGCCCGAGAGCATGAGCATCGAGCGCCGCCGCCTGATGCTGGCCTATGGCGCATCCTTTGACCTGACTCCCAAGGAAAAAGGCATGAAGGGCGCCATCGCCCGCGCCCAGGAACTGGCCGCCCAGACGCCCGGAGCCTGGATTCCCCAGCAATTCGAGAACCCCGCCAACGTGGCCGTGCATGAGGCCACCACGGCCCAGGAAATCCTGCGCGACTTCCCCGACGGCCTCGACGCCTTCATCACCGGCGTGGGCACGGGCGGTCACCTGTCCGGCGTGGCCAAGGTGCTCAAGGCCAAGTTTCCCAACCTCAAGGTCTATGCGGTGGAGCCCGCGGCCTCGCCCGTGATCTCCGGCGGTCAGCCCGCGCCCCACCCCATCCAGGGTATTGGCGCCGGCTTTGTGCCCAAGAATCTGGACGTCAGCCTGCTCGACGGCGTGATCCAGGTGGAAGCCGAGCCCGCACGCGAATACGCGCGCCGCGCCGCTCGCGAGGAAGGCCTGCTGGTCGGCATCTCCTCGGGCGCCACGCTGGCCGCCATTGCCCAGAAGCTGCCAGAGCTGCCGCCCAGCGCCAGGGTGCTGGGCTTTGCTTACGACACGGGCGAGCGCTATCTGTCGGTGGAAGGCTTCCTGCCCAACGCCTGATCGCGCCGCGCGCTTTCCTGCCACGCCGCACAAGATGCGGCGTTTTTCATGCCCGCCGCACACCTCGCGCATAGCCCGAGTTCGCCGCGCGCTCATCGGCCCATGCCAATGGCCCATGGGACAAGCGGTCATCGAGTCCGCTTGACACCAAACCAGGGCACTCCCCTACCATGGGGACAAGATATGCCACAAGCATGACACGGGAGTATTTCCATCTTGTTCCGATTTTTTGAAAAACAGGTAGCCCCCTATCCCGGCCAGGAGCCCAAGGTTCCGCCCAAGGGATTCTTTGCCTTTGTCTGGGCCTGTACCCAGGGCATGCGCGGCTGGATTGGCCTGATGACCCTTACCTCGGCCCTGCTGGCCGCCTATGAAGCCGTACTGTTCGCCATCATGGGCCGCGTGGTGGACTGGCTGGGCACGGTCTCGCCCGCCAACTTCTGGGCCGAACAGCAGGCCACGGTGCAGGGCATTGCCGCCATCCTGCTCGGCAGCGTGGCGCTGCTGGCCCTGCACACCACCGTGATGCACCAGGTACTGGCCATCAACTTCCCCATGCGGCTGCGCTGGGTGTTCCACAAGCTGATGCTGGGCCAGAGCATGTCCTTCTATGCGGACGAGTTTGCCGGCCGCATCACCACCAAGATCATGCAGACCGCGCTGTCGGTGCGGGAAGTGGTGTTCATGGTGGTGGACGTGTTTGTGGGCGTGGGCGTCTACATGATCGGCATTCTGATCCTGGCCGCCAGCTTCGAGTGGCGGCTGATGATTCCGTTTGCGCTGTGGTTCGTCGCCTATGCCGCTGCCTGCTTCTATTTCGTGCCACGCCTGGGCCAGATCGGCAAGGAGCAGGCCGATGCGCGCTCCATGATGACGGGCCGCGTCACCGATGCCTATACCAATATCGCCACCGTCAAGCTGTTTGCCCACACGCGCCGCGAAGCCGAATATGCGCGCAATGCCATGGAGGCCTTCAAGGCCACGGGCTATGCGCAGATGCGTCTGGTCAGCCTGTTCGAAATCACCAACCACCTGATGATTGCCCTGCTGCTGCTGGGCAGCGGCGGCACGGCGCTCTATCTGTGGACGCAAGGTCAGGCCTCCGCCGGCGTGGTGGCGGCCGTGATTGCCATGGCGCTGCGGCTGATGGGTTACTCGCACTGGGTGATGTGGCAGATGACGGGCCTGTTCGAGAACGTGGG
Source organism: Comamonas sp. Z3 (assembly GCF_008121565.1). Lineage (NCBI taxonomy): Bacteria > Pseudomonadati > Pseudomonadota > Betaproteobacteria > Burkholderiales > Comamonadaceae > Comamonas > Comamonas sp. Z3. Next base: position 254,282 of record NZ_VOQU01000004.1, read on the forward strand.
CACCATCCAGGACGGCATCACCACGCTGACCAAGCCGCGCACCATCGTCGATGCACCCGACGCCAAGCCGCTGCAGGTCACGCGAGGAGCGATTGCCTTCGAGGATGTGAGCTTTGGCTACAAGGCGGGCGGCAAAAAGGTGCTGGACCATCTGAACCTGCACATCCGCCCCGGCGAGCGCATCGGCCTGATCGGACGCTCGGGCGCTGGCAAGTCCACGCTGGTCAATCTGCTGCTGCGCTTTCACGAGCCGCAAAGCGGGCGCATCACCATCGACGGCCAGGACATCCGCGGCGTGACGCAGGACAGCCTGCGCAGCGCCATCGGCATGGTGACGCAGGACACCTCGCTGCTGCACCGCTCCATGCGCGACAACATCCTCTACGGTCGCCCCGATGCCAGCGAAGCCGACATGCACGCCGCTGCCGACAAGGCCGAGGCTTCGGACTTCATCGCCACGCTGACCGACCTCAAGGGCCGCAGCGGCTACGACGCCCAGGTCGGCGAGCGCGGCATCAAGCTCTCGGGCGGCCAGCGCCAGCGCGTGGCGATTGCACGCGTGATGCTCAAGGACGCGCCCATCTTGCTGCTCGACGAAGCCACCAGCGCGCTGGACAGCGAGGTGGAAGCCGCCATCCAGGAAAGCCTGGACTCGCTGATGGACGGCAAGACCGTGATCGCCATTGCCCACCGCCTGTCCACCATCGCGGCCATGGATCGCCTGATCGTGATGAACGAAGGCCATATCGTGGAGGAAGGCACGCACCAGCAACTGCTGCAGCACGGCGGCATCTACGCCAAGCTCTGGGCACACCAGAGCGGCGGCTTTCTGGCCGACCAGGACGAGGCCGTGCAATAGACCGGCCCAGCCGGCATGGCTTGCAGCGCTTGATATGCGGCGCATTCGGCTCTTTTCATAAGGGCACCGGCAATTCGAAGGGGCGCTTGGCTCCCCTTTTTTGACTGCGCTGCAGCAGCCATGCAATGGCCGGCACGACACCATGCTCTCGAGCCTGAGCCATCGCTGCAGGCGCTGCTGCGGATGGCCCTGCCCGCTGAAAGGCCGGCCGTTTATCGGCGGGATGTCTAATCCTGATCAATGGATTGCGCTGTTGCACCGACAGTCGCAGCGCTACAATCGACCGCATGTCGCGTGCCATCCAGAGACTTTCTCTGCGGAGCGCATTGCTGCTGCTGATCATGGCAGCGCAACTGCTGATTCCGCTGCTGCACGGCCACTTCGGGACTCCGAATCAATCCGGCCTGCACGTGCACGCGACACCCTCCAGAATTGCTGATTCTCATTTCCATCTGTTCACCGGACACGACTCTCGCAGCGACCACCCTGCCCCTCAGGCTCAAGCCGAGCCCTTTGAAGTGGATGTGCAGAACGCATTGCAACCGCTGGATCTGCTGGCGGCTCCGCTGCTGGCCATCATTGGCCTGGCTCTGCTGACTTGGGGTCTGCGTGCGTCGCGCATGCGTTGCATTGCCGCCAGACCCGTACCGCGCCCGAAACCCGTGCACAGGCTTTGGCCTTGGCGCGGTCGCATCATCCGGCCGTCTCCGGCCCAAGCTCCGCCTCAATTTTCCTGAGCTCCCAAGCCTTTCACAGGCTGGTCAGCATCCGTGCCTGCGCATGGATGCATGTCTTTTCCTTTTCCGGAGTCAGGAATGTACTTGTACCAATGGCTGTTGGCTGGCGCACTTGCGCTGCCAGTCACAGGCATGGCCGCCGAGGCCGTGCCCCTATCCCCCGAGCAGGCGCGTACCTTGGGCGTGCGCTTTCAATCCATCAAGAGTTCTGGCGAACTCAATGTTTCGGCCCATGCGCGTGTGCTGCTGAGACCCGATGCCCAGGTCGTGGTTGCAGCTCCCTATGCCGGCATGCTGCCGCGCGTGCTGGTCGCGGTGGGCCAGTCCGTGCGAGCCGGCCAGCCCGTGGCGACATTTGCCAGTCCACAGCTCTATGAAGCGCGTCGCGCAGTGGCGCAAGCCGAGTCGCAGTCACGGCTGGCGCAGCAGGCCCTGACGCGCGACCGGATGCTCCATGACGACGGCATCATCGCCGCCAGCCGCTGGCAGACAACCCAGGCGCACGCTGTCGAAGCGGCGGCCATGGCCCAGGCCAGACGCGCCGAACTGGCTGCCAGCGGCGTGAAGATGGATGGCAAGGAGGCACAGTTGCTGGCGCCGCGCGCGGGCATTGTGACCGAAGTCATGGTCCAGCCCGGCACGCGCGTCGAGGCTTCGGCAGCGCTGGTGCGAGTGGCTGACCCCAAGGCGCTGGAACTGGATCTGCTGCTCGGTCGCGAGGTTCCGCTGCCCGCTGTGGGCGACCGTGTGCAGGTTGCCACGCGCGCCGCCACAGGCCGTGTCGAGGGCATTGCGCCCGTGGGGGACGGCAGCGCGGGGATGCGCGTGCGCGTGGCGCTGAGCAACAACGGCGATCTGCGTCTGGGCGAGAGTGTCACGGCCATGCTGACGCTCAAGGAGTCTGGCACGGGCAAGGCGCAGGCCAATGCCGCAGACCGTCTGCGCATCCCGGCGGCGGCACTGGTGTACTGGCAAGGCCAGAGCGGTGTATTCATAGAAACAGGACAGAGCATGCGCTTCACGGCCTTGTCGGTGGAGACTCGGGACGAGGCGACTGCCGTGGTGCGCGGCAGGCTGCCGGCCGGGGCGCAGATTGCGGTGGCAGGCATCGCTGCACTCAAAAGCCTGCTGTCCGGAGGTGAGTAATGCTGGCCAAGCTGATCGATTTCTCGTTGCGCCAGCGCGCTCTGGTGCTGCTCGCTGCAGCGGCCCTGGCGCTCGCTGGCGCCTGGGCCTATGTGCAACTTCCCATTGATGCCTTTCCCGATATCTCGCCCACCCAAGTCAAGGTGATCCTCAAGGTGCCGGGCATGACGCCCGAGGAGGTAGAGCAGCGCGTCTCCACGCCCGTAGAGCAGGAACTGCTGGGCCTGCCGCACAAGACCATCGTGCGCTCGGTCTCCAAGTACGGCATCAGCGACGTGACCGTGGACTTCTCGGAAGGCACGGATGTGTACTGGGCACGCCAGCAGGTGTCCGAGCGCCTGGCCGGCCTGCAGCGTGATCTGCCCGCCACGGCCGAAGGGGGGCTGGCTCCCATCACCACGCCGCTGGGCGAGATGTTCATGTTCACCATTGACAGCGAGAGCCACTCGCTGGCCGAACGCCGCTATGTGCTCGATTGGGTGATACGACCGGCACTGCGCACTGTTGCGGGCGTTGCCGACGTGAATGCCCTGGGCGGCGTGGTGCGCGGCTACGAGGTGATTCCGGACGCGGCGCGGCTGCGCGCGCGCGGCGTGACGCTGGATCAGCTGCGTCAGGCGCTAGAGGCCAACAACCGCAACGACGGAGCAGGCCGGCTGGATCGTGGCGAGGAACATTGGGTGGTGCGCGTGGAGGGAGGGGTCCGCGGGCTCGACGATTTGCGTGCAGTGGTGGTCGTGCCGGCCAGCAATGCACAGGCGGCCGCCACGGTAGGTGATGTGGCCACTGTGCGCCTGGGCGAGGCCACGCGCAATGGGGCCGTGAGCCGCGACGGGCAGGGCGAGGCGGTACAGGGACTGGTGCTGGGCCTGCGCGGCGTGGATGCTCGCCGCCTGGTCGACGCCGTGCAGGCCAGACTCGACGAACTGGCGCCGCGCCTGCCCGAGGGAATGAGCACCCAGGTGTTCTACAACCGCGGCGAGCTGGTCTCGCGCGCCGCTGGCACCGTCATGCGCGCCTTGGTCGAAGCCAGTGTGCTGGTGGTCGTCATCCTCTATCTGTTTCTCGGTGGCCTGCGTGCTGCGCTGGTGGTGGCGGCTACGCTTCCGCTGTCCATGCTGAGCACATTCTTGCTCATGCACTATGTGGGCCTGACAGCCAATCTGATGAGCCTGGGTGGTCTGGCGATTGCCTTGGGCATGTTGGTGGACGCCTCGGTGGTGGTGGTGGAGAACATTGAGACCGCACTGGCTCAGCGGCAGGAAGGCGGATCTGCGGCAACAGCCGAGGACCGCTTCGCCTTGATTCGGGATGCAGTGTCGGCCGTGTCGGCTCCCATGCTGGCGGGCGTTTCCATCATCGCCATTGTTTTCCTGCCGCTGCTGTCGCTGCAAGGCCTGGAAGGCAAGCTGTTTGCGCCGGTTGCGCTGACCATCGTCCTGGCCCTGGGTGCTTCTGTACTCATTGCATTTACCGTCGTTCCGGCGCTGGCTTCATTGGTATTGCGCTCACATGCCGACGATGCGCCCTGGCTGATGCGAAGGCTGGCAGGCGGCTTTGCGCGGATGCAGGCCTGGAGCCTCGCGCACCGAAGCACGGTACTCGGTCTCGCGGTAGCGACGCTCGCCGGCGCGGCGGCCCTGTATCTGTCCGTGGGGAAGACCTTCATGCCGACCATGGACGAAGGCGATCTCATCGTGCAGTTGCAGAAAGCTCCGTCGATTTCGCTTCCCGCATCGCTGGATATGGATCAGCGCGTGCAGCAAGCGCTGCTCGAAGGCGTTCCGGAAATCCGCTCCATCGTGGCGCGCACGGGCTCGGACGATCTGGGGCTGGACCCCATGGGTCTCAACGAGACCGACACCTTTCTGGTGCTCAAGCCTCGCGCCGAATGGCGCGGCAGCAAGGAGGACATCGCCGATTCCATCCGCCGCGTGATGGAGGGTTTTCCAGGCCTGATCTACGGCTTCACACAACCCATCGAGATGCGCGTATCCGAGATGCTGACCGGTGCGCGCGGCGACGTGGCCATCAAGATCTTCGGCGCCGACCTGGCCAGGATAGACGCCGCCGCCCAGGCAATTGCTGCGCGCATGCGCAGCATCCCCGGCGCCTCCGAAGTGATTGCACCCAGCAACAGCGGCGTGCAATACCTGCAGGTCGTGCTCAATCGCGCAGCACTCGGTCAGTCCGGTTTCTCCGGTGATGCCCTGCAGGCCCAGCTACGTGCACTGGTAGAGGGCGAGCGTATCGGCATCGTGCCCGAAGGCATGGCGCGCACGCCGCTGCTGCTGCGTGGTCCAGCAGCGCTGCGGCAGTCACCGGAAGGCCTGACAAGCCTGCTGGTGACCGCACCCGACGGCACGGTCTGGCCAGTCACCTCTCTCGCGACACTCTCCCCTCAGGACGGTCCGGTACGTATCGACCATGAGGACGGAGCACGCTTTGCCGTGGTCCAGGTGAATGTCGAGGGGCGCGATCTCGCAGGCTTTGTACGCGAGGCCCAGGCCTTGGTGAATGCCGACCCCGACCTCAAGAATCTGCGCATTGTCTGGGGCGGCCAGTTCGAAAACCAGCAACGCGCGGCCGCACGTCTGGCCTTGGTCGTGCCTGTGGCGCTCTCGGCCATCTTCGTGTTACTGGTTCTCACCTTCCGTTCGACGCGACAAGCCTTGCTGGTCATCGCCAACATCCCGTTCGCGCTGGTGGGCGGCATGGCCGCTTTACGCCTTAGTGGCGAATATCTGTCGGTCCCCGCCTCCGTGGGCTTTATTGCACTGCTGGGCATTGCCGTGCTCAACGGCGTAGTTCTGGTTTCGCACTTCAACGCGCTGCTGTCATCGGGGATGGAACTGGCCCAGGCTGTACGCCAGGGCGTGCGTGACCGCCTGAGGCCGGTGCTGATGACGGCCTGCATCACGGCTTTGGGCATGGTCCCGCTGCTGCTGGCTACCGGTCCGGGCTCGGAAATCCAGCGCCCGCTGGCCGTGGTCGTGGCCGGGGGCCTGATCAGCTCCACGGCACTGACCCTGTTGCTGCTGCCCTTGCTGTTCGAACGCTTTGGCCTGGCACGCAGCGCCAAGGAGGTGCGCCCATGAATGCGGCAAACGCTTTGTGCCCAAGATCCCTAGGCAATTTCAATTTCCATTTCCCGGGTATGTCTATGAAGAACTCCCTGTTTCATGCCTGTGCCTGTGCCTGCGCTCTGCTGCTTGCGGGTGCGGCCCAGGCTCAGAGCTATCTGCCTGCCGAAGCCACCGTGCGCATGGCCGTGGACCAGTCACCGGCAGTGCAGGCGGCCGAGGCGGTAACACGCGCGGCCCGAGCCCGCGCCGACGGCCTGCGCACGGGATCACATGAAACCGTGGTGCGCGCCTCCGGCCAGCGCCGCTGGACGCATGACGGCTCAGGCCAGCGTTTTACCGAAGGCCAGATTGCCCTGGAGCGACCGCTGCGACTCTGGGGCAAGGCCGCTGTCGACGCCGAGCTGGCCGAGGCAACCCGGGCCACCGGCCTGCTGGCAGCGCAAGATGCCCGACACGAGACGGCACGCCAGTTGCTGGCCTTGTGGTTTTCGGCTCTGCGCGCGGCTCAGGCCCGCCAGGCGGCGCAGGACAATTCCGATGCTGCTGCAGAGTTGGCGCGCGTCACCGAGCGCCGCCTGCGCGCGGGCGATGCAGCCAGACTTGAAGCCGAGCTGGCTGCCGCCGAACAGGCCCGCATGCAGGCTGCGCTGGCCGCAGCAGAGGCCGCGCAGACCTCGGCGCGGGCCGAGCTCTGCGCACGCTTTCCCGACCTCTGCCCTCTGGCCGGCATTTCAATCGACGCAAGCGCGCTGCCCGCACTCCCGAGCGGATCGGAGGCTCAGCTGCGCTCACGCTACATAGAGCACAGCCATGAGCATCTGCTGGCCCTGTCCGAGGAGACTCTGGCGCTGCACCAGGCCCGCCGCACGGATCTCGAGCGCCACCCCGACCCCACGATCGGTGTGTTTGCCAGCAGCGAGCGCGGCGGTGCCGAGCGCATTGCAGGCCTCAGCATCAGTCTGCCACTGGGCTCCGCCTATCGGCAGTCCCAGGCTGCGGCAGCGCTGGCCGATGCCGATGCAGCGCTGTCGCGTCGCCTGGCGGTAGCCAGACGCCTGGGTGCGGAGTTCGATGTGCTCTGGAGCCAGCTGAATGGCAGGCGTGCTGCCGCCGCGGCACAGGTCCGTGCGGCGACGCTCCAGCGCAGCGCGACCGACCGCGCAATGCGTGCCTATCGTGCCGGCGAGTCCGGCCTGGCCGAGCTGCTGGCTGCGCGCCGCGTGCTTGCCGACGCCGTGCTGGCCGAGCGCATGGCACGCGTGGACACGCTGGAGAGCGACAGCCGCCTGCGCCTGGACCTGCATGAGTTCTGGGACTTTGACGATTGATGTCTCGCCAGGCAGTGCGGTGCCTGCGTGTGCCCGCACCTGTGGCTGCCGCTGCCGGCCGGGCCAGGAGCGAGAATGTCGGCCCTGCCAATTGCGGCCGGCTCGTCCTGGCCAGCGCCGGAGCCAGGGAGCACTGATGACACCATGGATGAAGTCTTGCAAATCGAAGCCGGGCAATGAGACGCTGATAATGCGATGCAGCAAGAGGTCAACGCAATGAGTCCCACCTACGGCAAACTGAAACCCATCGATTACGCACAAGCTTCCACGAGTTTTGCAATCAAGGATGGCCCGCTATCCGCCATTCAGAGCCCGGCGACCGAAGAGCTGATCAGCGCGGAGCGTTTCAGCGAATTCATCAATCACCTCTATGACGCGGCTTCCCTGCCGGAAGCCTGGGTGTCTTGCCTGGAAGTGATTCGCACGCATATGCGCAGCAATTTTGCCGTGCTGATCATCCGCCAGACCGAGGGCGACAATATCGGTTTGACGATCACCGCATCCGGAGGACTCAAGGACTTGCTTACGCACGACGTCTACAGCGAGCACAGTCCGTTCCTTGGCATGCCCAAGGAGCAATTCAAGACCATTCCGGACCTGATGTCCGAAAGCGAATGGCGCAGCAGCGTCTATTACAAGGACTGGTGCCGTGTGCACAATATTTTCCATGTAATGGCTGCCGATATCGTGACCACCGATGGCAGTGTCTACGGCCTGCGGATCACGCGTCCCGAGTCGGAACCCGCCTTCAGCCAGAGGGATCTGGATCTGGGGCGCATGATCATGCCGCATATCCGCCGTGCGCTGAACATGCATCTGGCGCTGCACCATGACCGCCAGGTCATGTCGCTGTACAGCAGCGTCACGGCGCGCCTGATGGTCGGTGTCGTCATCCTGGACCAGAATGCTCACTTGCTGGAAAGCAATCCTGCGGCCAAAGGCATTCTCGATGCTCAGGACGGCATCCGGATCTCCGGCGGCATGCTGGAGGCTGAATATGCGAGCGACAACCGCAAGCTCCAGCGCCTGATCAAGGATGCCTTGCTGTCCTCCCGGACATCGACCTCGGTCATGACCGAAGGCATCTCGATTGCGCGTCCTTCGGGTCAGCTCAACTGGGGGCTTGTCGTACAGAGCATTTCCTCGGATGAAAAAGCAGAGGCCAAGAGTCGTCCCTGCGTCGCGGTGTTCATGCGCAACACCGATGGCAAGGCCGATCCGTCCGCGCATCTGGCCCAGCAGCTGTTTCAGCTCACGTCGGCGGAGACCGCGCTGGTGATCCAGCTGACCCATGGCCTGACGCTGGAGGAGGCCGCCAAAGCGCTGGGCATCCGCCTCAATACCGCAAGAGCTCACCTGCGCTCCATCTTCTCCAAGACCGGCGCCCGTCGCCAGAGCGAGCTGGTGCGCTTCTTTCTCAATAGCGCGGCCTGGCTGGGAAGCAAGAGCGGCACCTAGCCCTCGCGCAGCAGCCGCGCCCCAGGCCTTGTGCAGCCCGCCCTCATCGCCCTGGAGCAGCGGGACAGGCAAGGTTCCTCAGCGATCTGCGGGCCGCCAGGGCGCTGCCGCAAAGGCCTCGGTCATCCATGGCTTGAACGCCTTCATGGCGCCCGTGTTGTACTGCCCCGATGGGCGCACCAGGTAGATGCCGCCGGCTTCCCCCAATGTCCATTGCGGCAATATGCGGACGAGCTCTCCGGCATGGATGGAGGGCACGAGGTGCCAGTCGCTGCCGGCGATGATGCCCACACCTTTGAGGGCTGCATGAAGCAGCGCTTCATTGTCGTTGCTGAGCATGGAACCGCTGACGCGCACCGATTCGACCACCCTGGCTGAGCGCCTGCCTGCGGGCCTGACGAGCCGCCATTGCGGAAAATCCAGCAGACCGGTGTAGCCCAGACAGTTGTGACGGGCGAGATCCTCGGGTCTGCGGGGTGCTTCGTGGCGCTCGAGATAGCGGGCGGATGCACACAGAAGACGGTACTGCTCGCACAGTCGCGTGGCCACCAGCCGGCTGTCCGACAGATGGCCGATGCGTATGGCGGCATCAAAACGCTCTCCCACGAGGTCCACGATGCGGTCGCTGTACTCCACTTCGAGCACGACCTCCGGATAGGCCAGGGAAAATTCGGCCAGCATGGGACTGATCCAGCGCCGCCCCATCGACGCGGGTATGGACAGGCGCAGGCGTCCTCGCGTTTCCTGAGCTCCCTGCGCCGCTTCCTGCTCCGCCTCCCGAATCAGGTGGCTGGCCTGACTCACCTTCTCGACCAGCCGCAGGCCTTCGCTGGTGAAATGCAGCTGGCGCGTGGTGCGCTCCACCAGCCGCACACCCAGTCTTCGCTCGAGCGCCTGCATGCGCTTGGAGAGCACCGAAGGATGACGCCCGAGAGACCGTCCCGCAGCGGCAAATGAACCCTGCTCTGCCAGTGCGAGCAGCGTGGCGAGCTCGTCCGTGCGCTGACTGTCGAGTATGTGCATGGTGTCTGTGGCGATTCAGGGAGTGAGGATGATCGATCCTTGCGAGCGGCCTTGCTCCAGGTCCGCGTGCGCCGCAGCGGCATCCTTGAGCGCGTAGCTTTTCCAGACGTGGGGCCTGAGTATGCCGGCGGCGATGGCATCCAGCACGTCCTGCGCGCGGCTCTGGTACTCCTCTATCGTTGCCGTATGTGCGGCCAGCGAAGGGCGGGTCAGAAACAGCGAACCCTTGGCATTGAGCACTCCCGGCTCGACGGCCGGCGGCAAGCCCGAGGTGGCGCCAAACGACACCATCAGCCCTCTGGGCCGCAGGCAGTCCAGCGAAGCGGAGAAAGTGTCTTTTCCGATGGGGTCGTAGACCACGTCCACCTTGTGCCCCTGCGTGGCCTGCATCACCTGGGATGGCAGCGACTGCGCGTCGAAGACAAACACCTGGTCGCAGCCTGCCGCCTTGGCGCGCTCCACGCTGGCCGGCTTGGAGACGACGCCCAGTACCTGGGCTCCCAGGTGCTTTGCCCAGGCGCACATCAGCTGCCCCAGCGCCCCCGCAGCGCCATAGATCAGCACGCGGCTGCCCTGCTTCACCTGGCCGGTGGTCTTGAGCAGATACTGGGCCGTGATGCCCTTGAACAGGACCGACGCAGCAGCGTCATCCCCGAGTGCGTCCGGAAGCCTGACCAGGCGACCGGCAGGGAACAGGCGCGCACTGGCATAGGCACCCAGCGGACCGGTGGCGTAGCCGACCCGATCCCCCACCTTCAGGCCCGGGACTCCCGCACCCACTGCGGCCACGCTCCCCGCACCCTCCAGACCCAATCCCGAAGGCAATGCAATCGGGACCAGGCCCTTGCGCTGGCTGACATCCAGAGGATTGACACCGATGGCAGTCTGCTCGAGCAGAACCTCGCCCGGCCCTGGCGACGGCAGATCCAGCGCTTCGAGCTGCATCACTTCGGGCGCACCTGAGCGGTAGATTCGAATGGCGAGGGGCATGGCTTTTCCTTGGGAATGATGAAGAAACCATCGTATTCATGCCATCTGCGTGCATCAACATGAGCGCATGCACATGATAAGTGCATGCGATGCAGCAATATCTGCATGCTGACATGCACCAGGGCCGACAGCCAGAATCAGGCACTCTTGGCCCATCGCCAGCCGCGAGGCGACGTCGCGGCCTGCCTGAACAAGAGCGCCGAGCCCGCGTCCATCCATGAAGGTCTGCATGCCAGGCCCGCGCAGGCACAGACTGTTGCGGCAGCAAAGGCAGCCAGAAATACAACGACTTGCAGCACCGCTCGCTCCGGAGCCGATGAAGCACGATACGCCACAATAATCCTTGTCCATCAGACGCTTGAAGCGCCAGAAATTCACAGGAACGCTTGATCGATGAGCATAGAACTCCCCAAACACGCACAGCAGCAGGCCATTGCCTCCATAGAACGCTATTTCCGCGAAAACATGGACGAGCCCATAGGCAATATGCAATCCGGTGCCCTGCTGAATTTCTTTCTCGCGGAAATAGGCCCCAGCATCTACAACCGTGCCGTGGCCGATGTGCAGGAGAACCTGCAGGCCAGGCTGCAGGAGCTGGACTATGAGGTGGGCAAGGAGGAATTCAGCTACTGGACGGCCAAGCGCGCTGGCAGGCGCTGAGATGATGCCCGCCCGGCGCCTGCAGGCAGCTCTGCGGCCAGACCAGCCGCCTCCGCCTGCGGCGACGCTGGTGGCGCTGGCCCAGGCACTCAGGGATGAAGGCATGACCCAGGCCGCGCTCTACCGCCTTTTTCAGGCCGAGCATGCGCGCTCGGACCTCGACGAACCGCGCCTGGAAGCTCTGGCCGGGACCATGGATCTGATCTGGGGTGGCGGCTGGGCCAAAGGCCATGCCTTGTTCGAACAAGAGCTGTCGCAAGAACGGCTGGACAGCGAATAAGAAGGCGCCTGCGCCCGCCAGCCGGCCCGGCTGGCATACCATCGCCGCATGCGTCTTCTCCACACCTCCGACTGGCACCTGGGCCAGCACTTCATGGGCCGCAGCCGCCAGGCCGAACATCAGGCCCTGATTGACTGGTTGCTGCAGCAGGTACAGGCCCATCAGGTCGACGCCGTGCTGATTGCCGGCGATGTGTTCGACACCGGCGCACCGGCCAGCTATGCGCGCGAACTCTACAACCAGCTGATTGCGCGGCTGCACCAGGCCGGTGTGGGCCTGCTGATTCTGGGCGGCAACCATGACTCGGTCAGCGTGCTCGACGAAAGCCGCGATCTGCTGCGCCATCTGGGCACACAGGTGATTGCCTCCACCGGCGCTCCGCAGCAGCATGCCGTCACCCTGCCACTACGCGGTCCAGATGCACGCCGCTCAGACCCGGACGGTGCAAGCCAGCCCGGCTGCATTGTCTGCGCCCTGCCCTTTATCCGCGCCCGCGACGTGCAGCAAAGCCAGGCCGGTCAAAGCGCGCAGGACAAGCAGCTGGCCTTGCAGACCGCCATTCAGTCCACCTATCGACAGGTGTATGAAGCGGCCCTGGACCTGCAGCAAAAGCTGCAAGCCACGCTGGGCCGCAAGCTGCCCATCATCGCCACCGGCCATCTGACCACCGTGGGCGCCAGCAGCAACGAGTCGGTGCGCGAGATCTATGTGGGCTCGCTCGAAGCCTTTCCCACCAATGCTTTCCCGCCCGCCGACTACATTGCGCTGGGCCATATCCACCAGCCGCAAAAAGTGGGCGGCATGGAGCATATCCGCTACAGCGGCTCGCCGATTGCGCTGGGCTTTGACGAAGCGCGCCAGACCAAGCAGGTATTGCTGGTCGAGCTGAACGAAAGCGGCTTGCAGGGCGTAACGTCTCTGCCCGTTCCGGTGTCCCAAGCAATGGCCGCGCTGCGCTGTACCCTGGCCGATCTGCCAAACGCACTGAAACAAATAGCCGCTGACGCAGACCCCAAGCGCGCCACCTGGCTGGATATCACGATTGAAGAGGATGACTATCTGGCCGACCTGCCCGCCCGTGTGCAGGCCCTGGTCGAGGAGTTGCCCGTGCAGGTGCTGCGCATCAAGCGCCAGCGCGGCAATAGCGCACCGCAGTTGCAAAGCGCAGCCATGGAGTCGCTGGACGAGCTGACCCCGCAGGACGTGTTTGCCCGCCGCCTGGCACTGGAGACACTGGAGCCGCCGCTGCAGCAGGCGCTGACCGAGCGCTATCGCAGCGTGGTCGAATCCCTGAGCCACCCTGAGAACCTCCCCGGGAGCGCCGCATGAAAATCCTCAAGCTGCGTCTCAAGAATCTCAATTCGCTCAAGGGCGAGTGGCAGGTCGATTTCACTGCCGAACCCTTTGCCGGCAACAGCCTGTTTGCCATTACTGGACCCACGGGCGCAGGCAAGTCCACCTTGCTGGACGCCATCTGCCTGGCGCTGTACCACCAGACACCGCGTCTGGCTACCATCAGCGCCGGCAGCAATGACTTGATGACACGCCATCAGGCCGACTGCCTGGCCGAGGTGGAGTTCGAAGTCAAAGGTGCAGTCTACCGTGCCTTCTGGAGCCAGCGCCGCGCACGCGACAAGGCCAGCGGCGCGCTGCAGGCGCCCAAGGTGGAACTGGCGCGCGTGGCCGACGGTCATATCCTCAGCAGCCAAAGTGCGGACAAGCTCAGACAGATGGCCCAGATCACCGGGCTGGACTTTGCGCGCTTCACCAAATCCATGCTGCTGGCCCAGGGCGGCTTTGCAGCCTTTTTGCAGGCCAGCGCCAACGAGCGCGCCGAGCTGCTGGAAGAGCTGACCGGCACCGACATCTACAGCCAGATCTCGCAAACCGTGTTCGAGCGCGCCCGCGATGCGCGCCAGTTGCTGAGCACCACCCAGGCACAGGCCGACGGCATGCAGTTGCTGCCCGAGGAAGAGCGCACCCAGTTACAGGCCGAGGCCGCACAGCTGCAAAGCGCGCTCTCTGATCTGCAACAAAGCCACCAGCACCTGCACAGCCTGCAGCGCTGGCAGGAACAAACCGCACAAGCGCGGGTGCAGGCCGAGCAGGCCCAACTGCAGGTCCAGCAAGCCCGGCAAGCGCTGGATGCTGCCGCACCCGATCTGCAGCGCCTGCAAGCCCACGGCCCGGCCCAGGCCATTGCCGCACTGCACCAACGCTGGCAACAGATGCAAAGTGCCAGCGAGGCTGCACAAAGCCAGCTGAGCGATCTGCAAGACAGACTGACGCAAACGCGCGGCACGCAGTGGCACCTGCACCATCAGGCCAGTGCCTTGGCCGCGCAATCACACCAAAAAGCAGAGCTGCTTGCGCATGACCTGCAGGCGCAACAGACCGATTTGATCGAATGGCAGCAGCAACATGCCACCCATGCCCAACTCGGCGAACAGCTGAGCGGCTGGCGCGAACAGCTTGAACAACGCCAACAACACCAACAGCAATTGCAGAGCGCGCAGGCCGAGCTGCAAGACACCCAGAATCAGGCTCAAGCCCTGCAACAGCAAAGCAGTGCGCAAGCCACCGTGGTGCAGCAGGCGCAGACCGCACTGCAACAGGCCCAGAGCGCTGCCGAACAAGCCAACGCGGCTCAGCAAACTCTGCTGGCTCCCCATGGCGGCAGCCTGGCTCAGTTGCGTGCCCGCTGGCAGGCTGCGCAGCAGCAGATGCAGCTCATCCTGCAATTGCAACAGCAGGCCAGCCAGCGCAATGCCCTGCACCAGCAAGAGCAGCAGCTGGACGCCGATCTGCAGGAATGCAACCAACGCATGCAGCAGCAAGCTGCGGATCTTGTCAGCCTGCGCAGCCGGTACAAGGCACAGAACGAAAAAGTCAGCGACAAGGAGCAGCTGCTGGCGCAAGAGCGGCGCATTCAAAACCTGGAGGCGCACCGCCGCACGCTGCAGCCCGGAGAGGCCTGCCCGCTGTGCGGCTCGCACGAGCATCCTGCCATCACCGCCTATGCGGCGCTCGATATATCGGCCACCGAGGCCGCACTGCAAACTGCCAGAGCCGAGCTGGAATCGCTCAAGGAGCAAGGCAGCCAGCGCAAGGCCGATCACGCGGCCAGCGAAAGCCAGCACAGCAGTCTGCAAAAGCAGCTGGCAGCGACGACCGCCCATATCCAGCAATGGCAGGCGCAGTGGAGCACATTGCGCCAGGCCTGCGCGCCCATGCTGGCCGATGATGCCTGGATGCATGCCGAAGCATTGGCGCAGATACAGCAACAAGGCAGCCAGCAAGCCGCCAGCCTGCAGCAGGCGCTGAGCGGTACGGAGGCAGGCGAGCGCCGCGCACAGCAAGCCAGGGATGCGGCCCATGCGGCCGCGCAAAGCTTGCAGGGCGCCGAGCACCAGCAAGAGCGCGTGCAGCAGGCCCAGCAGGGCAACGCTGCCCAGCAGCAGCGTTTGAGCGATGCCGTTCAGGCCCTGCAAGCCAGCGCATCTGCCCTGAATACCGAGCTGCAAGCGGCCATGTCGCAAGCCGGCTGGGCGGTGCCCGATGCGGTGCACAGCCAGGCCTGGCTGCAGGCGCGCCAGCAGGACTGGCAGCAATGGCAGCAGCGCAGCACCCAGTTGCAGGCGCTGGCTCAGCAGCTGGTATTGCAGCAGCGTCAGGTGGAGCAAGCCGCTCAAGACGCCCGGCACTGGCAGCAAGGCGCTGCGCAATTGCCGACGGATTCGCCTGCGGATTTGCTGGCCGTGGACGCGCAAGTGCCCGCGCCTGCCATGCCCGCCAATCTGGTCGAATGCGCCGCACTGCTGGAGCGCACGGTGCAACAGCTGGCCAGCCTGCAAGGCCAGAGCCAGCAGGCCAGCGGCCATCTGACCCAGTTGCAGCAAAGCAGCGCCCAAGCGCAGGCCGCATGGGATACCGCGCTGAAGGCCAGCCCTTTTGCCGATGCCGCCGCCTTTGCCCAGGCCCTGCTGCCCGCCGATGAATGGCAGCGCCTGACAGAGCGCAGCGATCAATTGCAGCAAGCCTTGCAGCGCAACCAGACCTTGCTGGCTGAAGCCACGCAACACCATGCCCGGTTGCAGGCCCAGGCCTTGACTGCGGAAACACCCGAGACCATCGCCGCCCAGTTGCAGGCCCTGGAGGCCGAGCGCGGCAACCTGACCGAGCGCCTGGGTGCCCAGCGTGCGCGCCTGGCTGACGATGAAAAGCGCCGCACGGGCCAGCAGGCCTTGCTGCTGCAAATTGCGGCACTGGAGCAAGACAACGATCTATGGCAGCGCCTCAACAGCCTGATCGGCTCCAAGGAGGGCGACAAGTTCCGCAAGTTTGCCCAGGGGCTGACGCTGGACCATCTGCTGCTGCTGGCCAACCGGCACCTGGAGCGCCTGCACGGCCGCTATCTGCTGCGGCGCAAGCCCACGGGCGAGCTGGAACTGGACATCGTGGACGGCTGGCAGGGCGATGTGGCGCGCGACACGCGCACGCTTTCGGGCGGCGAGGCCTTTCTCGTCAGCCTGGCACTGGCGCTGGCACTGTCGGATCTGGTCAGCAGCAAGACCTCGATTGACTCGCTATTCCTGGACGAAGGCTTCGGCACGCTGGACGGCGACACGCTGGAGATCGCCCTGGCCGCGCTAGATGCACTCAACGCCAGCGGCAAGATGATTGGCGTCATCAGCCATGTGGAAGCGCTCAAGGAGCGTATTCCGGCGCAGATCCGCGTGGAAAAGGCAGCCGGAATCGGTTACTCCAGACTGGTGATCTGAAGCCTGACTCAGGTGCCGGGCGGAGGTGGCGGCATCATGCCAGGGCGCGGCGGCCGCATGCCGCCGGGACGCCCCGGACCTCCTGGCCCACCCGGGCCGCCTGGCGGCATGGAGCCCTTGACCTGGCAGAGCTTGTCGGCACTGTCGCTGCGCACCACCACGGTCTTCGATGCCAGCATCACCCCGCCCAGGTTCTGCACATCGAAAACATAAGGCGTCTTGTCCGGCTCCTGCCCGACCACGTTGTCCACATCCAGGCGGGTATCGGGCTGGCCCTTGTCCTTGTAAAGCGGTGCCTGCGCAAAGATCTCGCTGTTGAGCGCATCGCTGAACAACAGCTGGCTGGTCAGCCACGATGCAGCACTGTCCGCCGGGTCGTAGCTGCCTTGCAGGATGCGAAAGTGCACATGCACGGCACGGCCGCGATACCAGCCGGGGTAGCAGCTGTCGAAACGCGCCACGCCATGGCCGTCGGTGCGCTGATAGCCGCGAAAGAACTGCTTGTTCACATCGGCGGCATCGTTGTTGCACATGCGGTGAGTCTGGCCCGAGTAACCGCCCGTGTGATTGGTATGCCAGATCTCCACAATCGTGCCCGGCACCGGCTCACAGCGCTCGTTGACCACGCGAATCTGCATATGCAGCGGCAGGCCGTCCCAGCCATCGCTGACATCCATGCGCTCGGGCGACAGCGTATGGCAGGGGCCGATGGTGGCCTCGCAGGTCAGGCGGCAACCGCCCGCCAGACCGGCCGCAGCAAATGGATTGATGCCGCGCACGGCAGCGGTGATGGCCTTGGTACCGCCGCTGAGCCAGGGAGCAGCGGCCTTCGCCGCGCCGTCCGTCGCTGGCGCTGCTGCCGAACCGATTGCGGCGGGCGCGGCACGACCGGGCGATGGCATGAAGGGCAGTGCCCCCAGCAGGGCTGCGGATTGCCGCAGCCAGCTTCTGCGCGAGGTTGCGCACGCGGCCGGTACAAGCGTTTCGGATGAGGAGTGCGGCTGGGTCATGGGCGATATGGACTCGTCTGTGAATCGCACCATGCTAGCGCCGCAGCCGCCAACGCAGCCAGCGGCTGCCTCATCTTTACCGATGCTATACAAAATTGCTCTCCATGCCTTTTCCATAAAGCGCCATGCGCTACAGTTTTTGATAGTGTCACCGATCAGGCGCCAAGGTCACCCCGCCCGCGCCAAGCCGGCCCAAAGGCTTTGGCTTACCATCCAGACCCTTGCTTGATAGGTACAAGCCATGATCCGGATCGCAGAACTCAAACTCCCTCTCTCGGCGGTGGAATACCACCCCGAGAACCACACCGAATATCAGCCCACGGACCAGCTCACCCAGCTCGCAGCCGAGCGCCTGGGCATTCCATGCTCCGCCATTGCCAGGCTGCATGTGCACAAGCGCAGCTTCGATGCGCGCAAGGCGGAACTGCTGGCCGTCTACATCGTCGACATCACGCTGGCCGACGAGGGCCAGGAGGCCGCGCTGCTGACGCAGTTTGCCGACCACCCCCATGTCAACCCAACGCCAGACATGAGCTGGAAAGCCGTGGGCCAGGCCCCGGCCGACCTGGACGAGCGCCCCGTGGTCGTGGGCTTTGGTCCCTGCGGCATGTTTGCCGGACTGGTGCTGGCCCAGATGGGCTTCAGGCCCATCGTGCTGGAGCGCGGCAAGACCGTGCGCGAGCGCACCAAGGACACCTGGCGCCTTTGGCGCAAGCGCGAGCTGACGCCCGAGTCCAATGTGCAGTACGGCGAAGGCGGCGCCGGCACCTTCTCAGACGGCAAGCTCTACAGCCAGATCAAGGACCCGCGCCATCTGGGCCGCAAGGTACTGACCGAGTTCGTGACCTATGGTGCTCCGCCCGAAATTCTCTACGCGGCTCACCCCCATATCGGCACTTTCAAGCTGGTCAAGCTGGTCGAAGGCATTCGTGAGGAAATCGTGCGCCTGGGCGGCGAAATCCGCTTCGAGCAGCGCGTGACCGATGTGCAGATCGAAGAGGTCGACGGCCAGCGCCAGCTGGTCGGCCTGCAGGTGCTCGACCAGGCCACGGGCCAAAGCTATGCGCTGCCCACCCATCATGCCGTGATGGCTCTGGGCCACAGCTCGCGCGACACTTTTGCCATGTTCTACGAGCGCGGCGTGGCCATGGAGGCCAAGCCCTTCTCCGTGGGCTTTCGCATCGAACATCCGCAAAGCGTGATCGACCGCGCCCGCTGGGGCAAGGATGCCGGCCATCCGCTGCTGGGCGCTGCCGACTACAAGCTGGTGCACCATGCCAAAAACGGCCGCGCCGTCTACAGCTTCTGCATGTGCCCGGGCGGCACCGTGGTGGCCGCGACCAGCGAACCCGGGCGCGTCGTCACCAACGGCATGAGCCAGTATTCGCGCGCCGAGCGCAATGCCAATGCCGGCATGGTCTGCGCCATCAGCCCCGAAGACTACCCGCAAGACGCCGAGAGCTTTGCCTGGGCCTTTGACGGCAAGACCTTCGGCGTCGAAAAGCTGCAAAAAGGCGAGCATCACCCGCTCTCCGGCATTGTGCTGCAGCGCCAGCTGGAGTCCAAAGCCTATGTGCTCGGCGGCCAGAACTACAGTGCGCCCGGCCAGCTCGTGGGCGACTTTGTGGCTGGCAAGCCATCCACCGAGTTTGGCGAAGTTCAGCCCTCCTACAAGCCCGGCATCAGCCTCGGCGATCTGCACCAGGCACTGCCCGCCTATGCGATCGAAGCCATGCGCGAGGCCCTGCCCGCCTTTGGCAAGAAGATTCGCGGCTACGACATGAAGGATGCCGTGCTGACTGGTGTGGAAACACGCACCTCGTCCCCGGTCAAGATCGGCCGCGGCGCCGACTTCCAGAGCGACAACACGCGCGGTCTGTACCCGGCCGGTGAAGGTGCCAGTTACGCGGGCGGCATTCTGTCGGCCGGTGTCGACGGCATCAAGGTCGGCGAGGCCGTGGCTGCGGCGATTCTCGGCGTGTCGGTACCCTCCTCGGGCGCACGCGGCTCGGGCGGCGCCCTGTAAGCCACGCGGCCTGCCTCGTTGCGCCCCAGGCATGCCAGCCCCCCGGCTGGCTGCCTTTGAGGGGCGCGAGCACACCGGAAGTCATGGCTCTTACAAGTTTTTGGACGCTGACTGACATTGCGCCAGGCTTGGCATCGGTACGCTGGGGACTTCATCGCACGCCAAGCGTCACCATGAAACCTCTGCGACTCGCACCTGCCTCTGTCACCCTGGGACTGGCCTGCTGGCTGGCTGCCGCCAGTGCCAGCGCTCAAACCAGTGATTTAGCTGCTGCGGCAGACACTGCCGCCGACAAGCCCTCTGCGCTGTCGGGCTGGATGTTTGGCTACGCCCCCCTGGACTGGCACTTCTCCGATGCCAAAAAGGAAAACGATTTCGAGCCTGACGAACAAAAGCATGCCTATGTCTGGCTGATCCAGGCCGAGAAGGAGCTGGACGAACGCCATATCGCAGGCTTTGCCTATTTCAGGAATTCATTCGGTCAGCCCAGCCAGTACGCCTACTACGGCTGGCGCTTCAGGCCGTTTGACAGCGTGCCAGGCCTTTTCTTCAAGGTCACGGGCGGCATCATTCACGGCTACAAGTTTCCGTACAACAAGAAGATCCCGTTCAACAACCGGCATGGCTGGGGCATCACGGCCATTCCGGCCGTGGGCTATGACTTCAATCGGAACTGGGGAGCCCAGGTCAATGTGCTGGGCAATGCCGGCGTGATGTTCCAGCTCAACTACACGGTTCGCTAGGTCGCCAGGAGCGCTCCATCAGGCTCCGCGCAGCCTGGCAAAGTCGGGCGCACGCTTTTCCAGAAAGGCCGCGATGCCTTCGCGGGACTCCTCGCTGCCCTGGGCCTCGACCATATGGTCAGCCTCCAGCGCCAGCTGCTGCTCCAGGCTGTGGTTGTGAGCCACCCGGCACAGTGCCTTGATACGCGCGGTCGCCACCTCCGGCCCCTGGGCCAGTTGCCGCGCCAGTTCCAGCGCCTGGGCCAAGGCCTGGCCCGGCTCCGTCAAGCGGTTGATGCAGCCATGCGCATGCATGCGCTCGCCGCTGATGCGCTCACCCGTCAGGCAGAGCTCGGTCAGCAACTGACGGGACATGAACTCGGCCAGAAAAGACGTCGCGCCACCGTCGGGGGTGAGGCCGACCTTCACATAGGCCACCGAGAAAACCGCCGACCTTGCCGCCACCAGCATGTCGCAAGCCATGGCCAGAGAAAGGCCCGCACCCGCGGCAGCGCCTTCCACCGCCGCGATCACGGGCTTGGGGCAGTCGCGTATGGCACGCATCAGATGGTTGAGATCCTCGAGCCTGAGGCGGCGTTCGGCCAGCGGCATCTCGCGCCGCGTCGCCAGCTGGTTCAGATCGCCGCCAGCGCAGAAATGACCGCCCTCTCCCGTGAGGATCACGGCGGCAACCGAGGCATCGGTGCCGGCCGCACGCAGCGCTTCCATGACCGCGTGGTAGTACTCGGGCGACAGCGCATTGCGCGCGGCCTGGTTGTTGTTGGAGAGAACGAGAACAGCGCCTTCGCGGCGGGTGACAAGAGCAGGATTCACGGCAAACCTCCTGCATCCGACTCTAGCGATGCCGGCATGGCCCGCCTAGCGGGCTTGTGCCCTCTCTTGTCACCTAGCGGACGCCCTCAGCGGCGTGGCCCCCAATGGCCACCGCCATGATGCCAGCCACCAGGGCCATGGTTCCAGCCCCCTTCATGCCAGCCGTAGCCGGGACGTGGCGGCATGGCCCAGCGACCGGGACGCCAGTTGTAGCGTCCGCCGCCCCAGCCCCAGGAGCCGCCGATCCAGACATAGGCCGGCGAGGGAGCCACCGGGATCACCTCGTTGATCAGGGCAGGCGGGGCCATGGGTGCATAGACGTCGCCCGCGACCACCTCGGTTCCATAAGCCGGATAGGCCGGGGCCACCACACAGCCCGTAAGCAGGGCAGCCGAGCCGCCCAGCAGCAAGACCGGCAGCAGGCGGCGGGTCATGGTTTGAGAGATGAAGGACATCACAACTCCTGAAAGTCCGGGGACATGTATATGCTCCTACAACGCAAAAGCCCCTGCCAGTTGTTGACAGGGGCTTGTGAAGCAGCGGTAAAGACCGGCTACTGCCGTTTACACAGGTGTACGCTTAACGGGCGTTTTGCAGTGCAGCAATGCGCTGCTCGATGGGCGGGTGGGTGGAGAACAGCTGGCCGATGCCGCCGGCAATGCCCATGGCCGCCACGCTCTTGGGCAGCTCGCCCGGATGCATGCCGCCCAGACGGGCCAGCGCATTCATCATGGGCTGCTTGCGGCCCATGAGCTGCGCGGCACCCGCGTCGGCACGGAACTCGCGCTGGCGCGAGAACCAGGCCACGATGATGGCGGCGACAAAGCCCAGCAAGATATCCAGCACCACGGTGGTGATCATGTAGCCGATGCCGGGGCCCGAGCTTTGCTCGTCATTGCGGCGCAGAAAGGAATCGACCGCATAGCCGATCACACGCGAGAGGAAGACCACAAAGGTGTTCATCACGCCCTGGATCAGCGTCATGGTCACCATGTCGCCATTGGCGATGTGGGCCACTTCGTGGCCGATCACGGCCTCGACCTCTTCGCGGGTCATGCCTTCGAGCAGCCCCGTGGACACCGCCACCAGGGCCGAGTTCTTGAAGGCGCCGGTCGCAAAGGCGTTGGGCTCGCCCTCATAGATGCCGACCTCGGGCATGCCGATGCCGGCCTTCTCGGCAAAGCCGCGCACGGTGTTGACGATCCAGGCCTCATCGGCATTGCGCGGCTCGTTGATGACCTGCACGCCCGATGTCCACTTGGCCATGGGCTTGGAGATCAGCAGCGAGATGATGGCACCGCCAAAACCCATGATGAAGGCAAAGCCCAGCAGGGCGCCCAGGTTGAGGCCGTTGGCAGTGAGGTAGCGGTTGACGCCCAGCAAGCTGGCGACGATGCCCAATACCGCCACCACGGCGATATTGGTCAGTAGAAATAAGGCAATACGTTTCATCGAGGGTGTACTCCACACAGGGGACAAAATGACCAGAACCCTTGAGGCACCGCCTGTGCAGGGCGAATGCGCATCAAGCCAGTTCTCTTTCTGGCGGTACCCGTTGTTGTGTTGTTTGTACGGTACGTGGGGCTCGGAAAACTAGAGAGTCATCATAGAAGGAAAAGTTCTGGTTTTGCAGGCACCAGTCCGGGATTCCCAATATGGGAATTGGTAGATAGGGCTTGTCGGCCAGATTGCAAGACTGTGTGCGCAGCTGTTCGCACAACCAGTCATCGGCCTCGGCCGGCGATGCCAGGCACGGCGCCTGCTGCGTCGGCACGCAGATCACATGCGCCGTGATGGCCTTGCGCGGCTGGACCAGCTTTTCCAGCAGGGCATGGCCTATGGGCAGGAAGCGCGCCTGCTCCCAAAGCGCCCGCCGGCCCACGAACAGCTCCTGCCAGCGCTTGTCGCGCAGCGCATCGCACAGGGCCTGAGGCGCCAGCAGCAGGCCGCCGTTCTCGTCCAGCACCGTGATCGAGTCGCGCAGGCGCCCGCGCTGCGCCCCCACGCCCTGGCGCGCGATCTCGGCCGCCTGCAATGCATTGAGCCGCTGCTTGAGCAGCGGCCAGTGCAGCCAGATCAGGCCGTTGAAGAAATCATGCAGATTGTCGCGAGTGGGAATGCAGCGCCGGCTGTGGATAAATGCCTCATAGGCCTGACCGACAGGCAGCTGCAGCTGATCGACGAACTGCCAGCCATGATCGCTCAGTGCCGAGGGCAGCCTGTGATTGAGCGCAAGGTACACAGGCATCCCTTTCGCAATGCGCTCCGCCATCGTCCGCCCGGCAGAAGCCAGACAGCTCAGCCAAGGGCGTGACCAGTCGATCGCTAAAAACTCCTCGGCATCGCTGGCACTCGACAGGCCCTGACATGCGGTGCGCAGCGGATTCATGCACTCCATGCCGCTATTTTGGCGGTGGCATTGCGGCCGAGGTGCTCTGGGGCGATGCTGCCTTCTTCATGCGCTTGTCGCGCACGGCGACCCGCGAAGTGCCTTCATCCCGGAATTCAAATGCCTGAATTGCTGCCAGCAGCTTGCTCAAGGAAGGGTAGCCATAGTTGCGCGCATCAAAGGACAGCTTGTTGCCGATATGCGTGCCCAGCTTACCCACCAACGCCCACCCGGCTTCATCTTGGGTAGCCTTCACCGCATCCCGCAACATCGCCAGCAGCTTGGTGTTCTGGCGCAGCAAATTGGTCGGCACCGGCGCCGGAGTCGCCGGCTCCGCAGAGCTTGGTGCTTTTTCAAGGATGGCAGGCACGGCCGTCACAGCTGCGACAAGGCTGGCAGATGACTGTGGCAAAGCGTCCCCCGCATCTTCTTCCAACTCGCGGCGTTCGCTGCGGCTGACAATGCCGTCGCCCAGCTCCTTGAGCGCATCGAAATACAGGAAGCGCGAGCAGGCGTTGACGAAAGCCTTGGGCGTCTGCTCCGCCCCGAATCCATAGACGGCAGCGCCCTTGGCGCGCAAATGCATGACCAGCGGGGTGAAGTCGGCATCCGACGAGACGATGCCGAAGGCATCGGGCTTTTCGGTATAGAGCAGCTCCATGGCATCCACCGTCATGGCCATGTCGGTCGCGTTCTTGCCCTTGGAGTAATCGAACTGCTGCATGGGCCGCACGGCATATTCGAGCAGCTTGCTCTGCCAGCCATGCAGACCGGCCTTGGTCCAGTTGCCATAGGCACGGCGGATATTGATCAGGCCGAAGGTGGACAGCTCGGTCAATATCTCGTCAATCATCTCCGCGGGCGCGTTGTCCGCATCGATCAGCAAGGCAATCCTGGGCTGGACATCGTTGGGCATGCAATCTCCTGAGCGCTGTTTGGCCAAGCCTAACCGAGGCCTTGCGTAAAGCCAAATTAAAAAAGGAGCAGCTTACTCAACTCCTTTCTTGATTTCAGACCGGAAACACCTTTAATTCAAGTGAACACAGGCGCTTGCAGCTACTGTTTTTAATCCAGCATCTTCCAGGGCAAGGCTTCGCCAAAGCGCAGGGGCTTGAGCTGCGCACCTTCGCCGTATTCAAAGCTCACGGGAGGTGTCCAGCTTTCCTTGACCAGGGTGATGGTGTCGGTGTTGCGGGGCAGGCCGTAGAAATCGGCGCCGTTGAAGGAGGCAAAGGCCTCCAGCTTGTCCAGGGCGCCAACGCCGTCAAACACCTCCGCATACATCTCGATGGCGGCGTGGGCGCTGTAGCAGCCGGCGCAGCCGGTCGCGGCTTCCTTCAGATGCGCGGCATGGGGAGCGCTGTCCGTGCCCAGGAAGAACTTGCTGCTGCCGCTGGTGGCGGCCTGCACCAGCGCCAGGCGATGGGTTTCTCGCTTCAGGACCGGCAGGCAGTAGAAGTGCGGTCGCACGCCACCCAGGAAGATGGCATTGCGGTTGAACAGCAAATGCTGGGGCGTGATGGTGGCCGCCAGGAAATCATCGGCTGCGGCCACGTACTCGGCGGCTTCCTTGGTCGTCACATGCTCCATGACGATCCTGAGCTCGGGGAAATCCTTGCGCAGAGGCTTGAGCTGCTGCTCGATGAACACGGCCTCGCGGTCGAACAGGTCGATGCTCTGATCGGTCACTTCACCGTGCACCAGCAGCACCAGGCCTTCGCGCTGCATGGCCTGCAGCGTCGGGTAGATCTTGCGCAGATCGGTCACGCCATGGTCGGAATTGGTCGTGGCACCTGCGGGGTACAGCTTGCAGGCCACCACGCCGGCCGCCTTGGCTCGCACGATTTCCTCGGGGCCCAGGTTGTCCGTCAGATACAGCGTCATCAGCGGCTGGAACCGGCTGCCTGCAGGCACGGCAGACAGAATGCGGGCGCGGTAGTCCGCTGCCATCTCCGCCGTGGTGACCGGGGGCTTGAGGTTGGGCATGATGATGGCACGGCCCATCTGGCGGGCCGTGTGCGGCACCACGCAGCGCATGGCATCGCCATCGCGCACATGCAAGTGCCAATCATCGGGGCGGGTAATCGTGATGGTCTGAGTCATGGCCGATATTGTCCCATCTTCCCTGGCGGCAAGGTCGCACCCGACCCGCAAGAGCAGTGCTCCCACGACGGTCACAGGCTGTTGTCTCTGGCATTTGGCGCAGAAATCCTCAAGAATGAAGCCAAGGAGGAGGTCTTATGTCTGTTCCTCAAGCTCTGGCCGGCACACCTTTGCGCACCGACTTTCTCAGCGCCAGCGACGCTGCCCGGCTGGTCGCGCGCATCGGCATCACCCAGGTGCTGCGCCTGGTCAGCGAAGCCCTGGAGGCCGACTTCGGCCGCTGGCAGGACTTCGACAAAAGCGCGCGTACGGCCGCCCATTCCGCCAGCGGCGTGATCGAGCTGATGCCTGTGGCCGATGCACGGGACTACGCCTTCAAATACGTCAACGGCCATCCGCAAAATCCGCGCCTGGGCCTGCCCACGGTGATGGCTTTCGGCGCGCTGGCCGATGTCGCCACCGGCATGCCGCGCTTTGTCAGCGAGCTGACGCTGACCACGGCCTTGCGCACCGCCGCCACATCGGCCATGGCCGCGCGCCATCTGGCGCGCGCCGGCAACCGCAGCATGGCGCTGATCGGCAACGGCTCGCAAAGCGAATTTCAGGCACTGGCCTTCATGGAACTGCTGGGCGTGCGCGAGCTGCGCCTGTTCGACATTGACCCGGCCGCCTCGCAAAAGCTGCTGCGCAACCTGCAGCCGTTCCTGCCCGGCTTTGGCGCCACGGCCATCGTCTGCACCGGCGTGCGCGATGCCGTGGCCGGCACGGATATCGTGACCACCGCCACCGCCGACAAGACCCGCGCCACCATCATCCCCGGCCATCTGCTGGAGCCCGGCATGCATATCAATGCCGTGGGCGGCGACTGCCCCGGCAAGACGGAGTTCGATGCCAGCGCCCTGCAGCGTGCACAGGTCTTTGTCGAATACGAGCCGCAGACGCGCATCGAAGGCGAGCTGCAACAGATGCCGGCCGACTTTGCCGTGACCGAGCTGTGGCGCGTGCTGCAGAAGCTGGCGCCGGGCCGGACATCGGACGCCCAGATCACCCTGTTCGACTCCGTGGGCTTCGCACTGGAGGACTACTCGGCGCTGCGCACCATGCACCGCCTGGCAGGCGAGGCGGGCCTGCTGTCGCAGATCGAGCTGGTGCCGGAGCTCGCCGACCCCAAGGATCTGTTTGCCATGGTGAGACAGGCATCGAGTCCCCAGTTCACCCATCTTGCGGCCCGTAAGACGGCCTGAAGCGGAGCGGCTTATGACACACACCTCATGCACACTGATAGGTCTTCCCACCGATGTCGGCGCTTCGCGCCTTGGCGCCGCCATGGGGCCCGACGCCCTGCGCGTGGCCCAGCTCGGTCCGGCGCTTGAACGACTGGGCGTACAGGTCAGCGAT
This sequence comes from Comamonas sp. Z3, assembly GCF_008121565.1. Taxonomy (NCBI): domain Bacteria; kingdom Pseudomonadati; phylum Pseudomonadota; class Betaproteobacteria; order Burkholderiales; family Comamonadaceae; genus Comamonas; species Comamonas sp. Z3. The sequence continues at coordinate 281,112 of NZ_VOQU01000004.1, forward strand.
CTGGGCAACCTGGCCGGCCCCGGCAATCCGCGTGGCGCGCGCGATGCCCAGGGCCTGCGCAATCTGGCCGAATGCCTGAGCTGGAACCAGATCGCCCATGACGCGGTACTGCAGGTGCTGCAGCAAAACCGGCTGCCCATGCTGCTGGGCGGCGACCACACGCTGGCCACGGGCTCCATCAGCGCCGTGGCCCGCCATTGCCGCGCCACGGGCAAGCAGCTGCGCGTGCTCTGGCTGGATGCCCATTCGGACTGCAACACCCCCGACAGTTCGCCCACGGGCAATCTGCACGGCATGCCGGTGTCAAGCCTGTGCGGACTGGGGCCGGCTCAGCTGGCTGCGCTGTCCGGGGCAACTCCCGCCCTGCCCGCCTCATCGTTCTGCCAGATCGGGCTGCGCAGCGTGGACGAGAGCGAGAAGCACATGATCCGCGAGCTGGGGCTGGAGGTCTACGACATGCGCGCCATCGACGAGCTGGGCATGCGTGAAGTCATGCGCCGCGCGCTGGCCACCTTGCTGGGGCGCAACGACAGCGACGTCCATCTGCATCTGAGTTTCGACGTGGACTTTCTCGACCCCGACATCGCGCCCGGCACCGGCACGCCGGTACGCGGCGGCCCCACCTACCGCGAGGCCCAGCTGTGCATGGAAATGATTGCCGACACCGGCCGCCTTGCATCGCTGGACATCGTGGAGCTGAATCCGGCACTGGACCTGCGCAACCAGACGGCGGAGCTGGTGGTGGATCTGGTGCAAAGCCTGTTTGGCCAGAGCACGCTGATGCGCGAGCCTCGCGGCGTGCTGCAATGCTGAGCGACTCAGTCTGAGGCTGGCGCGAGGCCATGAAAAAAGGCGCTCCTGCGAGCGCCTTTTTTGCGGCTTGCCTGCGGCATCAATGCTGCAGGATCTTGTTGAGGAATTCCTTGGTACGCGGCTGGCGGTTTTCGGGATGGCCGAAGAACTCTTCCTTGCTGCAGTCTTCCAGAATCTTGCCGCCCACGTCCATGAAGATCACACGGCTGGCCACCTTGCGTGCAAAACCCATTTCGTGGGTCACGCACATCATGGTCATGCCTTCGTTGGCCAGGCCCATCATCACGTCCAGCACTTCGCCCACCATTTCCGGATCCAGCGCCGAAGTGGGTTCGTCGAACAGCATCACGATGGGGTCCATGGACAGCGCGCGCGCAATGGCCACGCGCTGCTGCTGGCCGCCGGAGAGCTGACCGGGGAACTTGTCCTTGTGAGCGGTCAGGCCCACGCGGTCCAGCATCTTGAGGCCACGGGTCTTGGCATCGGCCGCGCTGCGGCCCAGCACCTTCATCTGCGCGATGGTCAGGTTCTCCGTCACCGACAGATGGGGGAACAGCTCAAAGTGCTGGAACACCATGCCCACGCGGCTGCGCAGCTTGGGCAGATCGGTCTTGGGGTCGTGCACGGCCGTGCCGTCCACAAAGATCTCGCCCTTCTGGAAGGGCTCCAGCGCATTGATGGTCTTGATCAGCGTGGACTTGCCAGAGCCCGAAGGGCCGCACACCACCACCACCTCGCCCTTGTTGATATTGGTGGAGCAATCGGACAGCACCTGAAAGCTGCCGTACCACTTGGAAACGTTCTTGAGTTCAATCATTTTTCACTCCGACTTTTGTCAGTGATCCATCGCAGCGCCTGCAACGGGCTCGGTCAGGCCAGGGACGGCCAGCAAGGGCCGCCCCGCAGCCGAGGCCGTCGTCCCCCTTGAGGGGGAGGGCGCGAAGCGACTCAGGGGGTGTTTCATCGAATAATGGCGATCTTCTTGTGCAGACGCTTGACGAACCAAGACAGTGCAAAGCAGATCACAAAATAGGTCACGGCAGCCGCCAGATAGGACTCGATGGGTCGGCCAAAGTTCTTGCCGGCAATTTCGAAGCCCTTGAGCATGTCGTAGGCACCGATCGCATAGACCAGCGAAGTATCCTGGAACAGGATGATGGTCTGGGTCAGCAGCACGGGCAGCATGTTGCGGAAGGCCTGAGGCAGCACCACCAGACGCATGTTCTGACCATAGGTCATGCCCAGCGCCTGGCCCGCAAACACCTGTCCACGTGGAATGGACTGGATGCCGGCACGCATGATTTCAGAGAAATATGCGGCTTCGAAAGCCACGAAGGTGATGATGGCCGAAGTCTCCGCGCCGATGGGCTTGCCGATCAGCATGGGCATCAGCAGGAAGAACCACAGGATCACCATCACCAGCGGGATGGAGCGCATGCCGTTGACATAGATGGTGGCTGGCAGCTCCAGCCACTTCTTGCCCGAAAGGCGCATCAGCGCCAGCAAGGTGCCGAAGAAGATGCCGCCCAGCGTGGCGACCACCGTCAGGAACACGCTGAAATACAGCCCCTTCAGCACAAAGTTGCTGAACAGTTCCAACGAGAAAAACGACCAGTCGAGGTTGAGATTCATATCAGTGGCCTCCACCGCTGGCTGCAATCAGGCCGGGAACGCGGGAACGCTTCTCGATGAAGGCCATGATGCGGTTGATGATGAAGGCAGAAATCACATACAGACCGGTGACAGCCAGATAGATCTCGACGCCGCGCGCCGTTTCTTCCTGTGCCTGCATGGCGAACATGGTCAGCTCGGCCACTGACACGGCAAATGCCACGGACGAGTTCTTGAACACGTTCATGGCCTCGCTGGTCAGCGGCGGGATGATGATGCGAAACGCCATCGGCAGCAGCACATAGCGGTAGGTCTGGAAGGTCGTGAAACCCACGGCCATACCGGCGTAGCGCTGGCCTCGCGGCAGGGCCTGAATACCGGATCGCACCTGCTCGGCAATACGCGCCGAGGTGAAGAAACCGATGGCAAACACCACCAGCACAAAGCCCGGCAGGGACTTCATGGCCGGCACCATGGCGGGAATCACGTGATACCAGATGAACACCTGGACCAGCAAGGGAATATTGCGGAACAACTCCACCCAGGCATTGCCCAGGCGCACGATCCACGGACGGTCGGGCAAGGTACGCAAGGTACCGATGACTGCGCCCAGCACCAGGGCAATGACCAGCGACAGCAAGGCCACCGCCACGGTCCAGCCCCAGGCCGACATCATCCAGTCCAGATAGGTGATGTCACCGTTCTTGCCAAAACAACTCTGCCCGACCTCTTGGGTAATGGTGTCCTCACAGAACACCTGCCAATCCCAACTCATACGAGCACCTCTTTCATTCTCGGTTTATGAGGGCAAACGCTCACACCGGCCCTCGCAACAAAAAAGCCCCTTCTAACCGCTTGGCAGAAGGGGCGGTACACCTATTGGGCGGGATTACTTGACTTCGTAAGCTTCCATGGGCTTGTCGTTGGGGTGAGCCCACGCATCCTTGGTGGCAGCCGACAGCGGCAGGCCCACCTTCACGTTGTTGGGAGGAATGGGCTGCAGGAACCACTTGTCGTACAGCTTGGTCAGGGAGCCATCCTTGATCTGACGCACGATGGATTCGTCCACGGCCTTCTTGAAGGCGGGATCGTCCTTGCGCATCATGCAGGCGATGGGTTCCACCGACAGCACTTCACCCACGATCTTGTAATCGTTGGGGGCCTTGGACTTGGAGATGTTGGCGGCCAGGATGGAGCCGTCCATGATGAAGGCGTCGGCACGGCCGGTTTCCAGCATCAGGAAGCTGTCGGCGTGGTCCTTGCCCATGACTTCCTTGAAGGTCAGGCCGTCGGCGCGCTTGTTCTTGCGCAGGGTCTGCACGGAAGTCGTGCCCGTCGTGGTCACGATGGTCTTGCCGTTCAGGTCCTTGATGCCGGTGATGCCCGAGTTGGCACGGGTGGCGATACGCACTTCTTCCACATAGGTGGTGAAGGCGAAGGCTGCGTCCTTCTGACGAGCCGTGTTGTTGGTGGTGGAGCCGCACTCGATGTCCACGGTGCCGTTCTGCACCAGAGGAATACGGTTTTGCGAGGTCACGGGCTGGTACTTCACTTCCAGCGCTGTCAGGCCCAGTTGCTTCTGGATGTCCTTGAGGATGCGCTCACCCATTTCGGTATGGAAGCCCACATATTTGCCATTGCCCAGCGTATAGCCCAGGCCGGACGACTCACGTACGCCCAGAGTGACGCTGCCGGTGGACTTGATCTTGGCCAGGGTGTCATTGGCCTGTGCAAACACGGTGCCAGTTGCCAGTGCGGTTACGGCGATGGCCAACAAATGCTTCTTCATACGGATCTCCTATTGGTAAGGACCAAAAACGCTTGCCACTCCTTAACGCATCGCCCTTTGTGAGGGTGGACAGGTTGCGTTAACAAATGTACTGCACACATTGTGCAGTCATGAAGATGGCTGAATTGCAATCATTTCTAAGACTTTTCCCGTAGGGAATTCAGGAAGGCAACCACCTACTCACCGCCTCAATCTTGTGTTGCAAAGCAGCACCTCTTTTTGTGCAAGCTGCGAACTCTAATGCTTTCGTGATTTCACAAGCTAATGCCGATGGCAAAAATCCTTATGCGCAACTTGCATATTCAGTATTTACCCGATGCATAACATTAGGGTTTTCACCAGTAAAACACCCAAAATCACTCAAACCTGGTCACACAAGCAAGAAAAGGGCCAATTGGCCCTTTTGGAAGAAAAGCAACACTCGGTCGGGTTACACAGCCTTGACCTCGCCACCCGCAATCTCGCCCTGCTCCTTGAGGAAGTTCCAGAGCGCGGCAGCTCCTCCCTGGGGCGCATCGCCCGTGGGTTTTTCCCGATAGGCCCGCACCTCCATGTCCATCTGGAAACCGGTCACGCCCTCGGGCACGGCGCGCACCAGACGGCCGGACTCCAGCTCGCCACGCACCGCGCTATAGGGCAAAAAGGCCACGCCATGACCTTCAAGTGCCATGGCCTTGAGACCTTCGGCCATGTCGGTTTCATAGACACGCTCGAGGTGCACGGCCTCGGACGCTTCCTTGAGGATCAGCTCCGTCACGCGGCCCAGATAGGCGCCGGCGGCATAGCCCAGATAGGGCAGCGGCTGGCCCTGGCGGCCGGGCAGGGCAAAGATAGGGTTGCCGTTCTCGTCGGGCTTGGAGTAGGGAGCCAGCACCTCATGCCCAAGGCTCACCATTTCATAGCGCGAGGGGTCGAGCTGGAAAGGCTGGGAAGAGTGGTAGTAGGCGATCAGCAGATCGCAGCCGCCTTCCACGAGGCGCATCACCGCATCGTGAACATTGAGGGCGAACAGACGGCTGCGGAAAGGGCCGAACTTCTCATGCACGGCCGACACCCAGTTCGGGAAGAACGTGAACGCCAGCGTATGTGGCACGGCAAAGCCCACCATGCCCTTGCCCGCACTGACGTGGGCACGCAGCATGGTCCGGGTGCTCTGCAGGGACTGCAGAATCTCCAGCGCCTGCTCGTACATGGTCTTGCCTGCTGGCGTCAGTCGCGTCGGGTACGAGCTTCTGTCGACCAGATCCGTGCCCGCCCAGGCCTCCAGTGCCTGGATGCGGCGCGAGAACGCAGGCTGCGTCACGTGACGCAACTGGGCCGAGCGGCTGAAACTGCGGGTTTCAGCAAGGCTGACAAAATCTTCAAGCCATTTGGTTTCCATAGACTCTCATTATCCGCTGCCCTGCACCAAAGCTGTGCAACGGAGGTAATCCTTGTTGGATGCTAAACGGGACACAGCACGGACTCGGCGCCAAGCCCGCCCTGCTCATCAGACCCTAGGGTAATGCCTGCTGCACGACGTAAGCCATGCGACATAGATACCTTGATAATATTTGCTCACATCTATCCGGTGTGTCTACTCGCTCCAAGCCATCCCGGTGCACAACGCCGTGAAGGTCAAGGAACAACATAAGGACTTACGCAGACAAGAATGCAACAACGGCCTGCCTCCTGAGGCAATCGTCTTGCCTGAACCCGTTTTGCGTAAGTCGTGAACATAAGGGCATTTTCATCGAGTGCGCGCGGATCACGCCATTCAGGCGAGCTGCCCTGACCCCTGTGTGTTTTTCTGACTTTCCGCGTTCATGTCCTCCACTCCTCCCGAGACCGATGGTGGCGCCGATACCGGCGCGCGCCCGGACGAGCCTCGCTCACTGCGCATTGAAGACTGGCTGACCGTGATCATCATGGCCGCTCTGGCCCTGATCACCTTTGCCAATGTGCTGGTGCGCTATTTCACCAACTCCTCCTTTGCCTGGACCGAGGAAATCTCGGTCTTTCTGATGATCTTGCTGGCCCTGGTCGCAGGCTCTGCCGCCGTGGCGCGCAATCAGCATATCCGCATCGAGTTTTTCTCGGACAGCGGCTCCGTCCAGCGCCGCAAGGCTCTGGCCCGTTTCGGCTCGCTGATGGTGGCGCTGCTGTTTGCCATCATTGCCGTGCTCAGCGTGCGCGTGGTCTGGGACGACTTCCGCTTCGAGGAAACCTCGCCCGGCATCGGCGTGCCGCAGTGGTGGTATTCGATCTGGCTGCCCGTGGTCTCGGCCCTGATCACGCTGCGCGCCGTCGGCCTGTTCATCCGCCAGGGCAAGCCCGGCGCCTTCCCTGACGAGCCCGTGGAAAAAGACCACAGCAAGGAGATCGCATGATCGCCACCTTGCTGTTCGTGGCCTTTCTGGGCCTGATGTTCATCGGCGTGCCCATAGGCACGGCCCTCGGTCTGGCCGGTGCGGCCGCGATTGCCCTGGCCAATGCCGATACGCAGTGGTTCGGCCTGCTGGCCGTGCCGCAGAATTTCTATGCCGGGCTGGGCAAGTATCCGCTGCTGGCGATTCCCATGTTCGTGCTCGTGGGCTCCATCTTCGATCGCTCGGGCGTTGCCCTGCGGCTGGTGAACTTTGCCGTGGCCATCGTGGGCCGCGGCCCCGGCATGCTGCCGCTGGTGGCGATCGCCGTGGCCATGTTCCTGGGCGGCATCTCCGGCTCCGGACCGGCCAATGCGGCGGCCGTGGGCGGCGTGATGATTGCCGCCATGAGCCGCGCCGGCTATCCCAAGAGCTTCTCGGCCAGCGTGGTCGGAGCGGCCGCAGCGACGGACATTCTGATTCCGCCTTCGGTGGCTTTCATCATCTACTCGGTGCTGGTGCCCGGTGCTTCGGTGCCGGCCCTGTTCGCGGCCGGCATGATTCCCGGCGTGCTGGCGGGTATCGCGCTCATCATTCCCGCCGTGTGGATGTCGCGCAAGCACAAGATGGGCGCGCTCGAAGCCTCCATGCCCCGCCCGCTGTTCTGGAAGAGCCTGCGCGAGGCTTCCTGGGGCCTGGCAGCTCCGGTGCTGATCCTGGGCGGCATGCGCATGGGCTGGTTCACCCCCACCGAGGCCGCCGTGGTTGCCGTGTTCTACGGGCTGTTCGTCGGCATGGTGATTCACCGCACTATCGGCGTGCGCGACCTCTTCCCGATTCTGCGCGAAGCGGGCGAGCTGTCGGCCGTGATCCTGCTGGTGGTGTCGCTGGCCGGCATTTTTGCCTTCTCGCTGTCCACACTGGGCGTGATCGATCCGGTGGCCAATGCCATCGTGAATTCCGGTCTCGGCGAATACGGCGTGCTGGGTCTGCTGATCCTGCTGCTGATCACCGTGGGCATGTTCCTGGACGGAATCTCGATCTTCCTGATCTTTGTACCACTGCTGCTGCCCATCATGAATCACTACCAGTGGGACCCCGTCTGGTTTGGCGTGATCCTCACGCTCAAGGTGGCACTGGGCCAGTTCACGCCGCCGCTGGCCGTGAACCTGATGGTCAGCTGCCGCATCGCGGGCGTGCGCATGGAGTCCACCGTGCGCTGGGTAGGCTGGATGCTGCTGTCCATGTTCGTCGTGATGATTCTGGTCATTGCCTTCCCGCAGCTCGCTCTGTGGCTGCCCGCAAAGATGGGCTATTGATTCCAGCAGTTGCGGCACTGGAGGCCGCAACTGCTCATTCCTGCTTTCCAGTTCTTTCGTTTCTAAAAGGGAGACAAACCATATGAAACTTCGTACCTTCCTCGCATCCGCCGTGGCCACTGCCGCCGCTCTGGCCTTTGCATCGCCCATGGCCATGGCACAGGCCAAGTACAAGAGCGAATACCGCATGTCCCTGGTGCTGGGCACGGCCTTCCCCTGGGGCAAGGGCGGCGAGCTGTGGGCCGACAAGGTGCGCGAGCGCACCCAGGGCCGCATCAACATCAAGCTCTACCCCGGCACCTCGCTGGTGCAGGGCGACCAGACGCGTGAGTTCTCCGCGCTGCGCCAGGGCGTGATCGACATGGCCGTGGGCTCGACCATCAACTGGTCGCCCCAGGTCAAGTCGCTGAACCTGTTCTCCATGCCCTTCCTCTTCCCCAACTTCAAGGCCGTGGATGCCGTGACCCAGGGCGAAGTGGGCCAGGAAATCTTCAAGACCCTGGAAAAAGGCGGCGTGGTGCCTCTGGCCTGGGGTGAGAACGGCTACCGCGAAATATCCAACTCCAAGCACGCCATCAAGACGCCTGCCGACCTCAAGGGCATGAAGATCCGCGTCGTGGGCTCGCCCCTGTTCCTGGACACCTTCACGGCCCTGGGCGCCAACCCCACGCAGATGAGCTGGGCCGATGCCCAGCCGGCCATGGCCAGCGGCGCCGTGGACGGCCAGGAGAACCCCATCGGCGTGTACATGGCGGCCAAGCTGCAGTCCGTGGGCCAGAAGCATCTGACCATGTGGGGCTATATGAACGACCCGCTGATCTTCGTCGTCAACAAGGACGTCTGGGCCAGCTGGACGCCTGCCGACCAGGCCATCGTCAAACAGGCCGCGCTGGATGCCGCCAAGGAAGAAATCGCCATTGCACGCAAGGGCCTGGTCGAGGCCGACAAGCCCTTGCTCAAGGACCTGGCCGGCCTGGGCGTGACCGTGACCACGCCTAACGCCGCCGAGCGCGAAGCCTTTGTCAAGGCCACCCGCCCCGTCTACGACAAGTGGAAGAGCCAGATCGGCGCACCGCTGGTCGACAAGGCCGAAAAAGCCATTGCCGCCAGCCAGAAATAAGCTCCCCCTGAGCCGCTACGCCTAGGCGGCCCCGCGGCTTCCCCCTCTCTCTTCGGGAGGGGGACGACACCCTCGCTGCGGGGCGGCCCTTGCTTGGTGTCACTGGTTTGGTCCGCGCCAGCTTCATGACGCCGCAGATAGTAAAAATCCCCGCCAGAGCAATCTGCGCGGGGATTTCTTATTGCTATGAATATCAAAGCTATAAGCGCTTGATATAAGTGAATTTCAAAGTAAAATCATATTGAAATACAACAATATCAAGCGCAATAAGCTTTCAATTCAATAGCACTCAGATGGGCGAGACCAAGGGCTTGCCATCCAGATGGCAGCGCATATTGGCGATGAAGCGGTCTACCGAGTTCTGCACCGCCTCGGGCGACCAGCCGCCCACATGGGGCGTCAGCACCACGGCGTCGAGATCGATCAGTTCCTGCGGCGGCAGCGGCTCGCTTTCGTAGACATCCAGTCCGGCACCGGCCAGACGGCCTGCGCGCACGGCTTCGGCCAGCGCTGCGGTATCGACCACCGAGCCGCGCGCGATATTCACCAGCACGCCTTTTTCGCCCAGTGCGTCGAGCACCTCGGCATTGATCAGATGGCGCGTGCCCGCGCCGCCCGGCGTGGCCACCAGCAGCACATCGGCCCAGGTGGCCAGCGCCAGCAGATCGTCGAAGTACTGGTGCTCGACTCCCTCGCGCGGCTTGCGGTTGTGATAGCCGACGGGCATGTCGAAGGCAGCTGCGCGCCTGGCGATCTTGGCGCCGATCTGGCCCAGTCCCACGATGCCCAGGCGCTTGCCCGAGACATTGGCCGGCAGCGGCAGGGCCGAGCGCCAGATGCCGGCACGCGTGGCCTTGTCCAGCTTGACGATGCCGCGCACCGCGGCGATCAGCAGACCCATGGCGTGGTCGGCCACGCAGTCGTCGTTCGTCCCCACGCCGTTGCCGACGGCAATCCCGTGCGCCTTGGCATGGGCCACGTCGATGTTCTCGTAGCCCGCACCCATGGCGCAGACCAGCGACAGCCCGGGCATGCGCTGCATCTGCGCGGCAGACAGGCCCGTCGCGCCAATCGTGCACACGCATTGCACGCGCGTTCCGTGGGCGGCGATTGCGGCCTCGGCCTGATCGGCCTCGGGCGCATAGATCACATCAAAGTCGGCAAAGGTCTGCTCCATCTGCTGCAGATGGGCGGGGACCTGGAGGTTCAGAACTAGCAGGGCAGGCTTCATGGCGGGAACGCGGCGCTCTGGCTTCACACAGCGCTTTCATGGAAAGTGCCCATTTTGAGCATGCTGCGCCAGCCATGCCTGCGCATGGTCAAAGCCCGCCCCCATCCCTGCATCACAGATCCAGCACCAGGCGGCCCGACCTGGCGCGCGAGCAGCAGGGCAGGAACTGGTCGTTGGCCGCCTGCTCGTCTTCGGTCAGATACATATCGCGGTGATCGGGCTCGCCCGAGATGACGCGCGTCAGGCAGGTGCCGCAGACGCCCTGCTCGCACGAGGTCTGCACGCAGACGCCGATGGACTCCAGCGCCTGCACCACGGTCTGCGCCGGCGTGACGCGCACCACCTGGCCACTGCTGGCGACCTCCACCTCGAAGCTCTCGTCGTCGTCGCGGTGCTCCACTTCGGCGGCAAAGAACTCGTAGTGCAGTTGCTCGGCAGGCCAGCCCGCCGCTCGCGCCGTGTCGAGCACGGCGTCCATGAAGCCCTTGGGTCCGCACACATACAGATGCTGACCCTGCTCTCTTTGCTGCAGCAATTCGCTCAAACCCAGCGACGACTTTCCATTCACGTCATCCACATGGATCTGCGCCTTGTCAGCCCATTGCGCAGTCTCGATGGTCTGGGCAAACGCCATGCGCTCGCGCGAGCGGCCACAGTAGTGCAAGGCGAACTCCGCACCGTCATGCGCCAGCTTGCGCGCCATGGCCAGAATCGGCGTGATGCCAATGCCGCCTGCCAGCAGCAAATGCTTGCGGGCCGGTGCATGCAGCTCGAAATGGTTGCGCGGGTGGCTGATGGTGATCTGCTGGCCGGCCTGCAGCTGCTCATGCACAGCTGCCGAGCCACCGCGCGAGGCGGGCTCGCGCAGCACGGCAATCACATAGCGATCCAGCTCGGCGGGATCGTTGCTCAGCGAATACTGGCGCACCAGCCCACCAGGCAGGTGCACATCGATGTGCGAGCCGGCGCTGAACGGCGCCAGTCTGGCGCCTTCCAGAGCCCGCAATTCCAGGCTGCAGATACCGGCTGCCTGCTCCTGCTTGTGCGCAATGCGCACCTCGAACGTGGTTTCAGTCTTCATCTCGGGTACTTCTCTTTTGCTTGTGCGTCGCTAGGCCACCGCCTGCGAGGCTTGCGCGCCGGCCTGGCGCAACCGCTCAATCACGCGCCGCGCACGGTTGGGCCCCACATCCACGTGGATATCCACCACGGCACGTGGACCAAACCGCTGCTGGTTGCGGAACTGGGCTTCGATGACCACCTTGTCTTCCTCGAAGGTGGCAGCCGTCTGATCGATCACCAGCTGTGTCGTGTCCTGCATCTGCGGATGCGGATTGGTCGCAATCGTCCAAAAGTAATGCGCGCTGGTCTCCGTCTCCGGCGTCACGCCGTGAAAGCCGCGCATATGGAATCCTTCGCGCGCCGGGTTGTCCAGTCTGTCCTGGCCCGCATCCATGGCACCGGTCCAGATGCGCACATGCGAGGGATGAAACTCCACTTCCTGCCAGCGGTCGATGCGGCCCTGAAAAGGCCAGGCCTGTGCATAAGTGGGTGGTGGGTCCGAATCCGGCATCCAGCGCACCACCTTCACGCTGTCCCCGTCCTGGCTGACCTTGAGATCCGCGTTCATATGCACGCGGGCGTTGCCGCCGATGGTCTTGAGGTGCACATAGCCCAGATGGCTCAGGTCCAGCAGGTTGTCGTGAATCAGCTGATACGGAGCGTCGTAGTGGTACACGCCACCGCCAAAACGATATTGCGGGTCGCTGTGCACGGCATAGGCCGGCGGCTCCGTGCCAGGCACGGAATCCGGTGTCGCGCCCATCCAGATCCAGAGAATCTGGTCGCGCTCGCGCAGCTCGAAGGACTTCACGCAGGCCTTGGTCGGAATCCGTTCCTGGCCCGGTATTTCGAGGCACTGCCCCTCATGGCTGAAGAGCAGGCCATGGTAGCCGCAGCGCAGACCCGCAGCTTCCACCGTGCCGCAGGACAGCGGCAGCTCGCGGTGGCAGCAGCGATCCTCAAGCGCCGCGACCCGGCCATCTTCCGTGCGGAACAGGACCACCGGCTGACCCAGCAAGGTACGCGCCACCGGCAGGTCCTTCAGTTCCCAGGCAAAGCCCGCGACGTACCATTGGTCCAGCGGAAAGGCAGGCGCGGCTGCGCTCATGGTGTGAGAAATCTGGTTCATCGAAGTCTCCCTGGTCAATGAGCGGCCACTGTTTCGGACGTGGCGCGCCTGTGCGCGACCTGCGGGCCGGCAATGCGGTGCATGGACACGATGACGGCAGCCAGGACAAACGCCATGCCATAACCCAGGTACAGCTGATCGGGCGACCAGGCCGCATCCAGCAGGCCGCCAGCCACCAGCGGCGACACAATCGCCCCGATGCGACCGATGCCGATGCCCCAGCCCACGCCGGTGGCGCGCACATCGCTGCCGTAGACCACCGGCGCAATCGCATAGAGGCCGGCCACGCAGGCATTCACGAACACGCCGATCAGGAAGGCCAGCGTATACGACATCCACAGCGCACCGGAGCTGCCCACCAGAAAGCACAGCAGCACTGCCGTCACCAGCATGAAGACCGCCAGCGCACGGTGAATCGCAAAGCGCGCCGCCAGCAGACCCAGCAAGGTCGCGCCCAGAATGCCGCCAAGGCTCAGCAGCACGCCCGTGGTCACGCCCTGCTCGGGCGTCAGGCCCGAGGCCGCCAGCAGCTTGGGAGTCCAGCTCATCACGAAATAGAAGCCGAACATCACCGAGAAGAAGGACAGCCAGACCAGCACCGTGGGGCGCAGCAGCTTGGGAGACAGCAGCTGCAAAGGCCCCATGCGCTTGCTTTCACCGCTGCCTGCCACCACGGCCTGAGGCAGGGAGCCCAGTGCGGGCAGGCCCATCTTGCGGATCAGTGCATTGAGACGCTGCAGCGCATTGGCGGGCCGCTTGACCAGCAGAAAGTCCATTGACTCCGGCAAGGCAAACCAGGCCAGAACCAGTACCGCCAGCGTGGAAAAGCCGCCAAACATGAAGACGGAGCGCCAGCCATGGTGCGCGAGCAGCCAGACCGCGATACTGCCGCCGATGGTCGCGCCCAGCGCATAGCCGGTCGATTGCAGCGTGACCGCCAGACTGCGCCAGCGCAGCGAGGCATATTCGCTGGCAATCACGTTGCTGCACGCCAGAATGCCGCCCACGCCCAGGCCCGTGATCACGCGCAGCACCGCAAGCTGCGCCGGCGTCTGGCTCCAGGCCGAAGCCAGCATGCCCAGCCCGGACACGGCCAGGCACAGCAGGATCAGGGGACGGCGCCCCAGCTTGTCGGCCATGGGCGCCAGCAGCAGCGAACCTGCGGCCATGCCGAAGAGGCCGGCACTGAGCAAAAAGCCCAGCTCCGAGCCGCTGAGCTTCCAGTGCCCGGACACCGCCGAAGCCGTGAAGGCCATCACCAGCACGTCAAAGCCATCAATCATGTTCAGGGCCATGCATACCGCGATGACCGACCATTGGAAGGTCGTCATGGGCCGCTGGTCCAGATGCGCGCGCAAATCCTGTTCCATCGTTGTCTCCTTGTTTTTTATCATTCATTCAGCATACTGAATCACATTCAGTTTACTGAATGAACTCTTGATCCAGCACAAGTGAATTCCCTAGTCGTGCCGGTTCACCGGCGGCGCTGGCCGGCTTGATCGTGGTGAAGCCGCCGAGCCAGAACGGGCTGCTAGCCGTTGATCACGGCTTGCTCGCCGGCTTCAGTGCTGTCGTGCAACTGCACGAACTTGCGCAGCAGACGCTTGAACTCCGCCTGCTCCTCGGGCTCCAGCGCGGAAAGCATGCGCTGCTGCAGCTCGTAGACATTGGGCACAAACGCGGCCAGCATGGCTTCGCCCTCGGTGGTCAGACTCAAACGGCGCTGACGCCTTGGCAGCAGCTCGCGATGAATCCAGCCCTTGCTTTCCAGACGCGCAGCGATATCGGCCGTGGTCGAGTTGTCCAGCGCGACAAGACGCGCCAGCGTCACCTGGTCGATGCCCGGAGACTCTTGCAGCATGCGCAGGATGGCGTATTGAACCGGCGTCACATCGGGGCCCAGCACTTCTCGAAACAGCAGCGCAGCAATCTGCTGGGCGCGTCGAATCAGATGACCTGGCTGGTCGTAGAGATCCAGGGAAAGCGGGTTGGGTGTGGTGGGCGATTCCATGCAGCAGCGTAGCAAGGGCAGCGCTGACTATGGACAGCGCTGACTCCGATTCGGGGAGCTGCAAGATTACTCCATCTAAAGACATGATCTGCCCCTGCCTGCCGCCGCTCAAGCCAGCGCCGCAACGCCCGACTCGTTTTTTTCCTCGTCGATCAGGCGCTCGATGATCTTGCGCGACTGCACGCCGCCAGCATCGATATTGAGCTTGAGCAGCTGACGCTGCGGATAGTCCTCGAGATTGCGCTGCTGCAGCTCCAGCATCTCCAGGTCTTCGCTGAAGATCTTGTGCTGGCCCTGCTTGATGGCTGCCGTCACCGATGCATCGCCGGGGTTGAACTTGCGCGCCATGCCCCAGAAGTACCACATGCTGCCATCGGTCTCGGGCGTGATGAAGTCCACCACCATGCTGTAGACCTTGTGCTCGTCCGCGGCGTCATAACCGCCCTTGCCGGCATGTGCCACACCCACCTCGATCAGCACATGGCTGGGAGGGGTGAAGCGGCAGACCTGCCAGCGGTCCACAGGCACGTCATCGGCCAGACCATTGCTGCGCAGAGCCATCTTCCAGAACGGAGGCGCCTCGATGTTCTCCATGAAGCGGCTGGTGACCACTTCGCTGTCGCCTATGACTTCAGTCTTGCAGGGCGTCTCGTCGATCTCGGCCTGACCGATGCTGCTGGCATGCACATAGGTCTCATGGGTCAGGTCCATGAGGTTGTCGATCATCAGGCGATAGTCGGCCTTGATGTGGAACAGGCCGCCGTCATAGGCCCACTCGGGGCTGTCATGCCATTGGAGATCCGGGATCAGCGCTGCATCGGCCGCATCCTTGTCGCCCGGCCATACCCAGACAAAGCCGTAACGCTCTTCCACCGGATAGCTCTTGATGGCAGGAAAGCCGCGCACGCGCTGGCCGGGCATGGCAACCGTCCTGCCGTCGCAGCCCATCTCCAGCCCGTGATAGCCACAGACCAGCTTGCCTTCACAGACGCGGCCCAGTGATAGCGGTGCACCACGATGCGGACAGAAGTCTTCGACGGCGGCCATCTTGCCTTCCAGGGCGCGGTAGAAAACCATGCGCTCGCCACAGATCTGGCGCCCCAGCGGCTTGTCCGTGACCTCGGCTGCGGTGGCCGCCACATACCATGTGTTGCGGGGATAAATGGCTTGTTCCTGATGGTTCATCGTGGATGTCTCCTTGTATCTATTGGTCGGGGGTTCTGATCCGGGCGCAGCCTGCGGCGCGGCAGCCCGGCCCTCAGCGGCTGGCGCGAATCAGTTGCGCACCGGGTACGCGTGTGGTCTCGGGCGAGCGCATGGCTTCGCGCAGATTGCGCCGCGCAATGCGCGAGTGCTCTTTCATCAGCGCCTCGGCACGCGCCCCTTCGCGGTGCTCGATAGCGTCAATCACTTCACGGTGCTGCTCCTGGGCCAGGATCAGGCTGCGAAGCGCGCGCGGAGACTCGGAGTCGGCCACCACAAAGCCCGAGGGGGAGGCAAAGGGCAGACGCTTGACCCGCTCCAGCTCGCGCTGCATGAAGCTGCTGCCCGACATCTCCAGCAGGATGTCGTGAAATTCGGAGTTCAAGGCCACATAGGCGGAAAACGCTTCGTCGCCCCAGTTCTGGGCATCCAGCACACGGTCGATGGCATCGAGACAGCGCGTGGCCCGCACCAGCAGGGCTTCATCCACCCCGCGCTCGGCTGCCATGCGCGCCGCCAGACCTTCCAGCGTGCCGCGCAGCTCGATGGCGTCCGACACATCGGCTTCGGACAGCACGCGCACCTTGTAGCCGCGCCCGCCAGCCGTGGCTTCCAGCATGCCCTCCTGCTCCAGCCGCATCAGCGCTGCACGTATGGGAGTACGGGAGATACCCAGACGCTCGGCCAGCACCAGCTCGGAGATGCGCTCGCCGGCTGCCATCTCGCCGGCAAGAATCATTTCGCGCAGCTGCAGCTGCGCCTTCACGACCTGGGAATGGTTTTCTTCCGCTGCAGCAGCGGTGGCAATGGAGGGTGGCATGTCTCGCGGGGCAATTAGTTCTTGGTAGACGGAAGAAATGTATACATAAAAATCAAAAAATCAGCGATTAAATAGCAAATACAAGGGTAAGCACCTATCAACATGTATACATATCAGCAAAGAAGTCAAAAAGAAAGCCACCCGAAGGTGGCTTATCAAACGTCTGGCGAAAGGTGACCGCAGTCAGGCGGGAATCTCCGATGACTCCGCCTGGTTGAGCTGCATATTCCACATGCTGGAGTAACGTCCTCCGGCGGCCAGCAGCTCCTCGTGCGTGCCGCGCTCGATGATGCGGCCGCTGTCCATGACCAGGATTTCATGCGCTTCGACCACGGTGGACAGGCGGTGGGCAATGACCAGAGAGGTCTTGCCCTGCGCCGCGCTGCGCAGCTCGTTCTGGATGGCACGCTCGTTGGCGCTGTCCAGTGCCGAAGTCGCCTCGTCGAAGATCAGAATCGGCGGATTCTTGAGCAGGGTGCGCGCGATGGCCACACGCTGCTTTTCACCGCCCGAGAGCTTGAGGCCGCGCTCGCCCACTCGCGTGGCATAGCCCTGGGGCGTGCGCTCGATGAAGTCATGGATGCGTGCGGCCTTGGCCGCTGCAACCACCTGCTCCTGCGTGGCGCCCGGTTGCCCATAGGCAATGTTGTAGGCCACCGTGTCGTTGAACAGCACCGTGTCCTGCGGAACGATGCCCACGCAGTGCCGCACGCTGCTCTGGGTCACCGTGCGGATGTCCTGCCCGGCAATGCGCACATGACCGCCCTGCACGTCATAGAAGCGAAACAGCAGACGCGCCAGCGTGCTCTTGCCCGAACCCGAGGGCCCGACCACGGCCACGGTCTTGCCTGCAGGAATGGTGAAGCTCACATCGTGCAGGATGGGGCGCGCGCTATCGTAGGCGAACTGCACATTCTCGAATCGCACTTCGGGCGGAGGATTGTCGATCTGCAAGGGCTGGGCGCCTGGCGCATCGGACACTTCGCGCTCCTTGTCCATAAGCGTGAACATGCGGTTCAGGTCGGTCAGGCTCTGCTTGATCTCGCGGTAGATGACGCCCAGGAAATTCAGCGGGATGTACAGCTGAATCATGAAGGCGTTGATCATGACCAGATCGCCCAGCGTCAGCCTGCCGTCGACCACGCCCTGCGTGGCCCGCCACAGAATGGCCACTAGCGCAGCACCTATGATGAGCTGCTGGCCGCAGTTGAGCATGGACAGCGTGGTCTGGCTCTTGAGCCGCACGCGGCGCAGGTTTTCGAGGTTCTCGTCATAGCGTGCGGACTCGAACTGCTCGTTGTTGAAGTACTTGACGGTCTCGTAATTCAGCAACGAGTCAATGGCCTTGGTATGGGCCGCCGACTCCTGGGCATTGGCCTCTTTTCTGAAGCGGGTGCGCCATTCCGTCACGGTAACCGTGAAGCCGATATAGAACACCAGCGCCGCCAGCGTGATAACGGCAAACCAGATGTCGAAACGCACGGCCAGAATGCCCAGCACCAGGGCCATCTCAATCAGCGTGGGCAGTATGGAGTAGAGCGAATACGAGATCAGCGACTCGGTGCTGCGCACGCCGCGCTCGATGTCGCGCGTCATGCCACCGGTCTGACGCTCCAGATGAAAACGCAGGCTCAGGGCATGCAGATGCTCGAAGGTCGACAGCGCGATCGAGCGCGATGCCCCCTGCGTGGCCTTGGAAAAGACCAGATCCCGCAACTCGGTGAACATGGTGGAGGAAAAGCGCAGCAATCCATAGGCCGCCAGCAGACCCACGGGGACCACCAGCACGGCCTGCGCCTGCCCGGGCTTGATATCCAGCGCATCGACCAGATGCTTGAGCAAGATGGGCACGCCCACGTTGGCCAGCTTGGCGCAGATCATGAACACCAGCGCTGCCAGCGCATGCCATTTGTAGCGCCAGATATAGGGAAAGAGGCGACGCAGTGTGGCGCCGTCTGACTGGTTTGCCGCTACTGCGGCTTCTTCAGGGGTTGCAGGTAACTGTGAACGCATTGTGGGGCTGTGTCGCCCTGCTGGCAGTCGGAGCCGCGGTAGAGGGCGTCTATTTCTATGACGGGAATCTGGGTACCTGCTAATTCTGCCTGTCCCGTCACTTTCGCGCTCACCCAGACCAGGGTGAAGGGCTGCAGCAACTGTCTGTCATACGGGCCAGCACCGCAGGCCTTGAAGAAGCTGGCCTCGCGCGGCCATGACAGAAACCCCTGCTCATTGAAACCGGCATGCAGCAGAACCATGCCATCGCGCTGCTCGCTGACGGCCTTAAGAACATGTTGACGATCTCTACGCAGCCGCGTTGGAGCGCAATCGGGATGAGTTCGAAGCGATGGCTCGCCGCTTGCACCGAGGTGCAAGCAAGAGACAGTGTGCAGAAATCGCCCGATTTCGCTCCAACCCTGCGGGAAAGCGGCTTTGCGCACGCCCGGTCAGGGGCAGTCTGCAAGGCCTGCCGCGGAGACAGCTTGCTGAACGCCCCCCAGTGCCGCTGCACCGGTCAAGGGCTCCGGATGGCAAGATGGCTGCATGGCCTGTACCAGCGGCTTGATCGGCGTTGTGGAGACACGTCGCCGCTTCCCGACATTGGGGCTTTTACCGGATGGCTGCTGCAGGCCGTCAGCATGACACTCAGGCATCCACAGATCCACCACAAACACCGTCCCATAGTTACCCCCTACTTACTTGCCCGAACCGTCGCTAGTGGCTTTCTCCCGTTGACATGGTAGAAACCCGATGTTGAGGGACAATTACACCTTTACATTCGTGTCACAGATTTCCATGCCCCCCCGTTCGCCCGACCTTCCCAGCGTTGCCCTGCCCGCCGACAAGGAACTGGTTCTCAAAGTCGTGCCCATGCCTGCCGATGTCAATGCCAATGGCGACATCTTCGGTGGCTGGGTCATGGCGCAGGTGGACCTGGCAGGCTCGGTGCTGCCGCAGCGCATCAGCCACACCCGCATGGTGACCGTGGCCGTCAACGAATTCATCTTCAAGCAACCCGTGCGCGTGGGCGACATTCTGTCCTTTTACGCTGGCGTGCAGCATGTAGGCCGCACCTCGGTCGCTGTGGATGTGGAGGTCTTTGCCGAGCGTTTTTCCGACCAGGGCAAATATGTGAAGGTGACCGAAGCCCGTCTGACCTATGTGGCCATTGATGCCACCGGCAAGCCCCAGTCTCTGCCGGATACCGAGCAGACGCGCGCCTGGCGCGAAAAAATCCAGGCTCAGGCGGCCGCCAAGAGCTGATCCACGCCATCGCGCATGAAAAAAGCGACCTCTGAAGGTCGCTTTTTTCATGGGCTGTGCGCAGAGATTCAGGCGACTGCAGCGCTACCCGAGGTTTCACTGCTGCTGGCTGCAGCCGTCGCCGTGCTGGCGGCACTGCTCTTGCTCCAGGCCGAAGCGGAGGTGCTGCCGGCACTGCTGTTGCTGGAGCTGGTTCCTGCCTCGATCTGCCCTGTCAGCTCCCCGCCCTCTTCGATCACCACCTTGCCATAGCGGATCTTGCCGCTGACCTTGCCAGAGCCATAGATCACCAGCTTTTCACGGACGGTGAGCGAGCCGTCGAACTTGCCATGGATTTCTGCGATATCGATCTCGGCCGTGCCATGAAAAGCACCCTGCTCGGCGATCTTGATGACGCGGGAATTCATGGTCGCCTCGACCGTTCCTTCCACCACCAGGGTGTCGCAGTCCGTGATCTCCACGCCCTTGAGCTTGATGTTGGGGCCCACGGTCAGCTTGCTGCCACCGCTTTCCTCTGCCACAGGCGCAGCGGGGGCCGCGGAGGCGCGCATGGAGCTGGAAGGCGCCGTGCCAAGGCCTGCACTGCTCAAAGAGCTGGCACCCGATGTCGCAGCGCTATTCGCTGTCGAAAGCCCGGTGACGGAATTGCGTGGAGGAAAGCTATCGTTTTCACGTTTGCCGAAGAACGGGTTTTGCACAGCCATGGCAGGAATCTCCTAGTCAGAAAACGCCATCCTATGCAGCATAAGCAGCAACATTTGCCCTTATCTCGCAATAACGGTAAGCAAAGCTTTCACAAGTTTCAGTTACTTGCATGCATTGCCTGATCTCACACAATGAAAGATCTGGCTGCATCCGGGCAAGCGTTCACTTGCCTTGTTTTTACGCATTTCGATCTCTACCCCATATTTCGCAGGCGCCAGACGCACTCTTTTCTGAACAGCGTCAAGAGACGATATAGGCGGCCGTGCCGGTAGACAGCAACTCGCCGTCCACGGACATAAACTCCATCTGGGTATTCGCCACCCGTGAGCCCAGGCGCAGCACTCTGGCGGTGAGCAGAAACTCCTTGCCGATTCCAGGGCGCATATAGTCCACACGCAGATCGATCGTTCCCAGCCGGGAAAACCGATGCAGTCTTTGCGCCGGCGTATCGTCCATATGCTTGGCCGCAATGGCCGCCATCACAGCCAATCCGCCCATGGAATCCAGGCCGGCGCTGATCACGCCGCCATGAATGCGCTGGTAGGCCGAATGTCCGATCAGATCAGGACGCATGGCGATATGCCCCTGCACCAGCGTCGGCGTGATCTCGCCGATCTTCAGACCGATCGTCTGATTGAAGGCCACGCGCGTTTCAAAGATCTCGCGCAAGCCGGAGATGAACTCAGGCTCGAACTGAATGGACTCGGCAGCCTCCTGCGCTGAGTTGCGGGATGGTACGGACCTGGATGTCATAGGCAACCCTGAAAAATTGGTCAAAGAAAAATCGCCCGACAAGGGGCGATTTTCAGAACGGCACAGGTGCAGGACGGCAAAGCTGGCCTGGATTCGGCAACTGCCGGAATCCGGGTGGCGTTTTTGGCGAAACCGCCACCCATCGCTGCGCTCATCTTGCTGCCGCAATGTCTGACTTCAGCATTGGCTGAAGTCAGGGTGGCGTTTTTGGCGAAACCGCCACCCATCGCTGCGCTCGTCTTGCTGCCGCAATGCCTGACTTCAGCATTGGCTGAAGTCAGGGTGGCGTTTTTGGCGAAACCG